>CAXSFM010000001.1:0-522879 GCA_964236735.1 uncultured Pyrinomonadaceae bacterium
CCATCGGCGGCCTAACACCCTCAAAAGCCGACTTTTACCGCCATCGGCGGTCTAACACCTCTCAGGGCTGACTTTTACCACACGGCTGCCAGTCACGCGAAAGATAGTGTGGTGCGTGATGGTACGTCAATGAAAAGAGGCGATGAACCTTTTGCAAGTCCATCGCCTCTCTTGATCTCATAACTTACGTCATGAGGTCTCGATCACCGTCCTCGCCCGGCAATCAAGCCGACGAATGCATCCGAGTATCCGCCGGGTGACTGCGGCTTATATCACACCTGTTTTCGATAATTCAATATCTTTGACGATGCGCGCCACACAACGGTGCATTTGAGTACCCTATGACGGTCGTCGTACCCTATGACGGCTGGATATTCGGCACTAAAAAAAGAGGCGCGCAGCTATCAGGCTCCCGATTCCTTTGGCTGCGCGCCTCTCTCATTTGCCCCGGACGGGCAAACCTCGAATGTAAACCTATCGCCTCAACACGGCGCGCGGGATGGGTCGTGGCGGTCGGCAGACTCGCGGCGTGCGCTTGATGGTCGTCGGGCGTGTCTTCATGCCGCGCCTTCTTTCTGTTCCTCGCGCGCAGACTCCGCACAACGAACGTCACGACGCCCCACACTTCGATGACGCGCGTATCCTCTTCATCTCTTCCGACGAGCGAGAGACGGCGGCGCGGTTTGTAGATGCCGACCGTCAACTCGTTCGCCTCTTCCGTGATGATGATGTCGCCGACGTGCGCAGAGATAGCGCGGTCAACGATGAGCAGGTCGCCGTTTCGGACGCCGCTCTCTCTCGTCCCGTCGCCGGTGGCGAAGATGGCGTGCGTCTCGTCGGGGCGTTTGATGAGATAGTTGCAGATGTCCAACGCTTCATGTGCGCTCATGCCGCGCCGCCTTTCGTCGTGGCCGTCTCTGCCTTCGGCTTCCCGGCGGCAAGATGACGTGCGCGCTGCCGCTCTCTGACGGCGTTGATTTTGTCTATCATCGCCCGCCACTCTTCGGGCGTGTCGCAGATGTACATGTACGATGTGAACGTAACCATGAGGGTAATAAATATCCGCTCGCCGGGCTTCGACTCTTCCTGCAACATGTCAGTCAAACTATTGAGCGCGATGGCGCGCGCGAAATTGTCTTGGCTTGGCTCGAAGACGGCGCTGGCGAGTTCGACGATCCGGCGTATCTTCGAGCCTTTCGGCAGTCGTCCGGCGAAATTGCGCCGGTAGTCACGCATCTGCTCCTGCGGTGTGCGGGTCTTCACCGGCGCGCGGCGTTTGGTGGTGGCTTTCTTCATCGCGTGCGACCTCCTTTCGCGTTCTCGGCTGTGGCTGCCAGTAAGTGCGCGATGTGCGCGTGGTCATTCCCGATCCTCTCTTGCTGCACGTCGTTCAAGCTGTTGAATAGCTCCGTCATCCCCTCGCCGAAATATCTGCGGAGCGTGTCGGGCAGTTCGGGGTGACTGAGCACGCGCGAGATGAGCGCGGCGAGTGGTTCATGCTTGGGCGTCGGCGGCTTTGTGCGCGGGCTGGTTTTGGGTTTATTCTTCATTAACTTTTCCCTTCTTTGCGGACGGTGAAAGGTTGAAGGGCGCGCGGTCGGTCTTCTTGTTCGGAGTGTGGCCGCGCGCCCCCTTCTCTAGTGCGCCGTTTCGTGGCGGCGCATCTCACGCAATGCTCTGACATACAGGACGGCGGCGAAGAGATGTTTGCACACCATCGGGACGCGACGACCGTAGTGCGGCGTCTCTGCTTCACACGTACAGGTTCCGAACGTCTTTCCGTCCTGACGCTCGAAGCGAACGAGGTAGCTGTGCCCCTTCGCGCGGTTGGTGACTTCATACAGGCTCGGCTCATAGCGGCGGACGTGCATCTTTTCTTTCTTGGCTCTCGCTTCGGCTTTGGTGAACTGCTCGCGGCGTTGAATCTGAATCATGGTTTGGCTTCCCTTCTCTGCTGCGGAATGACTTACTAACTTGAATAGATATTACTCCTAGAGTAAGTATCTGTCAAGTAAATAATACCTCTTGCGTAAATAAATATTTTGATGTTATCCTGCGCGACATGGCTAAGGAAACACTTACTACTAACGAAGCTGCGGCGGCTCTCGGCGTGTCACCTCCGCGTGTGCGCCAACTTGTGAAAGAGGGCTTGCTTGTTGCTGAGAAGTTCGGGCGTGATCTGGCTATCAGTGCGGCGACTGTTGCAGAGGCACGGAACAGAAAGACTGCTCCCGGCCCGGCAGCAAAGGCGAAGCCTGAGCCAGCAACTACAAAGAAGCCTCGCAAGCGCAAAGCCGCCTGAGTGAGTTGAAGGCTTTTATTCGTGGTGAGTCGCCGCAAGGCGACATGCGCGAGTGATGCTTGGATGAAAGGCCGCTGACTGCTCTTGCCACCTGTAACGTCTCGCGTTACCATTCTCTCTGTGAAACGTCTGAGCGTCGCGAACGCATGATAAAGACTTTCCGACACAAAGGGCTACGACAGCTTTTCGAGACGGGTAGTCGGCGCGGCGCGGCGCCTGAGTTGGCGGGGCGGCTCATGCTCCAACTGGATGCCTTGAACTCGGCCACAACTTTGGCTGACATGAATTTACCGGGCTATCACCTGCATGAATTACAGGGCGCTCGACGCGGCACATGGGCGATCACCGTGCGCGCTAATTGGAGGCTGACGTTCACCTTCCGCGACGGCGAGGCGTCGGACGTGGATTTTGAGGATTATCATTAACTTTTACCAGTGGAGATCACCATGTTGAACAAGCGAAAGCGTCGCCCGTCGCATCCGGGCGCGATCCTCGAAGACATTCTGCCGGACGCCAACTTGAGCCAGACCGAACTGGCGCGGCTGCTCAATGTGAGCCGCCGCACGGTCAACGAGATTATTAACGAGCGTCGCCCCGTGACGGTGGATATGGCGCACCGGCTCTCCATCGTCTTCAAGACGACGCCGGAAGTGTGGTTGAACTTGCAGCGCGACGTGGACGTGTGGGATGCGCTCTTAGCCAACAAAAAGGTGTACGAGCGAATTAAACCGCTCAAGGCTGCGTGAGGATTGGCGCGGCTTGCTCGTCCGGCTGAATTGATGGAGTTTTCAAAACACTAATGAGCGCAATCTTAGACAAGATCATTGAAAAAGTCCGCACGCTCTCGCCGGATGAGCGGCAACAATTATTGAAAGTGTTGGAGAGTGAAATTCAGAGCTCCGAGCAGGCGAGGCGTCTTGCCCTGTCCCGCATCATTCGTGGCAAGTATCGCGATCTGATGAGTAGCAGTGAAGAGTTCGCGGCACGCAAGGCCGAAGAGATTGCGCTGGAAGACCGCCCACGATGAGAGTGAACCGTTGAAATTGCCGAACGCCGAGCGAGCCTTAGTCGAAATCGAAAAACTGCGCGACTACGCGCTCAACCCCGAACACGATGAGGGGCAGCACAAAGCGCAGGTATTCCGCGCCGCTCTCGGCTTCACCCGTGAAGATGCCGGACGACTCCGCGCATTGATTCTGGAGGCCGCGCTTCACGAGGAAGCCTCTTTAGGAAAGCTGGTTCGTCACGGTCAGTTGTACACCATGGATTTCTTGGTAGAAGGCCAGCAGCACAGTGTCACCGTTCGCACCGGCTGGATCGTCGAGCACGACACGGACTTCCCTCGCCTCGTCACCTGTTACGTCTTATGAAAGGAAAATGAAAGTGGATGAATTGAAATTACTGGATGTCGTCGCTCTCCTTCAAGACATCCCGGAGGACAGTTTGCAGCGCGGCGAGGTCGGCACTATCGTCGAGGTGTTCACCGACACTCAAGACCATGCCGGCGGCTTTCTCGTCGAGTTCTGCGACCGTGAGGGACGTTCCTATGCCGTCGCCGACCTGCGCGGCGAGCAATTGGTGAAACTACGTTATCGCGATGCACAGCGCGACGCAGCGTAGCTTTCGTTGAAGACCGGCGCGGAGAGCGCCTTCGTGGTGAGGGGTTATCGGCATAGCCTCTCTTAATCTGCTCAAAGGTTAATGATGATAGCGCATTGACTGTTTAGAACTTTGGCTCGCCTGTCTCAAGCTGAGACGAGGCCATACATCCCAGAGCCGCATGTCAAAAAATATCACGCGAAAATCTCGGCAGAAGAAGCGAGGCAGAGAAAAGCCTGCCCACTTACCCGAACCTGCTCCCAGTCAACCGGGACATTGGAATGTGGGTGCTCGCTAGAGTAATGACCAGAGACTTCGACGCTGACTCGGAGCAATTGCTTGATCAAAACTTCTTCCCGACACATGCGCCCGCGCTAGAGGGCGAACCGCTCTCCCTGTCTCGCCACCTGCGCGTGCTGGAGGCCAAAGTCCGGGGCATGGGCGGCGTTGATGAACTGATCATTGACACGGCATCAGCCGCCTTCGCCCTGCGTAACGAGAACGATAATTCAGAAGTCGCCAACTTCGTGATGAAGCCGCTCGTGAGGCTGGCGCGAAAGTTGAACTGCGTGCTCGTCCTCGTCCATCACGTCGGCAAAGCAAAAGCCGAAGAGGGCACATCGCGCGAGCAGGCGCACCGGGGGCGCGGGGCATCGGCGTGGGGCGATTTCTCGACCTCAATCTTCAATCTCGACGCCGACCCGCACGACAAGGATCGCGTGACGCTCACCTGCGGCAAAAGGAAGAACGGCGGCAACTACGAAACCGTGCTCAGGCTTGACCGCGACCGGCGATGGTTCAAGGTGACGGACGATACAATGGTCAAGCCGTTGACGAATGATGATTTAGTGGTTGAAGCAATGGAGAGCATCGGACGACCTGAAATTCAGACGGCTGAAATTCTCTCCATGCTCGACGGGAGAGTGAAGCAGCGCACCGTGAGGTGCTGCTGGCCGAAGCGGCGGCGCGCCCCGCCCCGCTCTCCGACGATCACGGCATCAAGGCAATGGAGGCAGCCAGGATGCTCGGCGTCTCGAAATGGAGAGTCTATGAGATGGTCAGGTGCGGCGTGCTTCCGGCTTATCGCCCCAGCTCGAAGACGCTCCGCATTCCCTTGAGCGCGGTGAATTCTTATATCGCTCAAAACCCGTCCGTTGATAGATTCCACAGCCCCTCGCAAAACACTACGAATGGAGGCTAGATGAATCTATGAACGACAAAGACGAACAGGCGGTCACCAGGCGACGCGGGCAGGTCGTCGCTCGCGGCCCCGACACCTACCTGATCCGCGTCGCGACGGCGCGCGATCCGGTCACGGGACGGCGGACATACCACAACGAGACTTTCCGAGGCTCCCGCCCAAAGGCCGAGAAGAGATGCGCGAGCGTGTGCGCGCAGGTCTCTGACGGCTCATTTTTCCAGCCGTCAGAGATGAGCGTCAATGAATTGCTGGATAACTGGCTCGCGCACGTCAGACGGAAAGGCTTGCGCCCGTCAACGCTCGATAATTACGAGTACAAGATGAAGCAGTATATTCGTCCGACACTCGGAGGTGTGCCGCTCGCGCGCCTGACCTCGCTGTCAATTCAGGAAGTCTTCGACCAACTCGTTGACCGCGGCCTCGCGCCGCTCACCGTGCGAAACGCTCGCAGCGTCTTCGCCTACGCGCTCGCTTACGCCGTGCGGCACGAATTGCTCAAGTCCAACCCGCTCGCCGGCGTGGAGACACCGAAGGCGAGACGCAGGCCGCAGCGCGCGATGACGGAGAATGAAGCGGCGCGCTTTATCGAATGCGCGCCAAAACCCGGACGGGCTGATCTTCGTGCCGTGGCTCTACACGGACCTCAGGCCGGAAGAATTCTTCGGCCTCAAGTGGGAGGACATCGAACTCGTGCGCGAAGAGAACGCGGCTTACGGCGTGGCTCATATCGCGCGCGCCGTCGTCAGGCTCAAGGGCGGCGGCTGGCAGTTCTACGACCCGAAGACGGAAAAAGGCAAGCGGTCAGTCTATTTCCCGGTCTGGCTCTATGACGATCTCACCGGCTACAAGGCGCGTCAGGACAGGCAGAAAGTCGAGTTCGGGAATTACAGCGATCACGGCCTCATCTTCGCGGCGAGAAACGGCGAGCCGCTCCATCGCAACAACGTCGCGCTCAGGCGCTTGAAGCCGCTCCTGAAGACGGCGGGGCTGCCGGAAGAATTCAGCCTCTACACTCTACGCCGCTCGTTCGCCTCGCTTCTGCGGCGCGCGGGCGTCTCGGCCAGGGAGGTCAGCGAGCAGATGGGGCACATCAGGGAGTCGTTCACGGATGAGTGTTATGTGAGCGTTTATGATAGCGCCAAGCGGGAGATGACGGAGGCGCTGGAGCGAATGCTCGGCACACAACTGGCACACACCGAGAGCAAGCGGGTGATGTAAGGGTAGTTATTTGAACGGTTAAGGTATCATGAGTCGGGATTATCAATAATCAGCAGCATCTCGTTTGCCACGCTCGACTAAACTTAAAGCCCTCTCAACTCTTTTTCGGCACGCCCGTTTTAGCCTGGTGAAGGATTTGCACAACTCCTGCGCGTCCCGCATCCGTCGCCCACTTGAGCGCAGTTTTGCCGTCCTTGTCTTTCAGCGTCGGGTTCGCACTGTGATCGAGCAAAAGTTGGACGATCTTCGTGTTGCCCTTGCTCGCCGCCAGCATCAGCGCGGTCGTGCCGTACATGTTGGCGACGTTCGGGTCAGCATTCTTCTCCAACAATTTCTCCGTCAACTCCGTGCGGTCGTACCAGACCGCCCACATCAAAGCCGTGCCGACGCTCGTGTCCGTCATGTTCAAATCCGCGCAGGCGTTCAGAAGCGCGTCGAAGATTTCTTCGCGCTCTCTGGCGATGGCGTACATCAATGCGGTCGAGCCGTCTTTCGTCTGCACGTTGACATCCGCCTTGCGCTCGATGAGCGTGCGGACAATCTCGGTCGAGCCTCCAAGCACGGCGCGCGTCAGAGCGGTGTGGCCTTCCGGGTCTTGCGCTTTCATGTCCGCGCCTTTAGCGAGGAGGACGCGGACGACTTTCGCGTGCCCGTTGCGCGCCGCCGCGATGAGCGGAGTCTCGCCCTGTTTATTTTTAAGTTCCGCGCTCATCCCGGCAATGAGAAAGAGTTTGACGGCCAGCGCATCGCCATCGTTGATGCTGCTCAGATAGTCGTCCGGTTTGTACGAATGATTATGCAAGAAAAGCTCGCGCCGCGCCGTGTCAGCATCAATCTCAACATCTTCAGTGTGACCGGAATCGCAGCCGGCACAAATGAGCAAGCACAGCAGCAGCGTCAAGTAAAAAGCTTTCGGGCGCAAATTATTCAACGACGTGAAACTTCTCGCCGGCACGCTTTCCTTCACTTCTCTTTTAACTTCAACCCTTGTCATAACCCACTCTCCGCCATCTCAATCGCGTTCAGAAGCGCGCGCGCTTTGTTGAGCGTCTCCTCATATTCGCGCTCCGGCACTGAATCGAAGACGATGCCGGCTCCGGCCTGCACTTCCGCCAGCGTGTCGCGCAGCATGATGGTGCGAATGGCGATACACGAGTCGAGATTGTCCGCGTAATCAACATACAACACCGCGCCCGCGTAAATGCCGCGCGGCTCCGGCTCAAGCTCTCTGATGATTTGCATCGCGCGCACTTTCGGCGCACCCGAAACCGTCCCCGCAGGAAAGCACGCGGCCAGCGCGTCGAAGCGGTCGCAGGTGTCGCGCAGACGCCCGCGCAAATGTGTGACGAGATGCTGGACGTGCGAGTAACGCTCGACGGACATCAACTCGTCAACTTCCACCGAGCTGTAATCGGAGACGCGACCCAGATCATTGCGACCCAGATCAACGAGCATCATGTGCTCGGCCACTTCTTTCTCATCGGCGCGCATCTCTTCACCGAGCAGCCAGTCTTCCGTCTCGGTCGCGCCTCGCCCGCGCGTCCCTGCGATGGGGCGATAGTCGAGCCTCTGGCCGCGACAGCGGACGAGCATTTCCGGCGACGCGCCGACCACCGTCTCCGCGCCGAGTCGCAGAAAAAACATGTACGGCGAAGGATTCGTCGCGCGCAGTGCGCGGTAGATTTCCAGCGGCGGCACGCTGACCGTCTTCGTCAGGCGTTGCGACAACACGACCTGATAACAATCGCCCGCCGTGATGCGCTCTTTGATTGTCTCGACGGCGCGCTCGAAGTCGTCTTGCGTCCAGTTTGAGACGAACTTGTCCGCAGTTTCCTCTTCTCCAACTGTCCGCGCGCCGGATTTAGTTTGAATCGCTCCCTCTAATAATTGACTCTCGATGCGCGCCGTCTCGTCCACTGCGCCGTTATACAACTCTTCGAGACGCACGCGACTGTCGCCGGCTTCAAACGTCGGCACAAGCGTTGTGATTTCTATTTGCTGCCTGACGCGATCAAACGCCAGCACGGTGCGAAAGATCATAAAGACCGCGTCGTCACGTTCTTGCTCATGTTCGACATCAGAGGCCAGCACAGGCTCGAACCAGCGCGCCGCATCATAAGTGAGATAGCCGACCGCGCCGCCTGCCATCGGCGCGAGTCCCGCGCGGCGCGCGAGCCGGTGTTTGCCGAGATGCTCGCGCAAATAATCTACCGCGCGCACGCCTTCCAACGTCTCCGTTTCGACGCCGTCGCGCTCGATGATGGTGCGCTCTCCGCGCCCGCTCACGATCATCTCTGGCTTCGTGCCGAGAAACGAATAACGCGCGATGCGCTCTCCGCCCTCGACCGATTCGAGCAGGAAAGCGTAACGCGAATCTCCGGCCACACGCATGAATGCGCTGACAGGCGTCTGCAAGTCAGCCAGCACGGTGCGAACGACCGGCACTAACTCGCCACGCCGCGCCTCACGCTCGAAGTCTTCAAATGTTGCCGGCTGAAGATCAATCATAGGAAAGTGATGAGTGATGAGTGATGAGTGATGAGTGAAAAGCAAGGCTCTTGTCTTTCATTCATCATTCTTCATTCCGCATTCAGCATTGTATTTCTGAGCCAGTGGCCGCCGTCCACAACGATGACCGCGCCGTTGATGAAACTGGCGGCGTCCGAGCAGAGGAAGAGGGCGCACTGTTCGATGTCTTTGATGAGGCCGAAGCGTTTGAGCGGGATCGCGCGTCGCAGGCGTTCTTTGACTTCGTCGGGGACGAGTCTCGACATCCCTTCGGTGTCCGCGATGGGGCCGGGCGCGATGGCGTTGACGCGGATGCCTTGCGCGCCCCATTCGACGGCGAGATTGCGTGTCAGCGCGTCCACGCCCGCCTTCGCCGCCGAGACGTGGAGTTGATACGGCGTCCCGCCGTAGTGCAGCGTCGCGCTGATATTCAAGATTTGCCCGCGCGCCTTTTTCAACTCCGCGAACGCCGCGCGGCAGACGTTGAACGTGCCCTTCAAATCAATATCAACGACCGTGCCGAAACCGTTGGATGAAAGCTCTGAAGCCGGCACGAGAAAGTTTCCGGCAGCGCCGTTGACGACGATGTCGAGTCGCCCGTAATGCTCGACGGTGGCGGCAATTGCGCGCTCGACCGCCGCGTAGTCGCGCACGTCCGCCGCGAGCGGGAGCGCGTCGCCGCCCGCCTCGCGGATGCGCGCCGCCGCAGGTTCGAGATGCTCCATGCTGCGACTGACGAGAGCGACGCGCGCGCGCGCCTCTGCCAGCGCACGCGCGATGCCGCCGGTGATGCCCGTGCCGCCGCCGGTCACAAACGCTACCTGTCCATCTAAAATCCCATCCGCGAAAATTCTTTTCGTCGTCTCGCTGTCGCTCATGCCGCCTTCAATGCCTCCTCCAGAGTGAAGCGTCCTTCATATAACGCCTTGCCCACAATCACGCTGTCCACGCCGCACGCTTCGATGGTCTTCAAGCCCGCAAGGTCAGCGAGCGAAGAGACGCCGCCCGACGCCGTCACGCGCAAACCGGATTCGCGCGCGACCTCGCACGTCTGTTCGAGATTGACGCCGCCGAGCATCCCGTCGCGCGAGACATCCGTATAGACGATGCGCTCGATGCCCAACACGCCCACGCGCCGCGCGAGTTCGAGCGCGCTCAACTTTCCCTCTCGTTCCCAACCGCGCGTCAATACAATTCCATCCCGCGCGTCTATCCCGACGCAGATGCGCGCCGCGCCGAAAATCTTCACCAACTTTTCCAATATCTCAGGCGACTCGGCGGCCAGCGTGCCGATAATGACACGCTCCGCGCCGCTCTCGATTAAATCTTCAACGTCCGACACCCTACGCAAACCGCCTCCGGTCTGCATGGGAATTTTCAACGCGCGAATAATGCTCTTGACTGTCTCGCGGTTCGGCGAATTCGAGTCCGCGAAAGCTCCGTCTAGGTCAACTACATGCAGCATCTGCGCGCCCGCTTTCTCAAACTCTTTCGCAATCTCGACGGGGTCTCCGTCATAGACTTTCACATCACGTTTGCGCCCCTGCGTGAGCCGCACGCAACGTCCATCCTTCAAATCTATCGCGGGAATAATGAGCATACAGAAGCAGTGACGAGTGACGAGTGACGAGCGGGTCAACAATCAAGCGACGAGCGAGTTAATAGTAAAGGTTGAGCCGCGAATTTACAAAAGTGAGATTGGGTGGCTACAAGTGAAGCAAAGGGTCTTTCACTCATCACTTATCACTCATCACTGCTTTTTCGGCGTCTTCGCAGGCGCGGCGGGCGACTGTTCGTCTTCGTCCGTGACATTGGGCGTGATGGGTAGCGGGGCCGGCTCGCCGTTTTCCGCCGTGGGCGTGCCTTCGACGAGCGGGCTGATGGCGGCGATGTTTTTCTGCGCCTCTTCGTTATCGGGATCATTACGCAGCGCGCGCTGGTAATCTTTCAGCGCATCGGAATATTTTTGTGCGTCGCGGAAATAATTCCCCCTTCGCAGGTAAGCGCGTGAGAGAGTTTCACGCTCCGTCTCGTCGCCCGGATTCTTTTCCGCCTCACGCTCCAGCCTCTCAATCTCGGCATTCATTTGCGCCGGGTCGGCGCTCGCGTTGTTGCGCGAAGCATCGGCATTGACGGAAGAGCTTGCGTCGCTCGCCCGTGAATTATTTGAAGGAGAAGACTGCTGCCGGCACGCGCCGGCGATGCAGGTTACAAGCGCAAGCAACATGACTGTGCGCGCGACGCTCACGGGCGCGACGGTTTTTCTGATCGTTAACATCAAACTAAATTCCCTGTATGTATGGCCGCGATTGCACGATATAAATTTGTCCCTGCATATACACCCATTCGATGTCCTGCTCCTTGCCTCCGAAGACCGCCTTGACGAGCGCAGCCGCGCGCGCGAGTCGCCGCACGACTTCATCCGTCAAGACCGCGCGCTCGCCCGTGATGGGAATCTCTTTGACGCCGCCCTCAGCGTCGAACGTGAGCAGGCTCTCTTCGTCCGAGCGCGTCAAAATCTTGACGGCGTTCGAGCGCGGGCGAAAGATAATTTGCTCGGCGATCTTTTTTCCTTCGACGACCTTGATGCCCAACCCGCGCTTCGCGCTAATGTAAATCGCGCCGCGATTGTCCGTGTCGAAAGGGTCGGTGGTAATCATCACGCCCGCGCTGTCGGCGTTGACGCCCGTCTGCACCAGCACGCCCATGTACGCCTTCGAGTGATCAATGTTGGCACGCTCGCGCGCTTCGTAAGCTTCAAAATTCCAGAGCGAAGACCAGACATTTTTGATGGCCTCGATGAACTTGTCGTCTTCCTTCACGTTCGGGACGGTATTGTAGAGACCCGCGCCGTTGAAATTGGGCAAGTCCTCGACGTTCGATGAACTGCGGACGAACAGACCTTGCCCCGCAAACTCAGTGTGGACGCGCTTCAACAATTCGGCGCTTAATTCATCGTTGAACTTTCCCATGAGAAAGCGGTCACGCAAATCCGTCAGACGCACGCGCCGGTAGGCCGGGTCGTGGACAAACTTTTGATCGTTCATCATCTCGTAGATGACATCGTCGAGTTTGTTTTCTTTGACGAACTGGTCGTAATAAAAAATCGGGATGCCGAAGCCGTTCGGCACGGTGATGCCGCGCAGGTGCGCCCTCATCACCTCGCCGAGATTGGCTGACTTCGCGCCGTAAATTGAAACCATCCGCGCGCGTTGCTCGGTCAGCGGCGCGAGCGTTTTGACGGAGAGATCGTAGCGCGGCGTCATTACGTCTTTGCGGACGGCGAGACGCTTTTGATATTCATCGAGTTGTTTGATGTCGGCGCGCTTGATGTTGTACTTGTCGCGCAAGGTCTCGAACGAAACCCACCAGCCGTTATATTCCTTCAACAACTCGTCCGCGTTTTTGACGTAAGCGTTCGGCACGCCCCACGACTTCGCCAGCAGGTTGATGTGCGAGAGCGGCGTCGAGGGTTTCGTGATGATGATGCCGGCGACGGGCGGCAGGTTGAGCGGGACTTCGTTGAGGACGAGTATCTCGTTAAAGCCGATCTCGACGTGTTCATCGAGTTTCGGGATGATGTGGATGCGCCCCAAGCCTTGCGCGAGATTGAGCGGCTCGTATTCCTGCTCGCGCGCGATGTCCGTTTGCATGACGCGCTGCAAGCCCGCGATTGATGCCGAGTCCTGCTCCTGTCGCAGCGAGTTTGGCTTGTAGGCTGCCGGCTCGAAGAAAGAATTTTTGATGACATCAGCAGCAAGTTTAATCTGCTCGGTGGGAATCAAATCGCCTTCCCAGAACTCGAACGTCCAACGCTTGAGCGGCGTCTGGTAGGCGAGCGTGCCCATGATGAAGCGGCGATTTTCTTTGAGGTAATTGTTCTCGAAAAATTCGCGCCCGCGCTCAAGCGAGAGATACGTGCCGTTGACGAAATCTTTGTGGAAGCGATAAGTCTTCGAGTTGACGTAGTAAATTTTATTTTTGTCTTTGCGATCAATGACGAAAAGAATGTGCGGCAGCGCGTAAGGCGTGTCCGTATAGACGCGCGCGAGCGCATCGAACTCCGCACGCGAATGAATCGCCGGGAGCGAACGCTTTCCGCTTAACGAATCCTTGCGCGCGGTCTGTGCAAAGACGTTCGACATCAGACTGATGGCAACCATCAGCGCCATGAAAATCCTGCGATAGACTCGCGCGCGTGAAAGTTGAAATAGTCTTACTTGTCGCTGTCCGTGTCCGCCAAAGTTTGAAAATCTCATACCGCATTCCCCTCATCCAAAAGCTTCGCGCTCTCGCGCTTGAGCAATTCTACCAGATCGTCAACGTGCCTGTGCCCGGTGAGAAAACTGTTGATGTTAAGACGCAAAGCCCTGCGCCCGTGAAGCACCGTCGTCGCGAACCACGCCTCGCCGCCGCGCTCGACGCGCTGTTGCAGAGCTTTCTGTAAAGCGTCCTGCTCGTCGCCGCTCGCGTCTCTCAACGCTTCCGGTATGAAGCGGGCGCAACACAGCGCGGTCTCGACTTCGCCGACGCGCACGAAGTTTTCCAGTTCATCCAAACGCGCGGCCAGATACTCTGTCAGTTCGATTTGTCGCTCGATGATTTCGGCGTAGCCATTGACGCCGAGATGCTTCATCGCCATCCATACTTTGAGCGCGTTGAAGCGGCGCGTGCCGAGTTGGCCGTAGCGAAAGAAATCAAACTCAACGTCTTCGCCGCCGCGCTCGTCGCTCAGGTATTCCGGCGTGATGTCGAAGGCTTCGCGCAACACTGTGCCGCCGTCGCGCACGAGCAGCGCGCCGCACTCGAAGGGCACGAACATCCATTTGTGCGGATCAATCGTCACGCTGTCAGCGCGCTCGATGCCGCGCAGACGCGATTTGTACTTGCCGGAAAACGCCAGCGCGCCGCCGTAGGCCGCATCAACGTGAAACCAGAGCTTGAACTCCGCAGCGATGTCAGCCAGCTTATCGAGCGGGTCTATCACGCCGGTTGAAGTCGCGCCCGCCGCGCCCGCGATGCAACAGGGCGTGTGGCCTTCTTCGATGTCGCGCAGAATCGTTTGGCGCAACACGTCCGCGCTCAGATGGAAGCGTTCGTCGGTTTCGATTTTGCGAAGATTGTCACGCCCCAAGCCGAGGATGTCCACGCTCTTGATAAAAGAATAATGGCATTGCTCGGAAGCATAGACGATGAGATTCCCGCGCGCGTAGGATGCGCGCAAGCCCCCGTCGCGAGTCCCGCTTGCGCTTCTGTCACGCGCACATTTGAGCGCGACGAGGTTCGCTTCCGACCCGCCGCTCGTCAGTGTTCCGAAACTCCCCGCGCCGTATCCAATCAATTCGCAGAGCCAGCGTAAGACGCGCGCCTCGATGACGTTGGCCGCAGGGGAGTTGCGCCACACCGCGCCGTTTTGATTAAGCGCGGAGCAGAGCGCGTCAGCCCAGACGCCCAGAGGCAGCGGCGTCGGGTTGAAGAGTCCGAAATAACGCGGGCTGGCAATGTTCATCGCGTGCGGCAGAACGTCGCGCGTGAATTGTTCGAGTATCTCATCCGCGCTCGTGCCGCTCGCGGGCAAAGGCTCTGCGAAAAGCCGCTCCAATTCTTTCGGCGTCGCGCGCGAGCAGACAGGCGACTCTTCGAGCGCGCGCGCGTATTCCGCGATGATGGTCGTGACGGCCTGCCCTAGACGCTCATGCTCTGCGGCAAGCGTCTGCGCGTTCATTTCTTTGCTGTGCATCGAAGCTGACATTCGTTATTCTTGGCTTAAAGATTACTCGCGGACAAAATGATAATGAGCCAAACCCTAACACCCTCCGACGAATTTGTGAACGCGCTCCGGCAGCACGCTGTGAGCTTCAATGTCGCCCTCAAATCCGATGAAATCGGCGCGCTTAAAACTTACTTCGAGTTGGTCATGCTTTGGAACAAACGCCTGCATCTCGTCGCACCTTGCTCGCCGTCTGAGTTCGCCACGCGACACGTCCTCGAATCGTTGCTGGCGTCGCGTTACATGTCGGATGACGCGCGTGTGATTGATGTCGGCTCCGGCGCGGGGCTGCCGATTATTCCCTGCCTCATCGCGCGCCCGACGCTCAAGGCGACGCTCTTTGAATCATCGCCGAAGAAGACCGTCTTTCTACGCGAAGCTCTCAGGCGAATTGGAAGAAATGAAACGTGTCGCGTCGTCGCGGAAAGATTTGAGACGGCCGCGCCGCCGTCCGGGGATTTTTTAACCTGTCGCGCGCTCGACCGTTTTACGGATTTGCTTCCAGAGCTTTTAGAGTGGTCATCGCAAGTCAAGACGCTCTTGCTTTTCGGCGGCGAATCAGTGCGTGAGCGAATCGCAGAATCTCAACTGCCGTTTGATGAACTGCTGATCCCTGAATCGGAGCGACGTTTTATTTTCATCGTCGAGCGCGCAAGTTAAAACGCACACTTTCATCAACTATAGCGGTTTGCTGTTGGGTGTAAACTCCGTCAGTACCGCGAGCGGTAGCGAGCGGGTCTGCTCACCCTACGAGACCCGCTCGCTACCGCTCGCGGTACTGATTAAATGCCCTGCGCCAAAAAAAAGCGAGACGCGCTCTGCGAATCTCGCCCCTTCTCTGTCACTCTAATCCCTAACTTTCAACACTTCACGCGCCATGCTTTAGCGTATGACGTTGATGCCGATCAGTTGCTGCCCCGCAATGACATATTCGGCGGGCGGCAATTCTTTTTCAGCGACTGGCGAGAGCACGGTCGGCGTGTAGCCGCCAGAGGTGCGCTCGCTGTTGAGCGTCGCGACGAACGAAGGCGGGAGGTTCGGCATCTCGTCCGTCCCGATGACCGCGCCGGATGTGATGCGGAAGAGTTTCACGTAGAGCCGGTCGTTTTTCTTGATCTTGTTGATTGAGCCGACGAGTTGTCCCAAATCTTTCGGGACGAAGTTCTGCGATGCGGAAGCTTGTTGCAAAGTCCCGCCGTCGCCGACGAACAAGAGAAGCTGTCCGGGCGGCATGTCCGTGGGGATTTCCACAGGGATGCGCTGCACGAATTGCTTGCCCGACTCGGTGCGAATGTACGCCTGCACTTCCACACTCTCGCCGGGATGCACGTCCGTGCGGTCGAGTGCGATGCGGTCGAGCGTGGCGGTTTTGCGAACCTCGGCGGCGTTAATATCGAGCGTGATCTGCCCCAACTCCACATTGTCAAAGCCGCTCGACATCAGCGCGGCGACGGGCGCGGCGACCGAGCCGGCGGCGGCGACGCTCGCGCCGCTCATTGAAAATCTGCGCTCAAGAAAAATAGTGTCCTGCCCTTTGACTTCAATCTTGCCGCGCACGCTGATGGTCGAATCGCCGAGACTGCGCTCGCTCGATGTGAGCGTGTTGTAAATCGTCATATTGAGCAGCAGCGGCGTCAGAAATTCGTCGTTCGCCACTTCGTAGTTGAAAGTCTCGACGTGTTCGCGGCTGGTGTGGAGATTGATGCGGACGGGAACCATCTTCGGGGCGTGTCCGAGTTGGCCGTAGATGCCGGTCGCGCGATCCTGCGAAATCGAGCCGACCATCTCGCCCGCCACGACGAGCTTGAACGAGTTCATCGTGTTCGGAATGACGGTCACGACGGACGACTCCGACATCGGCATATCCGACGTGCCGAGACTGAGGAACGGATGGCCGAAGGCGTAGATGCGGTCGCCGTCGCGGTAGGTGACTGTGCCGGCGGCGGCGACGGAAAAGTCTCCGCGTATCAGTTGAACGCTGATTGACGAGCCGGGCGCGAGCGTCTTGTCAGTCACTTTGCCGAGCGGCGTGATGGGCGCGGAGCCGCCGACGCCGGAGACGGGCATGAGGCCGTTGCCTTGCAGTTGGCCGGCGAACTGCGCGAGCGTGTCCGCCGAGAAACCGTTGAAGACGAGCGGCGTGGCGATGGGCGCGAATTGCTGTCCGAGCAAGCCTGCGAGCGGCGAGCCGGTCGCGACGGGCGCGATGAAGGCTGCACTTGCGTTGCCGCCGGCGCGCGGCAGTTCGGGTTTCCAACTCGTGCCCGCGAGTTGCGTGTAAGAGACGGCGCGGGCTTCACGCGGAAAGCCGAGTTGGTCATGCTCGCCGCGCTGCGTGCCCTGCTCGAACATGTCAATCATCTGGCTGATGGGCGTGATGCCGGCGATGGGTTCTTTGGCGAACGGGAAGGCGTAGGCGATAGCACCGACGAGTTTGCCGTCAATGAAAACGGGCGAGCCGGACATCCCTGCGAAGACGCTCGTGCGGTCAACGTTTGTGCCTGAGAGTCTGGCGATGATGACGGACTTACGCGGCTGCGGATAGCCCGGCAAAACTCCCATCACCTCGACCCCGAACTCCTGCGTCTCGCTTCCAACGAAGACCGTCCGCCCGACTCCCTTCTGGCCGACGCGCACATCTTCGAGAGGGAAAAACGCAGTCGGCGGCGCGGCGTTGGCGTTGGAAGCCGCCGGGAGTTGCTGCCCTGAAGCGACGACACCAAGCAGGAAGAAAAGCGAAAGCGCGGCGGTCAGAGTTTTTTTCATTGAGCGACCTCGAAAAGCTATTTGGTGAACATGAAACGTTGGAAGGGATGTTGAAGTTGTTTGCGCTGCCGAACACAGAATATTGTTAGCGAACCGCACAGCGACATGCAAAACCTACTCGACTATAGACGCGAATTTCAATCACGGTCAAGCAACCTGTCTTGAATCACAGATGTCCGCTGAACCTTTTCCGTTGCTTGAATTTAGCCCACCAGCACGGAACTTTCATCAGGACGGGCAAAGCCGTCTTGCCGCAAAGTTTGAGCGGGTGTTAATTTGCCTGGTAAAGAACCACACCGATGTACGAACAGGCGACAGACATTGAAGGATTTATCCTCGCGGGCGGCGCGTCGAGCCGTATGGGGCGTGACAAAGCGCACCTCACGATTGAAGGCCGGAGTTTCGTCGAGCGCATTGCCCTTGCCATGTCCGGGTTGACGCCGCGCACGAGCGTCGTCAGTTTGAAAAAAGATGCGGGCGCGTGGAATTTACCAATCGTGCCGGATGTCCATGTCGGGCGCGGCGCGCTCGGCGGCATTCACGCCGCGCTCGCACACGCCTCCGCGTCGTGGACGCTCATCGTGTCGTGCGATCTGCCGTTCGTCACCGGCGAGTTGTTTCAGTTTTTGGCCGCCTGCCGCCGTGAAGAATTTGACGCCATCGCTCCGTTACAAGATGACGGGCGTCCGCAACCGCTGTGCGCGCTTTATCGCACGATGCCGTGTCTCGCATTAACTGAAAGTTTATTGCAAGCGGATGAACTTCGACCGCGCGCGCTGTTGCAGCAGGTGCGGACACGTTGGATAGAATTTTCCGAACTCACGAATTTATCCGGCGCGGAGCGATTTTTCCTCAACGTCAACACGCCCGAAGATTACGAGCGCGCGCGCGACGCCGTCAGGTTATAGCGGTTTGCGATTAAGTGCGACATGAGAGAAAGAATTTTCACCACAGAGGACACAGAGAGACACAGAGGAAAGAGAGAGGTTTGATTGTCTCCTCTGCGCCCCTCTGTGTCCTCTGTGGTTAATCTCCGGTCACATTCATTTGCAACCCGCAGTAAATTGAAAGAGAGAACAACTTTCAGGTTCGTCATTCCTCAGACTTCGTTTACAATATCGTGCAATGCCTGTGCGAAGCAGAATCGGACGAAAACTTTTCAAAGCGCTATTTCCCTTCATGCTTTTACTGGTGCTGGCGCTTGTCGGTCTGCTCGTCTGGATGGTGTACGGCGCATCGAGACCGCCGCGTCATCATTACCTCGTGACGCCCGAACAGTTCTCTCACCTCAGCGACCGTGGATTGAAAGCGACAGAGGAAAGCTGGTCGAACCGCGACGAGACGCGCGCGCGCGGCTGGCTTCTGCGCGGTGCGGAAGGCGCGCCCGCCGTGATTCTTCTACATCGTTACGGCGCTGACCGTTCGTGGTTGCTGAATCTCGGCGTCAAAATCAACGAGACCACGAACATGACCGTGTTGCTGCCCGACCTGCGCGGGCACGGCGAAAATCCGCCGGTGCAGGCCTCCGCTTTCGGCGCGCTCGAAACGGACGACGTGCTGGCCGCGCTCGATTTTTTGAAAGAGTTAAAGACGGCGCAGAATCATCCTCTGGTTGGCGAGGCATACGGTCTCTACGGCGTCGGGATGGGAGGCTACGCGGCGCTCGGCGCGGCGCGCAAAAGCCAGTTGGTCAGTTCGCTCGTGCTTGATTCCGTGCCTGACGCGCCGGACGACGTACTGCGGATGGCGGTCAAGACTCAAGTCGGTTTCGATAACCGCATGATGCTCGGACTGGCGCAAATCGGGGCGCGTCTCTATTTTCGCGGCAACTATCGAAACACTTCAACCTGCGCCACCGCCGAGAGCCTGAAAGACACACGCGCGCTTTTGTTGTCAGGCCCCGACGCCGGTTCGTTCCGTCTCTCGACCGAAGTTCTCGTCAAATGTTTCCCCAACCCGGCCAACATCGAAGCCGTCACGGACTTGCCCTTCACGGGCTACAACGCTTCGGCGTCCTCCGCCGAACAAGGCGAAGCCTACGACCGGCGCGTGATTGAATTTTTCACGCGCACGCTCGCCAAACCTTAAATTTTCAAACGATCAAAATCTCACGGCTCGACATGCACCATGACGAGCGCGGTCGTGCCGTTGTCGCCCAACGCCTGTGCCGAAAGTTGTGGCTCATCCGTCAATTGTGATGAATATTCCAGCGGCACGAGCACGAGCGCGTCTCCTCCGCTTTTTCGTGCGGCCTCGATGATCTGATCCGCGCCCTCGAATTTGACAGGCTCGCCTCCTGCGTCGTAGAGCAGCCGACCCGCCGCGTAAAACTCCGCCGTGCGCTCGATAGTGTGAAGTTGAAAAACAGGCGCTTGCCCGTATCCTTCAGACTTTGCGCGCTCCATCAATAGCTTGACCGAAGAACCTTGTGAGACTTTGCCGAGCGCACACACGATCAGGAGCAACACGGTGAGGAACGACGCACAGACAAATGAACCAACGCACAACTCACGACGCTGCGAAGCGAAGAGCGCGAGCACGCCCGACACGCACGCGGGTGAGATAATCGCCATGACATACAAGTAACCAACGTCTCCGTCCAATGTTGCCGCAAAATCAGAAAGTCGCGTTGTGTAAATGAGAGCGGCGAGTGAAAATGTGAGCAGCAACGCGCCGGTCACACGCACATAATTACGTCCATCGCCGCGACGCAGGTATCTCGCCAGTTCCATGCTCGCGAGCAGCGCCGCGCCCGGCAGCGCGGGCAGCACGTAAGCCGGCAACTTGGAGCCTGAGAGAGAGAAGAAAGCGATGGGCGCGACGAGCCACGCCAACGCAAAAACACACAGACGATTTTCCGCGCCGTCGTCACGTATCTTCCAACGTCTCACGCCCGCGAGACTCTTCACAACGAATGCCGACCAAGGCAGCGTCAGCAAGATCATAATAGGGACGTAATAGTAAAACGGCTGCGGGTGCTTGTATTTATTCGAGAGGTAGCGCGCGAAGTGTTGCTGCACGAAAAATTCGTTGATGAATTTCCAGCCGTGCCGCTCGATGACAGGCGCATACCATACCGCCGCCAGCGCGAGACTGAGCGCCGGCCCCCACAATATGCCCAGACGAATGAGGTCAGGCCAGCGACGGCGCAATAGAAAGTAGAGCATGACGACGCCTGCCGGGATGACGACGCCGACCAATCCCTTCGCGAGCAGCGACAACCCGACGCCTGCGTAAAAGCCCGCCAGCAACAAACGCCGCGCGCTCTTTTTTTCTTCCAACTCTGCGACGAGAAAACACGCGAGCGTTAACGTCAGCGTTAACGTCAGCAAAATGTCGAAGCTCGCCGCGCGCGAGAAGACGAGCAAACCGGCGCATGAAGCAGTCACGGCGGCGCTTAATATTCCGAGATGCCGCATCTCCTCGCCGGCGATTTTTTCCACTCTGCGACCGAGCCAAAAGACGATCACAATCGTCAACACGCCGGCGACGGCAGAACCCAGACGCGCCGCGAACTCCGAGACGCCGAACGCCTCATAGTTCGCCATCATCAACCAGTAGAGCAACGCGGGTTTTTCAAACCAGATGTGGCCGCCGAGCGTGGGCGTGACGAAATCGCCGCGCGCAAACATCTCGCGCGCCACCTGCGCGTAACGCGGCTCATCAGACCCGACGAGCGGCGCGACTCCGAGTCCGCACAGATAAACCGCGCACACTGCGACAGCGGCGCACAACAACAACAGCGTGGTTCGCTTGGCAAGCGTCAAACGTAGCAAGTATATTCGCTCCGAAAAAAAGCGATCAGCCGTCAGCCGCCAGCGATCAGCTTTGATGTGTTGATTAAGACGCGACAAGTATCATGTAAGAGCGTGCGACGTTCAACCTCGCAAGTCTTCATCTACACTTCAGCACGCGCTATTAATTGATTGTTGAATGCTCTGGCTTGGCGGCTCTTAGCTCATCTGGAGAACTTTGTGACTTTACGCACCGCCGTCATCGGCGTCGGACATCTGGGGCGACAACACGCGCGCATCCACGCCGCGCTGGCAAGCGAAGGATCGTCGCAGTTCATTTGCGTCTGCGACACGAACGAAGCGGCGGCGCGTGAAGTTGCCGGCGAAAGAAAGTGCAAATGGACGACTGACTGGCGCACGCTCGCCAGTCGGGTGGATGCGGTCAGCCTCGCCGTGCCCACCGAATCGCACGCTGAGATTGCCTGTGAACTGCTCGCGTCGGGCGTTCACGTACTCGTCGAAAAGCCGATCTCGCGCACGCTCGCAGAGGCCGACGAGATGATCTCTTCCGCCTCGCGCGGCAACGCCGTCTTGCAGGTCGGCCATCTGGAACGCTTCAATCCCGCGCTCGTCGCCCTGCACCCGCACGTTCGCCAGCCGCTCTATTTTGAAGTTCATCGCGTCGGACAATTCACCGCCCGCTCGCTCGACATAGATGTCGTGCTCGACTTGATGATTCACGATCTCGACATCGTGCAGTGGCTCGTCGGAAGCGATGTGGAAGTAACGGACGTGCGTGCCGTCGGCATCCCGATTTTGACGAACCGCGTGGACGCCGCCAACGCGCGCATCGAGTTTGCGACGGGCGCGGTGGCGAACATCACGGCCTCGCGCGTCGGCATGGAGAAGATTCGCAAGATGCGTTTTTTTCAGCCGCACGATTACGTCGCCGTTGACTACGCGACGCGCTACGCCTCCATCAGCGGACTCGACGCGCCGACCGAATCAGGCGCGTGGCCGGGCGTTCACATCAACCGGCTCGACATCGAGGACATTGAGCCGTTGCGCGCCGAGATCGAATCATTTCTCGACGCCGCGCATGATAGTCGCACGCCATCCGTCACCGGCGCAGAAGGCAGGCAGGCGCTCGCGCTCGCCATTCGCGTGCTTGAGCGCATCCATGAGCATCCGGTCGTCGCCAATCTCGGAATGCAAAGATAAGCCATGACCAGCGTGTACGAAGCGACGCCTGACAAAAACATTTCCGCTCTGCTCGCCGGGCGCATTGACGAGCGCGATTTCGCTTCCGCCGCCTACCTCGTCGCCGAACGCGGGCAGGTGCGTTTCGCGGATGTGCTCGGCGACGCTGTGCGCGAACCCGCGCGACACGCCGCCACGCTCGACACGATTTACGATCTCGCATCGCTCACGAAGCCGCTCATCACAGGAATGCTCTGCGCGTTGTTGCTTGAGCGCGGGCTTATCGCGCTCGACGCTGCCGTCGCAAGTTATCTGACTGAATTTGCGCGCGATGATCAGCGACATATCACCGTCAGACATCTGCTCACGCACACTTCCGGCCTCCCCGCATGGCTTCCGCTCTACATCTCGACCGGCGGGGAACGCCGCTGCGTTTTGGAAATCATCGCCGGGCAGAATCTGGAATACGAGACGGGCGCGCGCGTCGTCTATAGCGATCTCGGCTTCATCACGCTCGGCCTTCTGATTGAGCGCGTCGCAGGAGAAACTCTCTCCGCACTCGCGCGACTTGAAATCTTCGAGCCTCTCAAACTTCGACGCATGTTCTTCAATCCCCCACGCGCGCTCCGTCCAGAAATCGCCGCGTCCGAATCGAACGGTAACGCTTACGAGCGCGAGACGTGCGTCAATGAATTCAACGTCTCGACTAATCATCGCTGGCGAGACGCGCTCATCTGGGGCGAAGTCCATGACGGCAACGCGCATTTTCTCGGCGGCGCGGCTGGGCACGCCGGATTGTTCTCAACCGCCAGCGAAACATTGCAACTCGCCATGCAATTCATCGCCGACAGCACGCAACTGTTGAAGCCGGAGACGTGCGCGCTCTTTCGCACGAACATGACAGAGCATCTGAACGAGGCGCGCTCATTCGCTTGGCAGCTTGCCGCAACTCCCCTCTCGACCGCCGGCGAGCGACTTCCGCCCGACAGTTTCGGACATCTCGGTTTCACGGGCACAAGCCTCTGGATAGACGCCGGGCACGCGCGCGTCTTTATCCTGCTGACGAATCGCACGCACGCGCGGACGCTGCCCTTCGTCAATATCAACAGCGTGCGGCGACGTTTTCATACGCTGGCGGTTGAAGCGTTAGAGCGACAATCAATCGGCGCGTGACGACGATTTGTAGTAAGATGAACTCCGCGTTCGGCTCCCTTTCGCCTGTTTCCCGACACACGACTTTTAAGCTGATGCGTTTTTTTCACACCCTTAAATTTCTCACGCCGCTCGTCTCATTAACCCTCTTCGTCTCGACGTTGACACTTCAAGCGCAAGACATCCGACAGGAACACACGCGCCCGCGCCGCGCCGTCTCAACCGACGCACAAGACGATGTTTCTCATCAGTCAACGACGGAATACGAAGGCAACACCGTCAAACTTTCTGGCGAGCCGTCCATCCGCATCGGACTGACAACCGAGGCGCGCTCCGTCAACATCTCGACGAGCGGTCGCCTGCTGAACGCGACGGAGACGGACACCGCGCCGGTTCCTTTTGAAGTGTCTCGCGTGAGAATGGAGGCGCGCGGCTTTCCCGGCGCGCTTCCTACGATGAAGCGAGACGACGCTTCGACAGAACTTGCCGATGCGACACAGGATGAAGCGTCTTCCTCATCCATTGCGGCAAGGAAAAATCAAGGCGCGGCTCAACCGTCAATACCTCAAACGTCACGCGCCACAACTTCACAAAGCAACGTCCGTCTGGTCTCGCGCGTAAACGTGCCGGCGCGCGGCGCGGCGCTCTACGTGGCGGGTCAGTCGAGGCCGATCCTCGAAGTCCGCGCGCCCGTCATCTTCGCCTCGGATGAAGAGACTCTGCGCCCCGTCAAGTTCAACGAGAAAGCTTATCGCGGGCGGCTCGAAGTGTTCGCCAATACGCACGGCGCGCTGACGGTCGTCAACGTCCTCAACCTCGAAGAGTACGTGCGCGGCGTCGTGCCGAATGAATTATCGCCGGGCGGTTATCCGGCCATCGAAGCCCTGAAAGCTCAGGCCGTCGCCGCGCGCACATACGCCGTCAGCCATCTTGGGCAGTTCGCGGCGGACGGGTTTGACCTGTTGCCGACCACACGCTCACAGGTCTATGGCGGCCTCACGACCGAGCATCCGCTGACCGACCGCGCCGTCGCGGAGACGCGCGGACTCGTCGCGACTTATCACGGCCAGCCGATCAACGCGCTCTACACTTCGACCTGCGGCGGGCGCACGGAGGACGTGGAAAATATTTTCGGCGGCGAGGCCGTGCCATACCTCCGCGCGCGCGAATGCTCGCTCGACGCACAGGATTCTTTCGCCTCTTTCAAAGTCCGCACGTCGCGCGAGATGCCGAACATACAGGAGGCGGATCATGCCGCCAGCCCGCGCGACGCCGCGCTTCTCACCGCGCACGGTTTCAACCTGCCCGCGCGTCTGACAGACGCATGGCTCTCGTCTCCATTGACGATTGATGAAGCGCGCGCCTTGCTCGCTCATGTTTCTTTTTTAACGCACCAGCCCGCGCCCGCTCTCGCCAATGATGCGACGCGCAGCGCAGGCTTTATCACTGCGCTTTCTATCGCGCTTGACGGCGAGAGTCGCGGCAGCGTCCTGCTCGACAAAGCCGATGTGGAGTACCTGCTTTCATTCCGCGATGCCGACGATATTCCGACCTCTAACCGCGCCGATGTCGCCAACTTTTTGCGCGAAGGTTTGCTCACGCTTTACCCGGACGCGACGCTCCGCCCGCGACTCGTCTTGCCGCGCTCGCGTGCGCTCCGTCTCGTCTCGCAAGCGTTGGAGACGCGCGGACTGTTTCGTTTGCAAAAGGCGACGGCGAGACCATCCAGCGCAGGCGCGCTCGTCGTTCGCACGACGGCGAAAGGCGCGGATAAAAATCTCAACATCTCTCCCGTCGCGTCTCTCTTTCGCGCCTACGGCGAAAACATTTATCAGGTGCGCGAATTAAATTTCGTCGGCGGCGAGATTGTCACTTACCATTTGAACGCGCGCGGCGAAGTTGATTATCTCGAAGCGCGCCCGTCACCCAACGGCGCGGCTTCTGACCATTCCTCTCCCTACTCGAATTGGACGGAGACGCTCGCGCCACCGGGCGTCATGTCCAGACTCGGACATCATGCCGCCGGCATCGGCACGCTCACAGACCTGCGCGTCCGCGCGCGCGGCGCGTCCAGTCGCGTGACGGATTTGGAAATAATCGGCACGAACGGCATGACGCATTTACGCGGCGGCAAAATTCGCTCTGCGCTCTCGTTGCGCGAGCAACTTTTCGTGATTGACCGTCAGTATGATGAGGGCGGGCGCGTGGAGAGTTTCACCTTCAGGGGTCGCGGCTGGGGGCACGGCGTCGGGATGTGTCAGGTCGGCGCTTATGGTCTCGCACGCGCGGGTCTGACCTACGACAAAATTCTGAAGACTTACTATACCGGCATTAGCCTCACGAAAATGTATTGAGGCCGCGTCGCCGCGAACAATGATATGCGTTTCTCTCGCGCACAACTTCTCGGCGCGCTCGCGCTCTTGCTCTTAATCTGGCTCGTCATCATTTACCGTTTCTTTCTTCCATCCTTGTGAGTTCCAAGCACGACACAGACAAGCCCATCATCGCCATCGCCGGCCCGACCGCTTCCGGCAAGAGCGACTTAGGAATCTCGCTCGCGCTGCGGCTCGGCGGCGAAGTTATTAACTGCGACTCTGTGCAGGTCTATCGCGAAATCGAAATCGCGACGGCGAAAGTCCCACTCGACGAGCGTCGCGGCGTGCCGCATCACCTGATTGACTTCGTGTCGCCGGAAATAAATTACACGGCGGGCGACTGGGCGCGCGAGGCTCTGCAAAAAATTGACGAGATCAAAGCGCGCGGGCATGTCGCTCTGCTCGTCGGCGGGAGCGGACTTTATTTGCGCGCGCTGCGCCAACCGTTTTTTGAGAGCGCGCCGACGGACGCGCGCATACGCCAGCGCGTCACCGCGCTCAGAGAACGACGCGGCGCACAGCATCTGCACAAAGTTTTACGAAGGCTTGATGCTCAAACCGCAGCACGCTTGCACGCGCGCGATTGGTCGCGAGTGCAGCGCGCGCTCGAAGTTCGCTTGCAGACCAGACAACCTCTGGCGCAGTTGCGAAACAACCGTCCCGCGCCTCCGCCGCAGGCCGCGCGCCTTCGCGTGCTCGCGCTCAATCCGCCGCGCGCGGAGCTTTATCAACGCATCAACGCGCGCGCTGAAACTCACTTTCGCGCCGGGCTGGTTGAAGAAGTGCGGCGTCTGCTCGCGCGCGGCGTCCCCGCAAACTCGAACGCGCTCGGCGCGCATGGCTATCGCCGTGTGGTCGAATATCTGCAAGGCGAGCGCACGATTGAGAGCGCGATTGAACAGACGCGGCTCGACGTGCGACATTATGCCAAACGTCAGATGACTTGGTTCCGACGCGAGCCGGGAGTCGAATGGATTGATGGCTTCGGTGACGACACGCGCGTGCAGGAACGTGTCGCTGAAATATTCGTGCGATGATTATTCATCACTTTCAAATGCCTTTACTTTCAACTTTCAACATGTTGGTGTAATCTGGCGTCGGCACATTCGGGTTGACTAAACAGGCAGGGCCGCGCGGTGGACACGAAACCTTCTCCCCAGAATATTCAGGATGCTTTTCTCAACACGGTGCGCCGTGAGCGAGACTTCGTGACGATTTACTTGATGAACGGCGCGAAGTTGACCGGGCGCATCAAGAGCTTCGACAAGTTTTCAGTGCTGCTCGAATCGGGCGCGCAGGATCAACTCATTTTCAAACACGCCATCTCAACTATCCTGCACACGCGCCGCGTCAACACCGGCGAGCATCGTCCGCCGCATCCGGGCGAACAAATAAACACGGATGCGTCTTCAGGCCGCACGGAAGATTAACTCTCCCCTCTTTTCTCTAATCTCAATTCGATGGAGGCGCGCACACTTTGGCCGCTGCATTTATCACCTTTGAAGGCATAGACGGGAGCGGCAAGTCAACGCAACTGCGTATGCTGACGAGCGAGTTGCGCCTGCGCGGGCATGAAGTCATCGCCACGCGCGAACCCGGCGGCACGCCGCTCGGCACGCGCCTGCGCGAGGCTCTGCTCGACACAGAGCAACAGGTTGACCCGCTCGCAGAGTTGTTGCTCTACGCCGCTGACAGGGCGCAACACGTCCGCGCGCTCGTGCGTCCCGCGCTCGAAGCCGGGCACATCATCATTTCAGATCGTTATGCCGACGCGACGATTGCATATCAAGGTGCGGGACGCGGCTTTCCCGAATCTCTCATCGCCGAAGTCGTCGCGCTCGCGACCGGCGGATTGATGCCGGACTTAACGCTCATCTTCGACTTAAGCGTCGAGGAAAGTCGCGAGCGTACCAACCGGCGCGACACCACCGACCAGAAACAGGATCGTCTCGACGCCGAAGACGCGGCCTTTCACATTCGTGTTCGAGAAGCTTACATGCGTATCGCCGCCGCCGACCCGGACAGAGTTAAGATTATCAACTCTAATGGCGCGGTCGAGCAGACGCACAGCGAAGTAATAAAAATCGTCACGCAATTTCTTGAGAGCAGGGGCTAGAGATTAGAGGCTGGGGGCTGGCGACAGGCAAAAGAACAAAGTCTTTGTCTCAAACCAGCCTCCAGACTCCACCGGTTATGTTCGACCAACTCGTCGGAAATCAGCGCGCCAAAGATATTTTGCGGCGCATGTTGACGCACCATCGCGTGCCGGGCGCGCTCCTGTTCGCGGGTGATGAAGGACTTGGCAAAAAACTTTTCGCGCTGGAACTGGCTCGCGCAATCAACTGTCGTGAGCGTGTCGGCGTCGAAGGATGCGGAGTGTGTCCGGCGTGCGTGCGTATCGGGAATTTCCAACTTCCACCGGCTGACGACAACGACGCCAATAAGCAAATCCATTGGAGCGAGCACAGAGATGTCGGGATGATTCGACCCGCCGGACGCTTCATTCCCGTTGACCTCATCCGACAGCTTGAGCGCGAGACCAACTTTCGCCCCTACGAAGGAGCGGCGCGCATCTTTATCATTGATAGCGCCGACCGTCTTCAAGAGTCAGCAGCAAACGCGCTTTTGAAAACGCTCGAAGAACCTTCCGCGTCTTCACACTTGATACTCATCACTTCGCGCCCGGCGAGTCTTCTACCGACGATACGCTCGCGCTGCCAGGCGATTCGTTTCGCCCCGCTCGCGGCGGCGGAAGTGGAAAAGTTTCTCGTCGAGGGACGCCATCGCTCCGGCGAAGAGGCGCGACTCGCCGCTCACCTCTCCGGCGGACGACCCGGCTCCGCGCTTGACTTAAACCTCGACACCTATCGCGAACGCCGCGACGCGATGATCGCCGTGCTCGAAGCCATCGCCGTCAATCGAGACCACGCGAGACTGCTGCGCGCCGCCGAAGAGCTAAGCGACGCCAAGCACAAGGAAGAATATGAGCCGCGCCTTCACGTCCTCGAATTATTGATTCACGACCTCTGGCTGCTCACGCTCTCGCCCGACGACACTGCGCCCGCGCTCGTCAACTACGACCTGCGCGAGCGTCTCGCACGCATGACGAGCGGAGCCGCGCACGGACGCGCCGCTCGCTGGCTCGCGCGCGTCGAAGAGTTGCGCCGGCAATTACTCTTCAACGTCAATCGCCGCGTCGCCACCGACACGCTCTTTCTCTCGATGGCTGGAGACTAGCGCGCCTTCCACATTGATGAAAACACCATTGGCTGTACCATTGTTATCAGGTCGAACATTGTCGCCGTCGGCAGTCTAATGAGCGTCGGGCGTCTGTGTTATGTCAGGTTTGATGTTGAAAATATTGGCAGGGATGAGACGTGTTTATGAACATTGAGGGCGTCATTTGGCTCAGAGCTATTGTTGACAAACTTGCCTTCAAACACCACGTTGAAACTGATGAGGTTGAGGAAGTATTTGGCGGAAAGCCAAAGTTCAGATTTGTTGAAAAGGGAGAGCGTGCAGACGAAAATGTTTATCTGGCTCTCGGACAAACGGATGCGGGCAGATATTTGACGGTGCTTTTCATTTACAAGAAGACGAAAGAGGCACTAATCTTGAGCGCCAGAGATATGGCAAACAAAGAGAGGAAGATGTATGGCAGAAAATAATCCACAGCAGCGACCTTCTTTCGCATCACTTGATGAGCTTGTAGAATTTTTCGACACGCATGACATGGGCGACGTTGAAGATTTGCCGGAAGCTCGATTTGATGTCAACTTGCAAAGAAGGACGCACCTGATTGCCATTGACGAGGAAATAAATAATAGGCTGACAGAGATCGCCGAACAGGAACAGACGCCGGCAGAGTCGCTTGTTAATTTTTGGCTCAGGGAAAAGATTTCCAATTATTCAGAGAAGGCATAAGACCTTTACTCTTCAACGTCAATCGCCGCGTCGCCACCGACACGCTCTTTCTCTCGATAGCTGGAGACTAGCGCGCTTTTCACTTCGATTAAATTTTCCGGCAGCGTGCTTAAGGCGAACGCCTTCAGCATTGTCTCCCATACTAAATTCACTTACGATGCTTGTGGAAGGAGGGTATTTCAATGTCAGAAATCGTTCTCAATTTGCCGGACAATGTAGCTCAAGAGGCGGAAGCCAACGGATTGCTGAAACCAGCGTTCATTGAATCTTTGTTGCGCGCGGAGATTCGTCGCCGTCGTGTCAATAAATTGTTTACGGCGGTTGACCGTCTTGCCGGGTTAGACCTACCCACGTTGACAGAAGCCGAAGTCGAAGCGGAAATCCTTGCAGCTCGTCAATCTCGCCGAACATCCGATGCGAGTTGTAGCTGACACTAACACCATCATTTCCGGCTTGCTCTGGCGTGGGCTACCGCGTCTTGTCCTGGATGCTGCACGCGACTGCATCATCGAATTATTCACCAGTATCGCGTTGCTTGAAGAATTGGAAAATGTTTTAAGTCGCGAGAAATTCGCGACGCGCCTTGAAGCAGCGAAGGTCACGGCGCATGGATTGGTTTTGGGCTATGCGGCGTTGGCAACGATAGGTGAAGTCGAGCCTATCGAGCCTGTAATTCTCTCTGACCCCGATGATAATGCTGTGTTGGCTTGTGCGCTTGCCGCTCAGTGCGAAGTCATCACTTCCGGCGACAGTCATTTACTGAACTTGAAACAATACAGAGAGGTTCGCATTCTCACAGCATCGGAATTATTCAGCGAGCTTTCGTTATAGAAAGAGCCTGATGTGTGACTCACGCTCTTGCCCAGCGCCCCGCTCGGAACTCGTTTTTGTAGCAACGAGAAAATAAAAAGGCCGGACTCATTTCGAGGCCAGCCTTTTTTATTTTTGTGCGATGTGTCGGCGCACGGTTATTTGATCGTGACTAATTCGGGCATCATTTCCTGTTCAACGCCTGCGCCTTCGGCGACGAGCTTTTCCGTCTCGGCGACGAAAGCTTCGACGATGTCCGCGCCCGCCACTTTCCGCATCGGGACGCCGTTTTTGAAAATCATGCCGACGCCGCGACCGAAGGTGACGCCGAGTTGGCTGTCGTGCGCTTCGCCCGGCCCGTTGACGGCGCAGCCCATGATGGAGAGATGCAGCGGCTCTTCGATGTGCGCGAGTCGCCGCTCGATTTCCGTCACGATCTCGACGAAGTTGTCCACGTCGAGACGCCCGCACGTCGGGCACGCGACGACCGTCACGCCTCGCTTGCGAAGTTCAAGGGACTTCAATATTTCCCACGCGACGCGCACTTCTTCGTGCGGCTCGGCGGCGAGCGAGACGCGAATCGTGTCACCGATTCCTTCATTCAAAAGGATGCCGAGTCCGATGGCGGACTTGATCGTCCCGCCGAAGGATGTTCCCGCTTCGGTCACGCCGAGATGAAGCGGATAGTCCACGCGCTCTGAAAGCAAGCGGTACGCGCCGACGGTGCGATGCACGTCGGACGCTTTGAGCGAGACGATGATGTCGCGGAAGTCGAGGTCTTCGAGAATCTGTATGTGGCGGAGCGCGGATTCAACCATCGCTTCGGGCGTCGCCGTGCCGTACTTTTTGAGCAAATCTTTTTCAAGCGAGCCGCCGTTGACGCCGATGCGAATCGGGACTTTCTGCGCGGCGGCGGCGCGTACAACTTCACGCACACGCTCGTGCGCTCCGATGTTGCCGGGATTGAGCCGCAGCTTATCCACGCCCGCATCGAGCGCCATCAAAGCCAGCTTGTAATGAAAGTGGATGTCCGCGACGAGTGGCACATCGGGCACGAGTTTGCGTATCTCTTTGAGCGCGATGGCGGCGTCATTGTCCGGGACGGCGAGGCGCACGATCTCGCAACCGGCGCGCACCATCTCTTCGATTTGCTTGACCGTGCCCGCCACGTCGCTCGTGTCGGTCTTCGTCATGGACTGGACAGCGACGGGCGCGCCGCCGCCGACTTGCACGTCCTTGATTTTCACTGCTCGCGTCTGCTTCATGCTGATCCTTACGCAAGTTCAAAGTTCAAGGTTCAAAGTTCAAAGAAAGGGTTCCAACTTTGAACCTTGAACTCATTTCTGTTGAGTGGCGGTGGGTTGATCGTTCGAGCCGATGCGTTTCGAGACGAGTTTCGTGAAATCGTTGATGATGACGAAGCCCATGAGAAGCAGCAGGAAGACGAAGCCGACTTGTTGAATCCGCTCGCGCATCATCATCGAAAGTCTGAGGCCGACGATGGCGAGGATGCCTTCAAGCAGGATGATGAAAATCATGCCGCCGTCGAGCATCGGGATGGGCAGCAGGTTGAACACGCCGAGGTTCAGACTGAGAAAGCCCATCATCAAAAAGACGCCTTCAAGGCCGCCTTCGTTGGCGGCGCGCGAAGATGCCTGCGCGATACCGATGGGACCGGCGAAGGTGTCGCGCACCGACCGCTGCCCGGAGAAGACCTGCTTCAAAGCGTAGCCGGTCAAACGTATCATCTCAAGATTGCGCGAGACGGCATAAGAGCCTGCGTCTGCGAACCCCACACGCTGAATCGGAAAACTCTCGCCCGCGCCGAAGCCGAGTTTGCCTTCCGCCGTGCGCCTCTCTCCGGCTTTAACCTCTACCGGCTGTCCATCGCGTTTCAGAGAAAAAGCGATGACACCTGACGGATGATCCTGCACGTAGCGCACGACCTGTTCGCCGCTGTTCACAGGCTCACCGTTGAGCGCGAGAATCTGGTCGCCGGCTTTTAACCCGGACTCGGCGGCGGGCGAGTCGCTGAGGACGGATGAAATCATCACGGGCACGTCGCCGTAGTCCGGCAGGAGTCCGAGTTCACCGTAAGGCTCGCCGCTGATGAGACGTTTTTCCGGCGTGATGGTCAGAGGCAGGCGTTGCCCTTCGCGCTCGACGATGACGGGCAAAGGTTGATCGGGCGAGAGCGCGGCGTCGTTTCTGATTTTGTCCCACTCCCCATCCGTGTGCCCGTTGAAGGAAACGATGCGGTCGCCTGCGCGCAAGCCCGCGACTTCAGCCGCGCCGCCTTTGCTCACAGCTTTGACCACAGGCGCGGGCGTCGCGGGGATACCGACCCACATCGCGAGAATGAGCGGGATGCTAATCGCCGTCAGGATATTCATCACAGGGCCGGCCACGCCGACCATGATTTTTTGATAGCCGGGACGCAGGTCGAAACGCTCCGCCGCAGGAATATCTTCGCCGCTGCCCTCTTCAAGCCCGGAGTTGGAATCGTCGCCGCCGAGTTTGACGTAGCCGCCGAGCGGTATCAGGCTCAGGCGATAATCGGTCGTGCCCCAACGCTTGCCGATGAGCCGTTTGCCGAAGCCGACGGAAAAAGTCTCGACGCGAATGCCGAGCAGCTTGGCGACGATGAAGTGGCCGAACTCGTGCAGGACGACCGCCGCGCCGAGGATAAAGATGAAGGGTAAAAATAAATTGATGTAGTACATTATTTTGATTCTCTCGAAAGATTGTTTCCGCCTCGCACATCTTTATGAGTCGCCATCCGCGCTCATCGTTGTATTCGAGTTTAAGGGCAGGCGAAACAGAGGTCAAACACTCTTTTCCCTCGCCGCGCCGACTTCTCTCCCGGTATCGGCTTCATTTTTGCATCGCGCGATTTCAACACGCGCCGCAACTCTCGACGCGCGGTCGGCTTCGAGGACGACTTCGAGACTATCGGCGGCGCGTTTCTCGTGCCCGTCCATCACGCGCTCGATGACGACGGGAATTTCCGTCAGGCGAATCTTGCCGTCAATGAATGCGGCGACGGCTTCCTCGTTCGCGGCGTTGAGCGCGGCGGACAGCGTGCCGCCTTCGCGGAGCGCGCGATAAGCGAGTTTGATGCAGGGAAAGCGCGCGTGGTCGGGCGACTCGAAATGCAGCGCGCTCAGTTTGGTCAAATCAAGATGCGGCAGCGCGCGGCTGGCGTGGCGCTCCGGGAAGGTGAGCGCGTACTGAATCGCGTGGCGCATATCCGTGACGCCCATCTGCGCGATGATTGATCCATCCACGAGTTCGATCATCGAATGCACGATTGATTCGGGATGGACGAGAATGTCAATTTCATCCGCGCCGTAGCTGAACAGCCAGCGCGCTTCGATGACTTCCAGCCCCTTGTTCATCAGCGTCGCAGAGTCAATTGTGACCTTCGCGCCCATGCTCCACGTCGGATGCCGCATCGCTTGCGCGACCGTCGCTTCTCTCAATGCGCCCTTTGTCGCAGTGCGAAATGGCCCGCCGGACGCCGTGAGAATCAGCCTGCGAACTTCCGCGCGCGTCTCTCCGCGCAAACATTGATGAAGCGCATTATGTTCGGAATCAACCGGCAGCAACTCCGCGCCCGACTTGGCGGCGGCGCGCGTCATCAATTCACCCGCCATCACGAGCGTCTCTTTGTTGGCGAGCGCGACGCGCTTCCCCACTTCGAGCGCGCGCAAAGTCGGCACGAATCCAACCGCGCCGACCGTCGCGCTGACGACCGTGTGCGCTTCCTCATGCGTCGCCACTTCGATGAGCCCCGCCTCGCCAAACGTAATACGCGGAAGCGGCACATTGAGTCTCGCAAGTTCACGGCTCAACTCTTCGGCGCAGGCTTCATCAAGAACAGAGACGAGTTGAGGACGATGACGCGCCACTTGTTCCGCGAGTCTCGTCATGTTGCGACCGGCGGCAAGCGCGACGACGCGAAAGCGTTCAAGCGGGAAAGACTCGACGACGTTCAGCGTGTTGCAGCCGATTGAACCCGTCGAACCCAAGATGGCGATGCCCTGTGTCTTCATCCGTTGTTGATATTCACACGTTCACGGCTTTATCGCCAGTAGTAGAGCGCGAAGTAGTAGAGCAGCGGCGCGTTGAAAAGCAGGCTGTCGAGGCGATCAAGCAGGCCGCCATGACCCGGTAAAATATTCGCCGCGTCCTTCGCATTCGCGCCGCGTTTGAGCGCGCTCTCCGTTAAATCGCCGACCACGCCCAGCACATTCATCAACGCCGCCAGCGGCAGCGCGGCCTTCAACTCCAACTCCGGGAAGAACCAGTAATGCGCGAGCGTCGCTAACATCAGACTCGCCAACATGCCGCCGACCGCGCCCTCCCAGGTTTTACCCGGACTCACCTTCGGCGCGAGTTTGTGTATGCCGAACGCGCGGCCTGAGTAATATGCGCCGGTGTCGGAACCCATCAGCACGAGAAAAAAGAATGACAGTAAATGTGTGGAAAGCGGCGCGCTTCCGGCGAAGCCCGGCGCGTGTGTGGCAAAGCCCGTCCGCACCGCGATGAGATGCCCGCCGAGCAAGACCACGTACAAAACTCCGAGCACGGTTGCGCCCACAGACAAAATCATTTTGTCGAACGGAGCGCCGCGCAGCATCTCTGCGATGAGCGCGCCGATAGCCAGCGCGACAACGCACAACACCAACCAGCGCGGCTCCGTGTACGGCGCGTCGAAGATGAAGCCGACGAGCAACGCCGCCGTAATCGCATAACCGAAGACGACATCCGGCTTCGCGCCCACGCGCCGCGCCAGAAACCAGAACTCGTAGAGCGCGACCACCATCGCGCCCACCGCCAGCGCGACGAAAAGCATTTGAAGCTGCGGGACGACGATGGAAGCGATCAGGATGGGCAGCGCGATGGCAGCAGTGATGATTCGAGACATGGGAAGCTAAGAAGCAATCAGCGTTCAGAAATAGCAATCAGCGTTCAGCAGTCAGCTAAAAACTTCTGCCTTAAGATGAATCGTTTTGTGGAATCAAGTTGTCGGCGTAACGTTTGACTATTCAACCTCAGCGCTCACCGTCAATTTCAACAAATACTTTATCAAACAAGCAAGAGCTGATCGCTGACTGCTGACCGCTGAACGCTATTGCGCTATTTCGCCTTCGCGACGAGTTTGAGTCCGCCGAAGCGTCGGTCGCGTCGCTGGTAATCGAGCACGGCTTCGAGCAGATGCAGGCGACGAAAGTCCGGCCAGAGCGTTTCAGTCACATAAATCTCAGAGTATGCTGCCTGCCACAACAGAAAATTCGAGATACGCATTTCTCCGCTCGTTCGCACGAGTAAATCCAGTTCGGGAAGATGTCTGGTGTAAAGCTCGCGCTCGATGTCTGCCTCTGAAACTTCTTCGGGATTGCGTCCTTCGACATTGATGCGTTTGAGCGCGGCACGCACGGCGTCCACGATTTCGGCGCGGCCCCCGTAGTTGAGCGCGACGCTTAAGATCATGCCGGTGTTGTGCGCGGTCTTCTCGACGGCTTTATCAAGCTCGCGCTGGACGCTGCCGGCGAGCGCGTCCGTGCGACCGATGGGCTGGAAGCGGATGTTCTGACGGTCAATCTCTTCGAGTTCAAGCCGCAGGTAACGCTTGAGCATACGCATCAGCGCGTCAACTTCGAGTCGCGGGCGTTTCCAATTTTCCGTCGAGAAAGCGTAGAGCGTGAGCGCGCCGATGCCGAGACGCGCGCCCGTATCAACGGCGGCGCGCACCGCTTCGACTCCGGCGCGATGGCCTACGACGCGCGGCTGCCCGCGTTGCGCCGCCCAGCGACCGTTGCCGTCCATGATGATAGCGATGTGGCGCGGCAGACGTTGCCAGTCAATTTGCGCCAGCAGAGTCTCTTCGCGCGAACTTTTTTCGACTATCTCTGTGAAATCGGCGAGCATGGAGCGCGCTTCTCCCGGCGGATTCAAATTGCCAAACGGTGTGCGGCATCAATATTGCCGCCGCATCTTAATCGCAAACGAGTTCAAAGTTCAAAGTTTAATGTTCAAAGTTGACGGCAGGCGCGGCGCAATATTTTCCGCTTCACTGCTGCGACGTTTAATAGTGAACTTTGACGAGCGTCAAACCATGCGGCGGGGCGGTGGCTGCCGCCTGCGCGCGGTCGCGCGACTCGATGAGGCGTGCGATGTCTTGCGCGTTCATCTCTCCGCGCCCAACGGCCAGCAGCGTCCCCGCGATGGAGCGTACCATGTAACGCAGAAAACCGTCCGCGCTCATCGTCATTTCAATGATGCGGCCACGCGCACGGTCGTCGTCGTCGTGCTCCGTGATGGACAACTCCGTCAACGTTCGCACGCGCGACTCGACATCGGCCTGCGCCGAAGAGAACGCCGTCCAATCGTGTTTGCCGACAAACACGCGCGCGGCTTCACGCATCGCTTCGACGGAGAGATGCCGCGCTTCGTGATAGGCGTAGCGCAGGCAGAACGGAGAAAGATACCGCGCGTTGAAAACGCTGTAGCGATACGTCTTGCCCTGTGCGGAAAAGCGCGCGTGAAAATCGTCCGGGACAATTTCAGCATCAATCACGCGCACGTCGCGCGCCACGTTTCCGTTTATCGCCGCGAGCAATTTGTCGGGCGCGATGTCGCGCTCAAGTTTCACGCTCGCCACCTGCGCTTCAGCGTGGACGCCCGCATCCGTCCGCCCGGAGCCGTGCAAGACAACCTTGCGCCCTTCAATCAAAGACACAGCCCGCGTCAACTCTCCCTGCACGGTGCGCTGCCCGTCCTGTATTTGCCAGCCGTGAAACTCCGTCCCGTCATACTGGATGGTCAGTCGAAAATTCATTGGTAAGCGATCAGCGATGAGTGATGAGTGATGAGTGATGAGAAAGACCCTGCTGTCTTCTCTTATCACTCATCACTCATCACTCATCACTTTTTCCTGCTGCCCGGTTTGATTGCCAAAATTCCCTGCGCGCAGAGTGGGCAGGCGGCGGGAGCGAGCGCGGGCACGTCGAGCGTGGCGAGGGCGATGCGGGGCACGCCGACATCCGCCCGCCCGCCGGAGCGGTCAATAATCGAAGCTGCGCCGACGACGCGCGCGCCTGATTCGCGGATGGCGTCAATCGTCTCGCGCGTCGAGCCGCCGGTCGTGATGACATCCTCAACGACGAGCACGCTCTCGCCGGGTCGAACTTGAAAGCCGCGCCGCAGCGTCATGCGTCCCTCTTCGCGCTCCGTCCAGATGAAGCGTGCGCCGAGCGCGCGTGCGACTTCCCAGCCGATGATGATTCCGCCGATGGCCGGCGCGACGACGGTTTCGATTTGTTGCCCCACGTATTTTTCTTTAATCGCGCGCCCGAATGCTTCCGCCTCCACAGGATATTGCAGCACGAGCGCGCACTGTAAATAACTCGGACTGTGCAGCCCGCTCGTGAGTATGAAATGGCCTTCGAGCAGCGCGCCCGTCTTTCGGAATCGTTCGATAACTTCGTCCGCGTCCATCTCTCTCGCCTTTCCGCAGAGTGGTTGCTACAATCAAGCTCCGTGCAAACCTTCCGCAATCTCGTCTCTGATTCCACGCTCGTTCAAGAGGCGATTCAAATGCTCCGCTACCGTGGCGGACGCGCGCCCGCCGTGCAAGTCGCCGACGAAGTCTTTCAACTGGCAGACCTCGATCCGCAGATGGCCGCGCTGCTGATCTCCGAATTCATCGAGGACGACTGGCGACTACACATCCCCTTTGGCACGCACGATGTTGAGCTAACTTGCGAAGATGACGAGTGCCGGGATTTAACGAACACGGATTACGTCGTCTTTGACGTTGAGACCACCGGCCCCAAGACGCCACCGAGCCGCATCATCGAAATCGGGGCGTACCGCGTCAGCGGCGGGCGCATCGTCGCCGAGTTTCAAACGCTCGTCAACCCGGAGACGAGCATTCCGCCTTTCATCGTCGGACTAACCGGCATCAGCGAAGCGATGGTCAAACACGCGCCCGTCTTCGAGGACATCGCCGCCGAGTGGCTGACCTTCGCCGGCACGGCGGTGCTCGTCGCTCATAACGCGCCCTTCGACGTGCGCTTCATCAATCACGAAGTGGGACAGGTTTTTCCGGGACGGAGAATGTTCAACCCGCATCTCTGCACGGTCTCGCTCGCGCGCCGCGTCGTCCCCGAAATCAAGAGTCATCGCCTGCACTCGCTCGCCGAGCATTTTGAAATCGTCATCAAAGATCGCCACCGCGCGGCGGGCGACGCGCTCGCCACCGCCGAAGTTTTTCTGTTGATGCTCGACACTCTGCGTCAACATGGCGTGCGCGATCTCGCCGGCGCGCGGCGTTTCAAAAAACCTCTGACGGCGGGCGCGCACTAAGCTTTCGTCTCCGGCAACTGCCCTTCATCCACTCGCACAGAACTTTCTTCATCGCGCGCATCCGTGCGTTTCCGCAGCAACTTTTTCAAGACGAACCCGCCGACGAGCGCGGCGGCGAGGCCGAGGCCGATGGCCGGATAATTCGCCGCGAGAAAAGCTCCCGCCTGATCACCGTAACGCACTGCGACGAAACCTTCGAGCAGAAACCGGAACGCGCGCCCGATGGCGACGGCGATGATGAAGCGCGTCAGGCTCAGGCGAAACACGCCCGCCGTGACGACGAAAAGTTTGAACGGAAACGGCGGCGGCAGCACCGACGCGACGAGCACTGACATCACGTCGTAACGATCCACCAAATCTTTCACGCGCGCCTGCTTCGACTCTGGAAAACTCGCGAGCGCGCGGCGTCCGGCGCGTTTGGAAATTTGATATAGCACGACGCAGCCGATGACAGACCCGACCGTCCCCGCCAGCGCGTAGAGCGTCATTTGCGTCATGCTCTGATGAATCGAGAGCGCGATCATCACCGCGTCGGGGCCGCCGGGCAGAGGGATCAGCGCCGAGTCCAGCAGCGCGATGGCGAAGAGACCGACGGGGCCGAACGTTTGCAGATAGGCGGAGACCTGACCGAGTTTGTCTCCAATTTTATGCAGCCACTTCAAGAATTATTTTTCCTTAAAATTCAACGCTGAGAAATCTGTTTAGAGCGTCGGCGAAGTTGATTCGCTCGCTGTCTCTTCACTGGCTATCAACTTCGAGTCGCTTTCAATCCGCACCGCTTCCCTTCTCATGCGTAAGCGTTTGATAAGCAGATAAATCAGCAATCCAATTAACGCCAGACCCACCGTCACGCATAAAATCGTGAACCCCTCGTGCCGGATGAAGCCGAGCACGCGCCTTCCATAATAGACGGCCAGCACGCCTTCGATGTAGTAACGAAGGCTGCGCGCCACCATCACCGTCAGAATAAATCTCCATCGTGGATATTCGAGCGCGCCCGCCGTGGCGACGAAAATCTTGAACGGCATCGGCGGCGGCAGCAGCGCCGGAATCGCCAGCGCGAGCAGACCGTAATGCGCGTAAGCGTGTTCGACGCGCTCGATGTGATCCGCGCGAAAACGCCTTCGCATCACGGCTTGACCGCCGCGACGCATGATCGTGTAGAGCAGGAAGCAGCCGACGACGGAGCCTGCGGCGGCGAAGAGTGGAAAGTAGAGAGCCGATTTGTGATCTTCAATGCAGCGCAGCACAACGAGGTAATCGTTAATCTCCGGCAGCGAGAGCAGCGACGAATCGAGCGCGCCGATGACGATCATCATCGGCGCAGCCACGTAAATCGGCGCGTGGATGATGATGTCGTGCGCCCACCTCGCTTGATGGTGCAGCCACGACCAGGCTTCTTGCAGCCAGCCGCTTCCCTCGATAAATAGTGCGTGCATAAAAAATGACGGGCGGACAGGATATTAACCTGTCACCCGTCACCTGTCACACGTCGAGGCTTGAGCTTATTTGACCGGCGCGAAAATTGACGGCGTATCGTATGTGACGCCGAAGGTGACGCCGGAGCGCGGGCTGTTGCGCGTCAGGCCGGCGATGCCCGCAATGTCGAAGCGCAAGCCGGTGGCCTTGATTTGGAGTCCGAGACGCGCCTCTGATTGCGACTCTGTGCCGAGCGGCCCGCTGCCCGGTCGCGTGTTCGCGCGGCCATTGACCTCACCCGCCAGATTGATCTGACGGTTGAGCCGCAGGATGCCGCCGAGACCGTAGAGCAGCACATCGTTCTGCGTGAAGAGGCGCGTCGGCGCGGTCAAGATGCCGATGCCGACGTTCCCGAAGGTGTTGAGCTTGCCGTCCGTCCCGAACTTTTTGCCGACGAGAATCGTGCCGAAGGCGTTCGTCTGATTGAGGCCGATGCCGCGCGACTGGTTCGAGTTCGGCAACTCGACGCCGAAGCGAAAGCCGAGACTTGGGCTGCGCTTTGTCTCGTTGCGAAGTTTGATTTTCGTGGCGAGCGAAAAATCGCCGACATCGCTCGTCGAATTGCTGCCGGGCGCGAAGCCGAGTTGGATGGCGGGATTGACGGTCGCCGTGTTGATGCTCAGGAAATTTTGCAGGACGCCGCGAATTTGAAATTCCACGTTGGGCGAGAGGCCGATGTTGATGCCGATGACGCCGACGCGCGTCAGGTCGCCGGTCAAACCTGACGCGGGAAACTTCGCGTCCTGCACAAAGTCCACGCCTGCCTGCACGCGCAGAGTGCCCGGCGGCAACACGTCCACATCTTCGGTCAGCAGAGGTCGTTGCTGCGCCGGCATGTTGATGACGGAGGCGAGCGTCAGCGCGATGATGAAGACGAGGCGTGCAAAGATGTGACGTGCGTGCGGCATGATAATTTTAACTTTTATCTCTGGCGAAATTGTCGAACGTTGCGCGGCGTGCGCTTGAATTTCAACGTCGCACGACCGCGCGAATTGTAGTCGTCAAATGATCAGAGCGTCAACAAACGGCAAAGTTTCGTTCATAAAAAAAGCTGTAAGTTGATGAACGTATCTTGCGCCTGTGTCTCTCACGTTCAGAACATCGTCTGTTTCTTAACTGTTCGGAAGCTGGCGCGGGCGCGGCGCGGGTTGCTGATTGCTGCCGGCATTGTCTTTAAGATTCTCGCCCGTCGCGGCGAAGATTTCCTTAATCGCGCCGACACTCGACAGCAGCGAAGACGTTTCCATCGGCATGAAAATGACTTTCGAGTTGTTGCCGCGCGTCATCTCTTTCAGGCTTTCGATGTAGCGCGCCGTGATTAAATATTGCGCCGGATTGCCATGGCCGGAAATCGCGTTCGAGACTTGCGCGATGGCTTCGGCCTCCGCTTCCGCGTTGCGGAGACGTGCCTGCGCCGCGCCCTCTGCGGAGAGAATGGCGGACTGTTTTTCGCCTTCGGCGCGCGTGACAGCCGCCTGCTTCTCACCCTCTGCGCGTGTGATGGCGGCCTGCCGGTCGCCCTCTGCTTGAAGCACGAGCGCGCGGCGGTTGCGCTCTGCCGTCATCTGTTTTTCCATCGTGATGCGAACGTCTTCCGGCGGGTTGATGTTCTTCACATCAACGCGCGTCACCTTGACGCCCCACTTGTCGGTCGCTTCGTCAAGGATGATGCGGAGCTTCGCGTTAATCTGGTCGCGTTGCGAAAGCGTGTGATCCAAATCCATATCGCCCATCACGGCGCGCATTCCCGTGATCGTTAACTGCACGATGCCGCCCACGAGGTCGTTCATTTCATAGACGGCCTTGACCGGGTCTGTGATTTGCCAATAGACGACGGAGTCAACGTGGATCGTCACGTTGTCGCGCGTGATGACGGGCTGTGGCGGAAGGTCTATGTACTGCTCGCGCAAATCAATCGAGACGATGCCGGGGCGCGTGTTCGTCCAGAAGACGGCGCGCGGTTTGTCTATGAAGGGCACGATGATGTTCAGGCCGCTCGCAGCGAGACGGTTGAAACGTCCGAGACGCTCGATGAGCAAGGCGGTTGACTGCGGCACGATCTTAATCGTCTTCGCCGCGATAATCAGCGCAGCCAGACTGATGAACATTAGGAAGACTAAAAAAAACATGGAGACCTCCACGGATTTGTGCGCGCCGCTCTCGTCACTGTCATGTAGCTGAATGCGGCGGAAGTGAATTTGCCGTTTGAATCTTTTTCGTAAACTGAAAAGAGGCGCGTTTAATGTTGCGCGTCAGTGACAACTGAATTTCGTCGCTAACTATAACGGAAAATCATTCCCTGTTGAAAGAGTTTCCGTCGGCTGTCGCCAACCGCCGAGCGTTTTCTCGACGATGCGCGCCGCCGCCAGCACAGACTTTTCCGCGTCTGGCCGCCCGATGATTTGCACTCCGACGGGCAGATTCTCGCGCGTGCGTCCGGCGGGAACGGTCACGACGGGAAGGTCAAAGACGTTGTAAGCTTGCGCGTAACCGAACGCGCGGAAGATGCCGACGGCTTGTCCGTCTATCTCAACTTTGCGATTCGTGTCGTGCCTGTAAGCCGCCACTGCTCCGACCGGCGCGACGATGAGCGGCGTCGTTTCCATCCAGCGCAGCAACTTCGCGCGCAGTTCATCGCGCGCCGACCATGCCGCCTTCTCATCTTCATCATCTGAAAGATTTTCTGTGTTGGCGCGCTCAAGAATCGCACGCGCCGCGCTTCCCGCTTCTCCTTCTCGTCCGTCGTAAACTGAATGCACGAATCGCCCCGTCGCACGCGAAAACATCGAGAGCCACAATTCAGTCGCTCGCTCGACGCCGGGCGGGCGTTCTTCTGAAGCCAGTAACCCTGCGGACTGTAATGCTTCGGCGGCGCGCTTGACCGCAGCCCGCGTCTCGCTCGTGACCGGAATCGCGCCATCATCCGCATACCACGCCACACGCACGCCTCGCAGGCTTTCTACATCACGCGCTATCGTTTCTTCGACGCTTGCGGCCTCAGTTTTCGCCGCATCGCCTTTGAGAACTTGAAACAGCAACGCGAGGTCTTCGACAGTTCGCGCCAGTGGGCCGAGGCTTGCGCCGCGCGCATAAACTCCGTCCATCGGCGGGAAATGCCCCGCGCCATTGATGCGCCCCGCCGTCGGCTTCAATCCCGCGACGCCGCAGAAATACGCCGGGATGCGGATCGAGCCGGCGAGGTCGCTGCCTATGCTCGCGGACGTGAGATACGCGGACACTGCCGCCGCGCAACCGCCGCTCGAACCGCCCGGCGTGCGCGAAACGTCGAGAGGATTATTGGTGCGTCCGAAGACCGGATTATCCGCAGTGTAATCGAGCGCGAGTTCGGACGTGTTCGTCTTCCCGATAATAATTGCTCCCGCCGCGCGCAAAAGTGCGACGGATGGAGCGTCGTCGAGCGGTACGAAGTCCGCATGGGCGCGACTGCCGGAAGTCGCTCGCATTCCCCTGACTGCAATCGTATCTTTGATGGTCAGCGGGACGCCATGCAAAATTTTACACGGCTCGCCGCGCATCAACGCACGCTCAGCCGCGCGCGCCTGTTCGAGCGCATCCGGCGCAAGCGTGACGACGGCGTTCAACTGTGGATTCACACGCTCAATGCGTCGCAGGTGCGCTTCGACAATTTCGACTGGCGAGACTGCGCGCGCGCCGATCATGCGTGCGAGTTGCGCGGCTGAGAATTTTGTCAGTTCTTCACTCATCGCTGCGGAACAAGTTTTACCGACACCGCCACTGTTTCAAGCTTTAGCGGACGCACTGACGGTTTTGACCTTCGCGGGCTGTGCCGGTGAATTCTTTATGAGCAAGGCGACGAACTTTCTCGCGGCTGAACCGAGTTTCCGGTCGCTGCGATGGATGACGCCGACGGTGCGCGTCCATTCCGGCTCGGCCAGCGGGACGACGGCGAGACGACCGCTTCGCTGCTCGTCAAGCACGCTCGGTCGCGGCACGATGGCGACGCCCAGACCCACTTCGACCGCGCGCTTGATCGTCTCGATATTGTCGAACTCGGCGACGCGATTAACCGTCACGCCATGCGCTTTCATAATGCGGTCTGTGGCACGTCTCGTCGGGATGTCGCGCTCGAAGTGTACGAAGTCGCGTCCCTGCAAATCTGCCGCGCGCAGTTTTTTCTTCTTGGCGAGCGGATGATTTGGCAGGCAGATGAGCACGAGACGATCACCGCCGAGCGCGACGACTTCGAGGCCGCGCTTCTTTTCCGGGTAAGCGACGATGCCGAGGTCTATCGCCCCGCTCTGCACGTCGCGGACGATGCGCGTCGTGCGGCTGTATTCGAGGTCAATCTTGGCCTGCGGGTACAGCGTCATAAATTGACGGACGGCGGGCGGCAACTCGTGCAGGCCGACGCTGTAAACCGTCGCCACGCGCACCGTGCCGCTGACCGTGCCGGTCAGCGCGCGCATACTTTCTTCCAGCCCTGTGTAAGCATTCAGCACTTCGCGGCTCGCATTGAAAAATGCCTCACCCGCTTCCGTCATGTGCAGCTCACGACGCCCGCGCACGCGCTCAAGCAGGCGACGTTTGAACTTTTCCTCCAACCCGCGCACCTGCTGGCTGACCGCTGACTGCGTGACAAAGTTGCGCTCCGCCGCCTGCGAAAAACTCTGCGTCTCGACGAGGTCGCAAAAGATTTTAAGGGTCTCGATTTGCATATAGATGATTATAAGTTTGTCTCACACAAGCGCGCAAGTTTATTCATTTTACCTTATATTTGTTTGATATTATTATGCCTACAACGTCTCTAAGAGAAGAGAGACTTAAAGGGGAAGGTGCGATGGCGATATACAGTCCTGAAATGACGCTCCGCGACGCCCGCTCACAATATTTTGCGCTGAACAACTTCGGCGCGGATGGCGGATACGAAGATCGCTGGATCAAAGTCAAAGTGTGGCGCGTGCCTATTTGGATTCCGAACACAGAGGGGCGGCGCAGGGCTGTTCCGTTGCACGACATCCACCACATTCTGACTGAGTATCCGACGACGTGGCGAGGCGAGGCTGAAATCTCGACGTGGGAAATCGCCTCGGGCGGGCTACATCAATTCTACGCGGGATGGCTGCTTGATCTACTCAACGTCGCACAGGGGCTACTCATCAATCCGCGCGGAGTCTATGGCGCGTTCATGCGCGGGCGCAGTAATTCCAATCTCTACCTGAGAGAGTTCAGCGAGCATTTATTGAATCAGCGCGTGGGAGAGATGCGCCGGCGGGTCGGACTTGAAAGAGCATGTGCGCGCGTGACATTGAGAGACTTGACGGCGTTTATCTTCTGGGCCGGCGCGGGCGTCATCACCTATCTGGCGACTGTCTCGGTACTCGTCTCGCCACTCGTTCTGTTTGTGCTGGCGTCGCTCTGGCTCAGAGCGTGATGAGTTCGTTGATTGATGAAAAGTCAACTCATACGTGTCGTCTGTGCGAGACGCATGAGCGTCAATTGAAAATTTGCGAAGCCGGATTCGTGTGCCGGAGCGCGCGCAAGTGTTGAGCGTTGCGTTTCCGTCTGGTCTGGCTATAATCTCCGTTGTTCAACGCACTCTGAATCGTTTTTGCGCTCGAGCAGGAGCGCGACACCCTCCAGACGGAAGATTTCGCAAGACAGTTGTCTTCCAGGGCAAAGGAGCGTCACATCTAACATGGCCGTTCGTCTGAGCAAAACTTTCGTTTTCCGCAAACTACATCAACTGTCCGGTATCGTCCCGCTCGGAGCTTTTCTGTTGGAGCATTTCTACACCAACTCGAAGGCGCTCGACGCGCATAACGGCATCGGGAACTTCAATGCGGCGGTCGGCGAGTTGCAGTCAATTCCCTACATCCTGTTCGTCGAGATCGGCACGATTTTCATCCCGCTGATTTACCACGCCGTCTATGGCATGTTCATCACTTGGGAAGCGCGCCCAAACAATCTCGCCTACCCGTACCCGCGCAACTGGTTCTACACGATTCAACGTCTGACGGGCATCATCCTGTTCTTCTTCATCCTGTTTCACGTCCTTAACTTCCGCTTCGGTTTGATTCCCGGACTCAACACGATGTCAGTCGCGACGCATCCGACTGAGGCTTACGGCATTGTCAGCCGCGAGTTCAACATTCCGTGGGTGATGGCGGTTTATATCATCGGCATCACGGCGACGATCTGGCACTTCGCCAACGGCATCTGGCTCTTCACGGTTGATTGGGGCATCGTCATCGGCGAGCGCGCGCAGCGTCTGACCGGATACGCCTGCATCGCCTTCGGGCTGTTTCTGCTGGCCGTCGGACTCAACGCGATGTTCGCATTCATCCGCCCCGGCGGGTTGTTGGGAGGGATACTTTACTGACATGGCTGCACAACAGAACGGCATCAAAATCGCGATTGTTGGAGGCGGGCTGGCGGGACTCGCGGCGGCGATGAAAATCGCTGAAGCGGGACACACGGTCGAACTCTTCTCCGTCGTGCCCGTCAAGCGTTCGCACTCGGTCTGCGCGCAGGGCGGCATCAATGGCGCGGTCAATACCAAAGGCGAAGGCGACTCGACGTGGGAACACTTTGACGACACGGTTTACGGCGGCGACTTTCTCGCTAACCAGCCGCCCGCCAAAGCCATGTGCGAGATGGCTCCCTCGATTATTTATCTCTTCGACCGCATGGGCGTCCCCTTCTCGCGAACGAATGAAGGCTTGCTCGACTTCCGACGCTTCGGCGGCACGAAGCATCACCGCACGGCCTTCGCCGGAGCTTCGACCGGACAGCAACTTCTCTACGCGCTCGACGAGCAGGTCAGACGTTTTGAAGTTGACGGCAAAGTTAAAAAGTTCGAGCACTGGGAAATGCTCTCGCTCGTGCTTGACGACGCGGGCGCGTGTCGCGGACTCGTCGCGATGGAGCGGTCTTCGCTCGAATTGAAAGTCTTTCCCGCCGATGCCGTCATCATGGCGACGGGCGGCCCCGGCTTGATTTTTGGCAAGTCCACGAACTCGATGGTCTGCACCGGAAGCGCGGTCTCGGCCTGTTACCAGCAGGGCGCGTACTACGCCAACGGCGAATTCATACAGGTGCATCCGACTTCGATTCCCGGCGAGGACAAGTTGCGCCTGATGTCCGAGTCGGCGCGCGGAGAGGGCGGGCGCGTCTGGGTTCCGAAGGCGAAAAACGACACGCGCTCACCGGCGTCCATCCCTGAAAAGGAACGTCTGTATTTTCTCGAAGAGAAGTACCCGGCCTATGGCAATCTCGTCCCGCGCGACATCGCGACGCGCGAGATTTTTCAAGTCTGTCTCGACGGCATGGGCATCGGCGGCGACAATCAAGTCTATCTCGATTTGACGCACATCCCAGCCGAGACGCTCGACCGCAAGCTCGGCGCTATCTTAGAAATCTACGAGATGTTCGTCGGCGACGACCCACGCCATGTCCCGATGCGAATTTTTCCCGGCGTCCATTATTCGATGGGCGGCCTCTGGGTTGACGAACGCCAGCGCACGAACATTCCCGGCCTGCTCGCGGCGGGCGAATGCGACTACTCGATTCACGGCGCGAATCGTCTCGGCGCGAACTCGCTCGTCAGTTGCGTCTATGGCGGCTTCATCGCCGCGCCCGCCGCCATCGAGCACGCCAAAGGCGTCACGCGCGAAGGCGTGGAAGACTCCGGCATTTATGATGCCGAGTTGAAGCGGCAACAGGAAATCAACGACCGTCTCATCAAACAGTCGGGCACGGAAAACCAGTACGTGATCCACGACGAGATGGGCAAGTGGATGACGGACAACGTGACCGTCGTGCGCTACAACGACCGGCTCAAAGCGACGGACGAGAAACTGCAAGAGTTGCAGGAGCGTTACCGCCGCATCTCGATCAACGACTCGAACATGTGGGCGACGCACGCCATGCCGCACGCGCGCCAGTTGAAGAACATGATTGAACTCGCGCGCGTGATTACGCTCGGCGCGCTCAATCGTGACGAGTCGCGCGGCGCGCACTACAAGCCGGACTTCCCGAAGCGCGACGACGACAGATTCCTGAAGACGACCATCGCCGAATACACGGGTGAAGGCCCCGTCCTCTCTTACATGGACGTTGACGTTTCGCTCATCAAGCCGCGCACGCGCGACTACAGCCACAACAAGCAGGAGACAGCGACGACTGCGGCGAGCGCGAAGGCTTCCGGCCTGCCGCCTAAAGATGGCGCGCAGCAAGTCCCTTCCGACGGGTCGGAATTGAAGCCGCAGGATTTAAGCGGCGCGACGGTGTGGGGACAAAACAAAGAGCAGGTCAGGGACGTGAATCACGGTGAAGCACAGACGCGACGTGAGCAGGACAAATCAATTGATGATGCGGGCGGGAAAAAGGTTTAGCGGCAAAGGCTGAGAGACGAGGTAAGACTCATGTCAACTGCCAATCGGCAAACAACGTTCGTCACGCCAGAAGAGTATATCGCCGCCGAACGCGAGGCCGACACGAAGAGCGAGTACATGGACGTCGTCGTTTTTGCCAAGACCGGCACGCACATCAATCACATCATGATTGTGTCGAATTTGATAATGGAACTTGTCACTCAATTACGTGGTCGTCGGTGTGATGTGCTGGCAAACGAAATGAAAGTGCGGCTACAAGAGTCGCGCAAGTTCTTTTATCCTGACATCACAGTTTTGTGCGACGAGCCACAGTTTCATGACGACCAAAAGGACATCATTGCTAACCCTTTGCTCGTTATCGAAGTCCTCTCCAAAAGCACAGAGGCGTTCGATAGGGGCGCGAAGTTTCAGGCGTACCAGTCGCTTGACTCCTTGAAGGAATATCTCCTTGTCTCGCAGGACAAGGCCGTCATTGAACAATATGTGAAACAACCTGACGGCAAGTGGCTTTATGCGGCGACCATCAGCAAAGAAAGCTCGCTCGAATTGCCGTCCATCCAATGCTCTCTCGATTTGAACGCGGTCTATGACAAAGTTGACTGGGAATAATTTTATGAGCACACAGGCAGGCGCACAGGAAGCACAATCGCAAACACGAAAGACTCCGCCGCAGTTCGTCGAGCTACGCATCAAGCGTCGCGACAAGCAGGGCGGCGCGCAGCGTTGGGAAGAGTTTCGTATTCCCTATCGCGCGAACCTCAACATCATCTCGTGCCTGATGGAGATTAGAAAGAATCCCGTCACGAAGGATGGGGCGCGCACGACGCCGCCCGTCTGGGAGATGAATTGTCTCGAACAAGTCTGCGGTATCTGCACGATGGTCATTAACGGCAAGGTGCGACAGTCTTGCTCCGCGCTCGTTGACCAGTTGGAGCAACCGATCACGCTTGAGCCGATGACGAAATTCCCGAACGTGCGCGATCTCGTGGTTGACCGCACGCGGATGTTCGATCATCTCAAACAGGTTCACGCCTGGATTGAGATTGACGGCACTTACGATCTCGGCCCCGGCCCCAAGATGTCGCAGGAAGATGTGGCCGAGCGTTACGCCTATTCGCGCTGCATGACGTGCGGCTGCTGTCTCGAAGCCTGCCCGCAATATGAGGACGATCATTACATCGGCCCGCAGGCCATCGGGCAGGTGCGTTACCAGAACATGCACCCGACGGGCAAGATCACGCGCGACGAACGACTCTCCGGCATTATGGGCGACGACGGCATCACCAACTGCGGCAACGCGCAGAACTGCGTGCAAGTGTGCCCGATGTCTATTCCCTTAACGAAAGCCATCTATGAAGAAAACCGCGAGACTGTCATACACGGACTCTTCGGGTGGCTCAAGCGGTAAAAATAAGGGGATCGAATTCTATTTTCCTTACTGTTATAATTACTCCATGAGTTCTAATCAAGAAGACATGATTTTGGGATTGCCCCGCCGTCCACGCATTGCGAACGCTTCGGACAGCGCAATTCTAGGAGCTATTGCTCTTGGAATCCTTACAGGCGGATGGGGGGGGGCAGTTCTTGGAGGTTTAGCAGGAGGTGCTTGGGCTAATCAACGACAGCCTCTTGAAATGGCGATTCGTGAATATTTCAAGAGCTGCGGATTAGAAGTGGTGTTCTTTTATCCTGCTCCCAAGTCTGTCAAAGTTACATTTCGCGTTGGCACAAACGCTTACTGGACAATTCAGAGCATCATGCCTGATGGCTTACAGTTGTCACCGGAAGACAGCGCCGACTGGCTTTACGGCCACCTCATCACTGCTGAGCTTCCTCAAGTTATGACCCGACTCAAACGGGCGAGTTGAATGAACCTCAAGCAATTAGATCAACTCATCGCCGAAATCAGGCGAGTCTCATTCGCTGACGACAAAACTTCACTTAGCAACGCACTATCGTTAGATCAAGAGGAGGGGTTAATTAACGATGGCACAAGCCAATACAAGGTGATTGTCTTTGGCGATCTCAATGATTTTAAGCACCTCAACGACATTTACGGACACGAAGCAGGAGATGCCGCTATTAATAAAGTTGGTGAAACTATCCATGACATCTTTATTGAAGACCTGCAGGGCAAAGCATTCCGACAAAGCGGAGATGAGTTTGTCATTTTACTCAAGGAAGAATTAGTTGAAAGATTTTTACTCGTCGCACCGACATTCGGCGATATTGTATTTTCTTATAACGAGAATGAGTTAAGAGCAGCGATGAGTTTCGGTTATGTCTTTAATGATGGGAAAACAAGCTTCCGAGATTTACTCACACGTGCAGAGGCTGCCTGTCAGTACGCGAAAGCCAAAGGCGATGGAACATCGGTTGAATGGATCAAGGATATGGAAACTCATCCCCACATCAGAATCACGGGGAGATGTCAAAAGTGCGCCGCGAAAATAAATTGTAATATGCCCAAAGAGAATGCCCCGGCGAAACTAAAATTTTGTCCATGTTGTGGCGACTTGCTTTCCGAATAATTCTCGACCTTACTCTCACTCATGCTTAACAAAACGGGCAACTTGCTCACGCCGCGACCTCGACGATTTCGACATTATCCTCCGGCACTGGTTCGCCACGCTCCCGCAAAACATCCACATGCAGAGAGATGGCTTCCTGAATATTTAAGAGAGCCTCATCGCGCGTCCGCCCCTGACTGATGCAGCCGGGGAGACTCGGCACTTCCGCCACGATGTATCCATCTTCGCCTGGATAAAGTAATACTCTTCTCTTCATAATGACTCCTTGATACGGCTCACAATATAGCGGTTAGCAATTGAGTGCGACTACCGAGAGAGCGTCTTGTCGTACCACCTGCAATGCTGGGTAGGTAACTTCACAAAGAAGCACCCACCCAGCATTGCAGGTGGTACTGACAGGAAGTCGCATTCATTGAGAATCGCTATAGAGAGCAATTTGCTAAAGCAAAAGCCCCGCACAGTTGGCGGGGCTTTCGCGTGTTAGTTTGTCTCTGGCTTCACGGCACACGCGCGTTGATGAATGCTTTTTGGTTGAGGGACATCAAAACGCTTCGCGCGTCGTGGGCGCGCGGAGAGTTATTCCTCCGCTTCGCCAGACCCTTCCTCAGACTCTTCCGTTTGAGCTTCGGTGGCGACAGCATCATGCTGCGGCTCTTCTTCCACATGCTTCCCGATTTTGGCCGGATTACCCACTATTTCTACTTGTGGCATTTGAAAACTCCTTTGTTAGTGCGTTCGTTACGTTGTCGGGGCCGGCGTTCGCCGGTTTCAATCCATGCGTTTCGCTGGCAACATACGCTTGACGCGGGGACGTGTCAAACGTTTTCACGGCCATCCGAAGGCGTCGCAGGTAGATGTGACATGCACGCCGGGACGACTTCAGACTCCCAGCACGTTGATGAGTTCCTGCACCGACGCCGCGCTCTTTTGCAGCGCGATGCGCTCCTCCGTCGTCAGGTTGATCTCGATGATCTGCTCGATTCCACGCGCGCCAAGTTTGCAGGGCACGCCGACGTAGAGATTCTGGACGCCGTACTCGCCTTCGAGATACGCGGCGCACGGCAGAATCTTTTTCTTGTCCTTGAGAATCGCCTCCGTCATCTCGACCGCCGCCGCAGAGGGCGCGTAATACGCCGAACCGCTCTTCAACAGCGCGACGATCTCCGCGCCGCCGTTGGCCGTGCGCTTGACGATCTCGTCAATCTTTTCTTTCGACAGCAACTCCGTGATGGGAATCCCCGCGCAGGTCGAATAACGCGGCAGTGGAACCATCGTGTCGCCATGCCCGCCGAGCACAAACGCGGTGACGTTCTCGACCGACACGTCGAGAGCCTCCGCGAGGAAGCAACGCATTCGCGCCGAGTCGAGGACGCCCGCCATCCCGATCACGCGATGCTTGGGAAAGCCCGAACGCTTGTACGCCACCTGACACATCGCGTCGAGCGGGTTCGAGACGATGATGAGAATTGAGTCGGGCGAATACTTAATGACTTCATCCACAACGTTCGAGACGATGCCCGCGTTCGTCTTCAATAAATCGTCGCGGCTCATGCCGGGTTTGCGCGGCAACCCTGCGGTGATGATGACGACATCTGAATCTTTCGTCAGCGAATAATCGTTCGTCGAGCCGATCATGCGCGCGTCGAAGCCTTCAATCGGCGCGGCCTGCGCCAGATCGAGCGACTTGCCCTGCGGCACGCCCTCCATGATGTCCACCAGCACCACATCGCCAAGCTCTTTGCTTGCCAGCCAGTGCGCCGCCGTCGCGCCCACGTTGCCGCCGCCGACCACAGTTATTTTGTTTCTCTTGCCCATCGGTTTCATCCCCTTTTCTTCATCGAATGTTAAAGTTTAAGGCTCGCGCACGGAAAGCCTGCGCGGTGTTCGCCGGCGATTGTATCTGACAGCAACAGCGCGCGGCGCACGTATGTATGGTGTGAAAGAATCGCGAGTGTAAAGTGAGCGCGCGAGGGGTGTCAAGGCACATGTCCGCGCGCCGCTCCATTCACAACGAACATGAAATTCTTCCAACTTTTAAGAGACTGGCTCGCACCGCGCGGGGTTGATGCCGCGTCGTCCGCATCCTTCAATGACGCGCCCGACGAAGAAGAGGACTTCGACCCCGACAACCCTTTCCCCGAAGGAGTCCAGCTCGAAATCCGCGACGTGTTCGATCTCCACACTATTCCTCCGCGCGACGTGCGCCCGGTCGTCGAAGAATATTTACTGGAAGCTCGCAAGGCGGGATTCAAGCAGGTCAGAATCATTCACGGCAAAGGCGTCGGCGTGCAGCGTGAAGCCGTCCGCGCAATTCTCGCGCGCACGCCCTTCGTCGCAGACTTCAACGACGCGCCTCCCGAAGCCGGCGGCTGGGGCGCGACGATTGCCCGCCTCACACGTCAGGCGTGAGTTGCCAGTGCTACGCTCGCCGGCCATATCGCGCGATTGTCTGCGATGTGATTGCCCTGCCAGCTATCCTCAGATATAGCCTGCCAGCAGCAGGATAATCACAATCAGCAGCACTAAGCCGAGACCGCCGCTCGGATAGTAGCCCCAACCGCGACTATGCGGCCAAGCCGGAAACGCTCCGAGCAATAACAAGATAAGGATGATGATCAGTATCAGACCCATGTTCATGCTCCTTCTTCGTTGTCGCGAAGTTGACTTGATTCGTCCGTTATAGCGGTTTGCGAATGAGTGCGAACTCCGTCAGTACCGCGAGCGGTAGCGAGCGGGTCTGCTTACCAAGTGAAACCCGCTCGCTACCGCTCGCGGTACTGATTAAAGGCTCTGCGCCAGAGGTCGCATTCATTTGAGAATCGCTATAGTTTCAAAGCGAATTTGCAATGTCTATTCGTCGCACGCTTGAAGTTAAAGTGTAATGCTCCCGGTTGGACTCCAACCAACGGCCTACCGCTTAGGAGGCGGTCGCTCTATGCACCTGAGCTACGGGAGCTTTGTGTTTGAGAAGTTAGCAGAATGAGAAAGACATCGTCCAGCCATTGTCACGACTGATACTTGAGCAAAGAGCGCACGTCGTATCCATCGAGACGCTTGCGACCGGGAAGAAATTCCAACTCGACCACGAAGGCGAGGCCGACGACCGTGCCGCCTAACTGCTCGACGAGGTCAACGACGGCTTTCGCCGTCCCGCCCGTCGCCAGCAAGTCGTCCGCGATGAGCACGCGATGGCCTGCGCCGACCGCATCCCTGTGAATTTGTAAGGCGTCCTGCCCGTATTCGAGATCATACGAGATGGAAGCGCACTCCGAAGGAAGTTTGCCCGGCTTGCGGACAGGCACGAAGCCCGCGCCAAGCTGGTACGCCATGGCAGGCGCGAAAATGAAGCCGCGCGCCTCGATACCGATGACCGTGTCAACCTTCTCGCCTGCAAACTGTGCGGTCAGCGCGTCAATCGTCTGCTTGAACCCCTGCGGGTCTTTGAGCAGCGTCGTGATGTCGTAAAAGTTGATGCCCGGCTTCGGAAAGTCCGGCACTTCGCGGATCAGTGTTTTGAGATGATTCATGATTCAGTGGTCAGTGGCCGGTGGATAGTGTCCAGTCAGAAGCATCATTGCTATCCACTGGCAACTGACCACCGGCCACTGCTCTTTTCACCTTTCGATACGGAAACTTGGATAATGTCCGGTCGGCTCGACGCTTAACTCTTCGACTTGCTCGATGCGCGCGAGACGCGGCCCGACGGAGAAGTCCTGTTTGAAGTTTTCGATGCTTTCCGGCGTTCCTTCGACGTGCGCCTCAACCGATCCGTCCGGCATGTTCCGCACGTAACCGACGACTTGATGCCGCGCCGCGACACGCTGCGTGAAAAAGCGAAACCCCACGCCCTGCACTTCACCGCTCACCAGAAAACGTCGCGCCACTTTCATCACGTCACCCCTTGAACATCGAGCTTTACGAACAACACTTCAACGAGACGCGCTATCCTAAAAGACCCTTGCATGAAAAATCAAACAACTCGCATCAAAACACGCGCGACTCGAAGCCAACCTTTGACTTGTCAGTTAATGCGGCTTACTTGCGCGTGGATAACTCGATGATGCGTATGCCGCCCGGCGGCACGCGCACGTTGACGCTCTCGCGTCCCTGCGCGCCCGTCGTTTCGAGCCGCGTGTCCTCCGTCCATTCGTTCGCGGCGGCGATGCCTCCCTCGCGCAGACTGATGCTCACGTCCGCGAACTCGTCACGATTGACTTGCGCCATGCCCTGCTGCGTTTTATAGACGCCGCGATTATTGATGAGCGTCACCACCCACCCGCGCGCGTTGCGATTGACGAGATATTCGATGTCTCCACGCACGCGCACCGGCGTGGCATCGGCGAAAAGATGCGCGAGCAGATGCGCCGCGACGGGCGTCATGCGCTCATCGAGTCCGAGTAAATCGGGCACGGCGCAGAAGACGATGCGCCCGCGCCCGACGTTGTTCACGGTCACGAGCGCATCGCCGTTCGCCGCCTTCATCAACACTTGCGCGCCGCGCAGTTCGACGCGACTGTAACGAAACATCTGCCCGGACAAGTCTGTGCGCGGCTCGCCTTCACCAAGACAATTCGCATCGTCCGTTTCTCCGGTCGCGTCGAGCACGCGCACGCCTAACAATTCAGTCGGAAGCCATTTAACTTGCGCCGCGTTGACGACGAGCGTGCCGCCGCGCCGCACGTATTCAGTCAGACGCTCAGGCCAGCCCGTAGTCCATTCGATACGCCCGCCGGCGACGAGCACGCGATAGGCTTCGATTGCTTCCCCGCGCGTTTTTGAAGCGACGATTACATCGAAGATGTCTCCGAAAACGCCATTGACGAATGCTTGCCGGTCAGCGGTCGCGAATTCGCCCTCTGTAACGGGCGCAGGGTAATAAGCCGCGCCGAAGAGTTCGCGGAGCGCGCGGTCGCTGCGATTGATGGGCGAGACACCGAACGGCCAGTGCGGATAATCCGTCATGTCCCAGCCGTGTGCGGGGTCGAGCATGAAAGCGACGGGCGTGTACGGCGTGCCGCGCTCGATGTGCTTCTCTGCGAAGCGGATAAACTCTTCCGTGATGCGCCCCAGAGGGTTGAGTTGAAACGGATGCTCGTCAGGGCCGGGCTTGAAGAATTGATCCCAACCCTGCTCCAAGTAAATCGCCGACGCGCCCGCCATGTAGTTGAGAAAGTAATTCTTGCGATACCAGGAGAGCGACGGCCCCATCGTCGCGCCGTAGCGCGAGTGATAAAAGTAAACTGGGCCGGCGTAACTTTGTTGCTGTGTGAAGATTGTCGCTGTGTCTCCGAAGTTGGGAGCTTGATAGAAAAGATAATTCGCGCCGTATTGTCTGGCCGCGCCGCGCGTGAAAGCGAGGCGCATCGCCGTCGAGGATTGCACGGCGGCTGTCTCAATGCCGAGCGTCTTCACTCCCCACTCCGCCAGCGCGTGCGCGTCCGCTGTGCTCGAAGTTGATTGCGCGGGGATCAGCTTGTCCCACATCGCGTCCGCCGGAACGTGGAAGATGTCGCTCCATTTCTTGACGAGCGCGCTCGTGTAAGCGTCACGTCGCGCGTTGAGGATGTCGCGTCGCGGCATGTCGGGCGAGATTTTGAGCCGCGCCGCCACATCCGCATAGACGTGCCCGATGCTTTCGCCGGAAATCCAGCCGATGAATTGATCTTTCAATTCACCATGGAGGAGTCGCCACGCCGCGCGGCCTTCGTCTTCTGTGAAACTAACCGCGCCGTAGTTAATCAAGACGGCGAAAGGCGCGTGCGTCGCGCGCAGGTAACGCAAAAACGCGCTGCCTTCCTTGAGATGGTGCGGCAGATCGTTGATGTAGATGACAGGCACGACGAGTTTCGAGGCGAAGATGGGAACGTCGCGCGCGCCTTTGTACTTCTGGACGAAAGCGTCGAGCGGCTCGGCGTTGAAAGGATAAAGCGGACGCTCTGATGTCGGGCGGTCGTAAGTCTGCCAGAAAGTTTCGGAGATATTCCACGGCAACAGGAAGTCTCGTCCGGCGATGTTCGGGCGTTGCCAGAGGGCGGGCAGTTTCGTCTCATCGCTTTGCGGCGGCGCAGAGACGAGCGGCGCGAGCGCATTTTTAGTCTCGCTCCAATTTTGCAGAGTCCGCATCGCCGCGAATGGCGGCTTGCGTCGTCCTTCTGGCTGATAGTTGAGATCGTTCGTCAGCAGGACGCAGTCAACGTGGCGACGCGCTTGAGCCGCACGCTCAATCTCGATGGAGATGCGCGCGTTGCCTTTCTTCAATTCGACGGCGGGCGCGGAATCCCACGCGAATGACCAGCCCCAGTACATGCTCACTTCGTCGCGCGGGTCTATCACGTCGCGCGCGCCGAACTCGTGCCGGAATGCCGGTGCGCCATCTTGCTGCACGCGCACGGCGAAGTTTTCCGACATCCCCGCCCAGTCCGCGTAACGCACGCAGATTTTGTAACGCCCTGCGCGCGGCACTTCGATGTCTTGATAAATCGTCGCCTTCGTCTCGTCGCTGCTCGCCGCGACGGAATTCCATTCGCTCTCTCCCCCCTGCGTCCATTCGGCGGAGACGCCCGGCCCGTTGATACCCCAACCCGGCGCTTCCGCGCGCGTGCGTGTCAGTTGCGAAGGATTAGAGCGCGGCTCGTGTCTTTCGTCAGCCGAAATGCCGCTCATGTTTTCGGCTTCGTACCAGAGATATTCGTAGTGCGCGGAGTTCTCCCGTTGTGCTGAACGGTCGGCGGTTGCCGTTTGAATTGTTTGTGCGTGAGTTTGCGGCGCGTGCGCGAATTGAAACAAAAGGCCGCTGAATGTGACGAGGACGAGCAGCGACTTGAAGCGAGCAGACATAGTTGTTTTGACTGTGCGGCTTTTGAAAACAGAAACGCGGAGCCAGTCGCGTCGTGATAACGCCGCACGGCTCCGCGCAACTTCGACTGTTAAGAGAAACTAACCGAGCGCGGCGAGGCATTCATCGAGCGATAACTGGCGGCAGGTGTACATCGGCGTGTCGCGCAGTGTGTAGCTGCTGGCCTTCGTCTCGCGCAGTTCCTGCACGAGGTCGAGAAAGTCTGACGGATTGTCGGTCTCAAACGCGACGACGAATTCCTGATCGTCGAGGCCGAAAGAATATGTCGTGTGCAGCTTGACCGTCTTGTACTTCGAGCCGATGCGGATGTGGTCGTCCATCATTTCCTGTCGCTGCTCGACGGGCAGCATGTACCACGCGCGCGTTTTGACGAACGGATAGACGAAGAGATATTTCGATTGGCCGGGCACGATGTGCAGGCGATCTTCGACGTGTTCCGGGTTGTCTTTATCAATGTACATCGAACGCTTCGTCATCGAGAGAAAACTCTGCGTCACTTCCAGATAACGACCGATGCGCGTGGCGTTGATGCGCGCGGACATCTCCTGCAAAGGGTCGAGCGTGTAACCGATGCGCCAGACCATAATGTCCACGTTCGAGCGCAAGCCGATAATCGAGTAACTATGAATCAACAAATCTTGTTTGTAAGAATCAAACAGAGCCGCCAGTTCGCGCTTGGCTTCGTGCTTCGTCGCTTCGTCGAGCGTGTGCCATTCGGGACGCGCTTTGTAAAAAGTGAAAGTCACAAACTGGCGCGGGAGTTTCGCCTTTTCAGGCTGCTCTTCAGCGGCCATGCGCCCGCCCTTTTCAGCAAGCCGCAGCGTGTGGCGTGTAGGATTGTTATCTTCCTGATCGGTGCTCATAGCTATGTATGCCTCGAAAATGTTTTCCTTCAGATTGGGCGTAGAGGCTGATGCAACCTCAAATGAGATAAGCTAGAATGAACGCCCGAAGGGTAAAGTTATTGTGGGGCGAAGAGCACGAGATTGCAAACGCACCACGCGCCGGATGACGATTTAGTGAAAAATGAGACAGAGCAAACAGTCCACAGACGCCAGCGACGAAGCCCGCCACACGCTTCCACGGCGCAGAATATTGATGTTGATTCCGGCGATGTTGATGACCGCCGTCACGACGACGTTCGCCGCCGCCGCCTTCCGTTTTTTGCGACCGCAGCAGGCGACGGACTCTTTGCCGAATCCAGCCGGTGAGGATAGTTGGACGCCGGTCGCTCCCGTCGCCGACTTGAACGGCTCGCAACCAATGATGCGAAAAGTCTCTGTCGAACATCAAGCGGGATGGAGCACAATGCGTCAAGAACATTCCGTCTTTATTTTGCCCCAGCAAAATCTACAGGTAGTCTCGGCGATCTGCCCGCACGAAGGTTGCGAGGTTGACTGGAACGACGAGACGCGCGAGTTTCTCTGCCCGTGCCATGACAGCCATTTCGATGCCGGCGGCGCGCGACGGAGCGGCCCTGCTCAAAACGGACTGACCGCAATTCCCTGCCGCCTCAAACAGGGCATCCTCGAAGTTCAATACCGGCCTGTGAAACTCGAAATAGAAAACAACTCTTCGACAGTGAACTGATGAGAGAAAGCGTCGTGTCAACACAACCCGGTGTGAGCCGTGCTCAACTCCTGTCTCGCTGGACGAATCTGGATGAGGTGGCGCGTCAGTTGATAGACGTGCCCGCGTCGGGCATCTCCGCGTGGGCGAGAACGACGGGCGGCGTAGTCGCGTTTCTGCTCATCCTGCAAATCCTCTCCGGCGTGCTGCTCGCTTTCGTCTATGTTCCATCCGCTGAGAGCGCGCACGCGACCCTCGCCTACACAGAGAAAGTCCTCCACGGCGGCTCATGGATTCGCGCGCTCCACTTCTACTGCTCGCAGTTGCTTCCGCTCGCGCTCCTCTTGCACATCATGCAGATGCTCTTGCGCGGGGCTTACAGGCGCAAGCCCGTCGCGTGGCTGGCGAGCCTCGCGCTGCTCGCGCTCGTCTTCGCCAACGGCGCGACCGGATACTCTCTGCCATGGGACGCGCGCGCTTATTTCAGCACGAGCGTCGGCGCAGGCATCGCGGGCGGATTTCCATTCTTCGGCGCGTCTATACGGAGTTGGCTGACCGGCGGCGCGGAAATCTCCACGCTCACGATTTCGCGGCTCTACGCTCTCCACGTTCTGATCGTCCCTACGCTTATTCTGACGCTCATCGTCATACGCTTCTTCATCATGCGCGAGCAGCCGACGAACGCATATCTTGACGAAGGCAACGCTGACGAAAATTTGCGTGCGGGGCTTCCAGCACAGTTGACTCGCCACCTGCTCGTCATCGCCCTTGTCTTCGTCAGCCTCGCATTTTATGCGTCGAAATTCCCGGCTCCGCTCGGCCCACCCGCAGACCTCGCTGGCGCTGGATATATCCCGCGTCCCGGCGCGCAATTTCTCTGGCTCTTTCAACTTCTCAAATATTTTCCGCCGATGCTCGCCTCGCTCGTCGCATTCTTTTTGCCAACCTCGATCATCGTCGCACTCGCTGCCCTCCCCTTCCTTCGCCACGGCGCGACCGGCGCGCGCGCAGAGCGCAGAGTTCGCGCCTTCGGTTTGTCGGTCATCGCTTTGACTTCGATACTCGTGGTGACTTTGACTGCGATTGCACATTGGGAAGATGCGCGCGATCCGCACACACGCGAACAACTGGCAAGACAGTCTCAGCAGGAATCTGAATTTCGCAGCGCACCGTTTGTCCCGCGTTCGACCGGCAACGTCAACCCAATCGCTAAGAACACGACCGCGTCGAACGAGTCCGGTGACGCTCATCAAGCTGCAAATGAACTCTCTGTGCCGCCCGCCGCTTATCTACAAAAATGCGCGAAGTGTCACGGCCAACACGGCGAAGGCCACTCAATCTTTCCGCAACTGACAGGCGTCTCGACACGCCCGCGCCGCACGCTTGAAGACCTCGTCGCGATTATGAATGACCCGCACGCCTACGGTCTGGAATCGCGTATGCCATCGTTCGCCAACAAGCTAACTGAGGAAGAAAAACAGGCCATCGCACAGTGGATCATCACCTTAAAATGACACTCGCGCGATGAGCGTTCACACGCTTCCAAACGCGCGCGCGGTTAAGCTATACTCGCCCCGCTCGACGCTACGGACTAAACCAAAAATATTTTGGGAGACTCTTTCTGATGAAACTTTTCACCGTCATTTTTGTCGTCGCTATTCTCACGACTCTGAGCATTGCCTGCAACAATGCGCCATCAAATGCTAACCAGACGACGAACAGCGTCAACACTCAAACTGCACAAAAGCCGTTGGCTTCACCCGTTTCCTCTGCGACTCCCGACGAGGTAGCCATCGGTCGAGCCGACTACGCGCAGTTTTGCATACGTTGTCACAAGCCGGATGGCGCGGGCGGCTTGTTCGACATGGAAGACGGCAAGAAGTTGAAAGTGCCGTCGCTTCGCGAAGGCCACGCGCTCAAGCATACGGATGAGGAATTTTCCAAACAGATCAACAACGGCGGCGACGGAATGCCCGCCTATAAAAACAAGCTCGACCAGCATCGCATAGATGAATTGATACGCTTCATCCACAAAGAATTTCAAGGGCAAAGCGCACCCAACAACAACAGCCCGCAAACTTCCGCGCATTGAGCGACACGCACGTCCGTGTGTTATGTTTTCCGCGTCGCGAGCAACGCGCGCGCACCCGTAGCTCAGTTGGATAGAGCGTCTGACTTCGAATCAGAAGGCCGAAAGTTCGAGTCTTTCCGGGTGCATCATCAAAAGCGGAGGCGAAATTAAACGCCTCCGCTTTTTTATTTCAAATAGACTTTCTCAAATCTCTTCCAACACAATTTGCTGTCCGACGACTAACCGTCCAACGTGCAACACTCGCGCGTAGAGGCGCGAGTCTCCCGGATGACTCTCCTGCCAGATGCGTTTGAATTTTCTGTCAACGAAAGAATCTGCAATGCTTTTACAGGGCGTCGTGTAGCTCGTAATTTCAAGTACCGCTTCTTCCCCAATTGAGAGACGACGACCGGGTTTGAGTTCTCGCCAGTCGAGGCCAGCGAGCGTTAGATTTTCGCCGACCGAGCCGGGATAAACCGGATGCCCTTCCGACTGAAGTTCGAGAATCTTTTCCAGTGAGTAGAGACACAACGCGCGATCCGGCCCGCCGTGAATGTTCGTGTGCGCCTGCCGGTCGCACTGGAGTCCCGCCCGTGTCAGCAGAGACTCACGCACGGCGCGCTTCGGCACGCCGCCGTCGGAACAATTGATTTGAAAAATTCTTCCGTTCATACGTTTTAGGATTTCACTCATTGGTAAGACTCGCGCATTTGCTTTCAAACGGCACACTGTTTAGGCTACACGAGCTTCCAGACAAATCAAAATTCAATGACCGATCCATCTGACAATGAAGAGCAGCAAATACGTCGAGAGATAATCTCCGTCCTACTTCGCTCTGATACAGATGCAACATGCGGCGTGCGTCCCGTCGAAGAAGTGGCCGGCGAATGGATTGATGCCGGCTTCGATGACCCCGAAGAGATTGAAGACTGGATACGCGCGCGCTGCTTCAAGGCGGCGGGCGCACGCACACTGGATGACGCCGGCATCACGCCTGTGCAGGCCGCTCTGCGGACGAAGTTGGGCGTCAGAAACGACGAAGACACGCTTGGCTTCAAACTCATCACAGGTGATCTGAGCTTCGACGAAGCGCGGCGCATTATCACGAACGAATTCTGGAATACATGAAACTCACCGAGCAACAATCATCTGCCACAACAACATCACCCGCGCCGCTGCTCCGCGATTGGTTCGGCGAGATAGACATCTATCTCTTCGACCAACTTCTCAAAGAACGCTTCACTCCTGACATGCGCGTGCTTGACGCGGGTTGCGGCGGCGGGCGCAACATCATCTACTTTTTGCGCGCCGGTTTCGACGTGTCCGCTGTAGATCGCTCGCCCGAAGCAGTTAGCCACGCGCGCCTGCTCGCCTCGAACCTTTCTCCACATCTAGCGCCTGAAAATTTCCGCGTCGAAGCGATCGAGGAGTTAACCTTTGACGACTCGTCTTTCGACGCCGTCATCAGCAGCGCGGTGCTTCACTTCGCCGGCGACGAGCCACATTTCGAGAAGATGCTTCGTGAAATGTGGCGTGTTCTCAAACCCGGCGGCATCTTTTTCGCACGCCTGGCCTCGATAATCGGGATTGAGGATCGTGTCCGGCACATCGAAGGTCGTCGCTACGATTTGCCTGACGGGTCGGAACGCTTTCTGGTGGACGAAGAAATGCTCGTGCGACTGACGAGGGAGTTGAAGGGACAATTTCTTGAACCCTTGAAAACCGTCAACGTGCAAAACATGCGATGCATGACGACCTGGTGCTTGCGAAAGTCTTAGACACTCAAACCTCATCTCACTTCAGATAAAAGTAAATTTTGAGAAAGTACTTGACAATGCAAAGTAGTCTGTCGTATATATGTCGTGCGCTCGCGAAATAGGTTGCGACGCTGAGATGAGAAGACGAATTACGATGTCCACGAACTCCAACATAGCACTGCTCAACCCCACGATGAATGCCGCCGGTATGATCCGGGCATCCCTCGTCAGGTTTAACTTTGCCGGACGAACGGGTAAACGGCATCCGGGTTGTTTCAAAGCCACCTTGAGCGGCGGCGGGATCGTCCTTCAGGGCAGTTTGAGAGTTGAAAATTTTAAGCTGGCGAATCAACGCCAGACATTGCATTGATTCGGCGGGAGCGGCTGCTACCCGCTCCCAAATCTCGTAGGAAATCTCTGGAGAATTGTTTGGAGCGGGTCGGCTTTCCCTGTGGAAGCCACAAAGACCCGCTCTTTTTTGTTGTTTGAAAATCGAATTACCTTGTGAGGAATGAAGGCAAAGTCGGTATGCCCAACTTCTTGGCGCACTCGCTCTGCCTTCATTCAACTTTTTCTATGATGCGGATGGCCGCAATTTTTCCGCTGGGGTGGCGAAATGGTAAACGCACAGCACCGAGGTTGCTGCGAGCGACAGACTCATTGAGGGTTCGACTCCCTCCTCCAGCATTTGTCTTTCGCGGGAGTGATGCAAACGGCAGACATACTGTACTCAGAATGCAGTTTTTGTGAGTTCAAATCTCACCTTCCGCATTAAATTTCCGGGCGCGTGTAACCCAACCGGCAGAGGTGTCTGACTTAAAATCAGACTGTTGAGAGTTCAAATCTCTCCACGCGCATTTCACTTTTCGGCCTCGAATGCAAAGAGTCGCGCGAGCGGTTTTTCAAGCCGTTGCTAGTGAGTTCAAGTCTCACCGGGGCTGCCTGCTTCCCTTCGTCATGCGAGAGTCCGAAGGCTCGCATTTCTATCCACAGTCGAGAGCGAATGCTGTGCGCGACTACATCCACTTAAGGCCGGCGCGCGCGCCGAACTCGTCGCTTTCAACTTTTCACGGTGGCTATCGCTTAATTGGCAAAGCGCCTGTCTGTGACACAGGAGATTGAGAGTTCGAGCCTTTCTAGTCACCCCAAATATTTAAGCTTGGGATTGAAGCACAAAGGCTGTGCGCCTGATTGTCTATCAGGACGGTGCGAGTTCGAGTCTCGTCAATCCCGTTGAATCAAGTTCGATAAGGATTCGAGATTGATTCGCCCGCGCGTCGTAAGCTAAACGGGTGCAGCAGTGGTCTCTTAAATCACGGACACAGGGTTCGAGTCCCTGACGACGCATCAACAGCAATTTTTATCTGGGTGTGGGACAGGGGCCGTCCACATGTTTTGGGAACATGTCCACGCGAGTTCGATTCTCGCCACCCAGCCCAACTTTTTTCACGCGAGCGTAGCTCAGACGGATGAGAGCGCCGGCTCGCCATGCCGGAGACGCGGGTTCGATTCCCGCCGTTCGCTTCAACACACGGGCGGTTAGCTTAACGGATTAAAAGCGGGTCGCTACGAACGACTCAGATGCGGGTTCAATTCCTGCACCGCCCCCCAAACATTTCTGCGGGAGTGATGTAACTGGCAACATGCAAGGCTTCCAACTTCGCTTCGAGGGTTCGACGCCCTTCTCCCGTTCCAACTTTCACGCACATATAGCCAAGCTGGTTTAAGGCGACGGCCTGCAAAGCCGTTCATCGCCGGTTCAAATCCGGCCATGTGCTTTCTTGCGACAAAGTTATTTCATGTCGCACCGGCCTGCGAGCGGCGGCACGCGCCTGCGTGATTCCTCATCCCCCTCGCCCCGCTTCTCTCGTAACTGCTTTGCACGAGAGGTTGGTTGATTCAAACTTTTGAAAGGAGGTCACGCGATCATGTCAATCTTGAATAGCAGAGTGCTGCTGCTGAACTTTTCTTACGAGCCGCTCGGCACTGTCGGAGTGGCGCGCGCCATCTGTCTCGCTTTGCGTAACGCCGTGTTCGTCGAAGAGTACGACGCCGGACACGTCCTTCGCTCACCCAACGCAGTCTTTCGCGTGCCCGATGTGATTCGACTGCGCGCTTACGTCAACGTCCGTCGCCGGCGACAGACGGCAGGCATGAAACGCTCGCGTATTTTTATCCGCGACAGATTCCAGTGCCAGTATTGCGGGGCGCGCAAAGCTGCGTCGGAACTAACGCTCGACCACATCACGCCGCGCGCGCAGGCCGGACAATCCGCGCCTGAAAATCTCGCGACCGCCTGCGTTGCCTGCAATAACCGCAAAGGCAATCGCACGCCGGAGCAGGCGCGTATGCCTCTCCTCACCACGCAGAGAGCGCTCGGCGTCGGCCTCGATCTCGTCATGCTCTGTCACTACGCCGAGACGAAACCGCAGTGGCGCAAGTACCTCTTCATGGATGAAACGTCTGAAGCCGAAGAGCGGAAGCGCGCCTGATGGATAACGAAGAGGGAGAAACTGTAGTCACGATTTCTCCCTCTTCAACTTCAACGGTCGGATAGCTGAAACGGCACGCAAGCGTCCGCCTGAAGAGCGGAAGACGTTGGTTCAACTCCAACTCCGACCATCGTTCACAGAGCCGGTTAGCTCAGTCAGGCCAGAGCATCTGTTTTACAAACAGAGGGTCGAAGGTTCAAATCCTTCACCGGCTATCAACCTCTGCGGCGGCGTAGCTCCAACCGGCAGAGCGGCTGTTTCGTAAACAGCAGGTTGAGAGTTCGAGTCTCTCCGCCGCCTTCACATACACACAACGGGCCTGTAGCTCAGACGGACGAGAGCGCCTGTCTTCTAAACAGGTCGTCGCAGGTTCGAGTCCTGCCAGGCTCATCCTTTTTTCACAATGCGGAGAAGCTCAGACGGATGCGAGCAGCGGTCTCATAAACCGAAGGTCGCGGGTTCAAATCCCGTCTCCGCAATTTCTTAAAGGATGAGGGCGGAGGTATGAGGGATGAAATGAAACCCTTCTTCCATTCATCCTTTATCCCTCCACCCTCATCCCTTTCTCACGGGCTGGTGATGTAACAGGCAGCATGAAAGTCCTGCAAACTTTTCGCGAGGGTTCAAATCCCTCCCAGTCCATTTTTTTGCGGCGTAGCTCAAACGGATACCAAGAGCGCTCGTCTTGTAAACGAGAAGATGTGGGTTCGACTCCGACCGCCGCAGCCAAATATTTCTTATGCGGGGACAATGCTTCGGAAGCAGGACGGCCTCATAAACCGTCGTTAAAAGCGGGTTCGACTCCCGCCCCCGCGCCCTTTCTTCCGGTTTAGCCAAGCGGTAAGGCATCGCATTGTTAATGCGACTATCGAAGGTTCGATTCCTTCAGCCGGAGTTTCGACGAAGTGCAGGCCGGTGGCTAAGAGGCTTACAGCATCCGCCTTTTAAGCGGAGGATCGTCGGTTCAAATCCGACCCGGCCTACCAACAAAACGCGCGCGGCGTAGCTCAATGGCAGAGCGTTCGCTTGATAAGCGATTGACGTGAGGTTCGATTCCTTCCGCCGCAATTCTTTCATGCGGAGTCGGCTAACGGCAGGCCGTCTGTCTTTGAAACAGTTCGTAGAGGTTCGAGTCCTCTCTCCGCAGTTTTCTATTTTTGTGGAAGCCGCATGGCAGTCTCAGACTGTTGATGTTGACTTTCTTTTTCTCACAAGGCGCTTCGATTTCACAAGCACTTTTTTAACTACTATTTTACTCTCCGGTCGCACAACCGACAGACGTTTGTGTGACCAATGAGGTGTGAGAATCATGGCAAACAAAACTCTTTTCAAATCGCTCATCGGGCGTTTCGTGCCGGCGACGGATGCCGTCAACGAGGAACGCGCGCCGGCCTACGCGCTGACGCCGAAGGCTGCGCTGGCGCAGTATGTCGCGACGGGCTGCCTCAACGGGACTTTCTACGCCACGGCGGAGGAACAGCTCGCGAAGGTGCTCGAATTTTGCGCCGCCGTCGAGCCGGAATTTATCGCGCGCACGGCGATCTACGCGCGCGAGCGTGGCTATATGAAGGACGTGCCCGCGCTCCTGTGCGCCGTGCTCTCCGTGCGTGATGCGAAATTGCTGGCGTTGGTTTTTCCGCGCGTGATTGATAACGGCAAGATGCTCCGCAACTTCGTGCAGATTATGCGTTCCGGCGTGGTCGGGCGTAAGTCGCTCGGCACTGCGCCGAAGCGTCTCGTGCGCGAATGGCTCGCGGCGCGCGACGAGAACGCGGTCTTCAAGGCCAGCGTCGGCCAGTCGCCTTCGTTCGCGGACATCTTGAAGATGGTTCACCCGAAGCCCGCTTCGCCGGATCGCGCGGCTCTGTACGGCTATCTCGTCGGGCGCGAACACGACGTTGAGGCTCTGCCAAAACTCGTGCGCCGCTTCGAGAAGTTCAAAGCGGGCGAGCGCGCGCAAGTGCCGGACGTGCCGTTCCAGATGCTGACCGCGCTCGATCTCGGCACGGCGGAATGGACGGCGATTGCGCGCCGCGCCCCCTGGCAGATGACGCGCATGAACCTCAACACGTTCGCGCGTCACGGCGTCTTCGAGCAGCCCGGCCTGCCCGAACTGATCGCGCGTCGCTTGTGTGATGCGGAACTTATCGCGAAGGCGCGTGTCTTTCCGTACCAGTTGATGACGGCTTACACGATGACCGATGCGCGCGTGCCGGAGTTTGTCCGCGACGCGCTACAGGACGCGATGGAAGTCGCCATCAACAATGTGCCGAAGATTCCGGGCAAGGTTTACGTCTGCCCGGACGTGTCGGGTTCGATGTCTTCGCCCGTGACGGGTCTCCGCGCGGGCGCGACCTCAAAGGTGCGTTGCATTGACGTGGCCGCGCTTGTGGCGGCAGCCGTGCTTCGCAAGAACCCCGGCTCGGAGGTCGTTCCGTTCGAGCAGGATGTGGTGCAACTGCGCCTCAACTCGCGCGACACGGTGATGACGAACGCGCAGAAGCTCGCGGCGGTCGGCGGCGGCGGCACGAATTGCAGCGCGCCTCTGCGAATGCTGAACGCGCGCAAAGCGTCGGGCGACCTCGTCATCTACGTCTCGGATTACGAGTCGTGGGTGGACGCTGGACGCGGGCGCGGCACGGCGCTGATGCAGGAATGGAGCGTCTTCAAGTCGCGCAACCCGCGCGCGAAGCTCGTCTGCATTGACGTGCAGCCGCACGGCACGGTGCAGGCGCAGGAGCGTGAAGACATCCTCAACGTCGGCGGCTTCTCGGATCAGGTCTTTGACGTGATCGCGGAGTTCGCCAACGGCACACTCGACGCGGATCACTGGGTCGGCGTCATCGAAGCGTTGGAGGTTTAAGGAGTTCAAAGTTCAAGGTTCAACGTTCAAAACGCTGCTCACGGCGGCACAGAATTAGAACCTTGAGCTTTGAATCTTAAACTTTGAACCTTGAACTTTGAACTAATCTTTGGCGAATGCTGGTCGGGAGTACATCGGTTAAGCAGGTTCGAATCCTGCCCCGTCGGCTTGTAAAAAAGTCGTCGGGTTCTCTCGCCGATTTTGTCGCCATCAATTTGGAAACAGAGGTGAATGCCGGAAAGACTACATCTCCAAAACGCCACTGAAAATGGTGGGAGCCACGCGGGGAGTGATGTTCCCGGCGGTCTTGCGAAAGGCCGCGCTCGACTGTCTTTCCAATTTTGTCACCTCTCAAAAATAAGGGAGCAGGCGACGAATGCAGATGGAACTACATCCTTGCCACGGACGAGGTTCCGGGTTCGAGTCCCGGCGGCGCGCTTCACTTCGAGGCACACCGTAGCTCAATGGCAGAGCGCGTAAAGTTGTTTCATCAACACTGGTCGTCGCCAACTTTTTATTTACAGACGTGAAAATCATGGAAGCCACTATCATCAAAGAAGCGACACGCTACAACAGGCACGGGGAGATTCTCGAACTCGTGCGCGAGTTCGAGGCGTGCGTTCTACCGCGCGAGCGTTGGACGCACGCCTCGCATCTCACCGTCGCGCTCTGGTATCTCCTTGAACACGAGTGGCGCGACGCTGTCACGTACATGCGCGACAGCATCAAGCGTTACAATGAAGCGTGCGGCATCGTGACCACGCGCGAGAATGGTTATCACGAGACGCTCACGCTGTTTTGGCTGCACGTCGTGCGGGCGTTTCTCGTCCGCGACCTGAACGAATGTCGCTCGCTCGTTTCGCTCGCTAATGAACTTGTCTCGACGGCTGACAAGAATCTGCCCTTGAAGTTTTACTCGCGCGAGCGTCTGTTTTCGTGGGAAGCGCGCTCCGGCTGGGTCGAGCCTGACGTGAAAAATCTCAACACGTTATTCCGCGCGCAGAATCGCGAGTGGCTTGCGCGTCAGCACGTCATAGCTTGAGAACACGCCGACGAGCATGACGGCGAGAACTGTCAAGGCGACGCCTGCGAAGTAGAGCGCGGGCGTCCATGTCCATTCAATCTCGAAGACGTAGCGCGCGATGACATAAGACAGGCCGGCGGCGGCGAGCGTGCCGACGAGTCCGGCGACCAGTCCGAGCAAGGAGTATTCGCCGACCACGATGAGCAGCAAAACTTTTCTCTGCGCGCCGAGCGTTTTCAAAATCGCCGCTTCATAGATACGCTGAAATTTTGTCATCGCGATAGAGCCGACGAGGATCAGCACGCCGCTCAACAACACGAACCCGCCGATGAATGAGACCGCCAGCGTGATGTTCGAGAGGATGCGATTGACGCTCTGCACGATGTCGGCTACGTCAATCACGGAGATGTTCGGGTAACGGTCGAGTATCGCGCGTTGAAAGCGCGAGCGTTCCGGCTCATGCGTCGGCCCGTCAATCGCGCCGACCATGTTCTGCGGCGCGCTCTCTAAAGTTCCCGGACGAAACAGCACCATGAAACCCGTGCGCGAATTGCGCCAGTCCACGCGACGCACGCTCGTCACGCGCGCCGTCATCTTGCGTCCCAGAATATCGAACGTGACCGTGCCGCCGACATCCAACCCGGCGACGCCGCGCATACTTTCTTCGATGGAAATTTCCGCGTCCGGCGCAGGCGTCGCATCCCAGATTTTCCCCGCCGTAATCGTCTCGTTCGCTTCAAGTTGCGGGCGATAGGTGACGACGTACTCGCGCCCCAGACGCCCGCGCTCGCGCCGCATGTTCGTCGCGTCCAGATCAATTTCCTGCCCGTTGATGGCGACGATGCGCGCGCGCACGGTCGGAATCAGTGTGGGACGCTTGCCCGTCGCTTCCTCGACGAGCGTCGCCACTCCGTCAGCTTGATCCGGCTGCACGTCTATCAAAAACATGTTCGGGATATTGCCGCGCTTCGTCAGGTCAAACTCGGATAACAGATTCGTTTGCAAAGACTGAATCGCCATCACGAGAAAGACGCCCAAGCCGACGGCCATCACCACGACGCGCGTCTGATTGCCGGGACGATGCAGGCTGTTGATTGATTGCCGGAGCGCGAACGAGTTGACGTGACGCAGCCGACGCACGAGGAAGATTAAAACCCACGCCGCCGCGTAGAGCAGCAACGCCGTCACGCCGAGTCCGGCGAGAAAATAGACGCCGACTTTCAAAGAACCAGCCTGCCACGCCGACAGCATCAGCAAACCGAGCAGCACGATGAGTGAGACGACCCAGCGACCGATGTCGAGCCGTCGTCGCTGCGCCGCGCTCGCGCTTTCGCGCAATAGCATGTTGGGTTTGACGTGGCGCACACGCAACAAAGGCAGCGCGGAGAAAAGCACGGAGACGAGCAAGCCGAGGACTAAGCCTTGCGCGACCGCGCCGCCGTCAAGACCATATTGAAGATGCGGCGGCAGGCTCTCGGCGAAACGCGCGCGGACAAAGACGAGCGCGGCTTTCGCCAGCAACACTCCGGTTAAACTGCCCGCCGCACCGAGCATGATGATTTGCGCGAGAAAAGTCGCCGTCAGTTGGCGACCCGTGCCGCCTAAGGATTTGAGGATGGCGATGGTTTTCTTTTTTTGCTCGACGAAGACGCGCGTGACGGACGAGACGCCGATGCCGCCGAGCACGAGGATGACGAGTCCGGTCAGCGACAGATAATTTTCCGCACGCGCGAACTGCTCGCCTAAGTTTTCTTCCGAATCACGATACGAGCGCACGTTGACGATGTTGTTGCCAAGCTCCGCGCGCAAATTCTTGACGAGCGTGGCGGTCGCCGTCTCGCCCGTCGTCTTGAAAAGTATCTTGTGGCGCGCGCGGCTGCCGAAGCCCGTCAGTCCCGCGCCTTCCAAATTTTCCATGCCGACGAAGATGCGCGGCCCCAGACGAAACCCTCCGCCGCTGCCCGGCTCCTGCGTCGTCACGCCGCGAATCTGAAAAGACTTGTCACCGATTTTGATTTTGTCGCCGACGCTCAAGTTAAGACGCGCGAGCAGAAGCGGCGCGACTACCGCGCCGTCATTCGCGAGCAGCGCGTAATCGAACAAGCTGCCATCAACGAGCCGGAAATCGCCGTAGAGCGGAAAAGGCGGCGCGATGGCTTTCAGTTCAACCATCAACGCGCCTTCGTGTGTCTCATCGGACGGGCGCGCCATCGTCGCCGCCTCGATGGTTTCGGCGCGCGCCTCGACAAGGGGTGACTGCGCGATGCGGTTGATCGCAGCGAGCGTCTCAGGCGACCATTCGCGCGAGGCTTCGGCCTGCGCGTCCGCCGTCATCAACTCGCGCGCCTCGCCCGTCACGACGCGGTTGAGATTTTGAATCATCGAGCGCAACGCGACGATTGAGCCGACGCCGATGCCGATGCAGAGAAAGAAAAACAGGAGACGCTTCCACGAAGAGCGTATCTCGCGCCGTGCCATGTTGAGAATAAAACTCATTAACGCGCGGCCTCGACTTCCTGCGCGGACGCCGCGACATTCGCGTCAACTTCGCTGTCATCAACGCTCGCGCTGCTGTCATGCTCAACTCGTCCGTCGCGCAAAGTGACGCGGCGATCTGCGAGATTCGCCAGTTCGCTTTCGTGCGTGACGAGGACGAGCGTCGTCCCGCGTTTACGATTTAGCTGGAGCATCAAATCGAAAACGTGTCGCCCGTTGCGCGAGTCGAGATTGCCGGTCGGCTCATCGGCCAGCAAGATCGTGGGGTTGTTGGCGAAGGCGCGCGCGACGGCGATGCGTTGCTGCTCGCCGCCGGAAAGCTGCGAAGGATAATGATGCGCGCGTTCCTTGAGTCCTACTTCTTCGAGCAAAGTTTGCGCGCGCGCGCGTGCGTCCGTCGCGCCGGCGATCTCCATCGGGACGAGTATGTTTTCGTATGCAGTGAGCGACGGGATGAGATGAAACGATTGAAAGACGATGCCCATCTTGCGTCCACGCAAGGCGGCCAGCGCGTCCTCGCTCATGCGCGTGATTTCTTCGCCGTCAATTTTTATTTCGCCGGCGGTCGGCGCGTCGAGTCCCGCGATGAGTCCGAGCAAGGTTGACTTGCCGCTCCCGGAGGGGCCGACGATGGCCGCGAACTGGCCGTCCGGGATGGTCAGGTCAAGCGAGTGCAGAATCGTCAGCGACTCGTTGCCGGAAGGAACTGTTTTGGAAATTCTGTATAATTCGATCATGCGATTATTTCTACCCGGTCTGTTGCTCTCAATAGCTGCGTCTCTGATTGGATGCGGCGGCGGCTCTTCGCCTCAACCCGGAACATCGTCGTCCAACAACTCGAACACTGTTTCTTCCACTTCGACGAACGACATGCCGTCACAAACTCTTTCACAAGCGACGCGCCCGAAAATTGTGGCTTTCGGCGATAGCTTAACCGCCGGTTACGGTCTCGCGCCAGCCGAGAGCTATCCGTCTCTGTTGCAACGCAAGCTCGACGCTGACGGCTACGCTTACGAAGTCGTCAACGCGGGCGTGTCGGGCGACACTTCGGCGGGCGGCGTGCGACGCATAGACTGGTCGCTCGACGGCGATGTGCGCTTCGTCATTCTCGAACTCGGAGCCAACGATTTTTTGCGCGGCCAGCCCGTCAGCGAGACGAAAAAGAATCTCGCAAACATTATCGAGCGCGCGAAGTCGCACGGCGCGAAAGTGCTGCTCGCGGGGATGTACACGCCGACGAGTTCCGGTCGCGACTACGAGTTACAAATCCGCGATCTTTTTCAGTCTTTGTCAAAAGAACAGGACGTGCCGATGATTCCCTTCTTTCTCGAAGGCGTCGCCGGCATCGAGTCGCTCAACCAGACAGACCGCGTGCATCCGAACGCCAAAGGCACGAAGATCGTCGCCAATGTCGTGTACAAACACCTCAAGCCCTTGCTCGACGCGCAGCCGGAACAATCAAAGAAGAATTAACAAGATGGACAGGATAGACAGGATTGAAGAAGAGGTGTTGAGTGATGAATGCCGCAATATGAATGAAGAGAAATGCCTCGCCAGATATTCATCGCTCGTCGCTGCGACATTCATCTTTTATCTTTACCCTGTGCATCCTGTCCATCCGTGTTAATGATTGCTCTATGAATTGGGATGTGGTCATCATTGGGGGCGGCGCGGCGGGACTGTTCTGCGCGGCGGAGGCGGGCAAACGCGGTCGCTCCGTGCTGCTCGTCGAGCACAACGCGAGCGTGGGAAAGAAGATCGCCATCTCCGGCGGCGGGCGTTGTAATTTCACGAATCTGTACACCACGCACCGAAACTTTCTTTCATCCAATCCACACTTCGCCAAGTCCGCGCTCGCGCGTTATACGCCTTCGGATTTTATCGCGCTCATCGAAAAGCACGGCATTCGTTATCACGAGAAGAAATTAGGGCAGTTATTTTGCGACGGCAGCGCGCGGCAAATCATTGACATGCTGCTCGACGAATGCACGAGCGCGGGCGTCGAGGTGAGGGTTGAATGTGAAGTTGAAGAAGTGCGGAAGGATGCCGGTTTTACGCTGGCGACGAATGCGGGAACATTCAACTGCGATGCGCTCGTCATCGCGACGGGCGGGCTGTCAATTTCGCAACTCGGCGCGACGGACTTCGGCTATCGCATCGCGAGACAATTCGGCTTGAAGATTGTCCAGCCCACACCCGCGCTCGTGCCTCTTCTATTGCACGCGCAAAGTCTCGATGCCTTCAAAAAATTGAGCGGCGTTTCCGTCCCTGCAACTGTGCGTTACGGCGACGCGGAATTTTTCGAGAACGTTTTGCTGACGCACAGAGGGTTGAGCGGCCCCGCGATTCTGCAAATCTCGTCTTACTGGAATCAGGGCGAAACGCTCTCCATCGAATTGTTGCCGGATGAGATTGCGCGCGAACTTCTCTTGAACGAAACGGAGCACGAGATAGAGCTTGCCGCGCTCGTCTCTCGTCATCTCCCGAGACGTTTCGCGCAGATGTGGTGCGAACTTTACGCTCCGTCGAAATTGCTGCGGAACTATTCGACGAGGGAGTTGGAAATAGTCGCGCGCCGTTTGTCCGACTGGCAGATTGCGCCCGCCGGCACAGAAGGGTTTCACAAGGCGGAAGTGACGAAAGGCGGCGTGGACACCAATGAATTGTCCTCACAAACGATGGAAGCGCGCCGCGTACACGGACTCTATTTTATCGGCGAAGTGGTGGATGTGACAGGCCAACTCGGCGGCTACAATTTTCAATGGGCGTGGGCGTCAGGCTTCGCGGCGGGACAATGCGTTTGAGAAATGATGAGTGATGAATGATGAATGATGAATGAAAGACAAGGGCACTCTTGTATTCATTCATCATTCATCACTCATCGCTCATCACTTAACTCGTCGCTCTTTCGGGCAAAGGTTGGATGGCGAAAAAGTCTGTGTAGAAACGTTTGATATAAGTTTGCAGCAAGTGCTCGACGCGCGCGGGGTCTTGAGAGGCGACGAGCAAGCCGACGTGATGCCGTTTATTCAGACGCCAGACGATTTCATCGTCCGTATAGGCGGCGGTGTCCGGGTATTCCTGGCGCGCGAGCGAGATCACAATGCCCGCGTAATCGTCTCGATGCGGCGGGACTTGATAGCTTCCATGTTCTCCGGCAACCTCAATTTTCGCCCATTCAGCCCAGAGATTGACGCCCGTCGCGGCCTCTACGACTTCGGCGATGTTGGCTCCGCCGACGCGCGCGGCGGTTTCGAGAAAGTAGAAATGCCCATCTTCGTGCCCCTTGATGAATTCTGTGTGCGTGACGCCGCGCACGAGTCCGAGCGTGCTGACAAGTTCACGGTTGAGTATGGCGAGAGAGAGCGCGTCGTCGCTGTCGCGCGGAATCGTGCGCGTCATAAAGACGCCGCCTTCGTGCGCGACTTCCATCGGCGGCTGCCCGTACAGATGCGCGACGCTGAAGACAACTTCGCGCTCAGAGATGATTGAGTCAACGTGAAAGATGTCGCCGGGAATAAATTTTTCGATGAGGTGAAAAGATTGCCTGTCGCCAAGTTCATCGAGCAGAGGCCAGAGTGCGTCTGCGGCTTTCACTTTCTTGATGCCGACGGTCGAAGCCTCTCCGCGCGGTTTGAGCACCCACGGCGGCGAGACGTGTTCCACAAATTCGCGAATCGCTTCGTGGTTGAGCGCGTGGACGAAATCGGGGACGAGGATGCCGTGGTTCATGGCCTTGACGCGCATCGCCAGTTTGTCGCGGAAGTAGCGCGTCGTCGTGTCGCCCATGCCGGGCAGGCGCAGGTGCTCGCGCAAGGCGGCTGCCGTCTCCACGTCGAAATCATCAAGGGGCACGATGCGATCAATGCGGCGCGTGCGCGCGGCGTAGCTGATGCTCTTAATGAGGTCTTCGAGTTTGAAACCATCCGGCAGATAAAAAATTTCGTCGAGCGAGTCGCGCGGCCAATCGGCCTGCTCCAGTTTTTGCATCGTCAGTAGAATGACGCGGCAACCCTGCCGCTTGCACTCGCGCATAAATTCCTGCCCCTTCTCGAAGGTGGCGATGCACAGCACCGTGAGCGTGCGTTGATCAGTCACTTGTGATTCTCCTCGAACGGAATTTTAATGACCCGCGACTGCCGCATGATAGCTCAAAATCCACACTTGTAAACAAACTTCGCCGCGCGCTTCGCCAATGCGTCTGAAATTTGTTAGCTTGCACTTCCATTTCAAAGCGACAGGAATCAACGACATGGACATACACATCACAGCGCCGCCCGGATTCGATTTTCAACGCACGATCTCAAGTCACGGCTGGAGCGACTTGCTCCCCTTTGAAATCATAGACAGCGCGACGCTCATCCGCGTGCTTGAACTTAACGACAGCGCGCCGCCCGTGACGGTCACGGTCACGGGCGATAAGCGGTCACTCAATGTCAGCGTCACTCGGCGACTCGGCGCACGCGACACTGCGCGCATCACGCGCGACGTGCGGCACATGTTTCGTCTCGATGATGACATGACGGAATTTTACGCGGCGATTTCAAATGAACCGGATTTCGCATGGATTGAGCAGGACGGCGCGGGCCGCCTGCTGCGCTCGCCGACGGTTTACGAAGACCTCGTCAAATCAATTTGCACGACGAATTGCTCATGGGCTTTGACGAGAAAGATGGTCGCAGGGCTGGTCAACAATCTGGGACGTGAGGCGAAAGACGGGCGGCGTACTTTCCCTACGCCGGAAGCGATGGCCGCGCAACCCGTCGAGTTTTACCGCGACGTGGTGCGCGCCGGTTATCGCGCCGCTTACTTCAAACAATTAGCCACGCGCGTCGCTGCGGGCGAGTTGGATGTCGAATCGTGGTTTGAGAGTCCGCTGGAAACAGACGCGCTCAAACGCGAGATGAAAAAAGTGCTGGGCGTCGGTGATTACGCCGCAGAGAATTTGCTGAAACTCGTCGGGCGCTATGACGTGCTCGCGCTTGATTCGTGGGTGCGCGCCAAGTTTACGAGCAAGCACAACAAGGGGCGCAAGTGTGACGACAAAAAGATCGTTCGTTTCTATTCGCGTTTCAAGACGTGGCGCGGTCTCGCGCTCTGGTGCGACATGACGCACGACTGGTTCGATAATTTTTAAGTGGAGAAATGAAGGGGCGCGCGCGTGTGACTTCAAGCGCACAAGTCATGCCGGTATGACGCCGGTCTTGAGCGACGATGAAGGGCACAGTTTTTCGACGATGCATTCGCCGCAGAGCGGTTTTCGCGCCTTGCACACTTTGCGTCCGTGCGCGATGAGAAGGTGCGGAAAAACGATCCAGTCTTTCGAGGGGACGAGCGACATCAAGTCGCGCTCGATCTTCTCCGGCGTTTTTTGTGGCGAGAGATTCAAGCGCGCGGAGAGCCGGTTGACGTGCGTGTCAACGACGACGCCCGACGCTTGCCCGTAGGCGTTGCCGAGGACAACGTTCGCCGTCTTGCGCGCCACGCCGGGCAGTGTCAGTAACTCTTCCATCGTTTCAGGAACACGTCCCTGATGCTGCTCGCTGATGAGACGGCACGCGCCTTGAATTGATTTGGCCTTGTTGCGGAAAAAGCCCGTCGAGCGGATGTCTTGCTCCAGCGTGGTTTGAGGAACGCTCGTGTAGTCGTCGGGAGTGCGATACTTCCTGAACAGTTCAGCGGTGACGAGATTGACGCGCTCGTCCGTGCATTGTGCGGAGAGAATGGTGGCGACGAGCAGTTCGAGCGGGCTTTGATGTTCGAGACTGCAACGCGCGTCCGGGTATTCTCTTTTCAGCAGGCGAATAATTTGCGCTGTTCTCTGCTTCTCAGTCACACTCTCCAACGTCTTTGTCTCTCCACTTAAGATTTACACGCACTGCAAAAATAAATGAAGGGCGTCACACTTCGCGTTGCCTTGTCGGTGCATCAGCAACATGCGAAGGCGACGCCCTCTCTCATCAGTTCCAGATTATCCTCAATGCTTCCTTGTCGTCCGGCGATGTCCGCGCGTTGTGTGTCTCGTGGTGTTTTTTGTCGCCGTGATGGGCTGCGGTGGTGGCGGCGGATACATATTCTTTTTCACGATGGCGGCTAGAGTCGCCTGCGGGACGGAAGTGCCGAGTATCACGACGCTGCCCTGAACCGTGTTGGTGAAAGACTTAATCGCGCTCAAAGCGGCCTGCGTCTCTTCGGCATCCTTCGGATTATTGTGCTTTTGAACTTCTTCGGCCAGATGCCCCTGCGCCGCTGTCACTCCCATCCCGATCATCCCGTTGATGGCATTGGCGTGTTCGGCGCTGTCGGTCTCGATGGCGGCCTGCACGTTGAAGTCTTGCGCGGACATGCCGTTCGAGATGCTGACTTGCTTGAGCCAGCCGACAATGCGGTTCGCCTCTTCATTCTGCGGGATGCCCATGCCTTTGAGGTAATTGGAAATCTCAGGCGGAATGACGACCGTCAGGCTCGAAAGCGCGGTCGTATTTCGCGCCGCCAGATCAATGAACGCCGCATTGAGCCGTCCCTGACCGCTGCCGCTCGCGGCGTCAATCGTCGAACGCACATAAGAGGGCGTGCCGATGACGAGCGTGCCGCTATCGAGCGTCGTGGCGGCGATTTCGTTGACCGGGAATTTCTTCGACTTGTTGGTGTCGCCGGGCGCGGGTTCTTTGTTGAGCGTGACGAGATTGAGCGTCCGCGAATTATATGTCTCCTGCGTCATCTTCATGCCCTGCGAGTCGGCGGCCACGCGCGCCAGCGTCAGCAGCGCGTCGGGACTGAATGTGCCTTTCCCCTTCAAGAGCACGACGAAGTCGGGAATCGCTGTCGCCGACGGCAGCGCATCGGCCAGACGCACGCCCACAATTAGGTATTCAAAGTCGTGTAGATTGACTCCGACTTTCTGCGCCTCTGCGAGATGCTTTTGCACATCGGCGGGCGACATCAAGCGCGGCAACGCCTCATCAATGGTGCGGCGTATGTTGACGTACAAAACTCCCTGCGATTCGGGGAAGGTGGAGAGAGCGTTTCTCGTCTCCTGCGCGCCTAAGACATCCTGCGCGCTCGCGGTCGCGACGCCAGCCAGCAAAACGACGAGCGCGACGAGCATCCGTGCGTAATTTTTCTTCATGTCAGAGAGAATCCTTTCAACTGAGAAGCAAGAGCGTACAAGCTATACGGCGAGCGGTGGACAATGTTCAAACTTCAAATTTCCCACGCGCATTAAAATGGAAGAGGGTTCTTCGAGACGGGCGCAGGCGGGAGTTGCGCGAAGCGTTCAGGATTGAGCTTCTGGAGCTTATCAGCCGCGGCGCTGATGGCCGCCGGCTCGCCTTTGGACTTCACATCGGTCACAGACTTGCCGTCTCCCTTCGCAGCCTGAGATTCTTTACGCGCGGCTTCGACCATACGGAAGAGGATGTCTGCGGCCTCGTCCTTTTTACCCAACTTCTCGTAGGCGTTGGCGAGGCTTAGTTTGAGCGTGTTCTCCGGCACGCCTTGTCCCTTGCCGTCCAGCAGTTCTTTGTAAAGGGTGGCGGCTTCGTCGTATTTTTCATCCGCTTCTTTCGCCTGCGCCAGCGCAAACTTCGCGCGTGAAGCGACTTCCGCGTTGCCGCTCTTGCTGATCGCTTCGAGTTCGCTCAGACCTTTGCTGCGCTCGACCGTGAGCAGATTGACGGCGGCGAAATAGCGCGCCATGTCAGCGTAGGGCGAGCCGTATTTGTTTTGAACTTTTTGAAATTCCTCGACGGCCTTTTGCGCGCGCTCGCGCTCATTGGGGAAACTCGGCCCCGTCTCGCCCGGCTGCGGCGTGCCCGTCGTCACCGGCGCGTTGGAAATCTCGATGGCCTTGCCCATCGCCAGACTCGCCTCGTCCGCGCGGCGTCCGCTCCACCACGAATAGAGGCCGAGTAAGATCGCAGCGGCGACGACCGCCGAGATGGCGTAAAGGATGGTGCGCCCGCGTCCCTCCATGCGGTGTGCGAGACGGTCGTAGAAGTCCATCGTCGTGTCGCGGAAGGCGTCTTGCTTGAGTTGTTTCTGACGTTGTTTTTTCGATAATCGAGCCACTGTGATTTCCTTGCCGCAAGCCCGCCTGTCGCGGCGCGTTCTGTTGATGAGTATGGAAGCGAAGATGCACTCTAACGAGCAGCGCGAGAAGTTGTCAAGGAGGCGAAAAGATGTTGATTGAACGTCGTGAAAGCGTATTCCAACTGACGATTTGCCCACATCTTGATTTAGTATTGTTCGTCAAGTCGGCTTCTGACATCCAACGTGCAGCGATGAATTATTTTTTGGAACAAGATGAACCGGCGCGGTGTCTATCCTCTCAGTTGAAGGGGGAGAGAGGCTTTCGCGCCCCCTCGGCGGCCAACAGCGTAGGAGGCTTGTGAGCTTCGGAGAGCCAATCGTCCTCCGCGTCCGAGCGGAACCGGAGCAGTCCGGAGGGGCTGTCACAGCGGACGCCTGGCCTGATGCGGTTGATGCCGAAACGCAGTTCATCGAAAGACTGAAAGCGGGCGAGGCGTGGGCTTTTGAACAACTCGTCGCGGAACGCACGGGTGACATTTATGCGTTGCTCTTTCGTCTGACCGAAGATGCGGAAGAGGCTCGCGACCTGACGCAGGAGACTTTCCTGCAAGCCTTCCGCTACATCTCGCAGTTTCGTGGCGAGGCCGATTTGCGGACGTGGCTCTACCGCATCGCCGTCAATCAGGCGCGCAATCGCTGGCGCTGGTGGAAACGTCGCAGCCGCGAGCGCACCGTGTCGCTCGACGCTCCGGCCTCCGCAGAGATGGATGCGACGCTCGGCTCGCAACTCCAAGACAGAAACGCCAGCGACCCGGAACAGTCAACGCTGGCGCGCGAACGCGAGCAGGTTTTGATACGAGCGTTGCACACACTCTCTCGCTCGTATCGCGAAGTGATCGTGCTGCGCGACATCGAAGGCTTGAGCTACGAGCAGGTCGCGGCGGCGCTTGAGATTAGTATCGGGACTGTCAAATCGAGGCTCTCAAGGGGCCGCACCGAGTTGCGACGACGGCTCGAAGGTTCTTTGTAAGTAGCAGTCAGCGTTCAGCAATCAGCTTTTTAGTTTTCGTTGATTGTCGAATGTTGTCGGCTGATAAATTTTCGGGACGAATAGTTGCCCTGCCCCGGCTTCACCAAGTACCCGGTGCCAGGTGGGTCAGGAGGCAACGAGAGCGTCTGTGTGTGAAGAGATTTCGCTCAGACCACACATCGCGTGCAATTTGAAAACGAGGCCAGCAACACCCGTTTTTGAGCGCCGCGCGCGGTCATGGTTTGAATCGGGAGCTTTATCATACGGACAGTGCGATTGTTGCTTTCTTTCAACAAGGGAGCAGCCGGGGCAGGCCAGCTATTCGTCCCGAACTGGAGAGGCTGGAGACTGGAGCAGAGTTCGGCAAAAGCCGACTTCAAGCACCGGTCTTCAATCTCAAGTTTGAGATTTTATGATGAACTGTCAGGAATCACAGAGAGAGTTTTCGCCTTATCTCGACGACGAGTTAACACGCGACGCGCGGATGGCGCTCGACGCGCATCTCGATGTGTGCCCAATCTGTCGTCGCGAATTGGATGAAACGCGCTCTCTAATTCGCTCATACTCTTTGATTGCACGTCCCGCCGCTCCGCCAAATCTCGCAGCAGCGATCAGCCACGCTCTCATCATCGAGCGCGCTGAACGCAATGCGCGCACGGCACATGGCCTGCGCGAGCGCGTGACGCGATGGATCGAGCCGCATTTAATGCCTTACGCGGTCGGCGCGCTCTATTCTCTGCTGCTTTTCGTCGGAGTCATCGCCGGTTTCAGCCAGCAGTTACAGTCGCTCAGGAATCTGGCAGCGGCGGAAAAGTTTGAAGCGACGCTGCCTTATCAAGTCACTTGGATTGATAACAGCGTCGGCGGTCTGAATGGCGTGTTAGATGGTACGCAGCGTCTCTCGCCGGAAAATTTGGCGGCGTCGCGCGCGCCGTTCACAGAACAGTCGCCGAGTTTGAACCCGCGCGGCGCGCTGGCGAAACTCGCCCTGTCGCCTTCGGACAGCTTGAGTCCAGATGATGACGATATGATCGTCGTCGCCGACGTGTACAGCAATGGCAGCGCGTCGCTCGCAGCCATCGTCGAACCGCCGCGCAACCCGCGTATGCTCGATGAGCTTCAAGATGCCCTGCGTAAAAATCCTGCCTTCGTGCCCGCTTCGCTCGACCGTCGCCCGCAGACGATGCGCGTCGTCTTCGCCCTTCAGAAAATGAATGTGCCTGAACGAAGCTACTGATTGAGTTGAGCTAACACAGTGCATGTGAAACGTAAAAGCCCGCGACATATCCGTCGCGGGCTTTCTTGTTTACATCCACTTTCGGCTGACTGAACACAAAGCGGCTCATTTCAGCAACGGGTAAAGTTTTTGCGCCAGACCCGGATTGATCGGGATCAGTTTGTTATAAGTCTCGACGGCCTTGTTGCGGTCGCCGCTCTTGCGATAAGCATAGGCCAGATTGAAGAGCGCGCCGGCATAATCCGGCTTCAGACGGACGGCTTCAGCGTGTGCGGCGATGGCTTCTTTGAAGCGTCCCATACTTCCATAGGCGACGCCGAGATTGTTGTGAGCCTCTGCCCAATCGCTACGCCCGCTGATGGCCTTCGAGAAAGAATCCACCGCCTGTTGAAACAATTTCTTGCGCTCGGAATCTTTCACTCCACCCGCCTGCGCCTGCCGGCTGTAGGCGATGCCGATGTTGAAATGCGCCGGCGCTTCGTTCGGGTTCAGCGTCAACGCCTGTTTCAGAATGTTGATCGAATCGGCGTACTGGTTCGAGTTGTTATAAACCCATCCGAGATTGACGTAAGCGTCTATGTAATCCGGTTTGAGCCGGATCGCTTCTTTGAGCGCGGCGGCGGCCTCCGGCCAGTGACGCTCGCGACCGAGCGAATAGCCGAGATAGTGCTGAACTTCAGCGTCGTCCGGTTTGAGATGCAACGCTTCCCTGTAAACCGGAATGGCTTCGGCGTAATGGCCTTGTCCGCGATAAGCGTCGCCGAGATTCGATTGCGCTTCCGCATCGCCCGGCTTGAGACGCACGACCTGCTTGTAAGCCTCGACCGCCTCCGCATATTTTTGCTGTTTGTAGAGCGCGTCACCGAGATCGAATTGCGCTTCCACATAGCCGGGCTTCAGACGCACGGCTTGCCTGAAAGCTTCGATGGCTTTATCAGTCTGCCCTGCGCTCTCGTAAGCATTGCCGAGCGTGTAAAACGTCTCGGCATTTTTCGGATCGAGGCGAGATGCGCTCTCATAAGCGGCGGCGGCCTGCGCGGGCTGATTCAATTTTGTGTAGGACGCGCCGAGATAGGTAAAGGCGTCGTCATCCTGCGCGTCAAGTTGCGTCGCTTTGGCGAGTGCCTCAGACGCTTCGCTGTATTTGCCGAGTTGATAGAGCGAGAAACCGAGATTCGACTGCGCCTCTTCATACGCGGGCTTCAACCGCAAAGCATCCCTGAAAAATCCGATGGCCTCTTCGTAGTGACCGGCATTGCTCGCCGTCTCGCCTTTCACGTTCAATGATTCAGCCGTCACCGACGGCTTTTTGACGACGGGCGGCTTATCGGGTTTCTTCGGATCATGATGGTTATTGTTCGCCACCGGAGGCGGCACGACGACGACAGGCGGCGGATTCGACGCGACGACGACGCGCTTGCGGCGCGGGGCGACAGCGGTACGCTGTGCTGACACTGTCTCGCGTCTCTGCTGGTGACGTTTCGCGCTCGGCGGTTCGATGAAGACGCCCGCGCTGCTGACGAGATCGTTTTCTTGCGCGCGTGCCGCGCTGGTCTGTGTGAACACGAGTGCGAGGGCGAGCATGAAAATGACGCTCAGGCGTAAACGGGGGTCGTGCCTCAACATGTTTATCTTACGCTCCTACTTTCTACCAGCCAGCTTGCCGGCCTCAATCATTGATGAACAAAAGCGGAGGCAGCGTTGGCTCGCATACTTGACGCGCAGAGTATCGCAAAGAAAAGTGTACATGAAAAGAATTATCAACCGTGCATTCTAAACCTCTCTGACTAACATCAAACATGCGTTTCAACATTCAAATAAAAAATGAAGACTCTGTTTTGTGCCGCTTGCATCGTTATGTTAAGACTATCGCGATTTTTCTATTCGACATTCGCATGAAGGGAATTTTTAATTAATCATGGCTCAGGTCAGGCGCATCGGAGTGTTGACGGGCGGAGGCGATGCGCCCGGACTCAATCCCGCTATTAAGAGTTTGGTCTATCGCGCGTCGGATCACGGCATCAAAGTTTCCGGCCTCTACGATGGCTGGCGCGGACTGCTCAATCCTCTGCCCGAAACGCTCGCGCTCGACCGCGCCAAAGTCCGTCGCTGGGATCGAGACGGCGGAACCAACCTCGGCTCTTCACGCACCAATCCTTTCAAGAGCATCGCGGAAGACGGCACGTGCGTTGACCGTTCGCCCGAAGTTTTCGAGAACATTCGCCAACTCGGACTCGACGCTATCGTCGCGTGCGGCGGAGAAGATACGCTCGGCGTCGCGGCGCGCTTGTCTGAACAGGGCGTCAACGTCGTCGGCATCCCCAAGACGATTGACAAAGACCTCGCCGGCACGGATTACACGCTCGGCTTCGACACCGCGCTGAGGAACGTCACAGAAATTATCGAACGCTCGCGCACGCCCGCCGGCTCGCACGGCTGGGTGCAGGTCATCGAAGTGATGGGGCGACACGCCGGTCATCTCGCGCTCTGGTCGGGCGTGGCGGGCGGCGCGCACTTGATACTCATTCCCGAACATCCTTTCCGTTACGAGCGCGTCTTTCACCTTTTGCAGGAGCGGCTCGGCGACACACATGCCAGCCCGCGCGACCCTCTGCACCCGCGCTATTCCGTGATTGTCGTCTCCGAAGGCGCTTATGCGGAAGACGGCGCGCTCGTCACGATTGACGAGCAGCAGGACGCTTTCGGCCACGCGCGGCTCGGCGGCATCGGCGAAGTGCTCGCGCGCCGCATCATGTCAGAGACGCCTTACGAGGCGCGCTCCGCCATGCTCGGACACCCGCAACGCGGCGGCGAGCCTTCGCCCGTTGATCGCATCATGGGCGCGCTCTACGGCGCGCGCGCGGCGGATGCGGTCGCGCAAGGCGAGTTCGGCAAAATGGTTTCGGCGCGTGGCATCGCGCCCGCCTGCGACCTCTCGCTCGTGGATATTTCAACCGTGCTCGGCAAGCTCAATACAGTGGATGTCGCGCGCCACTACGACACGCAGCGTTATCATTTGAAAGACATCGGAATGTAGAGAGAATGTGGAGTTTCCGCTGACCTGTGTCGAAGATTTTCTCAGGTGAAATGCAACGAAGCGCGATTGAATTGAAATCATTGCACAGCATCTCTGCGATGATGAGCGCGATAACTGACCTTACGCTTGACGCCCTCTCCGGTGACATGCTAGGTTTCCGGCTAGTTCAATTCGATAATTTTTGCGACCCGAATTCGCCTCTCAAGCGCAGGAGAAAAGTGTGTGACCGCGCCAACTTTGAAGCAGACTCCGCTCAACGCCCTGCACCGCCGCGCGGGCGGGCGGATGGTTGATTTTGGCGGGTGGGATATGCCCGTGCAATACCCGCTCGGAACGGTCGAAGAGCATCTGCGGACGCGCACGCACGCCGGCCTCTTCGACGTTTCCCACATGGGCGAGATCGAAGTTCTCGGCGCGGACGCCATTCCTTTCGTCAATCGTCTGTGCTCGAACGATGTGACGAAACTCGTTGATGGTCAGGCGCACTACTCCGCGCTGACGACGCCGCAGGGCACAGTCATTGACGACCTTCTCGTCTATCGCTTCGGCCCCGAATATCTCCTGCTCGTCGTCAACGCCTCGACGACGGAGAAAGACTGGGATTGGATAAATTCTTTTCATCAGGGCGAGGACGTGCGGCTCACCAATCGCAGCGCGGACTATTGCCAGATCGCGCTGCAAGGCCCCGATGCGCTCGGCATCCTGCAACAACTAACTTCGACGCCGCTCGAAGAAATCAAGTACTACCATTTTCGCGAGGGCGACGTTGACGGCATTCCTTCAATCATCTCGCGCACGGGTTACACGGGCGAGGACGGTTTTGAAGTTTATGCCGCCGCGAATCAGTCGGAGCATCTGTGGGATAAGATGCTCGAAATCGGCAAATACGGGACGCCTGATGGCGTCACGCCCTGTGGTCTGGCGGCGCGCAATACGCTGAGACTCGAATCGGCGATGGCTCTGTACGGACATGAGATTGACGAGACGACGACGTTGCTCGAAGCCAATCTCGGCTGGATTACAAAATTGAATAAGGGCGACTTTACGGGACGCGACGCGCTCATCAAACAGAAAGAAGAGGGCGTCAGGCGCAAGCTCGTCGGCTTCGAGATCATGGAGCGAGGCATCGCACGCGACGGTCAGGATGTGTACGTCGCTGATGAGAAAGTCGGGCAAGTCACGTCCGGCAGCCCCGCGCCGTACTTGAAGAAAAACATCGGCCTCGCTTACGTGCCCGTCGAACTCGCAGGCACAGGGCAGGAAATACAGATTGACGTGCGCGGACGCAAAGTCGGCGCGCAGATCGTCGCCACGCCTTTTTACAAGCGCGAGAAGAAATAAGTTTCATCGCTTTTGAATTTAATTGTTGATTGCCGCACGCCTCTGGAGGATTCATGTCAAACGTTCCCGATAATCTGCACTACAGCAAAGATCACGAGTGGCTCAAGGTCGAGGGCGACACGGCCACCGTCGGCATCACGGATCACGCGCAGCACTCGCTCGGCGACGTGGTCTATGTCGAGTTGCCGAAGGTCGGCGAGAAATTCGCGGCGCATGAAGTGTTCGGCTCGGTCGAATCCGTCAAGGCTGTCTCGGAGCTTTTCATTCCTGTCGGCGGTGAAGTCGTCGCCGTCAACGAGTCTCTCAATGATGAGCCGGAGAAAGTCAACGCAGACCCTTACGAGGGCGCGTGGATGATTCGCGTCAAGCTCGACAAAGCGGGAGAAGTTGACAGCCTGCTCGCCGCCGCCGAGTACGAAGACTTCCTCAAAACGGAAACGGAGTAAGAGAAGCAAGTGCGTTACATCCCGAACTCGCCGGAGGAACGGCAGGAGATGCTTCAAGGGCTGGGACTCGGCTCGATGGAAGAACTCTTCGACTCGATTCCATCCGACATCATCCTGCGCGAGCCGCTCAACACGCCCGCCGCACTCTCCGAAATTGAACTGCTCGCGCGCTTCGATGCAATGGCGGCGCGCAATGCGGCGGCGCGTCGCCCCAGTTTTCTCGGCGCGGGCGCGTATTCGCACTACGCCCCCACCATCGTTGACAGTCTGCTTCAACGCTCCGAATTTTTCACCGCCTACACGCCTTATCAACCCGAAATTTCGCAGGGCACATTGCAAGCCATCTTCGAGTTTCAGACGCTCGTCTGCCAACTGACCGGCATGGACGTGGCGAACGCTTCGATGTACGACGGCTCGACGGGAATGGCCGAAGCCGTCCTGATGGCCGAGCGCGTCACGCGCCGCAAACGTGTCCTCGTCTCCGACGCCGTGCATCCCGAATACATGCACGTCACGGAAACTTACGTCGCGCACGCCGGCATCGAACTCGGTCGCGTGGCTTTCGACGAAGCGACGGGACGCACGTTGCTCGACGATGAAACCGCGATTGATAACAGCGTCGCCGCCGTCGTCGTTCAGTCGCCGAACTTTTTCGGTTGCGTGGAAGACATCAAAGCGCTCTCGGAAAAGGTTCACGCGGCGGGCGCGCTGCTAGTTGTCGTCGTCACGGAAAGCATGTCGCTCGGACTGCTTCGCGCTCCCGGCTCGTGCGGCGCGGACATCGTGGTCGCCGAAGGCCAGTCGTTCGGCGTGCCACTCTCTTTTGGGGGCCCGTATGTCGGACTCTTCGCCACGCGCGAGCAGTACGCGCGCCAGCTTCCCGGCAGGCTCGTCGGCGTCGCTTACGACAAGCAGGGACGGCGCGGCTTCGTGCTCACGCTCGCCACGCGCGAGCAGCACATCCGGCGCGAGAAGGCGACTTCCAACATCTGCACCAACGAAGGACTGATCGCGCTCGCCGCGACGATTTACATGACGACGATGGGCAGGCGCGGGCTTCAGGATGTGGCGATGCAGTGCGCGCAAAAAGCCGCATACGCGCGCCGTCAAATCGCCGTCCTTGAAGGTTTCTCGATTCCCTACTCCGCGCACAGCTTCAACGAATTCGTCGTCCGCGCGCCCGTCGCCGCCGACGGCTTGCTGCGCGCTCTCGCTGCCGAACACAACATCACCGGCGGACTCGCGCTCTCGCGCTATTTCCCCGAACGCCCTAACGATTTCCTCGTCTGCGTGACCGAGACAAATCCGCGCAGCGAGATTGACGCGCTCGTCGCGGGACTAAGAGAACGCTGAGTCAGTACCGCGAGCGGTAGCGAGCGGGTCTGCACAGTTAGCACAACCCGCTCGCTACCGCTCGCGGTACTGATAAGACGCTTGTACACATCATCGAACTATGCTGAAAGCCACGCCGCACATTACACAAAACGAGGCGCTCATCTTCGAGCGTTCGCAGACGGGCAGAAGGGGTTATATGCTGCCCGCGCTCGACGTTGATGAAACCGCGCTCGACGAGCTTCTGCCCGCCGAATTGCGACGCGACGACGACCTCGCGGGCGTGCCGGAGTTGAGCGAAGTTGATGTCGTTCGGCACTTCACGCGCATCTCGACGTGGAACTACAACATAGACCTCGGCATGTACCCGCTCGGTTCATGCACGATGAAATATAACTCGCGCCTCAACGAAAAAGTGGCGCGCATTCACGGCTTCGCCAATCTCCACCCGCTCGCTTCGGAAGAGGACGCGCAGGGCGCGCTCGAAGTGATGCACGAGTTGCAGCAGCATCTCTCGGAGATAACGGGTCTCTCCGGCATCTCTCTGCAACCGGCGGCGGGCGCGCACGGCGAGATGACGGGCGTGATGATGATTCGCGCCTTCCTCGACGCGCGCGACGGCGTCGGCGAAAACGATCAGCCGCGCCGCAACGTGATGCTCATCCCCGACTCGGCGCACGGTACGAACCCCGCTTCGGCGCATCTCTCCGGCTTCACCGTCAAAACGATTCGCTCGACGGCGGAAGGCTTGACCGACCTGTCGCACCTGCGCGAATTGTGCGCGTCGGGCGATGTGGCGGGACTAATGCTGACGAATCCGAACACCGTCGGCATCTTCGAGCGCAACATCAAAGAAATTTGCCGGATCATCCACGACGCGGGCGGCCTCGTTTACATGGACGGCGCGAACATGAACGCGCTCGTCGGCGTCGCGCGTCCCGGTGACATGGGCGTGGACGTGATTCATCTCAATCTCCATAAAACTTTTTCGACTCCGCACGGCGGCGGCGGCCCCGGCTCCGGCCCTTGCTGTTGCACCTCGCAGCTTGAGCCGTTTTTGCCCGTCCCGCGTGTCGTCCGCGACGGCGAAACTTTTAGTCTCGACGACAAACGTCCGCAGAGCATCGGTCGCGTCAAAGCATTCTTCGGAAACTTCGGGATGCACCTGCGCGCGCTGTCTTACATTCTGACGCACGGCAACACGGGTTTGCGCGAAGCGACGGAGGCCGCCGTCCTGAACGCGCGCTACATCGCGCACGGCCTGGCCGACACGTTTGACAAGCCATTCGATTCGCCGCCGATGCACGAAGTCCTCTTCACGGACAAACGCCAGTCGCGCAAAGGCGTCCACACGCTCGACATCGCGAAGCGTCTGATTGATTACGGCTTTCACCCGATGACGATTTACTTCCCGCTCATCGTGCAGGGCGCGATGCTGATTGAGCCGACCGAGTCCGTCGGGCGACAGGAGTTGCAGCAGTTCATAGACGCGATGAAAGAAATCGCGCGCGAGTCGCTGGAAGAACCCGAAACGGTCTTGAACGCGCCGCACTCCACGCGCATCGGTCGCCTCGACGAAGCCGCCGCCGCGCGCAAGCCCACGCTCCGTTGGAGACCGGAAGAGAAAGCCGCCAACGCCTGACTTCCTGACGGAGGATGTTATCGCCGCCGATGGAAATCGCAGACTTCATGACAGTCTTGCTGCTGGCGATGATCGTCGCTTTGTTTTGGGCGATCATTCCCGGTTTGATTGCCGGCTGGATACTGCGCGAAGGTGGGAGAAGTTTTGGCTGGGGTTGCGCTCTGGGCGTGCTGTGCGGGCCGTTAGGAGTGTTGGCTGCGTTGTTGATTGTGAGCCTCAGTAGTCGAGGCGCGCGACAGGCAATAGCTCATACATCGTCTTCTACAAACACACAAACTCCCTGCAGCTATTATGAGTTGCCTTTGCTCGGTCGCCTGCACGTCTCGACGGTGGGCGCGCTGGCGGGAGTCGCCACTTTCGCGTGCGTGTGGGTCATCGGCGGTCTGGCTTTCGAGTTGTACAGGTTGGAAATCAACAAGCAGGACGAGGCCGACCGCGTCATCAACTCTCCCACCTCGCATCAACCACAGACTTCGTCTGACAACAACACAAACCAGCGTTCACTGCCACAAGCAGCCCCGACCGAGAGCATCAGCGTGGCAGGCGAAACGCTCGCCTCCGGGCGTCCAACAACTTTCGCAGATTTGGCGTCGCGCTCAACACGTCCGGCGCAGACTTCCATCAATGCCGGCCTTCCGTCCGCGATGTCTGAAGAAGCCAGACCTGTTCCGAACGCCGGGACATCCGTCAACGCAGATACAAGATTGACGGGCGCAGCCAATCAATCGCCGGAAGTTTTGAAATCGGCCAATCCGCAAAACATCAGACCCGCGCAGCAAGCACGTGATGGGATAATCTCCGAAGTAACTCAGAGCCTCGGCGCGCAAGGCTACAGAGTCCACGCAGCCATCAGCGGCGACGCACAAACCGCGACGCTCTCATTATCATCCGCCGGGCTGACGAGAGCAGCCGGCAACAGTCTGCTCGGCAACACACGACTGCGCGCCGCGATGCGTGCTGCCGGAATCCGCATCGTCGTCATCATCAACGGTCAGGAAAGTTGGACGTATATGCTTTAGACGGCGACGACACCGGTCAGTTTATAGATTCCGCTCTCGACAGCGCCCCTTGGCGCATCTTCGTTGACATCACTTGAGCCGCACGCGCTTTGATGTCTGACGCTTTCACAGACATAATACCTGTATGGCAATTCACGAGTCGGAAGAGCTTGATGGCTTTGAATCCGAACCAAAAATCGCGGCGCGTACAGTGCTGGTGGTGGACGACATCAGCGATAACGTAATTTTGATTAGCCTCGCGGTTCAGGACATGGGCTATCGCGTGCTGACGGCAACTAACGGCGAAGAAGCGTTCTCGGTAGCGAAACTGGCGCTCCCCGACCTCATCCTGATGGACATCGCCATGCCGCAGCATGATGGGCTGGCAGCGACACGCGCCATCCGCGCGCGCGAAGAATTACAAGACGTTCCGATCATCGCGCTCACGGCTTTCGACACTGACGGCTTCAGGCAAGCGGCCTTCGACGCTGGTTTCAACGGTTACATCACCAAGCCCGTGGATTTCCCGCGACTCAAAAAATTGATGGAGATGCTGCTTAACAAAGATACTGAATCTCCTTCATCCAACTAAACTCAAACCTGCTTCACAACATAGACGGCTCGGACAGCAAGCGGCCTTCCGAGAATCTTTCCGGCGCGAGCGTTGACACGTCGAGCGTGTGCGAGTGTCCGTCAACAATCATCTCCGAGATGGCGCGTCCGGTGGCGGGCGAGTGCATGACGCCGTGACCGCTAAAGCCGTTCGCGAGATACAGCCCCGTGATGCCCTGCGCTTGCCCGATAATCGCATGGCCATCCGGCGTCATCTCGTAGAGGCCAGCGCGCGAACGCCCCAACTCGACTTCCACACCTGCCAGACACGGCACGCGCCCGCGCGCCCTCTGTAAAATTTTCGGGACGAAGCCAGCGTCGAAATCTTCCTTAAAACCGAACGTCTCTTCATTGTCCGGCCACGCCAGCAACAGTCCCGCGCTCCCGTCTTCGCGCTGGTCGCGCCGGAAGTGGAAGCCGTCGGACATATCAATCACCATCGGCAACTTTTCGTGAAAGCCCTCAAGCGGCTCGGTCGCGACGAGTTGGCGACGCAGGGGCACGACCGGAATTTTCACTCCCGCCAGCCGCGCGATTTCCGCCGCCCACGCTCCCGCCGCGTTAACCACCACGCGCGTCGCCACATGCCCGCGCGTCGTGAGAACTCCGGCTACCTGCCCGCGCTCGACTTCGATGCCGCCCACGCCTGTCTCCGTCCAGAGTCTTACGCCCATTTCGCGCGCACGCGACATGAAGCCGCGCGTGACGGCGAGCGGGTCAATCAATCCATCTGTCCCGCAGAAACTTCCTCCCAACACATCGTCCGCACGTAGTTGCGGAACTGCCGCCGAGACATCCGCTGCCGTCAACGTCTCGACGTTCATCAATCCTTCAGCCTCTTGCAGCACGCGATTGCGTCGCAGTTGCGCGAGATGCGCCTCACACGTCGCGACGAACAAATAGCCGTTCGGCTGATAGCCGCAAGACTGTCCCGTCGCTTCCTCAAAGCGCGAGAAGAAATCAATCGAAGCGCGCGACATCCTGATGTTGATGGCCGTCGCGAACTGCGCGCGCACGCCGCCTGTCGCACGCCCCGTCGAGCCGAGTCCCAACCGCGCGCCGCGCTCGACGACAAGCACGTTCCTGCAACCGGCCTCCGCGAGATGATAAGCCACGCTCGCGCCGACGACTCCGCCGCCAATCACGACCACGTCCGCTGTTTCCGTCATCGCATCAACACTCCGCCGCACTGAAAATTTTATTCAACCATTCTTCCCCATTCCCTTTATCAAGCGCGCGCGCTTCTGCTATAACCATTTCATCTTTCAAAGTGTCATTCGACATTAGAACATCAATGTCACGTAGATCACTGGCATTTTACTGTGCCTTAGATTTCACGTCGCTCAACTTCAGGCCGTTGAGGAATGACGGCGTTTATTTCATCAGGACACTTCTCTCGATATGCTGAATCCGCCGCGCCTTCTGCTCGCTCTCTTGCTGCTCGTCTTGCACGCCGGTCTCGCGCGTTCACAAGCCGAGGCGCCCGCGCGCCCGTCCGAGCGCGAAGTCGCATCACTATTCGCGCCGATTTTTTATCAGGGACTCGGCAATAAACCGCGTTGCGACTTCATCACAAATTTCGATTTCGACGGCGACTGGCGCGGCGACAACAATTGGGAGCACGCCGAAGACAAACGCTTTCCGCAACGCGCCTACATTTACTACGCCGTCAGCGAGACGGAGACTCACTACTTTATCAATTACGCCGTCTTTCATCCGCAGGATTACAAGGGCGGTCGCCTCGGCGCGCTCCTCAGCAAAGCGATTGGCGCGGGCGTCAAGGCCGGCGGCAAGTACGACCCGACCGGACTCTCCGCCGATGCGACGATTGCACATGAAAACGACATGGAGGGCTGTCTCGTCGTCGTCGAGAAAAACGGCGAAGACTTGAGACAATCGCGCGTGGTTTATGTCGAGACACTGGCGCACAACAAATTTATCAAGTACACAGTCGGCGATTCAACAGTCAAAAATTATGCGCGCATCAGTCTCGAAGGACAGAGGCCACGTCTTTACGTTGAGCCGAAGGGACATGGCATCGAAGCCTATCGCGCTGACGAGAAACAGTCGCTTATCAATCACGTTCTCGTTTACACATTCAATGATCTGGCCGATGACCCGGAAGCGAAACCAACTTCCTCACAGATCAGTTATCAGTTGCTTCCCATCTCGACGACGCTCTGGTCGCGTGCCAGCAAAGGCAAGAACGAGACCTACGGGGCGGAGCGCGACTACGGGACTGTGACGCTCAACGTCGTCCAAAAACGCGGAGACATTAAATCGCAAAAATTTATCATCGGTAAAATCGGCTCGGCGTTTCGTGGTTTGGTTCGCGCCACCAACGTCGCGCGTCCGCCGTGGAGCTGGCTCGACGTGCGGGAATCCAGCCACACGCGCGGCGGCTGGTTCTTTGACCCGGCGGACACCATCAAACGTCATTTCCTCGCGGGCAAAAATTTTTCCACCGCCTATATCTCTCAACCACTCTTAAACGTTATCGAAGAATAACGCACAATCGAATCACATCCCTTAGCGCCGGGCATCGCCATCAAAGTCGCAGTGCGCCGGCGCGCCAAACTGAAGAAGACTCTCCCGTCGCTCGCTTGATTGAAGATGAAAGAGCAATTTGACGATTGTATTCCGCAAGATATGACAAGACGCCGCGCGCTCCGCTCCGTTATTCTTCCGGGAGATCAATACCGAAAGGAAAAATTAAATGTCAGTTGAGAATGATACGAATATCGCACCCGCCAAAGGGAAACTCGGCGTGCTGCTCGTCGGACTCGGCGCAGTCAGCACCACCTTTATCGCCGGCGTCGAAGCCATCAAAAAGGGACTCGCCGATCCGGTCGGCAGCCTGACGCAAATGGGCGCGATCCGTCTCGGCAAACGCACCGAGAATCGCAACCCGCTTATCAAAGAGTTCGTGCCGCTCGCCGACCTCAACGATCTCGTCTTCGGCGCGTGGGACATTTTCCCCGACTCCGCTTATGAAGCCGCGATGCACGCCGGCGTCCTCGAAAAGGAATTGCTCGCGCAACTCAAAACGCCGCTCCAGAAGATCAAGCCGATGCGCGCCGTCTTCGACCAGTATTACGTCAAGCGTCTGAACGGCGAAAACGTCAAAGAGGGCAAGAACAAATTCGAGTTGGCAGAGCAACTCATCGAAGACATCGCCGAGTTCAAACGCAAAAACAAATGCGCGCGTCTCGTCATCATCTGGGCTGCCTCGACTGAAATCTTTCTCAAGCCGCACGCCGTCCACAAGAACCTGAAAACTTTCGAGCAGGCGATGCGCGACAATCACAAGGCCATCGCGCCTTCGATGCTTTATGCATACGCCGCCTTAAAGTCAGGCGTGCCTTTCGCCAACGGCGCGCCGAATTTGACGGTTGACGTGCCGGCGATGATGGAACTCGCCAACCAGAACAACGTGCCCGTCTGCGGCAAAGATTTTAAGACCGGACAGACGTTGATGAAAACCATCCTCGCGCCTGGTTTGAAATCACGTATGCTGGGGCTGCACGGGTGGTACTCCACAAACATTCTTGGCAACCGTGACGGCGAAGTTCTGGACGACCCGGAATCTTTCAAGACCAAAGAAGAATCGAAACTCTCCGTTCTCGAATACATTCTCCAGCCGGAACTCTACCCGAAGCTTTACAAAGATTTTTCGCACGTCGTTCGCATCAATTATTATCCGCCGCGCGGCGACAACAAAGAGGGTTGGGACAACATAGACATCTTCGGCTGGCTCGGTTATCCGATGCAGATCAAGATAGATTTCTTGTGCCGCGACTCGATTCTCGCCGCGCCTATTGTGCTCGACCTCGCGCTCTTTCTCGACCTCGCGCAGCGCGTCCAGATGAAGGGCGTGCAGGAATGGCTCTCGTTCTATTTCAAGTCGCCCATGACCGCGCCCGGCCTCTATCCAGAGCATGACATTTTCATCCAGTTGATGAAGCTCAAGAATACGCTGAGACATTTGCGCGGTGAAGATTTGATTACCCACCTCGGCCTTGAGTATTACGACTGACCGACGAGCAACTCAAAATCTTCTCCCTCTGTGCGGGGCACGCGAAAGCTACGGCGGCGTGCCCCGCGCTGTTTCTCAATCTGAACTTTTTGCTGTCGCCGTTTTTGAAACTTCCCTGCTTTATTTCGCATACGCGAGCCACGTTTAGGTATTAAGACGCGACGGATTGGCGCGTCCGAGAAATCGGATTGAGCCGGATATTGTCACATCATCTCTGACGAAAAGTGTTAGCGTCTTTCTTTTTCAAAAATTATTGTCGGCCAACAAAATATTGCCCATCACTCATATTTTGTGGTGACAAACAAACTGATGTCGTATATATAGTGCTCTGATTTACAAGACAGCCTGTCGCACGCATTTGGAGAGGCCAACCGGCGGCGCAAGTCGTACATCAAACAGGTCAGCGGTTCGTTCTTTGCATGGAGAAAGTTGGTGATGCGGCCATGAGAGGCCGGAGCCGTCAGTTACGTCGGCTGTTCGTTAACCCGTGAGCACAACTCAGAGAGGCCACGCATCGCACCAGCAAAGCATTTGCTCCTGCATGAGGAGGAACGACCATGATTGCCGAGATGGAGATACAAAAACTGAACATCAATACGGTCTTTCTCGACCCGGATCAGAAAAGCGCGCGCGCCGAAGAGTTCGAGGACAAACTATCTTCGCGCATCATCGGACAGGAACGCGCCGTGCGCCGCATGAGCGGTCTCTACCAGATTTTTCTGGCTGGCATGAATCCGCCGAATCGTCCCGTCGGCACAATGCTTTTCCTCGGCCCGACCGGCTCCGGTAAAACGCGCGTCGTCGAGGCGGCTGCCGAAGTCCTTTTTGGCGACCCGAATGCGGTCATCAAAATTGATTGCGCCGAATTTCAGCACTCGCACGAAATCGCGAAACTGATCGGCTCGCCTCCAGGTTATCTCGGACACCGAGAGACTTCGCCAATGCTGACGCAGGAGAATCTCGACCGCTTCCACACGGAAGACACGAAACTCTCGCTCGTCCTTTTTGATGAAATCGAGAAGGCTTCCGACTCGCTGTGGCAGTTGCTGCTCGGCATCCTCGACAAGGCGACGCTCACGCTCGGCGACAATCGTCGCGTGGACTTTTCGCACACGATGGTCATCCTGACATCGAACCTCGGCGCGCGTGAAATGTCCGAGTTGATTTCCGGCGGCATCGGTTTTGCCCCCGCCAAGGGCGGGAAGAATCCGAACGACACGGAAGTTGACCAGAAGATTTATCGCACGGCGGTCGAGGCGGCGCGGCGTAAGTTTTCGCCGGAGTTCATGAACCGCATAGACAAAGTTGTCGTCTTCCGCAGCCTGAAAGAGCATCACCTGCGCCAGATTCTCGACCTTGAATTGCAGGGCGTGCAGGATCGCATCATGCGCTCGGCGGGGACGAAGTTCGTCTTTCAATGCTCGAATGACGCCAAAGACATGCTGCTCCACGAGGGCATTGACTTCAAGTATGGCGCGCGCCATTTGAAGCGCGCGGTCGAAAGATTTCTCGTCTATCCGTTGTCGAATTTGGTGGCGACGGAGCAAGTTGGACTCGGTGACCTTGTGTTCGTCGAATTGGACGAGAAGACCGGCAAGCTCGTTTTCTCTAAACGCTCCGGCGGCGCGCTGATCAGTGACGTGCCTGATGAGGAAGTCGAGACTGAAGACCTCAAAGCGAAGTCCGGCGGCGCGGCACTCCCGCTTCCACAGACAAAGGCGGCGCGAAAGAGTCAGGGGCGCGGTGACAAGTCGGAGAATTAGTCAAGACGTGAGTATGAATTGTGTTGGCCGGGAAGACAGAATCTTCCCGGCCATTTTGTTTTTCTAGCCGGGATGCGTGGCGTTTGATGGTTCTATTTTGCGGAGAGCTTCAAAAGCGATTCGTGAGAGATACGGGTCAGTCGCGTTGAGCGCGGCGCGCAGAGCGGGGACGGCGACAGGGTCACCTATCAATCCGAGCGAGCGCGCCGCTTCACGTCGCACATCAAACTGAGAGCGTTCGTTTGATAAGACCGTGATTAAAGCGTTCACAGCTTCCCGGCTGCCAATTTGCCCCAGAGACACTGCGGCGGCGCGCTGCACAAATTCATCCTCTTCCGTCTTTCGTCGCCTGATGCGATTGATAAAACCCGATGGCGGAAGGCGGCGAGACAAAGACGCGCCCAATGCAGCGACGGCAGACGTATCACCGATCTGTCCGAGGGCGACGGCAGCCGCACCGCGAACAGACGGAAGCTTATCAGTCTCAAGCGCGACGATGAGCGCGGAGACACCGACCTGCGCGCGCGTCGTTCCCATGTTGAAGGCCGCTTCACGGCGGACAAATTCGTCACGATCATTCAACAATGGAAGAAGCAGTGTGGCAGCCTCTCCCGCTTCGAGCGAGAGAATGGCATGTGCCGCAGTCGCGCGCACAATCGCCGCCGTGTCGTTGAGCGCAGTGGCAGCGACGCGGGAAGCTTCTGGCCGATGCATTGCTCCGAGCATCATCAGGGCGTCGCGTCTTTCTTCCGTATCGGAAGAAGCGATACGCACCCGCTGCTTCTCAATCTCGCGCTCAAGCGGAGTGCGATTTATCTGAATAATGCGGGCTGAGAGGAATTTGCTGTTCGCATGAATGATGCGCGGCGCGGCCAGCAACGCACAGACGCAGACTGCTACGCAGAGCGTCGTCACCGCCGCTTGCGCGAACTTGCAGCAAAGGATTTTCACAAGAGCAATGTGTGTGTGTTTCATGCGCGCGTGGGAACGGTCGGTGCGGCGCGTCGTTCGGCGCGTCGTCGCGCGGCGTCCCATTCAAAAGCCTGTCGGGCACGTTGATTTTCTTTCGAGTCGGCAAGGAGCACGATTAACTCGTCATCGCGTAAACCCATTAGCCCCGACGCGCGGCGCATGGATTCCATGATCGAGATGTAATCAAGCACCTCTTTAACTTCCGTGTCGTTGAGATAGTCCAGTTTCAGTGCGAGACGCTGACGCTCCGTGATTCGTGTTGCCATTGGACGGCTCCTTTAATGCAAAGCCGAACGTCCAACCACGATTAACTCAAGAGTGGTATGCACTGCTGCTGCTGATGGCGGCGAGTGATGCAGAGGCCGTCGGCGTTATTGATCGGCGCGAGATGCGCGCGCGCTTTGTTTTGCTTCACCTGTGTTTTGCGTGTCTCCAGATTCTGCAAGTTGCAAGTTGTGATAGGCCACGATGATTTCGTGACCGCTTGTATCGAATCATTAAACTTGTCTGTGTGCCGCGCAATATACACGACGTTCAATCGCACGCGCAAGGTTATTTGCTGCCCGCGTGACAGCGTTCTTCGCCGCCGCAACTAATCTTGAGAAGGATGCGATGGCTATCTAATCTATCTTCGAGGCGATGGTGTGCATCGTGTCAACGATGAGCACGGCGATGGGGGGATAGAAGAAGAGTTCAAAACGAATCTGCGGGCCGAAGAGGAGCGGGAGGTCTTTGAATATCGAAACGTAATATGCTTGCGAACCGACAAATAAACCGGCGGCGAGACTGACCACGTAACCGAGAACGAGAAAGGTCGAGGCCGTAAAGCGCGTAAAAGGCTTATCGGTTTTTTCTTCGACGGCATTGATAACTGAGTCGTGAATGGATTTTGGTTGATACGTGTAATGTTCAAAACACGCCTTCATCCTGACGATGAGATGCCAGAGTCCAATCGCGCACAGAGAGACCAGCACTGCGCGCCCGGCAAGGTGAAAATAATCCCACAGGCGCGGCTTGAAGATCGCCACGAAGAAGGTCGAAAGAAAGAGCGAGACGGTGGTAAAGACGGCTTGCTGGAGAACAAAATTTTCGCGGCGCTCGGCCTCCAAATACCGATCAACTTTACGATCAGCTTCTGCTTGTAAATCCATTCGGCGCAAGCGTTGTGCATAGTGATTATTTGAATTGAAGACTGAGTTGCTGTAACCCGCCTTACTGACATCGTCCCTTCGTTGGGCATCGTATTGAACACGCTTCTGTTTGTCGCTTAGAGTTCGATAAGCAAGCGAGATTAAGGCAAATTCACTTGAGGAATTGCTAGACCCTCTATTTACATCGGGATGTTGTTCACGCGCACGCCGCCGATAAGCGGACTTGATTTCAGCCGCATCCGCCGTCTCTTTCACGCCTAAAATTTTGTAGTAATTAACCACCGCGCTTTTGCTTCAAACCTCGAAAGTCGGCGATGGAACGCCCTGAAGGAACGTTCTGGTAAACGGCACGGGTTCCGAGAATAGTCGCCCGTGGCGGTCAATATACCATTTTTAACGCATCCGTCCCACCCGTGTTAACGGGGTGAGACGGATTTTTGAGTTTGTGGTTGGGACGGATGCGCGTGAGAGAAGGGCTTAGGTGCGGTGCTTTTTGCCTCGGGCGGCCACCGAGGGGGGCGAGGACTTTTTTTGTGGTGACCGCACCCTCTAGCCCAATCAACTTTGATATTGCAACAGCTATGCCGAAATTTTGCAAGAAGATTTCTGCAATATTTCAATCATTTTTCAATCTGTCCATTTTAGACTGTTCACATATGAGGACGGCGCGTCAACTTAAGTTGACGCGCCGTCCTCATACTTTCACAAAACCCGCTCTGTCTGCTCTTATTTTTCCTTCCCATTACTACCTGAAACTTTGGCAGCGGACAGAGCCGCGCGTTCGACAAAGTTGATGAGCGCACGCACCGCCACACCCGTCGGGCCTTTCGAGCGGAAGGGCTTCGCTTCATCGCCCCAGGCTGTCCCTGCGATGTCGAGATGCGCCCATGAAATGCCGTCAGCAAACTCTTTGATAAAGGCGGCGGCGGTAATCGTCCCGGCCTTGCGACCGCCGATATTTTTGATGTCCGCGATGTCGGACTTAATCTGCCGTGTGTATTCCTTATCGAGCGGGAGTTGCCAGAACTTTTCGCCGACTTCCCTACCCGAAGCGATAATCTCGTCAATCAATTCCTGATCCGTGCCGAGGATACCCGTGTTCACGTCGCCGAGCGCTATGGAGACTGCGCCCGTCAACGTCGCCATGTCAATGACTTGCGTCGCGCCGAGTTTTTTCGCGTATGAAACTGCGTCGGCGAGAATCAAGCGACCTTCGGCGTCCGTGTTGATGACTTCGATAGTTTTACCGGACATCGCCGTCACCACATCGCCGGGCTTTGTCGCCTTGCCTGAAGGCATGTTCTCTGTCGCGGGTACGATGCCGAGCACGGGCAGCGGAAATTTCAATTGCGCGAGGGCACGCATCACGCCGAGTACGGTCGCGCCGCCCGTCATGTCGTACTTCATCAACTCCATGTTCTCGCCCGGCTTGAGAGAGATGCCGCCGGAGTCGAACGTGATTCCCTTGCCGACGAGCGCGAGATAATTTTCGCCGTCCGCGATGGAGGTTTTGCCTGCGGGCATGTACTTGACGATCATCATCTTCGGCGGCTCATCGGAGCCGCGCGCGACGCTCAGGAGCGCGCCCATCCCTTCCTTTTCCATGTCCGCCTTTTCCAGCACGTCTATCTCCAAGCCAAATTCTTTGGCGATGGCTTGCGCGCGCTCGGCCATGATGGTCGGCGTCAGATACGCGCCGGGTTCGTTAGAGAGGTCGCGCGTGAAGTTGACCGATTCGCCGATGATGCGCCCGCGCTCCGCACCGCGTTGCAGAGCCGCTTCGTCGCCGCCTTGCTCGATGACGACGAAGCGATCCAGCGTCCGCGCTTCCTTCTCAACCGTGCGATATTTGTCCGGCTCAAAGAGACCCATCACAGCGCCTTCCGCCGCCGCCGCCGCAACTTTCTCCGTGTCGCTTCCCGACAAGCGCGCCACGAGACCGACAGACTTGATGCTGCGAGCACGCAGCGCACGCACCGCCGTGCCTGCCAGTTGAGAAACGTGCGCGATCTTGTAATCAGATTTCTCGCCGACACCAATCAGCAATAGACGCTTCGCCTTGAAAGTTCCTCCATCGGGCGCGAGATGCACGTAAGCGGTTTCGCCTTCCTTCCCCTTCATCTCTTCCGATTCGAGCAGAGAGCGAATGATGCCGCCCGTCGCCGCGTCGAGTTCCTTCAACAAACCTTCATCAGCTTTCTCGTCCTTGAAAATGGCGACGGCGATAGCTTGCACATCCTCGTCAGCATATCGTCCGGTGCTTATTTTAATGTCCATATTTCTCTCCTGAATTATTCTTTCGAGCGCTCTTTGAGTTGGGCGCGCGTCTCGCGCTCGACAGTGCGGCGCATTTCCGTTTCACGTTTATCGTACAACTTTTTACCACGAGCGACGCCTATTTCAAATTTCACGAACCCCTTCTTCAGATAGACGCGCGTCACAACAAGCGTCATCCCCTTGATCGTCGTCTCGCCTTCCAACTTTTCAATCTCGCGGCGATGCAACAGAAGTTTACGCGCGCGCACGGGGTCTTGATTCTCCCGATTGCCATGTGAATATGGCGAGACGTGTGCGTTCAGCAGCCACGCCTCCCCGTCTCTCACCGAAACATACGATTCCTTTAACTGGATGTGTCCGGCACGGATGCTCTTGACCTCCGTGCCCGTGAGCATGATGCCCGCCTCGTACTTGTCGAGGATGTGGTATTCATGGAACGCCGCGCGATTCGCCACGATCATTTTGTCTTCATCAGCCATCAACTAGGACTCCACACGTATCTCTTCATTCATAACTTCAACCCTCGAACTCGCCTTTGAGCGGCCTCGACATCAATCCGGCACACGCCTCGCGCACGCTCTTTCCTTCGTAGAGCACGGCGTGGACTTCGTTTGTGATCGGCATCTCGACTCCGCGCCGCTCCGCCAGAAGTTTGACGGCGCGCGTTGTGCGAACGCCCTCCGCCACTTCGCTCATGCCGCTCAACACGTCTTCGAGCGTGCGTCCCTGTCCGAGTTCAAATCCGACGCGGCGATTGCGCGAGAGGCTGCCTGTACACGTCAAAACGAGATCGCCGAGGCCGGCCAGTCCGGTCAATGTTTCGATTTGCGCTCCTTCGGCGAGCGCGAGCCGCGTCATCTCTGCGAGACCGCGCGTGATGAGCGCGGCGATGCTGTTCGCGCCCAACTCCAAACCCGCGACCATCCCTGCCGCCACCGCCATGACGTTCTTCAGCGCGCCGCCCAACTCTGTTCCCACCACGTCGCGATTCGTATAGACGCGAAAATTTTGCGCGCTCAATTCCGCCTGCACGAATCGGCTCAAGCTTTCGTCCACACTCGCCGCGACTATCGCCGTCGGTTGATTGGCCGCGACGTCCTGCGCGAACGAAGGGCCTGACAAACTCACGAAATTGATGCGTGAGAGTTTTTCTTTAAGTTCATCCGAGACGATTTCGGAAATACGCTTTCCCGTCTCGATCTCGATTCCCTTCGTGGCGCTGACAAAGACCATTTCATCTTCGACAACTTCACGAATATCTCGCACGAGCGCGCGCGTCGCGTGTGAAGGCGCGGCGAGGATAACGATCTCCGCTCCGCGCAGTGCGTCCGCTATGTCACAAGTGGCGCGAACGTTCGCCGGTATCTGCCAATTCGCGAGATACGCGCGGTTGACGCGCTCGCGGTTAATCTCTTCGACAGTCGCCCGCTTGCGCGCCCACAGTCGAACATCGTGCCCTGCGCGCGCCGTCACCAGACTCAGCGCCGTGCCCCATCCGCCCGCACCCATGACTGCCACACGACGCATAAATAAACGATGAATGCGGAGTGATGAATGATGTATGTAAAGACAAGAGATTCGCTCTTGATTCATCACTCATCATTCCGCATTCATCACTTCAACTTGCTTTCCGTCCCGCGCACGAGTCTGCCGATGTTGGCGCGATGCATGAAGATGATGAATGCGCCGCCGATCATTGCCGCCATCAACAGAGGCGTCAAACTCGCGGCGTGCGCGTGCCGCCAACGCTCAATCAACCAGACGAACAATGGTAATGCCGCTGCCGCCGTAATTGAACCGAGCGAGACGTAGCGCGTCGCCCACACTACCACGAGAAATACGGGCAATGCACACAACACCGCCAGCGGCGCAAGGCCGAGAAAGACGCCCGCTCCCGTCGCCACGCCTTTGCCGCCGTGAAATTTGAGCCAGACGGGAAAGACATGACCGGCGACTGCGGCCAGCGCGGACGTAACGACCCACCAATCAATGCCGTAGTCTTCCGTCAACAACCAGCGCGCGAGGACGACGGCTAACGTGCCCTTCATCGCGTCGAGCGCGAGCGTCAACAGCCCGACTTTTTTGCCCGCGCGTCTCGTGACATTAGTTGCGCCCGTCCCGCCCGAACCAGTCTCGCGCACGTCGCCGCCGCCCTTGAGGCGCACGAGCAAATATCCGAAAGGGATTGAACCCAGAACATACGCCAGCGCAATCGGCAAGACGTGAAGCATTCAGAAAAACTCCACATGCGGCACACCACGCAATGAATGAAGGACTAGAAAATCCGTTCCCGCCTAAATCAAGCGTCGTCGCAGCAAATCGAGCGCGGACTGCGACGCGCGCCAGCGTATCAATTGACGGTCGCCGGGCAACATCAACTTTCGGTGCGCCGTGTGCGCGTCGTCTGAGATGGCGACGAAGACGAGGCCGACAGGCTTCTCCGTCGTGCCGCCGCCCGGCCCCGCGACGCCCGTCACCGCAAGTCCGAAGTCCGTCCCTGCACGTTGTCGCACGCCTTCGGCCATCGCCTCCGCCACGCTTGCGCTCACCGCGCCGTGCTCCTCGATTAACTCCGCCGGCACACCGAGCAGGCGCACTTTCGCTTCGTTCGAGTAAGTGACGACGCCCTCCATGAAGTAGTTCGACGAGCCGGGCACATCCGTCAGACGCTCGGCGATCAGTCCGCCCGTGCAGCTTTCGGCGACTGCGAGCGTGAAGCCGCCGACGGCGAGTCGCAGGCCGACAACTTCCTCCATCGTCTCGCCGCGAAAAGCAAAAATAGCATCATCCAGACGCTCTTCGATTTGACCGGCCAGACCATCGAGTAACAACTCCGCCTCGCCTTCGGTTTTACCCTGCGCCGTCAAATGAATTTCGACTTCGCTCTTGTTGAAGAGGATGGTCGTCTGCGGATTTTTGAATTGCGTATAGACGGGCGCGATACGCTCATCAATCGCCGACTCGCCCATCCCCGTGACGCGCAGCACGCGGCGCGCGACACGCACATCGCCCACCTTCGAGGCGAATTTCGGCAGCACGAGATTTTCAAACATCGGGCGCATCTCGCGCGGCGGGCCGGGAAGAAGAACGACCATCCGCCCTTCGTGCTCGACGTACATGCCGGGCGCGGAGCCGTTTGGATTATCGAGCACCTCCGCGCCTTCCATGACCATCGCCTGCCGCGCATTGATCTCCGGCATCTTGCGTCCCCAACGAAGAAATTTCGTGCGGATGCCTTCCAGCACGTCGTCGTTGAGGACGAGCCGGCGACCGAGAGCGCGCGCCGCAATCTTGCGCGTGATGTCATCCTCCGTCGGCCCCAGCCCGCCGGTTAAGACGACGACGCCGGAGCGTTTGAGCGCGTCGCGAATCGTCTCTTCCAGTCGCGCGTCGTCGTCGCCGACAATCGTCTTGAGCTTGATCTCGATGCCGACGTTATTGAGCTTCTCCGTCAGCCAGAGACTATTTGTGTCCGTGCGATAGGGCGTCAGCAACTCCGAGCCGACGGCGATGATTTCAGCGGTAAGCATGGCTGGATTTTTGACTGTCGGTTAATGTCTGCGAATGAATTTATGATCTCGATGCGCGTCTCAAACATCTCACGCGCTACTTTGACGCGCCAGCTTCGTCGTGGCCGAATGCCTCGACTTCACGCACCCACATGACGAAGGGACGATTCGTCGGCCCCTGTTGCGCCGGTTGAAAAATCCGCAGCCGTGCGGTCGTCAAAGGCTCAAACTCGAACGCCGCGCGGTCGTAGTTGCCGCCCGCTTCAAGTTGCGACACGGTGCGCCAGTCTTGCCCGTTTTCGTCCGGCGTCTGCAATTCGACACGGCGCGAAGGCATGTAGCGTTCGCGGTCGAATCCCCAATAGAGATAGACGGCGGTGACGCGCGTCTCACGCTCGAAGTCCATTTCTATCCAGTGCGCGTCAGGTCTTTCTGACGAGACCCAGTTGCCCTTGTTGTACTTCAACGCGCCGATGCGCCGCACGTCCATCACTCCATCCGTCAGTGGCGCGGCATCGTAGCCGTCGTAAGCAGAATCAACTTTCACGCGCGCATTCAAGCGGCTCGATGGCGACGTGTCAACTAATTTCGGTGATGTGTTTGTCACAGTTGCCACATTAGCGACATTTTGATTCTCTGCTCGCGGCACGTTCTTTGGCGCGCGGCGAAGCAGGTATAAAACAGGAAGCGCGAGCAAGAGCAACGCGACCGACACTCCAATCCAGATGCGACGCGCTCTGTGTCGCGCGGTGTGATCCATTCTCGTGAGATTCGCGGTTGAAGGCGAAGTGGCGAGATCGTGGCCGCACGCATGACAGACACTCTCTCCGGCTTCGACTTCCACGCCGCAAACTTCGCACGTCTTTGTCCTGATAGGCTGCGTGTGATAGTCGTCGCGCGAGACATCGCCCGTCAGTCGCGTGCTTTCTCCCGTCTCGTCTGCGAATTGAGTATTCGATGTCGAGTCGGAAATCGTTGCACCGGCAGCGGCGACGGTTTCGCTCACTTCACGTCCGCGCGCGCGGCGTAGAGCGCGACAAAAATCTGCGGCGGTGGCGAAACGTCGCTCCGGTTTCTTCTCAAGCGCGCGCAGCACGACGGCTTCAACTTCGGGAGTCACGGCAGCGTTGATCTGCGACGGCGGGCGCGGCGGCTGCTCGATGTGCGCGCGTAGGATGTCCGTGCGTGTCTTCGATTTGTCTTCTTCGGAGCGTCCGCCAAAAGGGGGCGAGCCGGTCAGCATTTCGTACAGGATAACGCCGAGCGAATAGATGTCCGAGCGTTGATCAACCGACTCGCCGCGCGCATGTTCCGGCGAGACGTAGCGCGGCGAACCGTAGGCGAGGCCGGAAGTATCCGACGCATCCGCGCCGACGAGTTTGACGATGCCGAAGTCCGTAATCTTGATGCGGTCGTCGTGCGTGACCATGATGTTCGGCGGCTTGAGGTCTCGATGGATAAGGCCGCGTCGCATCTCGCCGCCCTCGTCGCGATAATCGAAGGTGTGTGCGTAGGCGACGGCGTCGAGTATCTGCTCGAACAAATCGAGCGCGCGTTCGATGCCGAGTCCGACGCCCCGCTCGCGCTCGATTAACTGCGCGAGCGATTGACCCTCGACGTACTCCATGATGATGAAGTAAGTCTCTTCGGCGACGACGTAATCATAAATTTTGACGATGGAAGGATGATCGAGTTGCGACTGGACGAAGGCTTCGCGCTCGAAGCGATGGCGCATCCGGCGCAAGTCCTGTCGCCCGCGCGGGCTGATGGATTTGATGGCGACGATGCGCGGGAGTGTGGCGTGGCGTCCGCGATAGACGATGCCCATCCCGCCGCGTCCAATCGGCTTTTCGATGATGTAGTTGCCGACTTTCGTCTCTGAATCCATCGCGTTCCAGCTTGAGCGGACGACACAAAAACCCGCACATGAGTGAATGTTGTGCAGCTTTGTTATAGCAGAAACGGGTGGCACGACGAACTCTACGTCAAAGTCGTCGCGCCTCGTTAACTTAAGAATACCACTCTAAGCCGTCTTCTTTTCTTCCTCGTACAAATCACGCAGCACGTCCGTGATGGGCGGCGGCGCGTGCATCGGCGAGTGCGCGGGAGCAGGCGAGGGCTGGAGTCTGCCGGAGTGTGGGTTGAAATTATTTTCGCTTTCGCGATGCGTTGAGAGGCGCGCGGCAGCGGATGATGAGACAGCGCGTATCTCAGCATAGCTTTCGTCGAGCATGGCGGCGGCGCGCGTGCGGCGCGCGCGTTCGAGACTGCGGATGGCTGCCATCGTCTGCGGGGCTTCGGCTGGCTCACGCTCGATTCTTCGCAACACTTCGACGTAACGTCTCAACTCTGGCGAAGGCGCGTAGCGTTGACGCTCGTCTCCCTGCTCGTCCTGAAGCACGTAAGAGAGTTGCTCTGCGGCGGCGCGATGATCGCCCGCGCGTTGCAGAAGCGCGCCAAGCGCGAAGTGGACGAGCGGCGGCGGGTCGGGCATCAATTGCAGCACGCGCTCGCCCTCTCCGAGCACGGCGCTGACCTCGAAACCATACCAACGCTTCTCGTCGTCGCGGAGAATTTCGTTGGCGGAGATGTAAAAGTCGAAGATGTTTTTGATGTCCTGATGTTCGGAACGCTGGACGGCTCGCCAGACGAAATAGACGACGGCGGCGAAGAAAAAAATGACGGTCAGCGGAATGCCCATCACACCGAGCATCGCCATAATCACGATGATCGCGAGCATTCTCTGCGCCGTTTCCTGCCCCTTCGTCATATTAAGAAAGTGTTGAGCCAACCGCCTTAACGATTCTATCTCTGATGCGTGCGCCCGCTTCCGGCGTCGAGAGTTGGCCGCCGAGGTCGCGCGTCGTCTCGCCAGCCGCAATGCACTCGCGCACGGCCTGTTCAATTGAGGCGGCGGCGGCATCGTGCCCTAAATATTCTAGCATCAACGCTGTGCTCAGAATAGCTCCTGCCGGATTGGCCTCCGCCTTGCCCGCGAGCGGCGGCGCGCTGCCATGCACAGGCTCGAAGAGCGAGACTCTGCCCGGATGGATGTTGCCCGACGCGGCGAGTCCGAGTCCGCCCTGCAACGCCGCGCCGAGGTCTGTCAAGATGTCGCCGAACAAATTGTTCGTGACGATTACGTCGTACTGCGCGGGATTCAAAACCATGAACATCGTCATCGCATCCACGTATTGATGATTCGCTTCGATGCCTTCGTAGCGCGCGGCGACTTCACGAAAAACCCTCTGCCACAAATCGCCGCCGAAGCGTTGGACGTTCGACTTGTCCGCCATCGTGACGCGCTTGCGCCTCTGCTTGCGTGCGTATTCAAAGGCCGCGACGATGATTCTCTCGACGCCCGCGCGCGTGTTCAACTCTTCCTGCGTGGCGATTTCATCGGGCGTGCCTTTTTTAAGAAAGCCGCCCGCGCCGCAGTATGCGCCCTCCGTGTTTTCGCGGAAGACGACGAAGTTAATGTCGTCCGTGCCGCGCTCGCGCAGAGGCGTCAGGCGCGCGTGCAGCAGCCGCACGGGACGCAGATTGATGTAGAGGTCGAGGCCGCGCCGCATTCCCAGCAGGATGTCTTCGGCGTGTTGATTCGACGGCACGCGCGGGTCGCCGAAGGCTCCGGCGAGGATGGCGTCGAAGTCGCGCGACAACATTTCGAGCGCGCCCTTTGGCAGCGTCACGCCTTCGCTTAAAAATTTATCCGCGCCCCAATCGAAGTGTTGCAGATCAAACTCAATGCCGTGCGTGTCCTTCAAATGTTCGAGGACGCGCACGGCCTCCGCCGTCACTTCCGGCCCGATTCCGTCGCCCGGCACGACCGCAATGCGCTTTAACTTTCTCTCTGTCGTCATCAACGCTCCGTCAAGGTGTTCGCGCCGCGATCAGACGGCGAGGTCGCCTCGATCACCGTCGCCTCTTCGAGAATTTCCATCGAGTATTTCGAGTTGGCGGGCACGCAATAACTATCCCCGCGCCCGACCTCAAACGTGTGCCCGTCGAGCGTCACGCGCAACGCGCCTTCGAGCACGTAGGCCACGTACTCATAAGTGTTCGAATGTTCCGCCTTCTTCGTGCCCGCCGCCTCGCGCTCCCACAGACGCATCGCCACCGACGCGCCGTTAACGTGCAACTTCTCGCCGCGCTCGCCGCTCGCCGCGTGCGCGCCGCGAACCACCACCGTCTCGCTGTGCCTGCTTTCTGTGCTCATTAAGTTTTACTCCCCTTTGTGTGTGCTGCGTTTCACAATTCAAGTTTGAAATTAGGCTGACAACGTTACGGGAGTTTCGCCGAGATGAATCTTTTCCGTCTCGCCGCATGTCGTCAAGGCTGTGTCCCGGTTGAGTTCAGAGTGACGGCTTCAGCCGTGATGCTTGATTCGTTAAAGACATCGCGCCTGAAGGCGCAACTCTGAACTCGAAAAACTACTTGCGTTCGCCCGCTTTCGACAAACTTTCCTCGATACGCGGCAGGCTCGCCTGCACGACTTCACCGACTGTCTGCAAACTTTGCGCTGAAATTTTGTCGAGCGTGTCCGTGGCTTTGTGCCAGTACGGATAGTTGCTGAGTTGGATGAGGTCAAGGGCGGGAACGCCGACCTGCAAGTACGCCTCGTGGTCGTCGCCGCCCACGCCCTCCGCACGCGCGACGAAAACATCCCCGTGTCCTGTCTCGCGCGCCGTCTGCCAGACGGCATCGAGCAGCCAGGGCGTGCTCGTCGTGTCGCGTCCAAGCTCCAGACGTTGGTAGCCGATCATGTCGAGCAGGATGAGCGCGCGCAAATTCTTCAACTCATTTTTGCCCTTGAGATGCGCGAGATAGTGGCGGCTGCCGTATGTGTTGTCGGGCGCGCCGGGCTTACCGCATTCGTCCCATTCGCGGCAGAAAGCTTCTTCGCCGTCGAAGAACACGAAACGATAGCTGAGACGATTCTGCTGCGGCGTGTTTGCCAGCACGCGCGCCAGTTCGAGCAGCACGCCGGTCGAAGAACCGCCATCGTTCGCGCCGACGAAACGAAATTCTTTGAAAGGCTTCGTGTCGTAATGGCTGGAGATGATGATGAAATCGGAGGACGCACCCGGCAACTCGGCGATCACGTTGACCATTTTGCGCTTGCCGACGGGCGTCGCCGCGACAAACTCGTCCGTCGTGATTTTCAGCTTGTCGCTTTTTAATTCGCCGATGATGTACTCGCGCGTGCGCGCCAACTCTTTCGAGCCGGCGGGACGCGGCCCCAACTCCACCATCTTTCGGACGTGAGCGAACGCGCGCGCGCCGTCGAATGTGCTCGTGCTTGACGGCGTCGCCTGTGCCGTTGCGGTGGTCAGACGCGACTCGAAATGTTCCTGCACACAGGAGCGTGAGGCGATGACGTTTGAAACGTGAAAGAGGAGAAAAGCGAAGAGGCAGACTGCTGCGGCTTTCGTCAACCTTTGCGGCATGCGGGATTGATGATTGCGCGTGCGACGAGCTTCAACTTTCGTTTTGCCTGACATTAATTTCCCAAAGGCTCAATGATTTGGTGCGACGCGCATGAAATCTCGACGGCGCGATTAATCTTTCGACGGCTCGCCGCTCGCAGGCTTTGTTTCGCCGGTGTGATGATCCGCAGGCCTGTGCGCCGCGCGGTCGCGTTGCGAAAGCGTCCGCCCGCGCACGGCCATGATGTCGAGTCCCTTCTCGAAAACGTCGAAAGGCAGATTGATGATCGTCACCAGAGATTGATAGGCGGCGACGGCCTCGAACTCCATCAGCGTCGAGAGCTTTTTCGACAGCGGCAGTTCGCGAAACTCTTTGCGAAAATCCTTGAGCGTTTCGTCCTTCGTCTCGGCGCGCTCGGTCGCGGGCACGGGTCGCAGGACGAGGTCGCCGCCATGCTCGATTTTCGCCTGACACGCGAGACGCTCGCCCGCCGCGAGGCGTTCGGGACTGAGCCGCACGCGCTCCGCTTCCGTCAGCGTCGAGAGCAACGTCGCGCCCTGTTCGACGAAGACCGCGCAAGTGTCGCACTCGCCGCGTCCCTCGCATTCGGCGGGCAGGCGCACGCCCAGACGTTTAGCCGCGTCCCACAAATAAGTGCCTTCGGCGACGATGCCGCCGTGTGTCCCGCCATCCGTCTTCCATTCGACATTGACGCTCATAACAGACTCCTCTCGCTTGTCCGCGCTGGTGTTTAGTTTTCCGGGAAGATGAGAGAAAAGTACAACAGCAAAAGGTAAAAGTAAAAAGGTAAAAGGCAAAAGTGAAAACGAAAGGCAGCCGCCTTGCTGTCTTCTTCCTTCCTTTTGCCTTTTACCTTTTTACTTTTGCCTTAACTAACGTGTGTTCGGCGCGTGTGCGAAGCGGACGCGGGGTTCGGCGGCTGACTCGTCCGTTTTATCACTGACCTGCACGACGCTCTGGCACTGCGCGCAGATGCCGAAGATGCGGAGCGAGTGCTGCGTCGGTTTGAAGCGATAGCCGGCGACGATGGCGTCCTGGATGGCTTCCAGTTCCTCCGAATAAAACTCGATGGTCTTGCCGCACTCTGTGCAAATCAAGTGATCGTGATGCGGGTGCTTGTAGTTGTGCTCGTAGCGCGTGCGCCCGTCGCCGAAGCGCACCTCGCGCGCCAGCCCCGCGTCCACCAACAGCTTGAGCGTGCGATAGACGGTCGTGTGCCCGACGCTCGGGTCTTCCTCTTTGACGAGTTGGTAGAGGTCTTCGCTGGAGAGATGTTTTTCCGTCCGCAGAAACACGTCGAGAATCATGTCGCGCTGCGCGGTGCGCTTCAAACCCGCACGTTGGATGTGCTCGTGAAAGACTTCCTTCTCTTCCGTCATACGCTTGTATCTTAACATCTGCGCGCAGGGGTGTGAAGAATTTGGAACGCGAGCGCACGCCGTGCTATGTTCTCAAGCATGGTGCCGGGGTGGCGGAACGGTAGACGCTGCGGACTTAAAATCCGTTGACCGTAAGGTCGTGAGGGTTCGATTCCCTCCCTCGGCATCATCAGTTCAAATAGAAAATGTCCGGCAGCTTATGATTCTCCCAAGCTGCCGGACATCTTTATTTTCAGACTATGGCGCAGGCGGGAGCGGTGAAACGACATTCGTGACTTCAAGCACGACGCGCCACTTGCCGCCGGGCTGCTCTCGCTTCCAGACACGCAAGTAGTTGCCCTGCTCGAAGGGCTTCACGTCCGTTGACTTAGCGCGTGATTCGTATGTGCCGTAAGCGTAGCCGAGGTCGCCCGAGAACGCGGCTTCGGCCTTCGTCGTGTGCCAACTGATCATCGCCGGATGACTCTCAAGGAAGACGCGCGCGGCATTTTTGCCGACGAAGGGGAAATTGTTTGGCCGGTTGAGCCTCACATCGTCGTCGGCGTTTGAGAGAAACGCCTGCGCCGTGCTCATCTTTGAATACGCCTGCGCCAATTTCATCTCCGCGTCGAATAGAGAAGCGTTGGAGACGGTGATGTCGGGGTCGCTCTTCTCGCTGCCCTTGAAAATTTTACTGGTGGCCGGAGATTGCACAACAACTGGCGCGCGTGTGAAGGGAGAGACAGGCGGGGCGGCGTGGCTGATGCCGAGGTCGAGCGCGAACTTCCAAGAGCCGTCCGGCTGCCTACGCCAGATGGTCATGAACTGTCCCTGATCCGCCGGTTTCTTATCGGTTGGATGCACTCTGAATTCGTAAGGGCCAATCGTGTAGCCGAGATCACCTGCGCGCGACACGTCCGCGTAGATAGGTTGCCATGACAGCAAACCGGTCGGCGCGGGATTCTTAGCGCGCCAACTCTCTTTGGCGTTGATGGGAGCGCGCCGAAAGATGATGCCGTCGTCATCTGCAAAGGCGATGAAGGCGTCCTTCATTCCCTTCTCGCCTGCCGTGCGTGCGAACGAACGCTCCGCTTCGACGAGCGAACTGAAGTCTGCGCTGGCGTCAGACTTTCGCGCTTGCGCCGCGCACACAGACATGCCGGCGATGATGAGACAGGCACAGAGAAAACCTTTCATTAACTTCTCCTCCGCATAATTATTTTTGGCGCGTTGCCGTCTAATCGCAGGGTCAATCTCAATACTTCGGCACGCTCGGATCAACTTCGTTCGACCATGCAGTGATGCCGCCCTTAAGGTTGACGAGTCGCCCTGTGAATCCCGCGCTCGTCAACGATTCGATGGCTTTCGCGCTACGCCCGCCCATCTTGCAGTGGACGACAGTCTCGCGTCCCGCGTCAATTTCCGTTTGCCGGTTGACGACATCTTTCAGGGGAATGAGCTTCGCGCCGGGGATGCTCGCGATGTCGTACTCGTGCGGCTCGCGCACGTCAATAATCTGGATGTCGTCGCCGTTGTCGAGTCGTCGCTTCAATTCGGTGGCTGTCATTTCTTCCATCTGTTTTTTCTCCTCAACTGTGCTGTCGCTCGCCGCCTGTGCGACGGGCGGGCGCAGGCCGCAGAACTCTTCGTAGTCAATCAACTCTTTGGTCGTCGCCCCCTCGCCGCAGATGGGGCACGCGGGGTCTTTGCTCAACTTCAACTCCCGAAAGCGCATCTTCCATGCGTCGAACAAGAGCAGGCGATTGACGAGCGAGTCGCCCGCGCCGAGGATGAGCTTGATCGTCTCGTTCGCCTGAATCGAGCCGACGATGCCGGGCAGCACGCCGAGCACGCCGCCTTCGGCGCACGAAGGGACGAGTCCGGGCGGCGGCGGCTCTGGATAGAGACAGCGATAACACGCGCCCTTCTCCGCCCAGAAGACGCTGGCCTGCCCCTCGAAGCGAAAGATTGAGCCATAGACGTTCGGCTTGCCCGTCAGCACGCACGCATCGTTGACGAGATAGCGCGTCGGAAAATTGTCCGTGCCGTCCACGACGATGTCGTACTCGCGGCACAACTCAAGCGCATTCTCGCTCGTCAGCCGCGTCTCGTAAGGCTCGATTTTGATGTAAGGATTGATGTCGGATAATCTATCTCGCGCTGACTCAATTTTCGGACGCCCGACATCCTTCGTGCCATGCACGATCTGCCGCTGCAAGTTCGATTCGTCCACCACATCGAAGTCCACGAGTCCGAGCGTGCCCACGCCAGCCGCCGCCAGATACATGCCGAGCGGCGCGCCCAAACCTCCCGTCCCGATCATCAGCACGCGCGCGGCCTTTAACTTACGCTGCCCCTCCATCCCGACTTCCGGCAAGATAAGATGACGACTGTAACGCGCGATCTCTTCATGCGAGAGCGTCGGCAACTCCGCGACGTTCATCGCACTCGTCGCTCCCGTCTCCTTTGCATCTGCAACTTTTTCTTCAGTCATTGCGCCGCCCGCAATCGCCGGCACGATGGAAATCACGTCGCCATCCTTGACCGGCGTTTCGAGCCGCCCCGTCTGCCGTATGTCCTCATCGCCGACATACACGTTGACGAAATTACGCAGCGCGCCCCCCTCGTTGTACAAATGCTGGCGCAACTCCCCGTGCGCGCCCAACATCTTCTCCAGAGCCTCGCCGGTGGTGCGCGCCTCAACTTCTATTTCAGACTTGCCGCCCGCGAATTGTCTCAACGCGGTCGGGATTAAAACTGTAACTGCCATTTCCAGTGCTCCTCAATCAGAATGTTGTTCTCGCACAGCAGACGGCGGTTGCGGCTGTACAGATGTGTTGTCCTGCGGCTCGTCGGATGGTTGATCTTCCGGCGCGTCGCTTGTCTCTTCGGCGAAAGGATTGGGTGGTGTGGCTCCTTCCGGCACGATCCAAGCAGCGAGCGATCCCGTCTCATCCTTTTCCACACGCCCGACGAGAATTTCAATGCGTCGCTCATCTAATTTGTATTTCTCAATGAACTCTTTTTTCCATTCTGCGGCGGCTCGCTCCGGCTCTATCGAATCCGGCTCGCTCGCCTTCGACTCTTCATTCTCATCTTCCGTCACGACGGCTTTTTCCGCCGGCGCTTCGACACTGTGCGTCTTCGCGCCGGGCGGATGCACGATGAGAACGACGTGCGCGCTCGCGTGTTCGCGGAGAATGTCTGCAACTCCTTGCTGTTGCCATTTAACGTAGTCCGCATCGCTCAACATGTATGCGTTGACATCACCGAGTTTGAAAGATTGTGGCGCGAGAGCAGGCGTTTTCGCTTCGACGGCAGGCGGCGGCGCGTCGTGAGGGAGCAGCCACCATTCAACCTTCGTCGTCGCAGCTTCGCCCGCATGTATGACCGTCACACGATCATCATTCACTTTGGCTCCTCCGAGAAGATTGCTCCGTTCTCTGTTGCCTATCATGTGCGCCGCGCCCGGCGACTCGTCCTTTTTTGTATGGACGACGATGTAGGCGTGCAGGTCTGGCGCACGCTCCAGCCAGCCGGCAAGATTGATGCGCGTGCGGTCAATGCACGGCCCATCTTCACATTCGTAATAGCTGTCAGCTTCCGTCTCCCCCTCGGCGATTTTTCCGGTCGGTGGCTTGCGTGTGTCTTCCGTCAAATCCGGCTGCGAATCAGGCGCAGACGCGCGCGGCGGCACGAGCCACAATTCAAGCTCTACTTTGTCACTATCCTTTCTGCCGCCGTTGACTGCTTTGAAACGCGATTGGTCAATCCCGCGCGACATCGTCAGGTAGTTAGTTACTATGCCTGTCCAATGCTCTGCCACGCCGGGCAAATCATCGCGCCCGCCATAGACGATGATCTGCCCGCGCGAGTGCGGATAGTTCTGCAACTCGATGGCGAAGTTGTCGAGCCGCGCCTGATCATAATCCCAAATGGTGGGGTTGAATTTGTCTATGATTCGCGCCGTCGTTCCCGTCACAGAAGGGAGCGGCGCGTCTTCATTGACAGCTTGAGCGTGTGCCGCGACACACAACAGGCTCCAACAGGCGACGCAGACCATCATGTATGCGTGACGCTTGCCGTTCATAGCGACTCAAACCTCCTTGACCTGCTCTGCGCTGAATCGCGAGCGGTCAGCTTCCAATTCCCAAGAGCGCAGGTCACTCGCCTTTCCTTCGCGCACAGAGACGACAATGTACGACATCGTCGTCCAGGGCGCGAGGTGTTCGAGATCGTATTGCGAAGGTTCCGCTGGATGATCTGGATGCGAGTGATAGTTGCCGACGACGCCGAGTCCGCTGTGGCGATACTGCCTCTCCGCGCGCGCGTATTCGAGCGGCGGGATGAGCATTCGATGATGGCGTTCCTCCTCAACTGAAGATTCTTCTTCAGAAGTTATTTCAACGTCTTCATTGAAAACTTCGCTCATCGTCGCCCGGTTAAATTCGTTCGTAATCGGGTACGTCTCGATGATCGTTCGTGTGTGCCCTTCATCTTCAAGGCGACCGATGAGCAGGCCGCAGCATTCGTGCGGATACTCGCGCTCGGCGTGCCGCGTGATTTCATCAATCACTTTTTTTGAGAGAACGATCACGCAGGTTCCTCACTCTCTTCCCAGAAGTCTTCGCTCAAATATCGCCCGCCGCCGTCGCACAAAATTGTGACGACGACGGAGCCGCGCGGCAATCGTTTCGCATAACGCAGCGCGGCGAAGACGTTCGCGCCCGAACTAATGCCGACGAACAGACCTTCTTCGCGCGCCAGACGACGCGACATCATTTGCGCGTCTTCGGTTGCGACCTCCACCGTCTCATCCGCGAGCGACGGTTCATAGATGCCCGGCACGATGGCCGTCTGCATGTGCTTCATGCCTTCGAGTCCGTGCAGGGGCGAGTCGGGTTGCATCTGCACGGCGCGCAAGGTTGGATTCAATTCTCGCAGGCGACGCACCGTGCCGGTGAACGTGCCGGATGTGCCGAGTCCGGCGACGAAGTGCGTCACGCGCCCTCCCGCCTGCTCCCAGATTTCAGACGCGGTGCTTTCGTAATGCGCGCGCGGGTTGGCCTCGTTGTTGTACTGGTCGGCGTAGAAATATTTGTCCGGCTCTTGCGCGAACATTTCGCGCGCGCGGAGTTGCGCTCCGTCTGTTCCCTGCAAGGGGTCTGTCTCGATCAACTCGGCGCCGTAAATCTTGAGCATCCGACGCCGCTCGTAGCTCGCGTTTTTCGGCAGGCAGAGCGTGACGCCGTAGCCGAGCGACGCGCCGATCATGGCATAGGCGATGCCCGTGTTCCCGCTCGTCGCATCGAGGATGCGTCGCTCCGGCGTCAGACGCTTCGTCCGTTCAGCTTCCAGAATCATCGCGAGCGCGGCGCGGTCTTTGACGGAGCCGCCGGGATTCAAATGCTCGGCCTTCGCGTAGAGTTCGACGCCCGACGGCAACTCGCGCGCGAGACGCGGAAAGCTCAAGAGCGGCGTGCGCCCGATGCTCGCGAGCAGACGATTACTTACGCTCGTCTGTGTCTTACTGTGGTCGGGAAGCGTTTCTATCATGGCTTCTCAAGTCGCTCTCGATGGCGCAACTCTCAAGATGCTTCCAACGCCTGATCTATATCAGCGATGATGTCCTTGATGTCTTCGATGCCGACGGAGACGCGGACGACTCCGTCCGTGATTCCAAGCGCGCTCCGACGCGACGGCGGCATGTCGCGGTGCGACGCGGTCGGCGGATGCAAGACGCTCGTAAACACGTCGCCGAGGCTCGTGGAGCGCAGGCACACGCGCAACGCATCCATAAAACGAAACGCGCTCGCGCGCGTGTTGTCGCGCAACTCAAGCGTGACGAGCGCGCCGGCGAAGGGCGCGCGCAGCATCCGTCGCATAATCTCATTCTGTTCTGAGGATGAGCGCGCGGGATAGTAAACACGCGCGATGCGAGCGTGCGTCGAGAGATGTTCGGCGAGATGGCTCGCGTTCGCGCACTGTCGTTCCATGCGGATGGCGAGCGTCTTGATGCCGCGCAGAATCGCGTGCGCCTCCCACATGCCGAGGATGCCGCCGGCGAGTTTCATCGCACCGACGAGAGCGGGCGCATCCGTCGCTTCACGCGCGACGACGATGCCGCCCGTCGCGTCGCTGTGGCCGCCGAGATACTTGGTCGCGCTGTGAACTGCGAAGTCCGCGCCATGCCGGAGCGGCTGCGACAAATACGGCGACGCGAAAGTGTTATCCACGACGAGCCGCGCGCCGACACTATGCGCCACTTCGGCGCACGCTTCGATGTCGCACACTTTGAGCAGTGGGTTCGAGATGGTTTCAGCGACGAACACGCTTGGCCGCAACTCTCTGGCGCGCTCGCGCAAGGTGGCGACATCGGAAAAGTCTGCGATGATGGTCTGCACGCCGAACGCGCCGAAGATGGTGTTGAGCAGATTGAGCGTCGCGCCGTAGAGGTCTTGCGAAGCGATGACTTTCGCGCCGGGCGAGAGGTCGCAGGCGAGCAGCGCGGCGTGCAGCGCGGCCATGCCGGAAGCGTAGGCGCACGCGCTCGCGCCGCCTTCAAGCTCGCGCACCGCCTCTTCCAGCGCCTGCACCGTCGGGTTACCGTGTCGCGTGTAAATGTAACCCGGTTTACTTCCACCGAAGACCTCGTCAGCTTCGCTCATCGAGTCGTAAGTGAAAGTCGAGGTTGCGTAGATGGGAGTGGAAACGGGACGCCCCGTCGGAGGCTCCGTCGCCATCCCCGTATGAACGAGCCGCGTCTTAATATCCAGTTCGTTGTTCTCGCCGTTCATTCTTGTGTGCCGGAGAAACAGATAAAGTTGGCGGCAGCCTGACCATCAAAGTGTGTGTCTGGAAGCACGATTATGATTCTGTCTCTAAAGGTCAGGCTACCGCGCCGCCTCTTACACGTTGCCTTACAAATTCCGCTTCGACAGATACCAGTCCGTGACATCGTTGCTGGCCTGAAAATCCGGCTGCATACGCTTCTCCGCGTCGGCGATGGTCTGCGGCGGCGGCACGACGACCTGCTCGCCCTTTTTCCAGTTGGCGGGCGTGGCGCAGGCGTTCTCGTCCGCCGTCTGTAAAGCTTCAAGAGCGCGCATCACTTCATCTATGTTGCGTCCGAGACTCATCGGATAATAAATGAGCGCGCGCACTTTTTGATTCGGGTCAATGATGAAGACGGCGCGCACGGTGGCGGTCTCGGAGGCCGCCGCGTGAATCAGTCCGTACTTTTGCGCGACCTTCGTGTCGAGGTCGGCGATGACGGGAAAATCAATCTTGACGCCGAAATGCTGTTCGATATTTCGTATCCAGGCAATGTGCGCGGGGACGGAATCAACGGAGAGTCCGATCAGTTGCGTGTTGAAATTCTTAAACTCTTCTGAGCGGCGCGCGAACTCGACGAACTCGGTCGTGCAGACCGGCGTGAAATCTGCGGGGTGCGAAAACAGCACAACCCATTTGCCTTTATAGTCGGACAACTTCAGAGGGCCTTGCGTTGATTTGGCCTCGAAGTCGGGCGCGATGTCGTTGATGCGTGGCAGCGATGGAGTAGTTTCCTGTGTGGGTGCGACTGTACTCATAACTTCCTCTCCTCTGAAATCAGTTTACTTGAATGTGTCTCTTCAAACTCTTGCGTCAGGTTCCGAAAGTTTCGACTTGAAAACTTCAAAAGGGTCTGTCGCGTCAAGCATTGTGGGGCGTTCTCTTGAACCGTCAATGATCAATACGTGGCTTCACTATAGCCGATAAGTGGCGCAAGTTGATAACGCACAATGCATCATTCATCGGTCTGGCTGATGGTCTTTTGACCGCCGGTCAGCAACGTGAATGAAAGGCTCTGTCAGGGAGCATGATCGTTTCATACGATATGGTGCGCGTAACGGTTAATCTCACGTAGATGGTTGAAGTAAATGCTGTTTGAACGGCGTGCTTCGCTTTACCTTTTCGCCCGGACATCGCAAACTTAAAGCGTTTCACACGCTTTTTCAGCCTCGCGAATTTTGGCACGCTCATTGCAAACGTAAGAGCGATTGATTGATTGCACGTAAGTCATCAGGGCAGGTCACGCCGGAGCGTCGCAATCAGTAAGAGAGGGAGACAGAAAAATGTTAAATCAAATTCACCGACACGCGCGCCGTGCCACGAGTTTGCTGTTGCTGCTCGTGTTGATTGCCGGCACGGCGATGCCGTCACTGGCAAGCACACAACGACGCCGCACGCATCGTCGCACGACGCGCACCGTGCGAACGACAACGACGACAGTCGCCCCGTTGCGACATTTCACATTGAATGCCGACCAGACGATTCGCGTCCGCATGAATGAGGAACTCAATTCCAGAACCGCGCGCATCGGCGACACTTTCTCGACGACGGTCATTGATCCGGTCTATGCCGACGGTGTCGAAGTGGTTCCGTCGGGCAGCAAAGTCTGGGGTCGCGTCTCGTCCGTCAGACAGTCAGGACGACGCACGCCGGGCAGCATCTCCGTCAACTTTAACTCTATCGAGTTGCCGACGCGGGCGCGTTATCCCATCAACGGGTCTTTGACGACGCTCCAAACCGACAACGTTAATTCCGACAACGAAAGCACCGTCAAGGGCGGCTCGAACAAGAAGCGCGACGCGGTCTTCATCGGCGGCGGCGCGGCGACGGGCGGCATCATCGGCGCGATTGCCGGCGGCGGCAAAGGCGCGGCCATCGGCGCGATCCTCGGCGGCGGGCTGGGAACCGGCGCGCGTGTCTATGAGAAAGAGCAGGACGCCGTCATCAAATCGGGGACGGAGTTCGGCGTGGTTTTGAATCGCAACGTGAGTCTCCCGGAGTTTCGCTCGCGCTAGGTTCTGACGAGATCGGCAACCGGACGGTTGTCGGTGCGGAGGAAGCCCGCCAGCGAAGGGGAGAGCGCGGGTGGGCTTCCGACAAAAAATCTTACGAGTTCGGTCGTTCCGGTTAAGACGTAAGCGAGCGACCGCACAGAAGAGTCCCGTTGCGAAGGGGAGAGCGCAACGGGACTCTTCTTTTTATTTTGTGCGATGCGAACATCTTGCGCGAGATAATGATGCTCACGCCTTCCATCTTCTGCTACTATCACGCCTGCCTTTTCCAGTGTGCAAGTCGGTACGATTCTCAAAGAATTCAAATCACATCGAAGCGGAGCGTGTTCAATGAATAAGAGATTGCCAATCAAGCTGGCGTGCATTTGTTTAATGTTGCTCTGTGCGTTCGCGTCGAGCGTTAAGGCTGCCGACAAGAAAAACAAAAGCTGGTTGATGGCCGTCTCCGGCGACTCGCGTGATTGCGGCGACATCATCATGCCGAAGATCGCGCGCGACATCGCTGATAAAAACGCGCAAACGCCCGTCGAGTTTTACTGGCACCTCGGCGACTTGCGCGGCATGTTCCGCATAGACTGCGACGTGCTCAAGCGTAAAGACCCGAACGCCGTGTGCAACGTCAGCCCTTTGGACATGAACAAAGCCGAGCTGCGTCAATACCTCGACGACTTCAACGGCTATCTCAAAATTTCATGGGACGATTTCATCGAGCATCAGATTGATCCCTTCGGGCAGACGCCTTTCGTCCTCGGCATCGGCAATCACGAACTGATCAACCGGACGCGCGAAGACTTTCGACTCCGCTTCAGCAAATGGCTGACGCAGCCGCTCATCACGTCCGCGTCGAAGTGGGACGCCAAGAATAAAATCACCGCGTCGTCCGGCAACACTTACTTTCACTTCGTGAAGAACGGCGTGGATTTTATCTATCTCGACAACGCGGGCTACAAAGATGACTTCAGCGCGGAGCAACTCGCGTGGCTCGCGCAGGTGCTCAAGGCTGACGCGAAGGATAAATCAATCAAGACGATTATCGCCGGGATGCACGCCGCGCTTCCGCAGAGTTCAGAGCGCGGGCACGCGATGGATGCGACCTGCGACGGCCTGTGCAGCGGCCTCACGGCTTACGACCTGCTGTATCAGGCGCAGAATCTTTCCGCGACGAACTCGGCGCAGCGCAAGCACGTCTATGTCTTTTCCAGCCACTCGCATTTTTTCAGAGAGAACATCTACAACACCACGGAGCATCAGGGGAAAGTTCTTAACGGCTGGATCATCGGCACGGGCGGAGCCGAGCAGTATCTTAGAACTACGACCGAGCGAATTATGTACGGCTACCTGTTGGTTGAAGTGCGCCCCGACGGAACTATCAATCCGCAATTTCGAGAGGTTGGACGCGACTCACAACCATTAGCGACAGGCCCCGGCGCGACTGAGATTACAGACTTTTGCTTCCAACAGAATTGGCGGAAACCAACTGACAAAGTTGCGGAGAAATGTACTTGCCCCTCGCACTGACCGCTTCGCAAGATTCACGATTCTGACTCGTGTGTGTGCAGGTTGCGAGACGCGCGGAGATGTTTTTCAAGTCGCTGTTCTTCGACGCCGTAAAAAATTTTAAGCTCACGAATTTTATCCGCCGACGCTTTTCCGTCGCTGCGCCCTTCGCGTTTGACTCCGACGATCATCGTGTTCTTCGCCGTGTGCTCGGTGGAGATGAACTCGAAAACCTTCGTCGCGTATCCCGCCTCTTCGAGCAGGAGCGCGCGTATCGCATCGGTCAACATTTCAGCCTGCCGCTCAAGAAAGATGCCGTGTTTGAGAACACTGCGGAGCGCGGCAGGCGCTTTAATCTGCGGCCTCAGTTCGTGATGGCAGCATGGCGCGGTGATGATGATTGAGGCGTTGGCCGCGATGCCTTTGTAAATCGCGTCGTCTGTCGCCGTGTCGCAGGCATGGAGCGCGATGAGGATGTCTGCGGCATCGACCTCGAAACTTTCGATGTGGCCGGTGCGGAAAGAGAGTTGATCGAACGCCGCGCGCTGTGCGATGTCGTTACAAAGTCTGACCAATTCCTCACGCGCTTCGACGCCCGTCACGCGAGCCTTAATTTTCAAGATGCGATTAAAATAATCGTAAATCGCAAACGTCAGATAGCCCTTTCCCGAACCCATGTCAACGATGGAAATTTCGCTTTTGTCTGCCATCGTGGAATCAGCGAAGAGGCCGCTCACGATCTCAACGAATTTATTTATCTGGCGAAACTTATCGCCCATCTTCTCCCTGATTTCATCACGCTCGTTCGTCACGCCGAGCGCGCGTAGATAGACGTTGCCCGTCAATTCAATGTGGCGACGTTTGCTTTTTTCGAGCGTAGCGGGTGGAGTCTCGTTAAAAGTTGCGGCGCGTGAAAGCAGGCGCGCTTCACGTTTGCGATTGAATTCGATTTGAAAATCGCCTTCGAGCGTGAAGAGATGGCCGCTCAAAAACGATTCGCCCAACAAGACGCGGAGAGTTTCGAGCGCGTCGGGTATCAAATGATTTTTAACGATGTCTCTCGTTTGATAGCGCGTGAGGAAAGAGAGGTGCTCGCGTTTCTTAACTTCGACGAGACGGACGTAGATATTTTTCAGTCCTGCTTCGCTGCCGCGATATTTGCCGAGCGTGAGTTTGACGAACGTGCGTGCGGCGACGCTCTTCGCCAACACTTCCATGAACGTGTCGAGATGAGTTTCATTCATCGTTGAATGTGCATTGAAAGCATTGAAATTAACAACACCATCTTAAATCTTACAGTCTCATGTCCGTCCACACCTGCTCGATGTAGGCGAGGCATTCCTCTTTCGTTCCGCTCATGCCCGCATCCTGCCAACCCCCCGGATTCTTGCGATCAGCAGGCCAGATCGAATACTGCTTTTCTAAATTGACGACCACTTTGTAGATCGTATCGCCGTGCATCTCAACTGCACTCATGCGGCAAATTCTCCTTCATTGAAAATTCAGAATCAGGGCTTTCGGGATTCTCCACTACTAATCGTCAGACTGAATATGCGCGCACAGCATGAGTAATTCTCACACCGGCGGCGCGACATTAAACGACGTGCATGATTTCTTCCAGAGGCTTGCGCTTGATGTCCGGCACTAACGCGCCCTGCGCGGGATACCCGACGGGAATCAACACGAACGGCTTCTCGTTCTTGGGGCGTCCGAGAATCTCATTGAGGAAACGCATCGGGCTGGGCGTGTGCGTCAGAGTGGCAAGGCCGGCGGCGTGCAGCGACGCAAGCAAGAGACCTGTGGCAATGCCGACGGACTCCGCCGCGTAGTAGGTCGGCTCCGTCTCATTCGTCTCGCTATCAATAAGATAGTCAACGCGGAACACCACGATGAGATACGGCGCGATTTCGAGAAACGGCTTGTGCCAGTCCGTGCCGAGCGGCGCGAGACGGCGCAGCCAGCGCGCGGGCATCCGCCCTTCATAACTCGCGCGCTCTTCGGCTTCAGCAGCCTCGCGGATGCGACGTTTCGTTTCCGTATCGCGCACGACGACGAAATGCCACGGCTGCATGTTCGCGCCCGATGGAGCAGTTCCGGCGGTCGAGATAGCGCGCTCGATTAACTCGAACAAGACCGGCTCGTCGGAATAATCGCGCACGGTGCGGCGACGGCTCATCAGTTGATGAAAAGCTTGCTGGCCTGCGGTCTGTTCATCGCTCGCGCGTCGCTCAAAATCAAGCGACGCGAATTTCGGTTCGGGAAAAATAGATTCACTCATCTCTTCACACGCTTCGATAATCCTGACATCAGCGACGGGATTTCCGCCGGCACTTCGCGCGGCAGATAGCCGAGTTGTCCCATCCGCGCGGCCAGACGGTCGCCCGCTCGCGCGTGCAGATAGACGCCCCACACGGCGGCGATGTGCGGCATCGCGCCGCGCGCCGCGAGTCCCGCGACGATGCCGGCCAGCACATCGCCGGAGCCGGAAGCCGCCAGCCCGACGTTGCCCGCGTCATTGCGAAACGCTTCACCATCCGGCGTCGCGATGAAAGTCTCACGGCCTTTGAGCGCGACGACGGCGCGCAATTCTTTCGCGGCGCGGAGAGCGATGCGGAGCGAGTCGCGCTCGATCATGGATTTATCCGTCTCATTGATGCCCGCCATCTCGCCCGCATTCGGTGTAATGATGGCGCGTCCCTCGTGCGCGTGCAGCAATTTTTTGTCAGTGGCGAGACAGGAAATCGCGCCCGCGTCAAGCACCACAATAGATTTATCACAGCAACGCAGGACGGCTTTGACGAAGCGTCTCACCACAGTCGTGTCCATCAAGCCCGGCCCGATGCAGACAGCCTGCGCTTCTCCCAAATGTTTTTCGAGGCGCGCGACGCCCGCGTGCGAGAGTTCGCCAGCTTTGGTTTCAGGAAGCGCGAAGACGAGAGACTCCGGCACGTTCGACGCCACGAGAGGCGCGACGCTTTCCGTCGTGGCGATTTGTAATTTCCCCGCTCCCGCGCGCAAGCCCGCCGTCGCCGCCAGCATAATCGCGCCGGGCATCTCGGAACTGCCGCCGATGATGAGCAGACGCCCGCGCTCTTCCTTGTCGCCCTCCGCGCCGGGTTGCGGCAGACGAATCTTTTTGAGAAGGCGCGGCGTGATGTGGATTGATTGCTCTATCTTTTTCATTAACATGACGATTCGCGATTGAATGCGACTCTTGTCAGTACCGCCTGCGGTAGCGGGCGGGTACTTACGTTGCAGACACCCGCCCGCTACCGCAGGCGGTACTGACTTGTTGCTAAGTTCGAGTTTATTTCGGAGCGACTGGCACATCGCTCGATGTGGTAACGGCCTCGCCGGCCTCTTCGAGCGGGACTGTGAAATTGAAGAGACGCGGCGCGAACTTTCCTTTCTCGCCCATCGCTTTGTCATATTCGTAAGACGTGACCGAGCAGTTGGCGACATCACATTCGCGGTCGAGCGTCAGAATTTCATCTTCCGTCATCCGTTCGAGCAGATAACGAAAACAAAAGACGACGACCGAGTGCGCGACGATCAGAACACGCTCGCGCCTGTATTCGCGCGTCACCGTATCTACCACGCTGCGAAGACGAAGGATTACGTCGCACCAACTCTCGCCGCCCGGCGGGCGATGATAAAACTTGCCGAGCGCGGTGCGAATCTCCGCCTGCTCCGGGTACTTTTGCTGGACGCCCGATCTGGTCAGGCGGTCGAGGATGCCGAACTCTTTTTCGCGCAGGCGTTCATCCGTCACGAAGATGATTTTCTCCGCATCAATCCCTGCGGAGGCGAGCATGATTTCCGCCGTCCTGCGCGCGCGAAGATATGGCGAGACGAGCACGACGCGCGGTCGCTCATCTTCATCCATCGCGCCGTACCAGCGACCGAGCGCGTCGGCCTGTCTCTCGCCGAGTTGCGACAGCGGCACGTCCACGTCGCGCATCGCGATGTCTATCACGCCCAGCCCGGAAGCTTCCGCGAGGTCGCGCGCCACATTTCCCGCGCTCTCGCCGTGTCGCACAATCCACAGCACGTCCGGCCACTTTTGCGAGTCGTTCATCGGTTAATCTTTCCGTCCTTAAAAATTTGAAATAAGCCGTCGGTGACAATCAGGCTTGAGCGTGCTCGTTCAGGGTTACGCATTCATGCGTGTGATTTCATATCCCGAAAGTTTCGCGTCCGAAGACGCAACTCTAAACCTCGTTATTTTTGAGCGCGGCTTTTTCACTCAACGCAGTCAACATTGAAGGTGAAAGCGCAGACTCGCTCTCACGTCCTTTGGCGCGACGCTTACCGATGCCTCCCGGCGCGGGCAGCAATTTGTTGACGAGCGCGAGCATGTCCGCCGTCGCTTCGGGAAAGAGCGCGCGAAACTTGGCGGCCACAACTGCCTGCGTGCTGATAATTAGTTCCGCATCGCCGCGCCGGCACGCCTCGACGATTTGACGCGCCGCGCGCACGGCGTTGATGGACGAGACCGGCAGCGCGTCGCCGATGCCGAACCACGCATACTCCGCGCGATGCTGTCCCTTGAAAGTGGCATTGCGCGGGCTGCCCGTCCGCATCAGGCCGGGGCAGACGGTCGTCACGTAAATTCCATCCTTCACCAATTCCGCGCGCATCGCATCGGAGAGTCCGACGAGCGCAAACTTGCTCGCGCTGTAAGGCGCAAGATGCGGGACGCCGATCTTGCCGCCGATGGACGAGACGTTGACGATGCGCCCTTCGCGTCTTCGTCGCATCTGCGGCAAGACGGCGAGCGAAGTGTAGAGCGGCCCCCAGAAGTGGACGCGCATCGCCTCTTCAAAATCTCCGAGCGTCATTTCTTCGAGCGGCCCGACCTCGATCACGCCCGCGTTGTTGACGAGCACATCAATCCCGCCGAAATGTCTGTTGACGACATCAACCAACTCCGTCACCTGCGACTGCTGCGTCACATCGCATGGGACGGCGAGAACTTCTGCGCCACGCGCCTGCAAATCCTGTCGCGCCTTTTCCAGTTCATTATGGTCACGCGCGCAAATCGCCACGCGCGCACCCTCGCCCGCGAACTCGCGCCCCAAGACTAAACCCAATCCGCGCGAGCCGCCTGTGATTAACACCGTCTTGCCGCGCAAATCCACATCGCGCCGGCGTCGCATGAGCGCGCGCGCGACCAGCAACGCGCCCGCGCCGGCGGCGGCCAGCATCAGGCCATTCTTTTCCCTGTCATCCATCGCCGACTCCCCCCTTAATATTCGCTTTCGCGCATCGCTTCAAATGAACGTCGCCACGACCGGCGTGTGATCCGACGGTCGCTCCCAACCGCGCGGCTCGCGGTCAATCAGGCAGTCCGTGCAACGCTCGGCCAGAGGCTCGGAGACCCAGACGTGATCAATTCTCAAGCCCGTGTTGCGTCGAAAAGAACCCGCGCGATAATCCCACCAAGAGTAATGTCCGCTGCCCTTCGTGTGCTGGCGAAACGAATCCACGAAGCCCCACTCTCTGATTTCTTCGAGCGCGTCACGCTCCGGCTTGCTGCACAAAATCCGACCGCGCCACAACTCCGGGTCATGCACGTCCTCATCTTCCGGCGCGACGTTGAAGTCACCGCACAGCAACACGTCCGCATCCGTCCAGCATTCTTCGTCGAAGTATTCGCGCAGACGCTTCATCCAGTTGAGCTTAAATTTGTACTTGTCCGCGCCGACCGACTGGCCGTTCGGGACATAGACGTTGACGACGCGCACGCTTTCAACCGTCGCCGCCAGCAGACGCGCGTGCGCTCCCTCTTCATCATCGGGGAAACCTCTCTGCACGTCCTCGCAAGGAGCGCGAGAGAGAATCGCCACGCCGTTGTAAGTGCGCTGCCCGTAAATTTCCGAGCGGTAGCCGATGGCGGCAAACTCCTGCGCGGGAAAGCGCGCCGCCTCGCATTTGATTTCCTGTAAGCACAGCACGTCGGGTCTGGCTTTCTCAAGCCATTGCAAAACGAGCGGCAGACGCGCCTGCACGGAGTTGACGTTCCACGTTGCGATTTTCACGATGGAGACATCTTAGCTTGCCGTCATCTGATTTTGTAAACGGTTTGTGCCGTTGTGAGATAAATTTGACAACTTGAAGGCGATTAACCGACCTTCACGAGTGATGGGCGTTTGGCGTGGCTCTTTTCATCGGGCGCATGTTTCTCCCACTCGCGCCCGCAGACACGACAGCGATAGAGATTTTTGCGCGACGGATCGGTGCGCGATTCATCTTCGAGGAACGCGGCGATGTAAGCGGGCACGCTTGCGCCCTCAAGTTTCTCAAGTGTCGCGCACGAGCATTGTGGCTGGCTCAATGTTTTGTCCTCGTTATAGGCAGCGCATCAAATGCGGCTCGCGGCCAAAGTGGAGTTGATACGTGCCGAGCGTTTGACCCGTCCCCGTTAGCTTCACGGTCAACGTCAACTCGTTGCCGCGCAGCCGTCCGGTATAGCTCGCAGCCTGTGTGCTGTCCGGCTCGTTGATTCGTATCGGCCCGGCATGTCCTCTGCCGTGCGTCCCCTTAAGAAGGAAACTGCCGCGCCGGTCAACCTTGAGCGGCGCATCAATCGTTCCCGTCCCGCAGTCATATTCGATTGACGCGCCCATCCGTGTGACGCTCAGGCGAATGTGATCTCCGCCCCAGATGCCCTCCGCGACGCGCCTCGCTCCGCCGGCTTTGCCGTCCACAGTTTGATTCAACGTCAGCATCAAAACGCAGAGCATGACACCAACCGCCGCTCTCGAAATTATGTGATTCATCGTCTTTGCTCACTTCCAGCGTGTGGTCAGACGCCGCACTCCGTCAACTATTTTCACGTAAAAGTCTCAACGTAAACATGCAATTCACCAGAGACGCGCGTGCGGCAATTTACCAAATTGTCGCAGGATGAGTTAATATTTTCGCCCAACGCATGACAGAGCGCAAAGCGCTTCGCTAAATCAACACGCATTTCGACGCGCACATTTTCGGGAGGACTATTTGACAGCCGCCGCATTCTACGACCTAGAGGGCACGCTCGTGAGCACCAATCTCGTGCATACGCTCGGCTTCTACGCGCGCAACCAGCAAGGTTTGCTCCGCAGCATTCGCAAGAGCGCCGCCACGCTCGTCAGCCTGCCCGTCTTCGCCGTCACGGATCAGGTCAGCCGCATGGTCTTCAACGACATGTTTTTCAAACGCTACAAAGGCGAATCCGAAGACCGTCTCCGTTACTTCGCCGGAGACTTGTTCGAGAAAGTGCTCAAGCCCGCCATCTTTCCCGGCTCGTTCGAGTTGATCGAAAAGTCGCGCAGCCTCGGACTCCGGCAAGTGGTTGTGACAGGCGCGCTCGACATCTCGGTTGAGCCGCTGATGAAGCACTTGGGAATTGACGACTACGTGGCAAATCGTCTTGAATTCGTCAACGGCGTCGCGACGGGACGACTGCTCCCGCCCGTGCTCGCCTCCGCGACGAAGGCTTCGTGGATACGCACCTACGCCGAGCGCGAGAAAATCAATCTCAACGAATCCTTCGCATACAGCGACAGCATGAGCGATTTGCCCATGCTCTCCATCGTCGGACACCCGGCGGCGGTCAACCCCGACATGCGCCTCAAACAGACGGCGCTTCATCACGACTGGCCGATACTGAATTTGAAGTGATGAGTGATGAGTGATGAGTGATGAGTAAAGAAATTTTGCTCTCACTCATCACTCATCACTCATCACTCATCACTTAATAAAGATGAGCCTACAGCTAAAACGCAAAGTACACGAATCCGTCGTCTATATTGACCGCGACAGCGCGCCGCGCATCGTCGCTTCGGGCATGGACTTTCTGCTTGAAGATTTGCCCATCGGCACGCGCGTCATTTATCCGAACCAGCCGCTCAAAGGTCTCGTCAACCGCGAGGCCGCGATTCGCTACGCGCTCAATCACCCGCACGACTGCGACCCTCTGTTCGCGCAACTTGAGCCGGGCATGAAGGTGACGATTGCGGTGGACGACATCAGTATGCCGCTCCCGCCGATGCAGACGCCCGACATTCGCCAGACCACGCTGGAAATTCTCCTTGAGATGTTGCACGGGCACGGCATAGACGACATCCACATCATCATCGCCATCTCCGTCCATCGCAAGATGACTGTGGCTGAGATGAAACGCATGTCCGGGCAAAAAATCTTCGACGACTTTTACCCCGACCGTTATTACAATCACGATGCGGAGGATCAGAGCAATCTCGTCCTCATCGGCGAGACGCGACACAAAGAGCCTCTGCGGATGAATCGCCGCGCCGCCGAGAGCGACTTGCTCATCTATCTCAACTACAACTTTGTGCCGATGAACGGCGGGCACAAATCCGTCGGCGTCGGCCTCTGCGATTACGAATCCTTACGCGCGCACCACAACCCGCAGACCATCCGCGAGTCGAACAGTTACATGGACCCCGCCGGCTCCGAGTTGGGCAAGCGCATCAGCCGCGTCGGCAAAATCGCGGACGAGCATCTCAACGTCTTCCATATCGAGACGACGGTCAACAACCGCATGTTTCGCGGCGACCTCGATTTCCTGACGCGCAACGAAGACAACTTCTCCGCCTTCGACCGCATGAAACTGGAAGCCATGCGCTTCTCGATGAGCAAACTGCCGCGCGTCGCTCAACGCGCCACCTACAATCAACTGAAGTCAAACTACGAGTTGATTGCTTGCCACGCCGGGCGCACCGAACCCGTCCATGACCGCATCATCGCCAAGAGCATGGAGCAGTACGTCGTGCCCATTGAAGGACAGGCCGACATCCTCATCTGTCCCGTGCCGGACATGTCGCCCTATAGCGTCAACTCGATTTTGAATCCGCTGCTCGTGCAGGTGATGGCGCTCGGCTATCACTTCAACATGTATCGCGGCAAGCCTCTGCTTAAAGAAGGCGGCGTGCTGATTCTGCATCATCCATGCTACGACGAGTTCGACCACAACTTTCATCCGTCTTACATCGAGTTCTTCAATCGCCTGCTGCCGGAGACGCGCGACGCCGACACTTTGCGTGACAAGTACGAGCGCGAGTTCGCCAACAATCCGAGCTACATTGAAATGTATAGACGCGGCAACGCCTATCACGGCTCGCACCCTTTCTTCATGTGGTACTGGGGCGAGAACGGGCGGCAACACGTCGGCCACGTCATCGCCGCCGGAGCCGAGAACGCGCATGTCCCCGCCATGATGGGCTGGGAGCGCGCCGACAATCTTACCGAAGCCATCGCCATGGGACGCAGCTATATGGGACGCTCCGCCGAAATCACGATGCTGCATCAACCCGTGATTGCCGTCTGCGATATGAGTTAAGGTAAATGCATACGAGACATAGCAATGAGTACGACTCGCATAATTACTGCTGACGATTTGTTAGTCATGCCTCATCGTGATAGGCACGGCAATGATTGCCGACTTGAGTTGATTCACGGAGAGGTAAAGACGGCATCGCTCAATTCAATGGCACATGGCGTACTCTGCGTAAGACTTGCAACCGCCGTCAGTAATTTTGTTGAAGCGCACGAGCTAGGCGTTGTCTTCGCTACAGGGACAGGATTTCTCGTGGAGCAGAATCCTGATACGGTGTACGGCGTAGATGTCGCGTTTGTGAGCCACAAGCGGTTGAAGGCAGTCAATAATCTCGAAAAGTTCATTCCCTTTGCGCCCGATTTAGCTATAGAAGTTTTGGGCATGAACGATACGATTTACGAAATGGATGAGAAGATCGCTTTCTACTTTGCCGCCGGTTCGCGCCTTGTGTGTATCATCAATCCGAAGCGTCGCACGGTTGCGGTTTATACTTCGACGCTTGACGTGCGTATTTTCGACGGCAGCGACACGCTCGACGGCGGCGACGTTTTGCCGGGCTTCAAACTTGAGCTTTCCAGACTATTTGCCAACTTAAAATAGCGAGACGCGGCGCGGCATCCTGAGCCAACATGAAATTATCTCCGACAGAAATTTATCACGATAGGAAAGTCTTCATCATCGGCGCGACCGGCTTCGTCGGCAAAGTCGCGCTCTCGATGCTGCTCGACCGCTTCCCCGGCGTCGGGCGCGTCTATGTCACCGTGCGCGCTCGCTCGAAGGAAGAATCCGAGACGCGCTTCTGGAACAACGTCATCACCTCGCCGCCGTTCGATCCGATTCGCACACGCTACGGCGCGGCCTTCGAGGATTTCATCCGCGACAAAGTCCGCATCGTCAACGGCGACATCGGCGAAGACAATCTTGGCCTTACGGAAGAAGACGCGCAAGCTGTCGCCGACGACATTGACGTGATCATCAACAGCGCGGGCAACGTCACTTTCAACCCGACGCTTGAAAGCGCGCTACGCACGAACGTCGTCGGCACACAGAACGTCATCCTGTTTGCCAAACGGATGAAGCGTCCCGCGCTCGTCCACATCTCGACGTGCTTCGTCGCGGGCAATCGTTCCGGGCCGGTGTGGGAGAGCGATCCGGTCGTTGGATACTTTCCGCGACGCGAGGAGATTCCCGGCGTCGAGTTTTCGGCGGAGCAGGAAATACGCGACTGCGCGAAACTGGCCGACCGCGTGCGCGAAGAGGCGCGCGATGCTTTGCAGGCCGCGCGCTTTCGTGAGAACGCGCGCAAGCGCCTTATCGAAGAGGGACGCAACCCCGACGACCTCGACGCGATGGGCTTGGCCGTCGCGCGCGAGCGCAAAATCTGGACGCGCGAGCGTCTGACGGAACTCGGCATCGAGCGCGCGGAGTTCTGGGGCTGGCCGAATATTTACACCTACACGAAGAGTCTCGGCGAACAACTCGTCGCCGCCGAGACGGATGTCGTGCGCGCCATCGTGCGCCCGTCCATCGTCGAGTCGGCCATCAAATTTCCCTTCCCCGGCTGGAACGAAGGCTTCACGACAACCGCGCCGCTCATCTTCATCGCGCTCAAAGGCCAGACGCAGATTCCCGTCAACGAAAAGTTGATTCTCGACATCACGCCCGTTGATCAAGTCGCCGCCGTGATGCTCGCCGTCGCGGCGGAAGCGTGCGTGCGCGAGCCGCGCCTCGTCTTTCAGGCCGCGACCGGCGACAGCAATCCGAACGACATGGAGCGCATCGTCGGCTTACTCGGTCTCTACAAGCGACAGCATTTCCAGGATAAGGAAACCGGCTTCCGAATCGTCAATGCCATCGCCGGGCGCATGGAAGCGCGTCCCGTCACGCCTTCGCGTTTTGATAAAACCTCGACGCCGATGGTCAACGCGGCGGCGAAGAAAGTTTCCTCCTTACTCGAACGCGCGCGCCCGCGTTGGGGCGGCGGTCGCCTGACCGATGTCATTGACAGCGCGCGTCAACAAATTGATCGTCTCGAAGAACTGACGCACGAAACCAAAGAAGCGTTCGAGATGTTTCGTCCCTTCATGGTCGAGAATGCTTACGTCTTCCGCGCCGACAACGTGCGCTCGCTCTTCGCGCAAATTCGTGCGGACGAGCGGCAACTGCTGACGTGGAACCCGGACAAGTTCGATTGGTACGACTACTGGATGCACGTCCATTTTCCGGGCTTGCAGAAATGGGTTTTCCCGACGCTCGAAGAAGACATGCGCGCGCAGCCGAAGCGCGCTTACACCTATCGCGATTTGCTCGAACTCTTCGAGACTTCGACGAAACGTTTCAGCACGCGCGTCGCCATGCGGATCGAGCGCGACGGGCAGAAAGAGCAATACACCTACGCCGACTTGCAGGAACTGGCGACGCGCGCCGCCGCCTTCTTCGCCAGTCGCGGAGTCAAGCCGGCGGACAGAGTCGTGCTCGCCAGCCACAATGCGCCCGAATGGGGCATGAGTTATTTCGGCGTCCTCAAAGCCGGCGCGACGTGCGTGCCGGTTGACCCTGAAAGCTCGACGGAGGAACTCGTCAACTTCGTGCGCGCGAGCGGCGCGGTCGGAATTATCATCAACGCGAAAGTTGACGAGGCGCACGCAGACCTCGCCGATGCGCTGACTCTCGCGGGACTGACAGTGACGCAAATCTGGCGGACGGCTGAGGTTTTCGAGTTAACCGACGAGGCGATGGAAGACGCGCGCATCGCACTGCTTCCCAGCCGCGTGACGGCGAACACGACGGCCTCTCTCATCTTCACTTCGGGCACGACGGGACAGCCGAAGGGCGTCATGCTCACGCACAAGAATCTGACCAACATGGTCTCGATGCTCTCGTCCGTCTTCGACATGGACACGAGCGACGGCGTGCTCTCCGTGCTTCCGCTTTATCACACGTTCGAGTTCTCGACCGGCTTCCTAACGCCGTTCAGTCGCGGCACGCAGATAACTTATCTCGAAGAATTAAACAGCGACGAACTGGCGCGCGCCGTCAAAGACGGGCACGTCACGGGAATGGTCGGCGTGCCCGCTTTGTGGGAGTTGCTGCATCGCCGCATCAACAATCGCTTGCACGAAAACAACGTCTGGGTCGGACGCGCGGCGGACATTATGATGAGCGCGAACGGCTGGCTGCGCGACAATACGCCGCTTAATCTCGGACAAATTCTCTTCCGCCCGATTCATCAGGGACTCGGCGGGCACATCCGATATTTCATCAGCGGCGGCTCGTCTCTCAATGAAAAAGTGAAGCGCGACATGCACCAACTCGGCTTCACCATCCTCGAAGGCTACGGGCTGACCGAAGCCTCGCCGGTGCTGACCGTCACGCGCCCGCAGAATCGCCTGATGCGGACGAGCGTCGGCAAGGCTCTGCCCGGCGTTGAACTCCGCATCAACGACGCGGACGCGAGCGGCGTCGGCGAAGTCGTCGCGCGCGGGCCCAATGTGATGGCCGGTTATTTTCAAAACGAGGAGGCGACCAAACTCGCGCTCATCAATCGCTGGCTCTACACGGGCGATCTCGGACGCCTTGATGATGAAGGCAATCTCTATCTCGTCGGACGCTCGAAAGAAATCATCGTTGACACGAACGGCAAGAATGTTTACCCGGACGAGATCGAAGAGTTGTACAGCGATTCGCCGTTTATCGAAGAGATCGGCGTCGTCGGTTTGACGGAGAGCGTCGGCGAAAAAATCGCCTGCATCGTCGTCCCGAACTACGATCACGACATCGCACTTTCGCGTGATGAAGTGCGCCGCAAAATCGAAAATCATTTCCGCGACGTGTCTTCGACGCTTCCCTTTTATAAGCGCGTCAAGTCGCTCTATTTCACGGACAGTGAACTGCCGCGCACGCCGACGAAGAAGGTCAAGCGGCGCGAAGTCGTCAAGATTATCGAATCGCTCGAAGAAAGTTTGCGTGCGGGATTGCGTGAAGGCGGCGCGGAAACTGCGTCGGCAACAACGTCAGGCAAGCGACAGAGCGATGCGGGTTGGCTCCTTGATGTCGTCGCCACCGTCGCCAACAAGCCACGCGCGCAAGTCACGCTCGATACGCGCCTCGCCGAACTCGGCTTCGATAGTTTGATGTTCGTCGAGCTTGCTTCTTCAATCGAAGGCGCGGGAGGCACGCTCACCTCGCCCGACTCGCTCAACGAAGTGCAAACCGTGCGCGAACTGCAAACGGTCGTCACGCGCAAACCGACCGTTGCCGAGCGACGCGCCGCAGAAGCGCGCGCCGCAGAAGAATTGCGCGAGGACGACGCGGAAATTTTCATTCCTTCCGTTGTCCGCACGGTCGGCAACAAAGGTCTCGATTATTTACAGAGTCTCTTTTATCAAAAGTTCCTGCACACGCAGGTCGAAGGCGAGACGAACATTCCCGTCCATACGAATTTCATCGTCGCCGCCAACCACTCTTCGCACCTCGACATGGGACTCGTCAAAATGGCGCTCGGCGAGCAGGGGCGCGACATGGTGGCGCTCGCCGCCGCCGATTATTTTTTCGACAACAAATACAAGCGCGCCTACATGGACAACTTCACGAACCTCGTGCCCATTGAGCGTTCGGGCAGCCTTCGCAAGTCGCTCCGCCACGCGCGCTCGTTCCTTGAGCGCGGCTACACAGCCCTCATCTTCCCCGAAGGCACGCGCTCGATGACGGGCGAGTTGGACGAGTTCAAGCCCATCATCGGCTATCTCGCGCTCTCAACACGGACGGGAATTTTACCGCTTCATTTGCAGGGCACTTACGCGGCGATGCCGAAAGGCTCGAACGTTATCAAGAGCCGCGAGGTGGGCGCGCGCGTCGGTCATTTCCTTTCCATCGAAGAACTCGAAGACCTAACGCACGGGATGCCGAAGTCAGAGGCGTACCGTCTCGTCGCCGCGCTCGTCCATCACGAGATTGAAAACTTGCGCGACGGCACGCGCCACGCTTTCGACGCCAAGTCGCTGCGCCGACGCTGGCGCACGGAGCGACGCGCCGCCGCACACGAAGAGACGGGTGACGAGACGACACATGACGACACCTTCATTGCGACCGGCGACTGATGAAGCCGGCGACAAACCAAATCAACGACACGATGCCAACCAAACGCCGCGCGCCAACTAAAACAGCAACGCCGAAAAAAGCGACGAAGGCTCCTATCAAAGCCGCTGCCAAATCCGTCGTCGAATCCACCAAGCGCAAGCCTGCGACGAAAAAATCCGCCGCTGTCAAGACGCTCGCGAAGCGGCCTCGTCCCGTCACGCTTGTCACGGGCGGGACGGGTTTTCTCGGCCAGCATCTCGTGCGCCTGCTCGTCGCGGAAGGCGTCGAGAACGTGCGCGTGTTCTCGACCTCGGCTCCTTCGTGGCTCTCGGAAAGCGGCGTCGAATCCATTCAAGGCTCAATCACTTCGCCGCAGGATGTAGCGCGTGCGGTCGAGGGCGTCGCGGAGATTTATCATCTGGCGGGCCGCGTCTCGCTTAACAAGGAAGACGCGCACGAGATGTTCGCGCTCCACGTCGAAGGCACGCGCGTACTCTGTCAGGCAGCGGCGACGGCGGGAGTGAAAAGTATCGTCATGGCTTCGACGAGCGGCACGGTGGCTGTCACGGAGACGGGCGATGTCGTGCCGGATGAAGACTGGCCGACGCCGCTTGAGATTATCTCGCGCTGGCCTTACTACGCGAGCAAGCTGTATCAGGAAACGGTCGCGCGCGAAAAATTTGCGGGCGACGGGCGGCGGCTCGTGATCGTCAATCCGAGTCTCCTACTCGGCCCCGGCGATGAGCGTCTCAGTTCGACGAAAGTCGTGCTCGATTTTCTCGCGCGCAAAATTATGTCCGTGCCGAAAGGCGGTCTGAGCTTCGTGGACGTGCGCGATGCGGCGCGCGCGCTGTTGGCGGCGATGGAGCGCGGCGCAGATGGCGAGCGTTATTTGCTCGGCGCAGCCAACTGGACGTTCAATGATTTTTTCGGACGGCTCGAACGCATCACCAAAGTCGCCGCCCCGCGCCTGACGCTTCCGTCAAAACTCGCCGTCAACGGCGCGAAAGGTTTGAACGCGCTCTTCCGTCACTGGAAACTCACGCCGCCCGTCGAGCCGGTCGAAGTGGAAATGGCTGACTACTTCTGGTATCTGGATGCGTCGAAGGCTGTGCGTGATTTAGCGTTCGCGCCGCGCGATCCATCCGAGACTCTGTTCGAGACTGTCACTTACGTGCGCGAAAATTTTCTCGATAATGCAGCCTTCAGCCGCGCCGTTTGAACAGAATTTAGAGCGGGCATCTCACGCGCAGCGCGAGCGGCAGAATTTCAAATCGTGCGGGCAAACGTCCGACTAATTCGCCGTCAACTTCCAACTCAACATCTTCATTTGAAGCCGCACGCACCGCGACTTTTCGCGCGCATGCGTGGCGCACATCTTTCATTCCGAGATGCGTGCCGAGATAGACGCGGTACGAATTCGCCAGTATCGAAAGCGGGCTGAGATCGCCGATGGCGACGACATCGAACGCGCCGTCGTTAACTTTCGCTTCGGGCGCGACGCGCATTCCGCCGCCGAAATATTGCGCGTTCGCCACGCAGAAATTCGTCACCGTCAGGCGCGACTCCGCGCCTTCATCCAAACGCACATGCACCGCAGGCTTCTCGAAGGTCAGCGTCTCCTTGAGCGCCGCCGACGCGAAGGATAATTTGCCGCCGCCGAGCAGTCGCGACGCGCCGGACGAGAGCAACTTATCTTCCTTGACGCGCCTGACGACCGCGCCGCCTATTCCGCACGAAGCGACGTTGATAAAGTGTCGCGTCTCTTCCGCGCCCGCCTCGTTGACAAAAGTGACGCGCCCCGCATCCATCAGTCGCGTCCGCCCATTTTTCAAAACCTGCGCCGCTTCCGCTCCGCGCGTCGCTATTTTCAGAGTGCGACGAAAATCTCCGCCCGTCCCGCTCGGCAAGATTCCCAACTCCGCGCCCGCGCCCGATTGAAGAATGCCATCCGCGACTTCCGAGATCGTCCCATCGCCTCCGCAAGCGATAATGAAGCGACGGCCTGACTCTGCCTCGCGTCGTGCGATAGAAGATGCGTCGCGACTCGCTTTCGTGAAGGCGCAATTAAACGCACCGAAGTGCCGCCGCAAATCGCTGGCAAGTCCCGGCCATGCCGCGCCGGTCGCGCCGCCTGCGGATGCGGGATTGATGATGACGAGCGGCAGAGGCATCAAAATTTTCTTAGCGTCTTTGCGCCTTTGCGTGAAAATCATTGCTCACGCAAAGGCGCAAAGACGCAGTTAAGACACAAGAGAAATCATCAGGAACTGGCGCGAAAAGTTGACGAGGCGATGGTTGTTTGTCGCTTCGCTTCCGCCAGACGCGCGGCGCGATCCTGCTCGCCGAGTTCGGCGATCTTGCTCATCACGTAGTCCGCGATTTCTTTGTACGTGCGGACTGAGTCTCGCCGCTCAAGATAGTCCGCGAAGTCGAGAGCTTCTCCGAAGTGGATGCGTATGTGTTCGCCGCCGCGCCAGTTGCCGAGCACTTGCTGCGGAAGGTCATTGCTAAGTCCAGCGATGAAGACGGGAATAACCTGCGGGTTCGCTTCCTTGATAAGTTTGCCGATGCCCGGCTGCGGGCGCAGGTACGTGTACGGGTCGTCGTTTTTGTTGCGCGTGCCTTCAGGGTGAAAGCCGATGATGTGCCCTTCGCCTTCGCGACAGAGTTGCGCCAGCAGCCGCAGCGAATATTTATCAAAGTCGCGCTTGTCTGTGAGCGGGTTTTCACCCGACGCGAAAAACGGCGGGTACATAGACCACCAGCCCATCAGGAAGTTGACGATGAGGCCGAGCGGCGAGTCGTAGAAAAAACGCCCGCGCACGGGAAAGAAAAGTTTTTTTCGCCAGCGCGTTCGTCGAAAGAGCACGCTTGAGACGGCGTAGAGATCGAAGAATGAGCGATGGTTAGCGACGAGCAGCAGCGGGCGTTCGTGCGAGACGGACTCGACGTGTTCGAGGCCATAGACGCGCATGATGTTGTAAGTGGCGAGGTGTATCCAGCCCGCGCCGAAGATACGCTGGCAGAAAGTCCAGAGACGTTTCCAACCGCCCTCATTCATCCGGCGCGTGAAGCGGAAAGCGAAACGCTCGAAGCCCGACAAGACGCGCAGCTCATCCGGCGTCGGCTCTAATCTCTCAATATTTTTCTGCGTTGTGCTCATCAAAAAAGTTCAAGGTTCAAGATTCAAAGTTAATGATGCGCCAACTTTGAAGTTTGAACTTTGAACCTTGAACTCGATTCTAATCTATCGAGAAGTATTTCGCTTCCTCGTGATGCACGATAATCGCGGAAGTAGATTGCTCCGGCACGAGTTGAAACTCCTCGCTCAGTTCTACTTCGATGCGCGCGGGGTCGAGCAACTCGAAGAGTTTGACTTGATCCTCAAGATTCGGGCAGGCCGGGTAGCCGAAGCTGAAACGCGAGCCTTGATAGCCTTGATGGAAAAGTTTCGTCATCTCTTTCGCGTCGCGCGCGGCGATGCCGAGTTCTTCGCGGATGCGCTTGTGCCAGAGTTCGGCGAGCGCTTCCGCGCACTCGACCGAGAGGCCGTGAAAGTAGAGATAGTCCGCGTAGTTGTCAGCCTTGAAAAGTTCCTGCGCGTAATCGCTCGCGCGTCGCCCGACGGTGACGAGGTGAAACGGCACGACATCAACGCGCCCCGAATTTTTTGACGCGAAGTAATCCGCGAGACACAGGCACTTGCCCGCCGGCTGGCGCGGAAAAGTGAAATGCAAACGCTCGGTGCGCTCGTCGTCTTCGTAGATGATGAGGTCGTTGCCTTCGGACTGGCAGGGGAAATATCCATAGACGACGCGCGGCGTCAAAAGTTGCTCGCGCTTCGCACGCTCTTTCAATTCTTGATAGACCGGTCGCACCTTGCCGCTCACGAGCGCACTGTAGTCTTCCGCCGAACTCCTGCCCTGTTTGAATTGCCACTGGCCTTTGAAGAGCGCGGTTTCGTTGACGAAGGCGAAAACGTCGTCGAGCGCGATGTCTTCAACGACACGCGAGCCGTAAAAAGGCGCGCGGGGAATCGGCGCGTCCGGGTTCACGTCGGAGCGCGTCGTGTGCGTCGTATCGCCGCTGATGCGCGTGGCAGCGCGCGTGCGAGCGACAGGGGCGCGGATGCCGAGTTTCGCGTCCTCGCCCACCAAATCTTCTACATCGTCAGCGACGCTCTCGTTCGTCGCGGACGACGCAGCAGAGGCCGCAGCGACTTTCACTTTCTCATCCATCTCTTTGCCGTTCGCCGTGTTCGTCAGTTTGTCCATGACGTGCAGGCCGTCGAAAGCGTCGCGCGCATAAAAGAGCGTGCCTTTGTAAATCGCGGTCAAATCATCTTCGACATAGCGACGTGTTAATGCCGCGCCGCCAAGCACGACGGGCACGCCGATGCCGCGCTCGTTCAAGACCGCGAGATTCTCTTTCATCACGAGCGTGGATTTGACGAGCAGGCCGCTCATCCCGATGGCGTCCGCGCCGTGCTCATCAAAGGCCGCGAGGATGTTTTCCACCGGCTGCTTGATGCCGAGATTGATGACGCGATAACCGTTGTTCGTCAGAATGATGTCCACGAGATTTTTTCCGATGTCATGCACATCGCCCTTGACGGTGGCAAGCACCATCGTCCCCTTCGCCGTCGCGCCGCCCTTCTTCTCCATGAATGGTTCGAGGAAGCGCACCGCCGTCTTCATCACTTCCGCCGATTGCAGCACGAACGGGAGTTGCATCTGCCCGCTTCCGAAAAGTTCGCCGACGACTTTCATGCCGTCGAGCAGAATGTTGTTGATGATGTCGAGCGCGGGATAACTTTCCAGCGCGACTTTCAAGTTGTCTTCGAGTCCGAGTTTCTCGCCGTCAATAACGTGCTGCTTTAGTTTCTCTTCAACCGGTAGATTGCTCGTATCCTGCTTGACGCTCTTCGTCGTCACGCCCTCAAACAACGTCGTCAGTTCGCCGAGCGGATCATAGATGCACACATCGCCCTCGAAACGCCGCTCGTCATAGATAAGTTCGTGCGCCACCGCGCGCTCGCGCTCGCCGATGCGATTAAGCGGCACGATCTTGCTGGCGTTGACGATGGCCGCGTCGAGTCCGGCTTCGACCGCATCATGCAGAAACACGGAATTGAGCGCGACGCGCGTCGCCGTGTTGAGTCCGAACGAAATGTTCGAGACGCCGAGAATCGTGAAGCAGCCAGGCAATTCCGCCTTGATGCGACGAATGCCGTCAATCGTTTCGACCGCGTTGCGGCGGTCTTCCTCAATGCCGGTGGAGATGGGCAGCGCGAGCGGGTCAAAGAAAATGTCGGATGCAGTGAAACCGAGTTCGCCCGTGGCCTGCTCGTAAGCGCGCTTGGCAATACGCAGTTTTCCGTCGGCGGTGCGCGCCATGCCTTCCTCGTCAATCGTGCCGATGACGACGCTCGCGCCGTAGGCTTTCGCCAGCTCGATGACTTTTTTGAAACGCTCCTCGCCGTCCTCATAATTCGTCGAGTTGAGAATGCACTTGCCGCCCGCGTGTTGAAGCCCCGCTTCCATCTTTTGCCATTCGGTCGAGTCGAGCATGAGAGGGATTTTCACGTTCGTCACGAGCCGCGAGACGAGCGAGTGCATATCGTCCACACCATCGCGCCCGACGAAATCAACGTTGACATCGAGAATGTGCGCGCCTTCGCGTTCCTGCTCGCGAGCCAGAGAGACAAGTCCGTCCCAATCCTCCGCGTTGAGCAAGTCTCTCATCTTTTTCGAGCCGGAAGCGTTGACGCGCTCGCCGACGATGAGAAACGAAGTGTCCTGTTGGTACGGTTGCTGGATGTAGAGCGACGAGGCGGCGGGAACGTGCGGGACTTCGCGTCTGTGCGGCGTCACGTCGCGCACGGCTTCGACGACGGCCTTGAGATGCGCGGGCGTCGTGCCGCAACAACCGCCGACGATGGAGACGCCGAGGTCGCGCGCGAAGTGGAGCAGTTCGGACGCGAGCGACTCCGGCGTCTCTTTGTAGTGTGCGTGCCCGCCGACGTTTTCCGGGATGCCGGCGTTGGGAATGACAGAGACGGGAAATTTCGAGTTTTCGCAGAGAAAGCGCACGTTCTCCGTCATCTGCTGCGGCCCGGTCGCGCAGTTCATGCCGACGACATCAATGGCGAACGGCTCAAGCGTGGTCAGCGCGGCGTTGATCTCCGTGCCCATCAACATCGTGCCCTGCTGTTCAATCGTGACCTGCGTGATGACGGGCACGCGCCGTTTCGTCGCGGCAAATTCATCGAAGATGGCGGCCAGCGCGGCTTTCGTCTGCAAGATATCCTGACATGTCTCGACGATTAAAATATCCGCGCCGCCGTCGAGCAGGCCGCGCACTTGCTCGGCGTAAGAGGCTTTCATGTCGAGAAACGTGATGTGACCGAGACTCGGCAATTTCGTCGTCGGCCCCATCGAGCCGGCGACGAAGCGCGGCTTCTCTGTCGTCGAAAAATCGACGGCGACTTTCTTCGCGAGTTGCGCCGCTTTGAAATTCAACTCGTAGGCGAGATGCGCGATGTCGTATTCGGCGAGCACGATGGAGGCCGAGCCGAAAGAGTCCGTCTCGATCACGTCGCAGCCGACTTCGAGAAAACCCGCGTGGACATTTTCGATAGCCGAAGGTTTCGTGATGAGCAGATATTCGTTGCAGCCGTCGAGTCCGCCGAAGTCGTCCGGCGTCAGATTCTGCGTCTGGATATTCGTGCCCATCGCGCCATCAAAGACGACGATGCGCTCTTTTAATGTCTTCAGAAAATCGTTCATAAGTTGAATGCAGCCAGCGTTCAGCGATGAGCAGCGAGCCAAAAAAAACACCCCGCGCCAAACAACGCGGGGCTTCATCTCGAAAGCCTGATGATCGCGTGCCTTCTCGTGGAAGACTGCGCCGATGCTGTTTAGCGGTTTATTTTACGTGGCCGCAAGTCGCCTTAACTCACCACGTTTGCCCGTTATTGAAACATCGCGTGCCGGTCATGTCAAGAGAGGCTTTTGATATGGCGAGCCGGTCGTTTGTTTCTCTTTGAGATGAAGTGTCACGTCTTTCGCGCGTGCGTCTCGACATTGTTCTAGCATCCTTGCCTGTGCTAATTTCCAACTGTTCTTCGGCTTCAAACTTTGGATGAGGTCACCTGCCAAACACATGCGCCGCGCCATCTATCCCGGCTCCTTCGACCCTGTCACCAACGGGCATCTCGACATCATCGAGCGCGGCTGCAAGCTCTTCGACGAAATCATCATCGCCATTCTCGTCCACCCGGAAAAGAAACCGCTCTTCACCGTCGGCGAGCGTCAGGAGATGCTCGAAGATGTGTTGACGAAAATCAAAAGCGGCAACTGTCAACTTCACGTTGATTCGTTTCAGGGACTTTTGGTGAAGTATGCAATCGAGCGTGAAGCCGACGCCATCGTGCGTGGCATCCGCGCGATTTCCGACTACGAATACGAGTTGCAGATGGCCTTGATGAACCGTCGTCAAGAGCCGGGCATCGAGACGGTCTTTATGATGGCGGCAGAGGCTTATTCTTACGTCAGTTCGCGCCTCGTCAAAGAGGTCTATCAACTCGGCGGCACTATCGAGGGACTCGTCCCTGCCACTGTCGAAGAGCAGATGAAACAAAAGTTTAATTAGCTTGAAATCATCCTTCGAGTGTGCGTGTTATAATTCGCTCGCGCTCACTTAATCATTCAACCGGCTTTTTCAATTTGTGTGAAGACAAACAACGAAACAATGTCCGTTCAACCTATCAACAGTAAAGAAGCGAAATTTCCAATCTCGGAAAACGTCTCGCGAATGCAGCCGTCCTCGACGCTCGCCGCGATGCAGGCCGCGATGGCGATGCGCGCGACAGGCGTTGACGTGTTCGACTTCGGCGCGGGTGAGCCTGACTTCGACACGCCGGAGCACATCAAGACCGCCGCCATCGAAGCCATGCGCGCCGGCCAGACGAAGTACACGCCGACCGCCGGCACGCGCCATCTTCAACAGGCCATCATCAATTATTACGAGCGCGAGTTCGGCACGAGCTATGCGCCAAACGAAGTGATGGCGACCGCCGGCGGCAAGCAGGCGATCTTCAATGCCGTCGTCACACTGACGGGCGCGGGCGACGAGGTCTTGATTCCTAAACCGTACTGGGTAACGTTCCCCGAAATCGTCACCTTCGCGGGCGCGACGCCGGTCTTCATCGAAACGGAAGAGACAGACTTTCAACTCACCGCCGAGCAGGTCGCGCGCGCCATCACTCCGCGCACGCGGCTCATCATCATCAACTCGCCATCGAATCCTTCGGGGCGCGTCATTCCGCCCGATGAGTTTCAGAAGATCATGGAACTCGTCGTCGAGCGCGGCATCTACGCCATCTCGGATGAATGTTACCTGCGCTTCGTCTATCCGCCAGCGGAGGTTTTCAGCGTGGCGCAACTAGCGCCGGAGATTCGCGCGCGGCTGTGCATCGCCGGTTCTTTCTCGAAGACTTACGCGATGACGGGCTGGCGCATCGGCTATTCGCTCGCGCCCGCCGCATGGACGAAGGCGATGCTCAAAGTGCAGAGCCATTCGACGAGCAACCCGACTTCGATTTCGCAGGCGGCGGCCACAGAAGCTTTCAGCGCGTCGCAGGATTGCGTCGCCGTGATGCTTGAGGAATATCGTCAACGGCGCGACTGGATCGTCAAAGCTCTCGGCGACATTCCCGGCCTCAAATGCATCGAGCCGGAGGGCGCGTTCTATGCTTTCCCGGACGTGCGCGGGTGTCTCAACGGTGAAGTGAAAACTTCCGGCCAGTTCGCCGACAAACTTTTGCATGAAGCTCAGACGGTCGTGACGGACGGCGCGGGCTTCGGAGCCGAAGGCTTCGTGCGGGTTTCCTACGCCACCTCGCTCGACCGCATCGAAGAAGGCGTGCGACGCATCCGTCGCGTCGCCGAACAACTCGCGCGATAAGATTGACCGCTCACGACATTGATTCGCGTGTGCCATCTCAAATCAAAGAGGCTGCCCAGATGGAACGGGCAGCCTCTTTGATTTAATTAATCAGCTTTCGCGCTTTCAGTAAATATTGAAATTGTATTCGAGCGCGATGTATTGCGAGACGTTGCGCCCGTCCTTCTGCGCGGGCTGGAACTTGATACTCTTCGCCGCCGTGATGGCGCGCTCCGTCAATCCGTCCGGCAAGCCCTGTATGACGCTGATGCTCGTCACCGTTCCCGTCGCGCTCAACACGACGCGCAGCCTGACGAGGCCGGTGACGCCGTTCTTGCGCGCCTCTTCGGTGAAGCCCGGCTCCGGCCTCGACGTGATGACAGCCTTGCGCGTCACTTCATCTCGCCTGAAAACGCGATGATAGTCTTCCGGTGCGCTGCCACCCGGCCCGCCGGGGCCGCCCGTTCCGTATTGTGGGTCGCCACCACCTGTGTTCTCGCCGCGACCGTGGCCGTAGCCTTTGCCCTGCCCTGCCCCCTGCCCGCTCCCGTCGCCTGTGCCCTGACCGCCGCCCGTCCCCGAACCATCCGAAGGAATTTGCGAAAGCGATTTCGGGTCGCCGAAGGGAATCTGTCGCGGGTCTTCCGGCAACAGCAACGGATCGCCCTTGAGCGTCGGCATGACCGCGAGCGCAGGATTCTTGACCGTCGGCTGTCGCACGTTCGGCGCGATGAGTTGATCGCTCATGCTGCCGGGCGCGATCTTGCCCTTTGAGGTCGGCAGCGAGTTGAGATTGCCGCCGCCACCGCCGCCTCCCGGTCTTTCATGGTTTTGCATCGAGCCGCCGCCCTTGCCATGACTCAGCCCGGCTGCGCCCGTCTCCGGCGTCGCTTGTTCTTTCGGGATGATGTTGCCGTTCACCCACTCGACGACTTCCAAATCGTTTCGCTTTGTGTCGGCGTAAAACTGCTCGCAACGCCCGCCGAAATGAGACATGAACAGGCAACGATTGGCGACGGCCATCCAGACGCTGCCGATAAAAAGCAGCAGGCACATCGGGACGAGCAGCGCGGGCGCGGTATGCTCGCGCGCGAGAAAGCTTGCCCCAAGTTGGCCGTAGCCGGCGAACATGCGCCCCGTGAATCCGAACGGGTCGCGCTTAAATTCAGGCCACGTCAATTCCGATGAGCGCGCCACCGATGTGAGTTCGACGACGAGTCGCCGCAGCAGTCCTGTGTCTTCGAGAATGGTCAGACTGTAATCACGACGCGCGACAAAAACGGCGGCGTGCGCCGTCTCTTGCCAGAGGTTTAGTTGAATCTCTTGTGCCATACGTTTCGACAACCTTTCTTCATAACCCGTCCAGAAATTTTCCGCAGGGGAGACCGCTTCAATCGCATGGTCGAAAACTCTCAACGTCTGTGACAGCGAACGATACTGGCTGAGACAAGCAGGACACTGTGACGCCTCCGCGAGCAGATGCCGCCCGCGCTCCGCGTCAAGCTCATCGAAGAGCATGTCAACCAACTTTTCCTGCGTCTCTAAGCAAACGTGCATCTTTATCACTCCGGCATCAACGACTCTCTAAAACAATCAACGCCCCGTCTTCCGACTCTTCGGCGACGACGCCCAACGTTGCGCGCAACTTCAGCACCGCGCGGAACAGAGACTTCTTGACGCTGCCCGTCGAGCAACCGAGCGATTCGGAAATCTCCTGATACGTCATGCCCTCTTCATGCTTCAGCAAAAACATCAGACGCTGCTGCGGAGTCAACCCGGACAACGCGCCCATCACACGCCCCGCGAGTATCTTCCGTTGAAAGATGTCCTCCGTCTCCGCCAACTGTGAGCCGTGCGAGCGCATAGGCATCGCATCAACTTCGTCGAGATTCTCGAACCTGATGGGCGCACGCACATTTCCCTGCGACAACGTTTCCGCGCGACGGTCGTTGAGGAAAGTGTGAATCGTGATGCGTCGCAGCCATGTGTAGAAACTCGCTTCCGCGCGAAAGCCGCCGAGCGCTTTGAAGGCTTTCAGCCAGACATCCTGCGACAAATCTTCCGCGTCGTGCCGGTCGCGGCAATAGTGCAGCGCGAGCGTGTAGATGCGCCGCTCGTAATGTCTTGCGAGTTGGCAGAACGCCTCGGCGTCGCCCTCTTGCGCGCGCCTGATGAGATCGTCTTCGCCCGTAATGACCATGAACATCCCTTCGCGTCAGGTTGTCTCTATAGACACCTGCTGCGCGAATTTGGTTGGCGTGCAGGTGTCAAATGATTTTCAAGGCGTGCTGTGCAGAAAAATTGTGAGGCTATTTTGAAGTTTGTGCGGACGCAAAAGAGAAGCGTGCTGACGCTTTATCACAAACGTCAGCACGCTTTTCTTCAACTTTGCTATCTGTCGAGCTTTACTCTGCGCCGGCTTCCGTCTTCTTCTCTCCAAGCTTCGACGTAATCGCCGTCAACAATCTTGGGAACGTGCCGAGCGGCGTGTGGCTCTCGACATAGAAACCGTCCGCTCGCGAGACGCCATAGGCGAAACTCGGTGGCAACGCCGCGCCCTGTCCCGAAGTCTTAAACTCGCTGCCCTCGCTCGTCAGCATCCTTCCCAGATGGTTCAGATAGTCGGCGTTCGAGTTGAAGTAGATGAACTGCGGCGCGCCCTGTAGCGACGCGCTCGCCGCAACATAAGCGCCGTTGGCCGAGAGTGCGCGGCCACCATCCTGCGACGTGTCAATGACACGCTCGACGATGTTCGCCTCGCCGCTCGCGATGAAGTTGCCGCCGAGATAAGCGTAGTTGAGCGCGTGCCCGTTCTCGCCCGTCATCTGCCGCACCGTCACGCCTTTGTAATCGCGTGTGGTGACAGTTCGCTTTTTGGCCTGCGCCAATTTTTCAAGCGACTGCTCGAATCTCCCCTCGTCTTTCAAATTGAGAATGAAGACGCCGCGCCGCTCTTCGCCTGCGGGAAGTTGCGCGAGACACAATTCCGTGCCGAGCGAGTTGACGATGTCGTCGCGCAGATTGATGTTCGTCTTGCTCGAAACTTCGTTGAGCAAATCGTCAAAACTTTTCTTCCCCGTCTGCTCCGCGATGCCGTTGACGAGCGACGCCACTTGCTCAAACGTCTGCGGCGCATTGACGATGGAGATGTCGAAGACCTGCAAGGCATCTTCCGGCACGAGCGCGACGAGCGTCTGCTTCGTCGGCGCATTATCTCCAAGCGTGCGAATGAGTCCCGCAGACTTTTCAGGTGCGACGACGACAAAATGCTCGACGACGCGCCCGTTCACGAAGTTGCTCGTGAAGGCGACCGACTGCACGTCGCCCGCTCCGCTGTCGTGAAAAAATTGACGGAACGCCGCGATGCCCGCCTCCGTGCGCCCCGGCGTGCTATCAACGAGACGTGTCAGCGCGGCTCCATCGAGAAAGCCGAAGATGCCATCGTCTGCTCCGGCAGTAGCTCTGGCTTTGGCTAAAACTTCATTCGATTCAAGTGACTTCGTCTTGCCCGCGCGCACGTCGAGCAACTTTTTCACAGCCTCGCCCGTGTTCGACAGAAAGAGCGTCGTGCCCGCCTGCGCGTAAGTGAAGCCGTGCCCGTTCGCATCCGCAATCACGTTGATGGTCGCGTCACCGAACTTCTCCGTCTTCGTCGTCGTGCCTTTATCCTTCGACTCGCGCACGAGCCGCAAAGCGCGATTCTCAAAAGTGCGTTGCGCGCTTCGCCCGTTGAACTCGGCGATGAGCGCGAACTGCGGCTGCGGCTTGCCTTCGGCGTTCGTGCCCGTGCCGATGAGCGCCAGCGCGTAACTTGCGTCGAGCGCGCCCGCGTGATTCGCGCCCATCATAAACAGCGAACTTGCCGCTTGATTCTCTTTCGTGAACGCGCGCCACGCTTCCGAGTCTATGACCTTCAGAGCCTGCGCGCGCAGATTATTGACTTGCACGAAACCGATGGTCTCGGCGGGCAACTCGCGCTCAAAGCGCACCCCTTCTGCCGCCGACGGCCTCGCCAGCATCCAGCCCGTGAGCACGAGCGCCAACACAACCACGCCCATTCCGATGAGGAACGATCTGCTTTTTAATTTCAACACAACTAACCTCCATTTACTTCAAACCGAAACGTACTTTCAATTCATGCGCGCCGCTCTCTAAGAAGCTGAGTCACCTCATTTCCTTGCGCGCGAACACATATTGCGAGGCGAAGTAGAAACTCGCCGACACCAGCAACATAATGATGATCGGCACAGGATCAAGCTGGCTGTAGAACTCAAGCTTGACGCCGTCACCGTTCGGATTTCTCGTCGCCTGACTAATCACCCAGTCAAAGAGCATCCCGCCGAAGAAATAAAACATTGCGACGAGCGAGATCGCGCCGCCGATCACTGCGATCCACCATTTCTCGAACAACACGGAAAAAAGAAACGTCGCCGAATAAACCATCAGCGCGATAATCATCGTCCACACCGTCCCGCGCACGCCGTTCGAGATGACATTGAGGAAAGCATCACGCGAGCCTGCCAGCGTCACGTTGGTCGCCGCCGCCGCCATCGCCACATAGACGATTGCCACCGTGCTCAACACCGACAGGCCGACACACGTCATCGTCTGCACTGCGCCGACGACGAACTTCGTCAACAATACGTGCCAGCGTTTGAGCGGGCGTTCAAAAAGAAAAAAGATGCTCTGGTTATCAAGCTCCGCACCGACCGAGCCGACCGCGAAGAAAGCGAGCAGGAAGAGTCCCGCCGTGATTAAAAATCCAGACTGCATGACGAGCGCGACTTCCAACACTTGACCCGCCACCGCATCGCTCAACGCCAGCAAATCGAATCGCGCGCTCTCGCGAAAGCTGACGACGAAGCCCGCGACGAGCAGCGGCAGATGAAATCCGACGGCGAACGCCGCCCACTTCCACCGCGTCTCGCGCCATTCCTTCCAGAGCAGAGCCTTCAACATTTCCTTGTTCACAAACTCACACTCCTCTCGCGCTCGCCGCGCACGATGTCCACGAAAATTTCTTCCAGAGACATCGGCACGATTTCCGGGTCGGCGATGCCACGCTTATTGAGCGCGCAGATCATTTCGTCGCCCCAATCCTGCACCGTGAGAAGCTGCTCGTGCCGCCCGTTCTCGACGCCCAGCACGCCGGCGATGCCCGACAAATCCGGCCTCGTCCCATTGGTCGCGTAGCGGATGCGCTTGTGCGACGCTTTCAACTCGTCAACCGATGAAGTGAGCAACAGGTTGCCGTCGTTGATGATGCCGACGGCGTCCGCCACGCGCTCGACTTCTTCGACGATGTGCGATGAAAAGAGCACGGTCTTCCCTTCCTGCCCTATTTCCGCCACGATGTTTTCGATGAAGTCGCGCCGCACAATCGGGTCAAGGCCGGAAGTCGGCTCGTCGAGAATTATCAACTCAGGGTTGAACGAAAGCGCGAGCAACAGGCACAGCCGCGCGCGATTGCCGCGCGACAATTGCCGCACGCGCTTGCCCGGCGGCAGGCAAAATCTTTTCAGTAAAGCCGTCGCCTTCGCATCGTCCCACGTCGCATGAAACGCTCTCGTGAACTTGATGCTCTCGGCCACCGTCATCCATTCATAGAGATAACGATTCTCGGAGACGTATGCGACGCGGCGACGTATCTCGATGAGGTCAGCGCCGAGCGTGCGTCCAAGCACGCTCGCGTGCCCGGCGGTCGGTCGCAGATGGCCGACGAGCATTTTGATGATCGTTGACTTGCCCGCGCCATTGACGCCGAGCAAGCCGAAGACCGTCCCGCGCAGCACTTTCAAGTTGACGTTTCGCACGGCCTCGAACGCGCCGAAGTTGCGCGACAGATTTTCCGTCTCGATGGCATAATCGCCCTGATATAAATCGTCTTGCACGTTCATAAAAATATTTCCATCTGAACTTCTTTCTCATCATTTACCGACAACTTCCGCCTGCCGCGCCGTCAACATTTTTTCCAGCACGCGGTTAAAAATATCGCGCAACTCTCGTTCGTCGAGTCCGAGATTGAAGCCCTCCACGAGCGACTTTTCCAGATGCTCGCTCAGTAACTTGCGCCGCTCATTCTTCGACATCTCAACGCCCTGACTTGAAACGAATGTGCCGTGCCCCTGCCGCTTGTAAATGATGCCTTCGTATTCAAGTTCGAGATACGCGCGCGCCACCGTGTTCGGGTTGACCGTCAAATCAAGCGCGAGTTGCCGCACCGAAGGCAAAGAATCCTCCGGCAACAAACGTCCCAACGCGATGCCGGTCTTAATCTGGCTGATGATCTGCATGTAGATCGGCACTCCGCTCGCCGGATTGATCTGTATGAACACTGTATCCCCCGCCCCGCAACTGTATTAACTGACTGATACAGTAAAGACCATTACGCGCCCTGTCAAATAAAAGTTTCGGGCGTCTGAAAAATTTTATTTGACAACGCGAGAAGGCCGCACGAGACGGCGAAGTTTCGTTCGCGCTCGTGCGGCCTCGTTTGCTTTTAGGTTCTGAAACGCTCGAATCGGCGACGGTTTATTTGCCCGTCACCTTCGACCCGTTGGTTGACGCCGGAGGCTCGATGTTCAAACGCTCCTTGAACAAATTGAGCAGCAGGAGCGTGCCGATGTTGCCCGCGCCGTCGCCGCTGCCGCCAGATGCCATCACGTCGGGCGTGATGCGGACGTTTTTCTCGCCGATGACCTTCAAGGTTTCGACGAGCGCGACACCCTGCGCGCCGAGCGCGTTGACTTGCTCGTGGTACGCGACGCCCTGCGCTTCGCCCATCAGACGCACCTTCTCGGCTTCGGCCTTGCCGGTCGCGAGGATGTAATGCGCCTCGCCGTCGGCTTCCGCCTTGCGCTGCTCGCTCCGCTTACCGGCAATTTCGACGCCGACGTGCGCGGCCATCAATTCTTTCTGGATGTCGGCCTGAGCGCTGATTCTCGCCAGTTGAATGCGCTTCTCTTCCGCCTCGCGTTGCGCGTCATACATGTTTTGTCGCTGCTCCGCGAGAATTTTTTCGGTCTGCGTCTTCATCAATTCTTCCGGCAAATGAATGTGGCAGATGAGCACGTTGACGACATCAACGTGATACTTCAGCAAGTGCGCGCGGACGCGAGCCTCTGCGCGTTCCTGCTCTTCATGGCGATTTTGCAAATACGCCATCGCCGACGACTCGGACGCCTGATTGCGGAAGATGGAATCAATGAGCGGGTGCATCACGTTCTGGATGAGACGGTCAATGCCGCCGATCTTGGCGACCATGAAGGGCGCGTCCTCCGGCTTGACGCGGAAGACGACGCGCACTTCAAGTTGCATCGTGAAGCCATCTTTCGAGATGACCTCGAACGGGTTGAAAGTGTTGGCGACTTCGCCCGCCGTCCATTCAACCGTCTGGTTCGTCGTCGGGATGATGATCGGCGTCATCGCCAGCGTGTTGATGTAGTAGCGTCCGGGGCCGACGACCGTCTCCTGAATGCCGCGATAACCTTCGGGCACGACGTAAGCCTCGTGCGCGCCTTCATCGAGACGACGGTCGGCGGGGTCTGTGGAGAGCAAGTCTTCTTGTATCTCGGCCATCGAGCGGCTTTCGTTGTCGAGCTTGTCGAGACGCGCCGACGCATCGGTGACGTGTTGCTGCTCTTGACGCTCCATCCTCGCGCGGACTTTGTTCGCCATCTGGCGGCGAATTTCTTCCGAAGGGTCTTTGCCGACGTTCGAGACGATGACAGCCACTTCGCCCGGCTTCACTTCCTTCGCCATCTCCGGGATGACTTTGAAGACGAGCGGGTTGATGTAGTAAGTGCCGGGCAGCAGGATGTCTTTCTGCGGGCCGCGCTGGCCGCCGGCACGAATGAATTTATTGCTGTCCTGAAAATTGTCGTGGCCTTCGACCGGTGTCGCGACGTAATCGCGCGGGTCGAGCGGCGTTCCGTCGAGCGCCTCGACGAGTCCAATTTGATTTTCGTTAATCACCGTCGCGTCGTAAAAACGCAAAGTGAAGAGGCCGGGCTTGACCTCCGTCCCGCCTTCGAGCGGCGCGGACTGCGTCAGGATGCGATACGTGCCCGGCGTGAGGACTTCGACCTGCGGCCCCTTTTGCCCGCCGTTGGCGATGTATTGCTCCGCGTCCTGAAAGTTGCGGTGTCCTTCGATGGCTTTACCATGCAGGCGTCCGGCGTCGAGTTGGTCACCGTCGGCTGACATGACGATGCCGATCTTGCCCTGCGGAATCACCGTCACCTTCGCCACCGAGACGCGAAACAGGTAAGGGTGAATCGGCCACAGACCGGGCGGCAGCGTGCGAAGTTGGATACCCTTGACGCCGCCGCGTTTGATGAAGGCGATGGGGTCTTGAAAGTTATTGTGCGCGTTCTGCGCGCGGTCGGGCGCGAAGATGCGACCGGGAGGCATCGGCTCGCCGTCAATCGCTTCGATGACGCCGAGTTCATCCGCGCCGATTTCGATGAGCGGCACTTTTCGCACGACGCGCTCGAACGGATACTTGATGAAATGCAGTCCGGGCTTAAGCACGTCGGCCTGTATGCCGACTTCGCCTTCAGTCGCGACGACTCTGCCGGGAGGCATCTTCGCGCCGAAGTAGCGACGCTCTTTGATGGCGATCTCACGCGCGCCGACGTTGACGAGCACGCGGCTCAACACGACCGCGACGAAGATAAAAAGAATAATCCCGATGATTAGATATGGTGCAAAACTGACAACAGTTTCATTCATATTTCCCCTCAATGTGAAGGCGGCGTCTGTGCGTCGGCTTCGTTGCTATGCGTTATTTCACGCGGCTTAGACGCGGCGATTTGGCGGCGTAGTCCGGCGAGTTTATCTCTCAGGATGAACCCCTCGCCGGAACGCCTCGCTTCGCCGGAGAGTAACCAGTGCTCGCTTTCAAAAAGCGCGTGCAATTGATCGGCTCGCAGTTGCGGCAAGCGTCCCTCTTTCCATAAATTGAAGACCGCGACGACGGCGCGCTGATACATCCCGGCATCGTCTGAGAGTGCGGCGATGCGGAGGAGGTCGGCGATTGAGATTTCTGCTGGTGACAACTCCCAATTCTCTAAGAGTCGTCCGGCGAGGAGAGGTGTGGAGCGTAACTCTTCGCCCTTTGTGATGCACGAGGACAGGTCGCGCACGGTGTCTGGACTTCCCGCGCCTCGCATAATCAGTGTATCAAGAATCTCTCGATAAAGGCTCGTGTCGCCGGTCAGGTGCGCGTCGCGCAAAACCGTGAGGTCTCCGGCGGCGGCGCGCGCACGAAGTTCCGACGCGCGTAATGAGTTTAAGTTTTGATGAATTGCTTCGTCATCTTCCGTCGTGCTGTCGAGAGGCGCATCAAACAATCCGCGACTTTGCGTCGGCAGCAACTCTCTGGCTTCGGCACGAGGCGACAGCCGTTTCGTGAGATAGATCGCGAAAAAAGCGGCGACGAGCAGGAAAATCGAAATGAGCAGGATGGAGATCACGGTATGCGCCTTCGACACCACGCGACAACTTCGCTCCGGCTTGATTTGCTTTGTGCCGCCTGACACTGGTGTATGGCAACATATAATACGTGGCGCGTTTCTGAAAGTTCTAGAGCGGTTTGCGAATGAGTGCGACATGAGAGAAAGACTTTTCACCACAGAGGACTCAGAGAGACACAGAGAAAAGAGCGGAGGTTTGATTGTCCTCTCTGGTCTGCCTCTGTGCCCCTCTGAGTCCTCTGTGGTTAATCTCCGGTCACATTCATTTGCAACCCGCAGTAGCCGCTCCCTGTCGTGCAGAATAATGATTGGAAAACTGCTCACGACTTTGAGATTGTGGAAATTAACGCGCACGATATAGTGCCGCGCCTGCACCATCTCGCATGAAGCGTCATCCTGTTTCAAAATCTTTCACGCAAACTTATCCGCACACTTCATCCTTAACTCGGCCTGTGCAAGCGAGGGCACGCGCTTTGCACTCGCGGCGTGTACCGGATCAAAGCCCTCGCCAGAGATTTCTCCCCGAAAACCTCGGTTGATCCACGCGCGTCTGCTTCGATTGCGTTTGTACGTCTCTTCGTCTCTAACATTTTTCAGGAGGGTCTGGCCCCATGCGTCCACTCAAAACCTTTAGCTTGTTGTCTCTGATCTTCGCTTGTCTGTTGTTGCAGACGACGGCCCGCGCCGACGACACGGATGGAACGGATGGAAACGAATACGACGAGCACGCGCGCGTCATGCGCGTCAGCCTGCTCAAGGGCGAAGTCAGCCTCCAACGCTCCGGGAGTTTGGAATGGGAACACGCGAAGCTGAATCTTCCGCTCGTCGAAGGCGACACGCTCGCGACGGGTCAGGACGCGCGTCTGGAACTTCAAATAGACGCGCGCAACTTCGTCCGCGTCGGCGAAAACTCCGTGCTCAAGGTGATCACGCTGCGCGATGAAGGCGTCGCACTCAGCCTCTCCGAAGGCACGGCGACGGTACGGCTCGCGCGTTTTGATCACGAGCACGAATACTTCGAGATTGACGCGCCCAAGACGACCATCGCCGCCGAGCAGCGCGGCCTCTATCGTCTCGACGTGGCGCGCGACGGAAGTGTCCGCGTCTCCGTCCGCGACGACGGGCGCGCGCGTCTCTATTCCGAAAGCTCCGGCTTCGTGCTGCGTAGCAACAAAACGGCGCGGCTCACTTATGCGGGCGATGCGGACGGCGATTGGGATTTGACTTCCGCCGCGTCTCTCGATGAATGGGACAATTGGAACGACGAGCGCGAACGTGATCTCGCCTCGCGCCTGCATTACGAAGAGCGCGAACGCTACTACGATGCGGAAGTGTTCGGTGCGGAAGAACTCGACGCTTATGGCGACTGGGAGAACACGCGGCAATACGGCTACGTCTGGCGTCCGCGCATGGCCGTCATCAACAACTATAACGACTGGGCTCCGTATCGCTACGGGCATTGGAGTTGGTGTCCGCCGTATGGTTGGACTTGGGTCGCGGACGAGGAATGGGGCTGGGCGCCGTATCACTACGGACGCTGGATTTATTACAACAACAATTGGTGCTGGGCGCCGCGCGGCTACGGTTACACGTATCATCATGCGTGGTGGCGTCCCGCGCTCGTCGCCTTCATCTATGTCCCGACATCCTTCGGCGAACACGTCGCGTGGTATCCGCTCACCTACGGCCAGCGCGACCCGCGCGGTCGTTATTATCCACGCGGTGATGACCGGCGCTGGCCGCAGCGTGGAAATGAAATCGGCAACTTTCACCGCACCCATCCCGCGTTCCTGCGCGCCGTCACGACCGCACGCGCGCGCGATTTCGGCGTTGACAGTTTACGCCCGCGCGCCGCGCCAACTGACATCGCGCAGAGAGCTTTAACTGGCGAGCCGGTGCGCGGTCGCCTCCCCATCTCGCCGACAGATGCGGGACGTGTCGCGACGCCGGGCATGGCTCCCGGAACTGGCCGCAACAATCCAACGGGCGCGCATAGAACTAACGCGGATGGGCGTGCCGGTCTGAACATCACACGTCCCGCGCCGGTTTTGCCGCCGCGCAATATCCCTCAACGTCCAACCGGCGCAGCCACCCGCGCGCCCGGCGTCGCGCTTGATGAACCGCTCAGGCGCGAGCGCATTTTCAACAATCGTGAGCCGCGTGCGCCATCGCCTTCGCGTGTCAACGGGGGCGAACGCACAAACGACGAAGGCATGGGAGCCGTCACGCGGCCTGCGGTGCGACCCGGCAGGCGTGCGCCGAATGATGGCGGCGGAACAGTCGAGAACCGGAACAACGATGGCTCCGCGCCATCCACGCGCACGCGCCCTGTAACTACTCCACCAACAACCAGCGTTGACGGCAGTGCGCGGGAAGATAAGAACGACAGGCCTGTGCATACGCCCGGATCGCGTGATCGCGACGATGGCACTCTGCGAGTGCGCCCCGTCAGGCCGTTAAATGATGATCGCCCGGCATCACCGTCACCAACAATCAACGAGCGACCCGAACCGCGCGTGCGCCGGCCAGAGCCGGAGGAACGCGCGCAACCCCAGCCGCGACGTGAGGAGCCTCCTCCCGTCCGGCCTGAGCGGCACAGAGAGGAGCAAACACCCCCTCCTGCGCGCGAGCAACAACCGCCCGCGCGCGTGGAGCGTTCGTCACCTCCGCCCGAACGCACTGCTCCCTCTGCGCCGCAGCCCACACATCACGACGCGCCGCGCGAGCATCACGAACAAGTGAGGCCGCCCGCCGCGCGCGCGCAGCGCGACTAACAAACTTGAGAGCGTTAGAGGTTAAGTCCTGATCGTTCGTTTAATCACGTCCCCATCTTTCGTTTCGTCAACGCCGTGAGATTGCGGCTGTCTCATGCTGTGTTCGTCTCCAACGCGCACGGGCGTTTGACACGCTTTCCGCTGGTTGCACCTGCACGGGACATCTGCTACATCAGCTTTCGTCTTTCTAATGTGCATTGAACGAGCGGGAGAGGTGAAGCGGCCATGAGACGAAAACCATTTATCAATCTCGATCCTCTCAACGAGGACTCGCGCGAAATCAACGTCATCATCGAAACGCCCAAAGGCAGCCGCAACAAATTCAATTACGACGAAGAACTAGACATCTTCAAGCTCGCCGGTGTGCTGCCTGCCGGCGCGGTTTTCCCCTTCGATTTCGGTTTCGCGCCTTCGACGCAGGGCGGAGACGGCGACCCGTTAGACGTGCTCGTCCTGATGGATGAGCCAGCATTTACCGGATGCCTCGTGCCTTCGAGATTGCTCGGCGTGATCGTTGCGGAGCAGACCGAAAAGGATGGCGAGACGATGCGTAACGACCGTCTCATCGCCGTCGCGTCAAAAGCGCATCAGTATGCGGACGCGCGCACGCTCACAGACCTCGGCGAGAATCTCGTCGCGGAGATCGAGCATTTCTTCATCTCTTACAATGTGGCGAAGGGAAAAGAGTTCAAGCCGCTTGGGCGATTCGGGCCGCAGAAAGCGCGTCAACTTCTCGAAGAAGCCATCGCGGTTTTTCGCCGAGAGACATCGAAGACGAGCGGTAAGAAGAAACGCGCTGTCGTGAAAAGTTCAGCCGGAAAGAAGAAGCGTTAAGCTTGAAGTTAGTTGTGTTGATGAGTGAAGCGCGTGCTTCAACAACTACTGCGTCTCAGACCACATCCCGGCTTTTCTGTGTTCGCCGAGCATGTTGCAAAAAAGCGCGCCCTGCGAAAGCGCGTCGTCGAGCGCTTGATGCGTGTAGGGCAAATCGTCGAACCAGCGGCGCGGCATATTTCGTTTGACGGCGTCGAGGAAGTTGGTGTTGAGAATCGCCATCGCGAGCGTTTTGATGTCGAGCGCCCACCAGCCGAAAGGATTCTCGCCCGTGAACTTGTTGAGATACCAGCAGACGTACATGAAATCGAACGCTGCCGGATACGCGACGAAGATCGGCTTTCCCGGCAGAGCCTTGATCCACGTCACATAATCGCGCATCGCCTGCTCCGGCGGCTGCACGTTCTTTCGGCACGCTTCCCACGCCTTCGGTTGCTGATTCTTCCACCACGCCATCGTTTCAGGATGCCCCGTCGCCCCCGGCAGCGTTTCGAGGTTGACGGTGAAAGTCCCAAGCAAAGTCTTGTCGGCGCGATAGGCGGCGGAGCCGAGACTGAGCATCGAGTGTGGGCCGGGAATCGGCCCGTCGGTTTCCACATCAGTGCTCACATAAATTTCGACCATCGTATCTGTCCCCGAATTCGTAAACATATCAATGCGTCCAAACTTTTATAGCATGAATGCCTCTCGATTTGTCCGTCAGGGTTGAATAACATCTGAATGTTGCTCGTTTAATCGTCAAGTGTCATCACCCAGCCAAGCTGCCGCCAAACGAGAGTTTGAAGGGTTTCCCGGCATCGCTCAGAATCCACGCAACTTGCACAAATCCTTTTAATAGTGCATTATAGCTTCGTTATTCCCCTCTCTCGCGCATCAATGGTGATGCGCCCCGCGCTCCGAAGATAGCGGTGGCGTTTTTGTTAAGGTTCGAGAGTTGTTGGAAAGAATTTCGCGGAAGTTGCTCTCTACAGAGAATATCCGAACCGGTGCTATCGCCATTATCGTTTCTCCGAAGATCAAAAATTTCGAGTAACATTCAACACTCCGCGCGCGGAGAGGAAAACTTTTTATGAGCATGAAACTATACGTCGGCAACCTTTCGTTCCAGACATCCGCTGATGACTTGCAGGAATTTTTCGCGCAAGCCGGAACGGTCGTCTCATCCAACATCATCGAAGATCGTGAGACGGGTCGCTCGCGCGGCTTTGGCTTCGTCGAGATGTCCAGCAAAGAAGAGGGCGAGGCGGCGATTCAGCAATTCAACGGGAAAGACCTCAACGGTCGTAATCTGACGGTCAACGAAGCTCGCCCGCGCGAAGATCGTGGCGGCGGCGGCGGTGGTAATCGCGGCGATTATGGCGGCGGCGGTAATCGAGAGTCACGCTGGTAATTGACGGCGCGTTTAAGTTTTCAAACCACCCCCTGGCAGAAATTAAGCCGCCGGGGGTTTCGCTTGAGAGCAATGCACTTGCTCACAGGCGACATGCGGAAATCAGAGCATTTTTTTCTGAGGAGATATTTGTTTGGCAAAAGAAGATTTAATCCCCGCCGAGGGAGTCATCGTGGACAAACTGCCCAACGCCTTTTTCAAGGTTAAGTTGGACGGCAGCCAGCATGTCGTGCTGGCACAGATTTCCGGCAAGATGCGTAAGAACTTTATCCGCATCCTGCCCGGTGATCGCGTCTCGGTCGAGTTGTCACCGTATGATTTGACCAGAGGCCGGATCACTTACAGATACAAATAACTCTGCCGTTAATGACGAGCAGCGACGGCAGTGAGACGTTTTAGTCAACCGCCAGCCGGCATCCTTTTGTGCGAGCGGCATCGAGATCGAAGGAGAGACAATTATGGAGAAAGTTGTTACGGAGAAACCCACCTACGCCGTCGGTGATCGCGTAGAAAAGTTGTGCGCCGTCTGTGGCGAAGAGCGCGGGCATGTCGTCGCCACCGTCACCAAGCAGGGGCGCATTTCTCGTGTCCAGTGTCCGCAATGCAGCACGCGCAGTTCTTTCAAAAGCACGAAGGGCAAGACCACGACTTCCAGCACCGGCGCGAAAACCGGCTCCGCCTACGACCGCACGCGCACGTATCGCGTCGGCCAGTCCATGCTTCACGCGCAGTACGGTTACGGCGAGGTGACGGCGTTGATCGAGCCGAAGAAGATTGACGTGCTTTTTGAGGATCGTATGCGCCGCCTGATTCACGCGCAGATGCCTGTCCAGAGCGAGGCATTGTCGGCGGCCAGCGCGTTGAAAGCTTAAGACTCAACCGGCTAACTTGCCATCAACTTTGAAGTCCGGCAAGGTAGCATTCGCATTTGATGCGACACACACATTTGAGAGGCAGGTGGTTGCCCTTTTATCGAATTTAGAAATTGAGTAAGTCCAACTAACGCATTCGCAAATTTTCGCGGGAGATAAAATGCCCGCGAGTTTCTTTGTCACGTTGAGAATGGAGAACAGAAATGGCAGTCATCAATATTAATCAGGGCGAATCAATCGAGAGCGCGCTACGTCGCTTCAAGCGCAAGGTGATGTCGGAAGAGATTATCAAGGACGCGAAGAAGCACGCCTTCTTCATGTCGAGCGGCCAGAAGGCCAAGCTCAAGTCCGCCCTCGCGCGCAAGCGTAACAAGCGCAAGGCACGCCCGCCGCGCCCGCGCACCTAAATCGCTCGCTCGTGCAAAAATCAAAGAGGAGACCGTCTTAACGACCGTCTCCTCTTTTTTTGTTCGTGCGGTTGAGCATCGCTCACAGGTTTTCGATTTCGACAGGCTCTACTTCGTCGGCGAGTTTGAAGTCAAAGACGCGCGAGTAAAAATAGAGTTCGCCATCAAGAGCGCGCTTGATATTTTCGGCGCGACGAAAGCCGTGCTGCTCGCCCTCGAACGGAACATAGGCGACGGGCAGACCTTTCTTTCTTAACGCCTCCACCATCAACTCCGCCTGATTTGGTGGCACGATCTTGTCTTCAAGTCCCTGAAAAAAGATGACCGGACAAGACAGTTGCTCTGTGAAGTTGATGGACGAGCGTTCGTGATAGAGATTCGCCTTTTCGGGATATGCTCCGATTAAATTGTCGAGATAGCGCGACTCGAATTTGTGCGTGTCGCCGAGAAAAATCGTCAGGTCGCTGATTCCGTAATGGCTCGCGCCCGCTTTGAAGAGGTCGCGGAAAGTGAGCGCGTTGAGCGTTGTGTAGCCGCCCGCGCTGCCGCCCGTGATGACGCAACGCGCTCCATCCACCAGACCGCGCTCGATCAGATAACGCGCGCCGTTCACGCAATCGTCAACATCCACGACGCCCCACTCGCCGTTCAGTCGCGTGCGATATTCACGCCCGTAGCCGGTGCTTCCGCCATAGTTCACGTCGAGGACGGCGATGCCGCGACTCGTCCAATATTGTGTCTCCAGACGCAGCGTGGTGGTCGTCGCGGCGGTCGGCCCGCCGTGGCATTTGACGATGAGCGGCGGACGTTCATCGCCGGCAGCCGCAAAGTCTCGATTGCACGGCGGATAAAAAAAGGCGTGCGCCGTCAATCCTTTCTCCGTCGGAAATTCGATGGCCTGCGGGCGCGACAGATAGCCATCATCAAGCACCAGTTCGCTTGAGCGTCGAAGCACATTGAACTTTCCCGTATCAAGATTGAATTCGACAATCGCCATTCGCTCGGTCGGTGAACCGGCGCGAAAGACGGCGCGTTGCGGCGACGCTTTGAGAAATGAAATTTCCGTGTATGGCGTTTCGATGATGTCGAATTTTTTGGTCTTCGTGTCGAGGCTCGCCAGATGCCAGTTGCCGCGCTTGTTGAAAGCGCACATGATTCGCGTGTCGGAAGCAAACGAGTAAGTTGACATCGCGAAGACCCATTGCGGCATCCCGAACTCGGCGTCCATCTCGTGCAGCGACTCAATCTCGCCATCAGCGTTCAGCCGGTACAAATTCCACCAGTTGCTCTTGTCCGAGGCGAAATACAGCGCGCCGTCCGGCGACCACTCCGGCTGAAAGATTGACTCTTCCGCGCCGCCCGCCACTTTCCGCGTCGCGCCGAGCGTGGCGTCTTCGTTTATTTCGCCGACCCACAATTCGCACCCATCCCACGGCAGATTGGGATGATTCCACGTCAGCCACGCCAGACGCGAACCATCGGGACTGAGACGCGGCGAAGAATAAAAGTCGCCGCCGGAGACCAGCACGCGACCGCCGTCCGCATTAGCTTCAACTCCGTCTAGTGCAAGACTCACAATGGTGTTGATGGCCTCGCGCCCTTCAATCGTATGGTCTTCTCTGACGGCGATGAGACGCCCGTGCGTGTCGTCAAGCACGCCGTCGGTGTAACGCAAGTCTTTCGCCGGCGTGAGCGGCAGAGGTGACTCGCCGACCGCCTGACGATAGAGCCGCTGGTCTTTGAAGTTGGAAAAATAGACGGCCCGATCACGGACGATAAAATCGCCGCCGCCGTATTCGTGGACGCGCGTGCGCGCGTTGAACTCTGGCGGCGTCACATCGCTTGCGACGCCGTCGGGCGTGTACCTGACGATGCAGTTGCGCCCGCCTTCGGAGGGGCGCAGTTCGATCCAGTAAATGTCTTCACCGTCGAGCGCGATTTGACCGAGACCGACCGTCGCCGAAACGATGAGGTCTGAGGTAATCGGCGATTTCCACGAGCCGTAAGGTTTATTTTGAGTCTGTGGCATTCATCCCTCCAAAAGATTTTGTGAAGTCAGAGAACTTTTCCCATCGCGTCGTTTGATGCGATCTTTGATGATTTCATTCAACGTCCGATGCGCTCCTTCGGCGGCACGACCGCGCTAAAATCCGCAGCGAAGCGTTTTGTGTATTGCGCGAGAAGTTCCTCGACGCGCTCAAGTTTCGGAGAGCGCACGACCAGCCCGACGTGATGCGACTTCTCAACGCGGTAACTGATTTCCGTGTCGTCGTAAGCCGAAGTGTCCGGGCGTTCCTGCCGCGCCAACGAAAGCGCGATGCCGCCGTAATCACGCCGCCTGTCGGGTGCGCCGAGCGTCTCGCCGCGCGCGTGCGCCACTTCCAGACGCGCCCATTCGCGCCAGAGATTGACGCCGCTCGCGGCTTCGAGCGTCTCGGCTGTGTACGCTCCGCCGACGCGCGCCGCGACTTCGAGAAAATAGAAACGCCCGTCCGTCTCGCTCTTAATAAATTCGGCGTGTGTCGCGCCGTTTTCCATGCCGAGGCTTTTGAGCAGCTTGCTGTTGAGCGCAACCAGTTCTGTGTGGTCTGCGGAATCATACTCGACGGTGTAAGAAGTGAAGATGCCGCCGCCGTGCGCCACTTCCATCGGCGGTCGCCCGTAACGGCTCGCTCCCGCGAAGATGACTTCCCCACCCTCGACGAGCGAATCAACGTGAAAGACCTCGCCCGGCACATACTTTTCGAGCAGATAATATGTAGATCGCTCAGGCAAAACATCGCGCCCGTCGAGCGATTCAATCGCGCGCCAGACGTGCTCCGCTTCGTGCAGCTTCTTGATGCCGGCGGCGGACACATCCGAGCGCGGCTTGAGCATCCACGGCGGCGCGACGCGCTCCATAAATTCGCCGACTTCCTGATGATTGAGGACGTGAACGAAATCCGGGACGAGTATGTCAGCCTCGCGCGCCGCGCTTCGCATGTTTAGTTTATCGCGGAAACGTCGCGCCGCGTTCGTATGCATTCCGGGCAGGCGCAAATGCTCGCGTATGTGCGCGGCGTTGTTGACATCGAACTCTTCGAGCGCGACGAGGCGATGAAGTTTTCGCGGACGCGCCAGTTCGCTGACGACGTGCGTAAAAATATCCGTCGAGGCATCGTCGGGGACGACGATAATGTCGTCGAGTGATTCGCGCGGCCACTTTTCGCCCAGCGTCTGTTGCAGCGTCACCAACTCGACGCGCGCGCCCTGCCTTTTGCACTCGCGCAAAAATTCGACGCCCTTAAAATAACTGGCGAGGCAGACGATGTGAACCTGTGGTGCGGCGGGTTGCGCTTCAGACACGAAGGCGTCCTCGAAATAAAAAATGTTGACTTCGCTATCAGTATATAACGCGCGCCAGCAACTATCATCTTTTCGTCACGCTTATCTTGAGGCGCGACATCGTGCGAGTATCTTTATAGCGGTTGGCGATTGAGTGCGACATGAGAGAAAGAATTTTCACCACAGAGGACACGGAGGGGCACAGAGGCAGAACAGAGGAGACCATCAAACCTTTGTCTTTCCTCTGCGCCCCTCCGTGTCCTCTGTGGTCAATTCTCTGGCCGCATTCATTTGCAACCCGCAGTAACATTCCTTGAGTCACAAAAAGCCGTCGAGAATTAAGTTAATATTCTCGACGGCTTTTACTTCTGCTTAACTGCGGACGCGCTTAGTAAATGTTGAAATTGTATTCGAGTGAGATGTACTGCGAGACCGCGTGCCCGTCCTTTTGCGCGGGTCGGAACTTGATGGATTTCGCCGCCGCGATGGCCTTCTCCGTCAAACCGTCCGGCAATCCCTTCGTCACAGAGACGTTCGTCACCGCGCCCGAAGAACTCAGCACGACGCGCAATCTAACGAGACCCGTCACGTTATTCTTACGCGCTTCTTCGGTAAAGCCCGGCTCCGGTCTGGAGATAATGACCGCTTTGCTCGTCACGTCTTTGGGCGAGAAAGTTTTGGTGTAATCCTCACCGCCACCGCCGCCGCCGCCGGGGCCGCCGCCGCCGTAGTGCGCGTCGCCGCCGCCCGTATTCTCACCGCGACCGGGGCCGAAGCCTTTGCCCTCACCGGGGCCGACGCCCGTTCCCTCGCCCTGACCGATGCCGCCGCCTTTACCCGTCCCCGAAGAAAGCTCCGTGGACTTCGACTTCGGATCGCCGAAAGGAATCGGACGGTCGTCAGGCGGAAACAGCGCGGGGTCGGCCTGAATCGTCGGCATCACAGCCAGACTCGGATTCTTAATCGCCGGCGGATGCGGGTTCGGCGCGAGTATCTGCGGGTTCATCGAAGCGGGAGGCAGTTTGCCGAAAGACGCCGGAATAGGCTCCTCGCGTCCGCCGCCGCCGCCGCCGTGCGCTTTGTCTTGCTCAGGCTTCGAGCCGCCGCCCTTGCCCTTCGCCATGCCCGCCGTGCCTTTGTCGGGCGTCGGCTGCTCTTTCGGAATTTCTGTGTCGGGAACCATCCCGAGCAGTTCGAGGTCTTCGTTCTCGTTGTGCGCCACAACCTCCTCACAACGAACGCCGAGCGGCGCGAGAATCTGACAGCGATACTCAGCGAACGTCCACAGCCCGCCGATCAAAAGCAGCGCGCAGAACGGAGCGAGAATCGCCGGCAGCGCGTATTCCTGATTGAAAAATTTCTTGATGAGAAGGCCGTAGCCGACGAACAGACGTTTACCGAAACCAGCGGGATCGCGCTTGAACTCAGGCCACGTCAACTCGGACTCGTGCGCCACGGCTCTCAGTTCATTCGTCAGACGGCGCGTCAGGCCGGTCTCTTCCAGAATCGTTAAATGAAGGAGGTCGTCGCGCCTGACGAGCGAATTAGAAACGTCTTCGCCAGCATCCGTCGCATCGTGGCCGTTGCCTAAAGCATCAGCCGCGCCGGCCATGTAAATGTTCCCCGCCGCGTGGCCATCGCCGTTCACAGACTGTTCGTCATGGGCGCGTGCGGCGGTAAAAGTCGAGGAATTGTCGGCAAAATCTGCCGCCATTTCCGCCGGCGCGACCGGGACGGGTGCAACAAGGCCATTGAGCGGAGTTCCGTCAACCGGGCAAAATCCAAATTTATCGGCGAATTCTTCCTGACACGTTGGGCACTGTTTCATCTTCTTCCTCGTTGCTGCCGATTTGTCTGTCTGACCGTAATGCCGGACACGCTCGTCTCCGGCAACCTCAACCTCTGTCTGACGGAGCGAATTATATCAAACGTTGCATCAGCTTGCGTACTACGCGCGAGCGTCCGCCGCGCGCGAGACTTCCTCGAAACGGTGTTTGGATGCAGTATAAACTGAAACGGTGCGCTATCAAATTCAACAGTTTGCATCAAAGTCAGCCGGTTGACGCCTTGCCATGTGGCATCTAAACTGGCCGGGCGGTCGGCTCCCCGTAACATGCTCCCCAACGAGGCAGAATATATTCCAAATCTGCGACCGGACAACCCCGTCGCCGTCATCCAAAAGAGCTTTTCAGCACGATGAAAAAGTTACAGCCAGACTTAACTCGACGCTTGCCCGCGCTGTTCTTGGCCGCCGCCATGTTGCTGCTTCCGCTGTTCACAGCCCGGAGCCAGTCTCTGCCTGCGCCACGCCACGAGCAATTATTAAACGGCCTCAAACTTCTCCTCGTCACGCGAACGGGCGACCCCGATGTGCTGCTCAGGCTGCGTATTCACAGCGGCGCGGCCTTCGATTTGTCCGGCAAGGAAGGCTTGATTTCCCTGCTCGGCGACGCGCTTTTCGATGCCGAGACACGCGCTTTCGTCAAAGATGAATTGGGCGGACGGCTTGAAGTTTCGACTAATTACGATGCGATTGATGTCACGCTGGCCGGCAAAGCGACGGACTTTGAGCGTCTCGCCGAACTGCTCCGCAACGCCGTCCTCAACACGCAACTGACGCTCGATGTAGTCACACGCCTGCGCGACGCGCGCATCAAGACCGTCCGTGAATTGAATCTCGCGCCCGACATGATCGCCAACCGCGCCGTCTCTGCCAGACTCTTCGGCACGCACCCTTACGGGCGGCTCATCGCCGGCTCGCCGGAGACACTGGCGCGCGTCGAGCGTCCCGACCTGATGCAGGCGCGCGAGCGTTTCCTGAATCCGAACAACGCGACGCTCGTCCTCGTCGGCGGCATCGAAGCGCAACGCGCGCTGCGCGTCTTTCGACAATTTCTCGGCTCGTGGCGCAAGAGCGACCGCACGATACCTGCCACCTTTCGCCAGCCCGACGCGCCCGACGCGCGCACGCTGCTCATTGATCTGCCCGCGATGCCGGACGCCGAAGTCCGTCTCGCCGTGCGCGGCCTCGCACGCGCGGATCGCGACTACGCCGCCGCGCAGGTGCTCGCCACGCTCGCGCGCGAGCGTTGGTTGAAGTCGTCGCCGGAACTGAAAGGCGGCGCGCTCTCCGTCACACACGACGCGCACGCGCTCGGCGGTATCTTTCGACTCGGCACTTCCGCCGCTTCGCCCATCGCGGCGGCGCAGGCTCTGGAATCGGCGCGCGGCATCCTGCGCGCGCTCGCCAACACCGCGCCCACTGCCGTTGAACTCGAAAACGCCAAACGCTCGACAATCGCGACGCCTAGCAATGGAGCGCGCGAACTTGATTCGCTCACAGACATCTGGCTCGACGAGCAAACTTATAAACTTGAGCCGTCTGGCGGGACGGAATTCGCGCGCGAGATAAATGCTTTGACACCGTCGGACGTGCAGCGCGTCGCCGCCAGATTGTTTCTCAACGTGCCCGCCGCCACCGTCGTCGTCGGAAACGCCGAGAGACTCCGCGCCGAACTGTCGCGCGTCGGCGGCGTGCAAGTTTATGGCGAGACTTCGATGCCCGCCGCTTCGCCCGTTCAACCAAAGCCGTCTGAGCCGAAGACGCAGCAACCCGGCGCGACGCTGCAACTCAAACGACCGTAGCGAATTCGCAAACCAATCATCATTCAACTGCAACCAACTCCCGTCTCAATTAACTAAAGATTGTCCCGAACAACAGCACACACGGAAGCCGACGCGAAGTCGGAACACGCGCGCCGTGTCCGCGAAATGTTCGCTGGCATCGCCGGACGCTACGATCTTTTGAATCACCTTTTGTCGGGCAACATTGACAAAAGATGGCGACGCATCGTGGCGGATAAGCTGAAGCCGACGCTTCATGCAAATGCGCGCGTCCTCGATGTGGCGTGCGGGACGGGCGACCTTTCCCTCGTGCTGGCTAAGGCGGGCGAGGCTCAAGTCACCGGCATTGATTTTTGTCGCCCGATGCTCGAACTTGCCGCGCGCAAAGCCGCAGAGACTTCTCAACGCATCCCTTTCATCGAGGGCGATGCGCTGCGCCTGCCTTTCGCTGAAAAGTCTTTCGATGCGGTGACGATTGCCTTCGGGCTGCGTAATTTGTCGAGCGTCGAGGGCGGCCTCGTCGAGTTGTGCAGAGTTTTGAAACCGGCGGGGCGCGTCGTGATACTGGAATTTTCCAGACCATCCGTGCCGGGCTTGCGCGCTCTGTTTCAGTTTTATTTTACGCGCGTGCTGCCGCGCATTGGCGGATTTTTGAGCGGCTCGCGCGGGGCTTACGAATATCTGCCGGATTCCGTGTCGAGGTTTCCCGACCAGAAAACTCTGGCAGACTTGATGCGAAAAAACGGATTCGCGGAAGTTGAGTTTCAAAACCTGACGGGCGGCATCGCGGCGATTCACACCGGCACGCGAGCCTGAGTGTGATAAGTTTTGGATTGGTCGCATCTCAAGTGAGACGCGACCACAAACGTAGCTCGATGGAATCGCTTGCTGGTGGCTGTCGGGGCTAACAGCAGGATCAAACGGCTCCATCGGGCTACGTTTATTTACGTCAACTCGCCTCTCTGAATCCTCAAAGCTGACGCGCGCGCGCTTCGGATGCTATCATCCCACACGACTTTTCAAACTGAGATTCCAATTTGCCACGCACCTTCCTGATGAAGCGCAAGCTGCTCAACGTCACACGCCGAATTTTGATTCTGCTGCTCGTCGTGTGGACGGTGGTGTCTCTGGTGACTCTGCTGATAGAACTCGTGCCGGGCGATCCGGCGACGGCGATTCTCGGCGATCAAGCTCCGCCCGAAGCCATCGCGCAATTCCGCCACAAGCACGGACTCGACCGCCCCGCTTTCTTTTTTACTTTTGACGAAGACGCGGCGGGCGCGAAACATCTGCGCTGGCACGGCGCGGACAATCGTTACGTCGAATACTGGCGCGCGCTGCTGCACGGCGACATGGGCAACTCGTTTCGCACAGACCGCCCCGTCCTCAATTTAATTCTGGCGCGCTACGCGGCGACGATTCAACTCGCCATCGCCGCGCTGCTTGTCGCCGTCGCCATCGCCGTCCCGCTCGGAGTCGTCGCCGGAACGCATCACGGGAAACTGCTCGACAACTTTCTCTCCGTCGTCGCGCTCATCGGCATCAGCCTGCCGAGCTTCGTCATCGGGCCGTTTTTGATTTACCTCTTCGCCGTCTGGCTGGGCTGGCTCGACCCTTCAGGACGCTTCAGTTGGTCGAGCATCATCCTGCCCGCCGTCACGCTCGGTGCGGCGCTCTCCGCTTTGCTCACGCGCATGGTGCGCTCGTCCGTCATTGAAGAGATGGGCGAAGACTACGTCCGCACGGCGCGCGCGAAAGGCTTGAGCGAGCGGAAGGTCGTGTACAAGCACGTCCTGAAAAATGGTTTGATTCCGGTCGTGACGATTCTCGGACTGCAACTCGGCGTGCTGCTCGCCGGCGCGATCATCACCGAAAAGATTTTCAACTGGCCGGGACTCGGCCTCTTGCTCGTTGACGACGGCATCGGCAAACGCGATTACCGTCTCGTGCAGGGCTGCGTCCTCGTCATCAGCGTCACATACATTCTGGCGAACTCGCTGACCGACATGCTTTATCGCCGGCTCGACCCCAGAATACGAATACAGTGATGAGTGATGAGTGATAAGTGACAAGATAAAACCTGTCTTTCACTCATCACTCATCACTCATCACTTATCACTGCTTTCATATGAACCGTCTCGCCATCGCCGGACTCGTCTTCATCGCCCTGCTCGTCGTGGTGGCTCTGTTCGCGCCGCTCATCGCGACGCATGACGTGGGAGCGACAAATCTCGCCGCGCGTTACCTTTCGCCTTCCTCGGCGCACTGGCTTGGCACTGATGCGACCGGGCGCGACATTTTTTCGCGCGTCGTCTTCGGTGCGCGAATCTCGCTGCGCGTCGGCGTCGTCGTCGTGCTCGTCTCCGGCATCATCGGCACTGTTATCGGCGCGCTCGCGGGTTATTACGGCGGGTGGATTGACAGCATCGTTTCGGGTTACGTCTTCAACGTCTTTCTCGCGTTTCCCGGCTTGCTGCTGGCGATTGCGATGGTGGCTTTTCTCGGCGCGGGCTTGAACAAATTGATCCTCGCGCTGTGCGTGATCGGTTGGGTCGGCTACGCGCGCCTGATTCGCGGGCAAGTGCTGAAGGTGCGCGAGTACGACTTCGTGCAGGCCGCACGCGCGCTCGGCGCACGCGACTGGCGAATCATCTTCGTCCACATTCTGCCGAACGCGATTCAACCGCTCATCGTGCAAGCGAGCCTCGGCATGGCGGGCGCGGTTCTGTCTGAGGCGTCGCTTTCGTTTCTCGGTCTTGGCGTGCCGCCGCCCGCTCCATCGTGGGGCGTGATGCTCGAAGAGGCGCGCGACTTGACGACTTTACGCATCGCTCCGCACGCGCTCATCGTGCCCGGCCTCGCGATTGCGCTGACTGTGCTGGCCTTCAACTTTCTCGGCGACGGGCTGCGCGAATATCTCGACCCGCGACAACGACGGCGTTAAATCTCATCACAGGCACACGCTTTCTCATCACTTCAATTTTTAATGACATCAACTGCCCTTAACGAAAGTCAGCGTGTTTCGACGGAGACGATGCGTGTGCCTCGCGTGAGCGAAGATACGCCGGTCGCGCTCTCGATTGACCGGCTCTCAAAGACTTATCCGATTCCTCTCACTCGCTTCAAACAATTCTTCCGGCTCAAGACCAAAACTCCCGTCGTCGCGCTGACCGATGTTTCATTCAAAATTCGCGAAGGCGAAATTTTCGGCCTCATCGGGCGCAACGGGGCGGGCAAAACGACGCTCGCGAAAATCGTCGCGACGCTCGTGCAGCCGACCTCCGGGCAAGTTACCGTGCGCGGTTACGACAGCGTGCGCGAAGAGGAAAACGTGCGCTCGCAAATTGGTTTGGCGAGCGCGGAAGAGCGAAGTTTCTATTGGCGTCTGACCGTCGAGCAGAACATGACTTTCTTCGCGCGACTCTTCGGCCTCAACGCGCGCGACGCCGCGCGGCGCATCACCGAACTGCTCGCGCAATTTGAGATGGAAGATTTGCGGCGCAGGCGTTTCGGTGAACTCTCGACCGGAAACAAACAGCGTCTCGCCGTCGCGCGCGCGCTGCTCAACTCGCCGCCCGTGCTTCTGCTCGACGAGCCGACGCGCTCGCTCGACCCCGTCGCGGCGGCACGTATGCGCGCGCTCATCGGCTCGCTCGCGCGCCGGACGCCGCCCGTCACCGTGCTGCTCACGTCGCACAATCTGGCCGAGATTGAAGAATTGTGCGAGCGCGTCGCGGTCATCAGTCGCGGGCGTATCCGCGCGATTGATACGCCGCAGAATCTCAGACAGCTTCACCGGCAACACGTCAGCGTGCGTCTCATCGTGCGCGGCATCATGGATGAGATTGTCCGGCGACAACTCTCCGGCGACTTCGAGCACGTCGAAACCTCGTCCGAAGCGGATCATGTTGTCGTGAGGTTCACGCGCGAAGCGGGCGACGACAGACTCGACCGCACGCTCCGTCGTCTGCTCGAAGCGGGCGCGGAAATCATCAGTTGCGAGACGGAGAATAGCACACTGCTCGACGTGCTGGAGAGTTTCGAGAGCGAAGATGAAACACCGCGATAATAAAGTGGAAACAGGGAGCGTGATGTGAATAATTTATCACTGCGGCTCAACCGCGTGCGCGCTTTCGTCGTGCGCGACTTTCAACTGGCGATTAGCTATCGCCTCGAATTTTTCATGCGTATCTTGAGCATCCTCTTCGTCGTGACGACGCTCTTTTTTATCTCGCAGATTTTTGCCGGACGCTTCGACACGCCTTACGCGCAGTGGCGCGATCCTTTTCTCGCGTGGATTACGGGGCTGCCCTTCCTTAATTATTTCATGGTTGGATTTTCGAGTCTCGCCAATTCCATCCGCGCCGAGCAGTCGCAGGGCACGCTTGAAAGCGTCTTGATGTCGCCGATTAACTTGCCGACGTTCATCGTCGCCAGTTCCGGTTGGGATTTCGCGCAGGCCACTTTTCACTCGTCGCTCTATCTTTTCTTCGGCTGGCTTTTTTTCGGCGTGCAATATCGCGGAAACTTTCTGCTGGCGTTGCTGTTTTTGTTTTTGACGACGCTCGTGCTGGCATCCGTCGGGATTCTGTCGGCGAGTTTCGCGATGGTCTTCAAACGCGGCGACCCGTTCGGCGTCATCATCGGCACAGGCTCTGCGCTCTTCTCCGGCGTCTTCTTCCCCGTTCAACTTCTCTCCCAAGCGGGAGGAAAAAGCGTCGGCAACATCTCGCGCCTGTTCCCCACCACTTACGGACTCGACGGCATCCGTCGCGTGCTCATCGAGGGGCAGGGACTCTCCGAGACGCGCGAACCGCTCTTCACGCTGCTGCTCTTTCTCGCCGCGCTCATGCCATTCTCGCTCTGGGTCTTTTCCCGCGCCGTGCGCCGCGCCAAACGCGAGGGCAGCTTGATTCAATACTGAACGGCAGTGGGCAGTGGCTAGTGGTCAGTAGTTACGTGACTTGCAAAATTGAAACAACTGCTCTACTCACTGACCACTAGCCACTGTCCACTGTAATTTATGCACGTCTTCTACACGCCACGCTATTACGCCGACATCGGCGACGCGCACGTCTTTCCGATTCGCAAATTCGAGTTGGTGCGCGAGCGTCTGTTGCGTGAAGGGACGCTTGCGCCGGCGGAGATCGTCGAACCGCAACCCGCGCCTCTCGCTGACGTGTTGCTCGTGCATACGGAAGATTACGTGACACGTCTGCGCGCGGGAGCATTGACGGCGCGCGAGTTGCGGCGTCTGGGTTTGCCCTGGTCGAAGAGTCTCGTGCGACGCTCGTTTCTGGCGGCGGGTGGGACGCTTGGTGCGGCGCGCGTGTCGCTCGTGGAGGGCGTCGCCTCGAACCTCGCGGGCGGGACGCATCACTCCTTCGCGGATCGCGGCGAAGGCTTCTGCGTGCTCAACGATGTCGCCATCGCTATCCGCGTGCTCAAGCGTGACGGGGCGATTCGTCGCGCCGCCATCGTTGATTGCGACGTGCATCAGGGCAACGGCACAGCGACGATCTTCGTGGAAGACGCGGATGTGTTCACCTTCTCGATGCACGGCGCGAAAAATTATCCGCTCTTCAAAGCGCAATCATCCCGCGATGTTGAGTTGCCCGATGGCACGGGCGACGACTTTTATCACGAGACGCTCGCATCCGAGTTGCCCGGAGTCTTCGCGCACGAGCCTGACGTGGTTTTTTATCTCGGTGGCGCAGACCCCTTCACCGGCGACAAACTGGGACGGCTCGCGTTGACGATTGAAGGCCTGCGCGCGCGCGACGAAATCGTCTTACGCGAGTGTCGCAGCAGGAACGTGCCGGTCGTGACGGTGATGTCCGGCGGTTATGCTGCCGACATTAACGATACGGTCGAGATTCACTGCAACACGATTCGCGCGGTCAAGCACGTCTTCGCGTGAGCGTCGCGCCTTGTACTTTGCAGGTTGTGCTTTTATCTTTGGCGTGAGCTATGTGGAGAATCATCAAAACGGGCGCGCTCGTCCTCATGGCGCTGGTCACGCTGTTCATCGTCTATGAAGTGGCGACGTTTCCGCGCGTCGCGGATTTGCGGACGAAGAATCCTGAGACGACGAGCATGATCGAAACGCGCATCGAAGAAGCGAAGCGCGACGGGCGCGAGCCTCGGCGCGTGCAGGTGTGGGTTCCCCTCAACCGCATCTCGCCGCATCTCGTCCGCGCGGTGATGGCGGGCGAAGACACGAACTTCGCGACGCATCACGGCTTCGACTACGAGGCCATCCAGCGCGCGTGGGACGAAGCGCGACGCGACTCGGAGAAGGAAGCGAAGGAAGAGGGCGACTCGGATCAGTCCGACTGGATTCCCGACATGCCCAACTTCAAGCGCGGCGCTTCGACCATCTCGCAGCAGCTTTCCAAAAATCTTTATCTTTCTTCGGAGCGCAATTTCGGGCGCAAGGCGAAGGAAGCCTTCATCACATACTTTCTCGAACGCTCTTTGACGAAGTGTCGCATCCTCGAAATCTATCTCAACGTCATCGAGTGGGGCGACGGCATCTACGGCGCGGAGGCTGCGGCGCGCACCTACTTCAACAAATCCGCCGCCGACCTCAACCCGCGCGAGGCAGCTTACCTGTCAGCGATGATTCCCAGCCCGCTCAACGTCTTCAACCCGCAGAAGAATCTCCGCCGCGTCCAACGCCGCCAGCGCGTCATCATGCGCGGAATGCCTTACGTCAAACCGCCGCCTTGCTGAAAAGTGGAACAGCCGGCAACGAAAGCTTGCGAGACAGCCATACACGAACTTCGTGCGATTTTACGGGCTTTCGCGTTTGACGATTTTCCTCGCATCAACTTCGCAACTACATTAGAATCCGGCGAGATTCGAGCAACCGCAAGGAGCTTTCCATGTCCTCAAAAGGTCTCACCAAATCTGCACTGGCCGTGCTTGGATGCGCTGGTGCATCCGTTGCCGCGCCGCTCATCGCGCCGTATCTGGCGACGATCTCGCTTCCCTTCTTTGGAGCGATGCTGGCAGGCGTCATAACCAATGAACAGCTTCAGGATAAATTAGTTGATGCCATCGGCAACACGGCTGCCGGATTCCTGACCAACATCGGCAGCTACGTTGCGACGGATAAACTTCCCGGCGCGTTGTCGCCCGATCACAACTTTCATCTCGAAAGAATGCTGGCAACGGCTTATCTCATCTCGCTCAAAGCAATCGAGCAGGAGTTCAAGGCAGATGCGGACGAGAAGTTGCAGGTGCAGGCCGCGCAAATTTTCCCGTCCCTCAAAGCCAGAATCGAAAGAGGCTTGAAGCAGAAAGACCTTTCCGCGCTCTTTCCTGTGCAGGCCATCAACCAGCCAACTGGCACGGCCTTCGCCAATCGCTTTTCAGCGGAGAACGTGACGCTGCTCATCGCGGACGAAGAGAAATGGCACGAGCAGCTTGGTGAGGAAGTCGAGACGACACTGCGCCGGTGGCTCGACGAAGAGCGCGACACGGAAGCGCAGGTCGCGCCCATCACACAACTTTCGCTGGCAAGAGACACACAACTGCCTGAGCCGCTGCGCTCGCGCCTGCGCGCGGAGATGCCGCACAGCATCGCGCATCAGATCAGCGAACTCGTCAAACACGATGAGTTCAAAGAGTCGTGGATTGCCTTTCAACGGGCGCACCTGCAAGGAATCGGGCGCGTCGTCGAGAGAATCGAAACCTCGCAGGAGGACATCCGGGAGAGCGTCGTCGCGCTGGCGCAACGGATCGAAGGCTTCGCCAGTCAGGACGAGTTCGTCGCGGCGATTGCCGATAAGCTACAAGTATTCCTGAGCCAGACCACTCTGCCACCGGACGAGTTGGCGCGACTGCTCGAACGCCAAAGCGAAGAGTTGCGCGGCCTCGAAGAACGGCTCGGCGCGAAGTTTGAGCAAGGCACTGAACGGCTTTCAACCGAAGGCAAAGAAAACACCGCGCAGCTTTCTGAGCAAATCCAATCGCTCGACAAAAAGGTTGAACAGGTTAAAGAGGAGATTCTGCAAAGCGCGGTAAGAGCAGCCCGTAACAGGTTGAAGCAACTGCCCGCGCCGCCGCGCGATTTCACCGGGCGCGAGACGGAATTGAGAGAGTTACGGCAAGCTCTGCGGCAGGGCGGCGCGACGATTTCGGGCGTGCAGGGCATGGGCGGCGTGGGTAAGACCGCGCTGGCATTAGTGCTGGCGGATGAATTCAAAGACCAGTACCCGGAAGCGCAAATCTACCTCGATCTGCGCGGCACGAGCAAACAACCGCTTCCACCTGCCGAAGTGATGTGGCACGTCGTCAGTTCCCTTCAACCCGAAACGAAGCGCCCCGACGATGATCAATTGCCCAGCTTGTTCAATTCCGTACTCGACGACAAGCGTGTCCTGTTGTTCTACGACAATGCGGGAGACCCCGCGCAAATCGCGCCCCAATTACGGTGGCTGCCGCCTCGACAGTGTTTACTTCTGGTCACTTCACGAAAGCGTCTGGGTTTGCGCGGTATGTCTGAAAAGAATCTGGATGAGATGAGCAAGGAGGACGCAAACGCGCTGCTGCTCAAAATCGAGCCGCGCATCGGCGGGCACGCACCGGCGATTGCGGAGCAGTGCGGTTATCTCCCCATCGCGTTGTGCGCTGCCGCCAGCGTGTTGAAAATCAAAACCGCGCTGGCTCCCGAAGATTACCTGAATCGTTTGCGAATCAGAAAAGAGCGACTTTCCCTATATGATGTAGAAAGAGACCTCAGCGTCGAAGCTTGTTTCGGCGAGAGCTACGACTTGCTGAACGAAGAACTGCCACGACGCTGGCGAATGCTGGCAATCTTCCCGACCGACTTCGACGCGCCTGCGGCGGCAGCCGTGTGGCAGACGGACGTTGAGGCTGCGAAAGACTCGCTGGCGGAGCTTGAAGAATACAGCCTGCTCGATTGGGAAGAAGCCGCACAGCGTTACACCCTGCACGACCTCGCGCGTGATTTCGCGGACACGCGCTTGAGCGCAGCCGAACGCGAACAGGCAGGCTTGCTGCACGCGACGCATTATTTACAGATTCTCTCGACGGCTGATGATCTTTTCCAAAAAGGCGGTGCAGCGATTGCCGGAGGGCTTTCGCTTTTCGACAACGAGCGCGTCAACATTGAAGCCGGTCAGGAATGGGCAGCCGTGCGCTTCGCCGGCAACGAGCAAGCCGCTCAATTGTGCAACATGTATCCCGATGCAGGCGCTTTCGTTCTCAGCCTGCGCCAACATCCACGCGATCTTATTCGCTGGCTTGAAGCCGCGTTGCCGGCTGCACAGCAACTCAGAGACGCGCGCGCCGCCGAAGGAAGACACTTAGGCAATCTGGGCAACGCCTACGTCCGCTTGGACGAGACGCGCCGTGCCATCGAATTCCACGAGCAGTATCTCAACATCACCCGCGAGATCGGCGACCGGCGCGGCGAGGGCAACGCGCTGGGCAACATGGGAGTTGCCTACGCCGACTTGGGAGAGACGCGCCGTGCCATCGAGTTCTACGAGCAGGCTTTGGTCATCTCACGCGAGATCAGCGACCGGCGCGGCGAGGGTGCGGACTTGGGCAACTTAGGCATTGTTTATAAAGACTTGGGTGACACGGAACAGGCGATAGGATATATGGAAGAGGCGGTGAAGATTTTAGAAGAGATTGAGTCGCCGAATGCCAACGTCGTGCGGGGCTGGCTGGAAAAGTTGCGCGGCAAGAGCGGGTGATTTGTGCCGACGGGTTCGCGCGTCATGTCATGGATTATCTTTATTGCTTAAGCAGCAACGACGTGAGCGGTGCGCCAGCTATTTTCAGGCAATAGCAAAAAGGCAAAAGTGAAGATGGAGAGCGAACTCCTTCTCTTCACTTTTGCCTTTTTACTTCTGCCTTAAAGGAAAGCAGCTTTGCTTACAGTGCGAACTCGCGCGAGAGTTCGAGTTCGGCTTTGCGTAGCTCGTATCTGCCGCGTCCGAGATTGCCGTCGGGATGCATCGTGAGGACGACGAAGTAGTCAGCCGTGAAGAGACGCGCGATAATCTGCGTGCCTTCAAAGGCGACGACCATCTCGCGCAGGACGCCGAGACCCGTCGCGCCTCCCGCGCGCATCGCGCTTCGCACGAGCGAAGTCACTTCAGCGGCGGCGACATCCATGTTCGACTCGCTGCCTTCCGGCAGAAAGACCTTTTCAACCGCGATGCCGTCCGTGCCCATGATGAGCGCGCCGGTCGCGCCTTCCGTCCGCTCGACGATGTTGGTGAGAGCTTCCTTAAACATTGTTCGATCCTCCTTTAGGGGCGCGTGCCGGGATTGGCGCGCGGTGAGTTGGACGGGACTAAGTCGCGTCCAGCCGGTTCAGTCAGTTGCTGTTGCGGCTGAACCTGTTGCTGCTGCTGCGAAGGTGAATTCGCCGGTGTGTTGGAGTCGGGATTGCCGAGCGGCACGGGCTGCGAGATTTGCACCGAGCGCGTAGTGGTCGCGGGCGCGGAGTCCGTGCGACGACCCTGATAGTCAGGCCGGTAGATGCGCGGAGTGATGAAGAAAAGTATCTCGTCCGTGTTGCGCGAGATGGACTTGCGCTTGAAGAGATTGCCGATGACGGGTAAGCCGCCGAGTCCGGGCGTGCGATTCGTGACCTCGCTCTCGCGGTCGTTGAGCACGCCGCCGACGACGGTCGTTCCGCCATCCGGCACGAGCACTTCGGTCTGCATCCGCTGCGTGTCAATGCCCGGCGTGCCGAGCGAATTGGTGAGCGTCCCGTTGACGCTGTTGTTCTCCATCACGACGCGCAGGACGACCGTACCCGCGTCCGTGATCTGCGGAGTGATTGAGAGACGAAGCGGGACGGAGACGAACGTCGTCGTGAAGACGCCGCTCGCGCCCGACGCGCTGGCCTGCGGCGTGACGACAGGAATCTGCGAGCCGCTTTCAATCTGCGCCGGGCGATTGTTGAGCGCCGTCACGCGGGGCGTCGCGACGATCTTCGCCTGCCCTCTGGCTTCCGCCGCCGTGATGAGCGCGCTGATCTGCGCCGTGCCGATGGCTCCCGTCGTCAGACCGATGACGGTGCTGGCCGCCGTCGCGGCGAGCGACGAAAGCGGTTGATTCGTGTTGCCGAGTCCGCCCGGAATACTCTGCGGGTTGACGCCTGAATTGATGGTGGTGTTTCCCGGCAGAGTGCTGAACGAGCCGAGCGCGCCGCGATTCGCGTTCAGCGCGACGGCTCCAAGCTGGACGCCGAGGTCGCGGCTGAAGCTGCGATTGGCGATGACGATGCGCGTCTCGATCTCGACTTGCGGCTCCGGTTGATCGAGGAGCGTGACGAGTTGGCGAACAGCGTCAATATTTTCTTTCACGTCGGTGACGATGAGCGTGTTGCTGCGCCCGTCAACTTCGACGCTGCCGCGCTTCGACAGGCGGCGCTGGATGATCGGCAGGATGCCGATGCTGGAAGGGTTCGACTGGATTTCACGTCCCGCGTTGCCCTGCTCATATCCCGTGTCGGCAGTGTTCCCCGCTCCGCCCTTAAAAACCGCCGTGCCTTCGGAGGCCGCGCCGAGCGTGCCGAGAGCGCGCGCGTAGTTGAGCCGGATGATTTCCGTGACGAGCGCGGAGTTATTGAGTTGCGCCTCGCGGAGTCTCTGCTTCGCGGCCTCTTCGGCGGCGCGGCTCTTCGACTCTTCGACTAAGACTTCCTGCGTCGCCACGCGCAGAATATTTCCCGTCACTTCGATGCCGAGACGGTTGGCTCTGAGAATCGCATCAAGCGCGAAGTTCCAGGGCACTTCCGTCACGTTGATGGTGACGGGCACTTTGCCCACCGACGAGTCAACGACGAAGTTCACGCCGTACTGCTCGGTGATGTAGTTGAGAATGTCGCGGATGTCGGCGTTGACGACGTTGAGATTGATCGGCTCGCCGACGAATCCCTGCTGGCCGTAACGCTGCCCCTGCGAAGCCTGCGGCGTAGTGTTCGGCGATCCTGCGAGTTGCGCCTGCGCTGTAGAATGCTGACGCGACGCGCCGCCGTGGACGCCTGCGAACGCGACTGCGTGCAGCGAGCAGATGAAAATGAGGACGAGCGCTCCCATTTTTATGATCGCTGAAAGTTGTTTGTGATAAGTCATATTTTCATCCTTCAAGGCATCACCGGCAGAAAACCGCCACGCGCTAACGCTCGTTCGAGCGACTACCCTTGTCACCCTTCTAAGCGCGCGCCGCACAATGCGGAACGCTGCAAGTCATGTTGTCAAAAAAGACTCACTGGCAGCGGGGCTGAATCGCCCCTGACTGTTTCGTGGAGTGTTGGAATGAGGGACAGTCGTCCGGGCAGCCGTTGTCGCCTGGGCGCAAGTTCTCAGGCTTTTTCGCGCGACCACACGGCTTGAAAAACTTAAGGCTTTTTGGTCTCCGACGTTTTCACTACTTTCAGTGCGGCAGAGTCTGTTGAAGCGTCCTCTTCTTTTGCAGAACGCTCTTCCTTCTTGGCTTTGGTCTCGGTCATCGAATCCGCGACGGCATCGGCCTGACGCAGAGGTTTCGTGTCCACCGCGACTTCATGGCGACCGTCATTCCAGACTGTCTCGCGTCGAAAGACGAGACGTGTTTCTTCGATGGCGACCAGCATCCCGTCGTAAAACTTTTCACCCGGATAGATCACGTAAGAGAGATTGATCGGCGTGGCCTGCACCATCGCGGCGTAACCGCGCGGCGTGCGGAAAATTCCCGTCACCTGTATCTCCGCGAGCGTGATGGCCGTCGTCGGCTTCGGCGCGGGTTGCTGCATGTTCATCGCCGCCAGCTTCTTCGCTTTGTACTGCGCGATCCGTACCTGGATGTCGGGAACCGGAATCGGCGCGACGACTTTTTTCGCGACGGCGCGCTTGACGGGCGGTTTGTATTTTTTGAACGGATCATTCTTCGCTGAACTGTAAGGCTTGTTCGCCGCATCCTGCGCGCTGGCGGCGGTCGCTCCGCAAAGGACGAGCACACCGGCGGTGAAAATTCCGTAGAGCGTCTGGCGCAACTTGTTATTGTTTTCTTTCATGTTTTTTGTTCCTGACAATTGTTCTCTCTTCGGGCTGGCAGCGAAAATTTACTTGGCCGCGACGGGCGGCACAGCGACTGCCGGCGCGGGCACAACAGCCACGGCGGGCGTTGCCGCTTGCAGTTTTTCCGGCGAGACGTAGTAAGCAGTGAGAAGGAATTGCGCGTTGACGGTCTTGCCCTGCATCTTGTCGCGCGTCACGGCGTCGCCGAGTTTCACAATCTTGAAATCGCTGATCGAGACGATGCGCTGGTAAGACGCCATCTGCGCGAAGAACTGGCCGACGTTGTTGTACGTGCCGGAGACTTCAATCTCGATGGGCTTGCCGGAATAAAAGTCCTGCTGGATGTCATCCTTCGGCGTGAAGCGACGCACGGAGAGTCGTCCGCTCGCGCGTTCTTCAATGCCGGAGAGCACCGTCGTCAATTCACGCTGCTCCGGGAGCAGAGCTTTCAAGTCGTCGTAGTCGGCTTGCGCCCGCGCGTAGGATTCCTTGAATTCGTTGAGACGCTGCGAGGCGATCTGCGCGCGCGCGTTGTCTTGCTGCAACTTGGCGATCTGCTCTTCGAGGTCTTTCGTCTCGGCGCGCGTGCCGCTCGTGACGAAGTACCAGAATCCCGCGTAGAGCAGGACTGCGACCACGCCAAACAAGGCGAGTTGGACGTACCAGGGTTTTTCCTGGAGGGCTTCGATGTTCATCATTGCTTTTATGTTCCTTTTCGGACTCGTGTCGAGTGCCCCGGATGCTTATTTCTGGGCGACCTGATTGGCCGCCGGTGGCGCGGCAGGATTCGCGGCCTGCGCGGCGACGGGCGGGGCGGGCGGCGGGGGCGGGACGAGCGGGCCGTACTTACATTTCACTTTGAACTTCACCGTTTCGGGCGCGGGCACGGTCGTATCAATCGGCCCTTCGCTGGCGTTGTAGTCAGCCGGGTTAATCTGCATTGGCTTGCGCTCGGTGTCCAGATTCACATTGAGGAAGAGGCCGGACGAAAATTCGAGGCTGCGTCCGAACTGCGTGACGGCGGCTTCGTTCGGCGAGTGGCCTTCGATGATCAGGTCGCCGTTCTTCTGCTCGATTGATTCGAGACGGAAGTCCGCGACGAGCGGCAGGCGCTGGTTGATGTCAGAGAGGACGGCGACCGGCCCCTGCTGCGAAGCGCGCAGTTTCTTAATCGCCTCAATGCGTACCTGAATGTCGCTGATGCGCTTTTGCAGTTCGGCCTGCTCGGCGTTGATGACCGCCATCTGCGCGGCGATCTGCTTTTGTTTTTCCAACTCGGCCTGCGCCGAGACGTTCGCCGAATTCGCGCTCACGTAATCGAAGACCATCACGAGCGCCATCAGTCCGAACACCGCCGTGAGCAGCACCCAGAAGCGCGTGCGCGGGTCTGAGACGCGCTCTTCGACGACGGCGACGCTGCGGTCTATGTCTGTGACGGAATTTAGTAAGTTGACCTTAATCATTTACGCCTCCACTCCTCTCAAGGCCAGTCCGACAGCGACCGCCATCTCCGGCACAACTTCACGCATGTAATCAGGATCGAAACGCCGCGCGTCAACCTTGATGCGCCGGAACGGATCGAGGTGCTCGACGGGAATCTCGAAGCGGCTCGTTAAAAATTGCGGCAGCGATTTGAGCTTCGAGCCGCCGCCTGAAATCAGAATCTTTTGCACGCCCGCATCCGTCTCTTCCGCCGTCGCGCGATAGAAATCAAACGTCTTGGAAATTTCCAGCGCCAGCATGTCGGAGACCGTCTCTAACACGCCGTCAACATCAGACGTGTCCACTCCTATCGGAGCCGCGCCGCCGCGTTTGACCGCTTCGGCCTGCTCGAAAGTCAATCCGAGTTCTTTTTGCAGGAGCGACGTGTACTGATTGCCGCCGACCGAAACGTCGCGCGTGAAGACGCTGCGGACGCCCTTGAGGATGTTGATGTTCATCGTCGTGGCTCCGACGTTGAGGAGCGCCACGACTGTGTCGTCCGTCGGCTGGTAGTTGACCTCGTAGCAGTTCTGGAGCGCGAAGGCGTCAACATCAATCACGACCGGCTGGCGTCCGGCGAGTTGAATCGCCTGCTTGATGTTCGCCACAAACTCGCGTTTGCAGGCCGCCATCAAAACGTGTAGAGAGTCGGGGCCAGAGCCGACGATTTGATAATCGAGGCTCACGTCCGCGATGTCGAAAGGAATGTGCTCTTCGGCGTGCCAGTCAATAGACTCTTCCAACTCGGCCTGCGACATCTGCGGGACGATGATGTTTTTGACGATCACGGAGCTTCCCGAAACGCCCGCCGCCACGCGCTCGGTCTTAAACTGATGGCTTTTGAAAACGCCTGCGATGACGTTCGACACGTCGTTGAGTTCCATGATCTGTCCGTCCACGACTGTGTCCGGTTGAAGATGCTCGAAACCGAGATTGGCGAGCGAGAGGTTGCCGGGCTTGCCCTGCAATTCGACGGCCTTCACCGAACTGGAACCGATGTCCAGACCGACGAGACCTTTTTTGCCGAGACTTCTTTTGAACATAATTTATTTGTTCCTTACGATCTTCGCCTGGCTCTTGCCATGTAGCTGTCTCAGACGACGGCGCGCGCGGCGCACTCTGGCGCGGGTGGAACGCAACTGTTGCGGCGGCGTCTGTGTGTTGACGGAGGGGACGGATTTCATGTCGTAGTGAATTAGCTCAAGCGAGCTTCAGGGGAGCAAAGACGTGCCACTGTCGTGACAGGAGAAGTGGAAGAGTTGAATCGAAACGGACTCTCTCTTGGGTGGAGATGAAAAGCAGGAAGGTCGTGACAGTTCGGAACACGCGCGCAGGCGAAGTTGCTCCTCTTCGATGCGGCGAATTCGGCTTGGCCGACTCTCCTTCGGTAACCCGGCCAAGTCAAAATCGCGCGTCGCTTTTCTGACTCCCGTCGGCTTTGCGGCCCACGCTCGCGCGTGGTGTGCCTTTATCGGTTGAGTTTCAAAGAAAGGGGCGCAAGCCTGATCTGGTTTCAGTGAAACCGCCATCTCGCACCTCTTTTCAATCGCCGGTGGATTTGCTCGACCCTCTCATGTCTGCACAGAGAATCTTTTCAAGTCCCATCCGACAATGAAGAATATAGACTATCGTGTTTGCCCCTGTCAATCGTTAATTTACATTGTTTAATCTTAATTATTTATACACTTACAGGCAAGAGATCGTCTGATTCCGAGTTTATTGGAAAGTTGCCGGACGATTTCCATAAATTCTTTCAACGCTTTTTTCTTAACTTTAAGGCCCGACGGCCAATTTTGGAGCGCATCTTTTTCTTTATTTCAACCTTCTTTTAAGACACGAGAAGCGCGTCAAGTATGGAGTCTTGCCACTTAACCGTGCGGCAGTTAGGATGCTGCCTTATGAAATTGACTCGCAAATTTCTTCTGGCGATAGCCATCCTCGCGCTGGCGTTAATTTCGTGGTTGTGGTGGAACCGTTACGAGCGTGTTGACATGGCGGCATACGTGCCGGCTGATTCACTCATTTTCATCGAAGCGCAGAGCCTGCCGAATATTCTTAACGCGCTCACCTCCACAAAATCCTGGCGTGAACTCGCGCCCGTCGCTGGCGTCAAGTCTGATTACGGAAAATACGATTGGCTCACGCGACTCTCCGCGCAAACCGGCATCGGGCCGAGCGATCTGGTCGTCCTTTCGCGCGCGCAGGTCGCGGTGACGATCATGGGTTTCGACGCGGCGGAAGAATCAAGCGAGACGCTCAAGATTACTCCGCGCGTCGCGCTCGTCTGTGAGACTCATTCGAGCGCGTGGCGCGTCCGTGCGGCGTTGGAAAAACTCGTCGGCAATTTCGCGCGTCAGACTTACAAAACGCCGAGCGTCGAGCGTAAAGAGATGGACGGGACGCCATACATCATCTGGCATTCACCGACTGACGCGCGCCGCAAAATCGTCTCGGCCATCGCGGGGAGCGTCGCCGTCATCGGCAATGACGAGCAAGCGGTGCAGGCATGTCTCGCCGTGCGACGCGGCGAGAGACCGAGTCTGGCCGGCCACGATCAATTAGAGACGATGCGCGCGCGTCTCAATGCAAAGGACGCGCTGGCCTTCGGGTACGCGCCGACGGGTAGCGCGGCCAAGATGGTGGAAATCTTCGCGCCGGCATTCGTGGGACAGTTAACTGAGAATCCAAACATCCAGAGCGTGCTGGCGGTTCAACTCCCGATTCTGACGAACAAGCTGATCGGGAACGCGGGATGGAGCGCGCGCCTCGTCGCCGGCGACATCGAGGACGATTATTTTCTCGCGCCGACGGATAAGGTCACGAGTGTTTTGAAAGATTCTCTCGCCGCTGCTTCCGTCACAGAGTCGGAGTCGAGCGAAGTTCTCCCGCCTGATGTTGACGAGCTTTCTCGCTACACCTTTCGCGATCCGGCACTCGCGTGGCAGGGATTTTACGCCTCACTCTCAACGCAGGTTGACATCGCACAGGCGCAGATTATTACACGCGCCCTCGAAGCCTTGCTCAAACCTTATGGCATCGAAGAGCCGCGCGTCTTCCTGAGCGCAGTTGGACAGGAAATCTCCACCGTTCGTCTTGAGAGCAATAGCGAGACGAAGCTGCTCGTGGTGTCGGTGCGCGACGCAGAAGTTTTGCGTGGTCAAGTACGCGCGCGTCTGGGCAGCAACGCTCGTCGCCTGCGAGTCGGCGATGATGAAATAATTGTCTCGGACGACCCGGAACGCGGGGCTGCAAGATTCGTCGGAGGCTTTTTGATTTTGGGTGATGAAGAGGACGTGCGTCACTGTCTGGCGGCACGCGCCGCAGGCCGCAGCCTCAAAGATGAAGAGCGTTTCAAGTCTGCACAGACGACCTTTTCTTCCGAGCCAGCCTTTGTCACGACGCTGACCAAAGATCATGGCGCGGCCATTTCTACAGTCAGATACATCTCACGTCTGAACGGCTCCGGCGACGCCAGTGTCAGCGATGCGGAACTTGAAAAAGCTCAGGAGCGACGCCCGTACAGCGTCAGCGAGACGCATTACACGGGCGAAGGATTTATGAAGATCACGCGCTCATCCTTCGGGCAACTTGGAGAGATTATCGCGCGCTTCACACGGGACGAATGATGGCAGAATATTGGAGTAGTTTGAGTGGTTGAAATTGACTCGATCTCACCAGCGACGTGAAATTTTCCAGAATGCTACACGGATATTTCGTCGGGATCGAATTGATGTGAGGCCAGCACGGCGCGCATTCCTATCTGCCCAAACAATGTTTCAAGATAGGCATTGAAGCGATGCGTGACGTGCGCCAACTCGGTCGCGCCGCGCGCGTTTTCAACTTCATCCGCGAAGCGTTCATAAGATTCCCAATCCTTGTACATCAAATGACGCAGGCTGCCCGCACGAAATTCGCCGAGCATTTTCAGAAGCGACGGGAGCGAAGACTCTTCGCGGCACTGTTCAATGCGGCGTACAAGTTGGAGAAGTTTCCAAATATCTCGACGCAGAGCCAGCGACTGATCGAGTTTGGTCTGGAAAGAATCAAAGAGTTGAAGACCGTCGAGCGTCGGGTCGAACAGATGTCCGAGCGCGACGATGGATTGCTGGAAACAGTCTCGCAAAAGACCATGCGCGGTTTCCACTTTCGCATAGACGTGCGGGGGCTGCTGCAACTCGCTCAACCCTGTCAGTTCGTGTTCAAAACTTTTCCGCAACTCGATTCTGATGGCATAGGCCGTTCCGTCCAACGCTTCGTGGATGCCAGAGTCTAAATTTTCAATTGCCAACATGCGCTGCTCGATTACTTCGAGCGCCGTCCGCGTCTCCTCGCGCACGAGCGCAAAAATCGGCAGTGTCATCTTCAGAGGGAGGTCTAATTTTAATCTTCCCTGAATTAGTTTCAGATACTCAAGCGCACTGGAGAGAGACAGAAAGAGCTTCAGCAATTCGGAGCCAAGTTCGAGAGGCGTAATCTGTTCAATCAACGACAGAAGACGCGCGTGAATCGCAACCGGCGCTTCGCGTTCCATGCTGGCGGAAAGATGCGACACGGCCTCTGAGATTCTCGGCTCGAGTATGTTGCCGAGATGAGACCATTCGCGAAAGCTGACGCAGTCATCTTCCTTCTTATTATCAACGAACTGATAGACAGTTCTGAAGCTTTCGTATAGCACAACATTTTCATGATTCCCATTCGCAAGCGGAGCAGCGTCATCACCTTCCAATAAAGACAGAGATGCGGCTTGCCCGTCGGCGATCTTGGTTTCGCCCTCATCAGAGAGATGCGATTCCCCGACAAGTTCGACTAAAAGTTCGAGACAGTGCCGCATTGATTCACGCACGATGCGATCTTCGCACTTGAAATTACGTGTTAAAATTTCAGTGCGTTCGCTTTCGATCAGCGCATGATTACGCACGTTGAAAAAGCTGCGAACTGCGCGTAACCACGTCGCGAGTTCTCGCACGCGCGTGTTGGCGATGAGCGGTTCTTCTCGCATTCCGGTATTTGTAAGCTGCATCAGCACATCTGTTTGGGTGTTTGTCTCAGACGAGTTCAAGAGCATGTGGCATTTACTCCCTGTTGGTTGTTCGGGCGAATGAGGAATGCGTTGACTGCCGTGTTGGGAGACGGCTCGCCAGATGATTGTAAACGTGAACGGTGGCTGCTGGCAAAAGAATTTTTCGGACGCTGCGTTTCAACTTGGATTTTCTTAATTCCGTTTGCGCGAAAAGGATTCTGAAAACACTGTGGCTGGAATCGTCGAGCTAGTTATCGCAACTCATAATGCAGGCAAAGTCAGAGAGCTGACGCAACTACTCGACGGCTTGCAATTGCATTTACGCGATCTGTCCGAGTGGCCGGAGATACTCGAAGTCGAAGAGACGGGAAATACTTTTGCAGCGAATGCCGTCCTCAAAGCGCGCGGCTACGCGGCACAGACCGGACTCTGGACACTTGCTGACGACTCCGGGCTGGAGGTCGCCGCACTCAACGGTGCGCCCGGAATTTTCTCTGCGCGCTACGTCGGGACGAACGCTTCTGATGGTGAAAGAATCGCGCGTCTGCTAGATGAACTGGAAGCGACAGGCGACAGCGAACGCCGCGCGCGTTTCGTCTGTGTGGTGGCGCTGGCGCATCCTTCGACAGATCAAGTCAATATCTTCACAGGAACTTGCGAAGGCCACATCGCAAGTGCTGCGCGCGGAGCGGGCGGGTTTGGCTACGACCCTGTATTTGTGCCGGACGGCTATGCACGCACATTCGGAGAGTTAACAGTTGAAATTAAACAAGAAATTAGCCACCGCTCACGAGCCATTCAACAAGCTCGCGATTATTTGAACGGGCAGCTTCGGATGATCGGGTAATGGTGTTTGCATCAAGCTTGAGGCAGCTTGCATCATTCTCTCTTCTGCGTTAGCTTTGTTTCACTGGCGGATATATTTCGGGGCGTAGCACAGCCTGGTAGTGCGCTCGGTTTGGGACCGAGAGGTCGAGTGTTCGAATCACTCCGCCCCGATTACAATCTTTTGCGTCCATCTTTTCACATGGCTTGCTGTTGCTCAGGAAAGCTCAGACTCTCCAAAGTTTTTAAGCTGCGCTTCGAGACTATTTCGAGAATCAGAGCATATATCCCGCAGAAAGTGGCGATGGCAACGGGCTTTTCGATAATATTTTGATGAAAAATGGCGAAAAAGTGGCTTTTTTCCGAGACTAAAGGCCGCTTCGTGTGATATATCTGCTGGTGCGAGCTTTTCAAATTTATTCCTTAGGTTACAGGAGGTTGTCACATCACGTTATGGCGACGACGAAAGCAGGCAAGAAACGCATGTCACAGTCCGAGGTGATTAATCACTTCGCCGAAAAATTTGAGCTGAAACGCGCTCAAGTCAAAGAAATCTTTGAAGAATTGTCCAATCTCGCCGGTCAGGAAGTGAAGTCGAACGGTGAGTTTGCGCTACCCGGATTTGGTAAACTGGTGCTATCTGATCGCAAAGCCCGTGAGGGTCGCAACCCTCAGACCGGCGAAACGATTCAGATTCCGGCCAAGACCACACTTAAATTCCGCCTGAGCAAGGGCATGAAGGATACTGTGGTTCCAAAGTCATAGCACCTACGCTCTGACGCGCTGGACATTCTCTTCAGGATTCGCAAAAACTGACTCTGCACGCGAGTTTAAGGCATTGCTATGCCTTTCGGAACTCGCGTGCAGAGTCAATTTTCTTTTTACTATCGCGCTTGATCCGCTAATCATGTAGGTTATTTTCTGAAAATCAGCACATAACCCCTACCCTTACCAACCTTTCACATCCAAACATAGACCATCAAAAATTCTTCTGGCTTTTTCAGACTCTCTAGTTTAGAATGCTTGTTTTTCCAGACCCCCTTATTTCCCTTGATGCATGATAACGCTTAGACGGATGGGGGACTCTCGTGCAAAATTCTTGAGAACTCAAGGTTTAACGCATCTTAGAACTTTGCGTGTGCATCTAAAATTCATTGTTTAAGAGCCTTCTGTCTTATATTTCCAGAAGGCCGCAAAAATTAAGGAGATGAAGAAAAGTGATTACGATTGAGACACATCCGCTGGCCGAACGTTTAACTGCCATTGACCACATACAGGCGCGTCGTTACTCGAAATTGATGAGTCCTTCTCTCGACATCGCGACCGAGGGCATTTTGCGCCATTTGCGTGCTTGTGATCGGATGGATGTTAACCCTGACGTGGCCGCTGTCCGTGAGATTATTGACGACGCCTTGAATGGCCGTCGCGTGTTTGCAGAGACTTTCAATAACGCCGCTTGATTCCTTCGATGGGCTTCTCAGCCACATCGAATACTTTTGAGATGAGGACTTCTGCTTCTGTTGAAGCGGAGGTCTTTTCTCTTTACTACAGCAATGTGTCAGACGTGATACCATTCATCCAATTAACATGGTGTTTGCTCCCGTAGCTCAGTGGATAGAGCATCTGCCTTCTAAGCAGAGGGTCGCTGGTTCGAGTCCAGCCGGGGGTATTTCAAAGTGCAAAACTTTGCTCTCAAGTTTGATTTTGAATTCTTCTTTTGAGAACTTGTCAGACGAAGAATGGTTCGGTACTATGCTTTCGTCAGCGTACATGGCGGCTGTAGTTCAGGGGTTAGAACGCGAGATTGTGGTTCTCGATGTCGCGGGTTCGATTCCCGCCAGCCGCCCTTAAAAAATTTCCATTGATGCTTCAGTCATCTGGAAAGTTTACTGCTGTTCCCTTCATCACTCCTCTAGTCTATACGGAGATTTCTCCGACATTGATTTTGGTCAATCGCGCAAACTTATGAGCACGCTCGTGAGGCCGCTCAACACTAATTTTATGAAGATACCTCAATTCACTTTGTTTGGTTTCAGGCGGCCCCGTGAAATCGTCTGTCAAACGCTCGGGAAGCTCGAACTCGAAGTTATGGAAGAAGTCTGGCGATGCGACGAGGTTAGCGTCGTCAATGTTCAGAAGGCTTTTAATGATCGTGTGGCATACACCACGATTATGACGACGCTTGACCGTCTTTACAAAAAAGGATTACTTGAGCGACGCAAATCGGGGCGCGCTTTTCTGTATTCCGCCCGTGTCACACATCGCGAATTCGAGCAAGGTATTGCTGAAGATGTCATTGACGGTTTGCTTGATCGCGACTCTGAGGGTGTCGAACCGTTGCTCGCGTGTATCGTCGAAACCGTCAGCGAGCGCGACCGCGAATTACTGGACACCTTGTACAGGCTCGTGCAGGAAAAGAGGCGCGAGCTACAGCGACAGGAGCGTGATTGATGTTTCTGATACTCGGCATCTGCATCGCGCTGGCATCGCTTTTCATAATCAACGCATTCGCGTCTCTGGTCACCGCTGCCCTCTGGCATTTAATCAAGCTTCCCATCCGACGCTGCACAGCGGCCACACGCGCGGCGACGCTTTTTGTGCTTCGCCTGGCTCCTCCCGCCATCTCGCTGATTTGTGTCACTACACTTTTACTGCCCGCCTACATTGAGCTTGAGCCGCGCGCGACGCAGGAAGTGGTAGGTCTCAAACTTGTGCTTCTGGCTTGCATTTCATTCATCGGGATGGGGCTTGCCATCTGGCGCGGACTTGCCGCGTGGCGCGCGACGAGACGAATCATCGCGGACTGGTCGCGTCATGCTGAACCCATCAATTTGCCGGGCGTCTCCTCTCCGGTTTACTTACTTCATCATCGCTTCCCCGTCATCGCTGTGGTCGGAGTTGTTAACCCTCGCATGTTTATCGCCGGGCAGGTTTTCGAGACGCTCAACACAGAGGAAATTGCGGCGGCGATTGCCCACGAACATGGACATATACATGCACACGACAATCTGAAGCGTGCGTTGCTGCGCGTCTGCCATGATGCGCTGACCATTGTGCCGTGGGGACGTTCACTCGAACGTGAGTGGGCGCGAGCCGCCGAAGGCGCGGCGGACGAATATGCCTCTCGTGCCGGCAAGTCAGTCGCACTCGACCTCGCGGCGGCGCTGGTCAAAATCGCGCGTCTCGCTCCATCCAGCGCCATGCCGATGCTGCCCGCCGGCGCTTTCCTGCTCGGAGGCGATGAGGGCGGCGTTGAATGGCGCGTGCGCCGGTTACTCAAACTTGCGGCAGCGGGCGTGGGCGTGAGCAAGCTCGAAACTCTGTGGCCCCGAATAATTATTTGGTGCGGTCTGTTCATCGTTGCCGCCTTGCCCGTCGCTCTCATCTCCGCGGCGAGTCCGCAGGTGCTGATGGCAACACACGAAGCCATCGAATTTGTCGTGGCGATTTTAACCTGATTACAATAGCTCAATTGTCAGGCAGATTGTCCGTCAATCACACTCTTTTATAAATCCACCATAACAAGCATCGGCGTCACAATTCTGGCGGCGAATTTTCTTTTGCGGCGGTTACCACAATCGAGTTTCGTGGCATTGCAGCTAAAGGTCGCGATATTCCGGCTAATTATCCCATACGGAGACAGCACCGAAATCAGTTCTGGAAATTATTGCTGATTGATGTTAGTCTGCGAATTGGGCGGCATGTTTGAATAAACTTTCTCGTTAACCCCCAATTTCTCGACGAGAAGTAGATGCTCAGACTGTTCTGTTGCCCCGGTGGATACTTTTTAAGAAATGCTATCCGCACACAATCGCTTGCCTTTTCTCACCTCATTGATCGTGTCCGCTTAACTTGGTTCGGCCTTAAATCAGGAATGCCTATGATGTTGATGACCCGATTTTTTCTCGTCACTTTTCTGCTCGTCGTGTGCGCCTCTTCGAGCTTTTCCCAGAAACGTTTTTGCCCAAAGCCCCCGCCGTCACCCTTTAAGCACAGCGGGGAAATTGTCACGAGCTTTGACGCCTCCGTACACAAGATGCGTGCGACGCTCGAACATCCGAACGTTCTCGGCAAAGGCCTTGACACGCTCTACCTGACCGCGACATTCGTCTATCAAGACTCGCAGCATCCAACCCCGCCGACGCTGGACATCAGCTTTATCTCAACTTCGCTGGTTCCCAAATACCGTGCGACGCATGATTTAATCTTCTTCTGCGACGGCCAACAGCACGCGCTCAGGTCTGTGCCCCGCTACCAATCACGCACCGACGATCAAGGCACAATTTACGAGGCCACGAGGGTCACGCTTTCCTACGAAGATTTAATGGCAATCACGCATTCAAAAAAAGTTGCGGCGCGTCTCGGCCAGACCGAGTTTGAGATGACTAATGACCATCTCGAAGCGCTCAGAGAACTCGTCAACATGCTTGCCCCCTCGCCCGGACGCTGGCGCGCGGAATAGTTTCGGACAAAATAAAAAAGGCAAAAGCGGATGAAGACATAGTCACTGTCTTCATCCGCTTTTGCCTTTTAACTGTCTAACTCACACCTTCAACTTATCTCGTGTAGCCGTTCGGATGGTAAATCCGTCCTCCGTCGAGGTCTGCCATGATCTTTACTTTATGAAAGCCCTTCTCAGTATGTGTCGAAAGATAAGTCAATGCGAATTGTCTGGAAAGTGACGTGCTGATGTCTTTTAGATATGGCTCAAAGTTGACGGGCGCGTCAAACAGTTGGAGAAACGAGCGACCGCCGGTTTCGTCCGAAAGACGATTGAGAGAGCTTTGTCCGTTACCATCGAGGAGACGGTTTGAACCGCCGGCGGTCGGGGCATAAATAGTATAGACGGCAACTCCGCGACGTTGCGACTCATTGATGGCGCGCTGTAAGTCCACGCTCTGTGTGGGCAGCGAGCTTTCGATGCCGCGCGAGATGTCAACGCCATCGCTGATGAGCAGCACCGCACGCCTGCCGATTGGCTGCGACTCGAATCGCTTGAGCGCGTCGCGTGTCTCTGCGTAAGGATTATACGGGGCGGAATAGGGCGAGCCGACCGGGATGCGTAGAGATTTGGCGGCGCGCTCAAGGTCTGCGGTGAACTTTTGTCTCACTTGAAGCGAGCCGATATGCAGATAACCAACCATCACGCGCGAGCCGGGAGGAAGGCTACGAATGAAAGCCGAGAGGTTTTTTAATTCGTTGCCAACCGACGAAACCAGATCGTCCTGAATCAGAATTTCCAGCGTCAGAGGAGATTGCGGCGCGGCTCGGGTCGTCAGTATCTCTTGTTTATCTCCATCTTCAAGGATGGTGAAGGCATCTATATATTGCAACTCGGCTTGCGGTTCGCGCTTCTCAGGCAGGCGTAACGTGACGGGGATGGTGATCGTCTGAACCGCGCCGCGCTTGCCCTCGTTGTCGTCTAAATCCGTCCGTCGTTGCGCGTCAACGATGCACTGCGCGAAGTTGCAGACAAAGATTAACAGCAGCGCGCCCGCGATTATTTTACCGGTAACTTTCATCACTTCTCCTGCGACTGTATTACGGAAGCCAATGCGCTTCATTATAACTTGTCGCTCGACAGAAGCGTTATCCTGCAAGCCGCTTTTGGGAAGGCTACGGTTCGTGTTAGGTTTGCGGAGAGCTACAGCCACGACCGGACGCATGTTAGATTCCACGACGCGCGCCGCTGAAAATTCATCCGGCGCATTTGAGCGATGCAGAAAACTTCTCAAGACAATTTGACGGCTGGCGAGCGGATGACAGCCACGCTTTTGCGTCTGGCTCCGTGGCTCGGCTTTCTTTTCGTCGCCTTGCCTCTGCCGTTCTATTTCCTGCTGCGCTATTTCACCGCCACGGAAGAGCAGGGCGTCTATATGCTGCTCACGCTGACCTCGCTGGCTGCCGGCTCAATCGCCGGACTAATCGTGGCTCTGTTTTTCGTTTTTTACAGGATGCGTTGGTTGAAGAAACTTCGCAACCGGCTCGCGGCTGACGGCGTGACCGCCGACGAACTTTCGTGGTTCATGCCGGAACTAACCGCCGCAGAGCGTCGCACGTTGAAGCAGATGGAAGGCCAGAATCTTCTCCTCGCAGATGCTTATCGTGAAACGCTGGCGGCGCGCGTGACGGCGGCGCGCGTCATCGCGAGCAGCAAGCGCGAGGCGGTCGCCGTCGAGACCCGTTTGCGACGCGCCTCGCAATTTCAAAGTCAGGGCAGCGCGGCGCTCTCGAAGGAATTGCAGAGCGACCGCACGCGGCTTGCCGACATCACCCGAAGCGCCAACGAGCAACGCGCAGAAATCGAGACGCGCCTGCAAATGATTGAAACGCTCGCCAGTCGTCGTGTCAGCGAAGCGGAAACCGAGCAGGCGCTTCAACGACTCGGAGTCGCACGCGATTATGAGCCGCTCGGCCTCACGGCGGCGCAGTTGGAGCAAGAGGAACACGCACAGAGACAAGATGAATTGCAGCAAATAAGCAGCGCTGACGATCAGACATCTCGTCTTGCACCATAATGTCTTTGCTACTTTGCGACTTGGCGTGAAATATATCTCACGCCAAGTCGCAAATTGATTCATTCACCATTCAACCCGCCAGATTTTTATCACGCTCGTCGAAGTCCGTCAAACGATAAACTCCGTCCGCGAGGCGGATCGCAAAGCCCTCTGCGACGAGCGCGCGATTGCCCAACCCCGCGTCGGGACGTGACAGTCCCGACACCTTCGCCAGTTCACCGCGCAACGTCATCCCCGCCCCGACGAGAAACGCGCGCGCCACTTCACGCAAAGCCGCCTCACGCGAAACACGCTGCGAAAGCTCTTCCGCGAATCTCCCTTCCGCCAGCATCCAGACGTATGTGAACCAAGGCTCGTACAGCACTTCGCCGGGAATGACTTTCAACGTCCTCTGCAACTCGTCCAGCGCACGAGTCAAACGCGCGCGGTCACCGACTTTTGAATCGTTTCGCAAATCGGCGGACGCCATCTCCCACTCACGACGCAAGACCTTCAACACGGCGCGCGCATCCGCCGACAACATGCTCGCTTCCCTCTTGCGCGGCACGCCCCACAACGCATTGAAATGTGGAATCAAACGCGGCGCGACGAAGATCGAACGCCCCTTGATGAGCTTCGCGTAATAGACGCGACCGCGCCGCATCACCTCGTCCTTGATGCGCCAGGTGAGACTGCTCTCGGCATCCTTCTGGACGTTGCGCGGCATGTGCGCGTCTCGTCGCCCGCACACGGCGACGTAGAGCGAAGGGCCGGGACGCCGCGCGTCCGTCATCGCCGCGCAGTAACCCACCGCCTCGATTAGCTTTTCGGCGGCGAGCGCATCCTCCACGCGACGCTCTTCTTCGCGACGCCATACCCGGTCGCGATATGCTTCCACTTCATCCGGTAACGGTGAAATCGTTGAATTTGCTGCCATTTCTGCCGACCATCCTTGACAAACTCTTGCCAACCTTGTTTAATCAAAGTTGCTGTTATTCCATTGAATAGAGCAGCGCCACTAATTTGATTTTGACGGGAGACACTGAAGAGCGTTTCTCACACGCCGCAGAAACTGTTTCCGCCCACGCCACACAGCCCGCCGCACAATCATTTCAGCCTTCAGTTCCAGCGGAGGAGGTACACCTTGCCAGCATCACTTCAAAGTTTTTCACGGATTGCTTCGCTCTTCCTCTCGCTCTGTTTACTTTCGGCTCCGGTCGCCGCCTTCACGTCCAAAGGCCAGAAAGATTATAAGCTGGGACTCGACCACGAGGCAGCGCAGCAATGGGAAAAGGCCGCTGAAGAATTCGCGCTCGCCGTCTCCGCCGACCCGTCGAACGTCGAGTATCAACTGCACTACCGCCGCTCGGTCTTCAACGCCTCGCAGGTCTTCATGCAGCAAGGCGCGACGCTCTACGAGCGAGGCGAGTATCTCGCGGCCTACAACGCTTTCAGACGCGCCTACGGGTACGACCAAGCGAACGAACTAGCGCACTCGATGATGGAGCGCGCGCTACGCCTGCAACTCAAAGACAATCCGGCTGGCGACGAAACAAACGTCACGCGCAAAACCGCGCCGGAAACTAACATCGCGCCCGCCGCCTACCAGAGGGAATCTCAAAACGTTCCTTCTACTGCGCGCGGTGTCAACGAAGAGTCGGCCATCACGTCCACACGCTCCGAGCAGTTGCGCGCCATCAACTACAGCGGCGACCTTGAAAATTTCATCAAGTACCTCGCACGCCAGATACGCCTCAACGTCATCTTCGACCGCGACTTTCCCAAGCGCAACGTCAACGTTGACTTGCAGGAAGTAAGCGCCGCGCAAGCTCTGGATTATATTTTTCTCACGCAAGGATTATTTTTCCAGAAGCTGACCGCGCACACAATTCTCGTCGCCGATCAGACGAAACGCCCGCAGTATCAACAACTCGTGCTGCGAACTTTCTATCTCTACAACGTCGAACCGAACGACGCGCGCCAGTTGATACAGGCCGCGCTGCCGCCCCAGTCAGGCCGCCAGCCCGTCATCACGCCGAACAAATCCACGAACAGCATCACCGTCCGCGACACGCCTGAGAACGTGCGGCTCGTCGGCAAAATTCTCAAGAGCATTGACAAGGAACGCGCCGAAGTCGTGATGGACGTGAACATCTACGAAGTGTCGCGCAACGACTTGATGCAGTTCGGCAATCAACTCGGCACGGACACGACGCTCCAGAATCTCGGCGGCATCCAGAAAGGTCTGAACGTCCTCGCCGGAAGCAGTTCGACACTGTTGCAGGGCGCGGCAGCTTTAGCCGGGCCGACCGCACTCGGCGCGGCGCTCATCATTCCCTCTTCGACCTTGAGCGCGTTGCAGCGCAAAGACAACACGCGCCTCATCGCCTCGACGCAGGTACACGCCTTCGACGGCGAAAAGTCCACCGCACACATCGGCCAGCGCGTGCCCGTGCAGACCGCTTCGGTGACATCGTTCGGCTCCGTCAACACGGGCGACAACAACACGCAACCCGGCGTTACGCCCGGACTCTTCGGCGGCAGCGGCTATCCCGTCATCCAGTATGAAAAGACGGGTCTGACGCTCGAATTCACGCCGCAGGTTTTCCCGGACCTCGACGTACAGGTCAAGATGAGCATCAAGTCGAACGACGTGGCGAACGCAGGCGGCTCGACGCTCACGCCGACCTTCACCGAGCGCGACATCGAAGGCACGGCGCGCATCCAGAATAATCGCACGATGATGATTGCCAGCGTCGCGCAGAATCAACAATCGCACGGGCGTCAGGGATTGCCCGTGCTCGGACTCGTGCCCATCTTCGGTCGCCTCTTCACGGCTCCGCGCCGCAACGATACACAGACCGACATCGTCATCGCCGTCACGCCGCACGTCATGCGCGCGCCCGTCGTGACTCCGCGCGATGAGGAAGTTCATCCTTCCGGCACTCTGCAAAATCCGAACAGCGACACGCTCGAAGCGATGTTGCAGGAAATCACGCGCGACGAGCAACTCGCATCCGCGCGCCTCATTCCAAAAGTCTCGGACGTGCAAATCGCCGATGCAGCCATGCCTGACTACGTGCCCGCGCCCAAAGCCTTGATGAAAGATGTTTCCGCTCAAGCAGTAAACAATATCCCGACGGACAATGCCTTGCTCGTTCGTCATGTCGCAGAAGAGCCGGCGACTGCGCTCAACGACGCGAGCATCAATCTCTCAGCATCTACGCCTTCGCACTCCAATGCACAGCCGACGCCGATGGTGCGCGCAAGGTACACGCAACCATTAGCGATTCTCGCACCTGCGACAGAGCGCGTCGCCGCCGATGTTAAATCTCTTCCGCGTAGTGCGGCGGAGTTGCGTCTGCCCAACGATTCACAGGCATTGCGCGTCGGCGAAAAACGTCAAGTCAAACTTCTGCTCAAGACGGATGCGCCGCTCGATCTCATCGCGCTCTCATTACATTTCGACCCGCGCATCCTGGCTGTGCGCTCGGTCACGCAGGGGAATTTAATCGGTGGTATCACAGGCGCGACGACGCTCCGACAAATGGTGTCGCCTGAAGGTCTCGCGCTCATCTCTGTCGCAACGGCTCCCGGTTCAGCATCCATCACCGGCGCGGGTGTCCTGTTGGTAATTGAAGTCGAGGCTTTATCGGAAGGCACAAGCGCACTCAATTTCGGCGCTGACGATGCACATCTGCAAACAACGGACGGACGAGAAATTCTCTTGAAAGCTTCAGCGGGAGAAATTTCCGTCGTGCGTTGAGCGCGACGCGAAGATAACTATCAAAAGATGTTGCTGACGAGCAATTCGTTCGTCGAATGATAAAAAAGGTCAGAGGCCGGTGTTTGAAGCCGGCCTCTGACCTTTTATGCGAGAGTTTATTGTTGAGCTTCGGTCGCTGAACTTTACCTGTTCGGCGAACTCGCGCGAATCGTCACTTCCGTCCCGGAGAGCAGTTCGAGATCGTCACGCCCCTGTGCATATACAGAACCCGCGCCGGCTCCCGCGCCGACGATGGCTCCGATGGCCGCGCCCTTGCCGCCGCCCGCGATGGCTCCGATGATCGCGCCCACCGCCGTGCCGACAACAGCGCGTTGCTCGGTCGTCTTCGTGCGGCTGTCTCCGTCGCGCACGCTACCCTCGTTATCCACCTGCACGGTCTCGCCGCCATTCGTGCGCGCGCTTTCGATGTAGCCTGCGAACTTGTAGCTCTGGCCGTTGCGAAGTCTGATCGTGTCGAGGTTGAAAAAAATTTCCGAGCGACCCGTGACGCGACCGCTGCGATTGACGTTCCCCACCGTTCCTTCGATGGTCGCGCCCTCATAGTCCGCAGGCGCGCGCACTGTCATAGTGAAACGGTCGCCGTTGCGCGCGTCCTTCGTGCTCAGATTGGTGTTGAGCGTGGCGACGAGCGAAGTGCCGTTGGCAACGATGAAGTCATTATTCGACCCGATGCCCGTGTTCGACGGGTAAATGCTCGTGTTGCCGTTGTTGCTGTTGTTGCCGTTATAGATGCCGAAGTTCGCCACATCAGACGTGCGCTCATAGAAGTTCTGCACGACGATGGGACTCTGGCCGAGACGGTCGTTCCAGATTTGTCTCGTCACGCGCAGCCGTCGCCCGCCCTCGATTGGTTCAAACGTCACGCTGAAATCCGTCTCGCGCGAGCCGGACGAACTGACGATCAACTGGTCGCCGTTAAGACGGGCGCTGACGCGCGACGTGTTGCCGTTCGGGAGTTGCTCATTGCGCTCGCGTCCGTCGGCATCGAAAGTCGTCTGCGGAGCGCGCGACGAAGCGATGGCGACGGACATGCCGCGTCGCTCGATGGCGATCATCTCCGGCGATTCAAGACGCGACATCAATCTACCCGAGACGTCCTGACGCTCGTTATAAGGCAGATTGCGCGTGGCGCGGTCGGCCACATCGCGCGGGTTGTCACTGCGCGTCACGTCGAGCCGGTAAGTGCCGTTCAGACGCCCGCCCAGCGCGCCATTGTTGTAAGTATCCCTCGGCGCAGGATAGTTATTCGCCGGGTAATTGTTCGAGTTCGGGTAACTATTCGAGTTTGGATAATTGTTCGAGTTCGGGTAATTGTTCGTCGTGTTCCAGTTCGACGACACGCCGTAAGCGTTCGCCAGCGCGGTCAGGTCTGTGCGAACAAGCGCCCAGTCGTTGCGGACACGCAGGTTGACGCGATTGCGTGTCACGAAACTGTTGATGTCGGACGCCTGTCGCAGCACGTTCTCGACATCCGTCGCGGTCGCGTTGCGATTATTGAAACGCTCGCGCAGTTGCTGCGTCGCGCTCGTAAAATTTCTGACGAAAGAGTTGATGTCGTCTTCCGCGCGCGTGCCGTCGTAACGACTGCGGTCAAGCCCATTATCGAGAGTGCTCTGGAATCTCTCGGCGGATAATTCGACGCGCCGGAGCAACTGCTCGATCTGGCGATCATTGATCCGGTTTGTACGCCTTTGCGCTTGCGCCGTCATGCCAAGACTGAGCAGTCCGAGTACGAGTAACAGCGAAATTGTTTGTCTTATTTTATTCATCTTCATGTTCTCCATAGTTAAATTTTTCATGTTGGCTAGATGTGTTTTTAACGATGACTCGATTCGATTAACGAGCATCGCGCCACAATTACATCGGGGAGTTGCGTGGATTCCACAAGAAAACTTTTAGCATCATGCGCTGGCTTGAGATGAAACTAACAAGCAAGCCTTATGCCGACATCACTCAAAGCCATGTTTCTTGTTCACAGCACGGGGAAATAATGGAGAGAGTTGAGCTTAACTTTGTGATTCCATAGGCCGGCATAGGGTTGCGTCTTTTTAAGATAATTCAACCCCCGCCTCGCTTTTCGCATTTGCATTGCTGTACTAAACGAAGCTTTTCTGTTCGGGTTAAGTACAAGGCACGCTCTCACTTGAATGTTATTAAATTCAACTTGAGTCTATGACCCCGCGCCGAACGTCGTGCTATGCTATGAATGTTTGGAGAGGTTTGATGAAAGAAAAAAGAGCCGAAGCCGTCGTCAGTTTTGCAGGTGATGATCTGTTCGTCGGCATCACGCCGAGCGGCCACGCGCAAGTGCTGGAATCAAATTCCGAACGCGCGAGCGCCGCCTCGCCGATGGAGTTATTGCTCATCGCGCTTGGCGGTTGCACGGGCGTGGATGTGGTCTCGATCTTACGCAAAAAGCGCGAGCGTGTGACGGCTTATCATGTCGAAGTTCGCGGCGCGCGGCGCGACGAACACCCGCGCGCTTTCACACGAATGATAGTTCACCACGTCGTGCGCGGATACGGACTTTCCGAAAAAGCCGTCGCGCGGGCGATAGAATTGTCCGAAACGAAATATTGCAGCGTGGCCGCCACACTCCGTCCGGGCGTCGAGTTGGTGTCGAGCTTTGAAATCGTTGAAGAGACGGACGGGCGCGACGATGTTTGAAGATGAACGTCTCGACAAGATTTCTTTCGTCGCCTCCGGCTGACGCGCAGCCCTGTGCCGGCATCGTAACAAACAACAACGCGACTGGCGCGTGCGGCTCTCCCGTAAATTCGTAATCATTCTTTCTCGCGCTCTTCTGGAATGAAAGGCTCTCCATACACATTCAAGATGATGTTCCTGTCACAAGTATTTCTCGCCTGCTTCGTGTCGCTCTTGCTGTCGCCTGCCTGTATCCGCGTTGACACGTCGTCAAACATGAGCGCATCCGACGGCAACGTCGCCGTAGAATTTTACAATCCCGATGCGATTGTTTTATCAGCCGACGAGCAGAGCGAAGACGCGCTCGCCGCAACGCGCAACATGGACAAGATGGGGCGCGACGCCGGAGGCCAACTCGCGAAACTGCCGCCGTCCGAGCACATGCGCCGCGCTGCCCTCTATCAGGCCAACCGCGCCTTCGACGAAGCGCGCGCGCACTGGCAAGCGCTCATCGCCCGCTACCCGAACGACCCGAACGTCCCCGCTGCTGACTTCGGCATTGGTCGCACGCTGTTTCAGGAAAGACGCTACGAAGAAGCTCTGCCGATTTTTCAGAAGCTCGGCGAGACTTACATCCAGACTCCGGCTGGACGCGATGGTTTTTATTACGTCGCGGCCACGCTCCTGCGTCTCGACCGTCCGGGCGATGCGGCAAACAGGTACGCCGAATATGCGACGCGCTTTCCCAACGGCGAGCGAGCGGAGAACGCTTTTCTGAACACGATTGATTCTTTGCGCGAGGCGAACCGCCCCGACGAAGCTATCGCTTGGATCGCACGCACGCGCGAGCGTTTCGTAGGTCAGGCAGCCGACGCGAACGCGCAGTTCGCGCGTCTCCGGCTCGATGTCGCGCGCAGCGATTGGGCATCGGCTATCAGCACGAGCGATGAACTGAGCCGCGCAAGTTTCACACGCGCTGTCAATACGACTCCGACGGAAGTCGCATACCTGCGCGCATTCAGTCTCGAACAGTGGGGGCGAACGGGCGAGGCGATCAAGGCTTATCAAAACATCTCCGACAATGCCGGCTCATATTACGGTGGATTGGCGACGACACATTTACAAAAGCTCGGCGGCGCGGGCAAGAATCTGGCGAATGCGCGCGAGGCTTCCGTCCGCGTCGAGGTCAGAAAAAACGCGGGCGGATTCTCTGCTCCGTATCGTGATTTGATTATTCGTTCGGTCGCGGGACGCGCGGTTGACCCGCGTTTTGTGCTGGCGATTATGCGGAACGAGAGCGGCTTTAACGTGCGTGCGAAGTCGCCTGTCGGCGCGCGCGGCTTGATGCAATTGAACCCCGAAATCGCGGCGAAGTACGCGCCGACGGTTAAGTTGCAAAATTTAAGTGAGGACGATCTCTACAAGCCGGAGATTAACATTCTGCTCGCGAGCGCGTATCTCGGTGAACTGGCGAAGATGTTTCCCGGCCTGCCCGAAGCGTGGGCGGCTTCCTACAACGGCGGCGAGGAAAGCGTCGCGCGTTGGGTGCGCCGCGCCGTGCATCGAGACCCCGGCGTCTTCACTTCCGAAGTCGGTTTCGCCGAAAGCAAGGATTACGTCAACAAGGTCATGGCGAGCTATCGCGCTTATCAACAACTCTACACCGAAGACCTCAAGCCGCGTCGTTAAGGCAATTTGTAAAACAGTGAAGCTATCTCGCTTGGGAGCGCAGGCATCCTGCTTGCCATGAGCGCGTTAGCGCGAAAAGATTTAACCCGACGAGAGGCGCGTGCCTGTGAAAGGTTTGACTCGCCCAACGGCTCGTTGGCAGGCAGGATGCCTGCGCTCCCAGGCCACACGCCATCGCAATTCATTCTAATTCTTCAAACGAGTTGCAGGCGATGTGTGTTATTCAGAAGCACGCACTCTCCGTTTATTGCTCCAGCCGCGATTGTCCGGCGTCGAGTTCATGGGAAGCATTTTCCCCCTCACCTCAAATTTACCCATCTCTGATTCAATATTGACATTGCCCATCAGCGGTGGCGCGTGTTTCTCTATCGCTATCGTTCCCATCGTGCGCTCAACGGGCGGCGCGACGTTTTCTCTTGGCGAGAAGAACGCGAAGTTGATGCCCACACCCGCGAAGAAGCCGAGCACGGACGTGAGCAGCGCCGTCGTCATGCGCGAGACACGACGCTTGAGCGCGCGCAAGCCGACAGGACAATTGTTCGTCAGGATAGTTCCATCGGCGCGTCGAAAATAACGCACGCAGAGACGCCCCTCCGTGTTCGTGATGAGCGCCTCCGCCTGCCTCTTCGTCATGCCCGACAGGTTATAGACGTTGAGATTGCATTGCGCGCACATCCGCACGGTTTCATTTCCCGACATGCCTTCCCAACTGGCCGAACACGGCGCGGCGACTCTGACGTGTGCAAGCGGACTTGTGTATTTCGGCATCTCTCTTTCTCCATTCATCGAAAGTTGCGCTGGCATTTTAGACGCACCGCCGTCCCGTTTGTTCCACTACTTCATGCAACTCGAACGCGACGGCATTTGATGCGCCTTTTATTTCTGTGGCGGCTCCGGGCAAAAACGCGAATCTTCAAAACCTCGCGCGCGCTCGCGCCTTCTTAACGGATCGCCTCCGTTGTAGGGGCGCGGCAGCACGCCGAGTTTGTAGAGCGCATCCGTATATTCGTAACGCAGCGTCGTCTCCGCCGCCGGCTGCTTCTGCAATTGTAGCTGGACACGATAGACGTGGTTCTCAATCGAGCGTCCGATGCCGGTCGCCGCGTATTCATCGTCCTGTCCCGGCGCGACAACGCCGTTCGCAGTCGCTCGCTTGCTGCTGCTATTGCTCGCGCTGGCAGACGGTGAGGCGGCTTTGTCTTCCGACTGGCGGCTCTCTTCCGAACCCCCGCGCGGCTCGCGTCTTTCCAAATCCGGTTGCGGATACGAAGGCGTGACGGGAACAGCCACCGGCGCGGATTCGCGATAGAAGACGGCTGAGATGACACCGAGGTCGTTCTGGCGTCCGATGCGCGCGGCGTAGGAATCGCGCTCAGAGGTGAAATAGAATTTGCGCGCGTGTGCGTTACTCATCTGCCAGCCCGTGATGGTGATGGTTTGATACGGCTCAAGCACCCACTTGCTCGCGTCCCAACTCGATGTGCGCCGCGCGTCAATGGTGTTGACACCGTCAACGGAAAGCGCGACCGCCACACGCACGGGCAGCGGATTGCGGAGGCGTAACGCATACTCCGCGCCCTCCGTCGCCTCCACGTAGCGTTTGCCGCGCGCGGCAATCTCATCGAGCGTGCGCCCACCGACCAGCACCTCAACCTCGAATTGCGTGTACCGGACGGGCGCGATGATTCTTCTCTCCTGCATCGCCCCCGCCACGCTGCCGCCCGCATCCACACCTAAAGTTGGAAACAGGGTGATCCCTGCAATGGTCAAACAGTACGCAGCTTGCCTGAAAAAATTTATCATCTTCGCTTTCCTCCCGTTTTCTTCCGCCCTGACACAGACAGAACGTCTCCAAATGCGTTTCTTGCATCCGGGTTTGGGCGACTGAAATTGACGGGAAACGAAGGCGAGTTAAGTCAGGTCAGCTTTTGTTTGGAGATGAGGAAATACTGCGTGGCGACGATAATGACGAGTGAAGTTGTGACCGCTGCCGAAAGCAGGCAGTAAGCGCAGAAGGCGTGCAGGACGAACGCCTGCAAATAAAAAAGCCAGAGCGTCGAGGCGAACATCAAGGCGACGAGCGGCGCGACGAATTTGCGCGCGCCCGTATAACCGAAGGCCGCGAGCGTCGCGAGACTGAAGACCATGAAGTAGGCCAGCGCGCCGAGCGACGCCAGCGGAATGTTGCCGGCGATGGTCGCATAACTGCTCTGCAAGACTGCGTCGCAGCCCGACGTGACGATGCAACGCACGCTCCGCCCCGACAAATGTTCGATGGTCAGGTACATCGCATCGCAGACGCCGACGAGCGCGACGAGTGCGGCGAGCGCATCAAAAAAGACCGCGCGCCCCGCACCGTTTCGCCCGCTTTCTTGCAGATTAAAAGACGCGCCCGCCGTTTCTTTTTGTTCAGCCTTCACTGAGTTTTACCGGCGAGCGTGGCGTCAATCTCCGCGCGCAGCTTGACGGGGTCGAGCGTCTTTTCGGCGGTCAACTCGCGCCCGTTGAGCAACAACGTGGGAGTCCCCTGCACGCCGAGTGAGATGCCGCGACGCTGGTCGGCGACGATGCGCGCCGCCGTCTCGGACTTCTCCATGTCTGTCTTGAAGCGTTCGACATCCAGATCAAGCCGGCGCGCGTAATCTTGAAAGATGGGATGCGGCTCCGGCGACTCAGACCACTCTTTCTGATTCTCGTAGATGATGTCGTGCATCGGCCAGTATTTGTCCTGCGCCATCGCCGCCTCAGCCGCGCGCGCAGCGGTGAATGCGTTCCTGTGCATCGTGAGCGGGAAGTTGCGAAAGATGACGCGCACGCGCGAGCCATAGTCGTCTTCGATCTTTTGCAGCACCGGATGCAGATTGCCGCACGGCGGGCACTGGTAGTCGCCGAACTCTTCAATCGTCAACGCCGCACTCGCTTCGCCCTTGACGTGCATGGGCTGCGCGCCCGGCAGTCCCGGATTCGGCGCGGTGGTCAGTGGCTTCGTCGCGGAGACATCGCCCGTATTATCGGAAGAACGGAACATCAGCGTCGCGCCGACAACAAGTATGGCAAGGACGACTCCGATGATGATGAAGGGAAGAAAGCTTTTTTTCTGTGCAGGTTTGTTTTTGCTCATGCAGAAAGTACCAACGCGAATGTAATTTGACGGCTAAGAAATTTCCGACGGATATGTTAACGTCTGCGAACCCCCACGTCGCAACAATGCACGCAGTAGGCTTTCACTTCGCCGGCGACGAACTCGAACGCGGCACGGACATTCAAGGAGATACATGAACCAAAGCGAGGCAACCGCCGCTCAATTGCCCGGCAAGACCGTCTCAATTTATGACCGCTTCACCAGTCTCTATGATTTGATGTTCCGGTTCAACCGCTACGGGCGTTCAATCGAAAAATATCTGCGCGACAATCCTCTGCCGCTTCCCGCCGGAGCGCGGATTCTCGATGCCGGATGCGGAACCGGCTTGCTGACGCTCGCGCTTCTTCGTGTCCTCAAGCGTCCGGCGCGCATCACAGGAATTGACCTCTCCGTCTCATCACTGGAAACCGCGCGCCGCGCCACCATGCACAAAACTGATGCTGGCGCGCGTCACATCGTTTCCTTCGCGCAGGCCAATGTTCTTCAATTGCCGTTTCCAGATGAGTCATTCGACTTCATCCTGACGAGCGGCGTGCTCGAATATGTCCCACTGCGCGACGGGATGGGCGAACTCGCGCGCGTGCTGGCTCCCGGCGGCTATCTGTTGCACCTGCCTATCCGTCCCGCGCCGATGAGCAGATTACTCGAACTCCTCTTTAGCTTCAAGACGCACCCGCCAGCAGAGGTTTCCGCCAACACCCGACGCTTCTTCCGCGTCATCGAGCATCATCGCTTCGCCCCGCACGAACCTATCGGCTGGACGAAGTCGGCGGTGCTGGCGCAAAAGGCCTAGCGCGTTTCTTCACATCCAAAATCTCTTCACCAGATTGACGAAGACTGTGATCACCAGCAAGTTTGAGAAGTCTATGAAGAACGCGCCGATGACGGGCACGACGAGAAAGCTGCGCGGGGCTGGCGCGTAACGCGCCGTCAACGCCTCCATGTTCGCCACCGCGTTCGGCGCAGTGCCGAGTCCGAAACCGATGTGCCCGCTCGCCGTCACCGCTGCCTCGTAATCCCGCCCCATCAACATGAAGGTCACGAAGACAGCGTAAGCGACCATAACCACGATTTGCACGGACAGAATAACGAGCATCGGCACGGCGAGTCCGGCAAGTTTCCATAGTTCCAGATTCATTAGCGCGATGACCAGAAACAGAGCCAGCGCAATGCCGCCCAACACTTCGACGGCGCGCGCGTTGATGCCGAACCAACCGAAGCGATCATCAAGATTACGCACGAGCGCGGCCAAGACCATCGCGCCGATGTAACCCGGCAAGATGAAAGTCGTCCGCTCAATCGCCAGACTGACGAGCGCGCCCAACCCCATCAACGCCAGGATCAACAACAGCGTGTGAAGCAACATCGAGCCTGTCAGCGCATCGCTCGCATTCAACGCAGACTTTTCTATACGTCTCTCTTTCTCTTCATTCGCTTCAATCGCCGGACTCAACGCCCAGAACTCCTCTTCCGCTTCGCTTTTATCTTCGTGCGCCTCAGCAGGAGAGAGTTTGAAACGACGTATGAGCCACGTCGCGACCGGATTGCCGACGAGACAGGCAGTGAAAATTCCGAAAGTCGCCGATGCGATGATGAGCGATCCCGCGCCCGCGACTCCCAACGCTTCGAGCTTGTCCGCCCACGCCAGACCCGTCGAAGGGCCGCCCGTCAAAGTCAGCGCGCCGCAGATAATTCCGAGCAGCGCGGGCGCGCCCAGAGCCAGCGCGAGCAGGATGCCGACGACGTTTTGCACAACGGCTGTGAGCGTCGCGATGAGCCAGAAGAAAATCATCCGCCACCCGCCCGCGCGCAACAATGAAAGCGTCGCGCTCAGTCCAATCGTCGTGAAGAACGCCGTCTGCAAAGGCGCGCGTAAAGAAGTGTCGAGCGTGACGCCGAGCGTTCCTTTTGCACGCAACGCGAGCACGATGAGCGCGAAAAGGAGTCCGCCGATAGCCGCCGCCGGAATACTCGAACGCGCGAAGAGACGGACGCGCTGTTGGATGAAACGGCCTGCGAAAAGAAAGAGCGACGCGAGCGCCAGTGTGAGGATGAGATCGAATTTAACGAGACGTAAATTCTCGACGACGGTTGTATCCAAAACGCTTCACCTCATCCTCTGGCCGGCGCATTGATCGTTGCTGTGGGCTTCATAAACGACGCTTGAGATTTCGATAATTGAAGCAATCGAAGCGCGCGTAGTGTATCATTCACTTGCCGCGTTTTGTGAGTAAATGGCGGCGTTTCAAGCGAAAATCTGTGGACACACTGCTTTCAAATTTGCGCGCCGCGTTGGGTCGCGACGCGGTCATCTCGGAGCCGGACGAACTGCTCGTCTATGAGTGCGACGGCCTCACACATTACCGTGAACGCCCGCGCGCCGTCGTCTTTCCGCGCTCGACCGAAGAGGTTTCAGAAGCCTTGCGCGTCCTCGCGCGCGAGCGCGTACCGTTCGCGCCGCGCGGGGCAGGCACAGGTTTGTCGGGCGGCGCGCTGGCGTTGAATCGAGGCGTGACGATTGAACTGGCGAAGATGCGACGCCTCATCAAACTCGACGTTGAGAATCGTCTCGCCGTCGTGGAGACCGGCATGGTCAACGCGCAACTCTCGCGCGCGGTGGCGCAGGAAAAGCTGTACTACGCGCCCGACCCTTCGAGCCAGGCATCTTGCACCATCGGCGGCAACATCGCGGAGAACGCGGGCGGCATCCACTGCCTGAAATATGGGATGACGACCGACCACGTACTCGGCGCGCGCGTGGTTTTGTCGGACGGACAAATCATTGAACTCGGCGGCGCGGCACGGACGGGCGCGGGCTACGATTTGCTCGGCATCTTCATCGGCTCCGAAGGCACGTTCGGCATCGCGACCGAAGCCACGCTCCGGCTCTTGCCCATCCCGCCCGCCGTGCGAACGATGCTCGCGGACTTCACGGACATAGACGACGCGAGCCGCGCGGTCTCAGCCATCATCGCCGCAGGCATCATTCCCGCCGCGCTGGAGATGGTTGACGGCGCGACGATCCGCGCGGTCGAGGCCAGCGTCTTTGCCGCAGGGTTGCCGCTCGATGCGGCGGGCGCGCTGCTCGTCGAACTCGATGGGCTTGAAGCTGGCATTGACGTAGAGACGGCGCGCGTCCAGAGCATCTGTCTCGCACACGGCGCGCGTCATTGTCGTCTCGCGGCGGACGAGGGCGAGCGCAAAAAACTCTGGGCGGCGCGCAAAGGCGCGTTCGGCGCGATGGGTCGCGTCGCCCCTGACATGTTGATACAGGATGCCGTCGTCCCGCGCTCACGTCTGCCCGAAGTGCTGGCGGCGACGTATCGCATCAGCGCGAAGTATCGTCTCCGCATCGCCAACGTCTTTCATGCGGGCGACGGCAATCTGCATCCGTTCATCTCGTTCGATTCGAGAGACGCGGACGAAGTGTTGCGCGTGCAGGAAGCCGGACGCGAAATCATGGAGACGTGCGTGCGCGCCGGCGGCACGATTACGGGCGAGCACGGCGTCGGACTGGACAAGAGCGCGTATCTACCTCTGATTTTTTCCGACGACGCACTGCGCGCGATGCTCAAGGTGCGCGCGGCTTTCGACCCGGACGGCCTCTGCAATCCGGGCAAAGTCATCCCCGTGCTCAAAGGCTGCGGCGAATCTCGCGCCGCCCTCCCGCGTCATGGCGACACGAAACGCGCTCAAGTCGTCAATGCCGATGCCGCCGCGATGCCAATTTCAACGCCTTCGATTCAACTCATCACGCAACATACACATGGGTCAATCGCATCTGAGCAAAAAGTTTTTCGTCTCTCTTCACACGCACAAATTTTTCACTCGCTCGCGAGTATCGTCGGGCAGGAACATGTCGAAGAATCCATTGACGGCGGCAAATCTTTCAACGTCTCGCCCGCTTCAACAGACGAAACGTGCGAAGTTTTGAAACTGGCGAACGTTGAATCGCTCAAAGTCATTCCCGCCGGGAGCGCAACGTGGCTTGATGCAGGCGATATTTTGGACGGTCAAGTTTCCGAAGCATCAGGCGGCAATCCGTCCATCATTCTTCGCACCACGCGCCTGTCGCGCATCATCGAGCATGAGCCAGCCGATCTCGTGGCGACGGTGGAGGCAGGCTGCGCGCTCGCGGATTTCAATCGAGAAGTTGGACGCGCGCAGCAATGGCTCGCGCTTGATCCGCCCGGCGATGGTCATGCATTGACGCTTGGTGGCATCGCGGCGACGGGACTCGGCGGCGCGCAAAGTTTCGGCTACGGCAAACCGCGCGCGCATGTCCTCGGCATGACCATCGCGCTCGCCGGCGGTACGCTCATCCGCGCCGGTGGCCGCGTCGTCAAAAATGTCGCGGGCTACGATTTGTGCAAGCTGTTCGTCGGCAGCTACGGCACGCTCGGCGTGATACACGATCTCACGTTCAAGCTGCGCCCGCGTCCAGATGTTGAAGCGACGCTCATCGCTCTCTGCGTTGAGGCGGAGCCGCTCATCTCCGCCGCGCGCACGCTCGTCGCCGCCAGCCTGCTGCCGGTCGCGATTGAATTGCTCTCGCCGGAGACGGCAGCCGCGCTTGAATTGCCCGGCGAGAGGGAGAAACATGTCTTGCTCGCACGCTTCGCCGGCACAAACGAATCCGTCGCGGATCAGACCATGCGCGCGCGCGAAATCCTATGGCGGCATGTACAGCAAGCAACGGTTGAGATCATCGCTGACGACACGCGGCTGTGGACTGCGCTCGCATCGCAGGCGTTGGGGCGCGAAGAAAAGATAGTGTGGCGCGCGTGCGTGCGTCCCGGCGATCTTGGTTTGCTGCTCGCTGAAGTAAAAAAACGCTTTGCCGGTAACGAAGCGTATCGCTGGCAGGCGAGCGCGGGAAGCGGTCAACTTCGCTTCTTCGACCCGGCGAATGAGGACGATGCCGACTCAATTGCTGCACAAATTTTGCGACTGCAAAGATTGAGAGAATTTGCGCGCAACGCAGGCGGCTCGCTCATCATCGAGCGCGCTCCCGACTCTCTCAAGCGCGCGCTCGGCGCGTGGGGACTCGATGCTCCGACCATCTCTCTCATGCGGCGCGTCAAACAACAACTCGACCCCGGCGATGTCTTCAGCCCCGGACGATTCGGTGACGCGCAGAAAAGTTAGACAAACGATTCAATGCCAGCCACGACAACAGAAACACAGCACAGTCTCGCCGATGCGCTCAAAGCAGAAGAGCACAAGTTGCTCGCCTGTATTCATTGCGGCCTCTGTCTCGAAGCCTGCCCGACCTACGTCCAGACCGGCGATGAAAATGACAGCCCGCGCGGCAGAATTTATTTGATGCGCGCCGTTGAGGAACAACGCCTGCCGCTCGCTTCCCCCACATTCACGCGACACATTGATCGCTGTCTCGGCTGCCGCGCGTGCGAGAGCGCGTGCCCCGCCGGAGTCGAGTACGGCCAACTGCTCGAAGCCGCGCGTTCCGACATCGCCCATGACACGACGATGACGAGGCCGCGCGGATGGATGGCGCGATTGCTGCGTCTGATGCTCCGCCACGTCTGGCTTTATCCGTCGCGGCTGCGTCTCGCCATGAGCGTCGCACGCTTCATCCGTAACACGCGCCTCCCGCGACTCCTGCTCAACATAAAAGCGACGAAGCTCCTGCCGGCGGGATTTGAGTTCGCGCTGGCGCTGCTCGACAGTTCCGCCCCCATGAAATTCGAGTCAGCGAAGAATGCGAATCATCAAGACGAAGTGAAAGCAGAGGCGACGATTGAAAAGACCATCGCGTTGCGCTCGACGCGCGCGCACGACGATGAGCCGGCGAGTGAAACGAGTGCGCTGCTTTTCACGGGATGTGTGACTGAAGGTCTTTTCGCTCGCATCAACCGCGCGACGAAGCGCGTGCTTGACGCGAACAATTGCACGACCGAGACGCCGCGCGCGCAGTGGTGTTGCGGCGCGCTGCACGCGCACGCGGGCGATCTCGAAGGAGCGCGCACGCTCGCGCGTCGCAACATCGAAGCCTTCGCTGACGAGCACCAGGCGCACATCATCACCAACGCGGGCGGGTGCGGCGCGATGCTCGCGTCTTACGCGCAACTGCTCGCGCACGATGCGGAATATGCCGAACGCGCGCGAGCTTTCAGCGGGCGAGTGCGCGACGTGAGCCAGCAACTTTCATCCACATGCGTTCATGAGGGCGCGACGCTTGCGGATTGCTCGGTCACTTATGACGCTTCCTGCCATCTCCTGCACGGACAGAAAGCCAACGCCGAGCCGCTCTCGATGCTCGCCGCCATTCCGGGATTACGTTTCGTCCCGCTCGTAGATAGCGACGTGTGCTGCGGCGGGGCGGGCATCTACAATCTCGTCGAGCCGGAATTGTCCATGCGCGTGCTCGACGAAAAACTTCGCCACGTTGAAGCGACGGGCGCGCGGATCGTCACGACCGGTAATCCGGGTTGCCACATGCAACTCGGCGCGGGGGCACGTCTCCGGCGCGGACTTCCCGTACAGGTCTGTCATCCGGTTGAACTGCTCGATGAATCTTACAGGCGCGCGGGGTTTTATCAGGCGGAGAAAGAAATTAACACGGATGGACAGGATGTAAGAAGAAGTGATGAACGATGAATGCGGAATGATGAATGAGGAAAAATATCTGTCTTCAATTCATCATTCATCACTCATCATTCCGCATTGCTTTTCTTATCCTGTCCATCCGTGTTTGAATCCGCTCTGGACATCAGACAGCATCTCTTACATCAAGATTACTGTAAGCCACGCGACCGCCGACGAGTGTGAGGCGCACATGCCCGTCTGCGTCGAGCGCGACAAGATCGGCGCGTTTCCCAATTTCAATCGAGCCGCATTCACCATCAACTCCGAGCAGCCGCGCCGGATTGAGCGATGCCATTTGCGCGACCTCGTTTTCTGTGCAGCCGAGCAAGCGCATCATCCGCACGGCGTCGTGCAGATTGATGACCGAGCCGGCGATGCTGCCGCGCTCGTTACTCGTCCGTCCGCCGGCAACTTTGATTGTTTCATTCCACACCTGAAACTCCCCGTCGCCGAGTCCGGCGGGTGCGACCGCATCGCTGATGAGCAAGACGCGCCCCGCGCCTTTGCAGCGCAACACGAGTTCGAGGATGAGCGGATCACAATGCACGCCATCGGCGATCACGTCGCACGTCACGTCGTCTCGCATGAGTCCCCAGCCGACGGGGCCGGGCGCGCGTTGATGAAGCGGAGACATCGCGTTCGGAAAATGCGTCATGTGTTGCGCGCCCGCCTGACGCGCCTGTTCAAGCACGTCAACCGGCGCGCGCGTGTGGCCGATGGAGACAATCCAGCCGCGCCTTTTTAGTTCCTCGATTAACTCGATGCCGCCTTCAATTTCCGGCGCGACGGTCATTAAGTGCGCCGCGCCTTCACGTTGCACCGTCGCGAGATCGTCCAAGTCCGCCGCGTCTGTGTAAGTGTGAAAGTAAGCCGTGCGAAGCGCGCCGCATTGCAGGCTGTTAACGAAAGGGCCTTCGTAATGAAGACCCAACGCGCGTGCGCCCGTCGCGGCCTGCGTGTCTTGAGATTGCTCATCCATCAATCGTTCGACGGCGCGTGCGGCGCGCGTGTAGTCGGCGGCGGGCGCGGGGACGAGCGTAGGCAGCCATGATGTGACGCCCTGTCGCGCGAGATATTTCGAGACTCGAAGTAAGTCCCCCGCTTCGGCATCAAGCACATCCACGCCCATCGCGCCGTGTATATGCACATCTGTGAAGCCCGGGAAAAGCGTCAGGCCGCGCAGGTCGAGAACATTTTTCGCCGGCACTGTGCGGTCTTCGCGGTTCGATGAGTGACCTACGATAAGGCCATCTTCAAGATGGAGACTGGCATCCGCGTATATATCATCGGGAGTCACGATTCGCGCGTGTCGTAGCGTAAGATAAGTTTGAGCGTCCAAAGTTTTTGACATGCCCGTGAACAAAGAAGAGACTTGCGAATAAAAGCGCATGTGCCCGCAAAGCTCAAAGGCGTTGCGGGCACATACGGCAAGCGACAGCCGGAGCCGTCAAATTAGAAGTAGAGCTTGATACCCAACTGGATGTTGCGCGGGTCGCGCACTGCGGTGACCGTACCGTAAGTGCCGAGGGTCACGTTGGTTCCGATGGTGCGAAAGTTCGTGTGGTTGAAGACGTTGAACGCCTCGCCGCGAAGTTGCAGGCGCGTTTTCTCGGAGAAACGAATGTTTTTCGTCATCGTGAAGTCAACACGATAGGTCGGCGGCCCGTCAACGATGCCGCGCCCCGCCGTGCCCGGTATGGTACTCACGATAGCTCCGGCTGCGGGATTCGTTTGGAAGCATTGCGTGTTGAAGTACTGCAAGCGTGTGCCCGGTTCATTGGTATTTGGATCGCAGAGCAAATTCGGTCGCGCGCCGGCGATAGCCGCCGGGATGAGGCCAAGTCCCGCCGCATCCAATGATGACGTGGTGATGGTGAAAGGCAAGCCCGACTGCGCGGTGATGATCCCGGAGGACTGCCATCCGCCCAATACTTTGCCCACGAAACCTTCCTGCTTCCTTAAGAACGGCAGTTCATAGACATAGTTCAGCGTCAGGACGTGGCGGCGGTCAAGCGTCGCGCGGCTGTACTCGCTGCGAATGTCGGCTGAATTCTGTGGCGCGTTGCTGCGGTCGTTCTGGCTGTCGGTCAAATTCTTCGAGAAGGTGTAAGCAACTTGCAGTTGCGAATCGCCCGTGAAGCGTTGCGTTAGAGAAGCCTGCAAACTGTGATAGTTGGAGTTAAAGCGCGGCTCAAGCAACGTGATCGAACGATAGCCGCGATAGGGACGCAACTGGTCAAGAATCAAGTAGTCAATCGAGCCGACGCCATTCAGCACGTTCGGATTTCTGACTGCTGCGGTGGTCGAGGAAGTGCCGGAGAAGGCGTAACTCGCCGGCTGACACGGGACAAGCGTGACGCCCGCCGTCGCGGTGGTGCTGGCTCCCGGCGCACAGCGAGAGTTCAGCGCTTGATTCGGCGAAAGCTCGTTAATCTCAACCACTCCGACCAGGTGCGTTCCCTTTGAGCCGTAGTAGCCGACGGAGCCGACCATCTTGCTCGTGAATTGATGCTGCACGTCGAGCGACCACTGCTGCGTATATGGAGTGTGCCAGTTTGTATCCACTCCGCGAATCGAGACCCCGACGGGATTTGGGCCTGCGCCCGGATTATCGAGCCGCGTGTTGGTCACCGTCGCGTTCTGCTGGTACGGCGGATTGACGCCGATGATCTGTTCGTCGAAGCCCGCGAGCACCTGTTCATGATAAATGCCATAGCCGGTGCGAATCGAGGTTCGCCCATTGCCAAACGGATCCCATGCGAGACCGACACGCGGCGCGAAGTCGCGACCCGGCGTCCTGGCAATCTCCTGACCGAATGGCGAAACAATGGGCGTGCAGTCAGTCAGCGTCTGGGCGTTCTGCGAGTTGACGACGATTCCGTTGCAGAAGTTGCCGGAGCCGGCGACGCGGACGCCCGCGCCCGTCACTAGCGGAGCGGCGGAAGCGTTGAAGAGCGACGGCACAAAATTCGACAGACGCCCGTTCTTATCGAAGGGCTGTCCGAAGCGCGAATAGCGAACGCCGTAGTATAGCGTCAGATTTTTACGAAAACGCCACTCGTCTTGGGCGAAAGCCTCGATGTTGCTCTGGCGCAAATCAGCTGTGTAATCGAATTTACCCTGCACGAACGTCGAAGCGTTGCCGACGAGAAAGTTCGCAAAACGTTGTAAGTTCTGATTGAGCGTGCTTGCTGTGATGCCCGTCGGAAGCGTCGTCGAGAAGGCGGTGAAGATGCCCTGATTGCCGCCGGTCGCGTCGCCGACAAGTGCGTTCTCGTTCTTCCGGTAGCGGGAATAAGTCATGCCGAACTTGAAAGTGTGTCGCCCCTGAATCAAACTTAAGTTCCCGGCAAAACCGTTCTTGTTTGAGAAGTTATCGTAAGGGCCAAAGCTTGTGAGACCGCTGAAGCCGTTGCCCGAAACGGACGTGATGCGGTCGCGCGTGTTCGTGTACGGCAGCGTCACGGGATTCGTCGAGTTCGCCAGAGCCAGCAATCCGGTGTTGTGGCTTAAGATCGCTCCATAGGCGTAGGTGTAGCGACCCTCGATGACCGCCGAAGAACTTAAAGCGTAAGTCCCTTGAATCGTATGCGTGCGCCCGGGCGAGTCGGTTTCAGTGGTCGAGACTCCCGGCAGACTGCCGCCGCTTGAGAAGAGCGAATTGACATCGAGCGTCGGGATTTTGTCGTGCTCGTAGCGGTAGAACACCGAGAGCTTATCGGTGAAGGTGTGATCAAGCCGCACGATTTCCTGACGGAAATCCGAGACGTTACGCGCGGCGGAGGTCAGCGCATAATTGGCTCCGTTTGGAAGCGGCAGCTTGTTGTAAATCTGGTTGATATATGACTGAGCCGCCGAGTTGAAAAGCGCGGCGGGAAGCGGAGTTCCGGCTTTCAGAATGTTCGCGCCCGTGCAGGTGTCGGTCGTGTTGTTACGGTTGATGCAGACATCAATGGGGAAAATACCCTGACGCAAATTAGCATCCGGGACGGTAGCAATCAGCGTCGGATAGCGTATGTCTTTGCGTTGCTCCTCCGAGAAGAAGAAGAAAGTTCTGGCAACCCGATTGAACAAGCTGACCCCATCACTATGGAAGTTGGGCACATAGATGGGGCCGCCAATCGTGAACCCGTAGTCATTGTAGCGGAACGGACTGCGTTTAGCTTTACCGTTTGAGTCTCGACCGAACGGCGGCGTGATCGAAGCGTTGGTCAAGAAGTCGTTGGCGTTCAGTCGCTCGTTGCGGACGAACTCGAAAAACGAGCCATGAAAGCCATCCGATCCAGAGCGCGTGATGATGTTCACCTGTCCGCCGCCGCTGCTGCCCGACTCAGCCGGGTAGAGACTGCGAAGCACCTTGAACTCGCCGATGGAATCAATGCTCGGATATGTCTGAATCGTCAGATTCGAGCCGCGGTCGGTGATGTCCGATCCGTCAACTGTGAAAGTATTCTGGCTGCTGCGCGAGCCGTTGACTGAGATATTGACGGTGTTAGCCTGCCCTGCGGGGTTCGTCGTGCCGACGTAAACCTGATCGGAGAGATCGTTCGTGACGCCGGGCGCGAGCGTCACGAGTTGAACGAAATTACGATTGTTGACGGAGAGTTCGCGCACCTGATTGCCGTTAATGACCGTCGAGGCGGTTGGCGTCGTCAATTCGACAGCGACGGGATCAGCTTCGACCGTTACTACTTCTGAGATGTTACCGGCCTCCAGTGCGAGGTCAACCGTACGACGCTGGTTAACGTCCAGTTTAATGCCGGTCTGGGCTGACTTCTTAAAATTCGCGGACTCGACGGTCACAGTATAAGTCGCGACGGGGAGTTGCGGGATTGAGTATTGGCCGACATCGCCCGTCGTCACCGTCCGCACGACGATCTTTTTATCTTCATCGGTAATCGTGACCGTCGCGCCGCTGACAGCCGCGCCGGCTGTGTCGGTCACTGTGCCGTTGATCGTGCCGGTTGTGTCCTGCGCGAAGGCGACGTGGAGGCTGGCGCAAAAGATGAGCGTTAACAACATCATCCGACATGCCATCGCAAGAAAGTTTCTCATGGGGTGATTCCTTTTCATCTGTCAAAATATTTTTGCGGGTCTCGCTATGGACACAGATTCTGTGTTCAAGGTACACAGGCTGCGCCCGGGGATTTGAACGAGTGCGAACTGCTTTTGGACTGCGTTTCAGCAAAGGCTTACTGCTGGAATGGTGCTCACTTTATACACCCACTGTTTTCGCGTGGCAAGAGTTGTCGGCCAACATCGGTTCACGCGGCCTCAACGCGAGGCCTGCGGAATTATGTAGCTCTCATCTAGAGATTCGACCGCATAACTTTGAGTGCGATGCGCGTGACCAACCGCGTGCGCGTCTTGAAGATTAATTCCGGCGTGTCAGACATTTGAGCCGGACGAAACGACTTACTGAAAACGGCTGCGCGCATTTTAGTAACTTATTGGCTGATAATGGAAGCCAAAAGATTTAATCGTATTGATAAGAATTGCTGATGTCCCAAAAGGGTCTCTAAATTTAGACCGGCGCGCTATTCATCATGGGGCAAGCTCAAAATTAAGCGCGTGTGTTTTGTGCTAGACCCCGGCTTATGTTTTGATGACAATTCTCAGCTTTCAGCGAGTGTCCTGGTTCAAGAGCATCTTATGAAGAGTGCGCCGACACATGTCCGGCTGGTTTACGATTTCCCGGATGAGCGCGATGCGCCCCGCCGTCTCCGCTTTACGCAGCCGGTCGAGATTATTGAGGCACATACTGTCAAAGAAATAAGACCGGCGCTTCGCGCAATCCAGACGGCTGTGGATTCTGGATTTTACGCCGCCGGTTACGTCAACTACGAAGCCGCACCCGCTTTCGACAGCGCCCTCGCCGTGCGCGACGACTCGAAAACGCCGCTCCTGTGGTTTGGCATCTTCCGTGAACCATCCATGACGGAAGCGTCTGAACAACGAGGCGAGTACGCCGTCACGGACTGGACGCCTTCAATAGACCGCCGCGCCTACGAAAGCAATGTTGCGGCAGCGCGTGAAGCCATCTCGCGCGGCGACTCTTACCAGATCAACTACACGTTCAGAATGCACGCGCGTTTTCGCGGCGACGCTTACGCCTTTTATCAATCGCTCGCGGCGAGACAGGGAGCGGCCTACTGCGCCTACATTGACACGGGTCGTTTCAAGATACTGTCAGCCTCGCCGGAGCTTTTTTTCCGCACGCGCGGGCGACGCATCGTCACGCGCCCGATGAAAGGAACTGTCCGGCGCGGGCTGTGGGTCGAAGACGACGAGGCGCTGGCGGCTTGGCTCGCCACGTCGGAGAAGAATCGCGCCGAGAACATTATGATCACCGACCTGCTGCGAAACGATGTCGGGCGCATCGCCGAGATTGGCTCGGTCAACGTTCGAGAACTGTGCCGCGTCGAACGCTACCCGACCGTCTTTCAGATGACCTCGACCGTGACGGCGCGGCTGCGTGCCGGTGTGTCGCTCGAAGATATTTTCGCGGCGCTCTTTCCGTGCGGTTCGGTGACGGGCGCGCCGAAGATCAGCACGACGCGCATCATCGCCGAACTCGAAGACTCTCCGCGAAACATCTATTGCGGGAGCGTCGGCTTCATCACGCCGCACGGCAGAGAGGCCGTTTTCAACGTCGCCATCCGAACCGTGCTGATTGACGGCGAGACGGGCGAGGCCGTGTACGGGACGGGCGGCGGTATCACCTGGGACTCGACGCCCGCCGATGAGTATGAGGAAGCTCTGACGAAAGCGGCATTGCTGCGCGCGGAGACGCCGGAGTTCGAGTTGCTTGAGACGCTCAGGCTCGAACGCGGCGCATATACTCTGCTTGACAGACATCTGCGCCGGCTCGTTGACTCAGCGCGCCGTTTTGATTTCACAGTCTCGACGGACGCCGCGCGGCAGACGCTTGAACTTCACGCGCGCGAATTTCCAGACGAGACGCGGCGCGTCCGGCTTCTCGTTTCAAAGAACGGCACAATGCGCGTCGAAAGCTCTCCGCTGGATGAATTGACTTCTGAGCCGCAGCCCGTCGGGCTGGCCGTCGCTCCTGTCTCACGCCACGACCTGTTTTTTTATCATAAGACGACGCGGCGCGAGATTTACGAACAGCGACGCGCGGACGACGCGACGGTCTTCGACGTTTTGCTGTGGAACGAGGACGGAGAAATCACGGAATTCACCAACGGCAACCTCGTCGCGGAGCTTGAAGGCGAATTGCTGACACCGTCGCGCGCCTGCGGACTGCTGGCCGGGACGTTGCGCGCCGAGTTGATTGAAAGCGGCGTCATACGCGAGTTCGTCATCACGCGAACGCAACTCGCTCGCTGCTCACGCCTGTGGCTCATCAACAGCGTCAGAGGTTGGGTTCCCGTCTCTCTGCGAGATGTTAAAGACGCTGACGCTTAAGGTAGTTTCTTTGGCTCATCTTTCACCGGCGGCTTCGGTTTCAACACGAACAATTCGTTGAGCACAGCGGCGAGACGATAGCCTGCCAGCGCAAGGCGTCGGCTGGAAATCTTTTGCGCCTGCTCTGTGTAGCTCTGCGTCGGCGCATCGTTTTCTTTGATTCCGGTATAGACGAATTGACGAGCCAGCGTGTTGCTCTCCACGATCCAAGTGTGCGGGTCTAAATCCTTGAGTTCTGTAAAAGACTCAGCCGGGTTTGCCTTCATCACTTCATCCGCCAGTTGACGGATGAGCGCCTGCCCTGCCGCATCGAGCGGACGATGCGGACTCGTGTAGCCGAACAGCCCGCCGGCGGCGTCCCAGAAGGCGTGCAGATTTTTGATGTGCGCGTCGGGCGGCATCTTGATGGGAAACGCATTGCCGCCATTATCGCCGTCGGGCTGCGCGGCGGTGTAGCGTGTCGTCGCGTGAAGCGGTTGATGCACGTCGCCAATCAGGTGATACAGGAAACCGAGCACTTCAGCATCGCGTCGCTCGCTGCCCGTCCCCTTCCTCAGCGTGCTGATGCCCCAGTTGATGCGCGCGAGAATATTTTCAGGCTCCGGCCCCACATCCGCGCGCACCGGCACACCGTCGAAGATAGGATTGAAGTTGATGTAGTGCCAAGGGGCATAAGAATCGTTGAGCGAGTCGCCGCGAAAGTCGTCCATCCACACGGCGATGGTGATGGGATCGTAAGTCTTCTCGCACGTCTCCGCCGTGTAGTAACCGGCGCAGAGATGTATGTACGGCAATTTACCCTGCGGCGTGATGAGCAACTTATCAACGCGCGCCTTCGCTTCCGGCGTCAGACGCAGGTACGCGATCTGCGCGACGACCATGTGGCCGTTATCGTGCCAACCAAGCGCGCTCGTCTGCGTCGCCAGCAGCAATGCGATGACTGCAAAAATTCTCCAACACTTCAACATGAAAACGTCTCCTTCAATATCATTACCCGAATTTTCTATTTCACTTCAGCGATACAACAATGCACGCTCTCTCTCTCGCCTGAATTCTTCGAGTCCCGCCTGCCACGAGCGCACAAGCTCGTCCGTCGTTTCCCCGCGCTTGATGCGCGCCAGCGTGTCCGCGTTAGCGAGCAGTCGAATGTAATCGTCAACTTTCCATTCCGTCGTGTACAGACGCCTAAGCGTGACGGCGATCTCGACGCCCACCGGCACGGGATGAAAACGCGCGCGGTCTGTCACGACGATGTTGACGCCGCCGCACTCTTCGCCTTTGAAGACAGATGCGTTCGGCGTGAAGCGCACGGGCACGAAACGCACGCCCGCGATGCTGCGTCTATTCAAGTCTGCGGCGAGACGCTGCCCGTCGAGCCACGGCGCGCCGATTAACTCGAACGGCGTATCGGTTCCGCGACCGACAGAAAGATTCGTCGTCTCCAACAATCCCACGCCGGGATATAGCGTCGCCTCCGTCAAACTCCGCATGTTCGGCGAAGGATTGACCCACGCAAGACCTGTCCCGTCGAACCACATCGCGCGCCGCCAGTTTTCCATCTTCACGACGCGCAAATCGCAACCAATCTTGCGGCTCTCGTTGTACAGGCGCGCGAGTTCGCCGATGGTCATGCCGTGTCTGACCGGCATCGTGTGATACGCGATAAACGAGAGCTTGTCTGCGTCCGCGACCGGCCCTTCCACGTCCATCCCGCCTATCGGGTTCGGCCTATCAAGCACGAAGAACGGCAGCTTCAATTTCGCGGCCTCTTCCATCGCGTAGCCGAGCGTCGAGATGTAAGTGTAGAAACGCGCGCCGACATCCTGTATGTCATAGACGAGCGCGTCGAGATTCTTCAACTGCTCCGGCGTCGGGCGACGCGACGCACCGTAGAGAGAGTAAACCAGCAGCCCCGTCTTTTCATCAACCGTGTCCGAGACTTTCTCATCCGCCACGCCGCGTATGCCATGCTCCGGCGAAAAAAGCGCGGCGAGTTTGACGTTCGGTGCATCGCGCAACACGTCTATCGTCTGATGCCCGCGCCGGTCGCGCCCCGTGTGATTCGTGATGAGTCCGACGCGCAAATTTTGCAACTCCTTGAACCCGTCGCGCTCCAACACATCAATGCCCGTCAAGACTTCCGCGCTCGCAGGCGTCAACGCGCCGCTCGCCTCCGACTCTCGCGCCTCGTTCGTGGATGACGCAAAGCGCGACGTGCCCGTCAACATCTCGCGCATGTAATTCTGATTTTCGACACGCGCGCCTGTCATGCTCGACGTATCGGTGATTGATGACGCGACGATGGAAGCGACGCGCGCTCGCACGCTCGACACGTCGCCCTTGCCGTCCGGGTGGACTCGATTGCTCAAAAAAATGACGAACGTCTCGCTCGCCGGATCGAGCCACAGCGACGTGCCCGTAAAGCCTGTGTGCCCGAAAGAGCCGATGGGAAACAGGTCGCCGCGATTCGATGAAAAGCTCGTGTTGATGTCCCAACCGAGTCCGCGCGCGCCGCCGTCATCCGTCACCTGACGCGGGCGTGTCATCTCCGCGATGGTCAGAGGGCTAAGTATGCGCGCGCCGCCGTACTCGCCGCCGTTAAGAAGCATCTGGCAAAAAACAGCGAGGTCGTCAACGGTCGAAAATAGCCCGGCGTGCCCCGCGACTCCGCCCATGCGATTCGATGTCGGGTCGTGGACTTCACCGCGCAGCATGTGCTCGCCGGACGCGCTCGTCTCGCCCGCTCCGCCGAGATAACTCTTCATCCCGCGCACGCTCTCCGTCGGCGCGACGCGCGAAAGAAGCTCCGCGCGCGGGCGAAAGCCTGTGTCTCGCATCTGTAGAGGCTCGAAAATATTACGGCGCGCGAACTCGTCGAGCATCTGCCCGGACACGCGATGAACGACTTCGCCGAGCGTGATGAAATTGATGTCGCTATAAACGAAACGTGCGCCCGGCGCATTTCGTAGAGGCTCGACGTAGAGATGTTTCAGCATCTCGTCGTAGCTCGACCAAGACTCGCGCAGATCGAAATCCGGCGCGTAGCCCGAACGATGCGTCAGCAAATGTTCGATGGTGATTTTGTCGCGCCCCTCTCCTTTGAGTTCCGGGATGTAGCGCGAGACGGAATCGCTCAGACGAACTTGCCCGCGCTCGACGAGCATCATCACGCACGTCGTCGTCGCCACGACTTTCGTCAAACTCGCGAGATCGTAAATCGTATCCGGCGTCAATTCTTCACGTTGCGGCACAAGAGCGCGCGCGCCGTAGGCTTTGCGCCACACAACTTTCCCGCGCCGCGCGACGAGCACAACCGCGCCCGGCGTCTCTTTGCGCGCGATGGAATCGGCGACCGCGCGGTCAATGAATGCCAGTCGCTCCGCAGACATCCCGACGGTCACGGGCGCGACGACGGGCAGAGTCGCCATCGCACTCTGCGCGCAGAGCAGCGCGATTAGAAGAGCGACGAGAATGATGCGACATGACGATAACGAGTGATGAAAAAACGATAAGGAATGATGGAAGATGGCGCTCATCTGTGGCGACGGGCGATGCTGCGTGCCTGTTAATTTCATTTGCCTTGTGCCGCCGTTGCGTGTGGAGTTGTCGCAGACGCTTTCAACTGGATGCCCGTGCCGCGCGCGTACAAACCCGGTAGAGAGATCGGGAGTTTGCCCATCACATCAATTTGTCCGAGCAGCGCGCGGGCAGTGGCGCGTTGCAAACTCGGCATGTCGCCGTAGGCCACGACGTAAGTTTGCAGCGCGGGAAAATTCAGCAGCAAATATGGATTGCCAAAGCTGATGCCGACGATAGGGATTTTTCGTTTGAGCAATTCATTGAGCGCGCGCGCGCCCTGTGCGGGTAAGTCCACGCTGTTGGCTGCGCCGCTTCGCACGCGCCCGTACAAAGAAGCAATGACGACATCCGCCTTCGCCGCGCGTGTGAGTGCGTTGCTGACTTCTTCATCGGTCGAGCGCGCGTCGAGCACCACGGTGTCCATGCGTCGCCCGCCGCGCGCCATCGCGTTCGTGAAAGAATTGGCGATGAAGAAACGGTCTTCCCCGTTCGTGATGGCGAGATTGAAGACGCGCGCGCCGGGACGCAAGCCTGTCGCGCCGCCTTCGTTTTGTAAAAGTCTCGCGTCGTCGCGCACGAGCGTGACGGCGTGTTCCGCGATTTCGTCCGCGAGTTTCAACGCGCCCGCGCTCGACACGCGCCGGTCAATTTCGTCGAGCGGCGCGATACGGTCTTTGACCAATCCCAGATCGTACTTCGCCGCGAGCAGTCGTCGCGCGGATTCTTCGATGCGCTTCTCCGTCAGGCGACCGCTTTTGACGGCCTCGCGCACGCCGCGCATGACGAGGTCCGGGTCGCCGGGTTTCAAGAGCATGTCTGCGCCCGCGAGCAGAGCGCGCACCGCCGCCTCATCCTGCTTGAAGTAAATCGTCAGTCCGCTCATGTCGAGCGCGTCGGTGACGACGATGCCGTCAAAGCCCACGTCTCGACGCAGCAAGCCGTTGAGCACGATGGGTGAGAGCGTGCCGGGCAGCACCGCGTCTTCGCTCAACACGCCCGCGTCGCCATCTTCCATATAGACGGGACGCAGCACCTGCTCGCGCGGCAGAGGTTTGACCGTCGTCGGGTCAATCTCCGGCAGGCCGATGTGCGCGGACATGACCGCCCCGATGCCTGCATTGACAACAGCGCGAAACGGCACGAGTTCGACTTGTTCGAGCCGCGCGCGTTTGACTTTGATGATGGGCAGACCGCGATGCGAGTCGGTCGCCGTGTCTCCGTGGCCGGGAAAATGTTTGGCGGTGGCGATGACGCCTCCCGCTTGCGCGCCCTCGACAAAAGCGGCGGCGAACTTCGCGACCGACGCGGGGTCTTCGCCATACGAGCGCACGTTGATGACGGGATTGGCGGCGTTGTTATTCACGTCCACGACGGGCGCGAAAATTTGCTGCACGCCGAGCGCGCGAGCCTCACGCGCCGTCACCTCGCCCTGCCGACGCGCGTAGTCTGGATTGCCGGTCGCGCCGACGGCCATGTTCCAAGGAAAGTTAATCGTGTCGTCGAAGCGCATCCCCACGCCCGCTTCGAGGTCGGACGAGATGAGCAGAGGAAGGCGCGCGCGCTCCTGCATCCGGTTCATCAAATGCGCGGACTCATAGACGGCGCCGCGAAACAGGATGATGCCGCCGACGTGATTGTCTTCAACCTGATGCAGGAGCGCGCGAAACTCTTCGCTGTCCTGACTCATAAATTTCGCGTTGACGCCGATGCAGATGAGCTGCCCGATCTTCTCGTCAAGCGACATTTTTTTGAGTTGCTCGTCCGCCCATTTCACGGCGTCGCGCGTCGGCTGGCGCTGATAAGGTTTAATCGCCGCGCTGCTGTCATGCACCGCCTGCGCGTGATGAGAAGCTGACGAACTTTGTGTTGTTGCTGTATTCGTCAATGCCGCCCGCGCGCGAAACGTATTCGCGGGACTGACGAGCATGGCCGCCAGCGTGGCGAAGGCAATCGTCAGTCGCGATTTAATCAGAACTCTTTTCATCATTTCTCTTTTCGATAACTCGCTTTTTGATAAACGGCGCGCGCTCAATTTTCTGCGGCGGCCTTCGTTAGATCGAGCGGGTCAAATAACAAACTCACCGCGTAACCGACGATGAAGCAGATCGAAGTTCCCAGCAGCACGAACCACGTCCACGCGAGCGCGGAAAAATACCAGACGCACAACATGCTGACGAGCGAGACGGACATTCCCGCGATCACGCCGCGCTGATTCGCGCGCTTCGTCAACACGCCGAGCAAAAACGCGCCGAGCATCGGGCCATAGACGAGCGAGGCGATGGTCAGCCCGGCGATGAGGACGGAGTTGATGCCCCTCGACATGATCGCGATGAGAATCAGGACGACGCCCCATCCCGCCGTGAACAGGCGCGACAATTTTAACAGTCGCTCGTCGCTCGCCTGCGGATTGATGAGCGGCTTGTAGAAATCAAGGACGGTCGTGGACGCGAGCGAATTGAGAGAGCCGCTCAAGTTCGACATCGCCGCCGCGAAGATCGCCGCGATGACGAGTCCGGCGATGCCGCGCGGCAGATGATGGACGATGAAATATGGAAATATTTGATCGTTGCTCGTGAGCTTTTCCGTCAACGGTTGCGCCTTGTAATAAGCGTACAGCATGACGCCGATGGTCAGGAAAAGCACGAACTGAAAAAGCACGACGAAGCCGCTCAAGACGAGCGCCTTCTGGCTCTCGCGTTTGTTGCGGCACGCCAGCAAGCGCTGGACGAGCAGTTGATCCGTCCCGTGCGACGCCATCGTCAAAAACGTCCCGCCGAGCAGCCCCGCCCAAAATGTAAACGGCACGGTGAAGTCCCATTTGAATGAAAATACTTGAAACTTGCTTGCCACCGCGCCGGCTGTGTTGGTCGCCGCCTGCCCTTCGGCGACAATCGCGTCCCACCCGCCGGGCACGAGATGCAGCAATTCATAGGCGGCGAGGAGCGAGCCGAAAACATAAATGACGAGTTGAATCAAGTCCGTCCAGATGACCGCCGCGATGCCGCCCTCGAACGTGTAGATGAGCGTCAGCAAGCCGACGATGATGATTGACCACAGCCAAAGGTACGGAAGCTGCGGCAGGCTGAGACTCAAGACCGTGCTCAGGACGAGCGAGGCGGCCAGCACGCGCACGCCCTCCGCCAGCGCGCGCATGATGAGAAAGAGCGACGCCGCGAAGTTTTTCGTGCCCACGCCGAAACGCTTCGTCAGCAACTCGTAGGCCGTCAGCAACTCGCCGCGAAAGTAAGATGGAATGAACAGCAGGCTGATGATGAAGCGCGCGACAACGTAGCCGAAGACCACTTGCAGGTACGTGAAATTGCCTCCCTGCTCCGGTCGCGCGTAAGCGGCGTAAGCGATGGCGGGCACGCCGATGAGCGTCAGCGTGCTCGTCTCCGTCGCCACGATGGAGAGGCTGATGACAATCCACGAAGTATCTTTGTCGCCGAGAAAATAATCTTTGACAGTGCGTTGGCCGCGCCTGAAGAGCGTGCCGAAAATCGTGATGCCGATGAGGTAGAAAAAGATGACGGCATAATCAATTGTTGAAAAACCCATGCGTGGAGTTCCTCTAAGTCCCGATGATTCCGTCTTGTCCGTGATTAAGGCGCGATGACTGACCTTGCGTCGGAGATGTTAACTACTGTACGCGCGCATGACAAACGATTCGCGTTCTTCGAGCTACGCCGGATTTTTTGTCAGCCATTCGATTGCACGCGCGACGACGCCCTGCGCTTTCACGAGCGCGTCCTCTGCCTTCGCGCGCGTGCCGCCGGTCTTCAACATCACGAGCGCGACGCGCAAATCGCCGCCCGCCGCGTCCAACGCCGCACGCGCGTCAATTTCTTCCAGCCCAGCCTCAGCAGACAAAATGCGAATTGAGCGCGCGCGAAGCTTATCGTTGCGCGGCAGCAGATTCGTCATGCGATTGCCGCTCACGTAGCCGAGACGTATCAATGTCGCCGTCGAGAGCATGTTGAGCACGAGCTTCTGCGCCGTCCCCGCCTTAAGCCGCGTCGAGCCGGCGATGACTTCCGGCCCGACGACCGGGACGATGGAAATTTGCGCCGCCTTCGTGATCGGCGAGTCGGGCGCGCACGTCAACGCGATGGTCAACGCGCCGAGCGTGCGCGCGTGTTGCAACGCGCCGATGGTGTACGGCGTGCGACCGGATGCGGCGATGCCGACCACCGCGTCGCCACCGGCAACTCCGCGCGCTTTCAAATCAAGCGCACCTGCTTCCGCATCATCTTCCGACGCCTCAACTGCGCGATAACACGCTTCGTAGCCGCCCGCGATAATTCCCTGCACCAACTCCGGCGAGACGCCGAACGTCGGCGGACATTCCGCCGCATCGAGCACCCCAAGCCGCCCCGACGTTCCCGTCCCGACGTAAAAGAGACGCCCGCCCGCGCGCAGGCGCTCAACAATGTCGTCCACCGCGCCCGTCACTTCCGGCAAGACGAGTTTCACCGCTCCGGCGACCAGCGCGTCCTCTTCATTCATCAGACGAACGACATCGGAAGTCGCCCGCGCGCTGATGTCTCTCGTGCGCGGATTCTCCGCTTCGGTAATGGGCGCTTCCGTAAAATTTTCCATGCTCATACTTAAACGATTATCCGGCCAGCGCGAGACGCACAACTTGCGCGCGCGCCATCCGTGCGGCGGCTTCGGCGGGCGCGATTGGCGGCGGCGCGAGAAATGCTTTCGGCGCGACGCTCGCGATCTCCGCGCGCAGAGGTTTGAGTATCAATTCACGCGCGTGAAAAATTCCGCCGACGTAGCCGATTTGAAAACTCATGCTCTCCATTTTCAGTTGACGAATCACGGCGACGGCGGCGATGCCCAATTCTTGTCCGGCCTCTGTGATGATCGCACGCGCCACCGCGTCTCTCTCCTTCGCCGCTTCGATAACGTGTCTCCCAAAGCCTGCGATGTGATTGTTCGTCATGCTCGGCGCGTAAATCGCCGTCGAGATGTCCTGCGGCGAACTCATGTTGAAGTAGTCGCACGCGGCTTCGGTGAGCGAAGTCTGCGCGGCGCGCCCGTCCGTCGCACGCGCCACGGATTGCAGCGCGCGCCGTGCGATCCACGAGCCGCTGCCTTCGTCGCCCGCGAGAGGCCCCCAGCCGCCCGCGCAAAAATGCCTGCCCTGCGCGTTGACGCCGCAACAAATCGAACCCGTGCCGGCGATGATAATCATTCCCGCCCCGCCGTCCGTCACGCCGTAGAGCGCGATGTCGGCGTCGGTGACGACTTCGAGCGGCTCGATACCAAGTTCCGAGAGGGCGACGCGCATACTCTCGCGGATGTCTATGCGCTTGACACCTGCCAGTCCGATCTCTGCGGCGACGATGTCAGAGCGGCGTACACGAGCAGCGGCGGACGCTCGCGCCGTCGCCTCACGGATCGCGCTGACGGCCTCGCCCACGCCCACGCGCAGAGGATTCGACGGCCCCGCCAGTCCCTCGCCCAGAACTTTCCCCCTCGCATCAACGATAACGGCGCGTGTCTTCGTGCCGCCGCCGTCAACTCCGAGCACGAGATGTTGTCTCGCGTGGAGGCGCGCGGATTTTTTGGCGTGTGTGGAAATTTTGATTGCTGCGCGTCTGGCCTTCATGCGGGGGACTCCAACAACGGCGGCGACCCGTCGAGCGGCTCCGCACGAACTTCGGAAGTTGCGCGTGCAATTGTACCGACCGTTCACTTATAATGAAAACTAAAAGATTTTATTCGAGCGATAACGCATCCTGATACCGGAGCCAAAGATGGAGATACGACAACTGAGAGCTTTCGCGGCCATCGCCGAGACGCACACCTTCACCGCCGCCGCACATCGCACGCACGTCACGCAGGCGGCGATCAGTATGCAAATCCGCCAACTGGAAATTGAGATCGGCGTCCCACTTTTCGTCCGCACGCCGCGCCGCGTCGTGATGACGGAAGCGGGCGAGCGTCTGCTTGAGCGCGCGCACAGCATACTGCGCGAGCATGACGCCGCGCTCGGCGAACTGGCCGAACTGGCAGGAGCGGAGCGCGGGCGTCTGCGTCTCGGCAGTTCTTCAGGCATGGTCAGCGCGGAACTGTTGCCGCCGATTCTCAGGGAACTGAGGAAGCGTCACAAGCACGCCGAAGTCTCCGTCAGTTCCGGCACGAGCATGGAACTCGTCAAGCACATTCTGGCGGGCGACATTGATCTGGCGTTCGTTTCGCTGCCCGTGCAGGCGCGCAACGTCGAGACGGAAGTTCTCAGCCACGATCAACTCGTCGCTATCGCCAGCCCACGCCACAAGCTCGCGAAGCAGCGCGTCGTGAGCGCGTTTGCGCTGGCCGGCGAGCAGTTGATTCTCGGCGAGCGCGGCGGCAACACGCGCCGTTTGATTGACGAATTTTTCGCCGAGGCGGGACTAAAGCCGAAGGTGGCGATGGAGTTGAGTCGGCAGGCGGCCATCAAGAACATGGTCGTGGCGGACATGGGCGTCGGGATCGTCCCGCTCAGTACGGCGCTCGCGGATGTCGCGCGCGGCAAGCTCGTGCGCTGGTGGATCGAGGGCGTGCAGATTAACTGGGAACTCGGCATTGCGCGTCTCAGCGGCGGCTATCTCTCGCCCGTCTCGCAAACTTTCCTGCAACTGTGCCGCGACTATTTCAAAACGCAGGCTGACAAAACTGACGCGAGCATTGCCACGTGGCGGAGAAACACGAAACGCGCGCCTGCCGGCAAACAGCGGAGCGTGCGTAAGTCTTAAATTTCAGCGGGCGCGATGTTCTGACTTCCTCCTTAGAGGACGCCGCGTAGAAGCTCGCCGAGTCGCGCCGTGTCTTCGGGCTTTCGCAGAGACAGTTGCGCGCCTGCTTTCCGCGCTTCTTTCTCGTCGAGCAAATCGCCGAAGGCCGTGTAAAAAACGACGGGAGTCTGCGCGTCGAATTCGCGTATCTCGCGACAGAGTTCGAGTCCGTCCTTGTCGGGCAAACCGATGTCGAGCAGGATGAGCGCGAACTTTTGCGCCCGCGCCTGCGCGATGCCTTCCGTCGCCGTCCGCACGCAAGTCACGACAAACCCGTCCTGCTTCAAACTGAACTCGACCAGATCGCGCGTGTCCGTCGTGTCTTCAACGTAGAGGATCGCCGTGCTGTTATTATTCGTCGTCATCTTCAACTAACTCCCCATTGTGAAATGATGAATGCGGAATGATGAATATAAAGGCGGAACTTCTTGTCTTTCATTCATCACACATCATTCATTCTATGTATCGCTTCATCAACTCTTCCCAGACTCCCTGTGCTTTCAAGATCAATTCGCAGACTTCGCGCACTGCGCCGAATCCGCCGGGCAGCGTCGTGACGTAGTCGGCGGCGGCGCGCGTGTCAGGTGTCGCGTCCGCGACGGCGATGCCTAAGCCGCAACGACGCATGAGCGGGATGTCGGTCACGTCGTCTCCGACGAACGCCGCTTCTCCCGCGTCAACTTTCGCCTCCCGCATCAGTTCGTCGAAGACTTCGATTTTATTCAACGCGCCCTGCCGCACAAAGGTGATGCCGAGATCGCTCGCGCGCCTCACGACCGACTGCGACGTGCGCCCGGAGATAATGCCGGAGCGCAATCCCGCGCGATGCAGGAGGACAAGTCCGTGACCGTCGCGCGTGTGAAAGCTTTTCTGTTCGCCGCCGTCATCGAGGAGCGTGATGCGCCCGTCCGTCAGCACGCCGTCGCAATCCAGCAGCAGCAGCTTGACCCGCGCGGCGCGACGCACGACATCGGCGTGGTCTGTCATTAAGGTTTCTGCTCCTCGAAGAATCGTATATCGGAGAGTTTCCAGCCGCCGGCGACTCGCGTGAGCGTATAGACGGCGGTGGCGGTGAAGTCGCGCCCGGAAGTTCGTGCTGTGATCGAAACATCCGCGTCCACGCGATTCGTGCCGAGCGTCTCGGTGCGGAGCAGGCGCGTCTGCCACGCTTCGGGCTGCGTGCTGATGATGCCTCGCTCGAAACTCAGCAACTCGCCGGGCATCAGGACGTTTTCGAGTTCCGCTTTCCTGCCGCTGCGGACGGCGGCGTCGAGTCCCGCGACGGCGTTCTTGATGGCATCGTCCACAGAGGGCGCGACGTTGGCGGCGGCTTCGGCTTTGAGTCGCCCGGCGCGCGCGGCGAGCGTCGAGGGTGTATCAGCTTCGGCGCGTGCGGCTTCATCAAAACGTCTGGCGGCTTCAGTCGCGTTGTTTTTGCGGAGCGCGACTTCGCCGAGTCCGATGTTGCCCCACGCGAGCGTCGAAGGCGTCGGGAGCGGGGCGTCGAGCGCGGCGCGAAACTCCTTCTCCGCCTCTTCGTTTCTCTTCTGTTCGAGCAGCGCGCGACCGAGCATGATACGCGCCTCGCCCAACGAAGCAGTGCGCGCCAGCACGCCGCGCGCCAGTTGTTCTGCCTCCGCCGGCTTCTGCGAGAGTTTCGCTCTGGCCTCTGCCAAAGCATCTTCCGCCGCAGGCACGCGCGGCGCGACATCATTAGAAAAATCAATCTGCGGATACAGTTTCGACGGATCAACTTCGACGCTCGTGAGACGCGCGTTCGTCGTGAAAAGCGCCTCGCCGAAATCTTTGGCGGGGATGCGCGCGGTCTGTGTGAGACGTTCGCCTCGATCAGTCAACGCCAGCACGGTGACCTCCGCATCGAGCGCGCCCGTATTGCGAAGCGCGACCGCCCAACCGCCCGCGCGCTGCACCGGCAGTCCGACGAGCAAGTCCGTGTCGGTCGGTTGATCTAACAGACCCGCGAGCAATTTAGTCACGCTCTCGCCCCGCTCGGCGTATGCCGCGCGCAACATAGCGAGCGATGTGCCACCGCTGCGCGCGGCTCCGAATTGGCTTTTCAACACGGCGATGAAATTGTCGCGCCCGACCGCGTTAGAGATGAGACGCCACACGAGCGCGCCCTTGTTGCCGACCGAGTTGAAATAGATGTCGAAGGCGGGCGTGGCCTGCGCGAGCGGTAAGTCTCGTTTGGCGACCGGCGCGTAGAGCAAGGCCATCCGCAGCAACTCGGCGTCCGCCGTCTCTTTGCTGAATTGCTTCTCCAGAAAAAGCGTCGCGAGGTAACGCGGCAGTCCTTCACGCACGACGCCCGCGCCTTCGCCACTGATGCCCGTCGCGCCGCCGACCCACAGACGCGCCACCGCCTCCGCGATTTGCAGCGCAACAATCGAATCGAGTTTCGTGCGACGAAAGACAGAGTGGTCAACGAGCAGCGTGCCCGCCGACTCGAAACCCGCGCCGCGCCTGACGCCGACGAGACGCACGGGCGCATCCGGCGCGGCTCCCAACAGATTCGCGTAAAACGCGCGCGCGGCGGCGGCTATCAAAATTAACGCATCAGCGCGTTTGCGCTCATCCGCGCTCGCGCCCGCGTTGAGATACACGCTGACGCCGCGCGCCTCGTTCGCGCCTTCAACTGTGTCCCACTTGCCGGTCAGAAAAAACGGCTGTGTGTTGAGCGTCTGCTCAAACGTCGCACTGCCTGCACCGCTCGCTTGTCCCGAAGTGACGGCCAATTCGACTGCGCCGAGGCCGTTAACGGTCAGATGAAACGGCGCATAGTCGGCTCCGCGCGGCGCGATGGAAGTGTTCGGCGTCGGATACCAATTCGACCCCGGCAGAAATTGCGCGCCTTCGCCGGACAGAGATGCGTAGCCGGAATTTTCCGTGACGGGCAGGCGATAATCGAAGCTGATGTTGACCGCGCCGCCGGGCGCGATGGGCGCGGGGAGCGCGACCGTCACTTGCTGTAACTTCGTCCTCGCATCCGTGCCGGATTTGAAAGTCGCCGTCGCATCGCCAACTCCCGCCGAGCCGATGACGGCGCTCGTGTTGACCCTGATGGTGAAAGTCGTGCCCGTGCCATTCCCGACATTGCGCGCAGCGATGACTGCGTGTGCGTTCAGCGCGCGCTCTCCGCCAGTCGCTCCGCCGACGTTCGCCTTGATGTCGTAGCGCGTCACCTGCCACGCCGCGCGCGCCTCTTCAGTCTGTTGCGCGCCGACAGGTAAGGACGCAGAACTCAGAACAAGCAGAGAGAGTACGATGGTAAAAATGCGGGACGTGGTTAGCATAGTTTGATTTGAATTGATAAAAAGTCTTTCACTTAAAAATCTTTCGGATGAATCAACAAACATCGAGCCGTGCGACGACGGTGTCACACCTCGACGGGAGCGTCACGTCGGACGAGTTCGTGCAGGTCGCGCAACATTTCGAGAAGCGTCGCGAGACGCGCGAGCGGCAGCGCGTTCGGCCCGTCCGAGAGCGCGCGCGCAGGGTTGTCGTGGACTTCCATGAAGACGGCGTCAACGCCGCAGGCGACACCGGCGCGTGCGAGCGGTTCGATGTATTTGGACTGGCCGCCCGTTGCATTCCCCAACCCGCCCGGCAGTTGCAGGCTGTGCGTGACATCGAAGACGACGGGCGCGCCAAAAGATCGCATGATGGGAAACGAGCGCATGTCCACGACGAGGTTGTGATAACCGAACGTCACGCCGCGCTCCGTCAACAAAAGTTTTTCGCAGCCCGCGCCGCGCGCTTTCTCCACGATGTTGCGCGCATCAACGGGCGCGAGAAACTGCCCCTTCTTGATATTAACGGCTCGCCCCGTCTCGACGGCGGCGATGATGAGATCGGTCTGGCGGCACAAAAAGGCGGGAATTTGCAGCATATCGGCGACTTCTGCCACCGCCTCGATTTGTGAAACGTCGTGAATGTCGGTGACGATGGGCAGCCCCGTCTCTTCTTTGACGGCGCGCAAAGCATCAAGCGCGCGACTTGTGCCGATGCCGCGAAAACTCTCGCCGGATGAGCGGTTGGCTTTATCGAAAGACGCTTTGAAGACGTAATCGAGTCCGGCATCTGTCGCGCGTTTCTGGCATTCGCGCGCCATCATCAAAACGTGCGCGGGCGATTCGACGACGCACGGCCCGGCGATGATCGTCAGACGCCCGTCGCCGAAAGTCGCATTGCCTACTTGAAAAGGTTTGATCGAAATCTGCGTGGATTGCTCGCTCAACTTTGTCTCTCTTTCTTCGACTCACGCGCGCCCTGTGTGATGAATGAAATTTGAGCGGCGCGCGTGAACAGCTTACTGCGATGAATTATCTTCACGCCCGGCGCGGCGGCGCAAATCGCGCAGAGTGTTCTCAACGCGCCGCCTGTTTTCATCGCGCGGAGCTTGCTGCAAAAAAGTCTCGAACTCTGTGACGGCTTCCTTGAATCGCTCCGTCGTTTGATACAACAAGCCGAGATTGTAATGCGCGTAAGCGAAATCGCCGCCGCGTTGATTGATGGCTTCGCGCAACGCAGACTCCGCGCTCGCATTATCTTTCTGTTGCGCGTAGGCGACGCCGAGTTTGAGCAGGGCTTCGGGGTCGCGTCCGCCGTTCTGCTCGACCGCTTTGCGTAACGCTTCGATGGCATCCTGCTGATGGCCGGACATGTTCAGGTACAGACCGCCGAGTTGAAAATATGCGTCCGCGTAATTATCGCTGTGATTCTTAATCGCCTCGCGGTAGGCGTTGATTGCTCCATCCATGTCGCCCTGCGATTGCAAGGCGAAGCCGAGATTGTATTGCGCCGTCGCGTAGTCGCCGTTCTTCTGTTGGACGGCAGTGCGAAACTCGTCTGCGGCAGCGGCGAATTGTCCCTTCAACATCAACGCGCGTCCCAGACGATTGTGCGCGCTCGGAAAGTCGGGCTGCAATTCGACGGCACGGCGAAAGTCGCGGACAGCGGCGTCGAAACTGCCGATGGAAAAATAGTACGTGCCGTTTTCGTAAAACTCCGCCGACGTGTGCGGCTCGTTCCTGACTCGCGCGCCGCGCGCCGCATTGCCGGGCGGAGAGAGGCTGCGACCCAGCGTCTCGTCCGTCTCATCGTCAACGCTCGGCGACGCGCCGGCGACACCATTACCGGCGCGGTTGCGGCTCGTCCTCAACAACAAGATTGACGCGCCGATGATCAATATCGTCATCAACGCGAGAGACAACATGACGGCGGGCTGCCTCAACCATTCGCTCAACGGCTGGCCTTCGCGTCGCGAGAGAAAGTGCGCGCGCGCATCTCGATGCACATTATTTGCGACGAATGCGCCATCAGCCGTGCGAGCATGTTCGGCGACAGTTGGCAAAGATGTTGCGAGGTTAGATGCCGAGGTTAGGACGGCAGAAGCGGCGCGTGTCGAAGCGCGTCCGCCGGTTTGCAGAGCGTCTTCTTCCGCCGTGTCTGAAATCGCGGCCTCAATTGTCGGCGGTGCGCCGTTGGCGCGATTCTGTCTCAGACGCTCGATGTCAATGACGAGGCGACCCGAAGAGGTTTCGGTTCCGGCGTCGCGCAGATTCTCAATGGTCGGCGCGCTGAAGCCTGCGGAGTGTTCGAGTCCCAAACGTTCGGCGACGCCATATAATTCCCTGCGAAACGCGCCCGCATCCGCCGGACGATCTTCCGGTTTCTTTTCCAGCGCGTGCAACACGACATCTTCAAGCGCGGGCGGAATCGTCGCGACGAGTTCGCGCAAGGGGCGCGGTGTTTCCGAAGAATGTTTGAGCGCGAGCGCGAGCGGCGACGCTCCCGTAAACGGCGTCTGCCCGGTCAGCATCTCGTAGAGAATGATGCCTAAGCTGTACACGTCGGAAGCGGGCGTCAACTCCGCGCCGTCGCATTGTTCGGGCGACATGTAGCGCGGCGTGCCGATCATCACGCCCGTCCCGGTCAGCGTGTTGAGAGGGTTGCTGTCCGTGCCGTCTGCGCCGAGTTTCGCGATGCCGAAGTCGAGCACCTTGACGATGTGCGGCGCGTGCGGGCGTTGGACGACGAAAATATTTCCGGGCTTGAGATCGCGATGAATGACGCCCGCCTCGTGCGCGGCGGCGACGGCGGCGGACACCTGCAACATCAGAGAGACGGCGCGCGCGGCATCGAGGGGCGATTCGCGCGCCAGCACTTCGCGCATCGGGCGGCCTTCGAGCAACTCCATCACGATATAGACGAGTCCGTCGCGCGTTTCGCCAAAGTCTGTGACGGCCACCGCGTTCGTGTGTTGCAGGCGACCGGCGGCGCGCGCCTCGCGTCGAAAACGCTCGCGCGCGTCTTCGTCCGTGACGAGACGCGAGTTGAGTACCTTGACGGCGACCAAACGCTCGATCAGCAAATGCGTCGCGCGATAAACCGTGCCCATCCCTCCCTCGCCGAGTCTGGCGTCGAGACGATATTTTTCATCAAGCACCTGATTGATGAGCGGGTCAACGGGAATGTCTGCGGCCAGCGTCGCATCGGCGCGCAGGGGCGTCTCGTCGTCCGGGCATCGTGTAATGCCGGGAGCGAACTCGCGACCGCATGTGGGGCACTGGAGCATAATTAACGACGCGGCAAACGCGCGTGTTCGTGTTCTTCGTTGATGAACTACGCGACGCGCGAACCCCTTGTTATTGTGGCGAGTTGATAATAGCCCAGCGTCCAATCGCAGGGAAACAGACGCGCGTAGATAATTTAGTCTCGAAGCGATGATTGAGTGCGACCAGGCGCGCCTTTCAACCATCGCTCCGAGACGTTAATTCATCCCTTCCGAATTTCCGCAAAGAATCTGCACGAGAATCAAGAAAGCAGTTCAGAGTGACCTCTTCAGGCGTGAGCATTACGCAATGCCTTCACGCCTGAAGAGGTCACTCTGAACTCATGCAATTCATTCGCTGTTCGGATTGATCTCCTTCTTGATTTCTGTGCTGTCGGGATTTTGCGCGCCCGGCGTCAACTCACCGGTCGGCGGATTCTCTTCCAATTTATCTTCAGGGCTCTGCACTTCATCAGCCGCCGGCGGCTCGCCGCCCCAAACTTTATCCAAACCTTCTGTGTCTCCCATTTTGTTTTTCTCCTTGTGGTAATCGCTTCCCTGTCAATTTACAGATTCAACTCTCGCAATCAATCATCGCCCGCCGTCACTTGCGCGTGCTCCGGCAACGCCGCATCACTCACGTTCATATTTGCGTTGACGGATGTTTCGTCGCGCATCCGGTTTTGATGCGCCGCACGCACGAAGGACGAAAACAGCGGGTGCGCGGCGAGCGGCTTCGACTTGTATTCGGGATGGAACTGGCAACCCAGAAACCAGGGATGCGCGTCGCGCGGCAATTCGACCATCTCGACAAAACGGCCATCAGGCGATTCGCCGCTGAAGACGAGTCCGGCGCGCTCCAGCGTCTCGCGAAATTCCGGGTTGAACTCGTAGCGATGACGATGCCGCTCGCTGATTTCAGGACTGCCATGATAGACCTCACGCGCCAGCGTGTCGGGCGCGAGCAGGCAATCCCACGCGCCGAGACGCATCGTGCCGCCCAACTCTTCGACTCCGACGAGATCGCGCAATTTGAAGATGACGGGATACGTCGTCTCCGCGTCGAACTCGGTCGAGTCCGCGCCGACGAGTCCGCACATCGAGCGCGCGTATTCAATCACCGCCGTCTGCATTCCCAGACAGATGCCGAAGTACGGCGTCCGCGATTTGCGCGCGTAAGAGATGGCGCGAATCATGCCCGCGACGCCGCGTTTGCCGAAGCCGCCGGGCACGAGTATCGCATCGTAGTCGCGCAGTCGTTCCTCGTAATCATCGCCCATCAAACCTTCCGACTCGACCCAGCGCACATCAACGCGCAAGTTGTTCGCCACGCCGCCATGCGTCAAAGCCTCGCGCAGAGACTTGTAAGAATCTTCAAGCTCAACGTACTTGCCGACGATGCCGATGGTCACGTTGCCGGCTGAGGGCTCGCGGACTGTCGCGACGAGCGCGCGCCACTCCGTCAAGTCGCTCTGCGCGGCGCGCTCTTCCAGTCCGAGCGACGTGACGATGAGATTATCGAGTCCCTGTTCGTGAAACGCGAGCGGGACTTCATAAATCGTCGCCACGTCTTCGGCGGCGATAACGGCGTTTTCTTTGACGTTGCAGAAGAGCGCGATCTTCGAGCGCAAGTCGCGCGAGAGAGGGCGGTCTGAGCGACACAACAAGATGTCAACGGCGATGCCAATTTCGCGCAAGTCGCGGACGGAATGCTGCGTCGGTTTCGTCTTCAACTCGCCGGCGGCGGCGATGAAAGGAACAAGCGTTAGATGGACGAAGAGCGCGCCCTGCTCGCCGTTCTGCCGCTCCTCGTTGCCCATCTGCCGGATGGCTTCGAGGAACGGCAGCGACTCGATGTCGCCCACCGTGCCGCCGATCTCGACGAGCACCACGTCCGGGTTATCCTTCTCGGCGGCGGCGCGCACGGCCATCTTGATTTCGTCCGTGATGTGCGGGATGACCTGTATGGTCTTGCCGAGATAATCGCCGCGCCGCTCCTTCTCGATGACCGAGAGATAAATGCGCCCGGTCGTCCAGTTGTTTCCCTTTCGCAGGCGCGCGTGCGTGAACCGCTCGTAGTGGCCGAGGTCAAGGTCTGTCTCCGCGCCGTCGTCCGTGACGAAGACTTCGCCGTGCTGAAACGGTGACATCGTGCCGGGGTCAACGTTGATGTACGGGTCGAGCTTAATCAGCGACACGCTCAAGCCACGCGCTTCCAGCAGGCAGCCGATGGAAGATGCCGCCAACCCTTTTCCCAAGCTCGACACCACGCCGCCGGTCACGAATATGTATTTAGGCATCGCTTTTTCTCATTTTGTGATTTAACTCAAAGAAACAAATTGAAGATGTGAGCGCTATTCCATGTTGGTCGAACTGCTGTCTATTCGTAAGCCCTGCTTCGATGTCTAATGGCGATCACGTCCACGATTTCGTTCACATCGTCTATGCTATAGATGACACGATAGTCACCAACACGGATGCGCCAGAGATACTCTTCACCCACCAATTTACGGCAACCTGCCGGGCGCGGCTGTGTCGTCAGCGACTCGATTTTCGGAAAGATTCTTTTGAGAACTATTCCTTCGAGCGCTTCAAGTTCCTTTCGCGCCGCGCGGGCAAATGTGATGGCGTAATCAGCCAACGAGTCTTCCCTGCTTTTGCAAACGTTTTTTGACAGACTCTAAAGTCTCTCTTGGCTCGTCGGAGCGTTTTCTTGCCAGCAAGCTATCATAAATGTCCTCCCACAATTCTCCGTATCGCTTGAGATCAATGACGACCGCTGTTTTGCGACCCGTCGTGTCCGTTACAAATTGAATACCTTTCATATTTATATCCCTTACGTCGTTAGCTCAAAGTTAAATGCGCGGTCAACTTTGAACCTTGAACTTTGAACCTTGAACTTCCTCTATCATCGCACGCACGCGATTGAAATCGTCTTGCGTGTCAACGCCGATTGACGGCGAGGCGGCTTCAACCACGCGGATGACGTGCCCGTGCTCAAGAATCCGCAGTTGCTCAAGCGATTCGGTCTGTTCGAGATTCGTTTGCGGCCAGCGCGCGTATTCTAACAAAAAGCTTTGGCGGTACACATACAACCCTGTGTGCTTGCGAAACGTTTCGAGCAACGTAGGCTCTGCGGCGAGCGCGGCATCAAGCGTCTCATGTCGCCTGACGGCATCGCGCGGATACGGAATCGGCGCGCGAGAGAAATAAAGCGCGCGGCCATTTTTATCCACCACGACCTTGACGACATCGCCGCTCAATACGTCAGCCGCGTTTTCGATTCTTTCGCACGTCGTTGAGACTGATGCCGCCGCGTCGTCAAGCAATGCCGCGACCGCCAGTTCAATCGTCTGCGGTGCAATCAGCGGCTCGTCGCCCTGCACGTTGACGATGATGTCCGCGCCATTCAACGTCGCGGCGGCTTCGGCCAGACGATCCGTGCCGCTCGCGTGCGCCGCGCTCGTCATCAACGCTTCGTGCCCTGATTCGCGCACGACGCTGTAAATTCTCTCGTCGTCGGTGGCGACCAACGCGCGCGTGATGCAACTCGCCGCCAGCGCGCATTCAATGACGTGCAAGATCATGGGGCGACCGGCGATTTCCAGCAGAGGTTTTCCGGGCAGACGGCTCGAAGCGTAGCGTGCGGGAATGATGGCGATGATGGCGGGAGTTGCGTGCGTTGAGTCCGTGCTGTTCACGGGACTACAACTTATCTCAAAACAGTGACGGGTGACAAGGGGCGGATGACGGATGAGGAGATTTTGTTGTCGGCAAACGCGCGCCGCCTCTCGAAACCCGTTCCAACAGTCACTTGTCACCCGTCGCGTCTGTGGGCTACCATGCCGCATCGTTTCCAATACGCGCTTATGCCTTCCACGCCATCCATGACACTCTCGGCTGAATACACGCCGCCGCTTAGAGCGGTCGAGAGTATTCTGGATTTAGTCGGTCGCACGCCGCTCCTGCATCTTTCGCGTTTCGCGCCGCCGCCGCTCGCGGGAATCTACGCGAAGCTCGAATACATGAATCCGGGCGGCTCCGTGAAGGATCGCGCCGCGCTCGGAATGATACTCGACGCGGAGCGACGCGGTGTCCTCAAACCCGGCTCGACGATTATCGAGCCGACGGCGGGCAACACCGGCATCGGCCTCGCGCTCATCGGAGTGTCGCGCGGCTATCGCGTCATCCTGTGCGTGCCCGAAGGTTACTCGCAGGAGAAGATGAAGATCATGGTCGCGCTCGGCGGGCACATCGAATACGTGACGGCGGAATCCGGCATGGAGGGCGCGGTCATACGCGCGCGCGAGTTGGCGTTGGAGACGAAAGACTGTTTCATCCCGCAGCAATTCGAGAATCCGTCCAACCCGTCCTTCCACGAAGAGACGACGGCGCGCGAGATTATCGAGCAGATGGACGGAGAGATAGGCGCGCTCGTCCTCGGCTGCGGCAGCGCGGGGACTTTTACGGGCGTCGCGCGCGCCGTCAAAAAAATAAACCCGAACGTTTATTGCGTGGTCGTCGAGCCGCGCGGCTCGATTCTCGGCGGCGGTGCGCCCGGCCATTACAAACTTGAAGGCATCGGACAGAAAGAGTTTATCCCGCCCAATCTCATCGAAGGCATGGCCGATGAAATTATGGCGATTTCCGACGCCGAAGCATTCAAGACCGTCCGCCGTCTCGCCGCCACCGAAGGCGTGCTCGGCGGCGGATCAACCGGAGCCGCCGCCGCCGCCGCGCTCCACCTCGCCGAACGACTCGGCGCAGGCCAGCGCATCGTCACGCTCTTTCCCGACGGCGCGGAGCGTTATATGAGCCAGGGCATCTTCGATTAGTGATAAGTGATGAGTGATAAGTGATAAGAAAGAGATTTCCGTCTTTTACTTATCTCTCATCACTCATCACTTATCACCCACACATAATTTATGGGTTTTTCAACGACAGCAATTCACGCCGGCAACGAGCCAGACCCGACGACGGGCGCGGTGTCGGTTCCGATTTATCAAACTTCGACCTACCAGCAGGAAGCTCTGGGCAAGCATAAGGGTTACGAGTACGCGCGGACGCAGAACCCGACGCGCGCCGCCGTCGAGCAAAACATCGCCGCGCTCGAAGGCGCGCGCTTCGGCTACGCTTTCGCTTCGGGCATGGCGGCGATTGATTCGACGCTGCGGCTCATTAAATCCGGCGAGCACGTCATCGTCTCGGACAACACTTACGGCGGCACGTTTCGACTGTTCAGCCGCGTCCTCGCCAACTACGGCATCGAATTCAGTTTCGTGGACACGACCGATACAACACTCGTCGAGGCGGCGATTAAAGAGAACACGAAGATGATTTTCGTCGAAACGCCGACGAATCCCGTGATGCTCGTCACGGACTTGCAGGCCGTCTCCGACATCGCGCACCGAGCGGGCGCGCGCGTCGTGTGCGACAACACTTTCCTGTCGCCATACTTGCAACGCCCGCTTGAGTTCGGAGTTGACATCGTCGTGCATTCGACGACTAAATATTTGAACGGACACTCGGACAGCGTCGGCGGCATCGTCGTCTTGAATGACGAGCAGGATGCGGAATGGATCGCATTTATTCAGAATAGCGTCGGCGCGATCCTCTCGCCGTTCGATTCGTGGCTCGTGCTGCGCGGGACGAAGACTCTGGCCGTGCGGATGGAACAGCATGACGCCAGTGGCCGCAGGGTCGCGGCGTTCCTCGAAGAGCATCCCAAAGTCCAGAAGATTTATTATCCCGGCTCGCTCTCGCACCGCCAGCATGATCTGGCGAAGCGACAGCAACGCGGCTTCGGCGGCATGATCGCCTTCGACGTGGGTTCGTATGAAAATGCGCGCGCCGTCCTCGAAGGTGTGCGCCTCTGCACGCTTGCCGAAAGCCTCGGCGGCGTGGAAACTCTCATCTCGCATCCGGCGACGATGACGCACGCCTCCGTGCTGCCCGAAACGCGAGCGCGCATCGGCATCACGGAAGGTTTGGTTCGCATCTCCGTCGGACTCGAAGACGTTGACGACATCATCGCCGATCTCGATCAAGCGCTCGATAAAATACAGTGACAAGTGACAAGTGACGAGTGACGAGTTAAAATCCCGCCTCGTTTCAGTTGCTCGTCACTTATCACTTATCACTTGTCACTGCTTTTATGATTGTAGAGCTATACGCCAAAACAAACGTCGGGCGCGTCCGGCAGGGCAACGAGGATAATCTCCTCGTGCTCGACCTCGCCACGTCGAAGCATTGGACTGGTTCACAAGGCGAAGAGTCGCCGACGGAAGTCTGCCGCTTCGAGGTCGGCACAAGCGGACTCGTCCTCGTCGTGTCGGACGGGATGGGCGGCGCGCTCTCCGGCGATGTCGCGAGCCGGATGGCGGTCGAGATCGTGCGGGACATGCTCGCCGGCACGGGCGAAGAAAGCGTAGGTAACTGCGAGCCGGACGACCCGCTCGTCGAGTGTCTGCGAAACGCCGTCGAGTACGCCAACTTCGCCGTCCATCGCAAGAGTCAGGATGATCCGCGTTGTAGCGGCATGGGCGCGACGCTGACCGGCGCAGCATTGACCGTTGAAGGCGTCCACTTTGTGCAGGTCGGGGACAGCCGCGCTTACGTGATTCGTGGAAGTGAAATCAAACTCGTCACCAAAGACCAGTCGCTCGTCCAGCAACTTGTTGACGTGGGACAGATCAGCGAGCAGGAAGCCGAGACGCACATGTTCCGCAATGTCATCCTGCAAGCGCTCGGCGCGCAGGCGGAACTGACGCCCGTCACCGGACTCGTCCGTCTTTATCGTGATGATTTGATGCTGCTTTGTAGCGATGGACTCTCCGGCAAACTCCGCGCGGAAGATATGCTCCGCATCGTGACAGACGCGAAAGGCAATCTCATTCAAGCCTGCGCGCATCTCGTGCAGGAAGCCAACGACCGCGGCGGCGAAGACAACATTACGGTCATTCTCGCGCGCGTCACGGGCGATGATTTGTCAGTGCCAGATGCGACTAACCCCATCACCGTCGAAAACATGTCCGCGCCCGCCGACTACGCTTTCGGCAAAGACGACGACACGACGGAATATCCGTAAAAAAATACTTTTCGCAACTAAGGCGCGGAAGAGACTATTGAATCATTAAGTCTCTTCCGCGCCTTTGCCGTTTTTGCGATGTGAAATTTTCCGCTGTGATTGATCGTTAACTCGAAATCTAACTTTCCGTCTCGGACGACTTCCCCGCCTCTTGTGTCAATTCCAGCCCGCGCCAGCCCGGCTCCGTTCCCATGCGACGCACATAAATCGAAGCTCCCTGCAAGCGTTCGACGATGACGCGGTCGCCGGCTTCGAGTGGTTCTTCGCCTTCCGCCGGATATGCCGTCCACGTCGAGCCGAAGACTTTGACCGCGCCTTCGTGCAGCGAGCCGCGACTCGATGTCATCACCGTGCCAACCTGTCCGGGCAGAGAGGCCGCGCCCGTCCGCAGGCCGTCGGGCAATTCCCTCTGCGAAAAAAAGTTGGAGAATATTGTGCGCGAGGCGGCGGTAAGCGCGACCGAGACGATGAAGAAAATGAGAAACTGCAAAGGGTAATCAAGACCGAGAAAACCGCCGAGCGCGGCGACTAGCGCGCCGATGCCGAACCATAGCAGCACGAAGCCGGACGTGAAGACCTCGGCGAAGATAAGGATCACGCCGAGAATCGTCCAGAGAATCCACGCCAGCCCGCCGCTCATCGTCGCTCACCCGTTTCGTTCATCCGGCGCGGGACGGCTTCGAGTAACTCGGTCGTCCCCTCCGTCACGCTTTGCCCGCGCGCTGCTGTGACGAACTGCGAAGTGTCTGCGGCCTGAAGCTCCGGCGCGCGTTGCTGTGTGGCTGCGAGCATGTTTGATTCCACACCGCGCGTAGTCCGCGCTTTTTTAAGTCTGCGCTGAATTTGTAAGTTAAAAACGAAACTTAACATTTGATGAATGGCGATGACGAGACAGCACGCGGCGGCGACATGGACAGACCATTGCGCGTCTTTGCGTCCGAGATACGTCGCGTAGAGCGCGATTGACGAAAACAATGCGAGCGCAGAGTTGATCGCACTGAACATCATCATCACGCGCAGCTTTTGCTCCGGCGTGCGCGGCCCGTGGCGTCGGCGGTGCGCGGATGAGTCGAGATCGGGCAGCCACTCGCCGCAGTGAGTGCAGTAGCCTTCCGCCAGACGATTCTCCGCTCCACATCTCGGACAGAACATCGTTTCTCCTCTTCAACCCTTCATCATGTTTTTCAAGATGAACCAGACGTTCGCCGGACGCTCCGCCAGTCGCCGCATGAAGTACGGATACCAGTGCTTGCCGTAAGGAACATAGACGCGCATCCGGTAACCGTCGCGCGCCAGTTGCTCCTGCAAATCGCGGCGCACGCCGTAGAGCATCTGAAACTCGAAAGCGTCTTTGCCGATGCCTTCGCGCGCGGCGTGATTGGTCGTCGCCTCAATCATCTTCGGGTCGTGCGTCGCGATGCCGTGATACGTCCCGCTCGACAGCAGCAGGCGCATACAACGCACGTAATTTTCATCAACGTCTTTCTTATCGGGAAAGGCGACTTCCGGCGGCTCGTTGTACGCGCCTTTGCAGAGACGTATGCGCGCGGGAATCTTCAAGATGTCCTGCACGTCATCGTAAGTTCGACGCATGTAAGATTGCAGCACGATGCCGACATCGTCGAGTCCGAACTCCGCGCGCAGGCGTTTGAAAATGTCGAGCGTGATTTGCGTCACGGCGGACGCTTCCATATCCACGCGGACGAAATTTTTGCGCCGCGCCGCATCTTCAACGACCGCACGCGCGTTTTTGTAAGCCAGTTCCGGGTCAATCTCCAGACCGAATTGCGTGAGCTTGATCGAGACGTTCGAGTTGATGCCGGTCTCATCTATGCGCGACAATATCCTTCGATATTCGTTGACCTCGCCTTCGGTCTCTGAAACCTGCGAGACCGACTCGTTGAGGTGATCGAAAGAGGCCGAGCAGCCGATGGCATTGACCTCGCGGATGGCTCTGATAGTTTCTTCAAGGTCTTCGCCCGCCACGAAGCGAGTCGTCATTTTCTTGAACGGTTTGAAGCGCGTGGCGAAGTCTTTCAAGCCTTCCTGACGCGCCAGATAGAGCAATGCGGTTCGTGCGACCATGTTTGTTGATAACCCTCTTGTCCCGGTTTCCGCTAAATTTGTTCAAGCATCTCTTTTGCGCGTTGTGGTATCCTTCGGCTCGTTTTTCCATCCTCGCCGGCCACACGCCAAACAATAAAAAACAGAGATGCGCTGGAAGCTTCTACTCTCCGTCTCGCTGCTCGCCACCATCGTCGGCGTCGGGCTATGCCTTGCAACTGCGTGGTGGCTCTCCAGCTTTTACGGAGGAAGCCTCGCCGCGCCCAACCCTGCCGCCTACGGCGTGCTCATCCTGCCCCTCGCGTCCATCACCTACGCAGGCATCTTCATCTACCGGCACACGTCGCGCCGCCGCCCTCTGCAAGCGATCTTGACGGTGTCGCTCGCACTGTTGCTCACGCTGGCCGCACTGCTCGCCGCCTCGATGTTATTTGCACGCAGTGTACATTACACCGTTCCATTCTTAAGCTCTGATAAATTTATCGGAGAGAGAAAGAAATGAACGCGCGCTAGTTTCTCACGCCGGGCGTCAACCTTTCAACAGGCGAGATGTTCACCAACTTGCCCGTGTCAATCTCATCAACTAAACTTGTCTTCGTTAAGTTCACGTTCGCATCCGCACAGATGAAACCGCTTTTATACGCATCGCTCGCAGCTTATGTAGTCGCTGCCGTTCATTCCATTCTCGCGTTCGTCAACAAACGGCGCGGGGCTGACCGCGTGACCACCGTCTCGCTCATCATCGGCTTCGCCGCGCACACGGCGGCAATCATCACTGACTGGATACAGACCGGCCACTACCCGCTTTTTTCCCTGCCGGAGACCGCCACGTTTCTCTCCTGGACGCTCGTCATCGCATACGGGCTGGCCGTCTATCGCTATCGCATACGCGCGCTCGGCGTCTTCCTTTTGCCCATCGTCTGCATACTCGTCTTCGCCTCAAGCGTGATGCGCGACGGCAACGCTCTGATCAACGCGAGCCGCGTCACGGGTTGCAGCGCGGCGTGGCTTTTTCCGATTCACACGACGCTGCTCTTTCTGGCTTACGCGGCGTTCTTCGTCGCCTTCGCCGCAAGCGTGATGTATCTCTGGCAGGAGAGCGCGCTGAAGTCGAAAAACTTCAACCCCATCTTTCATCGCCTGCCGAGTTTGACGACCGTTGACGACATCGGCTCGACGACGGCGGGTGTCGGCTTCACGCTCTTCTCGCTCGGCATCATTACCGGCGTGATGTGGTCATCGGCCTGCAAGGGGCGCATGTGGCACAACGACCCCATCGAACTTTTCGCGCTCCTGACGTGGGTGATTTACCTCGCGCTACTCCACTTCCGCGTCCAATGGCGCGGGCGCAAAGCGGCGTGGCTCGGCATCGCCGGCTTCTGCGTCGTGCTCTGCACTTTCGCCGGCGCGCTCCTGCTCGGCGGCTATCACGTATTCGGCTAACGCAGTGGCCGGTAGTCAGCGGCTAGTGAAGAGCAATAAAGCTTTTCACTGCCCACTGCCCACTGCCCACTGCCTACTAACGCAATGTCCATCGTACTCGTCGGACTCAACCACAAGACCGCGCCCGTAGAGGTGCGCGAGCGTCTGGCGTTCTCGGACGCGGCGTGCGCCGAGAGCCTGCACGCGCTCGTGGACGGCGAGATCGTGCGCGAGGGGCTGATCGTTTCGACGTGCAATCGCGTGGAAATTCTCGCGGCGGCAACACCAGCGCACGATGCGGAGGTTAACGCGCGTCTCGAAAATTTCCTGAGCCGCGAGCATACGGTTCCCGGCGAGTTTTTTCGCAGACACTTCTACACGCACGCCGATGATGCTGCCGTGCGACACATGTTTCGCGTCGCTTCGTCGCTCGACTCGATGGTCGTCGGCGAGCCGCAGGTGCTCGGACAAGTGCGTCGCGCTTATTCTCTGGCGGTCGAAGCGGGCACGGCGGGGCGCGTGCTGCACCGTCTTGTCCATCACGCGCTGCACGTCGCCAAGCGCGTCCGCACGGAGACGGGCATCGCGTCTGCGGCAGTCTCCATCAGCTACACGGCGGTCGAGTTGGGACGTAAAATTTTCGGCTCGCTCAAAGGCTCGACCGTGCTTTTAGTCGGCGCGGGCGAGATGGCCGAACTCGCCGCGCAACATCTCGCGGGCGCGGGCGCAAGCCGCGTCCTTGTCTCGAATCGCACGCACGCCGCCGCGCAAGCGTTGGCCGATAAATTTGGCGGCGAGGCCGTTGACTTCGACGCGCTCACCGAACACCTGGCAGAGGCCGACATCATCATCTGCTCAACGGCGGCGGAGAGTTACGTCATCACGCCTGAGATGGCCGCGCGTGCGAGAGAGACGCGACGCAATCGCCCGGCCTTCTTCATAGACATCAGCGTGCCGCGCAACGTTGATCCGAAGGTGGGCGAACTCGACAATCTCTTCGTCTTCGACGTGGATGATCTCGAATCCGTCATCGCCTCGAACATTCGCGAGCGCGAGCGCGAGGCCGAGCGCGCCGAGTTGATCGTCGAATCCGAAGTGATGCAGTTTCAGCAGGCTCTGAGGAATCTCGACATCGGCCCCACCGTCGGCGCGCTCAAAGACAAACTGCGTGACATCGCGCGCGAAGAGTTCGAGCGGCAACGGCAGCGTCTCGGTGACATCACGCCGGAACAGGAGCGCGCCATCGAAGCGATGCTGCAATCCATCGTTAACAAAATTTCGCATCCCGTCATCCACCGCCTGCGCCGCTCCTACGACACCGGCGAAGACGAAAACATGCAGGCGTGGCGCGACATTTTCGGACTGGAAGAGTGAAAGGCGTGGGGACAGGGGACGGGAGTCAGGGGCCGGTAAAGGCATTTTATAACTGACCCCAGTCCCCCGCTCCCCGTCCCCTAATGAGAAATCATCTCATCATCGGCTCGCGCGGATCGAAGCTGGCTTTGTGGCAGGCGGAATGGGTGCGCGCTTCGCTGTCTGCGCTTGATTCGCGCGTGGATGTCCGCATCGAGATTATTAAAACTTCGGGCGATGTGATGCGTGATGCGCCGCTCGCGCTGATCGGCGGGCAGGGCGTATTCACGAAAGAGCTTGAAACGTCGTTGCTCTCAGGGCAGATAGACATCGCCGTCCACTCGCTCAAAGATTTGCCGACTGTGATCCCCGCAGGTCTCGCCATCACAGCCATTCCTGAGCGCGAAGACCCGCGCGACGCGCTCGTGGTGCGCGCGGGCGTCAACCTTGCTGAAGCATCGCTCGCCGGTTTACACGCCGGCGTGATTGTCGGCACTTCGAGTCTCCGTCGCATCGCACAACTCAAACACAGCAGGCCGGACGCGCTCGTCAAAGACTTGCGCGGGAATGTGGACACACGCCTGCGTAAACTCGACGAAGGCGGATACGACGCGCTAATTTTGGCCTCTGCCGGGTTGCGACGACTCGGATTGGCACGTCGCATCACCGCATCAATTTCGATTGAAGAGATGCTCCCGGCTGTCGGGCAGGGCGCGCTCGGCATCGAGACGCGCGCCGGAGATGAAGAGACGAACACGCTCGTCGCGCGACTCGACCATGCGGAGACACACGCTGCGGTCGTCGCCGAACGCGCTCTGCTGCGTCAACTCGGAGGCGGCTGTCAAATTCCAATCGCCGCGCACGCCGTTGTGTCAGGCGCAGATACGCTTCATCTCGACGGCGTGGTCGTCTCGCTCTCCGGCGAGCAGTTCATCAGCGACGCGGTGTCGGGCAAGATGTCCGAGGCTGAAAATCTGGGCAGCGAGTTGGCCGAAAGACTTCTTGAAAAGGGCGCGGGTTCAATTTTGTCCGCACTTCCCAACCAAATCGAACGAAACTCGAATTGAGACGATGACGGAGCAACAGACGGACATCATTAGTGAAGCGAAGGATGCAGCCAACCGACATGCGCGTCCACTGCAAGATCGCACCGTGATGATTACACGCGCGCGCGCGCAGGCTGCCGAGTTCGCCGCCATGCTTGAAGAGTACGGAGCGCGCGTCGTCGCCTGCCCGACCATCGAAATCGTCGAGCCTGAATCTTACGCGCTGCTCGATGAGGCCATCGAAAATATTTTCGGCTACGACTGGCTCATCTTCACGAGCGTCAACGGCGTCCAACATTTCATGCGACGCATGGAAGTATGCGGCAAGAGCGCGAGCGAGTTGGACGATGTGCGCGTGTGCGCCATCGGCGACGCGACGGCGCTCAGTCTCGCCGAAGCGCATATCCACGTTGATGTGGTTCCCGAAATATTTCAGGCCGAAGGCGTCTTCGCGGCTCTCGAATCATACCTCGGCGGGCGCTTGCAATTTGAGAACTTAAACTTCCTCATCCCGCGCGCCGCCGTCGCACGCGACTATCTTCCACGCGCGCTCGAAGATGCGGGAGCGCGCGTTGATGTCATCGCGGCTTATCGCACTGTGCGGCCTGAGACGACAGACCGCGCGCGCGTCGAGGCTCTGCTCGTCGGCGGCGCAGTTGACTGCATCACCTTCACCAGCTCGTCAACCGTCTCGAACTTCGCACAACTTTTCGACACGCGCGATCTAGGGCAATTGCTGCGCGGCGTCGCCGTCGCCTGCATCGGCGACATCACGTCGCGCACCGCAACCGATTACGGATTACGCACGGACATCCAGCCGCTTGAGTTCACTGTCCCCGCGCTCGCCCGCGCCATCACCGAATATTTTGCAGACGGGAAGATTGATAGCTAAACTTAATTTATGGCGAAGAGACGAGTCCTGATTGTTGATGACGAGCGCGCAGCCGCCGAAAGCTTGGGCGAATTGCTCGGCGCGTGGGGCTACGAGACGGCTCTCGCAGGCGATGGACTCTCCGGCGTTGAGCTTGCAGAAACTTTTCGCCCTTCAGTCATCCTCACAGACGTGTTCATGCCAAGACTCGACGGCTTCGGACTGTTGCGCGAGATGCGCGAGCGTCAACCGGAAATCGCCGTCATCCTTTTGACCGGACGTGGCAGCGTCGAGATGGCCGTGCGCGCGATTCAGGAAGAAGGCGCGTATCACTATTTCGAGAAGCCGTATGACTTGACCAAGCTGCGCTCGATGGTCGAACGCGCGACGGAATTCGCAGAGGCGCGGCGTGAAAATGAGACGCTCAGGCGGCAACTCCGCGACCGTGGCGCGTTCGGCGAACTCATCGGCGCGTCCGAGCCGATGCGACAGATTTACTCTCTCGTCGAGCAGGTCGCGCCATCCACCGCATCAGTGCTGCTGACCGGCGAGTCCGGCACGGGTAAGGAACTCGTGGCGCGCACAATTCATTCCATCAGCCCTCGCCGTGATGCCGCGTTCGTTGCCATCAACTGCTCGGCAATTCCCGACACGTTGATGGAATCAGAATTGTTCGGCCACGAGAAAGGCGCATTCACGGGCGCGGCGGCGCGGCGTCTGGGCTGTTTTGAACTGGCGCATGGCGGGACGCTCTTGCTCGACGAGATCGCAGAGATGTCTTACTCGTTGCAGGCGAAACTTTTGCGCGTGCTTGAAGAAAGAAAAATCCGGCGGCTCGGCGGCTCGGTGGAAGTTTCTGTGGACGTGCGCGTACTCGCGGCCACGAATCGCGACCCGCACGAGGCCGTCCGCGCCGGCACTTTCCGCGAGGATTTGCTCTACCGTCTCAACGTCATCACTGTCGAGCTTCCTCCTTTGCGCCGCCGCAAGGATGATCTTCCGCTGCTCGCGCAACATCTCGTCGCGCAATTATCCGAGCGGCACGAACGCCCTGCGCGTTTCCTGACGCCTGCCGCGCTCGAAGCTCTCAAGTCGCATCACTGGCCGGGCAACGTCCGCGAATTAAGGAATGTCATCGAGCGCGCCGTGATCATTTGTTCGGGCGAGGCGATTGAGAGACACCATCTCGCGCCCTATCCGCTTGACCAGCGCGCGCGCGTGCGTAGTGAGGACACGATCACGCTGCCCGTCGGCACGCCCATCGAAGAAGTTGAGCGGCAGATGATTCTTCGCACGCTCCAGAAGACGGAAAACAACAAGAAGCGCGCTGCCGAATTATTGCAAATCAGCCTGAAGACGCTACACAACAAACTGCGCGCGTACCGCGAGCGCGGGATTCTTCACGACCCGGAAGAGTCTACCGCCACGAGTTCAAAGATCGCATCAGGCGCGCATGATTAAGGTCGAATGAATGCTTCGGGCGATTCTCCCGGCCTGATGCCGCTTCAAAGATATTAGACAAAATCATCGAATTAACATTGATTTTAGACTTCTAACAGAGTTAAGCTGCGGGCATCAGGTGGAACACTTACCGTGACTGCCTGTATTCATTGACGATTTTTCCACACAATTCGACGTGGTCGCGCTTTTGCTGTTGCAGCAACCTGTGCGGATTTGAAATGCGTGTTTGTGTTGCTTAGAGCGACAGTATGCTACTGATGATTTGGATTGCGCTTTCAGTCACCGCGTCTATGACAGTCGTCCCGTCCGCTGACGGCGCTCCTATCGGGGGTGGTGGCGGCTGCGGATAGTCCATGCCGCCTGCCATGACGGATACTGTAAAGACTAAAATCATTAAAGTTACGGCACAAAGTTGACGAATTTGCTTCACGAATTTTCTCCCGGAAGTGGTAGCTAAGTTGATGTTGGACATTGAACCTTGAAGGCTGGCATGATAGCACTGTGCGTAAAATTACTACACCCTTGCAAATATTCGGCAAGATAGAAGAAAGGAAGGCCTCACATGGAATTACAATTAGAGCGGCTCTTACAAGTTGAAGACGTGACCCTGACTGAAAACGACGGCGCGACGCTCGCGTGTCAGCTCGCCAAACAGTCGGAGATTGCCGGTGATTACGAGAAGGCTCAACAGTTACTCGGCGATTTCTGGCAGGGACTCGGCCATTATCCGCGCGTAGAAAACTTGCCGCAGCCTCTGGCTGCAGAGGTGTTGCTGCGCGCTGGTGTCCTGACGGGTCAGTTGGGCAGTTCCCGGCAATTTGAAGGATTGCAGGAGACGGCAAAGAATTTAATCAGCGAGAGCGTGCGGATTTTTGAGACACTTCATGCAGTGGACAAAACGCATGAAGCGCGTCTCGACCTCGCGGTCTGCTACTGGCGCGAAGGAGCTTACGAAGAAGCCCGTGTGATTCTTCGCGGAGTTCTGGGCGAGATCGGCGGTGAGGTGTCCGAACTGAAGGCGTTGGCGCTGTTGCGGAGCGCGGTTGTTGAACGGTCGGCCTCACGCCACAGAGACGCGCTCCAGATTTTGAGCGAAGCCGCTCCCCTCTTTGAAGTCATCAACAATCACGCGCTGAAAGGTCAATTTCACGGGCAGCGCGCGCTCGTGCTTAATTATCTTGATGCGGCAGAGAAAAACGAAGAGTACACAGATCGTGCGTTCGTCGAATATGAGGCAGCGATCTTTCACTTCGAGATGGCCGGGCACGCGCGTTATGTGGCGCGCACGGAAAACAATTTAGGCTTTCTCTTTCTCGTCAACGAAAAGCCGGCGGAGGCGCACGAACATCTCGGACGCGCCCGCCAACTCTTCGACGAATTGCGAGATAGCGGAAGCGTCGCGCAGGTTGACGAGACGCGCGCACGAGTTTTCCTCTTTGAAGGCCGATTCCCGGAAGCCGAGAAGACTGCGCGTGAAGCCGTGCAGTCGCTTGAGCAGGGCGATGAACGTTCCCTCTTCGCGCAAGCCTTAACGACTTACGGGACGGCGCTCGCACGTCTCCAATGCCATGAACTTTCAGTTGAGATATTTCGTCGAGCCGCCACAGTCGCCGAACAAGCGGGCGACATTGATGGGGCCGGATTGGCATACCTTTCACTCATCGAAGAGTTGCCCGAATATATTTCTCACGAAGAATTACGCTCATCCTATCAACTTGCGGATGACTGTCTCTCGCACACGCAGGATGCAGGCATGCTCAAGCGCCTGCGTGTGTGCGCGCGAAAAATCCTTGAGGCGCGAAGTCCTGTCACTTCGGCTCCTGCGGCGACCGAATTCATCTACGGCGACTCGCGCACGGGCGATCTCCTGCAAGACGCGCGATTGATCGCGGGCACGTCCCGCACCGTGCTGCTGACCGGCGAGACCGGCACGGGCAAGGATGTATTGGCGCGTTTGATTCACAGTTGGAGCGGGCGCACGGGCAAATTGGTGACGATCAATTGCGCTTCCATCCATGAAGGACTCTTCGAGTCGCAAATCTTCGGGCATGATAAAGATAACTTTACCGACGCACGCGAAGGCTATGCGGGCGCTGTCCACGCGGCGGCTGGCGGCACGCTTTTCCTCGACGAGATTTCCGCACTCAGTCCTGACAATCAGGCCAAGTTGCTGCGCCTCGTCGAAGATGGAGAGACGCGCAGGCCCGGCACGTCGTTTCCCGAACACGTTGACGTGAGAGTCATTGCCGCCACCAACAGCAACCTTGAGGAATTCGTCGCGAGCGGTCGTTTCCGCGAAGATTTGCTCTATCGCCTGCAAGCTTTCACGCTTTATCTTCCGCCGCTTCGCAAAAGACAGGAAGACATCGCGCCACTCGCCGCACACTTCATCAACAACGCGCGCGCGCAATACGGCAAGCGTGTTTCGTTCGCGCCGGAAGCAGTAGCAGCACTGAGCGCATTGCCATTGAAAGGCAACGCGCGCGAATTGCAATCACACATTGAGCGCATGATGCTGGCGGCTGAAGATAACGCTGTCATCACTCCGGCAATGATCGAGGCTACCGAGCTTCGACAGATGGCGAAGACTGATTTGATGAAGCCGTGGGAGGGATTTTCTCTCAAGGATGAGATTCACCGCATCGAACGTCGTTTCATCGAACTGGCCTTGAAGGAAGCCGGCGGCAAAGTCTCGCACGCGGCGCGCTTGCTCGGTTTCAAGCATCACGAATCGCTTAACTCGCTGCTCAAACACGGGCATCAGGATTTGCTGGAAGCGCGGCAGCCGGTCACGCCGCGCCGTCGCAGCATCATCCGCAAGCGCGGACAGTAAACGACCGTCATACAAATTCAACGGCGCGCGACAGCAAGCAAGCCGCGACATCATAAGCCAGCCTCCGAAGTGAAAGCTCAACGGAGGCTGGCCTGTTTTTATGGCTCTTTGCGTGCGCCCGATCCCTTGAGCAACTCCTGCACGGCGGCGTCGAGTTGTGTGTCGTGCGAGGTGTAACTTTCGCCGATGGGTCGCGTCACTGTGACATCAACGGGGCGCGGGTTCCGCTCCATGTTTGTGCCGTCAGTGGCTTCGACTTTGATGAACGGCAGACGAAATGCAGTTCCATCTATCAGCGACGTATTGGTCGTGTAAATAATCCAACCGGCGGTCGGCTCGCCCACCACCTTGCCCAGCCGCAACGCTCGATAGCCTTCGGCAAAGTCTTCCGCGTCGGAGAGCGAATACTGATCCGTGACAAGCGCGGTCGGCAATTCCAGCACGCGCTGGCCGAGTGTTGTGCGCGCGGGTGAAGTGGCGAAACCGCGCGGCGTCATCCGTAGATAACTGCGCCGCGCGAGCACGTCAATCGCATAGACGTTGACGAAGCCGCCGTTGTTGTGACGCACATCCACGACGACGCCCTCGCGCGCCTGATTCTCAGCATCGAGGTCAACGTAGAGTTGCGATAGAGAGGCCGCAGACATATCGAACATGTGGACGTAACCGAGACGCCCGCCGCTCACGCGCTCGACGTAGGCGCGTTTGTCCTCGACCCATTGCCGGTAACGCAGCACCTTCTCCGTCGCCAGATTGATGGGACGCAGGTCCACCTCGCGACTCTTCGCGCCATCGGCAGATGATGCAATGGTGAGCGTCACGCGACGATTGATTTTGTAATTGAGCAGTTCGTCGAGATTAGCGCGCGCGTCAATTTGTTTGCCGTCCACGGCGAGCAGATAGTCGCCCACTTTGATGTCGCTGCGACGCTCGCTCTGATTCGCTTCACGCGCCAGAGCCGCAGGACTGAGCGGCAACACTTCGGTCACGCGCAGCTTGCCCGTGCGCTCGTATTCTTCGCGGTCGAAACTGAGGCCGAGTCGCCCCGTCGTGACCTGCGCCTGACCGAGGGGCGCGGACACGCCGAGATGCGAAGCGTTCAGTTCACCCACCATCAAGCTCATCAGACGGCGCATCTCGTCGGGCGTCTGCGCGCCGGCGATGAGCGGCGCGAATGTCGTATGAACGGCCTGCCAGTCCGCGCCCGTATAATTCGGATCGTAGAAATGGTCGCGGATGGCTTCCCATCCCTGCTGAAAAATTTGTACTTTTTCGCGCCCGAAATCAACGTCCATCTCGGCAGTCACCGCGAGCGAGCGAGCCGAAAGTTTCGGGTCAACGGGCGCGATCTGGATGCGCCCCGCTTCGAGATAAAAAATCTCTTTGCCGTCGGGCGTAAATTGCGCGGAGGTTTTGAATCCGGGCGTCGAAGTGATTTGACGCGCGATGGCCGGCTCTTTCGATAGTTCATCGAGCGGGAAGAGATAGAGGTTCGTCTGGTTGACCGCGCCCGCGATCATCAACACGTATTTTCCATCCGGGCTGATCGTCTGATAGAACACGTCAACGCCGACGGGCAGCAGACTGAGCCTGCGCCGTATTCCGTCGAAGACGATTTCAACCGGCTTGCCTGTTTTCTTCCGCTCATCATTTGATGAGACTGTCGCTGTCGTCTGCGTCGTCACGTTTGAAGGCGACTCTCCCGGCGCGGGCGTCGCTGTTGGCGAAGGCGTCTGCGACGGTGTTGTCGTTGGAGACTCGCGCGGAGGGACGGGACTCTGCGGTTGATTCTCCTGACGCTTCAAAGTGGGCGCGATTGTGCCGGGAGATTCCTCTTTGAAGAGTTCGCGAAATTGGTCTTCACGAAAGCGCGGCGTGCGTGGCAGCAAATCAACGCGCGCGAGTTGGCTCGACTCCGTGCGCTGTCCCGTGTCGAACAAAATGTACGTGCCGTCTGGACTCCAAGAGACGGTGTTGTTGCCCGTGTTCGCCAGAAAGCTGACGGGCTGCGGCGTGCCGCTTCCATCAACGCGGGCGACGGCGACGTTGCGAAACGACTTTGTGCCGAAGGGCATATAGGCAATCCAACGGCTATCGGGCGACCACGTAAAAGGACGATCCGAGTTAATCGGCGGACGCTCCATGCTGCCCGTCGCGACAGTTCGTTCTCTATAAGGCTCGCTCCCGTTCGCGCCGTTCGCTTTCGCGTCGAGTTCAAGAACACGTAGCTCGCGCCTGTCTCTCTCAAATGCCAGCAGCTTCCCGTCAGGCGAAAAACGAGGCGTGTAGTCGTTGTGCTCGCCGCTTGTCAATTGAGTCTCGGCGTTCGTGCCGAAGTCATAGAGATAAAGTTGCGCCGCGCCGTTGCGCTTCGAGACGTAAACAATGCGGCGACTATCCGGCGACCAGGCGACCTGCGACTCCGGCGCGGGCGTGTTCGTCAAGCGCACGGCATCGCCGCCGTCCGTCGCCGACGCCGCGAACACTTCGCCGCGCGTGACGAACGCCACTTTCTTGCCGTCGGGCGCAAGCGACATCTCCTGACATTGATCCGTCAATTTCACTCTCTCAATGGCCGGAGCCGCCGCTGCGCCGCGCCGCGCGATCTTCACTTCCTCCGCGCGATTGTTCGAGGTGTCGAGTTTCCAGATGCCGAAGTCGCGCTCGAAGACGATCATGCGCCCGTCGTTTGAAATGCTCGGCCACAGCACGCGCCCGTCTTTGAACTCCGTCAACTGACGCGAACGCCCGCCAATCGCCTGCGTCCAGACATTCTCTGTGCCGTTTCTATCCGAGACGTAAAAGATGCTCCGCGCGTCCGCGCTCCACATCGGCCACAACTCTTTAACGCCGCCTTCGGTCAGACGCTCGTAGTTGGCAGTCGAGAAATCACGCATCAGCCAGATGGCGGACTCGTCTATGTGCGCGCGCCCGTGCCGCCACCATTGCGAGAAGCCACGCCCGACGAACGCGAGACTCTTCCCGTCCGGCGACGGCGCGCTCATAAACTCGTTCGCGTAGCGGTCTGCGCTGACGGGCATCGGCGTCCCGCCGTCCACGCGGATGCGGAAGATGTCGTTGCTGCCGGAGATGTCGTGCGCCGTCGTCGAAAAGTAAATCCAGTTGCCATCGCGCGACCAGGACTCCATCTGCTCGAAGCCGTCGTCGAACGTCAGACGCTTGAGGTCGCCGCTCTCAAGCGTGAGCACGTAGATGTCGCCGTTGCCGGTGCGCGCGGAAGTGAAGGCGATTCTTTTTCCGTCCGGTGAATAGGCGGGACGAAATTCCGTCGCGGGATGCGAGACGAGCAAACGCGCTTCGCCGCCCGTCGCCGCCACTGTCCAGATGTCGCCGCCGGAAACGAACGCGATTTCCGTATGATCCGGCGAAATGGCCGGCTCGTAAAAATAAGCGCGCGACGATGCCGGCGCAGTCCGCACGTTAGTCTCTTGCGCCAACGTCGAGAGCGAAAACGCGCCGCACATCAGCGCGAGCAACAATGCCATCCGGCAAGATAAGAATCTGGAAACAAACATCAGTCCCTCCGTCCGATTTCTTTTTGCACAAAGTTAAGAAGTAATGCGTGTGAACTTTTCCCACAATATAGCGCGACACGTCTTTCAACACGAAATTCTTTCGCGCGTCTTATTCTTTCGCCTTGCTTCCCGCGCGCTTTGAATGCTACTTATCCGGTCATGTCCGTGTTGCTCATCTTCGTTGACGGCTTAGGCATCGGCACGCGCGGCGCGCACAACCCGCTCGACCATCTCGGTGCGGACGCGCAGCCGCTCGCCTTTTTTGAAGACGAAGAGGCGCACATCATTCACGGCGGCGTCCTTATACGCACCGACGCTTGCCTTGGCGTTGAAGGCAGGCCGCAGAGCGCGTCAGGCCAGACGACTATCTTGACAGGCATCAACGCGCCGCGCGCGCTTGGCTATCACAAGCAAGGCTTTCCCAACGAAGCCATGCGCGAGATCATCAGAGAGCATTCTGTTTTTCTCCAACTCGCACGCGCGGGCATCACTCCTAACGTCTTCGCCAATGCTTACACTCCGCGTTTTTACGAGACGCGCCCGCGCTGGGTTTCGGCGACGACTGTCGCCGTTGAAGCTGCCGGGATGAACTTTCTTAATCTCGACGACCTGCGCGAAGGCCGTGCGGTCTTCCACGATTTCACCAACCGGCAACTCATCGAACGCGGCGAGGACGCGAGCGAGCGCACGCCCGAAGAAGCCGCCGCCGTCCTCGCACACATCACAAGCGCGCATCGCTTCACGCTCTACGAATATTTTATGACCGACCGCGCCGGGCACGAGCAGGAGATGGACGCCGCGCTCGTTGTGCTCAGAGGACTCGCGCGCTTCGTCCGCGCCGTCCTCGAAGATGTTCATCTCGCGCGCACGACCGTCATGCTGACGAGCGATCACGGCAACATCGAAGACTTATCGAGACGCAACCACACGCTCAACTTCGTCCCCACGCTCGCCTGGGGGCGAGACAAAGAACTCGTCCGGCGGCGCGTTCGCACGCTCGCGGACATCACGCCGGCCATCGTCGAAATTTTAACTTCTGATGAAACACGCGCATGAATAATTCCGAAGACGTTCATCACGCCACGCCACCAACAAACATGCAAGCCGCCACCGCTGGGGGCGTCGCGCGTTACTCGTATTACGCGCTCGGCATTCTCTCGCTCGTCAACTTTCTCAATTACATTGACCGGCAGGTGCTGCCCGCCGTCGCGACGAGCATACTGGCAGACCCGAACTTGAATTTGACGGACGCCGACATCGGGTTGATGGAAACGTCTCTGCTTCTCTCGTTCACCGTTTTGGCTCCCCTATTTGGGCGACTCGGAGATCGTTATCCGCGCGCGAAGTTGATGGCCGCCGCCGCCGTCCTGTGGAGCATCGCGACGGCGTTGACGGGCGTCGTTGACCGTCTTCATTTTTTACCCGCGTCCATCCACTTGACCGTTCCCTTCTTCGGCGTTTCGCTGACGCTCTCCGGCATCGCCGTGACATTGTGCGCGGTGCGCGCCTGCGTCGGCGTCGGCGAATCGGCTTACTCGACCATCACGCCCAGCCTCATCGCGGACTATTTTCCTCCGCAGCGACGCGCCACCGCGCTCGGCATTTTTCAGGCGGCGATCCCGATGGGCTTCGCGCTCGGCTTTGTGGTCGGCGGCGTGCTCGCGCACTACTTTGGCTGGCGCGTCGCCTTCATGATTGTCGGCGTGCCCGGCCTCATCACCGCCGTGCTGGTGTGGCGTCTGCGCGAGCCGACGCGCGGCGCGACGGACGAGCCTCATCGAGAGTTTTCGTCACACACCGGAATTGATAAAGGGATGGCGAATGATGTTCATGCGGAAATTAAAAGCGGCAGAGAGGATTCGACGCTGCGTGCCGCGTGGCGCATCCTGACGACGCGCGACTGGATTATCTCGACCATCGGATACACCGCTCTTACTGCCGCGCTCGGAGCGTTCGCGACGTGGGCGATTGTCGTGCTCGTGCGCGATAAAGGCATGACTCAAACGAGCGCGAACATTACGCTCGGACTCGTCACGCTGCTGGCCGGAGCAACGGGCACTTTCGGCGGCGGCTGGCTCTCCGACCGTCTCGCCGCGCGCCGTCACAACGCATACTTTCTGGTCTGCGCCGTCAGCACTTTGCTCGGAATTATCCCGACCGTGATGATGCTCGTCGCAGACGACCCGCGCGTCTTTCTGCCCGCCGTGTTTTTCGCCGTGATGCTGCTCTTCGTCAGCAACGCGCCGTTCCACGCCATCCTTTTGGGAAGCGTGCCCGTGCATGTACGCGCGATGGCCGTCGCGCTCAACATCGTCATCATCCACGCCTTCGGGGACGCCCTTTCGCGTCTGGCTGTCGGCGTGCTGTCCGATGCGCTCAAGGCCGGACACTTCGCTGCACTTTCGTCGCTCGCTGCGACTCTCGGCATTGACTCAACCCGGCAGCATCTCTCCACCGCGCTGCTCATCGCACCGGCAGCGCTCTGCATTTCAACGACGTTCTTTTTCATCGGCGCACGCGCGCAAAAACGCTCTTGAGTTAAGCTTGTGTAAGCATGTGTGTTGCTCAGGACGCAGACTTTCGTGTGGCTTGTGTGGACGCATTGGCGGACTGTTCGAGACAGTCGTGCGAGCAGTAGGTGTTAGTTGAGCCACGAAGCGTGACGGCGCGCGAGGCCGGCAACCAAGTCCCGCACGTCTGGCAACGCACGAGCTTTTCGGTGGCTGACTGTTGTTGCTGCGCGCTCTGCCGGCGCGGAATTTCGTGAGGGTTACCGCCTCGCATACTTCTCACGTCCTGCACCATGCCGAACATTTGCCTCGCCATTTTCAAGTAAGGACGCAGACGCCAGTAGATGAAGATGGCGACGACGCCGAACACTAACAGGATGAAAAGATACTTCAATAGATTACCTCGCGGCGTTTTTCTTCTGTTCGAGTTGCGCGCGCAGATTCGGGAGCGACTCATTCGAGGCGTTCGCTTCTTCCAACTCGCCCAAACGCTTTTCCGCCTCCGGCACATTCCCTGCCGCGATGAGCGCCGTCACTAAATTCTGCAATGTCGCCTCATGCTGCGGATCAATCACGAGCGACTTGCGATATTCTTCGATGGCGCGCTGCGGCTCGGATGGTTTGCCGTAAAAGTACGTCAATCCCAGACTCGTGCGAACGACGACATCCGCCGGTTTCAATTTCAAAGCCTGCTCATAAAATTTACGCGCTTCCAGCAGCGGCGCGTTATCGCCCGTGTTGCGCCCGACGATAAACAGTGCGTTGCCCGTCACCACCGTCACTTGATAATCCTGCGGGTCGGCTTCGTGCGCGCGTTTGAGGAAGCGCACGGCGTCCGGCAAAATCGAAGTGTTGCCGCTATTCATCGCGTAGAGATAAAGTCCCTGTCCCGACAGCCGTTGCAAAGAAGCATCTTTGGGGCTGGCGTCCGCCTTCGCCACTGCGTTTCTTAATTGCTCTTCGGTGAGCGTAGGGATCGAGTCGTCATCATCACCCTTCACTTGAGTTGATGCGGGATTCTTTTTGGCCGACTCGTCGCCCTTATCTGGAACGGCTGAGGCGCGCAATTTCGTCAACTCCGCGCGAAGCGTGTCCTGTTCGCTGCGGTTGACGTTGTTGGCGAAGGCGAAGCCGACGACGAAACCGAGCGCAATGCCGATCAACAGATAAATGATTTTTTGTGTGGTCACGGCTTACAGTCTCTCTCGCGTGTGCGCGCCAGTCTAACAAAACGCATCACGAAAGGCGACGCACGCTTCGTTCGACTTCGGCGCGCTTGGTTTGATGTCGAAGACAAGCGAAAGCCCTTGAGACGGCGCGGCGCAGGAGGCGCAGGAAGCTCAAGGGCGCTCAAGTTTGTCAGTCGTCCGCGTCTGAACGAAGTTCGTCAATCGCCTTCGGCGGGCTGGTCTCCGTCATACGGCAAATCGTCTTTGCGACGACGCGGAAGCGGGTCGGAGTTGCGCCGTCGTGTAGGCGAATTCGGAGCGCGACGATCAATCGTGCCGGGTGGCAGGCGCGCGCCCTTCACAGCCTCTTCGAGGATGCGCGTAATCTCCTGCGAGAGCGTGCGATGCTCGCCCGCCGCGCGCTGCTGCAAAGATTTTTTCAAGTCCGCCGGAACGTAAGCTCCGATGAAAACGCCCTTGCGATTAGCCATCTCGATGCTCTCCTTCGTCTGTATGAATCGTGCGCGCTTGGCGTGTTCAGGCGAATCACGCCTCGCCGCTCAATCTTAAAATGTTGCCGTGCGTGCTGAGAACAGGTCTGTAAGCCGAATTCTGTGCTTTTTCCCCGTGACGGGGTCAAAGTGGCGATCATTCATCTAGCCCGTTCGTTGCCGAACGGATCGAGCGACCTACCCGGAGACGTGCGCGCGATTGTTGCCAGTCGCGTTTTCGGGCGGGCAGCCCTATCTGACGTGCTCCCTATTTGGTCTTGCACTGCGAGGAGTTTACCTGGCCGCGCATGTCACCATACGCGCCGGTGCGCTCTTACTTTAAGGCTTCGGAATTGCACCGCTTGCCCGCACCATTTCACCCATCACCCGCCGCCTTGGAAACCCTTTCGAGTGCCGGCGTGCCGGCTGGTTTGCTTTCTGTTGCACTTGTCGTCATCTTCCGCCAAACGACTGCGTTGCAGCCCTTTAGCGTCAGACGCCCAGCCGTTAGCTGGCTCGCTGCCCTGTAGTGTTCGGACTTTCCTCCCCCGGACTATTACCTTCCGGCGGCGACCGCCCGACCTGCTCTCATGCACGGCGCGCGAAGTATAGCAAAGCAACGTTCAACACGTACAGTGCGAATTTTAACGCGAAGGCTATGTGATGCCGCAACTGTTGAAAATCAAAGGAAATAATTGAAACCGACGCGCAGACTGTGAAGGGCTGCCGGCGGCATCGTCGAGATTACTATCCACGTCATCAAGGCGTGCGAGAGTCCGAGCGCGAAGACGTTCGGCGCGCGCTGAAAGATGTGCGCCCAGATGATGCCGCCCGCGAACGTCACGAGCGTCAACAGTGGATTCGGCAGATGGAGAGCCGCAAAGATAAGCGCGACGACGAGCACGCTGCGCCAGCCACGTCCGTAAATTATTTGCGCGCGGCGATTGACGAATCCCTGCAAGATGTACTGCTGCAAAATTCCCCAGAGCGCCCCGAACACAGGGAGTCCGAAGTACGCGCGTCCGCCGCCCCACCTGCCGAAATTTATACTGGAATTGAACCACCCGACGATGAACAGCACGAGCGTCGTAGCGAGCATCGGAACGACAAGCAAACGGGCGGCGAGCGCGAAATTGTCGAGTCGCCAGCCGATCTCATGCAACGTCTCGCCACGCAGACGTTGCGAGAGCAAGATGTAAACGAAGGCGAGCATGATGGGGACGACGCCAAGCAGACGGCGACCGCCGGCCACAGTTAAAATCAGCCACTCGGCGATGAGCACCGAGATGATGACGGAAACGATTTCCCACGCCGCCAGAGATTTATCCACGCCAGCAACGGTTGCATGTTTCGTCATAGACTCATCCGATGACATCAACGCACCTGTGTTTCATCCCAAGAGAGTTTCACTTCGTCTCTTGTCGTCATTGCCGAAGACATCGCGCGCAAGCTGATTGGATGTCCGACTAGATGTAGCGTCCGGCGCATGTCGTGGACGCCGCCGCGCACCGCATAGACGCGCGCCTCGTGCTCGCCGCTTGTTTGTTGAGGAAGTTGAAAGACGAAACCGTGTCGCTCGCCCGATGCGTTTTCGCCCTGAGCATATTCCGTGCGAGGCTCATCCGCGAGACGGCTCGATGCGAAGCGGCCATCAATGAATAGCTGCACTTCGACATGCGAAGTTGGCTCCGCGTCGTCAACCGCCCAGCCCGTCACCACGATGTTGCCGTCCATGCGCGCGTCGTCAATCGCGCCATGCACACGGGACACAAAGGTGTAGTAAAAAAAACTGGAGGCCAGCGCGACGACAAACAGAGCTTCGGCGGCGGCCTTGAGCAACAGAAGGCGCGTTAGTTTCAATCGTGTTGCAGGTATGAGTTCGCGGCGTGAAATAGAAAAAAGACGGAGACCGGGTTCAAGTTCCCCGGTCTCCGTCTCAGCGTGTTCGCGCGCTGTCGCGTCGCTCATTGGCCGTTGTGCGAGTTGCTGTTGGTGTCCTGATAGATGAGCGAATGGCGCGGAGTGATTTCCTGCCCGGCCTGAATGTTGGCGCGCAGGCGTACCGTCACTTGAAGCACTGAAGTATCGCCGGGCGCGAGTTCGCTGACACGCCAGACCAGCGTGTGCGCGCCGCCGTTCGCGTCCTGCAAGTTCAGCGACGGCGTTGACGAGACAAACTCCATCGTACTCGGCAGCAACTCTGTGACCGTCAGATTCTTCGCCAGCCCCGCGCCATCGTTGACGAGGACGAGGCGATAGAAAATCGTGTCGCCCGGCTTCACTTCCGAGTTGGCGAGTTCGGCGCGGACGCGGACGCGCGGCGCGGCGACTGTCAGGACGGTGCTCGCCTCGCTCGCGATGCGGCTCGGCGAAGCCAGCGCGCGCGTCACAAGGTTATAAGCGTATTGCTGCCGGTCGGCGGTCGAGCGCGGAATCTCCACGCGCAAAAGGACTGGATACTGTCCGCCGCGCGGGTCAATCGCGTTCGTCTGCGTGACGGGCTGCTCGCCGTCCTGATGCTGTCCGTCGCCGTTCGCGTCGGCGTAGATGGTCGCCGCCGGTGCGCCGGGCGCGGTGATGTTGAGCGAATAACTTTCAGGATAGTTGCTCGGATTACGCACGATGAAAGGAATGTAAATCGTGTCGCCCGGCGTCGCCGTCAATCCCGAAGAGACAGAATCCACCTGCGCTTTCGGAACACGTCCGATGCTGATCGCCGGGCCGTCGAAGTTTGAAGGAATGATGAGACTCTGCGTCCGCATCGTGCCGCGTCCGAGCGCGCGGTTGGACTGCGCGAGCGCGTCAGGAACGGCGCGGAGCGTGACCGTGATTTCGCGCGCGTCGCGTGATTCAAGATCGCCGAGACTCCAGATGGCCGTGCGCGAAGGACGGTCATAGTTAATCGGACTGGGGTTCGCGCTGACCAACTCGAAGTCCGGGTTGAAGACGAAATCCGCGCGCGCCTGACGTGCCGTCGCGCTGCCCTGATTACGCACGTTGATGCGTTGCGTGAAAGTGTCGCCGGGCATCACCGTCTCTTGCGCGACGACGGAAGAAGCGGCGAGCGCGGCGGCCACCACCGTCAAAGAAGCGTCGGCGACTTTGAGTACCGTCGAGTCGGCCTGCGATGCGGCGCGGATAAGAAAACGCTGCTGCTGATTGTCGGCGATGTTGTCGGGGATGTGGATGTTGAGGAGTACTTCCATGTTCGCGCCGCGCGCCATCTGCGCCGTCACGAGGATCGCCATGTCACCGCCCGAACCGTTTTGCGCGGTGCTGAAGGTCGGTTGATACTCCGCCGGCAAGTCTGTCTCAAGCCGAAACTGGTCTTCCTTGTTGCCCGCGTTCGTGACGACGAGCGGCAGTTGAATCGTCTGACCCGGCGATGCGGCGAGAGCCGAACGTCTGAGCGCGAGTTGCAGGTCGGGCACTTGCTTGATGGTCAAGCTAAAGCCGCCCTGCGTCCCGGAAGCGGTGTCCGCCGTATTGCCAGCGGAAATGTTGGAAGGCGTTTCGACTGTCGCCGTTTCGCGCACCTCCGGCGTGCGCGTGGGAGTTTGAATTGGCAGACGCGAGGTGTTGGAATTATTCGACGCCACCTGCGTCTCGCTCGGCACGGGAACGACAGGGTTCGACACCGGAGGCGTGTTAATTCTCGGCGGTCTTGTTGTCGTGGTAGGCGTGCGTGATTGATTTGTTTGACGGCGCGTGCGTTGCGCGTCGCCGCCGCCGCGAATAACGAGCGACGGCGTGTTTGTATTTGTGCGTGCCGTCGCGGTTTCGTCGGGCGGCGTGGTGCGCGGAGAAGCTGTTTGACGCAAAGGCGTCGGCGTGACCTTCGCGACTGTTGTGGACGGCGTGTTCGTCGTCGTTGTGCGCGGCGTCGGCGTGACGGTCGCTGCCGGATGTCTGGCTGCTTCCTGCTTGGCTGATTGAAGCTCGCTTTCGTAGATGTCAACGAAAGGCGTGTCCTTGAAAGTTCTAAGACGCTGCGCGACCTGATCGGCATCCTGCAATTGTCCGAGTTCGATGTAGGAGCGTCCCAGCCAGAGCAGCATCAGATCAGCGATGTAACTGTTCGGGTAGCTCTTCAGAAAATCTTTGAAGACCGCTGACGCCTGTTCATAATGACCCTGCGTGAAGAGGTCTTTGCCACGGTTGAAAATTTTCTGTTCCGCCTCGCTCGGCGCGTCGTCCTGCGCTGATGTCGCGCGCGTCGCCGTGGTGGAGAGTGCGCGCGCGCTGACGACGTGAGCGTATGGAGCAAAGGCGAGCGTCGCCGCAAGCGCGGTTGCGCCGATGTAATATCGCTTCATCAAAATTGTGATCCTCCGACAGGCAGGTCTGCGAATTGAATATGAGATGTCCTTAAATTTTACGTTTTGCTCGCCCGGAGATAAGCTCACAGCCGTTCGTCGAAACGAAGGCGGGGCGGACGGGCAGATGATACAGCGTCCAACAAACTCCGGCAAGACTCACGACCGGGCGAGTGGACGAATTTACTGGAATCTCATTTGCGCGTGAAGTGGCTGACCTCGATGCGGTCGCCCGCCTGCAATGCCGGATCGGGAATTTTCCCGTCTTCAATCTCACGCAAATTATACTCGGTCGCGACGAGCCGCCCGTCCGCGCCCTGCCGCGAAACCTTAATTTTGATGGACTCTGGACGCGCCCCGCCGGAAGCGAGCAGCGCCTGCGTCAACGTCATATTCAAGTGAAAATCTTTTTGACCGGGAGCATTGATCTCGCCGCCGACGTAGAAAAACTCCGGCGGGCGTGCCATTAACGTGATGACATCGCTCGGTTGCACGAGCATACTCATCGCCTTCGCGTCGTTGAGGTCAACGTTTGAGGTCGTCCCCGCCGCGTGCGACACGACGACGGCGCGACCGGCTTCCACCTTCGGCTGCGCCCACGCCACCACGACGTAGAGCGGGACGGCCTCGCGTTGCAAGGTCTTCGGCCCTGGGTCGTTCACCAACCCGCTGACGAGGACGGTGTGGCTCGCGTAATCGCGCACGCTGACGCGCACCTGCGGCTTGTCATAGACGGAGCGGTGACGAAGCTCGGCGATGATTTGCGCGGCCAACTCTTCGGTCGTCATGCCGGCGACGGTCATCGGGTCGGCGATGAGCGGATACTCAAGCACGCCGCCCGCCATCACGGTGTAGAGCGTCGAGCGGCGCGGGTCGGCCTGATTCAAGAGATGGATGTCCAGCACGTCGCCTGTGCCGACTCGATAGAAAGTGTCGAGCGATGGCACGGGCGCAAGCGGCTGTGACGACGATGATGTTGACGACGATGTGCCGCCGGTCGCGCTCACATCCGCGTTCGTGTTTGAAGTTGAATTTGAGGCCGGCGCATTCTTCGTTTCATCAGGCGAGTTGACCGGGTCTTGAGTCGAAGTTTGCGTCGGGGGAAACGTCGGATTCCTCAACGGAGTCTCGCCGGTCTTCGGCGGCGCGTCGCTCGTCGCGGCGAACTGTGCGCCCTCACGCGGCGCATTGATCGTCAAAGTTGAAGAGACAGCCGCAGGCGTCGCTGATTCCTTCGCGTCGCCTTTTTTCACTGGCTCGCGGCTCGACGAAGTTTTCTGGCCGTCAAGTTTCGACGCCTCCGTCGCTTTATTTTTTTCACTAACGGAATTGTTAGCGCGGGGTGCGGTCTTTTTCTCTTCGCTTTTAGGATTAGCAGCGCCGCCGCCGCTCTCCGCTTTTTCGTCGGCGAGCGGGCCGACACGCACGTTCCCTGTCTGCGCTCGCGCCGTTGAGACGACGAGCAGGCCAGCCGCCATTGCAATGAGGACGGCGGATAAAACTTTCTTCATACGGCACTCTTCCTTAAATTCAACGTGACGCGCGCCGCCGCAGAGCAATGCGGCTGGCTGGCGTCAATCGTGACTCACTCGAACTACTCGCCCGCGTCAAAGTCGGACAGGGCAACTGTCAACTTCTGGCGGCATCTTCTTCAATTAATAACTAAACGACTAATCGCCCATTTTTCGCAGCCGGACTTGAAAACAGCCCGGAACTGAAAACCGGCGGCATGAACCGGAGGCGAACGTGGCGATGGTTAGGAGTTTGAGAGCCGGGCAAAGATTGCTCCCTGTGGATGAAGAGTCGCAAAGGATCAAAACTTGCGGGAAGCGGCTTTCAAACCCGCATTTCGATTCTACCCTTTGCGTTTCGGCGGTGGCAAGGTTTCAGGCGAAAAAAACTGCGGCCATCCCTCGCCCAATCTCACACGCACGAGTTCTTCCACATCGTCCGCCGTCGCTGCGTCGAGACATTCGAGCGCGATGTGCTTTGCTTCTGACGCTTCGATACCCGCCAGAGCGCGCCGCACGCGCGCAATCGAAGTCGCCGACATGCTCAACTCCGTCACGCCGAGTCCGATGAGGATGACAGCGTAAGCGGGCGACGCAGCCATCTCTCCACAGACGACGGTCGAGATGCTCGCAGCATCGGCGGCGCGAACTGTGCGCGCAATGCTCTGCAAGACCGCCGGATGAAGCGTGCGGAACCACTCGGCCACTTCATCGTTGCCCCGATCAACCGCGAGCAAATATTGTACGAGATCGTTCGTGCCGAGGCTAAAAAAATCAACTTCGCGCGCCAGATGTTCCGCGACCATCACGGCGGACGGCACTTCGATCATCGCGCCGACTCGTATCGCGCCCGTCTCACGTCCTTCAACCTTAAGCCGCTCGCGCTCTTCGTCAATGATTTTTCGCGCGCGCCGCACGTCAGTCACATCGGAGATCATCGGCAGCACGAGGTCGAGTCGTCCGCGCGCGGCGGCGCGCAGGACGGCGCGCACCTGCGTCCGCAGAATGTCTTCGCGTCGCAGGCAGAAACGAATCGCGCGCAAACCCAATGCCGGATTGCGCTCGCCATCCTGATTTAAGTCGGCGTGCATCTTGTCGCCGCCGAGATCGAACAGGCGCACGCGCGCGCCGTCCGCGCCCGCGACGCGCGCGATTTCTTCATAGGCCGCGCACTGCTCGTCTTCGTCGGGCATTTCTCCATGCTGCGAGAGGAGAAATTCCGAACGGTAGAGACCGATGCCGCGCGCGCCGGAGCGTTGCACAGCATCATATTCAATCGGCAACTCGACGTTGGCGCGCAGGATTATTTCCACGCCATCCGCCGTCCGCAGAGGCGCGCGAGACTCTTCAACTGCGACGGAGCGCGCCGTCAGTTCAATGCCTCTTGCGGGCTGCAAACGATTGAACTCGGACACGACGGCTTGCGCCGGATGCAGCACGACTTCACCCGTGCGCGCGTCAACGACGACGTTGTCGCCCGTCCGTGCCTGCCTGTATAAATCGCGGAGGCCGACGACCGCCGGAATGCCGAGTCCGCGCGCGATGATCGCCGTGTGCGAAGTCCAACCGCCGACATCGGTGGCGATAGCCCTGATGCGTGCGAAGTCGAGTTCGGCGATGGTCGAAGGCAGAAGCTCTTCGGCGATGATCACATCGCCTTCGGTGAGATGAGAGATAGGATGACTCTCGCCGCTCAATGCGACGAGCAGACGCTGCGACACATCCTCGATGTCGGAACTGCGCTCTCGTAAATAGTCGTCCTTGATTTCCGCATAGACGGAGAGCAGCGCGTCCGTCACAACCTTAATCGCCCATTCGCTGTTGACGCGCTCCTCTCGAATTTTCGTCTCTACGTCTTGACTCAATTTGCGGTCTTCAAGCATCAACAGATGCGCGTCGAAAATGTATGCGTGCTCGTCGCCCAGCACGCGCTCGGCGCGCTTCTTGACCGCCAGCAACTGCCTGCGCGAGAGACGCAACGCCGCGCGAAAGCGTCGCAGCTCTCCCTCGACTTTTGTGTCGTCGAGCGTGACGCGATAAATGTGCTGGCGCGCGCCCGTGTGCAGTCGCAACACGCGCCCCGCCGCCATCCCTTCCGAGACGGCGACGCCATGCCAATGCTGCTCTCTCTTGTCTCGCTTGCTTCTCACTCGTCTGTCTCACCGAACCCGCTCGCAATCAATTCGCACACGGCGTCGAGCGCATCCGTTTCGTCAATCCCTTCGGCGGTGACGCGCAGTTCAGTGCCGCGCGAGGCGGCGAGCATCAAAACGCTGAGGATAGATTTCGCGTCCGCGCCCGCGCTCCGGTCGGCGCGCTCAAGCCTCTGCGCGCTCTTGAAGGCGCACGCTGTCCGCACCAGACGCGCCGCCGCGCGTGCGTGCAGTCCCAGACGGTTGACGATGGTGACCTGACGCTCGACCATTCAACTTTTCTTCGCGCGCGCGGTCAACAAATCGCCCGCCAGATAAATTCCTTCGCGTCCATGATCGCGCACGAGCGCGGCAATTTGCGCCAGCGTCTCATCGCCCGTCTGCCCGGCGAGTTTAATGACCATCGGCAGATTGACGCCGGTGACGACTTCCACCTCGCCCTGTTTGAGAAACATCGCGGCGATATTCGTCGGCGTCCCGCCGAACATGTCGGTCAGAATCAACACGCCCGCGCCTTCCGAGACGCGCGTGATGGCGCGCTCGATCTCGTTGCTCGCGGCGTCAACATCGTCGTGCCAGCCGATAGAGACGGCGGTCATGTGGCTGATGGGGCCGATGATCGTCTCGGCGGCGGCCAGCAATTCATTGGCGACCTGACCGTGCGTGACCACCACGCCCGCGATTCTTTTCAACGGCGCGCTCCTCGCGGCTTCGTCTTTTTCCGTCTCTGACATACTTTCGTTTCTCCGTGACGCACGGTGATATAACAAGCGCCACCTGAAATTTCAACTTTGAATTTCAATGCCGGCGCAAGCATTTTCAAGCCGCGCCGCGCGCCACACTTCCGTCTTCTGCTTACTGCCTTCTGCTTACTGCCTTCTGCTTACTGCCTTCCGCCTTCTGTCTCTTCACTTTCCCCACGTCGCGATGCACCGCCGTCGCGTCGAAGCCTTCGGCGCGCAAGTGTCTGGCGAGCACGTTGGCGACCATCACGGAGCGATGGCGTCCGCCCGTGCAACCGATGCCGATGGTCACGTAAGATTTGCCCTCGCGTTTGTAGAGCGGCAGCAGATAATCAATCAAGTCTTTGAAACGCCGCAGCGTCTCCTTTACGTCGTGGCTCTGGTTAAGATACTGAATCACGCGGCGGTCACGGCCTGAGAGATCGCGCAACTCCGGCACGAAGTACGGATTCGGCAAGTGGCGCACGTCGAAGAGCAAGTCAACGTCGCGCGGTGCGCCGTGCTTGTGGCCGAAACTATAGACGGTGACGCGCATCGGCGTGCCTTCGATGTCGGGGCTGAAACGCTCGATGAGGACGCGGCGCAAGCTGTGGACGGTGTGCTCGGAAGTGTCTATCACTTGATCGGCGAGCGCGCGTATCTCGTCCATCGCGGCGCGCTCGCTCTGAATCGAGGCGAGCAAACCGTCGCCCGTATCCGCCGGGTGCGGGCGTCGCGTCTCGCTGAAACGGCGCAGCAGAGCCTCGTCCGAAGCTTCGAGAAAAAGAACGAAGACGCGCAAATTCCCTGCGCGCAGTTCTCTGAGACATGCCGGAAATTCGCGCAAAAAATATCCCTCGCGAATGTTGATGACGAGCGCGGCGCGTTCGATGTGCGGCTTGTTGTGATCTTCCGGCTGGACGAGGCGCGAGAAGGTGGGCAGCAACGTGATGGGCAAATTGTCCACACAGAAATACGCGAGGTCTTCAAAAGCGTTCGTGGCCGCCGTCATGCCCGACCCGCTTAAGCCTGTGATAATCACGATGTCCGGCGCGATGGCCGCCAGTTCATCCGTGCCGCTCTGTTTTTTATCGTGTGTCATCTGCCGCCTCCTCTGTTTCCATGTTGGAGACTGTTGAAGGCCGCACAGATGCCTCTCGCTCGATTAACGCGGCGGCGTGGCGCGCGACGAACTGCTGCGCCGCATCGTGCCCGCGCGCGCGCAACAAGTGTACGCGCACCGCCGTCTCGACGAGCGTCGCAAGATTGCGTCCCGGACTGACGGGCAGCAAAAAGGACGGTACGCTCACGCCTAAAATGTCCACCGTCCGCACGTCGAGTCCGAGCCGCTCGATTTCCAGTGTCTCATCCCAACGTTCGAGTTTGATGTTCAAGTCAATCGCCTTCGCCCCGCTGATGGCCGAGACGCCGAACAACTCGCGGACGTTGAGAATGCCGAGTCCGCGTATCTCCATGTGCTCGAAAAGCAATTCGGGCGCGCTTCCCACAAGCTGCTCCGCGCCTGTCCGGCGCACGTCCACGAGATCGTCCGACACGAGCCGGTGCCCGCGCATGACGAGATCGAGCGCGCACTCAGACTTGCCGACGCCCGACGCCCCCTCGATTAACACGCCGAGTCCGTAGATGTCGAGCAGGACGCCGTGCCGCAATTCGCGCGGGGCGAGCGACTCCTGCAAGTATTGCGTAACGACGCTGATCGCGAGCGAGCTGACGAGCGCAGTCTGGATGAGCGGCAGCGCTGCCCTCTCCGCCGCCTCGACGAGTTCCGCCGGCGGCATCAATTTCTTCGAGACGAGCACGCACGAAATTTTATCAAGCTCAAGTTTCGCGATGGCCTCGCGTCTCTGCCGCGAATCGAATTGCGCGAGATATGAAACCTCGCTCTGCCCGACGAGTTGGACGCGCCCGGTGTGGATGTAATGCGTAAAGCCTGCGAGCGCGAGGCCGAGTTTCTGGATGCGCGACGAATTGATGACGCGCTCACTCGCGCCGTCCGCGCCCGCCAGCAATTTGAGTTCGAGTTGCGCCGGCGCGCCCGCCAGAAAATCGCTGACGCTGATGGATGGATGCTCTTCTGGTTGGCTCGTCATCTCGACAGCTCTCTGGCAAAGCTTACGCGCGCGTTTTACGCCCGTTATTGCGGGTTGCAAATGAATGTGACCGGAGAATTAACCACAGAGGACACGGAGGAGCACAGGGGACGAAACAGAGGAGACCATCAAACCTCAGTCTTTCCTCTGTGCCTCTCTGTGTCCTCTGTGGTGCATATTCTTTCACTCATGTCGCACTCAATCGCAAACCGCTATAAGTCAAACAAAGGGCGCGGCGATGATCAATCCACCTGCGTAGCGGATCAACGTCGCGTCGCGCCCCGAAATAAAATTTCTCACGGTGCGTCAAGGTTGAATGAGACCGAAGTTGCCGTCCTTGCGACTGTAGAGCACGCACAGGCGGTCGGTCTGCGCGTCACGAAAGACGACGAACTGGTTATCGTCTTCGGCGAGACTCATCACCGCTTCCTCCGGCGTCATCGGCTTGACGCGATAGCTGCGCGCGTTGATGATGCGCGGCTGGCCTGAATCAGATTTGTCCGCCGCCCGCCGTCCTCCGCCGTCCGCTGCCGGCGTTTCATTCACTTCGAGGGCTGAAAGCGCGGTCGCGCCCTGCTTGCGCTCGATGATTTTCTTTTTGAGTTTGACGGCCTGTTTCTCGATCTTGGCGATGACGCGCGACAGAGCCTGATACATATCGGCGTTCGTGTCCGTCGCCGTCAGCGTATGGTCACGCCAGTGGAGAATCAGTTCCGCGATGTGCCGATTCTTGATGACATCAATGACGACGTGTGCGCGCACGGTCGAAGAGTTCTCGAAAATGTGATCCAACTTCTGAAAGTGATCCTCGACGTGCGAGCGCAAAGCAGGCGTCACCTCAATGTGCCTGCCTGTGTATTCAAAACGCATGAACGCTGCCCCCTCCGCCGTCGCTCGTGAAAGTAACGGGCGCAAAAATTTCACCGCCCGTCAGCGTCGGCTCTGCTGGATTGTGTCTTGCTTAAAACTTTTTCGCGCTGCGATAGAAGGCGGAGACTAGAAGCTGGAAGATTTGTCTTTAACTAGCCTCCAGACTTTAACCTCTAGCCCCTGCTTTAGATTACAGCCTTGCGCTCGCGCGAGCCGGGAATGCTCATCTGGTCGCGATACTTCGCCACAGTGCGGCGCGACAACTTGATGCCTTCCCCGATTAAAATTTTGACGACCTGATCGTCCGTGATCGGATTGTGCGGGTCTTCATCCTCAATCATCTTCTTGATGCGCAGCTTGATGATGCGCGTCGAAACTTCTTCGCCGTCTTCATTAGTCATGCCTTCGGTGAAAAAGCGGCGTAGCTCGATGACGCCCTGCGGCGTGTGCGCGTATTTGCGGTTGACGACGCGCGAGATGGTTGACAGGTGCATCCCCGTATCTTCGGCCACATCCTTGAGCATCATCGGCTTGATGGATTGCACGCCGTGCGAGAGAAATTCGCTCTGCCGACGGACGATACACTCGACGACGCGGAAAATCGTCTGGCGTCTGTGTTCGATGTTCCGCAGCAGGTCAACGGCGGAGCGCATTTTCTCTTTGATGAAGTCGCGCGTCTCTTTGCTCGTGTCCTCGCGCCCGAGCATTTGCTGGTAACTATGGCTGATGCGAAGGCGCGGCCCGCCATCATCGGCGAAGTAAATTTCGTAGTGGTCGTCAACTTTTTCGATGAAGACTTCGGGCGTAATCAAAATCGGGTCTTCGGATGAATAACGCCTGCCCGGATACGGATCGAGCGTGCGGATGTGCTGGAGTTCGGTCACCAAATCTTCCACGGTGACGCTGAGATGCTTCGCCAGATTCGGCAGCTTGTGCGTCTGTAAATCAACGAGCGAGCACTCGCCGATGAGTTTATCCGCGAGGCAGCCCTCCGCTCCATGCGGGCAAGCATCTTTCCCGCGCGCATCAATTTGCACGAGCAGACATTCGCGCGCATCACGCGCGCCGCAGCCGACAGGATCGAGCCGCAACAGAACTTGTCGCGCCTGCTCGACCAACTCTTCAGTCCAGCCCCCCTGTTGCGCGATTTCTTCGTTCGTCGCGTTGAGCCGCCCGTCGCTGTCGAGATTGCCGATCACGCTGTCGGCAACGAGCGCCAACTCGTCTTCGATCTGCGTCAGATGCAACTGCCACGACAGATGTTCGGCGAGCGAAGGCGCGCGCGTCAAAAACTGCTCGAAGGTCGGCGCGTCTTCCTTGTATTCAAACTCCTGCGTCTTGTAGCCGGGGTCTAGATAATCCTGAAACTCACGCCCGAAATCTATCTCTTCAAAAGCGTCGCGCTCGCCTTCCGCCGCCTCGAACTCTTCGCCTGCCTGCTCGGTCGCCGTGCCGCTTAACTCGTAAGTCTCTCCCGTCTCCGGCAACGACGCTAACAGAGACTCTGCATCGCCTGCGCCGTTTGAAGTTGCCGTGTCGCCGTTGAGATTGTCCGGGACGGCGGCCTCGAAGGCAGCGGCGGCCACGTCCGTCGCATCGTCACGGCTGCCCGCGAGTTGGTCGAGAATGTCTTTCTCAAGCTCGCGCCGCTCGTCCTGCGTCTGCACTTCTTCGATAATCGGATTTTCCAGAAGCTGCTGCTGGATAAGGTCGCTTAACTCGACGGAGGTCATCTGCAACATCTCGATGCGCTGGCGCAACTGCGGCGTCAGCACGAGACGTTGCGAGAGATTATGTGTGAGCCTGACCGACATACTTTATCTTCGGATCAACTTGCCTAAAAATTTTCTTCTGTTTTATTTAGCCGCTTGCGAAACGGCGCGTGGAGATTATAACCGATTTTGAGGCCGCGCGTGTATTCATCACATGCGGAATTTTTCGCCGAGGTAGAGGCGGCGCACTTCCGGGTCTTCCGTCAATTGGAGCGGCGCGCCGGAGCGGAAAATATTTCCGTCGGCCATGATGTACGCGCGATCCGTCACGCCGAGCGTCTCGCGCACGTTGTGGTCGGTGATGAGAATCCCGATGCCGCGCCCGCGCAGATAGAGAATGATATTTTGGATGTCATCAACGGCCTTCGGGTCAATGCCGGCGAACGGCTCGTCGAGGAGGATGAACTGCGGCTCGGTGGCGAGTGCGCGGGCGATCTCCGTGCGCCGTCGCTCGCCGCCGGAGAGCGCGTCGCCGCGCGTGTTGCGAACGTGCTGGATGCCGAATTCTTCGAGCAACTCTTCGAGACGTTTGGAACGTTCGCTGCGCCGCATCGGAAGCATTTGAAGCACGGCGAGAATGTTGTCCGACGCCGTCATCCGTCGAAAGACCGAAGGCTCCTGCGGGAGATAACCGACACCGAGACGCGCGCGCAAGTACATCGGAAGTTTCGAGATGTCTTTGCCGGCCAGCGTGACGCACCCCGCATCCTGCCGCTCAAGACCGATGATCATGTAAAAGGTCGTGGTCTTTCCCGCACCGTTTGCGCCCAACAATCCGACGACCTCGCCCGGCTCGACGTGGACGCTCACGCCGTTGACGACGCGCCGCCTGCCGTAATACTTCACCAGATCGAACCCCGCCAGCGCGACCGCCGAAGGCACGCGCGCCACTTCTTTCACACGCGCGCCCGCATCTCGCTCCAACGATTCTTCAATAATCTCTTCGCTCGCCATAACGATCAGTGGGCAGTGGGCAGTGGTTAGTGGACAGTGCAGAAGTCGCTTTTCATTCTGGACACTGCCCATTGACCACTGCTCACTGCTTTCTCACCTTGTGCGTCGAGCGCACGCGCCCGCCGGCGGATTGTTTGCTGGCGTCGCCGCCATCGGAGACGACGCGATTCTCGCGCAGATAGACGGTCAGGCGCGGACTCTCGGAATTGCCCTGCTCGGCATCTTCGACGCGCGCGGGTTTGCCGGTGAGCATCACCGTCTCGTCGGCGGCGGTGTACTGCGCCCAGTCGCCCGTGCCGCGCTTGCCGGGTTGCGTGACGACGACGTTTTGCTGCGCGATGGTGCGCTCGACTTCATACGTGTCCTTCAACAAAAACACGTCGGCCTTCGCGCTCTCGATGCGCTCCGTGCCCTGCCGTATGTCAACGTTGCCGGCGTACTGTAGCAGACGGTCGGCGTCGGTGTACGACATGCTGTTCGATGTCGCGAAGACGGGGACGACGACGCGATTGCCGTTCGCCTCTTTGCGACGCGCCTGATAGAGCGCGCTCTGGACGTTGCCTTCGCCCTCCAGACGTTTCAATTCGCGCCGCATGACGAGGCGGTCGGCTTTGATGAAATTGTCGTCCTGCCACATGCGCGCCGCGCCGGTGTAGATGCCGACGCCCGACTCGTGCTGAAACTCGACGCTGTTGGCGGCGACGAAGATCGGGCTTTTCACTTTGGCGAAAGGAGCCGCGCCGTTCGTCTGTTCCTGACTGTAATAAGTCGTCGTCGCTTTGCCGCGCCCGTAGGTAATTTTGTTGCGCGTGTCGGAGTCAATCTCCGTCGCCTTGATGCGCGCGCGCGAATCCCACGCGACCGGCTCGCCGCCGCGCATTCTCACATAACCGTCGCCCGCAGTGTACGAGATAGACGCCGCCTGCCCGTTGCGGTCAAGCTCGTTGAATTTTGCGTCACCGTCGGCATCAACTTTTTCCAACGCTTGTGTCTCGCGCGAAAATTGCGCCGCCATCTTCTGCGACGTGAGCGTGCGCGCGGCTTCCGTGAAACGCGCGTCGCCGGTAGCGTCTATGTGTTCGATGTCCTGCGTCTCGCGGACGAATTGCGCGACCATCGTCTGCGAGGTGAGCGTGCGCGTGGCGCGCTTCTCCGATGGTTGAAGCGGGTCTGCGACGGCCTTTGCGCCGCCGGATGCCGTGCAGGTGCGCGCGATGTTTCCCGCCTCGAAAAAGTCGCAGACGAAGAGACGCGCGTTGAGCGTCTTGCGATCCGCCGTCGGCGAGGCATGGACGGGTTCGACCTGTAACTCGGCGTTGCCGTCAACATCCGCGCGTTCGAGATCGCGTCCCGTCGCGCGCCAGTAGAGGCGTATGGCGTCCGCGGTCATGCGCTTGTTCGCTGCGCCCGGATCATTCGCCTTCGACTTCGGCGCGGCGAGCGTGACGACCGGGCGACTGTCGGCGCGCATCTCTTTGAGCAAGCTGCGCTCGCCCTGCGCGTTGAAGTCGAGGTCGAGCGTGCCGGCAGTCGTCAGCCCCATTTCCGAATCAGCGTCGAGCGTATGAGTGCGGACGTTGCCGTTGGCGTGCGCGAGTTCAAGCTTCTGGTCGGGGTTGAAGCTGAAATCCATGTCGTTGGCGAACACTTCCGCCGCGCGTCCCTGCGTGGCCGAACGCAGATAAGAATTGCCACGCACTTCGATGTGCTTGAGACGCTTCTGCTCGCTGAGTGTGCCGCTGAGAGCGTCGCCGCTCATCACGTCGTCGCCCTGCTCGGCCACCGCCCCGCCGGTAAAAGCCAGGTGCAAATTCGTTTGATCAAAGTCCGCTTGCTTCGATTTGACCGTGACGGGACGCCCGCGCAAATTCATCTGCGGCAACTTGCTGTCTCCGGCTTGAGCCTTCGCATCCGGCTGGACAGTGATTTCGACGTTGCCGCGCAGCTCGAGTTTTTTATTTTTCGAGTCGAGCGTCGCCGCATCAGAGCGACCGCTGATGTTTTCGCGCTCGAAAGTGATGGGAGCGGTGACGACGCCCATCTCGCTGTGAATGTCGTAACCGACGGCCTCGGTCTTCGCATTCAAGCCGTCGCGCGTTTCGATCACGACATTGCCGCTGAATTCCAGTCGCGTGTTGTCTTGATTGCCGATGGTGCGTTGCGCGCTAATCTTGTCCGGTCGTTCGCCGTGATCGGGATAGACTTCCAGGTGGACGTTCTCCAATTCGTGATGCCCGTCCGAAAATTGCAAGTCCTGCGTCGCGGTCAGCAAAATGTAAAGGCGGTCGCCCTTCATTTCGCGGTGTTCGAGATTGTCTATCCTGCCCGTCACATCCTTCGACAATTCCGTCGGCCCCGACTTCATGCGAAAAAACGGCGTGTTCCGCAGGCGATAATAATTCAGCCCGACGAAGGTGATAACGCCCACCAACAGCAGCGCCGCCAGCAGGCGCACAAACTTCGGCGCACCCGCGCGCAAGCGCAAGCCTAAAGCCGTCCCTCTTCTACGCCGAATCTGCTGCATGATAAAACAGTGAAGAGTGACGAGTGACAAGTGACGAGCAAGAAGTTGTTTTTAACTTGTCACTCTTCACTCGTCACTCGTCACTGCTATTGTCTCCTCAAATCCTCCACCGACAACTGCAAGCGCGTCGTGCCCTGCCACGTATTCGATTCGATGGTGTAGGCCAGTTCGATGCGCGCTCTGGCTGGCGGCGTTGCTGGACACGCTTCGACGCCGCCCCACCAGATCGCATCGTGGACGCGCCCGTCCGCACCCGCGACGCGCAGCTTGAGATGACGCTCTTTGATGACGCGCGGTTCGCCGGCGACGCGCAGGTCGCTCGATGCGAAGACGGGACGCGGCCAGCCTGCACCATAAGGCTCAAGCGCGCTCAACTCTTCAAAGAGTTCGAGCGAGAGCGACGCGGACGGCAACATCATGTCAACTTTGACGAGGGGGAGAAAATCTTCCGCGACGAGCGTGCCGGCGGCCAACTCGCCAAGCCTGCGTCGTAGTTCGGAGACATGGTCGCGATGAATGCTCAAGCCGGCGGCGTGCGCGTGCCCGCCGAAACTGATGAAGAGATCGGCGCAACTCGTGAGCGCGTCGAGCAAGTGAAAATTGTCCGTGCTGCGCGCCGAGCCGTGCCCGATGCCTTGCTCGTCAAGCGAGATGACGACGGCGGGACGATTGAGCCGCTCGACGATTTTCGACGCCGCGAGTCCGACGACGCCGCGATGCCATCCGTCGCCCGCGATGACCGCGATGGGCGCGTTCCAGCCGTCATTAAATTCAAGCTCGGCGATGGCGCGCGCCGTAATCAAAGCCTGCGTCGCCTGTCGCTCGCGGTTGAGCGCGTCTAACTGCGCGGCGATGACGCGCGCGCTTTCGGCATCCTTCGACTCGAACAACTCGACGACCGCGCGCGCTGCGTCCATCCGTCCCGCCGCGTTGATGCGCGGTCCCAGACGAAAGCCGAGATCGCTCGCGCACATGCCCGTCCCGTCGCCGCAGCCCGCGACTTCCATCAAAGCGCGCAGTCCCGGATTCGTCGCCTTGCGTAAATCTTTCAGGCCGAGCGCGACGATGGAGCGATTTTCGCCGACGAGTTGCGCGACATCCGCGACCGTCCCGATGGCGACGATCTTGAGAAAGCCGCGCACCAAATTTTCTTTCCCGCGCTCGCGAAAAAGCGCGTGGATGAGTTTGAAGGCGACGCCGACGCCCGCGAGATTTTTATCTGGATAAGGACAGTCGCGCTGGTTCGGATTGAGAACGGCGAAGGCGGGCGGCGCACCCTCGTCTGCGTCCGGCAGGTGATGGTCGGTGACGATGACATCAAGGCCGTTGTCGCGCGCCCATTCCAGCGGCGCGTGCGCGCGGATGCCGCAATCAACGCTGATGACGAGCGTGTAGCCTTCCGCGTGCTTGCGTTCCAGCACGTCCTGCCGGATACCGTAGCCTTCGGTGAAGCGGTGCGGGACGTGATAGCCGGTCTGCGCGCCGAGCACTTCGAGCGCGCGACGAAGCACGACCGTGCCCGTCGTGCCGTCCACGTCATAGTCGCCGTAGATTAAAATTTTCTCGCCCGCTTCAATCGCACGAAGGACGCGCGCCGTCGCCTCTCTCATGCCGAGCATCAAAAACGGATCGTGCAACTGTGCGAGCGAAGGATTGAGTACGTCGCGCGCTTCCCTCTCCGTCTCCACGCCGCGCGCGATGAGCAGATTCGCAATGATGTCAGTGACGCCAAGCGCGCGTGCGAGTGCGCTTGCCTGCGTGCCTGCATCCGTTGCGCGCACGTCCCAACGCTTTCCCTTCGACATTTTTTGACCGGCAGAGTTTGTTGACATCATTCGGCGAACCAGCCGTTGGGGTCGAGCAGCTTGACGCCGATGCGCTGTCGCCCGTCCGTCTCGTCCGTCCAGATGCCGTTGACTTCCGCCTCCAGCGAGCGACCGAACGGCGGCGTCAGACGCACAACCGCGCCCGTGTTCACGCTCACGTCACTGATGAGCGTCGCGCCGCCGCGACTGACGCGCACGGCCTCCGCGCTCTCGTGAAACGGCTGGCCGGACGCGAGACTTCCGTCCAACTCGACCGTGAAATTGACGGGCACGCGCGGGCTGCGCGGTCGCTCTGAGGCGGGAAACATTTCCGTTTTTGTGTCTTCGTTCATCGCAACTTCTCTAGGTTTCCATCTCACGCGAGGGCTTTCGGTTAAATCTCTCGTTGAGTCGCGGACGGACAAGTGTAACCGAAGAGCGGCAGTTCTCGCGAGTCTCACGACGGAACTACATCAACCTCATAAAAAAAGTCGTCACTGTTAAAAATGAAGAAGCCCCATCTGATGAGGCTTCAGTCCGAAACGATTGAACTATTTCTTGCGGCCCTAACTTTTCAAATGCGACGCGGTCACGGCCACGACGGCGGCGCGCGGCGCGGGCGAGTCGGGCGCGGGATTATCAAGCGGCAGAATTTTTCCGGTCGCGAGCAGCAGCAAAATCAACGCGCCGAGGACGAGACGATAACCGATGAAGACGCCCGTCGTGTGTGTGCGAAGATAGCGGATGAGAAACCAGATCGAAGCGTAGCCGACGATGCCCGACACGATGGTCGCCAGCAACAGCGTCGCGCTGCTTCCCTGCGGCAAATTGCCCCACGCGCCTTTGAGTTCGAGCAGACCGCTCGCGCCGACCGCCGGGATCGAAAGCAAAAACGAAAAGCGCGCCGCCGCCTCGCGTTTCTCTCCGGCGAAGAGTCCGGCCATGATCGTCGAACCTGAGCGCGACGCGCCCGGAATCAAAGCGAGCACCTGCGCGAAGCCGACGGCCAGCGCGTCGAGCAGCCCCAGGTCTTCCATCCCGCGCTCGCGCTTGCCGACTTTTTCCGCGACGAGCAGCAGCAACGCGATGACGATCATCATCGTCGCGATGACCCACAGATTTTTTGTGAACGTCCCTTCGATGACCTTTTTGAATTTGAGGCCGATGATGGCGATGGGCAGCGAGCCGATGATAATCAGCCAGCCGAGAACGGCCTCGTGCGAGAGTTTGCTGCCGAGCAATCCGCTCCCGTTAATCGGCGGAGTGCCGCCGCGCAGAAGCGTTAGATGGTCGCGGACGAAGGCGTAAGAAATATCCCAGATGTCGCGCGCGAAATAGATGAGCACGGCGACGAGCGTGCCGAGTTGGATGACGGCAATCGTCGCCGTCAACTGCTCCGTCCCCAGAGCTTGCGAGAGTCCGGTCAGACGGCTGGCGAAAATCAAATGCGCCGTTGAGCTGATCGGGATGAACTCGGTCAATCCCTGCACGATGCCGAGAATGATAGCTTGAAGAAATGTCATAAGGATTAAGTTGATGCAGCTTTCGTTTATGTGAGACTAAGATGGCACAAGCTTTCCTGTCAGTACCGCGAGCGGTAGCGAGCGGGTCATCGTTAAGTATGCAGACCCGCTCGCTACCGCTCGCGGTACTGACAAATCTTCACTCGCGCTCAATCTCTGAATGAATTTCTCGAAGCGATACGGTCGTAGAGCGAGCCGGGCAAAAATTTCATAACGCGCACGACGCTCGCCAACTGCCACGGGAATGCGTAGTTGCGCGCACGCCTTTCGACGGCTTTCAGGATGCGTTGCGCCGCGTCTTCAACTTCCAACAGAAACGGCAGGCGACGCTTGCGATTGGCGGTCATCTTCGTTTTGATGAAGCCGGGATGAATAACCGTGACGGCGATGCCGCTCTGTTTGAGGTCAACGCGCAAACTTTCAAAAAGGGTCGAGACGGCGACCTTGCTCGCGCTGTACGCGCCGGACTTCGGCAAGCCGCGATAGGCCGCGAGACTTGAAATCGCGACGAGTTGCCCGTCCTTCTGCTTCAACATGTCGGGCAGCACGGCGGCCACGCTGTTGACCACGCCGATGACGTTAATCGCGATGACATCGCCTGCTTCCTGCGCCTGCAAATCCGTCCCCGCCGTCGTCGTGCTCATCCCCGCGTTGGCGATCAGCACGTCAATCTTGCCCCACGCGCCGCGCACGCGCCCGGCGGCTTTCGCGACCTCGCCCGCATCGCGCACGTCGGCGGTCAGAGCCAACGCCTTGCCGCCCGCGCGCTCGACTTCTTCCACAACTTCGAGCAACAACTCCGCGCGTCGCGCCAGCAATCCGACATGCGCGCCACGCTTGCCCAACTCAATCGCCAGCGCGCGCCCGATGCCGCTCGACGCGCCCGTCAGCAAGACAACTTTATTTTTCCAATCGTATGCCATCGAAATTTTCGTCTCAACACAATTCCTCGACGTGCGGGCCGAGCACGCGCAGGGCGTTTCCGAGATCATCCTGCTTGACCAGTAAATGATCACGCGAGAAAGCCGAGAGTGCGCCGACCGAGATACCACCTTCTGCCAGCAACGCCGTCACGCGCGCGAGATAACCGACGACGTTCCACGCCAACTCGATGTCAAGCGTGATCAAACGAAATCCGCCCTCGACCCGCGCCTCGCGCGCCGCGTGACGCATCGTGCGCCAGTCCTCTTCTTCGAGCAGCAACGTCACCTCGCGCCCGTCGCGCAACAGCATGAAGACCGCCCCGGCGCGCGGACTCAACTCCGGGTTCTCAAGCAGACGCTCCCAATCTTCCTGACGCAAACCGACGAGAAAGAACGTGCCGGGCGCGACTTCGACGCGCGTGCGACGCAGGAGTTCAGCTATCTCAACGCTCGACATAGTAAAAGAGGTTAGAGGTTAGAGGTTAGTTAAAACGAGATGCTCTTTACTAACCTCTAACCTCTAACTTCTAACATCTGCATTTAGATTTGCACGACTACAGGAACAATCACAGGCTTCGCGCCGGTCTGTTTCTGGATGAAGCGTTTGAGTTCGACGCGGATGCGCTCTTTGAGCAGCGAGGTGTCGCGGCGTTCTTCCTTGCTCGCGCCTTCGACAGTTTTGGAGACGACGCCCTGCATCTGTTTAAGAAAACCGTTCGACGCGCCGTCCATGCCGAGCACGCCGCGCGCGACGATCTCCGGCTCGAATTCGAGCGCGCCAGTCTCTTCGCTCAGTGTGATGACGGGCGTGACGACGCCATCGTTGGCGAGCAGGCGACGCTCGCGCACGGTCTCGCGGTTAATTTCCTCGAAGCCGGAGTCGGCAATGAAGGTGCGCCCGATGTCGCGCTTGCCGGTGACGATGGCGCGCTCGCCGTCGAGTTCGAGCACGTCGCCGTTCTCGATCAAAATAATATTCTCGTCCGCATAGCCGACATGGTTTTTGAGAAATTCCTTGTGGCGATAGAGCATCCGGTACTCGCCATGCACGGGCACGACGAACTTGGGGCGCACGGCCTCGGTCATAATCCGTATGTCTTCCTGCGAGGCGTGGCCGCTGACGTGTACGAGCCGTCGCTTCTCGTCAATGATCTTCGCGCCGCGCTTATAAATCTCGCCGATGAGACGCGAGATGGCGCGCTCGTTGCCGGGAATGATGCGCGCCGACAGGACAACGGTGTCGCCCTCTTCAATCGTCACGCCCTTGTAAGATTGCGTTGCCAGTTGCGTCAAAGCAGCGCGCGTCTCGCCCTGCGAGCCGGTGACGAGATAGACGATCTCGTCGTCGTGCAGACGCTTCGACTCGTTCAGCGAAACGACGAGTCCTTCGTGCAAATCGAGATAGTTGAGACGCTCCGCGATCTCGACGTTCTTAATCATCGAGCGACCAAGCACGCAAACTTTGCGGTTGAATTGTTGCGCCACGTCGAAGACGATTTGCAGGCGATGCATCGAAGATGAAAATGTCGAGACGATGATGCGCCCTTCGGCTTCGGAGAAAATTTCCTCGAAGGCAGGGATGACGGCGCGCTCCGAAGGCGTGCGACCGGGCACGGTGGCATTCGTCGAATCCGAAGTCAACGCGAGCACGCCTTCCTGCCCGTAGCGGCGCAGTGTGCGGAGGTCAATCGGCTCGCCGATGACGGGCGTCTCGTCAACCTTATAATCGCCGGTGTGAATAATCGTCCCGACGGGCGTCGTGATGGCGAGCGCGAAACAATCAATCAAAGAATGCGAGACGCGGATAAACTCGACGCTGAACGGGCCGATCTCGCGCACGTCGCGCGGCTCGACGCGGTGCATCAGCACTTTGTCCGTCAAATCGTGTTCTTCAAGCTTGCTCTCAGCCAACCCGGCAGTAAAGTGCGAGGCATAGACCGGCACGTTGAATTGTTTGAGGATGTACGGCAACGCGCCGAGATGATCCTCGTGCCCGTGCGTTAGGACGACGGCGAGAATCTCGTCCCTGTACTCTTCAAGAAAATCGAAATCCGGTATCGAGATGTCAACGCCATAGACGCTTTCTTCGGGGAAACCCATCCCCACATCCACGATAATCATCTCTTCGCCATAGCGCACGGCGAGGCAGTTCGTCCCGAACTCGCCGAGACCGCCAAGCGGCATCAACTCAATCACATTACCCACAGTTTTAGTTTTCTCTCCAATGCTAATTCGGTGTAGATGTCCACCGCAGAATAAATTTTAGGGCGGGGTGTCAAGCAGTATAGCACAATGCCAACATCTCCCGTCCCTTCACACAACATCGCACATCTCATATACCCGACACCACGATGCTCTCAACTGCGCTCAAGCGCGCGCGTCAGACGCGCCCACTCCTGCAAGGTCAAAGTCTCGGCGCGACGCTGAGGCTCGATCTCCGCCGCTTCGAGCAACACGGATGCCCCGCCAGACGCTTCGACGCGCGCGCACACATCTCCCGGCGCGGAGCGCATGTTATTGAATATCGTCTTCCGTCTCTGTGCGAAGCCCGCGCTGACGACGCGCCACAACAACGCCTCATCTTCAACTTCAAAGGCGGGACGTTCATGCGGGCGCAGCCTGACGACCGTGCTCCAGACTTTCGGCACGGGGCGAAACGCTTCCGGCGGCACGTCAAAGAGCGCGTCACTTTCGCAATATGCTTCGACCAGCACGGAGAGATAACCGCGCTCGCTCGACGAGGGCGGCGCGATGATGCGCGCGACGACTTCGCGTTGCAGCATCAACGTCAACTCGGTTAGGCAACGGCGTTGCTTGATGATGTGTTGCAGGATCGCCGTCGAAATGTTGTATGGAAGATTAGCGACGACTCGCGCGTGAGACGCTGGAGCAATCGCCGCACAAAAATCAACTTCCAGCGCGTCCGCATCAATAAGCGAAAAATTTTCCCGCGCCCCGAAACACTCGCGCAGCAGCGGAACAAGATCGCGGTCAAACTCAATCGCCACGAGCCTTCCCGCATCGCCCAACAGTTGCGAAGTCAAAGCGCCGCGACCCGCGCCGATCTCAACTATCGTCTCACCGAAACGCGGGCGCACCGCGTCCACAATCCGCGCGATGAAACTTTCATCAACCAGAAAATTCTGCCCTAAGTTTTTCTTGGCGCGTGGAAACGGCATAAATGAGTGATGAGTGATGAGTGATAAGTGATGAGAGAAGACAGCAGGTTCTTTCTCATCACTTATCACTCATCACTCATCACCGCCTCTCGTGTATCCGGTGATTTCCACGTCGCGACCGTGGCGCGTGGTTTCGATGTCGTGGAGCTTGACGGCATCATTGATGGTGCTTGCCCCCATGCCGCCGATGGACGGCGTGGCGTCGTTGCCGCCGATGATAATGGGCGCGATGAAGAAGCTGACTTTGTTGACGTGTCCCGCATCGAGGAACGAGCCGGCGACGCGCGCTCCGCCTTCGATGAGAACGCTTTGAATCTCGCGCGTTTTTAATTCATCGAGCACTGCGCCCGTCTCGCGCCCGCCCGACGCATCCAGCAAAACTTCCACGCCGCATTCTTCGAGCGCGTTGATTTTTTGACGCTCGGCATTCTCACTTGTGAAAACGAGGACGGGCGTTTCGCGTGCCGTTTGCGCGAGTTGCGAGTCGGGCGTGAGTTGCAGACGCTCGTCGAGCACGACGCGGACAAGCGGGCGACGGCGCGGCAATCCGCTTCTGTCCGTCAAGAGCGGATCATCTTTGCTCGCCGTGCCCGCGCCGATGAGAATCGCATCGTACTCGTGCCTTAATTCATGGACGCGCGCGCGTGATTGCTCGCCCGTAATCCAACGCGAGTCGCCCGTGCGCGTGGCGATGCGCCCGTCGAGCGAGCACGCGAGTTTGAGATGGACGAACGGCTTTTGCTGTCGCAGCGCGTAAACATATTTCTCGTTAAGCCGCGCCGCATCGCGCGCTTCGACGCCGATTGCGACTTCCACGCCCGCCTCATGAAGGCGCGCGAAACCTCTGCCAGAGACGAGCGGGTTCGGGTCTTCAATTGGTGCGACGACGCGCGCGATGCCGGCATTGATGAGCGCGTCCGTGCATGGCGGCGTCCGTCCCGTGTGCGAATGCGGCTCCAGCGAAACGTAAGCAGTCGCGCCACGCGCCCGCCCGCCCGCCTGTTCGAGCGCGAGCATTTCAGCGTGCTTCACATTCGCGTAGAGATAAAAGCCCTCGCCGACAATCTCGCCGTCCGCGCTGACGATGACGCAGCCGACGAGCGGACTCGGACTCACCTGCCCGCGCCCGCGCGCCGCGAGTTCCAGCGCGCGTCTCATCATGCGCCCGTCGTTTTCGAGTTCAAGGTTCAAAGTTCAAAACTCAAAGTTCAAAACTCAAAGTTCAAAACTCAAAGTTCACAGGTTCGCTCATCAAACTTTGAACCTTAAACTTTGAGCTTTGAACTATTCAAACAATCCGTTGACATAGACTTCCGGCTCGAAGACGACGAGATCATCAACTTTTTCGCCGATGCCCGCGTAGCGAATCGGGAGGCGCAGTTCTTTAGCGATGGCGATGGCGATGCCGCCTTTGGCCGTGCCGTCGAGCTTGGTCAGGACGATGCCGGTCACGCCCGCGACTTTCAAAAACTGACGCGCCTGCTCAAGACCGTTCTGTCCCGTCACGGCGTCCACGACTAGCAAAGTCTCGTGCGGCGCACCTTCCACTTCGCGACCGGCGATGCGCTTCATCTTTTCCAGTTCGGCCATCAAGTTCGACTTGTTGTGCAGACGCCCCGCTGTGTCCACGATGAGCACGTCGGACTTGCGCGCCTTCGCCGCCTTGAGCGCGTCGAAGAGCACCGCCGCCGGGTCTGTCCCGTGTTTCTGCTGGATGAGCGGCACGCCCGTGCGCTCGGCCCAGATGGCGAGTTGATCCGATGCGGCGGCGCGGAAAGTGTCGGCGGCGCAGATGAGCACGTCGTTGCCTTCGGCCTTGATGCGTTGCGCGAGTTTGCCGATGGTCGTCGTCTTGCCGACGCCGTTGACGCCGACCACCATGATGACGTAAGGCGTGACGTGTTCGGGCACGCTCGTCTCGGATGCGACGCCTTCGCGCTCGGATTGTTGAAGGATGGAAAGCAACTCGTTTTTAATCGAAGCCTTGAGCGCGGCGATGTCGTTGATCTCTTTGCGAGAGATGCCGCGCCGCACGGTATCGAGGATGCTCGTCGTCGTCGCGACGCCGATGTCCGCGGCGATGAGGGCTTCTTCGAGTTCATCGAGCAGTTCGATGTCTATGACTTTGCGGCCTTGAAAGACCGTATCAATTTTTTCCGAGAGTGATTCGCGCGTCGCCGAGATGGCGCGTCGAAAGCGATTCGCGAAGGCTTCGTCAAGCGCGGCTTGCTCGGCCTGCAATTCTTCCATCGAGCGGTCGAGGCCGAGAAAGGATGTCGTGAACGGCGAGCGCGCCGGCGCGACGACAGGGCGCGCGGGCGTCGTTGGCGGCGATGGTGTGCCTTGCTTCGTTATCGCACTCGTGCCCTTGCTCTCGCGCTCGACTGATTCTCGTGGCAAGGCGTCAGACATTGTCGCCTCAGATGCGGGAGTCGGAGTCGGCGCGCCGCCCGTCGGCACAGGCTCAAGCGCGGGGATGCTCGCAGTTGGCGGTTGCGCGTCTTGAGTCGCCGCAGCCTTCGCGGGAGGTTCGAGCGTGGCGGGTTTTTCCGTCTCTATTTTCGTTTCGCCCGCCGGTTCGTTGAGGCCGAGTGTGATGTAGCGGTCTTCCTTCTTGCGTCTCCAGAATGCCATAAGTATAGATAACTGCCCTTGAAAATTTATGCTTGATTCAAAGTCAGCGATTATAGACACAACTGCCGCATCGCGACAAAACGATGCGGCAGTTGCTGTTTGTTGAAATTTAATTAACTCGACGTTTGCAGAGCTTGCGACGCGAAAAGACGCGGCTTTAATTTTGAGAGTCTGCGGGTTCGGCGGCGATTGCGCCCTGCGGGCGTTTGAAGAGCGCGTCCTCGATCTGCACGTTGAATTTCACTTCGTAAATACGAATGGTCAACTCGAAGTCGTTATACGTCTGATGCAGGAGAGTCGGGATAGTCACGCCTTCAATTTTCGCGTAGCCCTCGTAGATGATGGACTTCGGCACGTTCCTGTCCTGCTCGCCACGGTGGATGATGTCGAGCCGCGACATCAAACCCGTGCGCGCGTCGAAGTACATGATCTCAGGTCGCCCGCCGATGGGCGTCGCCTCAACCGCGTAAGCCTCACGCCCGCCGAGCAGCGTCTTGCCCTTCAACGCAATTTTGGAGAACGCGCTGCGGATGCTGCGCCCGCGCCCCGCGTCAATGTCGCGCTTCATCGCCTCGGAAGTTTCCTGACTCATGCTGATCGCGCCCGTGAGCGGCGTCTGCGCCCAGCCGCTTTGCCCGTCGTAGCCTTCGAGCAGTTGGCCGGGACGACCCGGAACATCAAAGACGATCAACGCCTTGTCAGGACTTTTGGCGAAACTTGAGACGCTTCCGTTCAAGCCGAGATTCGGAATCTCGATCAAGCCGCGCATGACGCGAGTGCGAACACGCATCAACGCCTGTGGGCTGCCCTGCGCCGCGACGAACTTTTCGAGAATGCGATCAAGCTCGCGCTCTGACTCAATGCTCGACGTTTGCACCGCCTCCGTCTGTTTGCGACGTGGCGAAGTTTGCGCCGCGCAGACTGTCGCCACGAGCATAGTCAACAAAATCAACGATCCCGTTTTCCTCATTTTCAAACTCCTGTTTTTCGTATTGCATGACATCTGAAATCAAAGCGTTGAGGAGGGCTGCGCCGGGAGCGTTGCGCTCTGGCGTGTGATTGAAGTTTTGAGGCCGGGCGCTCTCGACAATTCCTGCGCGCGCGGCGACAACTTGACGCGCCCCGCCGCGATCTGTCCCGACTCGCAAGCCGCGACGAGCGCCGCGACGACCGTCTCGTCATAGCGCGTGCCGATGAAAGTCTTAATGCGCGCGAGCGCGTCTTCGAGCGCCATGCCCTGCTGGTATGGCCGATCCGTCGTCATCGCGTCGAACGTGTCGGCGACGGAGACGATGCGCGCCTGCATAGGAATCTGTTCGGCCTTGAGACCCTGCGGATAGCCGCGCCCATCCATCATTTCGTGATGCATGTGCATACCGGGCAGGAAGTCGCGCATGGCCGGAATCTGCGACATAATCTTGTAGCCCTTCTGCGGATGCCCCTTCATAATTTCATACTCTTCGTCGGTCAGCGCGGCGGGCTTCTTCAGGATGTTGTCGTCAATCCCGATCTTGCCCACGTCGTGCAGGAGCGCGCTGATACGCAATTTTTCAAGTTCGTCGTCGGGCAATCCCAGACTCTCGCCGATGGCGATGGAGAAGCGTGCGACGCGCTCCGAGTGGCCGCGCGTGTAAGGGTCTTTGCCGTCAATCGCGGCGGCGAGAGCCTTGACCGTGCCGAGAAAAAGTTGACGGTTATCTTCCGCCGCGTTTCGCAAATCCTCGATAAAGTTTTCGAGACGGTCGGTCATCTGATTGAACGAGTCGCCCAACTCGCCCAACTCCGTGCGGCTTCTGACGTTGATGCGTTGCGAGAAGTCGCCACCGGCGATGCGGTGCGCGCCTGCCGCTAGTTCGCGCACGGGATTCGTCAAGCCTTTGGCGAAGATGAAGCCGATGGTGAGCGCGACGAAGGCCGCAACGAGACTAATCCAGAGCGTCTGCCGTCGCATGTCCGTGACGGATTGCAAGGCGGCGTGCTCGTCTTGAATCGCGATCACGCCGAGCCGCGAATCATCGTCGAGCTTCGCGGTCGCATATGCGCCGAGCATTCTTACTTCCTGCCCTTCGCGCTCCGCTGTGAAAGGCGCAAGCGCGGATTTAATTTGCTTGCTCGTCGCCATCCATTCCTGCACGACTTTGAGATCGCCCATCGAACGCTCTGCGAAGGCGACGCGCGCGTCCGGGTGCGCGACGGCGCGCCCATCCTGATTGACGACGAAGATGACGGGCAGGCCGCGTTCGAGCAGTTCCGCTTCCGTCATTGAAGTCTGCTGCTGCACCGCCGCGAAGGCTTCCTGAAAAGAGACAATCGCCACGACCGCCGCCACAACCGTCCCGCCGTCGCCGCCTCCCATGACGGGCGCGGCGATGGTTAACTCCATCTCCTGACTTGAGCGTATGACGTGCGGCCCGTTGATGATTAACCCGCGCTCGGTCATGTTCGCGAGCGTGGCATTGACGCGCAGGTTAACTTCGTCGCGCCCGATGGCGTCCGGTTTGTAAGCGATGTGCGGCGCGTCGCCGACGGGGACGATGGCGAGCGCGATGAGATTCTCGTCATCCTCGACGGATTTCTGAAGGCGTGTCTGGCTGCCCTGCTGTCCGAGAACACTGACGCCACCCGTCAACTCGAAGGCGCGCGCGAGTCCGGTCACGACATCACGGTAGCGTTGGCCGTAGAGTTCGATCTGTCTGGCCTTGTCCTGCACGAGTTGCGCTTGATAACGGCCTTCCACAGAGCGCAGTTCGTCGCCGCTGCGACCGGACAGCATCCAGCCAGCCAGCCCGAGCGGAACAAGTCCGACCACCAGCAACGTGCCGAGGACAATGTAGAGCAGGCGTATGCGCTTGAAGCGTTCAAACATTTGGCAGCAGATTTTTTGGAAAAAGCGGGTAAACTCTTGGCGGGCGCGCGTCAGATTCTAAGGTCACGCGCGATTATCTCGAAGGCGCACGCAGTATTGATAGTAATAGCTGCGAAACATTGCTGTCAAATGTTATATTTCTTTTAACTCGTTGATCTGTAAAACTAACAGCCAGGTTTTTAGACGAAAGCGACAGCAGTTTGTGTGGAGAAGTGAGGGCATCTGACAGTGTGGCTGAGTCAAACCTTGCGAACTTGTTAATTTGACAGACCAGAATGCGGCGCGGCGCGTCTAAATTGTTGAGCGCGCTTGTCTGTGGGCGCTGTGCAGATTCCACGCCGGCCCCGGGGAGATACATTGACGGCGACGACTGACGAGCAGATTGTGAAACGCGCTCTCGCAGGCGATGCAGACGCCTTCGGCGAGATTGTGCGCCGTTGGGAACGCAAAATCTTCGCGCTCTCTTTCGGGATGCTCGGCAGCGCGGAGGACGCGCGCGACGCGACGCAGGAAACTTTTCTCGCCGCCTTTCGCAACCTGCGCGGCTTTCGCGGCGACGCCAAAGTCTCTTCGTGGCTGCACCGCATCGCGGTCAACCAGTGCATCACGCGCCAGCGCCGCTCGCGCGTGAGACCTGAGACGGGCATCGAAGACGAGCTTGAAGCGACGGGCGAAAGTTTTCTCTCCACCGCGCCGCAGGCTTCACCCGCGCACGCGACGGAAAAGAAAGAGCGTCGGCTGGCCGTGAGAAAGGCTGTCGCGTCTCTGCCGCAGGAATTGCGCGAGGTCGTGTTGATGAAAGAGTTCGAGGAATTGACGTTTCAAGAGATAGCGGATGCGCTACAGATTCCTTTGAGCACGGTCAAGAGCCGTCTCTATACCGCGCTCAAACAACTGGAATTGCGGCTCGGGAAATACAGGACGGAGGTTGCCCCCTAATGAATGACAAAATGAACAACTCATCTACGAAAGATGCGCCGCGTGATTGCGAGCGAACCGCCGAACTCGTCACGTACATGTACGGCGAGGCCACTCCCGCAGAGGCCGGACTGTTCCGTCAGCATCTCGCGACCTGCGCTGTCTGTGAACATGAGATGATTGCTTTCGGCGATGTGCGTCAGGCCGTCGGCGGCTGGCGGATGGAAGCGTTGAGTCAACTGCCCGCGCTGTCTCTCGATCATGCGCTTGCTCCTGCTGCTCACATCAATGAGCCGACGGAGAGAAAGCGTTCCGCGCTCGCCGCGATTCGTGAATTCTTCTCGCTCTCTCCGTTGTGGTTGCAGGCCGGAGCGGTGGCGGCGACGTTGATACTTTGCGCGCTCGCCGCGCTCACCGTCGCGCGCACAGAAATACGTTGGGACGGCAATGGCCTCGCCTATCGAAGCGGCACACAGGAACGTATCGTCAAGGAGCGCGTCGAAGCGCCGATGCCAAATACTTACACGCAGGCACAGGTTGATGCGCTGGTTGATGAAAAGCTGAGTCAGCGCATGGAAGTCGCGCGCGCAGAATGGCAGCAGGAGCAAGCGCAGAAAGCTCAGGTGATTGATACAAGCGCGTCGAACACTTCGCGCAAGACTGTCGCGCCACGTTACGTCCTCGCCGTCAACGCACCGCGCACATCGAACCGTCAAATGCCCGCGTCAAACGGCGCGGGTTCGCGCAACAATATGTATCAGGTCGCCGAAAATGATAGTTTGCCGAGACTGACCGATCTGCTTGGCGCGGTGAACGAAAATAACAAGTGAGCGTCGAGCCAACAGCAAATCGTTCTCAGGTGACGGATGTTGTAAGAGTGGAGATGAATTTGAGTTGAAATTCAGAATGAGGTTTCCGTACATGAGTTTACTTCGCGGCAAGTCACAGTTCGGCTTGATGTCGAGACTTGCCCTCGCTCTCGCGCTTCCCCTCTCTGCGCCTCTCGTGGCGCGCGCGCAGAATCCGGCTGAGACGCAACAGGAAGACTCTGCGACGACGGCGGCGCAAAGCAATCCCGCACAGGGCGGTGACGCGAGTGCGGCTAACCTTCTCTTGCAACTGAACCTCAAGCCTGAGCAGATCGAGCAGATGAAAGAGATTCGCCGCCAGAGCGCGCACGAAGTTCAGACGCTCACGCAGCGTCGCAGACAGGCGCGGCGCGCACTCGACGAGGCGCTCTACTCCAACGCGCTCGACGATGCCACCATTGACCAGCGCACGCGCGAGTTGGCCGAATCGCAAGCTGCGCTCGTGCGGCTCGAAGCGCAGACGCAACTTCGCATCCGCCGCGTGCTCACGCCCGATCAACTCCAGATGTTTCGTGACTTGCGGAAGGAGGCGCAACGCAACCAGCGCATCGAGCGACGACTCGAAAGAGGCGTCAATAATCCGCAGGCTCTCCGCAACAACCCCAATCGCCGCAACGGGCAGAACTCCGTCTCCCCGACTGTTAAGCCGGGCAGCGACACTACTAATGCAAACACTTCCGCCGGTGCGACTAAAGAAGCGCGCCCCAACGCGCCCGCCGGACGGCTGCGCGACACACGCCCGTTTGCCTTTCCGCGGCAGCGGCGTCGCCGGCAGTAAAAAGCAGTGACGAGTGACGAGTGAAGGACAACAGCAGTGACGAGTAAGAAAGATTCTCATCTCGTCACTGCGTTTTAATTTCTACACATCACACATCACTCATCACGGCTTTCTTGCTCGTCACTCGTCACTTGTCACTGCCTTTGTAACTGCTTTAGTGCTTGACGCATTCGCCTTTTCTCTCGCATCATACATTGCTTGCTCCTGCTTTTCGCGTTTGAAGATTTTGTGCGCTGCCAATGGCAAACGCTTCGTCGAGCGTTTCTTTGTCGGCAGATGAAATCATTGCGGACGGCATATTTCCTGCTTGATTGAATGATTCGCTTCCGACAATTCGCATGAACATCGCCCTGCGCGCACTGCTTGAGGTACAGGAGACCACTCTACTTGCGGCGCGCGCCGCGCGTGGGATTTTCCGTCGCCCGACTTACTTCAACGAGGCCATCCAGCAGATGGACGTGATCGGCGTCGGTTCTCTAACCATCATTCTTCTGACAGGTTTTTTCACGGGCGGCGTCCTCGCGCTGCAAACTTATCCGACGCTTAAATATTACGGGGCGCAGGATCAGACCGGCTATCTCGTGGCGACATCGCTCGTGCGCGAGTTGGGGCCTGTGCTGTGCGGTTTGATGGTGGCGGGGCGCGTCGCTTCGGCGATTGCGGCGGAACTCGGCTCGATGGTCGTCTCGCAGCAAATTGACGCGATGCGCTCGCTCGGCACAGACCCGGTTCGCAAACTCGTCGCGCCGCGCCTGATCGCGCTCGTCTTTATGCTGCCGCTCTTGACGCTCGTCGCTGACGCCGTCGGCATCGTCGGCGGGTGGGCGGTCTCCACGCAGCTTTTCGGGATGGCAACGGGAACTTTTTACTCGTCCGTCTGGCAAGGGTTAACGACGGAAGACCTCTTCGGCGGATTCGTCAAATCGTTCGTCTTCGCCATGATTATCGCGACGGTCGCCTGCCGGCAAGGGTTGAAGACGGAAGGCGGGACGGTCGGCGTCGGGCAGTCAACGACGACCGCCGTCGTCTCGACTTCCATTCTCATCATCGTCTCGGATTTCTTTCTCACGAAGGCGTTACAGGTTATTCTGAATCAGACGGTGTGAGACTTTGCATTACTGATTTTATGAGCATCACCGACTTCGAGGCCACCAAAGGCGAAGCACAGGACACCGGCGAAGGGCAGGTCAGCGAAGCCGCCGCCGAGTCCACGTTCGCCGAGGTTGACGATAAGGCGCGAGCCATTCCCGCCATCGAATTCCGCGACGTGCATCTCTCGTTCGACGACCGCAAAATTCTCGACGGACTGAACTTGACCGTCAATCGCGGCGAGACCAAGCTCATCCTCGGCGGCTCCGGCGGCGGTAAATCAACGACCATCAAGCTCGTGCTCGGACTGCTCAAACCAGATTCCGGTCGCATCCTTGTTGACGGCGAGGACATCACCGATTACAACGAGGCGCAGATGATGAGCGTCCGCAAGAAAATCGGGATGATCTTTCAGGAAGGCGCGCTCTTCGATTCGCTCTCGGTCTATGACAACGTCGCATACCGTCTGCACGAGCAGGGTGTCCCGGAAGAGGAATGCGAGCAGGAAGTCACACGGATGCTGCGCTTCGTCAATCTCGAAGACGCGATTGACAAGATGCCGATTGAGCTGTCAGGCGGGATGCGCCGTCGCGTCGGCATCGCGCGCGCGCTCGTCGGCGGCCCGAAAATCGTGTTATTCGACGAGCCGACCGCCGGACTCGACCCGCCGACGGCGCGCACCATCTGCGAACTCGCCATCAAACTGCGCGACCTCGAAGACGTGTCCTCGATGTTCGTCACGCACGAGATGAACAACGTCCAATATCTGACGAACGAATATGCGGTCGTGGGCGACGATGGCGAAGTTATCTTCGAGCAGGAAGGCGAGCGTCTCTGTCTCGTCAACACGAAAATTATGATGCTCAAAGGCGGCCACATTATTTTTGAAGGCACGGATGAGGAGCTACGCAAGACGACAGACCCCTACATCATCCGTTTCATCCGGGGACACTGAAGAAAGGAAAATGATGAACGCTAAATGATGAATGATGAATCAAAAGCAGATTGTCTTTCATTCATCATTCATCATTCATCATTCATCATTTAGCTTATGCCTCCAACCAAAAGAGCCATCGGATTTCGGGAACTGCGCGTCGGCATTTTCGTCGTGGGCGCTATCGCCGTACTCATCTTTCTGCTCCTGAACGCTTCCGGCGACATCTCGCCGTTCTCCAAGAAGCTGTTGCTCAAGGCGCAATTTGCCAACGCCGACGGCCTGCGTAAAGGCTCGGAGGTGCGGCTTGCGGGCGTGCGAATCGGGAAGGTTGATGAGGTCAGGTTGCTGCCGCCGTCCGAGAAACCGACTGACCCGAAGGTCGAGGCCGTCTTCTCGATTGATAGCGTGATTGACGGCAAGCCCGCGACCGATCTTGTCCGCACGGACTCGACCGCGCAGCAAGGCTCACCCAGCCTGCTCGGCTCGGACAAGTTAATCAATCTCACGCCCGGCACTGCGCTCGGCCAGCCCATCAAGAACGGCGACACATTGAAGACCGGCAAAGAAAGCGAAGGCTTCGATGCCCTGACCGCATCGGGCACGGAACTGACGCAGCAGTTAAATAAACTGTCCGTAGAGTTCACAGACATCGCGCGCAAGATTAATCAGGGAGAGGGTTCCGCCGGACTCCTCGTCAACGACGAGCAGCTTTACAACAACCTCAACAGCACCATCCGCGACACTAATGAAATCATCCGCGAGATTCAGGCCGGACAAGGCTCCGCAGGAAAGCTCATCAAAGACCCCGCGCTCTACAACAGTCTGACGGCGACGAGCAACTCGCTGCAAACCATCGCCGACGATCTCCAGCGCGGCAAAGGAACCGCCGGAAAGTTGCTGACGGACGATGCCATCTACAACGATGCGCGCTCGACCATCGCGCGCTTCAATCATTCGGTTGACGAGATCAATCTGGTCGTAGCAGACCTGCGTGCCGGTCGCGGCACTGCCGGCAAACTCCTCACGGACGAGACAATCTACAACGACGCGCGAGCCGCCATCGCGCGCTTCAACACCGCCGCCGAGCGCATAGACAACGTCGTCTCCGGCCTCCAGCGCGGCGAAGGCACTGCCGGAAAATTGTTGACCGACGACCAGCTATACTCAAACGTCAATCAACTCTCGTCCGAGTCCGTGAAGCTGATTTATGATTTCCGCCAGAACCCGAAGAAATATTTGACGATTAAGTTTCAGTTATTCTAAAGCGACGAACGAAAGTCAGAGACACGGCGGGAGCATGAATTGTTCATGCTCCCGCCGTGTCCTTTTTCTGCACGAGCACTTGAAAATGCTCGCCCATCCCGCCCGGCAAAATCATCTCGCGCGCGTCGAGACGCAACTTGATGACTTCCGACTCGCTCCCCGCCAGTTCGCTTTCGCGTTCGATTTGTTCGAGCAATCCCGCGCGCAGCAGAAAGGCGTCCTGACGCTCCTGTGAAATTGCCTTGAGTCCCACATTCTCGCCCGCCTCCCGGATTTGCGTCCAGTTGACGGTCGTCGTCAAATCCTGCGCGCCGGGTTGCGCGAGGGGGTCGGCGGCGAACGCATGTCGGCTGAAAGCGCGGAGCGTTCCCTCTCGGCGATGCTGTGCGCTGTAGAGATTTTGCGCTTCGTCGCCATAGTCAACGGTGACGACGTATCCGCGTCTGAATAACTGCGCTGCTTTTTCGATCCACGCTTCGGCTTCGAGATTGACTTCGGCAAACTGGCCTTCCTGAAGCTTGACGCGCGCCTTCACGAAGTGTGCGGCGAGTCGCACGTTTGACGGCTCTCGTTCGACCCACACGAAATTCCCGTCCGCATCAAGCTCCACGTAAAGTTCGAGCAAACGTCCATGGCGATGAACAACTCGATGGACGGGCAGCGCGTCGAGCAGTTCATTTGAAAAGATGATGCACGCATCCAACGGAGCGTCAATTTCATCAAGCCCGCGAAACTCCACGCGACCCGCAAATGATAAAAGCGATGCGGCAGCACGCGCGCGCGCGTCGGTGCTCGCCTCAGCGAAGACGTAGCGAAGACGAGAGAACACTTCGGGCGCGTCTCGCTCAAGCGTACACAAGACGCCGCGCGCGAAGTGTCCCGCGCCGCCGCCCGCTTCGATAATCGTTAATTCATCTGGGTGTCCGAGTTCGGCGTAGAGTGTCGTGAAGTAGCGCGCGAAGGTGGCGGCGAAGAGCGCGCTTCTTTCAGGATTCGTGCGGTAATCGCCTTCGCGACCCCAGCGCGTAAGATCGCGGCGCGCGTAATAACCTTCACGCTCGTCGTAGAGCGCGGCGCGCATCCACTCGCAAAAAGTTATCGCGCCTTCGCGTGCGATGCGCGCGCGCAACCTTTCAGCGAGCGACTGTGAGCGCATTTCCTGTGACACGCTTTAGTCCTGTCGCGGCTCGTCCGTCGTTTGATCCTTGAGCAAGCGCGTGGTGTTCTCCGTCACGCTTGGCGGGCGTGCGGCCAGTTCGTCTGTGCGATATTGCGGCGGGCGATAAGCTGAAGCAGCGGGTTGAGGCGGAGACGCGGGAAGCGCGCCGCCGCGTGTCGGCGTGTTGAGATAAGTGGGAGCGACTGTCGGCGGGAGATAAGACGACGGCGGTGCGCCGCTCTGCGCGTTGAAGCTGTGCGGGACGTTCGACTCGAAGAGCGAGGCGTAAATGATACGCAGCAACCCGCCCATCACGCAGATTGCGCCGGCGAGCGGAATCAACTCGCCGGGCAGATTCATCAGCGCCACGCCGAGAAAAATGACGACGGGCATCACGACCACGACGCTCATCATCAACATCGCTCCCTGCCGGATGCCCTTCTGTCTTGGCGAAAGTTGGTGTGCGCCCGCTTCAACGGGGCGATGTCGGAGTTGACCGCCGCCGGTCAACGCTTCGCTGATGACGTTGAGCGGGAAGCCGCAGGTTGAACAGAAACGCACTTCCCTGCTGATTTGTTGCTGTCCGCACTGCGGGCAAAACATAAGTCGAGTCCTCTCGATGTGGAAGCTAACGAGCAGTCGAGTCGTCCTGATTTTCGAGCAGGCGGGTCGTGTTCTCAGTCACACTCGGACGATAATTGATTTCGGATGTGTTCATTCGTCGAGCCACGAACTCGCGCGCGGGAATGCTCTGCGCCGGCGGCAACTCCGCCGCGTCTCGTCCGTGTGCGAAATTGTGTTGACTCGCTTTGGGCGGCACATAGACGAACTGCGTGCTCGACATTTGCTGGCGCAACGCTCCGTCCTCAAAGCACAGCGCGTAGATGAGCCGGAGCAAACCCGCCATGAAGACGAACGCGCCGATCAGCGAGAGGTCTGCGAGCGTATGAATCATGTCATGCAAGATCGCGAACAACGGGCCAAGAAAGATGCCGAAGAGCATTAACTTGCCGCCCTGTCGCACGCCCTTGCGGCGCGGCGAAATCTCGCCCGAACCGGCCACGACGACGCTCGACGGCAACTCTCCGCCACTCGCCAGCAGCAGCGTCACGCCTTTCAGTTGAAAGCCGCAACGTGAGCAGTAACGCACATCATCCGCAATTTGCTGCTGTCCGCAGTGTGGGCAAAACATTTTTTCAATTCCCTCTCTGAAGTCTCGCCATCCCGCGCCACGATTTAAGAGTTCGCGGCGTATCAGATACGCGAGCCTTTACGTTTCACGCAAGCGCAAAGTTCATCTGTGTGAAATCTCGCACGCCACACTTTCAAATTTGCCACACGCGCTCATCCGAAAAAAGTCTGAAGGTCGCATAGGCGCGTCCCTGATATTGCGCGGCGCGCACAAGCGTCTCTGTGACGAGAGAGAAAATCGTCCGCATCACACCCGGTGGCGCGGCGATTTCCTTCAACATGTCGGCATCGGATTTGAACAGCGCGAACGAACGCCGTCTGGTCTCTTCAGCCTCTTGCAAGTATGTGATGACGTGTCCGGGCGTCGGCAGCGTTTCCGGCAGCGTCCACTCGAACGGGTCGTCCCACAGATTGACGTTGATGCCGCCGAAGGTTTGCTCGACTGACGCTGCGCTGCGTAGTATGTGCTCGCCGCACGAATAGATTGGAACGTGAAGCGCAGACACGCGCGGCTGCCAGTAGAGCTTATCCGGCGCGACCGCGCGCACGAGCGAAACAGAGCGTTCGTGCAATCGCGCGAACTGTTCATCGAGGCTGCATACAATCCCCATCTTCAAAGTGTCGGGTTGATTATTGGACGCGACGGTCTGACTCTTTGATGACCGTCCCGAAGTTGCGCCCGGCGAAAGTGAAGCCGTTATAGACCTGTCCTTTGACGCCGACGCGCGCGCCCTTTGAAGGAACGCCGCGCTCCGTCACGACCCAGATTCTCCCCGTCTCGTCGTCCAACTCATAAGCGCCCTGCCCCAACGCGCCGTAGCTTTCCGTGACGCGCCCGACGATGCCCACCTCTTTGTTATGGTAACGACCCGGATCGCTGTTGATCTTGCTGACGGTCGTGCGGCTCGGACAGCCCGCCAGACCAAAGATGCTGATGAAAAGAATAACGATGAAAGATGCGCGGTGTGACTTCTTCATGGCTTCTCCTTGCTACTTCGATGTGGAAACTTTGGAGAGCGCGGCCATCATAGCACGCGACGGACGCGAGACGAAAAAACACTGTGACGGACAAGCCTGTGATTCACATGAATGAAATTCGCGTTGCCCGACAGGTTGATGAAAGCAAGTCGCCCTGAATTTTGATTGCTGATGTGGCGGGATAATTCATCGTTAACAGTTGCCGGCGTCGCGCGTCTGCGGCTTGTACTTTTTTCCTTGACTCAAACTAAACGAGACGGCTACAACCTTGATTAAATAAGGAGTCACATGAAAAATAAAATGAAGCGGCGTGATTTTCTACGGCAGGGTGCGGTCGCCGGCATGGCTTTGACGGCGGCGACGAAGACGGCGCGCGGCGAGTCTGCGGCGGTCATCAGGAAGAGCGCGGCGCGTCCCGTCGTCATCTCTTCCGCGAACGGCAACAAGTTCAAGAATGGCGGCGACGTGACGTGCGTGCAAAAGGCTTTCACGTTGATGATGAGTGGGACGGACGTGCTCGACGCTTTAATCGCGGGCGTCAACATCGTCGAACTCGACCCGCTCGATGACAGCGTCGGCTACGGCGGGTTGCCGAACGCGGAGGGCGTCGTGCAACTCGACTCTTCGTGTATGCACGGCCCGAAGAAGCGCGCGGGCGCGGTGGCCGCGCTCGAAGGCGTGCGGACGCCGTCGCTCGTCGCAAAGGCGGTGATGGAGCAGACGGATCATCACTTGCTCGTCGGGCGTGGCGCGCAGGAGTTCGCGCGGAGCATGGGCTTCAAAATCGAGGACGATTTGAACACGGAACACTCGCGCCAACTCTGGCTCGAATGGAAACGGCGCACAGACCCTTCGCACTATCTCGACCCGGCGCAACGCTCGGAAGTCTGGCGGCGCGAGGGCTTGAAGATGGTCGCCGAAGGTCTGATTCGAGCGGAACATTATTACGGCACGATCAACTGCGACGGCGTCAACGCCAAAGGCGAGATTTGCGGCGTGACGACGACGAGCGGCCTTTCATGGAAGATACCGGGACGTGTCGGCGATTCGCCAATTCTCGGCGCGGGACTCTACGTTGACGGCGCGGTCGGGGCTGCCGGCTCGACGGGGCGCGGCGAGGCCAATCTCTACAATCTCTGCTCGTTCCTCATCGTCGAAGAGATGCGGCGCGGGCGCAGCCCGAAGGACGCGGGGATGGAAGCGCTCAAACGCATACAGGCGAACACGGTCGAGAAACGACTGCTCAACAATCGCGGCCTGCCGAACTTCGGCATCAACTTTTACGCCGTCAACGCGCGCGGCGAACACGCGGGCGTGACGATGTATCCCGGCGCGCAGTACGCGGTCTGCGACGAGAGCGGCGCGAAGACGATTCCCTGCGACGCGCTGCTTCAAGGCAAGCCGACCGACTGAGTTAAAATTATGGGCGACTTCATCAAATGGCTCGTGCATGAAGATCAGAAGGAACTGTACGGAGTGTTTGTCGCCATCCTCCTGACCATAGTTTTTCTGGCGCTCATCGCGTTGCTGTTGTGGCCTCTCGACAAAATGATGATGGCCTTAAGTTTGGCAAAAGGCTATCTGCTGTTCTGGATTATCATTTCCGTCGTGGCCTTAGGATTAAACACTGTCCGAAAGATTCTGCGTGTGAATCAGGACTCACATGTCTCCGCTTACGTGGTCTCGAATGTGCTCGCCAGCGGGCTGATGCAGGTGGGTTGGTCGGCTTTTGCCGCTCTGATAGTTTACAGCTTCGTAGCCGCCACGCCTTTCTGGTCAGTGTTGATTTTGTATTTCATCGCGCTTCTGTCCTGCTTCATCGCCTACAACATCGTGTCGTCGTTATATGGCGGGCACGTCTATCGAATCATCAATCTGCCGCTCGCGTTTGTCAGCTTCATCATTTTCAGTGTCTGGCCTGCGAGCGCGCATCTGACATACGGACGCTTCTTCGACCTTTTTTGAAAACCCGACGGAGAGACAAACATGGAAGCAGATAAGCACACGCCTTCCGGCGACGTAAACGATCAATCGCCGTCCGCAACGCCAACGGCAGCATCGTCGGAAACAATGTCCGAACCTGTGCAAAGGCTGCTCGCTTACAGCCAGGAACGCGCGAGTACGAATGACGTGATGCGCTCGCTCGTCAGCCATCATGATTGGCTCGTGCCGGTTGGATTCGTCGTGCAGAGCGGCGAAGAAAATCGCGTCCTTGAGCGGATGGTGATACTCAGTTCGGAGACGCAACTGCCGGCGGACGAGTTGTGGGTTTTCACGGATCAGCCATCCGCACTCATGGCGCAGGCGAAGGGAGCGCAACTCGGCGTTTATGCCGGCGGCATCGCGGGCACGGAGTTGTTCCGCAAAATCCCTGCGGGCACAAAATTAGTGCGCGTTAATCCCGGCTCGCCGACCGAGCGTACATGGATGTTTCAGGACGGCGGCGGCATCGAGATGGGAAAGATTTGGGCGGACGCCATCGCGCTCGAAGAAAGTTTCGCGCAATGGAAGGAGACGGGCGAACCCGACAGAGATGCCGTCAGCAACTATCGCGCCTTCATGGTGTTCAATCATGCTTCCGGCCCGATCATCACGCTGCCTAACTTTTCAGGAATGCCGAACCCGGCTGCCGCCTTCACCGCGCCGGACTGCGCCGAAATGTTTTTGTCCAAACTCGGCGCAGAGCAAAGCGCGGGAATGAAGCAAGCTGTGGTGGACGGCAAGACTTTGATCGAGCACGCGCCGCGTCTGGGCATTAGCGGATTGATGTTCAACGTCTTCGGCCCCGGCGCGACTTATGCATTTCCCTTTGACAGTCAGCGCACGGATGAAGCACAGCCGAGCCGCATACTCATGTTGATGCTGGGAGACGGGTTGCGCCTGCCTTCCGGCTTCGTCGCCGACTCGCCTTACCGTTGTCTGATCTATTGCAAAGTCCCCGCCGACTGGCTGGAAGGCGAGACGCCCGCATCGGATGAACTGTGGCTCAAGGGGCCGTCGCTCAGACCCGATAAGATTGAGCGACTGCTGGAAGGGATGTACGGCAAAACGTGGCGGAGCGGCAACACGGACGGCTCGCAGTACGTGGTCGAGGTGGGAGGCGCGCGTCTCCTCAATCCCCTGCGCGAAACGGAGAGGCCGTGGGAGCGAGACGACCCGAACGACAAGCGCGTCCGTCACTTCTACTTCGCCGCCGGACATGACGGGGGGTTCAATCCCATCTCGCCCGCAGAGCTTTGAATCGTCCCGGTGATGACGCCGAACACACGCGAAAAATTGTCAGACTAAACTCTCCCCGCGTGCGTCTGAATCCGAGTCGGACACCTCGCTGCGCTTTCGACTGACGCCGCCTCGGTAGCTATTGATTCGCGGCGCGATAGGTAAGATACTGCCGCCTGAAAGAACTGCCCGCCCGAAACAATCTCCACCGTTTCGGACGAAATAAATTGATGCCGCTTCGCCGCCGACACCTCGCCCGTGTACTTAAACGCCCTGACCACTGCCACCAGAGGAGAAATGAGAAATGTTGAAGAAGATTTCAGTCGCCTCGCTGATGATGGCGATGCTCGTCGTCTGCTTGGTTTTGACCACTTCGGCCAACGCGCAACGTCGCAAGGCTAGAGGACGAGCGCCAGCACCAGCTGTAACTGTGTTGGACAATGAGGCGAAGTTAACAGTTAAAAGCCAGCCCAAAGGTGTCACCGTCACGGACAACGAAGCAAGGTTGAATAGAGGTAGAGGACGGGCGCGAACTTCACGAGTTACGACCCAAAAGCCGGTAAGCGCCGCAATTGATAACACAGTTGCGGACGGCCCGGTGCGCGTCAAGTCGAACACGCCGACAGTTAGACAAGGTCAAGGAAATGTTAAAGAGCCAACATCGGTGGAGATTCCGAACTTGGTCAAGGCGAAGAAGCCCGGCCATTTCATCGGCGGAACCGACGACGGACAATCAATCAGGCAGAAGCAGCCGCACAGGCGTCGCGGTCGCCACTAATTTACAGTCAGAGCGGGCGAACTTGTTATACCGGTTCGCTTGAGTGCGGACGTTCAGAGTTCACGAGTCGAACAGCCTGAAGGCTGAACTCTAAACAGGCGCGTGGGCGATAGCTGCAAACGTGGAGGTCGGGCGAATGAAAAAAATCATCTTCGTAATATGCTTTGTCGTCGCGGCGAACCTCTCCGCCTATGGTCAGCAGAGGCGGGGGCCGAGGATTTTCAGGCCGAGGGACAATCAACCGACGCCGACTTCGACACCAACAACTTCAACGCCGACGCCCGCTCCGTCCACAGGCGCAGGCCAGACTGCGGGGCAATCGTCTCAGGCATCGCAGTCGTCGCAAGGCTACAAGTCCGCCATCGAATACCAGTCGTTGATGCAGCTTCGCTTCTACGAAAACAGCGGCGGCTTCATGGTCGAGAACCTTGAGGTGGTCTTCCCGCCTTCGGGCGCGCAGAAGGCGACCTTCGTCATCTCCAAACCGAACGGCGAGACGGTCAGCAGCGTCCCGCTGCGTCTCGAAACTCCGCTCGCCAGCTACACTGCCTTCGGCATGTTCCTCCCTGATGCCGTCGCCGGATCGGCGGACATCGGGCAGCCGGGCGACTACGTGCTGTCAGTTCAGATAGACGGTCAGCCGATCACTAATCTTCCCTTCGCCATGAAGCGCGAAGCCAGCAACGACCCTTTCAATCCCAAGACGACCTTCGTGCGCGAAGGCCCGTGGCGCGACCTCGCGTACTTTTCCAGTCGCACTGACATGCCCGACAGCCACCTCGAATTTAACTGGTGGACATGCTTCAGAGAACTGCCGCCCGGCACAAAAAATCCGATGGTCACGCTGCATTTAATGTACGGCGCGCAGGAGATCGCGGCGACGCGCAGCCCTGTCGTGCCGACGCAAACCGATTGGCAATTTCTCTATCAAGAATTTGTTCTACCCGTGACGCCCGTGCGCTGGATGACGCTGGCCGATCTGACGAAGCGCGACGGCGACTACACCGTCATCGCGAAAGTCAACGGCAAACCCTTCAAGAGCTACAAGGCGGAAGTCAGAGGCGGCCAGCTTCAACGTCACCCGCGCAGCAGCATGGACATGAATCCACACACCGACTTTATCTCGCCTCGCCTCGTGGACACTTCGGGGCGCGTCTCTTCGCAATACGCGATGCGCGACACTTACTGGATCAGGAAGAATTTAGGTAATTAAAATCAGTTTGACCAGAAGCGCTGTCACTGCTTAGGATTCATCTTGTCGAAGATTAAGGAGTAATTCAGATGAGTACAATCAATGTTAAGGAAGAAGCTAAACGCCTGATCGAAAAGCTGCCTGAAAATATGACGTGGGATGATTTGATGCACGAAATTTACGTGCGCCAATCTATTGAGGCCGGTCTTGCTGATAGCGAAAATGGGCGTCTTATGGATGTCGCTGAAGTGCGCGCCAAATTCGGATTACAGCCATGAAAGTTATGTGGACGGATGCTGCCGTCGCACAACTTGAAGCTATTCATGATTATCTGGCACAAACCTCACCGGAATATGCTCGCAGGATTGTTGACCGTTTAACCAGACGCTCCATGCAGATTTCGGCCTTTCCCTTTTCCGGTCGGATGGTGGCGGAATATGAGTTGAATGAAGTGCGTGAGATCATTGAAGGCTTACATCGAATCATCTATTTGATAAAAGAAGAGGAAGATCAAATTGAGGTTTTGGCAGTAATTCATGGTTCCCGCGAAGGATTAAATCCACTGGGATGAAACTGCATGTTAAGAGGCAAGCCTGACAAATCATTCAACGTTGCCGGTACTATGCTTCCTACCTCATAAGCCAAACACGGCGACGTGAATGACTTTCACGTCGCCGCGCTTTTTGTCTTTCAATTTCCTGCCGACCTACTTGCCGAACCAGCCAATCGGCTTGCCGGACAAATCCACCCACACGCTCTTGACCTGCGTGTACATCTCAAGCGCGTGCTTGCCCATCTCGCGCCCGTAGCCGGATTGCTTGTAGCCGCCGAAGGGCGACGCCGCATTGAACATGTTGAAGGTGTTGATCCAGACCGTGCCCGCCTTGATTTCTTTGGCGAAGCGGTGCGCGCGCGTGATGTCCTGCGTCCAGATGCCTGCCGAGAGACCGTAGAGCGTGTCGTTGGCTTGGCGCGCGAGGTCAGTCTCATCGTCAAACGTGATGACGGAGACGACGGGGCCGAAGATTTCTTCCTGCGCGACACGCATCGAGTTTTTAACTTCGCTGAAGATGGTCGGCTGGAAAAAGTAACCGCCTTGAAAGTCCCCTTCGAGCGTCGGACATTCGCCGCCCGCGAAGACGGTCGCGCCCTCGCCGCGCGCGATGTCAACGTAGCCCTTGATGCGGTCGAGTTGTTCGGATGAGACTTGCGCGCCCATCTGCGTCGTCTTGTCCATCGGGTCGCCGACTTTGACGCGACTGGCTCGCTCTTTGAATTTTTCGAGAAATTCGTCCTTGATGCTTGCGTCGAGGAAGAGACGCGAGCCGGCGCAGCAGACCTGTCCCTGATTATAGAAAATGCTCATCATCGCGCCGTTGATGGCCTGTTCCATATCGGCGTCGGCGAAGACGATGTTGGGCGCTTTGCCGCCGAGTTCGAGCGAGACGCGCGTGAGATTGTCGGCGGCGGTGCGCGCGATCTCTTTGCCGATTTCGGTCGAGCCGGTGAAGGCGATCTTGTCTATGCCCTTGTGCGAAGCGAGCGCCGCGCCCGCCGTCTCGCCGAAGCCGGGCACGATGTTGACGACGCCGTCGGGGAAGCCCGCTTCCTGTATCAGCTTGCCGAGTTCCAACGCGCCGACGGGCGTCTGTTCGGCTGGCTTCAAGACGATAGTGTTGCCGGCGGCGAGCGCGGGCGCGAGTTTCCACGCGGCCATCAGCAGAGGAAAGTTCCACGGGATGATTTGCCCGCAGACGCCCATCGGCTCGCGCAAAGTGTAGTTGAAAAACTGGCCGGGCACAGGAATCGTCTCGCCTTCAATCTTCGTGGCGTAACCGGCGAAGTATTCAAAATTCTCGATCACTTGCGGCAGATCAACAAAGGACGTTTCGCGGATCGGCTTGCCGTTGTCCGCCGTCTCGATCTCGGCGAGTTCCTGCGCTTTGGACTCGATGAGTTGCGAAAGTTTGTAGAGCATTCGCCCACGGTCACGCGCGCTGACCTTCGACCACTTGCCCTCGAACGCGCGGCGCGCGGCGGCGACGGCCTTGTCTATGTCGGCCTTGTCGCCTTCCGCAACTTCGGCGAGCGTCTTTCCGGTCGCGGGGTTCGGCGTCTCGAAGGTCTTGCCTGATTCGGCATCCACCCACTTGCCGTCAATAAAAAGTTGATACTTGCGTGGCGTCTCCGACGCCGATTGTGTTGATGACATGGTCGCTTAACTCCTCTTTCAAAAATTGATGTTGAATCCGACGTTTGGAATGTCTCGATGCGCGAAATACATTGCGGCTCATTATCGCTTACCGCGACAAGAAGTCCAAACTATCGCTGTTTGCCATTGGTGCTGCATGAGAGAAAGAATTTTCACCACAGAGGACACAGAGAAACACAGAGAAAAGACGGAGAGATGCACAGTTGCGATAGCTCCTCATTCATCTTCCTCTGTGAACCTCTGTGTCCTCCGTGGTAAATCGCCGGTCGTATTCATTGAGAAGGCGCAGTAGAGGATATTGACGAAATGCTCCGCGCGACCGCCTCATCCCTAAGTTCGCGGCACTTCCTTCTCTTCATCGGCGGCATAATCGAGGTCGCGGTCGCCTGTGGTTTCGTCCCAGTCGTAACCGAGATACGAGGCGAGGCGTTGCAACTCCGATTCCCAGTCTTCGCGCTGGACGCGATACTCGTCCCAACCGGCGACATCGCTTCGCACCTTGATGCCGGCATCGGCCAGACGTTGCAGCGTCGCGCGGTAACGTCCCTTCCAACGCTTCATTTCTTCCGCGACTTTTTCAACTCCATCGTCACGCGGTCTTTCGAGATCGAGCGCAATTGTCATCTCATGCAGGACGTGGCGCGTGCTCGCTTCAAGCGTCCGCACGTCGGGGAGATTGCGGATTTGCGGATACTCTTCCTTGTCCAGACAGGTGCGAATCACGGCGCACGCTTCGAGCATCAGGAACAACATGCGCGGCAGACCTTTATAGACTTCGAGCGGGTGAAAATAATGTATGACGGGATGCTCGACGTGCGCCTCGAAGAGTCCCTGCAAATCTCGCACCGCCCAGCGCAGAGCTTCCTGCAAACCGTAGAATTTTCCCTCGACGTAGTGATGCGCGATGTATCCGGCGGCGTCCGCGCCCTCGTCCGCCTGATGATAAAGCGAGAGCGCGATGGCGCGTTTTCTTTCAAGCGCGTTGTAGGCAGTGAGCAGATACGTGATGGCGAGCGAGATGACGACCAGCCCCGACGCCGACTCGAACATCGTCACGAAACGCATCGAGGCCGCGCGCGGCGTGATGTCGCCGAAGCCGACGGTCGTCAGCGTGACGCCGCTGAAGTACAACGCCTCGACCCACGTCGCCGCTTCCGCCTGTGAATTGATGTTGAACTGCGCGGGCAGACGCGGAAAGTAGATGAGCGCGAAGGCCGTGATGAGAAAGACGATGTAGCTGATGATGAGGAGCGGCAGCAGCAGCGGGCCGACGGCATTGAGCAGTTTGTGGCGGCGCATGCGCGGCAGCTTGAAGGCGATGGCGCGCACGACGCGCCAGATTGTGCGGTTGAGCGTCTCGCCGATGGGGCCGAAACGCGAACTGGCGTGCAGCACCGTCGCGTACACGTCGTAGGCGACGAGCATCAGCAACGCGACGCCGCCAAGCGTGCAGAGCGTTGTCGTCACGAGCCGCCGATTAACTGTCGCAAGACGAACGGGAGAATCCCGCCGTGCCTGTAATATTCAATCTCAATCGGCGTGTCTATCCGCAGCGTGACCGGCACTTCAACGTCTTCTCCGCTCTTGCGGTGAATGACAAGCGTGACATCCTGTCGCGGCTTAATCTCGCCTTCCTGCAAGCCCGTCAGATCGTAAGTTTCGCTGCCATCGAGTTTCAACGTCCCTGCGTTCGTGCCTTCCTTGAACTGGCACGGCAAAACGCCCATGCCGACGAGATTGCTGCGATGGATACGCTCGAAACTTTCCGCGATGACGGCGTGGACGCCGAGCAAGCGCGTGCCCTTCGCCGCCCAATCGCGCGAACTGCCCGTGCCGTACTCCTGCCCCGCGATGACGATGAGCGGCAGGCCGGCGGATGAGTAGTTGATGGAAGCGTCGTAGATACTCATTTGTTCGCCGACGGGTTGCAGCATCGTGACGCCGCCCTCCGTGCCCGGAACCATCCCGTTTTTGATGCGGACGTTGGCGAACGTGCCGCGCACCATCACTTGATGATTGCCGCGACGCGAGCCGTAAGAATTGAAGTCCTGCACCTCGACGCCGCGCAACATCAAATAGCGTCCGGCGGGCGACTGCGGCTTGATCGCGCCGGCGGGCGAGATGTGATCGGTCGTCACCGAGTCGCCGAAGATGGCGAGCGGGCGCGCGCCGCGTATATCGCAGAATGTGCCGGCCTCCATGCTGAACTTCTCGAAGTAGGGCGGCTCCTGGATGTAAGTCGAAGTCGAATCCCAATCATAGACTTCGCCCGCGACGCTCGGAATTTCGTTCCAGAGCGGATTCGCCTCTTCAAAATTCGCGTAGAGCGTGCGATAAGTTTCCGGGTCAATCGCGGCCTGCATCACGCCGCCCACTTCTTCAATCGTCGGCCAGATGTCGCGAAGATAGACGTCCGCGCCCTTTTTATCTTTGCCGAGCGGCTCCGTCGCCATGTCAATGCCTACGCGACCGGCGAGCGCGAAGGCGACGACGAGCGGCGGACTCATCAGAAAATTCGCGCGCACGTTTTGATGGACGCGCGCCTCGAAGTTGCGATTGCCGGAAAGCACGCTGGCCGCGACGATGTCGTGATCGTTGATGGCGTTTTCGATGCGCGGGTCGAGCGGGCCGGAGTTGCCGATGCAGGTCGTGCAACCGTAGCCCACGATGTTGAAGCCGAGCTTGTCGAGATATGGCTGCAAGCCCGTCTTGCGGTAATACTCCGTGACGACGCGCGAGCCGGGCGCGAGCGAAGGCTTGACCGTCGGCGGCACTGTCAGCCCGCGCTCGACCGCCTTCTTCGCGAGCAAACCGGCGGCGAGCATCACGCCGGGGTTCGACGTGTTCGTGCATGAAGTGATGGCCGCGATGACCACGTCGCCGTGCCCGATGTCACTGTGGCCGTCGAGTTGCGAGGGCAAGTCTGCGTGCTGCTCCTGCTCGATGCGGTCGGGCGTCGGACGATTATTCATCATCTCGATCTCGCTCGCCGCGCTCGTGTTCTTCTCGCTCTGCGAGCCGAGTCCGCCGGCGGTTTCAGTCGCGACGACCTGCGGGACGGACTCCGGTTCCTGCGCGCCGCCGCCGCCGATGACAGCGCCGGGCATATCAGGTAGCTTGCGCGCAGACTCTTCCATCCCCGCGTTCAAGTCCACGTGAAAGCGTTGCGCCAATTCCGCCTCCGGCCTGTTGTAACCGTTCTCGCTGACGGGTTTTCTGAGCAAGTCTGTGAACGTCTCTTTCAAGTCCGTCAGTTCGATGCGATCCTGCGGACGCTTCGGGCCGGCGATGCTCGGCACGATGTCGTTGAGGTCGAGTTCGAGCACGGTGCTGTATTCGCATTCGCCGCCGAGTGGGATGCCGAACAACCCCTGCGCCTTGAAGTAAGCGCGGAAGATATCAACCTGCTCCTCCGTGCGCCCCGTGTTGAGCAGGTACTCGCAAGTCTTTTCATCAACCGGGAAAAATCCCATCGTCGCGCCGTATTCGGGAGCCATGTTGGCGATGGTCGCGCGATCCGTGACGTGCAGGCTCGCCGCGCCCTCGCCGTGAAACTCGACGAACTTGCCGACGACTTTCGCGCGCCTCAGCATCTCCGTCACGCGCAAGACGAGGTCTGTCGCCGTCACGCCTTCTCTGAGTTTGCCGACGAGATTGACGCCGACCACATCGGGCGTCAAAAAATAGACGGGCTGGCCGAGCATTCCGGCTTCTGCCTCAATGCCGCCGACGCCCCAGCCGACGATGCCGAGGCCGTTAATCATCGTCGTGTGCGAATCAGTCCCGACGAGCGTGTCCGGGTAATAGACGCCCTCTTTCTCAAGCACGCCACGCGCGAGATATTCGAGATTCACTTGATGCACGATGCCGATGCCGGGCGGCACGACGTTGAAACTCTGGAACGCCTGCATTCCCCATTTGAGAAATTGATAGCGCGAGCGATTGCGTCGAAACTCCGTTTCCATGTTGAGGCGCAAGGCGTCGGGCGTACTCCAGAAATCAACCTGCACGGAGTGGTCTATCACGAGATCAACGGGCACGAGCGGCTCGATAATTTTCGGGTCGCGTCCCATACGCGCGACCGCCGAGCGCATCGCCGCGAGGTCAACGAGCAAGGGCACGCCCGTGAAATCCTGCAACAGCACGCGCGCGACGTAAAACGGAATCTCGTCCGTGCGCTCGCCACCCGTCTGCCAGTTGGCGAGCGTTCGCACGTCCGACTCTTCGACGATTGTCCCGTCGAAATTACGCAGCACCGATTCGAGCACGATTCGCATCGAGACGGGCAGGCGCGAGACGGGGCCGACGCCTTCGCGTTCGAGCTGCGGCAAAGAATAAAACTGCCCGCTCTGGCCTTTGTCGGTCGTGAATGTTTGCAGCGTATTGAAGAGATTGTGTGTCATAAGAGGTTCCCGGATTCAGGCGCGCTTTGTTTAAGCTGTGTGCGCGATTCTCTCACGTCGGCGAGAGTTATCTGCTGGCTTGTGTGTTAACTGCTGATGATGGACTTTAGTTTAAGTTCGCACCCTGCCGTCGTCAAGCAAGAGGTTCAAATGAAAAGATGACGAGTTGCCGCGCAGACTTGAGCGTTGCTCGCGTTTCGAGTCATTTGTTATATTTGGCGCACTTTAGAAAAGCAGGCGACAACTTTATCATGCAGTCTGCAACTCGAATTTGAGTTGAGCGAAAATGCTGTGGAGGTGAGTTGATGAGCAAGAAGAAACCGGAAGATTTCGAGTACTTGAGCAACGACCCGAACTTCGTGCCGAACCCGGAAATCGAAGAGTTTATGGAAGAGGAAATCGCGCGCGCGCCCAAAGACCCCGAGCAACTGGCGCAACGCCTGCGCGACAACAACGCCTCATCTCCTTCAGACGCGGGCGGCGATCTCGACGCGACTTGGGAAGATGTCAACGACAGCGGCGAAGAGTCCGTCTCCGGCGACAATCCCACGCCCGATCAATCCGACGTGGAAGAAAACGCGCACGCCATCGGCGTTAATTACGAAGACAACGAAGAGCTTGAGTTTATAGACAAAATTGACCGCCGCGACCGCGACCGCTTTGAACTCGACCCGCGCTCGAAGACCGAAGACAATTCCATCTGAAAAGCAGTGACGAGTGACGAGTGACGAGTTAAGAACCTGTCTTCCGCTCGTCACTCGTCACTGCTATTGAAAGTTCGCGCGCGGCTGGAGCGTGATGTTCTTGATGACGATCTTCGGGTTCGGGTTTTTACTGCCGGGATAGGTGGGCGCGCCGCTGATGATGCGCGCATTGTCCAGCCCCTTGATGACGCGCCCGAACGAAGTATATCGCCCCGCCCAACCGGGACTTGGAGTGATGGTGATGAAGAACTGGCTGTTCGCTGTGCCGAGTCCGGCATCCGCCGCCCCGACCACGCCGGACTCGAAAGGAATGTCGCTCGGTTCAGCCGGAAGGTTCGCGTAAGGCGAGCCACCGCCGCCGTCATTCGTCGGATCATCATCGCGCGAACTGGGGTCGCCCGCCTGTATGACCAGAGGCTCGACGCGATGAAACGACATGCCGTTATAAAATCCCTCGGCGGTGAGTTTCTTAAAACGCTCCACAGTCTGCGGCGCGATGTTCGGATACAACTCGATGACGATCTGGCCGAACTCCGTGTCAATGACCGCCACTTCCGTATCGGCCTGCGGCTTGACGCCCTTCTTGACGTTCGCGTTCTCCGCGCCCTCGTCCGTGTCGTAGTCTTTCGTCTGCGTCTTATCGCCGCATGAGAGCGTGAACAACACGAACGTCAGGCATAGCCCCGTCAACAATCCGCGTCGCCCGCGCATGGCGATAGACTTCCACTCCAATATTTTAATCACCAATCCCCTCCATTTAACCGGCTCGATTGAATGCCATGACAGCAGACGTTATATCTCGTTTCCGGCTCACAAGCTAAAAGAGCTTTTTACTATCCACCAACAACGTCACCGGGCCGTCGTTGACGAGTTCCACCTGCATCATGCTGCGAAAGCTTCCCGTCTCGACTTGCACGACACGCTGACGCGCCTCCGCGACAAAAAACTCGTACAGCGGAGCGGCCACATCCGGCGACGCGGCCTCGCTCCACGAAGGACGCCGCCCGCGCCTAGTGTCGCCGTAGAGCGTGAACTGCGAAACGACCAGCAGCGCGCCGCCCGTCTCGACGATTGATAAATTCATCCGCCCTTCCGCGTCATCGAAGATGCGTAGCGAGATGATTTTCTCAAGCAGGTAAATCGCATCACTATCCGCATCATCGCGCGTGATGCCGAGCAACACGACGAGTCCGCCACCGATCTCGCCGACCGTTGCATCATCCACTCTAACGCTCGCGCGCGTCACGCGCTGCAATACGGCTCGCATCTAACATTCACCGATTCCGACCGCTTCCTATTGCAAGATGAAATTGTAGGTGATGATACCGGAGACCTTGACCGGCTGACCTGCAAGCAATGTTGGAGTGAAGCGTGCGTGTCTTGCCGCATCCTCGCCTGCGCGCGCCAGCGACGGATAACCGCAGATTGCTTCGGCCTTAACGACCTTACCCTTTTCATCTACGAGAACCTGAATAATTACACTGCCGGAGACGCGCGCCTGTTTAGCTTCCAGAGGATACGCCGGGGCGGGCTTGTCAATTACTTTTCCGTTCAGAACGCCGCCGTTTACTGACTTCTGGTCGCCTCCTGATTCCTCTAACTCTTTTAGGCGCTTCTCTAAATCGGCGGCTTCTTCAGGATTCTCCAGCCTATCCAAAACAGCGAAAGCCTGCTTTGTCATTTCACCATCTTTCGCAAAAGCCGCCGCGCATAGAAAGTTTTTCAAGGCGTTATATGGAGACAGCATCTTTGCGTGGCGGCGCTTTCTGTAAAATGTTCATCGCGCGAACGTAAAAAGGCTTCGCTTTTTCAAAGCCATCGCGCGAAAGATAAAGCTGACCAATGTTGAGGAGCAGATGAACAAGGTCGGGATGCTCAGGCCCTAAAATCTGTTCTCTGATGGCGAGAGATTGTTTCAGCAAAACATCTGTTTGCCCGTAATCCTTCTTGTTGAAACAAATGAGCGCGAGCTGATATATGACGTTGGCGGACTGCTCGGATTCACTGCGCCCTGCTTTCTCATTTATGCTGAGTACGCGCCGATAAAGTTTTTCTGCTTCATCCAACTTATTCAATTCGGCATGGATAGAGGCGAGGTTAATCAACGCGCTCGAAATGAGCGGATTGTCAGGCTGTAGCGCCTGTTCTCTGATTTCCAGCACGCGCGTTGCGAGCGGAAGGGCTTCCACATATTTGCCTTCGCTAAACAGTTTGATGACCTGCACGTTCAACTTCGACGCTTCGACCAAAGACGCCGTCTGTGTTGGAGAGTCTATTGCCTGCGCGCCCTGATTTGACGCAGGGGTTTTCGCCGCTGAGGATTGCCCCAATAGCAAGCACAAAGTGAAAATCGTGAGTGATTTTTTCATCATGTTCTAAATTCCCTGTTGAGAATTGTTCACTTCTTCGGCGGGCGGCTCGGTCTGATTTCGACGCGGCTCGGCAGGCTGCGCTCGTCATGTGCGAGTAGGTCGAGGACGACGCGCGCAACATCGGAAGGTTGCAACTGCCAGTTTTGATCTTCGCTCGGCGTGTCGTTGTTGAAGTACGTATTGACCGATCCGGGCATCACGTAACTGACCTTGATGTTGTCCTCACGCACTTCCTGCATGAGAGCTTCGCTGAAACCGTTGAGGCCGAACTTCGAGGCGTTGTAAGCCGTCATCAACGGATGCGCGTTGACTCCGGCGAGCGAAGAAATATTGATGATGTAGCCGCCGCCGCGCGTCTTCATCAAAGGAATCGCTTCGTGGCAGCAATAAAAGACGCCGAACAAATTCGTCTCCAACACCACGCGAAATTCTTCCGCCGCCATTTCTTCCACGCGCTTGAAGAGGCCGACGCCCGCGTTGTTGACGAGCACATCCACGCCGCCAAACTCCGCGACGGCGTGCGCGAAGAGCGCGCTCACTTGCTCCGCGTCGCGCACATCGCAGACCGCGCCCGTGATGCCGCCGACGATGAGATTTTCACCTTCATCGAGCGACAGCGCCTTCACCGTCTCCTCAATTTCGTCAATATTTCGCGCGCCGATGCAGACGTTGATGCCCTCGCGCACGAAGCCTTCGGCAATCGCGCGCCCGATGCCCTTTGTCCCGCCGGTCACGATGGCCGTCTTCCCTTTGAAATTCACTTTGTTTTTCTTTCCTTGTTCGCCCGAACGATGAGCGAAATTTGAATGCGCGACAGCTTGAAAATTTAGCTCTTGAGTTTCGACTGCAAAAGCTCGTTGACGATTTTCGGGTTAGCCTGACCCTTCGAGGCTTTCATCACCTGCCCGACGAAGAAGCCGAAGAGTCCCTCTTTGCCCGCGCGATAATTCGCGACCTGCGGCGCGTTCGCCGCCAGAACTTCGGCGATGATGCGCTCGATCTCGCCCGTATCGCTGACCTGCGCCAGTCCGCGCGCTTCGATGATTGACGCCGCACTCTTGCTCGTCGCAAACATTTCAGCGAAGACTTCCTTGCCCTGCTTGCCGCTTATCACGCCCTCGTCAATGGCACGCACGAGCGCGCCCAAATCTTCGGGCGTGACGGGCGACTCGTCCGCGCCTGTGCTCGTTGCGTCAAGCTCGCGCAGCAACTCACCTTTCAGCCAGTTTGCCGCACCGCGCGCGTTCCCGCCGGCAGACTTCGCGGCGCGCTCGAAATAATCCGCCAGCGCACGCTCGCGCGTGAGCGTCGAGGCGTCTTCAAACGAGAGTTGATACTGCTCCATGAAACGCTTGCGCCGCACGTCCGGCAACTCCGGCATCGCGCCGCGCACCTCTTCGATGAAGGCCGCGCTGACGGCGAGCGGCTGCAAGTCCGGCTCCGGGAAATAGCGATAGTCGTGCGCCTCTTCCTTCGAGCGCATGACGCGCGTCACGTCGGCTTGGTCGTCCCACAGGCGCGTCTCCTGCGTAACTTTGCCGCCCGCTTCGATGAGCTTGATTTGCCTCTCGATCTCGTACTCGATGCCCTTTTGCATGTGCCGCACCGAGTTCAAATTTTTCAACTCGACCTTCGTGCCGAACTTCTCCGCGCCCACGCGCCGCACGGAAATGTTCGCCTCGCAACGTAGATTTCCCTTCTCCATGTCGGCCTCGCTCGCGCCCACCCATGAGAGAGCCTTGCGGACGTGATTGACGTAATCGTAAGCCTCCCACGAAGTGCGAAAGTCCGGCTCCGTCACAATCTCTGCGAGCGGCGTGCCCGCGCGATTGAGGTCTATGTAAGAGAAACGATTCGTTTCCGGCAAACCTTCATGCACGTTCTTGCCCGCGTCTTCTTCCAAGTGAAGACGTGTGACGCGCACTTTCATCGGACGCCAGTCGCGCGCGTGCCCGCCCTCGTCGCGCGCGGCGGTCATAATCTCCAACTCGCCGCGCTCGGAGAAAGGTTTATCGTACTGCGAAATCTGGTAGCCCTTCGGCAAGTCCGGGTAGAAATAATTCTTGCGCGAGAAGATGGAAGTCTCGTTGATCTGCAAATTCAGAGACAGCGCAGCGAGCGCGCCGAGTTCCACCACGCGCCGGTTCAGCACGGGCAGCGCGCCCGGCAGACCCAGACACACGGGGCAAGTGTTTGAGTTCGGCGCATCGCCAAAGCGCGTCGAACACGGGCAAAAGATTTTCGACTCAGTCTTTAGTTGCGCGTGTATTTCAAGGCCGATGACGGCCTCCCAACCATTTTTCATAATTATTAAACCGTCGTCTGTGAAACTTTTGCCGAGTATATCATCCACGAAAGAGACCGCTCAACAGAGCGTCTCTTCAACATTCACACAGTTCGCCCTTGTTGCTCGCCGCGTGAAGCCTCGCGTAAGATAAGCCTTCGATAAAATCGAGAGTTCGCGCCGACTGCAAACTCGTCAACATTTTCTTTACCCGCATTCATTTCTGTTATTCAAGGGAGATTCAAACGCATGATTAAGACCGTCGAATGGACGGACGAAGGCGTCCGTATGATTGACCAGCGACTGCTGCCCACTGAAGAAAAATATCTCATGCTGCGCTCGTGCGAAGAAGTCGCGGATGCCATCAAACAGATGGCGGTGCGCGGCGCGCCTGCCATCGGCGTCTCGGCGGCGATGGGCATCGCGCTCGGCACGAAGCAATCCGTCGGGACTGCGGTCGCTGACCTCGAAGAAGACTTCTCTTACTTCTGCGACACGATGAGCCGCACGCGCCCCACCGCCGTCAATCTCTTCTGGGCTATCGAGCGAATGCGCGCGCGCTTTCGACGCGAGCAGGCCGCTGACGCTGACGCCGAAGCCATCAAACTCGCGCTCGTGAATGAGGCGCAGGAAATTTATCATCAAGACATTGAATCCAATCGCGCTCTCGGACGCTTCGGCGGCGAACTGCTCGCCGACGGCGCGACCGTCCTGACGCACTGCAACGCGGGCGCGCTCGCCACCGCCGGCGATTATGGAACTGCGCTCGGCGTCATACGCGGCGCACGCGACGCGGGCAAGCGCATCGCCGTCATCGCCGACGAGACGCGCCCCTTTCTGCAAGGCGCGCGACTCACCGCCTGGGAGTTAGACAAAGATGACATTCCGGTGACGGTCATCACCGACAACATGGCCGGGCATGTGATGAAGCAGGGCATAGTTGATGCGGTGGTCGTCGGCGCGGATCGCATCGCCGCCAACGGCGACACGGCCAACAAGATCGGGACATACATGGTCGCCGTCTTGGCGCGCGAGCACGGCATTCCCTTTTACGTCGCCGCGCCGATCTCCACGATTGACTTAGAAATCGCCGCCGGCGATGGAATCCCCATCGAAGAGCGCGACGCGCGCGAAGTCACACACATTCGCGAGCAGCGTCTCTCGCCCGAAGGCGTCGGCGTCCACAATCCGGCCTTCGACGTGACGCCCAACGCGCTCATCGCCGCCATTATCACCGACAAAGGCGTCGCGCGTCCGCCATATACGGCGAGTCTCAAACAGTTGTTTGAAAGTTAAAGAAGATTCGATGCGGAAAGCGCGACGAGTTTTTTTGAGTTGAAGGAAAAGAGACGCGAACTTTTTAAGTTGAACTTGGCGGCGTGTGTTTTAGTAACTATTGCTTTGCGAAGCGACTTTGTTTCCACCACTCGATGGTTTTTCGCAAGCCATCATCAAGTCCGATGTGCGGTTCATAGCCCAGAAAATTTTTCGCGCGCGTGATGTCGGCCACGCTATGCCGCACATCGCCGACGCGGAACTCGCGATACTCTGCTTCCACCTCAGGCTTGCCCGTGATCGTCTTCAACGTCTCAAGCAACTGATTGAGCGTCGTCTGCTGCCCCGTGGCGACGTTCATCACTTCGCCGATGCCGCGCGTCGTTTCAGAGGCGCGGATGTTGGCGTCCACCACATTGGCGATGTATGTGAAGTCGCGCGACTGCTCGCCGTCTCCAAAAATTACCGGGCGCTCGCCGCTTGAAAGCGCGGCAGTGAAGCGCGAGATGACGCCGGAATACTGCGAGCTGGGGTCTTGTCGCGGGCCGAAGACATTGAAGTAGCGCAGGCAAAGCGTCTCGAAATTATAACTTCGCGCCCATACCTGACAATAATATTCGCCGACGAGTTTCGCCGCCGCATAAGGCGAGAGCGGCTGCGGCGGCATGTCTTCCTGCTTGGGCAATGTCGGCTGATCGCCGTAGGCGGAACTCGACGCGGCATAGACGAGACGGCGAACACCCTGTTCGCGCGCCGCAAGCAACAGAGCGAAGGTCGCTTCGACGCAGGCGTCATGCGTTTCGCGCGGATTATTTACCGAGCGAGGCACAGAGGGAATCGCCGCTTCATGGAATACCAACTCGACTCCTTCGAGCGCACGACGCAGGTCATCAGGGTTGATTAAGCTCCCCTTAATGAAGTCAACGTCGCGCCCGATCTCTTCGATGTTTTCGAGATGGCCGGTTGAAAGATCATCTATCACGCGCACGCGCGCGCCCTGCCCGGCGAGTGTCGCCGCCAGATGTGAGCCGATAAATCCCGCGCCACCCGTGACCAAAACGATTCCTGAAAGGCTCATAGTTTAATGATGAGTGATAAGTGATGAGTGATAAGTGATGAGAGAAAAAACGTCTTCTTCCTCTTATCACTCATCACTCATTACTCATCACTCATTCCCTCATCTTCCGACGCCGACATATTCAAAGCCCAACTCTCGCATCGCCGCAGGCTCGTAGATATTGCGTAGGTCTGCGATGTTCGGCGCACGCATCAACTCGCGCACACGCACCATGTTGAGCGCGCGGAACTGATTCCACTCCGTCATAAAGACCAGCGCATCCGCGCCTGTGACCGCCGCGTATTCGTCAACCGCATATTCGATGTCCGGCAGATGTTTCTCCGCCTGCATGATTGCCACTGGGTCGTAGGCGCGCACCTTCGCGCCACGCTCGACGAGCAGGTTGATAATATCAACGCTCGGAGCATCTCGCATATCATCCGTTTCAGGCTTGAACGACAATCCGAGCACAGCGATTACTTTGTCCTTCAGATCGCCGACGAGTTTTTCTATTTTCGGCACCATCGCCGCGCGTTGCCGCCTATTGACTTCGATGACCGCGCTGACGATGAGCGTGTCGGCCCCGTACTCGCGCGCCACAGAGACTAGCGCGCTCGTGTCTTTCGGAAAACATGAGCCGCCGAAGCCCGGACCCGGGTGCAGGAACTTTCTGCCGATGCGATTGTCCATCCCCATCGCGCGCGCCACGTCATGCACATCGCAGCCGATTTTATCGCACAGGTCTGCGATCTCGTTGATGAAGGAAATTTTGGTGGCGAGAAAGGCGTTGGCCGCATACTTCGTCAACTCTGCGGCTTCGAGCGAAGTGATAACGACGGGCGTCTCAATCAGGTAGAGTGGGCGATACAGATCGCGCATAATGGCGATGGCTTCCTCATCGGAACTGCCAATCACCACACGGTCGGGTCGCATGAAATCGTCTATCGCCGCGCCTTCGCGCAAAAACTCCGGGTTCGAGACGATGCCGAAATTAAATTTCTGTGTTTGATGCTCGCTGATGATACGGCGGAGGCGTTCGCCTGTGCCGACGGGGACGGTTGACTTCGTCACCAACACCTTGTAGCCATTCATATGCTGGGCGACAGATCGTGTTGCCGCCTCGATGAAGCTTAAATCGGCGGAGCCATCTTCTTTGGGCGGTGTGCCGACGGCGAGGAAAATGACGAGCGCCTGCTCGATAGAGGATTGGAGGTCGGTAGTGAAATGCAGGCGACCGGCCTGCACGTTCTTAGCAACGAGCTTGTCAAGACCAGGTTCGTAAATCGGCATCTCACCGGCGGAGATTCGTGCGATCTTCCCGGCATCAACATCCACACAGGTGACGTTGACACCGAACTCGGCAAAACAAGCTCCGGTCACAAGTCCGACGTAGCCCGTGCCGATGACCGCGATGTGCATTCAGGAAAACCAGCCTCTCAAACTTTTCTTTGACCCACAGAAAAAGCTTGCGGGTCACGCGCATCTGCTTGGAGCACGTAACCCGCAAATCTCTCAGGTCTATAGTTCACTGTGCGAGATTTTCACACAGTGCGAAATGAAAAACACGTTTACCGTTTAACGGCTCGGGCTGATGATAATCGGGTTTCCACCGAAGTTAAAATCATTGTTGTCCCTGCTGGCGACAATCGCGGCCACGATAGCGCCGCCGGCTGCCAGCAACAACGCCGCGAGCGCGCCGCCGCCAATGCCGTGCATTTTAGGAGCAGTGAAACGTGTGCAGCGCGTACCGGGAGTGGCCTGACCAGCGTCAGCTTGGCTACCAGCGGCAATCTGCTTGACCGTGCTGCCGGCGCGAAGTTCGACGCGACCCGATTGGGTGGAGACGATAGTGTTACCGCATTCCACGTCAACCATGAAGACGTTGGCCTGACTGTTGTCAGCCACCGCAGAACCATCTTTGGTCGAGACGTTGGCGCTGACACCCGATGAAGTTGACAGGCGCGCGCGACCTGCGTCGAGCATACCTGTCACGCTCTTATCGGTGAAACTGAGTTTGAGAGTGGAATTCGGCAGCAGCTCAACTCGTCCGAGCTTGCCGAGGCTAACAACTGCGCTGGAATTCTGCGCGGTCGTGATCGTGCTGTCAGAAAATACTGTCGCACCGGAAATGGCACTCGTGCCGTTGACGGTAACTTCGCCGACAACCGACAAGTCACCTGATGGCCCAGCCTGTTGCGGCGCGGCCAGCGCGACCGTCGAGTACACGCTCAAGATGGCAAGCGCCAGAGCCAGAGTAAAGGGCTTGTGGCTCCAAGTTCTGCTAATCATTACTTCTCCTCCCGTAGGTGAAACTGTCAAATTTTTTAGTGAGCGCGCCGCGATGTTCTGAATATCGAGAACTCGCAGGAGACGAATTTTCTTGTGCTTATCTCGCCAACCGCCTCAGTTGATTCAAGAGACCCGCGCGGCGCATTCCTTAAAAAAGCAAGCAAGCGAGCCACTGTGGGCTTCTTAAGACCTCGCTTTTTTACACGAAAGATAGCTTGGTGTCAATAAACATTTGAGTTAATTCAAGCTTTTTTTGGACGTTTCAGAGATGCGGCATTTCATTGCCTGTCATCGCCTGAAACTTCAACGCCGTCAGATTCTAAACTGTCTGAGCGGAAAGCGCCATCTCTCCCGAACATTTAAGTCCGGGAGATGCTTCACGTTTTCGCATCCTCATATTCTCGAAAGACACGAAGCGCGCTCTCAGAAAGTTCGAGCGACACAATAATGCGATACGGATGCTTCGCGACAAAAGATGGAACGCGCCGGACGTTGGCTCCGAGCGCGCTGAGAGTCGAGGCCGCCTGCTCGTCGTCCAACTCGATGGAGTCGAATTTTTCTGCGGCTCGACGCAAAGCACCGCGCAGGCGATCAAGCGGCAGTTCACGCTCCGCCAAGACCTTCCCTCGTTCCTGAAATTCACCGAGCGCATAGAGCACCAGACGCGAGGCGTCAACTTGGACACCTGTTCGTTCCTGTTCAAAAAATGTTGGCTGGCGCATGACTATCGAATGTGTATCCGGTCGCCGAATATTTTCAGGGAGGGCTAATGCGGCGCGGGCGCGACAACGTCTCCGGCGCTGTCGTCGCTGGCGTTGCTGAAACGTTAGAAGGAGGTTGAGTCTTTTCTTTCTCTTTAGTCCTCAACTCGGTCTGCTGGTAAGGGTCGAGCCGCGCGAAGAGATAAAACTTCTCGCGCCCTTCAACCAGCGCGCCGAGGAAACGCAGGCGCGCGTCGAGCGTCTCATCAACACGCAAAGTTTCGGGCGTCGGCAGCGGGTCATCAAACAATTGATTGAACTCCGCAAGCGAGACGGCCTCAAGTTCAGGAAGATAATCGTTGTCGCTTTGCTGCGCGATGCGAATCGCCATCTGCCGCAGCGCGCGGATGCGATTTGAATTGTGTAGATAATAGTCGCGCTTGACCTCGCGACGGCTGGCGCGGTCGTCAACCACTTCCTGCTCGCCGCGCAGATACGCGAGATAAGAGCGCACGGCGGGGCCGAAACGCGCGTCGTCATCTACATGTAGATGACGACGCTCTTGGCCGCAGGCGATGCCCGCACAGGCAAGGCACAACATCAAAGCCACTGTCGTTTGATGAAAGCGTCTAAAACTCAACCGCATCACTCTCTCACTTACACACACGCAGAAACAATATCCATGTCGCGATAAAATCGGCGGGGACGCCAGTTTTTCGGGAAACCGTTCGGGTTGAAGTTTAGCACAACTCAACTTCGCCGGGTGAAGACGTGCGCGGAGTTATCATCAACTGTCCTTAGCGCCGGATGGAACGACTGTAAAGCGTGTGTGAATTGCGCGCTCCGCTCAAGCGATGCTACATTCACGCCACAAGCGACGGGTATGATGATGTCCAATAACGTGACGACAAATGCGGCGGAAATCGAGCGCAGACCATGTGATGCGAAGCGTGTCGCGCTCGGCGTCTCAGGCGGCATCGCCGCATACAAAGCCGCCGAAATTCTGCGCGGGCTGCAACGCGCGGGCTGCACGGTGCGCGTCGGGATGACGAAGCGCGCGTGCGAGTTCGTGACGCCGCTCACCTTCCGCGCACTCTCCGGCACGCATGTCGTAGTTGACGACTATGCGCCCGACAATCCAGACCCTATCGCGCACATTACTTTCTCGCAAACCGTTGACCTCTTCATCGTCGCACCGGCCACCGCGAACATCATCGCCAAGTTCGCCAACGGCATCGCCGACGACTTTCTGACTTCGACTTATCTCGCCTCGAACGCGCCCGTCCTCGTCGCGCCGGCGATGAATACGACGATGTGGAATCACGCGGCGACACGTCGCAACCTCGAACGCCTGCGCGCGGACGGCGTGTGCGTCATCGAGCCGGACGCGGGCGAGATGGCCTGCGGGACGTTCGGCCCGGGCAGACTCTCTGAGCCGGAAAGAATCGTCGCGGTCGCTCTCGAAATGTTGAGCGGGCAGCAGGGACATGGACGCGCGCGCGACCTGTCCGGCGAGCGCATCCTGCTGACGGCGGGCGCGACGCGCGAAGAGATTGATCCGGTGCGCTTCATCTCCAATCGTTCTTCGGGACGCATGGGCTTCGCGCTCGCGGAGGCGGCACGGGCGCGCGGCGCGCAAGTCACCGTCGTCGCCGGCGTCACCAGCGCACCACCGCCTTCGGACGTGCGCGTGCTGCGCGTCCTCTCCGCCGAAGAGATGCGACGCACAGCGTTGAGCGAAGTCGAGAACGCGACAGTCTTCATCGCCGCCGCCGCCGTCTCTGACTACAAACCGACTACGCGCGCCGCGCACAAAATAAAAAAATCTGGCGACACGTTGACGCTCACGCTCGAACCGACGCCGGACGTGCTGGCTGAAGTGGGACGCGCGCGAAAGGAAGGGTTATTGCTCGTCGGCTTCGCGGCGGAGACTGACGACGTGTTGGCGCACGCGCTTGAGAAACTGCGGCGCAAGAATCTCGATGTCATCGTTGCCAACGACATTACGCGGGAGGGCGCGGGCTTTGATGTGGAGACGAACGTCGTCACGATTCTCACGCGCGATGGCGCGCAGCCTATCGCGCTACCGTTAATGTCCAAACTCGACGCCGCGCATCGTATCCTCGACGAAGTCGTGCGCCTCAAAAATGCAGTGTGATAATATTTTTCCAGATTAATGTCAGACGAAAAGCCATTGAGAGAGTCGTTGAGGACGCTCACGCAGGATGTCGCCGACACCGTCGCGTACCTGCGCGAGTTGGGCGTCGAAGGTCTGCCCGTCTCGGCAAATTTATTAAGCAACGTCGAAACGCCCGCCACCACTCCACAGACGCCGCGCGTTGCGCCTCCAGTTTACGTCGCGCCGACTTTGCCGCCCGCGCTCGAAAGAAATGCGCGTGCGGAAAGCGTCGCTGTCAAAACCTCTTCGAGAACCCCTCTGCCGCCCCCGCCGCCGTCGTCATCACGCCGCGCCGGGAGCAAGCAGACTAACCGTGTGAATGAATCAATCATGGCGAAAAAACCCGTCCGCAAACCATCACCCGATCCGCCCGCGCCGCGCGAGACGCTGTTCGGCGACATCACGCCGAAAGACGAATTGAGTCTCGGTCGTCCCGGCGAAACTTTCTCAGACATCCGCGCAGACATCGGCGACTGCGTCCGTTGTCCGCTCCACGAAGGGCGCACGAAGATTGTCCACACAGAGGGCGACCAGACGGCGCGTCTGATGTTTGTCGGCGAAGCTCCCGGCGCGGACGAAGACGCATCTGGCCGTCCCTTCGTCGGGCGCGCGGGGCAACTGCTCAACAAGATTATCGAGGCCATCGGCGTCAAGCGCGAGGACGTTTTAATCGGCAACGTCAATCGCTGCCGCCCGCCCGCCAACCGCACGCCGACTCTCGAAGAAGCCGCGACGTGCAAGCCCTTCCTGCTCCGCGAAATCAACATCGCGCGTCCCGACGTGATCGTCGTGATGGGTAACACGGCGATGCGAAACTTGCTCGACATCAAAGAAGGCATCACGAAGTTGCGCGGCACTTTTCAGGACTACAAAGGCATCAAAGTGATGCCGACGTTCCACCCCGCGTACCTGCTGCGCGACCCATCGAAGAAGCGCGAAGTCTGGGACGACATGAAAAAGGTGCGCGATTATTTGAACGAGACGAAGAAATGAGTTTTCAATTTTCAGCAATGTGAGCGCCTTGAGTTGCGCCGGTTCAACTCAAGCTGAAAACTGACAATCAAGAGCAGATAATTTTCATCATGCAGGACTCACTCTTCCTCGATCCCGAACCTCTCGCCTCGAACGAAACGCTCGAGCAAATCAACTCGGAACTTTTGCAGCGTGCCGCGCTCATGCCGCAACTCAAGGAGCGCGTCTTTATCTTCAACGACGGGCAACCGGGCGCGAGCGTGGCCGTCGTCGGCGAATCGCCGGGCGCGCCCGACATCGAGAGCGGCAAGCCTTTCATGGGGCCGGCGGGTCAGATGCTCGACCGCATCCTCAACTCCATCGGACTCGCGCGCAGAGATTGTTATCTCACCAACACCGTCAAGATGATTTGCTCCGGCGACGAAATCACGCCCGAGGTGCTGTCGTTTTTCACGCCGTACCTGCACCGCGAACTTCTCTCCGTGCGCCCGCGCGTCATCATCTCGTTCGGCAACACGCCGACGCGCGCGCTGCTTCGCACGAAGAAACCCATCTCGCAATTGCGCGGCGAGTTTCACGACTTTCACGGCGCGCAGTTGATGCCGACCTTCAATCCCGCATATCTTTTGCGCGATCCGACGAAGAAACGCGAAGTCTGGGATGACATGAAGAAGGTGCGCGCATTTTTAAGCTCCTGAAATTCAAGGTGTAACTTTGACAACTAATTCAGAGGCCGTCAGGTCGAAATATTTCCGCGACGCTTCACCTTTTCCCCGCATCACGCTAACGTAACTCGTAGTGCAACGTCAGGCCGTCTCAACATCAATCGCTCCCGCCGAAGCGCAGGCCGACGCCGCGCGCGCGCCGCTCTATGCTGAAGTCGCGTTGCCGCTTCGCCTGTCACAGACGTTTACTTATCGCCTTCCCCTCGCGTTGCAACGGGAAGCGCAGGTCGGCGCGCGCCTGTTCGTGCCTTTCGGGAGAAAGCTCGCCACCGCCTACATCGTCGCGCTCCACGATGCGCTCGACCCGGCGGACGGATTAGATGATGCGGTGATTAAGGACGCGGAGGAATTGCTCGACGCCGAGCCTCTGCTGACGCCGGAAGTGCTCGACATCACGCGCTGGATTAGCGAGTACTACGCCGCGCCGTGGGGCGAAGTTTTGAAGGCCGCGCTGCCCGCCGGACTCAACCAGACTATCGAGCAAATCATCTCCATCACGTCCGAAGGCCGCGACGAACTGGCGCGTCTCTCCGAGAAAAAATTGACGACGACGAAAGCGCGCCTCCTGCAATTCCTCGCCGTCGAAGGCACGACGACGATGCGCGAGATGGCGCGCGAACTTGGGGCAACTCAAGCCGCCAAAGCGACGCGCGAACTCGCCGGCGCGGGCTGGCTCACGTCGTCGCAACACGCCAAGAGCGCGCAGGCCAAAGCCAAACGCCGCAAGGCCGTCAGACTTTTACCGCCCGAAGCTCATCACGAAAGCGGCGCGCGCGCGCTCACCGCCGCGCAGCAAAGAATCGTCAACGCGCTCATTACTGGCGGCGGCGAGATGTACTTCGCCGAGTTGCTCGAAGAAGCGCAGGCGAGCGTCTCATCCATCCAGACGCTTGAGCGGCGCGGCGTCCTCGAAGTCTTCGTGCGCGAAGTGAGACGCGATCCACTGGCAGGCGCGAAACTTCCCTCGACCGACGAGTTGCAATTGACCGACGAGCAAGCCGCCGCGCTCAAAGAAATTCAGGAAGCCCAGAGTACGGGCGAGTATGCGGCGTTTCTGTTGCACGGCGTGACGGGCAGCGGCAAGACGGAAATCTATATTCGCGCGATGCGCCACGCGCTGATGCAGGGACGCTCCGCCATGATGCTCGTGCCGGAAATCGCGCTCACGCCCGTCTTCTCCAGACGACTGCGCGCGCACTTCGGCGAATCGGTCGCGATCTTTCACTCGTCGCTCACGACGGGTGAGCGTTTCGACGAATGGAGCCGCATCCGGCGCGGCGCGGCGCGCGTCGTCATCGGCACGCGCTCGGCGGTCTTCGCGCCCGTCAACAATCTCGGCATCATCGTCGTGGATGAAGAGCACGAGGCTTCTTACCGTCAACAGGAATCGCCTTTTTATAATGGACGCGACACGGCAGTCGTCCGCGCTTTGAAAGAGAGCGCCGTCGTCGTGCTCGGCTCGGCCACGCCGTCGCTCGAATCTTTCCAGAACGCGCGCGGCAAGAAGTATCATTATCTGCAACTCTCGAATCGCATCGCGAATCGTGCGATGGCGCGCGCCGAAATCGTGGACATGCGCGAATCGTTCCGCACGGCAGGCAAGCAGGAGGTTTTCTCGACGCAACTGCTCGACGCCATCGGCGAGACACACGCGCGCGGCGAGCAATCAATCGTCCTGCTCAATCGGCGCGGCTATTCAAGCTTCGTCCTGTGCCGGACGTGCGGCGAGCGTATGCAGTGCGCTAACTGTGATGTGACGATGACGTTTCATCGCAGCGAGCGCAGCATGATCTGTCACTACTGCAATCTGCGAGAGCGCGTGCCCGACGCCTGCCCCGCGTGTCGCGGACAGTTCATCTATTTCATCGGCGAGGGCACAGAACAGATCGAGGAGATTCTGCAAAAGCGTTTTCCCGCGCTTCGCATCGCGCGCCTCGACCGCGACACCACTTCGCGCCGCAACACTTACGAGAAAGCCATCCTGCGTTTCGCCGCCGGCGAACTCGACATGCTCGTCGGCACGCAGATGATCGCCAAAGGCCACGACTTTCCGAACGTTACGCTCGTCGGCGTCGTCTCGGTTGACGCGGGGCTTTCGATGCCCGACTTCCGCTCCGCCGAGCGCGCGTTTCAACTCATCACGCAGGTCGCCGGTCGCGCCGGTCGCGGCGAACTTCCCGGTCGCGTCCTCATCCAAACTTTTCACCCGCACCACTACGCGCTCCGGCACGCCTGCGCGCAAGACTACGATGCCTTCTTCGAGGAAGAAATTCTCTATCGCAAAAATCTTAACTATCCGCCGTTCGTCGCGCTCGCATCGCTCCTCATTCACGGCGAAGACTTCACGCGCGTCCAGACGACCGCCGACGAACTCCGCCGCACGCTCGACGACGCGAACACAGACCGCGCCTGTCGCATCCTTGGCCCCGCGCCCGCGCCGCTCGCGCGTCTGCGCGGCGAACATCGCCTGCAAATTCTTCTCAAGTCGCGCAACCGGCCCCGCCTGCGCGCCGTCGTCGAGATGGCAATGGCCGCCGCTGGACAAGTGCGCGGCTGCGACATTCAATCCGTCAACGTCGAGATTGACCCGGTAAATTTAATGTAGAAGACTCTTAACAGTACCGCGAGCGGTAGCGAGCGGGTCATCGCTCCGTATGCTGCACCCGCTCGCTACCGCTCGCGGTACTGTCGAGATGCAACTCTCAACTATCTTTATGAAACTCTCCGAACTGGCACGGCAGACGGGCGCGCAAATTGAAGAGGATGCGCGCGAAATTGAAATCACGGGCGCGGCGGGGCTTGACGACGCTGAGGCGGGGCACGTCACGTTTCTCTCGAACCCGCGCTATACGCCGCGCGTGCAAGCGACTCGCGCGTCCGCGATTTATCTCGCCGACGCGGTTGAGGCGGGACGCGAAGACATCGCCGTGCTGCGCGTCAAAGACCCGTATCTCGCCTACACGCGCGCTCTGCGTCTGTTTCATCCTGAGCCGGAGATTCAACCGTTCATCCATCCCTCAGCCGTCATTGACGAGACGGCGCGCATCGGCGAAAGAGTCTTCGTCGGCGCGTGCGTCGTCGTCGGTCGCAACGTCCGTATCGGCGACGAGGTGCAACTTTTTCCCAACGTCACGATTTACGAGGACACGCGCGTTGGCGACTCGTCAATCATTCATTCCGGGGCGGTGATCCGCGAAGGCACGCAGATCGGCGCGCGCGTCCGCATCCATAATAACGTCGTCGTCGGCTCGGACGGCTTCGGTTACGCGAAGGATGAAGAGCGTCGCTGGCTGAAGATTCCGCAGGCGGGAAGAGTCGTCATCGAAGACGACGTGGAGATCGGCGCAGGGACGACGATTGACCGCGCGTCGGTGGGCGAGACGCGCATCAGTCGCGGCGTCAAGATTGACAATCTCGTGCAGATCGGACACTCATGCTCGATAGGCGAAGACACTTTGCTCTGCGCGCAGGTCGGACTCGCCGGCAGTTCGCACATCGGACGCCGCGTCGTTCTCGCCGGTCAGGTCGGCGTCGCGGGACATCTGACCATCGGCGATGATGTCGTCATCACCGCCAAGAGCGCGACGAGCCACAACGTCCCCGACGGCAAAGTTCTCTCCGGCATTCCCGCCTTCGATAATCGCGAATGGCTGCGCTCGACCGCCGCTTACCGACGGCTCGGCGACATGCAGCGCACCATCCGCGCGCTCGAAAATCGTCTGGCCGCGTTGGAAGAAAACGACAATCGCGAGAGAAAAGAAATTAACAGGGATAGACAGGATGAGGAGGAGAAATGATGAATGAAGAATGATGATTAAAGACAAGCGCCTCGCCTGACATTCATCACTCATCATTCCGCATTCATCATTTAATTACGTGACTGCGCCGCCGTCAACGATAATAACTTCGCCGTTCATAAAACTGTTGCGGTCGCTGACGAGGAAGGCGGCCATCTCTGCGAGTTCGGCGGGGCGACCCATGCGTCCGGCGGCGGCCCAAAATTCGTGCATCTGAAGAAGTCGTTCGGGAAGTTCGTGCGCGAGTTCGGTGTCGAAAATACCGGCGGCGATGGCGTTGACTTTGACGCCGAAACTAGCGGCCTCGCGTGAGAGGCATTTAGTGAAACCGATGACGGCAGCCTTCGAGGTCGCGTAGTGGACGGATGTGGGCAGCGCGCGAATCGCGCCGATGCTGGTGATGTTGAGAATCGAGCCGGAGCGGCGTCGAATCATCTGTTTGTAAATCGGTTTCGTGACGGCGAAGAGACTGTTGACGTTCGTGTTGATGACTTCGTCCCACGCGCGGTCGGTGGTCGTCGCGAAGTTGTCGCCGCGATTGATGGCGGCGTTGTTGACGAGAATGTCTATGCCGCCCCACGCCTCGACGATCTCGCGCGTCATCTTTTTTAAGGCGAGCCGGTCGGTGACGGAAATTTTATAAGCTAGAGACTGACGACCGTGCGCGGCGATGTTCGCTTTCGTCTGCTCTGCAAGGTCGTCGCGCGAGTGATAATTGAAGGCCACGTCCGCGCCTTCGCGCGCGAACACTTCGCAGAGCGCCGCGCCGATGCCGCGCGTCCCGCCGCTGATAAACGCTCGCTTCCCTTCCAGCAAAAGACTCAAGTAGCTATCTCCGCATCGCACACGCCCGCGCGAAATTTTTCAAACTGACTCGCAAGACGCATCGTGTTGGATTATTTAGAACGCTGATGATTAAAACTTAAAGGCGGAGGGCGCGTCAACCGCGTGCGCGAATTTAGGCGGAGCGGGCTTCGACAATCACCGCCTCTTCCTGCGCCAGCGCGTGCGCGGGCAGGAGCGCGGCGATTTCTTCGACGATGCGGCGCGTGGAATTGGGCAGCGCGAGGCCGGTCGTGGCGAGACGCATCGCCGCGTAGTAGCGCGCGTCTTCCATCATCCGTCGCACTTCCGGCACGATGTCCGTCGCGCGTTTCAAGAGCACGCCCGCGCCGCGCCGTGCAAGCATCTGAGCCGCGCCGGACTCCTGCGGCATCGGCGCAGTGATCGTGTCGGCGATGATCGGGACGCGGCAGGCCAGCGCCTCGAACGTTGTCAGTCCGCCGAGTTTCGAGACCATCACGTTCGCCGCCTGCATCAACTGTTCGACGTGTTCCGAGTAGCCGATAACTTTGACGGGAAAGTTCGCGCGCGAGGCCAACGCTTCGGCTTCGGCGCGAAGTTCGTCGTTTTTGCCGGCGAGAAAAATCGCCTGCACGTCGAGGTCGCCGCGCACGAGTTCGCGGAAAATTTCGGGGATGTTGCCGCCGCCGATGTAACCCGCGTTGACGAAGACTGTGAACTTCTGCGGGTCGAGTCCGAGCGCGGTGCGCGCCGCCTGCGCCGCGCGTTCGTCGAGCAACTCGAACTTGGGATGCACAGGCATCCCGGAAATCTTGATGCGCTCAGGACGAATGCCGTAGTCAATCAACTGCTGCTGCGCTTCCTCGCTGGCGACGAGGTAGAGCGTCACGTCGTCGCACGCCCAGCCTTTCCAGAATCCGTAGCAGGGGTCTGTGACGACGGTCACGAGCGGGATGGTATCTGTCAGTCCGAGTTCACGGATGACGCGCGCGAAGATGTGCTGCGTCAGAGGATGGACGCTGACGACGATGTGCGGGCACCAGCGCTCGAAGAGTTCGCGGACGTAACCGATGGTGCGTTTATGAAAAAACTCGCGCGTCTCAGGGCGAAAGCGATTGATGCCCCAGTAGAGATATTTCATCCAGTGCTGCTTGTTTCGCAGCAACCAGTTATAGAGTCCCACTAATTTCTGTGTCAGATGATGCGACTCTTCGACGGCGCGCACCGTCCGCACGGCGAACGAATCGCTCTCCCAGAATTTATTTACGCCCGCGACAATCGCCGCCGCCGCCGAGCGATGCCCGCCGCCGGTGTCGGACGAGATGATGAGAATTTTCGGGACGCGCTCTCGAAACATAAGCTTGATCTGACTCAAAGTTTCAACGACTTCTTAATCTGGAAGCCGCGCACATGCGACTAAAGCAACTTACGGAATTCGTCAACTTCGACACCCGCATCTCGCAGAATGCTTCGCAGAGTACCGAGAGGTAATGTTTGGCCTGAATGAACTGGGATGGTCACACGTTTCTGGTCAGCCTCGCGGCGGAGATGTACGTGGCTACCCTTTTGCCTTCTGACCTCAAAGCCCGCGCGCTCAAGGGCACGTACTGCCTCTCGACCCTCAACACGCGGAAGTTTGTCACTCATGCCGCACGCGGAATAGAAAGCCGCGCGATGAAGAACGGCTCAGGCTCGTTCGGCACTGGCTCGCCATCTTCGCGCAATCCCTCAATGTGAAGTTCTATGGCTTCAATGATGTGAGCGCGGGCTTCGTCAACAGTCGCGCCGAACGAATGACAGCCCGGCAGGACAGGGACGAATGCGTGAAAAGAGTCTCCGTCCGGCTCAATGACAACAGTAAATTTATAGTCAGACACCATCTCTTTCATGCTTTCACCGCCAAGCCGTCCGCCTTTTCTTCCAGACGTTCGAGTTCTTTGCGCGACTTCTTCATCTCGCGCTCAAGGCGCTTGATTTGAATCAAGTGCTTCGGGTTGAACGGCAGCGAGGGGTAATAGCTGTTCGACTCGTGCGTGCAGAAGCAGCCGTCTTTCGCTTTCTGGCGACGCGCTTTCATGGCGGGCGAGAGCCAGAGTTTTTGAAAGTTCCAGTCGTAGTCGCGCAGGTTGCCGACCGCTTCGAGATTCTCGCACGAAGAAACCGTGCCCTCGTCGTAGATGACGCCGCCGGCAGTTCCGGCGTAGCAAGTCATTTGCGCTTTTTGTTCTTCCTGCGACTTGGCGATCAGCCCGTGCATGTAAATGTCTATCGCGGCCTTGAAGAAACCCGCGTCGCCGCCGTAGTTGTTTTTGATAGCGGAGTGGCGCGAGTCGTCGTCAATCATCGCGGCGAGTTTGGCGTAGCGCGCGTGGTCTATGTCCAACTCTTGCGGGTCGGCTGATGGCGGGCGGATGTAGTTGAAATTAACCTTGTCGGGCTTCAAGTCGTATTTGAGAAAGTCGTACCACTCGAAAATCGTGTCCTGATTCGTGTTCATAAAACACGTGCAGGTCTGGATGTCGAGGCGCGGGTATTCGCGCTTGATAAGTTGCAGTTGTCTGGCCGTGTCAATGGCGATGTCCCACGAGCCGGGCTTTTGACGAATCTTTTCGTGCTGGTCTTTCAGGCCGTCCAGCCCTAACGCGACGGCAACGTTCAGGTTCGGACACTCCTGCAAAATGCGTGTCACGTCGGGCAGGATGCGCTTCTGAATTTGCCCGTTCGACATCAGGTAAACCGATTCGAGCTTGTTGTTTTCGTAGAAGGCGCGGACGATCTCCGGCAAATCCTTGCGCGTGAAAGGCTCGCCGCCGGCGAGAATCAGGACGCCGAGATTGCCGCCGAGCGTCTCGGAGACGCGCTGAATTTCGTGCGTCTTCATCTGCAATTTCTTGCGCGGGCGGTCGTCAAGTTCCTCCGTGAAGAAACAGTGCGTGCAGCGCATGTCGCACACGCTCGTCACGAGAATGTTAAGCAGCACGGGCGCGAAAGGCTGTCCGAGCGCGAGCTTGGTGTAGCGTTTGAGAAGTTCTTTGGTCGTGTAATCCATTTATTTATTCCCGGCGCGTCAACAATTCACGCCCCGCGCCAGAGGCTTTCATCCACCTCAACGAATCAAATTAACAGATACGGCATTTTGCCAACACTGTCAACGCTCTAAAACTTCAGCGCCGCCCCACGCATCGGCGTAAACTTTGATGCCGTTACCTGTTAAGAAGTTTGAAGCGCGAATGTCAGCCGAAACGTCGCACGTAATACTTTTGTCGTCGCGGGCGAAGAATTTTCCACGACTCACGCGGATTTCGCTCCGCACAGACAACATTTCACGCGCACAGGCAAGATTTTCCACGCACGGGTGAGATTTTCCACGCACTGAGCGGGAACAAACCGCGCACGGGCGACAAAAACAAGCGCACGAACGAAAAAAACACGCGCACGGGGAAGATTTCGCCCGCACGGACGAGATGTTCACGCGCACGAGTCGTCTGACGCAGCGCACGGGTGAGATTTCGCGTTGCGTGTGCGAGTTTGACATGTGCGGGAATGAGTTTGACATGTGCGGACGCCGGATTTACACGCGCGGGAACGAGTTTGACAGGCTCAGGCGCTTGTTTGAGAGGCGCGTGGGTGAGTTTGCAAGGTGCGCGTGCGATGTTGTCCTGAAAATGTGCGATGTGGCGGGGCGCGCTTAGTTTTCGTTGAGGCTGGTGCGCTCGTCGCGGACGTTGATGCCGAGTGCGCGCATACGGCGATAGAGGTGGCTTCTGTCCATCTCCATCAACTCGGCGGCGCGCGAGACGTTGCCTTCGGCTTCGGCGAGTTTGCGTTTGATGAAGTCGCGCTGGTGCGCTTCACTGGCGTCGCGAAAGGTCGAGAAGCGGAAAGTGGCGGCGGGCGGCGTTTCGCCTCCGAGCGGAGGCAGGTCTGCGGCTCCGACTTTGATGTGCGCGTGCATGATGACGACGCGCTCGATGGTGTTCCGCAACTCGCGCACATTGCCCGGCCAGGAATAATTCTGCAACGCTTCAATCGCGTCCGGCTCGAAACGTTTTTCTCTTTTTTTGTAGGCCAGTGAAAATTTGCGATTGAAATGCTCGACGAGCGTGGGCACATCTTCCAGACGCTCGCGCAGTGGCGGCAACTCGAACGGGATGACGTTGAGACGATAGAGCAAGTCAACGCGGAAGGCCCCGCGCTCGATTTCAGTTTCAAGCCGCTTGTTCGTCGCCGACAGCACGCGCACGTCAACGCGCATCGAAGTCGTCCCGCCGACCGGCTCGAAGCGTTGCTCTTCAAGCACGCGCAAGACCTTCGCCTGCATCCGCGCGCTCATGTCGCTGACTTCGTCGAGAAAGAGCGTGCCGCCGTCGGCCAACTCGAACTTGCCGCGCTTCGCGCCCGTCGCTCCCGTGAACGCGCCGCGCACATGCCCGAACAACTCGGACTCGATCAACTCTTCGGGAATCGCCGAACAATTGATCTCGACGAACGGCGCACCGGCGCGGCGCGACTGCGCGTGGATGCTGCGCGCGACGAGTTCCTTGCCCGTCCCCGACTCGCCGTAGATGAGCACGCGCCCGTCCGTCGGCGCAACCATCGCAATCTGTTGCCGCAGAGCGCGCATCGAAACGGACGCGCCGACCATCACGTTTTCATCTTTGAACTCTTCGACGTGCGCGAGATTAACGCGCTCAAGCTCGCGCTGCCTGAGCGCGTTGCGAATCGTCAGCAACGTCACTTCGATGGAGAGAGGCTTCTCGATAAAGTCGAACGCGCCGAGTTTCGTCGCGCGCACCGCCGTCTCGATGTTGCCGTGCCCGGAAATCATCACGACCGTCGCCGACGTGTCGCGCTCGCGCAGACGTTCGAGCGTCTCCAATCCATCAATGCCCGGCAGCCACACATCCAGCAGCACGCACCCGAAAGACTGCCGCTCGACGGCCTTCAGACATTCCTCGCCCGACGCGACGGCCTCGACCACGAAGCCCTCGTCTTCGAGTACCGCGCTCAACGTCTCGCGAATGCCGCGCTCGTCGTCAACAATGAGAATGGAATCTGACATAGTAACTGATCAAGTTTTAGACAAAGCGCACGCGGCGTGGCCTAGAATTTTGTCGCCCTCCCGTAGTTTTGAAGGTGTCGATTGCCAACCAGACTTCAAGCGCGCTTGAAGTAACTCGTCCCCGCTCGGTTGATGATCCCACACGGCAACTGCCGTTAAGCCACCGAGTCACGTCGTGTCATAAACCAACACGAGTCCGCCACGCCAGGGTACGATCACATCGTGAGTAAACTCGTCTTGCACGATCACATTGGCGACGACTGACGGGATGAATGCACCTGCCGGATGTGCAAGCGCCCATTTCATCACATCGTTGAGGTTGTGTTGCCCTGACAACTGATTTTGTATCTCGGTAAACTTCTCGCAAGAAAGTCCGGCGTAATTCTCGAAGCGCATGATTATTCCTTCAAACGCGAGCGGGCAACTAACTCTGCTTTTCGGAATCGGCAACTGGTATCTCAACGATCATCCTCGCGCCGCGCGGGCGATTTTGTTCAGCGCGGATGCGCCCGCCGTGTTCTGCGAGGATGCGTTGGACGATGGCGAGGCCGAGACCTGTCCCGCGCCCGCGCGTGGAAAAGTATGGTTGAAAAAGTCTCTGGATGTCCGTGCGCGCGATGCCGTGGCCGGTGTCCGCGACTTCGGCGAGCAGGTGGCCGCGCGCCGGGTCGTGTGCAGTCGCGATGGTGATGCGTCGCTCGCCATCGCTCTCCTCTAACGCTTCGATGCTGTTGTCAATGAGATTGACGAAGACGCGGCGCAGTTGCTCGGCGTCGAGCAGCGCGCCGGGCAGCGTGTGCGCGAGCAAAACGTCAATCCGCACGTCGCCGAGACGGTCTTCGTAGAGCGCGACAGATTGGCGCACCACTTCGTTCAAGTCGCCGGGTTCGAGGCGCGCGGGCGGCAGGCGCGCGAAACGCGAGAACTCGTCCACCATCGCCTTGAGTCCCGCGACCTCGCGCGTGATGGTCTGCGTGCATTCCTCAACGACGCGCGCCACACGCTCGCGCTCCGCACCGTTAGCATCGGCGTGTTCGTTGTCGTGCGCGTTGCCCTGCGCTTGTGCGTGACCGTTACTGCCATGCGCGCGCGTGCGCGCGTCCGCGCCGTTTTCTTCAACGTGCGAGCCGCGCCGGAAATTGCGCGCGATGCGTTCGGCTGAGAGTTGGATGGGCGTCAGCGGATTCTTGATTTCGTGCGCCATGCGCCGCGCCACTTCGCTCCACGCGGCGGCGCGTTGCGCGGCGAGCAGTTCGGATAAGTCTTCGATGACAAGGACGACGCCGCGCCCCGTCTCGCCTTCGCGCCTCGTCAGAGCCGTCGCGGTGAGCGCGACAGGGATGCTCCCCGCATCGTTGCCGTTTTCATCCTGCGCTGCTGCTGCTGTGCCGCGCGCGAGTTCGAGTTGCTCCGTCGCGCGCCCGCGCAAACGCGCGCGCCAGAGCACGCGGTCGAGCGTCTCATAGTCTTCGACGCTGATGACCTCCGCGAGCGGTGTGGCCGGCGGCGGCGCATCGTTGAGCAACAGCATCGAGCGCGCGGCGTGGTTGATCGTCGTGACGTGATTCGTTTCGTCGAGCGAGACGACGCCGGTCGAGAGCGTTTGCAGCACCGTCTCGATGTAGTCGCGGCGTTCGGCCAGCGCGCGATTCGTCTCGCCGAGTTGCGCCGCGTTGCCTTCGATGCTGCGCCGGTTCTCGCCGAGTTGCGCGGTCATTTCGTTGAAGGCGGCGGCGAGCACGGCCAGTTCATCGTCGGCAATCGCCGAGACGCGATAATCGAGATTGCCCCGCGCGACTTCACCGGAAGCCTCCGCGAGCGCGCGTATCGGCGTCGCGATGCCGCGCGCGACGTGCAAAGCGATCCACGTCGCGACGAAGATCAGCAGGAACGTCATCAAGCCGAGCGTCGAGAGTCCGAGCAGGCGCACCTTGCGTTGTCTGCGCTTGAAATCCTCGAACGTCTGCGCGCCCGCCGAGAGTCTTCGCAAATTCGGGTCGGCGCGTAAATCCTGCGCGACGATCAAACGCCGCCCATCGCTCAGTGGTTGGACGGCGACGTTGAATGATTCATCGCTGATCACGGACTCGACGCCCGCCGCGCTTCTCTGCATCGCGCGCCGGAACACTCCATCCAACTCAGCCGCGTGTTGCGCGTTCGGGGCTGTCGTGGTGCGCGCGTCCGCCAGCACGTTGCCATCCGCCGACACGATGACGAGCAGAGGAAGTTTCGCGTCGTCGGCGAGCGACGGCAGCAAAATCTCTCCCGCCTGCTCTGGAGTAGGGCGTTCGAGCGTGAAGGCGAGGACGGCGGAAAGTTGCCGCAGGCTCTCGACCTGTTGCGCCACGTCCGCGCTCTCCGCCTCGCGCGATTCCTTAATCACTTCCTGCGGCAGGCTGCTGAAATATTTCTCCAGCGTGCGATTGAAGAAAATGTAAGAGAAGACGGCCATCGCCGTGATCGGCAGCAGGCTGACGGCGATGAAATAGACGACGAGCCGCGTCTTGATTTTCGAGCCGAGCAGACGCTCGCGCCGCTCGCGCCTGAGTTTCAAAAGGCTGCGGATAAAGATGAGCGCGAAGATGACGAAGGCGACGAAGTTGAGCGACGAGAGCGCGTAGAGCAGCAGCGTATCGCTCGCCGTGTCGGGCGTGAAAATTTCCCAGAGGCCGAAGACTTGCAGCAGAACGAGCGCGGCCAACAAAAACAGCACCAGCCCGCCGAGCAGCCACGGCGCGCTGCGACGCTTCGGCTTCTGCCCTTCTCTGGTTTCGTGTTGCGCGTCGTCATCCATAACAAATTCGTGAGCGCGAAAGTTTACCACGCGGCTTTGCGGCGACGCATGTACGTCGTTGCGCTGTTCGACACGCCTTCGGTTATATTGCAGTTGACGGTTGAGCGTGACTCAAGACTCAAGGTGAAAACCGGCGAAATAATACGATGAACATTTCAGACTTCTTCTTCAAACTCTTGCTCAATCGCGCGGGACGCATCCGCAGCGGGTGGCGCTTCGCCCTCTTCACTGTGGGCTTCCTGTGCGTGTTATACGCGCTCGGGTCGGGGCTTATTTTCGCGCTCTCGCACACTCTCTCAGAAGCAAATCGTCATACCGTGTTAGACAGCAACTTTGGATTCATCGTTCAAAGTTTACTGCTACTCGCCCCTTCCGTGTTGATGGGTTGGTTGTGCAATCGCGCGCTCGAAAATTTGCCGTGGCGCGCGCTCGGCTGGACGTTTCATCACAGATGGGCGCGCGATCTTGTCATCGGACTGTTGCTCGGCGCGGCGTTTATTGCGACAGCGACAATCATCGCCGTGTCTGCCGGCGGACTCCGCTTTACGCTCGCGCCCGCCGCCATGTGGCCGGCGGTGGGACGGACGCTGCTGTTCTCTTCGATAATTTTTCTCTGCGGCGCGGCGGCGGAAGAGTCTGTGTTTCGCGGCTACGCTTTGCAGACGTTGATGCGCTCGTGGCCTCTGTGGCTCGCGCTGCTGCCGACCTCCGTGCCGTTCGCGCTCGTCCATCTCCTGAATCCAAACGTCTCGCGCGGCTTCACGATGGCGAACACCGTGCTCGCGGGCGTGTGGCTCGCCGTCGCTTACAGCCGGACGCGCAGCCTGTGGTTTCCGCTCGGACTGCACTTGAGTTGGAACTGGACGATGGGCGCGCTGCTCGGTATCCCTGTGAGCGGCATCACGAGAATCACGCCCGAAACGCTCTTGCACTCGACGGACGCGGGGCCGGCGTGGCTCACCGGCGGCTCATACGGACTCGAAGGCGGCGCAGCCTGCACGCTCGCGCTCGTCCTCGCCATCCTGTTTATCTGGCGCACACGCCTCGTCTCCGCCGACGCTGATTTGAAGAAATTGACGGACGGAGAGAATACGAACGTCGCCGATGTTTCAACTGCACTTTAGATTCAACGCGAGCGAACCATGAACTACTTCGCCCCACAAACGGCAGCCGAGAGATACGCTCACGGGCGTCCTTTTTTTCATCCACTTATTGTCCGATTCATCAAAGAATTCATCTCGCTCTCTGAAGTTCTGCCGCGCGCACTCGATGTCGGATGCGGGACGGGTCTCTCCACCGTCGCGCTCACCGGAATCGCGCGCGACCTGTTTGGCGTTGACGCTTCATCTGAGATGCTCGCACACGCTCCAATTCATCCACGCATTCGATACGTCGAGGCGAGCGCCGAGTGTCTCCCTTTCGGCGCAAACGAATTCGATATCATCACCGTCAGTCAGGCTTTTCACTGGCTCGACAGGGACAGGTTTTTCACGGAGGCCGCGCGGGTCACTCGCGCCGGCGGTTGGCTGGTCGTCTATGACAATTATTTCGTGGGCTGTATGACGGAGGGGGACGATTTTCACGTCTGGTTTCGAGACTCTTATCTCATCAAATATCCGAGTCCGCAGAGACCTTGGGCGGACATCAACGGTGAAGATGCTCAACGGCGAGGCTTCCGCCTGCTCGGACACGAGATGCATCAAAACACGATCAGCTTCACGCACGAAAGTTTAGTGGACTACCTGCTCACGCAGAGCAATATCATCGCGAAGGTCGAAGGCGGTCAGGAAGAATTGCGCGTGGTCAGGCATTGGCTCTTGGATGAGTTAAGATTCTTTTTTGAAGGCGGAGTTGCCGCTGAATTTATTTTCAACGCTCCCATCTGGTATCTCCAACTTATCTGATGTTAACCATCACAACTTAAAAAAACAGCCGGCGATTTCTGTCGAAAGAAACTGCCGGCTGTCGTAACTAATGTGACACTATCTTGACCGTGCGCGCCTTTATCGTTCGTCAATCTTCACATAAGGCAAATCGCGCGCGCCTGTGTATTCGGCGCGCGGGCGGATGAGACGATTGTTGGCGTACTGTTCGAGGATGTGTCCCGTCCAACCGCTGATGCGGCTGACGGCGAAGATGGGCGTGAACAAATCGAGCGGAATGTCCATCATGTAATACGCCGCGCCCGAATAGTAATCCACGTTCGGGTAGAGTTTCTTTTCGCGCATCATCACTTCGCGCAGATTCTCAAGCGTCTCCGACCAGCGCGTGTCGCCTTTCGCCTCACCCATCTCTTTCGCGAAGCGACGCAGATGCACCGAGCGCGGGTCTTCGGTTTTATAGACGCGATGGCCGAAGCCCATGATTTTCTTTTTCTGCTTGAGCGCGTCCATGAGCCACGCTTCGGCCTGCGCGGGCGATTCGATTTCCAGCAGCATCTTCATCACGTTCGTGTTCGCGCCGCCATGCAGCGGGCCGGAGAGCGCGGCGATGGCCGCTGTCACCGCGCCGTACATGTCCGCGAGCGTGCCGGCGACGACGCGCCCCGTAAACGTCGAGGCGTTGAGTTCGTGGTCGGCGTGAAGAATCAGCGCGACATCAAAAATGTGCGCCTCATGCTCCGGCGGCATCTCGCCCTTGAGCATGTAGAGAAAGTTGGACGCAATGTTCAAATCAGGCTTGGGCGCGACCGGTTCCAGCCCTTTTCGCAGACGCTCAATCGTCGCGACAATCACAGGCAGTTGCGCCGTCAATTTCGTCGCCGTTCGCAACGCACTCGCGCGTGAAATGTCGCGCGCCGACGAGTCGTAAAAAGCCAGCGCGGAGACCGCTGTCCGCAGGCTGTCCATCGGCTCGGCGTCTTTGGGAAAGCGTCGAATCACCTCGACGATCTCGGAGGGAAGTTGCTGGTTGTTGGCAATCTCGCGACGAAAACTCTCCAACTCGTCGCGCTTCGGGAGACGCCCGTGCCAGAGCAGATAGATGACTTCCTCGAAAGTGGAATGCTCGGCGAGGTCGTGTATGTTGTAGCCCTGATAGATGAGCACGCCGTTGATGCCGTCAACGTCGCCGATGGAAGACTCCGCCGCGACGACGCCTTCGAGTCCGCCGCCCTTCTTGCCCGCCTTTTCAGCCGCACTGTCTGTAGGTTTGTCCATGACGTTTGAAGTCCTTAGTTGTAGAGTGAATTGAAAATAGCAAAGACGCCACAGGGTGACAAGCAGTCGCATAAAAAGAGTGCGCGAGAGAGGCGCGGTGCGCTTGCAATGTCAACTCATTTGAAAGAATATCGTCTCAACCGAACAATCAAAATATTTAAGCGGCGACTGTATCCGACTACGGAGGAAGAACCATGACGAGCGCGAACACTTTGACCATCACCGACAACCGGACGGGCAAGCAGTACGAAATTCCCATCGCCGACGGCACGATCAAAGCGATGGACTTGCGGCAGATTAAAGAGTCTGACGAAGACTTCGGCTTGATGACCTATGACCCCGCGTTTATGAACACGGCTTCGTGCAAAAGCAAGATCACGTACATTGACGGCGATAAAGGCATACTCGAATATCGCGGTTATCCTATCGAGCAACTCGCCGAGCATAGCTCTTATCTCGAAGTCGCGTACCTGCTCTTGAACGGCGAACTGCCCGACGCGCAGCAACTCGAAACGTGGACGCACAACGTCACGCACCACACCTTCATCAACGAGAACATCAAGAAGGTGCTCGACGGTTTTCACTACAACGCGCACCCGATGGGCATGTTCGAGGCGATGGTCGCCGCGCTCTCGACCTTTTACCCGGAAGCAAAAAATATATTCGACGTGCCGTGCCGGCAGAAACAGATTCACCGGCTCATCGCCAAGACCCCGACCATCGCGGCCTTCGCCTACAGACATCTGACGGGACTGGCTTACGCTTATCCCGACAACGATCTTTCATACGAAGGTAACTTTCTCAACATGATGTTCAAGACGACGGAGTTGAAGTACAAACCGAACCCCGTGCTTGAGCGCGCTCTCTCCGTCCTCTTCATCCTCCACGCAGACCACGAGCAGAACTGTTCGACCAACGCGATGCGCTCAATCGGTAGCGCGCACACCGATCCGTACTCCGCGCTCGCCGGAGCCGCCGCCGCGCTCTATGGCCCCTTACACGGCGGCGCGAACGAGGCGGTCTTGAAGATGCTCGCTGAAATCGGCACGAAAGAGCGCGTGCCCGAATACGTCAAGCGCGTCAAAGCGGGAGAATTTAAGTTGATGGGCTTCGGCCATCGCGTCTATAAAAATTACGACCCGCGTGCGAGGATTATCAAGCAGGTCGCGGACGAAGTGTTCGAGGTGACGGGCAAAGACCCTCTGCTTGACCTCGCGCTCGAACTCGAACGCATTGCGCTCGAAGACGAATACTTCGTCAAGCGTCGCCTCTATCCGAACGTTGATTTCTATTCCGGCATCATCTATCGCGCGATGCGTTTCCCGATGGACATGTTCCCGGTGCTGTTCGCCATCCCGCGCACATCCGGCTGGCTCGCGCAGTGGGACGAATTGCTCGGCGACGCTGACCAGAAAATCGCCCGCCCGCGACAGATTTATCAAGGCCACACGCGCCGCGACTACGTGGCGATGGCCGAGCGCAAGCCAGTTGAAACAAAGACCGCCGCCGGTTAATCCAGCGCATCATGTGAGACAAACAATCAGCCCGCGCGCCTCTTTTCACTGACAGGCGCGCGGGCTTCGTTTTCATTCTCAACTTGATGCTGCCCCTACATATTTACCAGGCGAACTTGTTGTCCTCGCACAACATTCAGGCGACGCGCGGCTGAGTCGCAGTTGATGGCAATTTCGAGAAATCCCGCGCTGCCCCAGATGGCGAAAGGCCCGCCCGCATCATTCGTCTCTTCAGCGAAGAAGCGACGAAACGAGCGTATCTCGTGATTGTTAATGATAAGCCGCGCGCCATTTTTGATGGAGTCCTCTGTGAGATCGCGCGCCGTGATGTTCGTGACGCAATTGCCGAAACGGTCTATGTGAATAATCTCCGCTTCGAGCGTTCCGTCCGGCAGACATTGCGGGATGGTTGCAGGCAGTCGCACAAAATCTTTTACGATACCCCCAAGCGTCTCTGTTGCAACGTCGCCGCACGAGAGCGCGCCCGCGACGGGAGCGAAAACGTCGCGCCCGTGAAAAGTCGAACTCACAGACACGCGAAAATATTTTTCATTCGTGAGATGCCGCACGCTAAAGTTCGTCAGACGCTCATAGACGTACCCGAACACGCCGTTGTCAGGCCCGACGAATAAATGCCCGTCGCCCTCCACCACAATCGCCCGCCGCGACGAACCAACGCCCGGATCAACGACGGCGACATGCGTCGTCCCCTGCGGAAAACTTTCAAACGCGGAGCGCAACGTGAACGCGCCCGCCTGAATGTCATGCGCGGAGATTTCATGCGTGATGTCAACGATCTGCACGCGCGGATTGACGGAGAGTATCGCGCCCTTCATCGCACCGACGAAGTAATCAGCCGTGCCGAAATCGGTGAGCAGCGTAACGATCATAAAACTAAATGATGAATGCGGAATGATGAGTGATGAATATAATCAAGAGGGTCTTTGTCTGTCATTCATCGTTCATCATTCCGCATTCATCACTTTCTTCTATCTTCCTGTGGAGCGGATGCGAAGTTGCTGTCCGGCGTCGAGGCGGATGTCTTTGCCGCGTTGTGTGAGGACGCCCGCGCTGCCTGCGCCGCCGCCGATGATTGCGCCGATGGCCGCGCCTTTGCCGCCGCCCGCAATCGCGCCGATGACCGCGCCGATGCCAGCGCCCGCGCCGACCTTCGCCACGTCGTCTTTCGTCGAATCTTTGCCGCGCACGCCGCCTTCCGCATCCACGTCGCCGACGTTATCGCTGCCGCCGCGATTGACCACTTCGATGACCTGCGCGTTGAAGTTCTGCGAGTCGCCGTTGGGATGGAGTTGTATCTGGTCGAAGTCGAGTTGGAGTTGCGCTCTGCCGCGCGACTTCCCCGGACGCTGCAAATTCGAGATGCGCCCGGAGACGATTGCGCCCGCGAATTCCTGCGGCTCAATGACGCGCGCCTCGAAGCGGTCGCCGCGCTGGCTGACATCCGTCGAGAGACGATTCGACAACTCGACTGTCAAGACCGTATTGGCCGGCACGACGCGCGCCGTTGACACCGAACCCGATGCTGACGTGTTGCTCGTCGCGCTTCCATGCGCGGACGAGGAGCTTTCATCATTCGCCTGATCGTCGCTGCTTCGCCCGCCGCGCCCGTTTCCGTTGCCGGCGACTGACGCAGCGTCGCTGCCCGTCGTGTTGTCGTTCGCCGCCGTCGCGCCGTGTCGGGTCAGCCCGCCCGCCGGGACGACGGAATCGAAACCGCGATGGCTGTAGCCGGAGTCGTAGCCTGAGGCGAAGCCCTGTTGATAACCGTCCCGGTAATCTTCAAGTTGCCCGTAGGCGGCGATGTAGGCGCGGTCTGCGCGTTGGTAGTCAGCCTTGCCGCGATAATCCGCCGTCGCGCGTTTGAGCGAGTCGCTCCAGCCCGTTTGATAGCCATCGGAATAGCCCGTGCGATAACCTCGTTCGAGCGCGCCGTATGGCTCCTGCTGCTGCGGCGACGCCTTCGCGTTCATCACATCCGTTGACGCTTGAGCGACGCGCGGCGCGACAGATGCCGGTGTCAGAGACAAACCAAGCGCGAGCGAGACGGCGAATAATGCGGTGCGGGTCTTCATCTTTCTCTTCTCCTCAAGAACAGTTGTAACAAATGGCGAGAAACGTTTTGCTGTTGCCGCGAGCCTCAAGACCGACTGCCTTGACGCTCCGCTCAAGCGCGTCTTAGACTCGAATTGCTGAATGCGCCGCCGCAGGAATACGGGAGAGATTCTCGCACGAGCTTACGATGCAAACTTTGCCCTCTCCGGTTGGCGGCGCGAGACATTTGCGATTTTAGTTTTTTGCCGGATGATTGCAAAGGCCGCTCGCTTCAACTTTCGTTTTCAACCGACGGACTGGAATTTACCCGTGCAGCTTCGCAGAGTTTACATGGATCACAGCGCGACGACGCCATCCGACCGGCGTGTCGTCGAAGCGATGCTGCCGTACCTGACGGAAAAGTTCGGCAATCCTTCGAGCGTGCATTTCTACGGGCAGGAATCGCGCGCCGCCGTTGACCGCGCGCGTCGCGACATCGCCGCACTCACAAATGCGCGCCCCAACGAAATCGTCCTGCTCTCCGGCGGCACGGAGGCCAACAACCTCGCCATACGCGGCATCGCCGAGTCGCACGCCGAACACGGGCGGCACATCATCACTTCGTCAATCGAGCATTCAAGCGTGCGCGGCATCTGTGACGCGCTGGAAAAACGCGGCTGGGAAATCACGCGCCTGCCCGCTTACGAAAACGGCATCGTCCGCATAGAAGACGTGCGCGCCGCCATCAGGCCGGACACCGTGCTCATCACCGTCATGCTCGCCAACAACGAGATCGGCACCGTCCAGCCCATCGCGAAGATCGGCGCGCACGTCCGCGAGTTGCGCGCCAGCGGTCGAAAATATCTCTGGCTGCACACGGACGGCGTGCAGGCTCCCGGACGGATGCCGGTTGACGTGGAAACATTGGGATGCGACCTGCTTTCGATGTCCGCGCACAAGCTGCACGCGCCAAAAGGCATCGGCGCGCTCTACGTGCGACGCAGCGTGCGGCTCGCCGCGCAAAATATCGGCGGGCATCAGGAGCGCGAGCGTCGCGGAGGCACAGAAGCCGTCCCGCTCATCGTCGCTTTCGGGACAGCCGCCGCGCTCGCACGCGAAGAACTCGACGCGCGCATCACACACATGCGCCGCCTGCGCGACATGTTCGAGTCCGGCGTCGCCGAGCGCATTCCCGACATCGTTTTCAACGGCGACCGCGCGCGACGCCTGCCGCACATCTCGAACATTTCTTTCCGTTTCATCGAAGGCGAGGGCTTGCTCATCAATCTCGACATGCAGGGCGTCGCCGTCTCGACCGGCTCGGCGTGCTCCTCCGGCTCGCTCGAACCGTCGCCCGTCATTCGCGCGCTCGGTCGCGACGACGAACTCGCGCGCGGCTCGATTCGCTTCAGCATCGGCAAGGACACGACCGACGAAGACATCGCCTACGTGCTTGAAGTGCTCCCGCGCGCCGTCGAAAATCTGCGCCGCCTCTCGCCACTTTATCAACAAGCCGTCGCGGTATGAGTTCAAGGTTCAAAGTTTCAGAGCCGGTCTTCGACTTTGAACCTTGAACTTTGAACCTTGAACTCTTAAAAATGCCCTACTCCGAAATTCTCAAAGACCATCTCGCGCACCCGCGTAACGCCGGTGAACTTGTGGACGCTGACTGCGTCGCAGAGCAAATCAATCCGGCGTGCGGCGACCGTCTCAAACTCTCGCTTCGTGTTCGTGACGGGCGCATCGAGGCCGCGCGCTTTCTCGCCTACGGCTGCCCGCCGACGCTCGCGTGTGGCTCCGTGTTAACTGAATTGATTGTAGGGAAAACGCTTGAGGAAGCGGCGCGCATGACACGCGCGCAAATCAGCGCGGCCATCGGTGGGCTGCCCGCGCGCAAGTCTCACGCCGCCGCGCTCGCCGTCGAGACGCTGCTGGCTGCATTGCATGACTGCGACAGTTGAGCGCTCAAATGGATAGCGATGAGTTCTTGGTTCAAGAGATTGCTTTGATGATATATTCCCGTCCGGCAGGCCGCGCGAAAGGAGAGACAGATGTTACGTCAATCGAATATATATGTGACGCCGGAAGAGTATCTGACTCAGGAGCGAAGCGCCGAATATAAAAGCGAGTATCTCAACGGCGAGGTCTTCGCCATGTCCGGGGCCAGCCGCCGGCACAACTTAATTTCAACGAACCTCATCCGCGAGTTTAGCTTGCAAGTGAAAGGACGCCCGTGCGAAGTTTACGGCAGCGACATGCGTGTCGGGATTCGTGCGGCCAATGTTTACACGTACCCGGACGTAACGGTGGTCTGCGGCGAGGCTCAACTCGAAGACAAACATCTCGATACCCTGCTCAACCCGACGCTCATCGTCGAGGTGCTGTCAAAATCAACCGGCTCTTACGACCGTCGCGCGAAGTTCGGTTACTATCGCACCATCGCCTCGCTCGCCGAATACGTGCTTGTCGCGCAGGACGAACGCCGCGTCGAGTTGAACACCAAGCAGGAAGATGGCCGCTGGCTTCTCACAGATTTCCGCTCCGCAAGCGACGCCATCGAGTTAGCTTCCATCAACTGCGTGCTCGCGCTGGCGGAAGTTTACGACAAGGTTGCGCTTGCCTGAGTTTTCCTTCGCTCAACCTCACGACGTTTGCAGTCCGGCAGTCGCCGCGCGACAGAGCGGCAGATAGCGAGTTGTGACCATCATGTGCCCGAACAGGCATTCACTGGGAGCGCGGGCATCCCTGCCCGCATGAGCGCGCCAGCGCGAACAAATGCACGCACTATTTTCAAGCTTAAATGGAGACGTAACTTCGTTAGCGTGCTGACGCACGCTTGGCGGACAGGGATGCCCGCGCTCCCAACGACACACCAGCGCAATCCGCTATAATTCCACGAATATAAAAATTATCTGGGCGTGACGCGGCGCGGGCGCGTGTCTGAAGGGATGATGTCGCGCCCGGTGTGGTACTGCGGGCCGCAGTAGCGGTGCGGCTCTGTGCCGATGGCGAAGGTCTTGCTGCGGATGATGGGACAGGTGTCCACGGCGATGAGTCCGGTGGTCGGGTCTATGTCGAGCGTGACGGTTCCGGTCAGGCGCGTCGAGCCGTCGGGCTGCAAGACGCCTTTGCCTTCGAGTCTGGGCGTGTTCGTGCGCGAGCGTATGGGCGGCGTCGCGTCGGGCAGCGGCGGGACTTCAATCTCGCCGGGCGCGACGGTCGGCGGGAGCGTGAGGTCGGGCGGCGGCGTCTCATCATTTACGTCGGTCGGGTTTTCGTCCGTCGCATTACCCGTCTCTTTCGGCGCGGTTCCGCTGATGAAAAGCTCTGTGCGCTTCGTGACGGAGTCGCTGGCGGCGAGCAGTCCCGTGCGTGTGTCTATCTCGGCCTGTTCGATGCCGCCGGGTTGTTGCCAGTCGCCCTGCCATTCGGGATGCGCGTTGAGCGCCGCCGTCATAAAATCAGCCCAGATGGGAAGCGCGGAGTCCGCGCCCGTCATGCCGAGTTGCGTGCCGTCGTCGAAACCGACATAGACGACGCAGACGATGTTCGGCGTGAAGCCCGCGAACCACCCGTCGCGCGATGTGCCGGTCTTGCCCGCGACGTTGAACTTGAAGCCGCGCGCTCTCACCTTCGCCGCCGTCCCGCGATTCACCACGTCCTTCAAGATCGAAGTCATCAGGTACGCGGCTTCCGGCTTCAACACTTCGTTCTTCTGCGTCTTCGGCGCGGCGACGGTCGTGCCGCTGCCCGTCGTCACGCGATTGATGGCGATGGGCGTCGCGCGCGTCCCGCCCTGCGCGAAAGTCGTGTAGGCGGAGGCGACCTGCAAAGGCGTCGCTTCGTTCGTGCCGAGCGCGTGCGCGAGATAATTTTGCTTCGGCTTCGGCAAGCCCGCTTTGGCCGCGAGGCTCATCACGCGCCCGATGGTCACTTCCTGCGCGACTTCGACCGTCACGACATTGAGGCTGTGCGTCAGCGCGTCGCGCACGGTGACGGGCTGGTGCGAATACTGCTCGCCGAAGTTGCCGGGCGAGTATTGCTGGTTGCCCGTGTTGAAAGTCTTCGGCTCGTCCATGTACGTCGTCGCGGCTGTGATGACGCGCGGGATCGGATCGTAAGCCGTGTTGAGCGCGGTGGCATAAACGAAGGGCTTGAAGACGGAGCCGGGCTGTCGCATCGCGTCGGTCGCGCGGTTGAGTTGGCTCTTCTCGTAATCGCGCCCGCCGACCATCGCGACGACTTCGCCCGTCTGCGCGTTGATTGCGACGAGCGCGGCTTGCAACGTGCCCGCCGGAACACGCTTCGACTGCACTTTGTCGAGCGCGGCGAGTTGCTTCGTCACCGCAGCATAAGCCGCGCGCTGCAAGTCCATGTCAACGGTCGTGTAGATGCGGAGGCGATCCGCCGCGCTCGTGTCTGAGAGAATATCGCCGAGTTGCTGTTGCGCGTAGTCCACGAAGTAGGGCGCGTCCGACATGTCGAGGCGGCCTTTCGTCGGCGCGAGTTTAATCGGCGTGGCCTTCGCTTGCTCTGCTTCCGCTCCTGTGACCGCGCCCGTCTCGGACATGCTCTGGAGAACTTGATTGCGTCTATCGGTCGCCACCTCGCCGTGACGATAAGGGTTATAACGATTCGGGCTGCGGATGAGTCCGGCGAGCATCGCCGCTTCGGGCAGCGTCAACGCCGTCACGTCTTTGCCGAAATAAGTCTGCGACGCCTCGCCGAAACCTTTGATGGAGAAGCCCGCGTTTTGTCCGAGATACGCCTCGTTGCAATAGAGCGCGAAAATCTGCTGCTTCGAGAGGCGCGTCTCAAGAATGATGGACATGTACGCTTCAGCGACTTTGCGCCGCAACGTCGGCTCGGGCGTGAGAAAAAGATTCTTGACGAGTTGCTGCGTGATGGATGAGCCGCCCTGATTGGCGATGGGCGAGTTCGGGTCTATGTCGTAGCGTCGAATCAGCGCGCGCACGATGCCGCGCAAGTTGATGCCGTAGTGGTTGAAGAAGTCTCGATCTTCCGTCACCGTGATGGCTTTGACGAGTTGCGGCGGGAGGTCTTGGAAGCCGATGACTTTGTGCTTCTCACGCTGCGCGCCGGTCACGGAACTAATCGCCTCCGGCTCAAGCCACGCGCTTTGGAGACGCGCGCCGCTGTTGTCCGCATCATTGATCGTCGCGATGGTCTTGCCGTTGCGCCCGAACGTGACACGGACGTGCGGGAATTGCGTCTTGCCGTCAACCGTCGCATCCTGACTCGGTTCAATCTCGACCGTCGTGCCGGACACGGTATAGCGCCCGCGCGCGCTGTCCGCCTGCTGCGCTTTCTCGACGTAGTCCGCGTGCTTGAGGCTCAAAATCAAATCATCTACTGAAATAGTTTCGCCCGCGCGCAACTGTTTCGGCGCGGCGTAAATTCCCGCCGAGTGCGTGAACACTTCGCCACGCAGCAAGCGATCAATGCGTCTTGAAAATGTGACGTAGTAATAACCGAGAATGCTGACGACGACGATGGTGAGAAAGAGTAAGGGAAGAATCACCAACGGGCGAAAGATGCGACGCGCCCAACGGCGTCCGAAGCCCGGCTCAGGCTCCTGAAACCTGACGGCGCGGCTGCCGCCGTTGCCGCCGCCGCCGCCCGATGCGCGCTTCTTCGCGACCGGCGGGACATAACCTTTTGGGGGATAACGTAGTGACATAAAAGCGGTGATGAGTGATGAGTGATGAATGATAAGTTAAAGAGCTTCCTGCTCATCACTCATTACTCATTGCTCATCACTCGAAATGTAAACCGTTCACTAACCAACTGTCCATCTGCAAAAGTTCAAGGCCAACAAACTTATTTTCAACTTTGAACATTGAACCTTAAACTTTGAACTCGCATTGACACCATGCTCCGCCATTGGCTACCGTCAACTTTCATACGACGACGCTTTGATGCTGGCCGACAGGCACACGGTTCGATGCCATCCAACTTGAACTTTCCGCGCGGACTGCGCTCGCGCTTCATCTTTTCGCTGTGCGCGCTGGCGTGCGTCGTCGCGCTGGGAACCGTCGGGTTCAGCGTGATCGAAGGCTGGTCGCTGCTCGACAGCCTGTACATGACGGTGATGACGGTGACGACCGTCGGCTATGGGACGCCGCAGCCGCTCACGCCGTCGGGACGCAACTTCAGCATCTTTTTTATGATCGTCGGCGTCGGCACGACCGGCTATCTTTTGACGACCGCCGTGCGCGCCCTCGTGCAATCTGAAATCATCGCGGCCTACGGCGAGCGACGGCGGCAACGCGAGATGAATAAACTCTCCGACCATTTCATCATCTGCGGCGCGGGGCGCGTCGGCTCGCGTCTCGTGCGCGAGATGCAGCTCGCGGGCACGTCCTTCGTCGCTATTGAAAGCGACGCGCGCAAGGCCGTCGAACTCAATCTGACCGCGTCTCAACTGCTCATCCGCGACGCCACGCTCGAAGAGACTCTGCGCGAGGCGGGCATCGAACGCGCGCGCGCACTCGCCGCCTGCCTGCCCGATGATGCCGATAATCTCTATGTCGTGTTGACGGCGCGCGACCTCAATCGCGGCCTGCATATCGTCGCGCGTGCGGTCGAGGAACAGGCCGAGCCGAAACTGATTCGCGCCGGTGCGAACCGCGTCGTCGCGCCGACGATCATCGGCAGTCATCGCATGGCGCAGGCTCTCTTACGCCCGGCGGTCGCGGACTTCATGGACTCCATCGCCGCCGAGACGCTCGACCTCGCTTTCGAGCAATTTGAAATTGCACAAGGCTCCGAACTCGCCGGCCACAAGTTAGAGTCAACGACGATTCGCACTGAACTTGATGTCGTCGTCATCGCCATTCGTCGTCAAGGCGGCGAGATGATGTTCAATCCGGCGGGCGACACGACGCTGCAAGCCGGCGACATCATCGTCGCCATCGGTCACGCCGATGCGCTCCGCCGTCTCAAGGAACTGGCGCGCGCCGCTTCTTCAAGTTCAAAGTTCAAGGTTCAAAGTTCAAAGTCGAAGGTTGAACCCGGAACGTGAATATCGAAATGCCGTCTTAACTTTGAACCTTGAACCTTGAACTCTTTGCACCAATGAAGATTTTAATCACAGGCGGCAGCGGCTATCTCGGCACACACGTCAGGCGATTTTTCGGCGCGGACGATTTTTCGCGGCGCGCAGGGTTCAACGTTCTCAGCGAATCCGACGCCTCTCGCGTCGCCGACTATGACGCCGTGATACATCTTGCCGCGCATCTCGACAAAACGCCCGAAGCAGCGGAAGAATGTTTCCGCGTCAACACTGACGGGACGGCCAATCTGCTGCGTCACATGCGCCCCAACTCCGTCTTTATCTATGCCTCGACGAAGGATGTGTACGGCTCTCACGCGGACAGTTTTGATGAAGTGCCCGAAGATTGCCCGACCGATTACGCGGGGCAGACCGCGCTCGAATGGTCGAAGCTCGTCGCTGAACGCTACGTTGATTTTTACGCGCACGCGCGCGAGTTACGCGCCTGTATCTTTCGCCTCTCGAACGTCTATGCGCGACCGAGCGAAGGCAACACGCCGGGCTTCGTCACCAACTACGTCGAGTCCGTCAAGCATCGCCGCCCCATCCGCCTGCCCGCGAACGGCGAACCCGTGCGCGACATTCTCCACGTTGACGATTTCTCGCGCGCCTGCCGCGCCTTCATAGACTCTCCGCTGACGGCGGGCATGTATAATCTCGGCGGCGGCAAAGGAAATTCCGCTTCACTGCGCGACATCGTGGAGACCGTCGGGCGCATGATTGAGATCGAACCCATCATCGCCGAAGACACGAGACAGCTGCCCGACCCCGTGCCCTTCAACTACATCTCAGACTTGACGCGCGTGCGCGCCGAACTTAACTGGCAGCCGCAGATCGGCATCGAAGAGGGACTGCGAAGCCTGCTGTGAAAGAACGAATCCTGCACATTGAAACCATCAAGCGCGTCGTCGTGCGCGGCGCGAACTGGGTGGGCGACGCGGTGATGACCGTGCCCGCACTGCGCGAGTTGCGGCGCGTGTTGCCCGACGCGCACGTCACGCTGGCGACGCGCGCGTGGGCGGAAGATATTTTTGCGGGCGCGGATTTTCTCGACGAGATGCTCGTCATTGATGCACAGGCTCGCGGCGTGCGCGGCATGTTGCGACAGGCGCGCGAGTGGCGCGCGCGAAGTTTCGACCTCGCCTTGTTGCTGCCGAACGCCTTCGAGCCGGCGCTCGTCGCATCTGCCGCGCGCGTCCCCGTCCGCATCGGCTACGCGACGGACGGGCGGCGCGCACTGCTCACACACGCCTTGCCCGTCCCCATCTGGCGCGGCGAGCGTCACGAAGTTTTTTACTATCTCAATCTCGTTTCGGAATTAGCGCGACGACTCGATCAGCAGCCCGCACTCGAAACAGTGCAGCCGCGTTTTGAATTGACGGTATCTGAAGCGCGACGGCATGAGGCGCGCGAGTTTTTACGTGGTCGCGGCATCAGTCTGACGCGCCCGTTTGTCGCGCTCTGTCCCGGCTCGACGAACAGTCGCGCGAAGCGTTGGCCGTCTGAAAGATTCGCGGCGGTGGGCGATTTGTTGATTGATGAGATGGACGCTCAAGTCGCTCTGATCGGCGCGCGTGACGAGCGTGCAGTGTCGGATGAAGTCGCCGGGCTGATGCGTCGTCGCCCGGTTGTGTTGACGGGCGAGATGGAGTTGGCCGAGTCCGTCGCCGTCTTGAGCGTCGCCGATTTGCTCGTCACGAACGACACCGGCCCGGCTCACATCGCCGCCGCGCTGTCGCGTCCCGTCGTCGTCATCTTCGGCCCGACGAACCCGCTCACGACGCGCCCCTTTTCCCCGCACGCCGTCGTCGTCCGCGAGCCGCCAGAGTGCGCGCCCTGCATGTTGCGCGATTGCCCGATTGACCATCGCTGCATGACGGCCATCACGCCCGCAGCTGTGTTCGCGCGTGCCGCCGAAGTTCTCGCGCAGCGCGAAGTCGCGGAGGTCGCCACCAGATGAGCGAGAGGCAAATGCGCCGCGCGGTTTTCATAGACCGCGACGGGACGATTTCGGAGGAAGTCGGCTACGTCAATCACGTCTCGCGCTATCGCGTTTTTCCTTATGCGGCGGAGGCCGTGCGCTTGCTCCATGAAGCAGGTTGGCTCGCCGTCCTCGTTACGAATCAGGCGGGCGTCGCGCGCGGTTATTTCACGGAGGACATCATCGGGCACGTCCACAAAGAACTCGCGAGAGAGTTAGAGCGCGGCGGCGCGCAACTCGACGCGATTTATTATTGCCCGCATCATCCGAGCGTCGGCGAGCCGCCGTACCGCGCGACTTGCGATTGCCGCAAGCCGAAGCCGGGACTAATTTTGCGCGCGGCTGACGAACTCTCGCTCGATTTGTCACAATGCTGGATGATCGGTGACCGTTACAGCGACACCGAACTCGCGCGCAACGCCGGCGTCCGCGCCGCCTTCGTCCTGAGCGGCTACGGGCGCGGCGAGTGGGAATATCAACGCGCCGCCTGGAAACATCAACCCGACCTCGTCGCCGAAAATTTGTTGGAAGCGGCGCGAGCAATTATCAAAAGAAGTGATGAGTGATAAGTGATGAGTGATGAGTTAAAGGCAAGTTTTTTCTCATCACCCATCACTCATCACTCATCACTCATCACCTATGAGCGTTGAGCAAACAACTCTGACAAGACGGCTGGCGGCGCTCGTCCGTGCGTTCCCGGAGCGGCGCGTGCTGGTCGTGGGCGATCTCGTGGCCGACCAGTTTTTGTTCGGCGAGATTAGCCGCGTCTCGCGTGAGGCTCCCGTGCTGATTCTCAGGCACGAGCGGACGGAGACCGTGCCGGGCGGCGCGGCCAACTGCGCGGCGAATCTCGCTTCGCTCGGCGCGCGTGCCTCGATTATCGGCGTTGTCGGCGAAGACGAGGCGGGGCGCACGCTGCTCGATAAACTTTCGCAGGCCGGTGTGGATTGCGCGGGCGTTATCGTTTCCCCAACATGGAAGACAACGACGAAGGTGCGCGTCCTCGCCGGTCACGCGCATTCGACGAGACAGCAAGTGATTCGTGTTGATTATGAGAATGCGCCGCTTGATGACTCGGCGATAAGCGCGCAGATTTTAGGGCAGGTGAATCTTGCAACTCAGTCGAACGATGCGTTCATCATCTCTGATTACAACTATGGTATAGCCGGAAAAGCTGCGACTGCGATGATGCGTGAGATGGCAGCGAAGCGCGGGAAGCCTGTGCTCGTTGACTCGCGCTTTCGCTTGTTGGAGTTTCCCGAATTGACGACGGCGACGCCGAACGAGGACGAGGTCGAGCAGGTTTTGGGTAAACGTTTCGACAGCGACGGCGCGCTCGCAGCGGCTGGCGAAGAGTTGCGCGCGCGTTTGAATTACAGTTCGCTGCTCATCACGCGCGGCAGACAGGGAATGCTGCTCATCGAAGAAGGCGCGCGGCCCGTGCATCTCGAAGCCATCGGCTCGCACGCGGCGGTTGACGTGACGGGCGCGGGCGACACCGTGATTGCAACTTACACGCTCGCGCTCTCGTCCGGCGCGAGCCACGCCGATGCCGCGCGACTCGCCAATTACGCGGGCGGGCTGGTGGTGATGAAACGCGGCACGGCCTGCGTCACGTCTGATGAATTGAGTGCGTCGCTCATCCAGCACGAAGAGGGCGCGTGATGCGTTGGAGTTGGCGCGCAGAAGGAGACGCGGTGGCGGCGAGCCGGGCGTGGTGGAAAATCCTTCTCGCTCCTTTCGTGTTCCTCTCTGCAATTTTCGCCATCCAACTGCTCGCGTCATTCAATACTCAATTCGTCGAGCGTTATTACAGCCGCCAACTTTTTCCGCTCATCACCGGATGCTTCGCGTTCGCGCGCTTATCAAGTTTCTCGCTCGCCGAATTGTTTCTGACACTGTTGCTCGCGGCATCAATCGTCTGGCTCGCGTGGACGGCGCGGCGTCTCTACGTTCGTCGCGGGCAGGCGCGGCGCGTTTTGCTGGTCTCGCTGGCCGCGCGCATTCTCTGGCTGTGCGCCTTCGGCCTGACTCTCTTCATGCTCGCGTTCGGTTTCAACTATCAACGCCCGCCGCTCGCAGAGACTTTTCAACTCGCGCCGCGCGAGCCGACCGCGTCGGAGATTGAGACCATCAGCCGCGCCGTCATCGAAGGCATCAACCGCAACTACGCGGAGAGTCATTCAAGCGGCATTGACGATGCGCGCGACACAAACGATGCGGGCAGCGCAAATAATGTTGACAGCCGGATGCCGCTCACGCGCGCGGAGCTTTACCAGACGCTCGAAGCGGCTTATGAGCGCGAGCCGCTCCTGCAAGGCGTCGCAAGCCGCTCGGTCGTGCCGCCGAAGCCCGTCTATTTCTCCGGCTTGATGAGCCGGTTCGGCATCTCAGGCGTCTATTCCCCGCTCACGGGCGAGCCAAATTACAACGCCATCCAGCCGGACTTTGACCTGCCCTTCGTCGTCGCGCACGAGATGGCGCATCAACGCGGATTTGCGCGTGAGGATGAAGCGAACTTCATCGCCTTTCTCATCTGCACGAAGGCGACGCACCCTTATGTGCGTTATTCCGGCTATCTCAACGCGCTGCGCGTGCTCGGCGTGCTTTATCGTCTCGCGCCCGAACGCTATCGCGAGATGGTGACGACCATCGGCGAAGGGGGGCGCGCCGATCTCAAAACGCGCGCGAAATTTTGGGCGAGTTATACCGGGCGACTCAGTAGCTTCGGCAACAATCTCAACCACATGTATCTCAAAGCGAACGGCATCAAGTCGGGCGTGAAGAATTACAACGAAGCCGTCTGGCTGATCATCGGCTACTACCTCAAGCAGATGCCGCCGGACTCTGCGCCACTCGCCCAATGAGTAGGACGCTGGTATCCTGAAAAGCAAGTGATGAGTGATGAGTGATAAGTGATGAGTTAAGACAAGCCGCCTTCCGGTTAATTTTTACTTATCACTTATCACTCATCACTTATCACTGCTTCTCTTATGTCTCCCAATGATGACCAACAAAAGGCCGGAGCGCCCGCGCGAATTTTGGAGCGTAACCGTCTCATCGCGCGCGTGGCGATAGCGCGGAAACACGGCGCGCACATCGTCTTCGCCAACGGTTGTTTCGACCTTTTGCATGTCGGGCATGTGCGTTATCTGGAAGCGGCGCGCGGACTCGGCGACTTGCTCGTTGTCGGCATCAACGGCGACCGGCAGGTGCGCGCGCTCAAGGGCGAAGGGCGTCCGCTGATGCCTGAGCGCGAGCGGGCCGAACTCGTCGCCTCTTTGCGCGCGGTTGACCTTGTCACCATCTTTCACGAACCGACGGTCGAACAACTCCTCTTCGCCATCCGCCCGGACATTCACGCCAAAGGCACGGACTACACCGTCAACACCGTGCCCGAGCGCGACATCGTGCGCGCCTACGGCGGGCGCGTCGCCATCGTCGGCGACCCGAAGGATCATTCGTCTTCGGACATGATGAAGAGGGTGATGAGTGATGAGTAATAAGTGATAAGAAAATCCGTTCCTCTCTGATCACTTATCACTTATTACTCATCACTCATCACCGCATTTTATGCGTATCTTATTCGTCAAACTCGGAAGCATCGGCGACATCGTACACGCGCTGCCCGCGCTGGCGGCGGTGCGGCGCGCGCTGCCGGAGGCGGAATTGGCGTGGGCGGTGGAGCGTCAGGCCGCGGAGATTTTGAGGGACAACCCGTTTCTGAAAGACCTCATCGTAGTGGATACGAAGGGGCTGAGGCGCTGGCCGGTGTCTGGGGAGACGCTGTCGGCAACGCGCCGGCAGTTACGTCGGTTACGCGCCTCACCCTTCGACCTTGCCATAGATTTTCAGGGACTGCTCAAATCATCCGCCATCGCATGGCTCTCCGGCGCGCCGCGTCGCGTCGGCTTCGACCGGCAAGTTTTGCGCGAGCCTTTAAGCCGTATATTCCTGACCGACTCGGTTAACGTTCCCGCGCGCATTCACGTCATCAGAAAAAATCTCGCGCTCGCGGCGGGCGCGCTCAACATTCGCGTACCCGAAGATGCGCGCGAGTTCGAGTTTCCCATCGGGATAATGCCTGAGCATGAGCGCGAAGCTGACGACATCGTCAGTGAGGTTGGACACGACTTTGCGATCTTGAATCCGGGCGGCGGCTGGCCGACGAAACTCTGGGACGCGGAACGCTTCGGCAAATTGGCCGACGAACTGTGGACGCATCACTCTCTGCGCTCCGTCGTCACCTACGGCCCCGGCGAGTCAGAGTTGGCCGCGCGCATCATTGCTTCGAGCCGGAGCGGTGCGGCACATCCAGCGAGCCCGTCGCTCAAAGGTTTTTATGCGCTGGCGCGGCGCGCTGCCGTCTATGTCGGCGGCGACACAGGCCCGACGCATCTGGCAGTCGCGGCAGGCGCTCCCGTCGTCGGACTCTTCGGCCCGACCGAATGGTGGCGCAACGGCTCGCCCCGTGCGGAAGACATCTGCGTCGAGCGCGAAGCTATCAACTGTCGCACGGACTGTCATCGTCGCTCTTGCGCGCAATGGATTTGCATGGACATCGAAGTCGAGCGCGTGCTGAATGCCGTCAGTAAGAGACTACGACGCGCTCGCGCCTTGAAAATGGCAACGACAATTGAAGAGGTGATCGGCAGTGGCGCGTAGAGGCGGAACGTGGATGCAGCGTTGGCGCGTGCCGCTCGGCTTCGCGTGCGCGGTCGTCTTTTTTGTCTTCGCACAGCCACGCCCTCTGACGCTCGGCATCGGCGGCGCGGTGGCGTTGGTCGGCCTGCTCGTACGCGCGTGGTCTGCCGGGCACATCCGCAAAAATTCGCAACTCGCCGTCTCCGGCCCTTACGCTTACACGCGCAACCCGCTTTATCTCGGCAGCTTTATTCTCGGCATCGGCTTCACCGTCGCCGCCTCTTCGAGCGTGTGGCTGTTCGCGCTGCTCGGCTCACTCTTCGCCGCGCTCTTTCTGGGCATCTATGTGCCGGTCATGCGCGTCGAAGCACGGACGCTCGTCGAATTGTTCGGCGACGCATACGCGCGTTACGCGCAGGCCGTCCCGCTGCTCTTCCCGCGCCTGTCGCCATATCGTATGAACGACGACGCGACGCGCGTGCGATTCGACGCCGGCCTCTACATGCGCTATCGCGAATATCAAGCGGCGATTGGTCTGCTCGTGGCATGGAGCGTGCTGGCGATCAAGGCTGTGGTGCTCGCCAATCTGGCGCGTTAAGTCCGACAACTGCATCTTTTCAACAACAATAAGGCAGGTGTTCATCATGCCTCCTCGTACATTCCTTTCGACGCTCGCACTCTCGCTCATCTGCGCGTTTGTATTTTCTTCAATCGTTTTCGCGAAAGATGTGCCCAAAGAGCGTACATACGACGTTGCGCCTGCCGCCGCACTCGCGCTGCCCTTCGCGCCGGAGGAGCGACTCGTCTATGAAGGCGAGTTCTCGAAACTGCTTTTGCGCGGCATCTCGATTGCCGAGTTAAAATTCACGGCGACGCGCCAACCAGCAACCGTCGCCAGCATCAATTCGACGGGTGACGAAGTTGCCAGACTGAACGCCGCCGCGCCGCTGCTCTTCACCGGCGATGTCGAGTCGAAAGGTTTCTTTCGCAAACTCTTCGGCATCAACTTTCGCTTCCACGCCGAGTCAATTGTCGCGCCGGATTCTTTCACTGTGCTGCGAACGACGAAGACCGACGAGCAGGGCAAGCGCGCGCGGGCGAGCGAAGCCGTTTTCGACCGCGCCGCCGGCCAGATCGTCTGGACTGAGCGCGACCCGAACAACGGGAATGCTCCGCCACGCATCGTCACGACTCCGCTCGGCGACACGCGCTTCGACATCATCTCCGCCATCTACTTCTTACGCACGCAGACGCTCGCGCCGGGCGACAATTTCAATCTCGTCCTCAGCGACTCGGCCCAAGTCTATCACGTCCCGGCGCAGGTCTTCGCGGAAAAGAAAAAGATGAAAAGCGTGATCGGGAAAGTCTCCGTCGTCCGCGTTGACATCGGACTCTTCGGCGAGGGGCGACCCGTGCAGGGCGACGGCAAAATGTCTCTCTGGATGACGAGCGACGCGCGCCACCTCCCCGTCCGCGCTCGCCTGTCGAACAATCTGGGCACGCTCGACATCACGCTCAGGAGTATTAACGAAGCGGAAGTTCGCCGCTAAGAAAAACGAAAACGCCCGCTAGCCTGTGAAGACTAACGGGCGCTCATCTACTTGGATTGGTCTGCTACTTATTGATCACCGACGAGAAACACGTCCCACGCCCAGCGACCGAGTTGCGCGTCGTGCGTATCTTTCACCTTTGCACGATAACGAAATTGGTTGCCGTACCCGTCTGTCCGTTTCGACTCTTTGTAGTCAAGTTCGATTGATTTCAAGCCCAATTCTTTGAGCGTGTGCAACTCGCCCGGCTCAGAAATGCCGTTGTGATTCGTGTCCTGCCACAACCGAAGAGATGAAAAGATGGCAGCCCGCTTCGTGATCACGCCGTCACCGTCACCGCCATTATCAACCCTGTCGTATTCGGCGAGCGCGAGAAAGCCGTTCTTCTCAACGCCTGCAGGCGGCTCTGGCTGCGGCGTGAAGTTGCCGAACAACTCCGCGCCGTTCTCAATCTTCCCGTTGCCGTTTCTATCGAGACTGAGCCAAGCATCGTCAGAGCCTGCCGCCGTCCACGAAAGCTGTTCTCTGTGACCGTCAGCGTTGAGGTCGAAGTTCACGCCGTTCGTGTTTTCGGTGAGGTTGAAGCCGTTGCCCGTGACATCCACCACAATGGGAGAAGCCGGATAATCACAGCGGCAGGTATTGAAATTCCACACCCCTGCCGAACGGCAGTCCGGTTCATTGTCACAGTACCATGGCGTGTCCTGACAACTGCCTTGTGAGAAGTTCCAGTACATGCCTGCATCCTGGCATTCAGACGACGTTGTCGCGACGGCTGCGGGGCACGCTGAGGCAGGGGGTGCTGGACACTCTAAGACAATACTATGTGTAGAGTTCACGCCTTCTTTGCATGTTGTCACTTGTGACATACAACCACCCCTCAAATGACCTGTCGTACCAGGTATATTCTGAGTGCAATTGACGCTGAGTAAACTAAAAGGTGTCGTTATCGAACTTGATAGAGCAGCTTTGCAGTCCAGACCCACACCAGTGCTGCTGGTAGTAGTGGGCTGATTGACTGTCATGCACGCTGGACCAGGGCAGTTGTAACTACATGAATCCCAAGCTTGTGAAGGCGGACACCCAGCAGAGTCTCTTACGGGAGCAAAGCCGGCGAACATTAACGACCAAGTCGCTTGAACGAATGAATATCTTCCTTTCTGAATTGCAGGAGTTGAACCGCCGCCGAAAGAGAATGAGTAACCATCCGCGCTAAAGCTCAGAACCTGATGTTGCGGGGTCAGGACATGAACTCCTGAGTTGGTAATTGCGATGTCTCTGACGCCGGTAATTTTCATCGGCGGTGCTGAGGGTGATTCTGTTTGCAGATCATACTCACGGAGTTTTTCTCCCTGAGTGTTATACTCATACAATACGCCAGTGCGCGACGAGCCGTTCATTGAGACCCACAGATGTCCCGTCTTGCGGTCAATTGCGGCGGAAGTAAGAATCTCAATGCCGCCTACTTCTTGCGGCTTTCTGGAACTCAAGAATCTTTGCGCCACCTCCTGCTGAACATCTATCGCCTCACCTCTGACTACTGTCTCGTATTTGAGTTCACCACTGGGCGAGAACTTCTGAATCAGTGGAACATATTTATAGACGTAATAGATGTTGTCGTCTCCGTCAACGAGCACTTTACCTCTGTGTAGGAAGCTGTTTTGGGATTCGTCCTTGCCGGCCAGCCTCTTGACCGTTCCAAAGCTTCTTAACAGTTGCCCGGTCGGGCTATAGACGTGAAGGAAGTTTTGTGTAGTGGGTGAACCAACGACAACATTTCCATTACGTTCAGTAGCGATTGAATCGGTAGAGTAGGTCGTGAAGGTATTGAAAAGATGCCCTGCCGAGTTCCAGACGGAAACTTTCGACTCGTTCTCGACTCTGGCAGTGTAAACACTCGATCCCCTGACTGTCCCGCGTATTTTACCTTTTAAGCGTAAAGAGCCGTCATAAGCTTCGCCATACGCTTCCGTATCACCGCTTAAATTACCTATTGCATAAAGCTGCTGACCGTCTTCCGAAGAAGAAATGGCGCTGGTCGGCTCGGAGGTCTCCAACGCGCTCCCGGACGAAACAAGCGTCGCCCTTTCATACTCCTGCCCCTTTGCATCACTTTTGAAATTGTTGATCGGAATAATGAGGAACGCCAACAGCGCGACTGCTAAGAGCAGGCACTTGAGATGAGTGTTCATGGTTGATTTCCTTTGTGCTAGTGAGATTGGTGAATCAGCGAGAACTTCACCATCGAAGGCTGATGAGTTTTGAGATCTTCATCAACAAATCAGGGTTATTGGCGCATTCGCACTTATACGCCTACCAGTGTGGACGGTCAAGAACTTTCTCGTCTTGCAATTTGTACGCAGGAAACAATGCCTGCCATCAGGTGACAATCAACCCGTCCGGCATTACTCTACACACGCTTTCACATTCATTTGACGGAGCGACGATTGATGACGACGGCGATAATCGTCCACGGCCACTTTTATCAACCACCGCGCGAGAATCCTTGGACGGGCGAGGTCGAGCGCGAACTGTCCGCCGCCCCCTTCCACGACTGGAACGAGCGCATCCACGCAGAGTGTTATCTGCCCAATGCCGAAGCGCGCATCTACGATTCACAAGGGCGCGTCGAGCGCACAGTCAACAATTACGCGCAGATTAATTTCAACTTCGGCCCGACGCTTTTAAGTTGGCTCGAACGCCTGCACCCGGAGACTTACGCGCTCGTGATCGAGGCCGATCAGGAGAGTGTCAGGCGGCGCAGAGGCCATGGCAACGCCATCGCGCAGGGGTTTCATCACGCCATCCTCCCGCTCTGCAACGAGCGCGACCGGCGCACGCAAATTCGCTGGGGCATGACGGACTTTCGCCTGCGCTTCGGGCGCGAGCCGGAAGCGCTCTGGCTGCCGGAAACGGCGTGCGACGCGGCGACACTCGCGGCGTTGATTGATGAAAATCTCAAGTACGTTATCCTCTCGCCGTTTCAAGCGTGGCGCGTGCGCGAAGGCGTCGGGCGCGCGTGGCGTGAAGTGGCGGACGGGAGCATTGATGCGAGCGTCCCTTACAAGTTTCTGCACCCGGATAATTCAGGACGCTCGCTCGCCGTTTTTTTCTACAACGGACTCATCTCCACCGCCATCGCCTTCGATGGTTTGCTTTCTTCGAGCCGGAATTTTATCAACCGCTTCGAGCAGGCCGCCGCTTCTTCCTCTTCTGCTGCTGCTGTCGCCGCCGGTGCAAACGAAACGCTCGTCAGCGTGGCGACCGACGGCGAAACTTACGGGCATCATTATCGCTTCGGCGAACTGTGTCTCGCGCACGCGCTCGATACGGAAGCCGTCGCGCACGGTCTGCGCGTGACGAACTACGGAGAGTTTCTGGAAACTCATCCGCCGCAGTTGGAAGTAGAAATTAAAAACGACGCGGGCGGGACGGCTTGGAGTTGCGCGCACGGGACGGGGCGTTGGAGCCGTGATTGCGGCTGCGATGCGGGCGCGCCTGACGGATGGAATCAACGCTGGCGCACGCCTCTGCGCTCGGCCTTCGATTTACTACGTGACGACGCGGCTGTTAAGTTTGCGTCAGTTGGAAAAGATTTATTTCGCGATTCGTGGGCGGCGCGCGACGCTTACGTCGAACTGCTCGTTGAGGCTGAAACGTCGCCAGAAGAATTTATGCGACGCCACGCCGCACGCTCTTTGAATGACGCGGAGACGACGCGCGCGCTGACGTTGCTGGAAATTCAACGCTGCTCGATGGCGATGTACACGAGTTGCGGCTGGTTCTTCAACGACATCTCCGGCATCGAGACCGCGTTCGTCTTAAAGTACGCCGGGCGCGCTTTACAATTGATGGAGACACTCGAACTCGACCCGCCGCGCCGACAGTTTCTCGACATCCTCGCGGAAGCGAAAAGCAACATTCCGAGTCTGGGCAACGGCGCGGACATTTTCCTGCGCGCCGTCGAGTCCGCATCATCCGTCGTCACTCCACCAAGCGCGTGGAAGTCTGAAGTGAATCATGCCGAAGCGTAAGAGCGCACAGAAAACTGTCCGGGGCAAAGTGGCGAAGGCTGCGCCAGAGGCTGCGCCGATGCAAATCACACAAACGACCATCGGAGAGGTTGAGTTGAAGCGTTTGCTGACGCTCACCTCGACCGACCCGCACGCTTCCCTCGGCGCGCACCCGACTCCGTCCAGCGTCATCGTCCGCGCGCTGCGTCCCGATGCGTTGAAAGTCGAATTGCTCATCGAAGACGAGCCGCCGCGCGAGATGTTCAAGACGCACGCGGCTGGCCTGTTTGAATTTCTCGTCGCGGAGCGGGCGCAAACTTTTCTCTACCGCCTGCGCGTGACATATCCGGACGGCAACGCTTTCACGCAGCGCGACGCCTACGGTTTCCTGCCCACGCTCGGCAATTTCGACGAGCATCTTTTTAACGAGGGACGGCACGCGCGTCTCTACGATAAGCTCGGCGCGCATGTGCGCGATCTCGGCGCTGTGCGCGGCGTCTCGTTCGCCGTGTGGGCGCCGAATGCTGACGGCGTGAGCGTCGTCGGCAGCTTCAACAACTGGGACGGCAGGCTCCACGTCATGCGACGGCTCGGCACGTCCGGCATCTGGGAGTTGTTCATCCCCGACGTAGAAGCGGGCGCGCTCTACAAGTATGAGATACGTCGGAGCGGGCAGTCGTTTCTCAAGGCCGACCCCTACGCGCTTTTTTCGGAAGTCCCGCCCGCGACATCATCCATTATCTACGAACCGCGTTATCAATTTACCGATGACGAATGGATGGCCGCGCGCGCGAAGCGAGATCACTTGCGCGCGCCGCTCTCGATTTATGAAGTCCATCTCGGCTCGTGGCGTCACGTCCTCGAAGAAGGCGGGCGCTCGCTCACCTATCGCGAGACCGCGCCGGCTCTCGCCGAATATTGCCGCGAGATGAATTTCACGCACGTCGAATTTCTGCCGCTCAAAGGCCATCCTTATGGCGGCTCTTGGGGTTATCAAGTCGCTAACTATTACGCGCCGACGGCGCGCTTCGGCACGCCCGACGATTTTCGTTTTCTGATTGACTATCTACACGGGCAGGGCATCGGCGTGATTATGGACTGGGTTCCCGCGCACTTCCCGAAGGATGCGTGGGCGCTCGGACGCTTCGACGGCTCGGCGCTCTACGAGTATCGCGACCCGCGCAAAGGCGAGCACCCCGATTGGGGCACGTACATCTTCGACTACGGGCGCAACGAGGTGCGGAATTTTCTCATCGCCAACGCGCTGTTCTGGATTCGCGAATGCCACATAGACGGACTGCGCGTGGATGCCGTCGCCTCGATGCTCTATCTCGATTACAGCCGCAGCGCGGGACGTTGGGTTCCGAACCAGTACGGCGGGCGCGAAAATCTGGAAGCCCTGTCGTTCATCAAGGAACTCAACAACGTCGTCCACGACCAGCATCCCGGCGTCTTGATGATCGCCGAAGAATCAACGGCGTGGCCGCTCGTTAGCCGTCCCGTCAACGACGGCGGACTCGGCTTCGACTTCAAGTGGAACATGGGATGGATGCACGACACTTTGGAGTATTTCAAACGCGACCCGCTCTTCCGACGCTTCGCGCACCATAACCTGACGTTCGGACTCGTCTATGCTTGGAGCGAGAAGTTCATTCTGCCCTTTTCGCACGACGAAGTGGTGCATTTGAAGGGTTCGATGGTCAACAAAATGTTCGGCGAACGCGCCGCGCAAAAGTTCGACACGCTGCGCGCGCTCTACGGTTATATGTGGGCGCATCCGGGCAAAAAACTGCTCTTCATGGGCGGCGAGTTGGCGCAGTGGCGCGAATGGAGCGACGAACGAAGCCTCGACTGGCATCTGCTCGAAGAGTCTGAACACAAAGGCGTGCAGACGCTCGTGCGCGACCTCAACCGGATTTACATGGATGAGCCTGCGCTCTACGAAGCCGACATCGAGCCGTCGGGCTTCGACTGGATTGACGCCGACAACGCGAACGAAAATATCGTCGCCTTCCTGCGCGTCGCGCCCGCGTCGAAACGTGGAATCGTCTGCGTCTGCAACTTCTCGCCCGTGCCGCGCGATGGCTACAGGCTCGCGCTGCCGATTACGGGCGACTATCGCCTCATACTCAACACCGATGCGGCTGTCTATGGAGGAAGCGGCAGCAGCAACGTGCAATCAATCACTGCCGAAGAGCAGCCGTGGCACGGGCGACCTTACTCCGCGCTCGTTGATCTGCCGCCGCTCTCGACGCTGTGGTTCGAGGCTCCGTCGCAGAAGAGTTGATTAACGATTCGCACGACACGCTCCCGCTCATCGTCGGACATCGCGGCGATTCACTCCACGCGCCCGAAAACACTCTCGCCGCTTTTCAACTAGCTTTGACTAATGGCGCGGACGGCGTCGAGTTTGATGTGCGTCTGGCGCGCGACGGCGTGCCCGTCGTGATTCACGATGCGACGCTCAGGCGCACGGGTCTCCGGCGCGAGACGGCGGTCGCCGCGCTCACGTCCGCAGAGTTGGGCGAGATGGACGCGGGGACTTGGTTCAACCGTCGCTTCCCCGCCCACGCGCGAGACGAATACGCGAGCGAGCGCGTGCCCACGCTGGCGCAGACGCTCGCGCTCCTTAAAAATCGCGCGCGCGTCATTTACGTCGAGATGAAATGCGAGCGCGTTGAAGAATACGCACAACTCGCGGCGGCGGTCGTCCATGAAATCCGCGCGCGCGAAGTTGAGAATCGCGCCGTCGTCAAGAGCTTCGTGCATGATGCCATCGCCGAAGTCAAACGCCTCGCCCCCGACATTCGCACGGCGGCTCTCTTCGAGCGTAAACTTTCGCAACCCGTCATCACGGCGCGCAAAATCATCGAGCGTGCTATCGAATGTGAGGCCGACGAAATCTCTCTCCAACGCACGCTGCTGCGCCGCAACATCGTCGAAGCGGCGCAGGCGCGCGGATTGAAGACGGTGGTGTGGACGGTTGACGACCCGTCCCGGCTGCGACGGGCGCGCGAACTTTCGCTGCACGCAATCATCACCAACAATCCTGCGCTGATGCTCGCGGCTCGCGCGCGCCTGTCACAGCAAGGTCTCGGCGGATGAAAAAATCCGAGCAGGTCACGGAAAAGATTTTCACGCGCGCGGCGCAGTTCACTCTGCGCTATCGTGCGGGGCGGAGCGTGCGCTGGGCGAGCGAGGCGCGACCCGATTACGGCGCGCTGTTTGTGCTCGGAGGCGATTTACATTGGCAGGCGACGGGCGCGGAAGAAGCGAACGGCGAACTCAATGCGGGCGGCGCGCTCCTCGTCGCGCCCGGCGACACTCTGAGCGCGACGGGCGCGACAAGCAGCGGCGTTGAAATCGTCACGCTCACGCTCGCGCCGGTCTTCGTCCTCGATTGCGGGTCGCGCGCGCGGCTAATGCGCCCCGACGGCTACATCTCGTTTCGCGAGCGCGCCGTCGAACGTGACGAGCGGCTCGCACGTCTCGCGCGCGATATGGCGGACGAATTGCGCGAAGAAAGTCCGGGAAAGGATGTCGTGCTTGATGCGATTTTAGAGCAGACGCTTGTGCATCTCCTGCGTCGCTATGCCAGTGTCCGCCGCTCGGATGAATTCGAGTTGACGCGCGTCGGACTCGTTGACCGTCGCGTCCGTCGCGCCGTCGAGTTGATGCACGCGCGCATCGAGCGCGATTTGCCGCTCGAAGAACTCGCCAACGCCGCGCATCTCTCGCCCTTCCATTTCGCGCGTCTCTTCAAAAAACTGACGGGCGCGACGCCGCACGCATACCTCGCCGCGCTCCGCGCCGAACGGGCGCAGACGCTCCTGGCCGAGACTGATTTTTCCGTGACGGAAATCGGCGCGCGCGTCGGCTACGCCACGTCCAGCCACTTCGCCAAAGCGTTCCGGCAAGCGACGGGCATCTCGCCGCGCGCCTTCCGCGCCGCACTCGTCCGCCGCTGAATTTATTTCGACAGACGACGGCCATTAAAATAGCCATGACGTGCGCGGCTCAAACTTTTCATTTGACTACTGCGGCTTGCAAATGAATGTGACCGGAGATTAACCACAGAAAACACGGAGGCGCACAGAGGACAAAGCAGAGGAGACAATCAAAACTGTGCATCTCTCCGTCTTTCCTCTGTGTCTCTCTGAGTCCTCTGTGGTGAAAAGTCTTTCTTTCAAGTCCCACTCAATCGCAAACTGCTATAAAGCTTTTCAGCAGCAAAATAAGAAGGGCGACCCACAATGCGGATCGCCCTCTTATTCAATCGTGTCAGGCCCGGACGAATTTATTTCCCGCCCTTGCTTGACGCACCGCCTTTGCCTTTTTGCGGGACGCCGGCGGCTTCTTCGAGCGGCTCGACTCCGCCCGCGACCGCGCCGCTCAATGCGCCGCTGCCTGCGGCTTCGAGCACTTCGCCGGCCACCGCTTTCGCGCGCGAGACAGCGCTCTGCGTCGTTTTCGGTTTGCCGGACGATTTGCCGCCGCCCGACTTTTTACCCGCGCCGCCCACAGATTTATCGAGCGGCTTGACCGCGCTCTTCACCGCGCCCGCGACCGCGCCCACTGCCGCGCCGAGCAAGACTTCGCCGGCGACTTTGCCGATCTTCGCGAGCGTTCCGCCCTTGCTGCCGGACTTCTTCGCGCCTGACTTTTTACTGCCTGCGCTTCCCTTCTTCGCCGCGCTCTTCTTGCCACCGCCGGCTGCCGACTTTTTCGCGCCGCCGGATTTCTTAACCGCCGCACTCTTCTTCGCGCCGGATTTTTTCGCCGCGCCTTTTTTGGCTGCGCCTGTGGAAGACGATTTCTTCACCGCGGACTTCTTGCCCGCAGATTTTTTCGCTGGAGATTTCTTCGCGGCTGACTTCTTCGCGCCGCCCTTGCTCGCGCCCGATTTCTTGCTCGACTTTTTCGTCGCCATAATTATCACTCCCTTATTTTCTTAATCGTACAACTTCACCTTCAACGTATCAGACAGCGTTTCGCATGTCATCATAATTCTTTCGCAGCAACGCACGAGGGTGAGCGCGACGCTCTCATCAATCAGCATCGCGATCCACAACGGCGTGTGAAGATGTAGGCCGCGAACGCAATTTCACACGATGCATGATGATGTTGGGATTTCCCCGCCTCGCGCTGCTACACTGGCGCGACTTAAATTCTTATGCAGCGTCTGACCTTACATTCTTCAGCGTCAAAGAACGCGCCGCTCGATCTCGCGTCCGAAGTTGCTCGCCTTGAAGAGTTGCTCGCAGAGCGCAGCCGCGAGTTGACCGCGCTCCAGAACGAAATGCGCGACTTCAAAGCTCGTTACACGCACGTCGTCGGCAGCCGCATGGCGGAATTGTCCGAAGTGGAGAGCACGATTAAAACGGCGGAAGCGCATCTGCTCGGCATTGAAGAAGCGAGCGATGCGGATGAGGCGGAAGAGGCGGCGAACTTTTACGAAGGACAGCGCGCGGCGTCTGTGCCGGGTAAGACTTCTCTGCGAAAACTTTTCTGGTCGGTCGCGCGGCTCTTTCATCCAGACCACGCGACGAGCGAGGCGGAAGCGCAACGGCGTCACACCGTCATGGCCGAAGCCAGTCGCGCTTATCGCGAAGGCGACGTTGAAAGTTTAAGCACGCTGCTCGACGACGAGAATTTACAATCATTCTGCGCCACCTCTTCGGCCCACGCGACGGAGAAGGACGAAGACCTCGCCAGTCGTCTCATCAATCTCAAGGAAGAACTTCGCACCATCGAATACGGCCTCAAGCGTCTCCGGCAGGACGGCATGTACCGCCTCAAACTCTCAGCCGAAGACGAAGCGCGCGCCGGACGCGACATGCTCAACGCGATGGCCGAGCGCATCGGGCGTCAAATCACAAAAGCACGCCACCGGCTCGAACACCTGTCGTAAAAAGTGATAAGTGATGAGTGATAAGTGATAAGAAAGACCGGACAGCTTTTCTTATCACTTATCACTCATCACTTATCACCTTCCTACGGTGTGTCCTCGCTGTTCGTGTAATAGACCTGCATGTCACGTTCGCCGGTGATGAGCCAGCGCGCGCCTGACTTGGCGAGCCAGAGCATTTGCTTGACGGAGCCTTTCGAGCGTCGGTCGTCGGCGCTGAACTCCCACGTCTTGTCGAGCGTGACGACGGCGCGCGTGCCCGTCGCGTCGGGCTTGATCTCGACGTGGTCGAGTTTCACGTCCATCTCGTCGTAACGATCAAAGGCGCGCGCGCGGTCAGCGCGCACCTGCGCGGCGGGGACTTTCTGTTTGAGGTAAAAAGTATCGAGCGTGTCGGCGTAAAATTCCATGTGCGCGTCGAGGTCCCGGTCGTGCGTGGAATCAGCCCAGCCGTCGAGCGCTTTCCGCACGTCTTTGCGGACGGCTGACTCATCAACCTTCGGATTCTTGCCGCCGTTCTCCAAGACCTTGATTAGTTCGATGTTGGCGTGATCGGTATCCGTTAGTTTGTCTTCATCGAAGTCGTTGCGCTCTTTGTACCAAGAGCGACTCTGGAAGTAGCGTTTGATATTTGCATTCTCGAAGCTGCGCCCGTAACGCGCGTATGGCGCGTTGCTCAACAGATGCAACTCCGCAGTTGAGAGCGCGGCCAGATCGTCCACGGTTAAAAGTTCATTGGCGAGTAGTTTTCCTTCTGCGCTCTGCATGGCGGCGGAGATCGGCTCGTCGTTGGGCTTGGTCGTGACGTTGCTGTTTGTTGGAGTCGCCGCCGTGTTGATGTTAACGACACGCGCGTTGTTTTGATTCACGCCCGGACGCCGTTCGTTTGATTGTTGTCGAATGACGAAAAGAGCCAGCAGCCCGACTCCACCCGCGACAATGAGAAGCAACACGAACAGCCCGATGACGAGCGGCGCGCGCGACTTTCTCTTCTGCGGCGTTGTGGCAACTGCGCCCGCATTGTTCGCGCCCTGTGAAGATGCGAACGTCGCGGGCGGCAACTGATTCGCTGTCGCCTGTGTGAATGTTTGCGGCGCCGTCTGTTGCTGTTGCGGCGCGGGCGACGTGGCGGAGGGCGTGACGGCGACGGGCTGCGAGACCGCCGGGAACGCGGGCGGCGTGGGGACAGCGATGTTCGCCTGATTGCTGTGCGTCGTCTGCGCGTTCTCCGTCGCACCGCTTGCCGCATCCGCTTTCACTTCAATCGCAGACGCAATCTCACGCGCGAACTCGGAGGCGTCCGCCTGTCGCGCAGACGGGTCTTTGGCGAGCGCGCGCATGATGACGTTTTGCAGCGACGCGGGAACGCGCAAATCTTCCGGCAGAGGCGGCGGCGTTTCCGTCAGATGTTTGGCGATGACGCCCGTCACGGAGGCGGCGGTGAACGGCGGCGCGCCCGCGAGCATTTCGTAGAGCATCGCGCCGAGACTGTACACGTCCGCGCGCGAGTCGAGCGATTCGCCGCGACATTGTTCAGGGGACATGTAATACGGCGTGCCGACGACGGCTCCGGCCTGCGTCAAAGTTAAATCAGACGCGAGGTCGCGCAGCTTGGCGATGCCGAAATCAACCACTCGCACGGTCTCGCGCTCGCGGTCTTCGTCCGGCGCGAGCGCGATGATGTTATCGGGCTTGAGGTCTCGGTGGACGATGTGGCGACGATGCGCCGCGCCGACGCCCGCGCAGATGTCTCGCATCAATGCGACGGCGCGCGCCGGGTCAAGCCGTCCCTCTTTTTTCAACAACTCGCGAAGACTCGCGCCGTTGACCAACTCCATCACGATGTAGGCGACATCATCCGCGCCGCGCGCCTCGCCGTAGTCGTGGATGGTCACGATGTTCGGGTGATGAAGTTGCGCGGCGGCACGCGCCTCTCGTCGAAAACGCTCGACCGCCGCCTCATCCGTCACGAAGCGCGGGTGCAAAATCTTGACCGCCACTTCGTCGCCGATATGCACGCGACGCGCGCGATAGACCGCGCCCATCCCGCCCTCGCCGATGCGCCCCGTCAATTCATACTTGCCATCAAGCACGCGCCCGACGAACGGGTCACCGTCAACGACGAGCGTCCGCGCTTCGCCCTCCGACTCCGCAGCCGCGCCGGCGGCAACTGTCGGCGACGAATCCTCCAGCCTATCGCGCTCGACGGACGTGCGCGCTCCGCAGTTCGTACAAAACTGCGCGCCCTCACGCAAAGGCTGTTGGCAATTTGGACAAGTCATAAAAGCTAATGCGGAATAATGAGCGATGAATGATGAATTAAAGACCAGAAGCTCCGCCCCTCTATTCATCAATCATCATTCCGCATTCATCATTTCGTTTTGTGTGTCCCGGCACGCGGGACGAAGTTTGGCCTTATCAACCTTCGACGGCGTCGGCGACGCTCGTGGCTTTCTTCTCATAGACGAGAATGGCGGCGACGTTCTGTCGCTCAACCGGCGAGAGCGCGGCGTCCGTGTATTTCGCATCGGCCTTGTACCAATCGAAGCTCGCGAAATATTTCTGGAGCCACTTGTCTTTGAAGACCTTGCCGTGTCTGGCGTAAATCTCGTTGCGAAGTTTGCGCGCGTCTTCGAGAAAGAGATTATCGAGCAGAGACTTCGGGACAGGCTTCGTGCTCAACTCCGCCTTGATGCGATTTTCGTAAGCGACGATGGTCTCGACGTTTTTCTTTTCGACGGGCGAGAGCGCCGGCTCGGTTGAATCCGCAACCGGCTCGTACCATGGTTGGTCACCGAAATACGACATCAGCCATTCGGTGCGAAATTGTCGTCCGCGCCGTGCATAGACTTCGTTGCGGAGCAGGCGCAACTCGTAGAGGCCGAGTCCGCGCAGCATCTCTTCTTTGATTTCCGCGTTCTGGAAATGCTCCATGTCGCCGGGCGAGAGCGCGACGTGACGCTGCTTTTTCTGCGCCGTATTGAGCGTCAAGAGGTTACGGCGTTCCGTCTCGGTCAACACTTTTGGATCATACGTCGCGGCTGGCTTGTACCAGTAACGGTCGTCGAAATATTGCTGCAACCAAGGCTCGTCGTTGAAATTTTTGCCGTGAATGGCTTCGACTTCGGCGCGCAGAATGTGCCACTCCGCGCCCGTGTGCTCGCCGAGTTGCTTGGCCGTGAAAGCGCGCGACTGCCACCAGCGCATGTCGCCGGGTTCGATGTTCTCGTGCAGCTTCGCCTCCATCTCGCGGATAAGGTCGAGGTTAGCGCGCTCCGTCGCATTAAGGCTTGAGTTTTGAAAATTCGGGTCGGGCTTGTACCACGCGCGTTCATGGAGGTACGACTTAATCTCAAAGTCTTTGAAGACGCGCCCGTGCCGACCGAAGACGATGCCGCGCAGCAACTTCAAATCTTCGAGCGAGACATCTTTCAACTGATCGCGCTTGACCGTCTGCTTCGCGAAATCGAACTGCTCCCAACTCTTCATCGCATCTGTGTCCTGCGCGGCGAAGCTCGTCGCGGCGAAGATGAGGACAAGACAGGCTGTCATCAAGCAGCAGAGTTTTCTCTTCGCGTCTTTGCGCCTTTGCGTGAGACTGAATTTCACGCCAAGGCGCAAAGACGCGACGGAATCAACGCAGGTTCTTGTTTCTCGCATGTTCATCAGCATGAAAATTCTCCTCGATTTCAAAGTTGCTTTTGCTGCGAAGTCGTCTCAACGAACTTTTTGATGCCGAGCGCAATCGCTTCGGCCATTTGCTGCTCGCCCTCTGGCGTCTTGATAAATGCGGCGTCGTGTTCGTCGCTCAGGACGACCATCTCAATCGTCACAACCGGGACTGCGGAAAAAATCGAGCCGGTCAGCGCGCCGCCCTGCTCGTGCCCGACTTTCGTCTGCTCGTCCGTCCGCACGCCGTTATCATTGAGCACGCCGGCCAGAGCTTCTGACATCCCCGCGTGCATTGATTGCGCCGCGCGCGCGCTCGCTTCGATGATGGATGCTGAGGGACCTCGCGCGCCGTCTTTCGTGTGTCCCTGCCGGTCTGGATAATAAATCGCGTAGCCGTGCTCGACGCTCGCGTCGCAGTGCAGGCGCACCATCAACGCCGCGCCCGCGCGGTTGGCAATGAGCGCGCGATCTTTGTTTCGCACCAACTCGTCTTCGGACGACTTCGTCAACACGACCGTGTAGCCGGCCTCCTCCAAAAGTTTTTGCAGACGGACGGCGACCGCCCAATCAACGTGCGTCTCGTTCGTCCCGTGCTGCATGTTTTTGCCGCTCGCAACTTCCGAAGGATGGCCGGGGTCGAGGCAGACGACAGGCTTGCTGCCGTCCGTCGTCATCGAATTTACATTCGTCGCACGCACCTGCGCCCGATTTTTTTCAAGTAGAGGGGCGGGGACGCAAAGTAGAAGTGTGAATAGGAGGGTGACGACGGCGATGAGTTTCATTTCGTTTCCGGCGACCGCGTTCGATGAAAGAGTTCTGTTTGACATTTCGACGAGCGTCGCGTGAGACTTGGGCGTCCGCTTGCTTTATGAAAACCGCTTGCGTTTGATGTTCGCGCCGAACTCTCGACGTGTTGGCCGGCAAAACCCTTCCGGGCAGCGCATTATTTGTTGCCGCCCGAAGAGATGTCAATCACCAGCCTCGCACGCGACGATGCGTGGCGCGCTCCGTAAAACTTAAAACTTCTTTCTCCATCAATGCACGTTGATCGCCTGTCCATCCGACAACGCCCGCGCGGGCTGCCCATCATGCGGCAGTGGTGGGGCAAACTCCTCTTCATGCACTGGCCTGTCCCGCAGGAATTGCTGCGCCCTCTGCTTCCGCCCGCGCTCTCGATTGACACGCACGAAGGGCGCGCGTGGATCGGCGTCGTCCCGTTCACGATGTGGGGCGTGCGCCAGAGTTTTCTGCCGCCGCTGCCCGGCATGAGCGCGTTCCACGAGTTGAACGTCCGCACGTATGTCCACTTCGACGGCGTGCCCGGCGTGTGGTTCTTCTCGCTCGACGCACAGAATCCGCTCGCCGTCTGGTTCGCGCGCAAGTTTTTCATGCTTCCATACTTCAACGCGCGCATGAGTCTGCGACAAACGGAAACCGTCATCCATTACTGTTCGAGCCGCACGCATCGCGTCGCGCCGCGCGCCGAATTCGATGCGGAATGGACGACCGGCGAATTGTTGGAGCCGTGTGAACCCGACTCGCTCGCCTTCTTTCTCACGGAACGTTACTGCCTCTACGTCGCGCGCCGCGAAGAGCTTTTTCGTTGCCGCATCCATCACGAACCGTGGCCGTTGCGCCGCGCCGCGCTCAATTCTTATCATTCGACGATGGTCGAAGCTCTCGGACTGCCGACGCCATCGGGTGATCCACTACTTCATTATGCTGACTCTCTCAAAGTTGACATCTGGCCGCTCACACGCTTGCAACGGCGTATCCCGACACGCATGTTTGAGCCGACGCCCGCGCGCGAAATTCTCGGCAAAGCCTGAAAGCGTGGTCGCTAGACTTTCATTTACCTATCCTTTAATCTCGCGTGCTTGATTGAGAGGTCAGCGCCGGGGTGGCGAAATTGGCAGCCGCGCAGGTCTTAGAAGCCTGTGCCGTGAGGCGTGCGGGTTCGAGTCCCGCCCCCGGCATTATAGTTTAGAGTACGTGCAACGATGAATGATGAAGCGTCTTGATGATTCATCGTCCCGCGTTTTTTAGTTCATCATCTTTCCGAAGGCAGGATTTGCATTTATGAAGACCGAAATTACCGACTCATCGCCGACTCGCAAAGAAATCAAAATCGAAATTTCACCTGAAGAAGTGCGTGCCGAATACGACCGCGTGAGCGCGCAGTACGCGCAGCACGCGAGCGTGCCCGGCTTTCGCAAAGGCCACGCGCCGGTGAGCGTCATCCGCACGCGATTCAAGAAAGAGATTCACGGCGAGGTGCTGCAAAAAATCGTTCCCGAAGCCATTAGCCAGGCCATTCAGGAAAACGAGTTGCAAGTTATCGGCGACCCGGAAATTCATCTCGACAACGAGGGCTTCGACAAATTCGGTCAAGAGCCTTTCACGCTCCACGCGCATGTCGAAGTGATGCCGGAGATCACGCTCGGAACTTACAAAGGACTGGAAGCGGCGCGGCGCGTGCGTCCCGTGACGGATGAAAACGTCGAGAGCATGATTGAGGATTTGCGCGAGGCGTCGGCATCCCTGCAACCCGTCGAAGATCGCGGCGCGGAACTCGGCGACAACGTGACATTCGACGTGCAGGGACGTTACATCAATCCGCCGGAGGATGAAGACATCAAAGCTGAAGCGGTCGAGATGGAACTCGGCGGCGACGGCGTGCTGGAAAGTTTCACGGAAAATTTGACGGGCGTGCGTCCCGACGAAGCGAAAACTTTTACGGTTGAATACCCCGCTGATTTCAGCGCGAAAGGATTGGCCGGGAAAACCATCGAGTACACGACGACGGTGACGGCTGTGCGCCGCAAAGAATTACCGGAAGTTGACGACGAGTGGGTCAAGAGTCTCGGCGAGGAAGAGATTGATTCAGTCGAGACTCTGCGTGCGCGCGTGCGAGATAATTTGACGCAACACTCTACGCACGAATCCGAGCGACGCCTGCGCGACGAGTTGTTGAGCAAGTTAATCGCGGAGCACCAATTTGAAGTGCCGCCCACGCTCGTTGACTATCAGACGAATCAGATGATCCAGACCGCCGCGCGCGACATGATGCAACGCGGCATGAATCCGCGCGGGGAAGATGTCAACTGGGAGCGTCTCGCGGCGCTGATGCGCGTGCGCGCCGAAGAGGATTTGCGCGGCTCGCTGTTGCTTGAAAGCATCGCCGACAAAGAAAATTTCGAGGTCACGGACGAAGAGATTGAGACGGAAATCAACAGCATCGCGGAGGCTTCGCGCCAGCCTGTAGAACAGGTGCGGGCTGCCTTGACAAAGCAGGGGGGCGAACGTAGCATCGCCGACAGATTGCGTAACCGCCGCGCGCTCGAATTTTTAGTTGAAAATGCGAGCATCAAGGACGAAGAATGGCAGGAAGAAGTTGAAGAAGTTGCTGATGAAGACGAGCCGGTTGACGAGTTGGAAGCCGCAAACGTCGAAGCTCCGACAGCGCAAACTGATGACGCGAGCGCGGAGTCTTAACGCAAGTTTCAAGCGACTTTCGAGCGTTTGAAATTCTTAACGATTGGCGAGATTCAGGTTGTCGCTCCGTTCGGGCGACCTAGAAAAAGAAGCGAAAGAAAGTTTAACCAGTTATGCCGAATATTCTCGACCACACACCGCGCGGCGACGTTTACATGGACGTTTTCACGCGCCTGCTGAAAGACAACATCGTCTTCATCGAAGGCGAGATACACGACCGGCTCGCCAACGATGTCGTCGCACAACTCTTGTTCCTCGAATCGGAAGACCCTGAGAAAGACATCAATCTTTACATCAACAGTCCCGGCGGATCGGTCACTGCCGGGATGGCGATTTACGACACGATGCAGTTCATCCGCCCCGAAGTGGTGACGATCTGTCTCGGCATGTGCGCTTCGATGGGCGCGCTGCTTCTGACGGCGGGCACGAAGGGGAAAAGATTCGCGTTGCCCAATTCCACCATCCTGATCCACCAGCCTTCGGGCGGCGTGCAGGGTCAGGCGTCGGATATTCGCATCGTCGCCGAAAACATGCTCCGCGTGCGCGAGGTCACTTCACAAATTCTCGCCAAGCATACGGGACAAGATTTCGAGACGGTTGAGCGCGACGTGGAACGCGACCGTTATATGACGGCGATGCAGGCTAAAGAGTATGGCCTGATTGACGAAGTTATCACGCACCGCAAGTAGATTCTCACGATTAACAACAGCGCGTCACGCGAGCATCTTGTCCCACACGCGCTTGTCCGTTCTGTGATACATTAACGCACGCGCGGGGTCGCCAACATTTCGGCAGGCGACCCCGCACGCTTCCATCCCGGCATCGAACGCGATTGACATCTACCCCGAGTTGATTGTAGAAACCGTGCGAGTCGCCTGACACCGCGCCGCGACTCGTTCAAGTTCTCTTTTATAAACAGGCGACGGAGTTTCCCCAGAACTTATATGGTACGTCGAACCGATGACACGTTGCGTTGCTCGTTCTGCGGCAAGTCGCAGAATGAAGTCAAGAAACTCATTGCCGGCCCCACCGTCTATATTTGCAACGAGTGCATAGACATCTGCAATGAGATTATCACCGACGATCAGCAGGCCGAGTCCGTCGCCACGCGCCCGCCGCTCCCGAAGCCGGCGGAGATTAAAAACTTTCTCGACGAGTACGTCATCGGACAAGAGGAGACGAAGAAACGTCTCGCCGTCGCCGTCTATCAGCATTACAAGCGCATAGACTTGACGCGCCGCCGCTCCGAAGTCGAAATCCAGAAATCCAACATCCTGCTCATCGGCCCGACGGGAACAGGCAAGACGCTGCTGGCGCAGACGCTCGCGCGGATGCTCTCGGTTCCCTTCACCATCGTTGACGCGACGACTTTGACCGAAGCGGGCTACGTCGGCGAGGATGTCGAGAACATCATTCTCAAGCTCTTGCAGGCCGCCAATGGCGACGTGGAACGCGCGCAGCAGGGCATCATCTACATAGACGAAGTTGACAAGATTTGCCGCAAGGACGAGAACCCTTCGATCACGCGCGACGTGTCGGGCGAGGGCGTACAACAGGCTCTTCTTAAAATTCTCGAAGGCACGGTCGCCAACGTCCCGCCGCAGGGCGGACGCAAGCACCCGCATCAGGAATTTTTCCCCGTTGACACGACGAACATTCTTTTCATCTGCGGCGGCGCGTTCGTCGGTCTGGAGAAGGTCGTCGAGCGTCGGATGCGTAACAAGTCAATGGGCTTTCAGGCCGAGATAAAGGGCGTCAATCGCTACTCGCAGGCGCTCGGACAAGCGGAGCCGGAAGACCTCATCAAGTACGGCTTGATTCCCGAATTCGTCGGGCGGCTTCCCGTCACCGGCGTCCTGCACGAACTCGACGAAGCCGCGCTCATGCGGATTCTGACCGAGCCGAAGAACGCGCTCATCAAGCAGTATCAGAAAAAATTCGACTACGACAACGTCAAGCTTCGCTTCTCGGACGACGCCCTGCGCGCCATCGCCAAGCAGGCCGTCGAGCGCAAAGTCGGCGCGCGCGGCTTGATGATGATTATGGAAGAACTCCTCCTCGACGCCATGTACACGCTCCCTTCACAAAAGCGCATCAAGGAATTCGTCATCACGCGCGAGATGGTCGAACGCCGCCGCGCCGTCCCCGGCGAAGAACTAACCGGCATTGACGAAGCGGCCTAAACCCGATTCACTTATTCGCTATCAACGGTAATTCAACGAAGGCACGCCCGTCCGCTTGGGCGTGCCTTCGCGTGTGGAGTATCATCGAAGCCTCGACGGGAGAAGATGCTTATGCAGATCATCGCTGAAGATCAAGAGGCGACCGAATATTTAGGACACCCGCCGCTCCTCGTCCATTTGCGGCCTGTGCTTGAGATGACGGAGGATCAGTTTTTTGACTTCTGTCAGATCAACCGCGACTTGCGAATCGAGCGTAATCCTCATGGAGAACTAATCATCATGCCGCCAACCGGAGGAGAAACCAGCGACCGCAATGCTGAAATAAACATGCAGTTGCGGCAGTGGGCGAAGCGTGACGGCACTGGCAGGACGTTCGATTCGTCCGGTGGTTTTCGCCTGCCCAACAAGGCGGTACGCTCACCCGATGGTTCATGGGTTAAGAAAGCTCGACTTGAGCCTCTGACAGATGAGCAGAGAAGAAAGTTTATCCCGCTCTGCCCAGACTTCGTCATCGAGTTGCGCTCGCCGACAGACAGCCTCAACACGACGCAGGACAAGATGCAGGAGTATCTCGACAACGGGGCGCAACTGGGTTGGTTGATTGACCCGGAGCAACAGCATGTTTACATCTATCGCCCCGACGCTCCGGTCGAGATGTTGAAGAATCCAGAAGCTATCTCCGGCGATCCCATCCTCTCCGGTTTCACTTTAGACCTGCGAGAGATTTGGCAATCAAGTCCAAATCATAAATCAACTACCCGGTAGCGCGTCGGCGCGAAATGTTTTAGAATCTGAATCGTACTCAACAGCAGGGCGAGCGCGGTTGACGAGGCTCGCCCTGTGCGCCATTTACAGCATGGCCGGGAAGCGAATTTTTATCTATGGAAGAATATTCTGACCACACACCTGCCGACATTGCGCGGATGCCGATGGTTCCGATTCGCGATGTCGTCATCTTTCCTTTCACCAAAGTGGCTTTCAAAATCGGGCGTCCCGGCTCCGTGCGCGCGCTCGAAGAGGCTCTGGCCTCAGACCGCACCATCTTTCTCGCCACGCAGCACGACGCCTCGATTGACGAACCCGTCCCCGAACAGATTTACGCCGTCGGCACTATCGCGCGTATCCTGCAAGCGCAACGACAGGAAAACGGGCAGACCAAAGTCGTCGTCGAAGGCCGCGAGCGTGCGACGACTGTGCGCGTGGAAAACGACAACGGGGCTTTCACGGCCACCGTGCGTCGCGCGCCGACGGCCAACGAGTCGGGGCCGCGCATTGATGCGCTGACGCAAAAGATCGGCCAACTCATCGAGCAGCATTTGCGTCTCGCGCCCGACGCGCAGCCGGACGCGCTGCAAACCGCGCTCCGCAATCCAGACCCCTCGCATCTCGCCGACGCGCTGGCCTCGCAGCTTCGCATCACGGTCGAAGACAAGCAGGGCTTGCTGGAAATTTTCTCCGCGCACGGGCGCCTGCAACGTCTCGCCGAAATACTGGAGAGCGAAATTGACAAGCGACAGCTTGACCGTTCAATTCAGGCGCGCGTCAAACGTCAGATGGAGAAGGCGCAAAAAGAGTATTACTTAAACGAGCAGATCAAGGCGATTCACAAGGAACTTGGACGCAAGGACGAGAAGGCCGAGATCGAGGAATTGCGTAAGCGCATCGAAGAGGCGGGGATGCACGAAGAGGCGAAAGAGAAAGCCTTGCAGGAACTTCACCGCCTCGAAGCGATGCCGCCGATGTCCGCCGAAGGCACGGTCTCGCGCACGTATATTGATTGGCTTCTGAGCGTGCCCTGGAAGCAGAAGTCGAAAGAGATACGCGACATCACGAAGGCCGAAGAGATTTTGAACGAAGACCACTACGGTCTTGAGAAAATCAAGGATCGCATTCTCGAACATCTCGCCGTGCGCCAGCTCGTCAAGAATCCGAAAGGCTCGATTCTGTGTTTCGTCGGCCCGCCGGGCGTCGGCAAAACCAGCTTAGGCAAATCAATCGCGCGTGCGACGGGCAGAAAGTTCGTCCGTCTCTCGCTCGGCGGCGTGCGCGACGAGGCGGAGATTCGCGGACACCGTCGTACTTACATCGGCGCGCTGCCCGGCCAAATCATCCAGATGATGAAGAAAGCGGGAACGACGAATCCCGTCATCCTGCTCGACGAAGTTGACAAGCTCGGCGCGGATTATCGCGGCGACCCCTCGGCGGCTCTGCTCGAAGTCTTAGACCCGGAACAGAACAACACGTTTCAGGATCACTACCTCGACGTTGAATACGATCTCTCGAAAGTCTTCTTCATCGCGACGGCGAACGTACTCCACACCATTCCCGGCCCTTTGCAAGACCGTCTGGAAATTCTGCGTCTCTCCGGCTACACCGAGCGCGAGAAGCTGGAAATCGCCAAAGCGCATCTCGTCGCGAAACAGGCGGAAGGCAGCGGATTGCAAAGCGAGCAGGTCGAATTCACTGACGAAGGTATTTTGGAAATCATACGCCACTACACGCGCGAGGCCGGCGTCCGCAATCTTGAGCGCGAGATCGGCGCGTGCTGCCGCAAGGTCGCGCGCAGGGTCGTCACCAAGAGCGGCGACGACGAGAGTTTCAAGTCAACGGTTGACGCTTCGATGGTGCGCGAGATGCTGGGGCCGATTAAGTTTCGTCAGCAGACCATCGCTGCACACAACGAGATCGGGCTGGCCGTCGGGCTGGCGTGGACGGAAGTTGGCGGCGAAGTCTTGCAGATTGAGGCGACGCTCACCAACGGTCGCGGCGGCGTGCGACTGACCGGAAAACTCGGCGAGGTGATGCAGGAATCGGCGCAGGCCGCATTGACCTGCATCAAGGCGCGCGCCGAGCGTCTGGGCGTGAATCTCGAATTCATACGCAAGCGCGATCTGCACATCCACATTCCCGAAGGCGCGATTCCGAAGGACGGCCCGTCGGCTGGCGTGACGCTGGCGACGGCGATGGCGTCGGCGTTGATGCGCGCTCCCATCCGCAGAGATGTGGCGATGACCGGCGAGATCACCTTGCGCGGAAAAGTGTTGCCTGTCGGCGGCGTCAAAGAGAAACTACTCGCCGCGCATCGCATGGGCATCACCACCGTTCTGATCCCGAAGGATAACGAGAAAGACTTACAGGAGTTGCCCGAAGAGGTGCGCGCGGCGATGGAGATTCAACTCGTCGAAACGATTGATGAAGTGATCGCGCTCGCGCTCGAAGACGCTTGCCCGACTGATGCCGGTGAGACTGATACGGAAGCGCAGCCGCCCGTCTGGACGACTGACCAGCCCAACGCTAGTTCGCCCACAACAATGGCCGACTAATTTCTTTCAACGAAGGACGCATCGCGCTCGCAACACCTCAGCACGATGCGTCCTTCATTTGCCTTTCACACGAGCGCCCTCGCTTCGCCAAATTTGTTTTGCTCACAACCCGCGTCTAAAATTTCCGGTCTTTTCAGTCTGTGCTGAAGCGCGTCGCGCCGCACGGCTGATAAAACATTCCAAACTTTATAAGGAGAAATTCAAATGGCAGATAAAGAGAAAAGCGCAGAGTTGATTCTCAAACTTTACGACCTCCGCCGCGAGGCCGTGATGAGAGAGGCGCGCAACTGGTATTTCACTTTCAACCCTGAGACCGCCGAGGACGTGATGAACGTAGCGCGCGGCGAGCACGGCGCGTACTTTCGCATGGTCGTGAGCTACTGGGACATGGCTTGCTCGTTCGTCAACCACGGCGCGATTGACGCGGAGATGTTCAACGACGCCGCCGGTGAACATAATTTCGTCTTCGCCAAAATCCAGCCCTTCGTCAATGAAATCCGCGCCATGCCTAACCAGTCTAAATTTCTTCAGCACCTCGAAAAGGTCGTGATGAGTATGCCCGACGCCGAGCAACGACTCGCGCAACTTCGCGAGATGTCGAAGAAGATGATGGAAGCACGCGCCGCCGCCGAAACCAGCAAGGCACAGACGGATGCCGCCCACGTTTCCCGCTCTTACAGCGGCGTGAGGACACGATGACCGGCAAAGCACAAACAGACGCCGTTAACGCCTAAGAGCAGTGACAGGTGACGAGTGACGAGCAAGCCGCTTGTTTTAACTCGTCACTTGTCACCTGCCACTCGTCACTGCTTTCGTATGAAAGTTACCAGCGCAGAGTTCGTCAAAAGCGTCTTCGAGGAATCGCAGTGGCCGCGCGACCGCCTGCCGGAAATCGCCTTTCTCGGACGCTCGAACGTCGGCAAATCCAGCTTGATCAATTCGCTGCTCGGCGTCAAAGGATTGGCGCGCACGTCTTCGACGCCGGGACGCACGCAGTCGCTCAACTTCTTTACGATTAACCGTCGTTTGTATTTCGTTGATTTGCCCGGTTATGGCTATGCGCGCGTGCCGCGTGCGATTCGCGAGACGTGGGGCGCGTTCGTCACAGACTACCTTGCCAAGCGCGAGCAGCTTGTGCTATCAATACATATCGTTGATTCGCGTCACGAACCCACAACATTGGATTTGCAACTCCGGGAATGGCTCTTAGTGAATGAGAAGCCGTTTCTGACGGTTGCTACGAAATCCGACAAGCTCTCGCAAAATGCGTTGAACAAAAACCTCGCTCGCGCTGCGAAAGCCATCGGGGCGGTGGGCCATGGCACAGGCGGTGATGTGGTGGCCTATTCCGCAGTGACCGGGCGCGGTCGTGACCGTATCTGGCGTGCTATCGAAGAGGCTTTGACCGTCTCACAATCCCCTTTTGAAAACAAAGGCTGAGGCTATCGTGGCGGGCGACTGCGGCATCACAAATGCGCGCTCAGAAAATTCCACGTCACGTTTTGAAAATAAATTTGGCCGGGCTGATTTCGTCCGCGCTCAAAAGTTACGCCCTCCAAAGCGCGCCCCCGTGGCGGGACGCATCAACGAGGCATCATTCCCGACGCTTGAATCGGCAATACTTAATCTACATCGAAAGAGACGACGGCGACCTGATTGTTTTCGCCGCACGTTCGTCGTTACAGGAACTGAAAGAGGCGGGCGTCAATTGTTGAGCGCGCCGCCCGAGAAGGAACAGACAATGTCACAACGTATCACCAGAACACGTACTCCCAGAGATAAAAACAACGGCGCGAGCGACAGCATCGGCAACAGTAAAACGGCCTCGGCGCTCGAACTGCCGCCGGACATACAGGACGATCCTGAGATGGAAGACTCGCGCGAGGATGGCCTGTCCATGAGCGGAGGCTACTCCGAAGACCTCAAGCTCGTCGCGCTCAAGGAAATGTCCATCTCCAAACTGACGCAGATCGCGAAAGACATGGACGTGCCGGGCGCGACCGGAATGCGTAAGCAGGAACTGGTCTTCAAGATTCTCGCCGCGCAGACGGAAAAAAGCGGACTCATTTTCTCGGAGGGCGTGCTTGAAACACTGCCCGACGGCTTCGGTTTCCTGCGCGCGCCCGAATACAACTATCTGCCCGGCCCGGACGACATCTACGTCAGTCCCTCGCAGATACGCAAGTTCGATCTGCGAACAGGAGACACCGTCTCCGGCCAGATTCGCCCGCCCAAAGAAGGCGAGCGTTACTTCGCACTGATTAAAGTCGAAGCGATTAACTTCGAGGCTCCCGGCGAATCGCGCGACAAAGTTTTCTTCGACAACCTGACGCCGCTCTACCCGGAAGAGATGCTGCGGATGGAAGTGACGAACGACAACCTTTCAGCGCGCGTTATTGACCTCGTCACGCCGCTCGGCAAAGGACAGCGCGGACTGATCGTCGCGCCGCCGCGCACGGGTAAGACGATGCTTCTCCAGACCATCGCCAACTCGGTGACGCAGAATCACCCGGAAGTGACGCTCATCGTCCTCCTGATTGACGAGCGACCGGAAGAAGTCACTGACATGCAGCGCAGCGTCAACGGCGAGGTCATCTCCTCGACCTTCGACGAGCCGCCGACGCGCCACGTACAAGTCGCCGACATGGTGATTGAGAAGGCCAAGCGGCTCGTCGAGCACAAGCGCGACGTGGTCATCCTGCTCGATTCCCTAACGCGACTCGCGCGCGCGCACAACGCCGTCGTTCCGCCATCCGGCAAGATTCTCTCCGGCGGTATTGACGCCAATGCCTTGCAGCGTCCCAAACGCTTCTTCGGCGCGGCGCGCAACATCGAAGAGGGCGGCTCGCTGACGATCATCGCGACGGCCTTGATTGACACAGGCTCGCGCATGGACGACGTGATTTTTGAAGAGTTCAAGGGCACGGGCAACAGCGAAATCCACCTCGACCGGCGACTCTCCGACAAACGACTCTTCCCCGCCATAGACCTTCAACGCTCAGGCACGCGCAAGGAAGAACTGCTTCTCAGCAAAGAAGACCTCGCGCGTATCTGGGTGATGCGCCGCGTGCTCAACCCGCTCTCGCCCGTCGAGCAGATGGAAGTCGTGCTCGAACGTCTCGGCAAGACCAAGAGCAACTCGGAATTTCTCTCGTCAATGCAATCTTAATGTGAATGGTAAATGGTGAATGGTCAATAGGTTGACGGCTTCTGGCTTTCACCATTGACCATTCACTATTGACCATTCGCCGGATCGCTTTCTTGACAAAAAGTAACCCGCTTCCGCATAGTAGAGCTTCCAAGATCGAGCAATTAAGTCTGTTCGTTTGAGCGTCTCCTTTGTGGGGCGCGGTGTCGAAAAAAGCTTGTTGCGCGTCGTCATATTTTCGTCGGAAGCGGTGCCCTTCTCGAAAACGGGGGGCTTGGGTGACGTGGCGGGCGCGCTCCCCAAAGCCTTGCAAGAGACGGGCGCGGTGGACGTGGGGCTGATTACCCCCTTCTATCACGGGCAGACGAACGGCTCTCTGATTCGTGAAATGCTCTTTGACAATCTGGACGTGGAATGGCTCGGCGGAATGCGCCGCTCGCGTGTTTTCTACAGCGAGGCTTCGGGCGCGCCGACGTATCTGATAGACGCGCCGGAATATTTCGCGCGCGGTGAAGTTTACGGCGCACGCGACGACCACGAGCGTTTCGCTTTCTTCTCGCGCGCGGCGTTGACGCTGCTTGGAAGACTCGGCGTGCCGCCTGACGTCGTGCATCTCAACGACTGGCCGTGCGGCTTCGCCTCCGTCTGGCTGCGTGCAGGGCGCGCGTGGGGCGGTTTCCTGTCACGCACGCGGACGCTCTTTTCGATTCACAATCTGGCATATCAGGGCGCGTTCGACCCGAATGATTTGTGGCGGCTCGGCTTTCGCGCGGGCGATGAAGCGGACGCATTCAGGCAGAACAACGTGGCGTCGGCTTTGAAGGCCGGGTTGATGACGAGCGACGCGATTTCAACCGTCAGCCGTCGCTATTCTTACGAGATTCAGTCGCATGAAAATGGCTACGGCCTCGACTGGCTGCTGCGTATGCGGCGTGACCGTCTGATCGGCATCACGAACGGCGTTGACGATAAAGTCTGGAACCCGGAGACGGACGAGCACATCGCGGCGCATTTCAGCGCGGCAGATATGTCCGGCAAGCGCGAGTGCAAACTCGATCTGCTGCGACGCTACGGACTGCCTGAGGAAACTGATCGCCCCATCATCGCATCTATCTCTCGTCTCGTGGCGCAGAAGGGCTTCGACTTGATTAAGCAAGCGGGACGCGCGATTCTCGACACGGGCGCTTTCTTCGTCGCGCTCGGTTCGGGCGCGAGCGAGTACGAAGATTTTTTTCAACAGATGCGCGACTATGCGCCGCACCGCGTCGGCATCTACAAAGGTTACAACGAGCAGCTTTCGCATCAGATCGAAGCGGGCGCGGACATTTTTTTGATGCCTTCGCTCTACGAGCCGTGCGGGTTGAATCAGATGTACAGTATGCGCTACGGGACGGTTCCCGTCGTGCGCGCCACGGGCGGACTCGACGACACGGTTGAAAACTTCGATCCGACGCGCGGCACGGGCAACGGCTTCAAGTTCGAGCAGTATTCGGCGCACGCGATGTTGGACAAGATACGCGAGACGCTCCACTGGTACGGCCAGCCGGACGTGTGGCGCACGATCCAACTCAACGGAATGCGCGCAGACAATTCGTGGGTAGCGGCGGCGAACAAGTACGTCGAAGTTTATCGCGCGGTGGCCGGCATGTAAGAAGTCTGTGAGGGGCAAGGTGGCGGCGACTGCCCGATTTCAGCGAACGACTTTATTTAACGATGGTGCGAGACGTGTAGTGAAGGGCACTTTACTTCAAGCATCTTCAAAGCAATCAGAAGGAGTTTTTGGATTATGAGCGAACATGTCAAAGAAGTCAGCGACGTTAATTTTGAATCGGACGTGCTCAAGTCAGACCGGCCTGTGCTCGTGGATTTCTGGGCGGAGTGGTGCGCGCCGTGTCGTATGCTCGCCCCGACCGTCGAGGCTGTGGCCGAGAAGTACGCCGAAAACGCGCAGGTCGTCAAACTCAACGTGGACGAGAATCCTGCCATCTCGCAACGCTACGGCATCAAGGGCATTCCGACCTTGATCTTGTTTAAGAATGGCAAGGAAGAAGAGCGCGTCGTGGGCGCGACGAGCAAGGATGCGATTTCGCGCATGATTGACAAGCACGTCAATAGCGCGGCGACGGCCTAAAGCGACGCTTCGATGAAACACTGTTGGCGCGGGCGGTATTTAAGATGCGCGCTCGCGCCATCAATCTTTTACGGGTAAGTTTCGCTCCGCGCTTGTTCAAGGCTCGCGCTCTTAAGTTGCCTCGCGTGAACCGCTCCGACTCGACCTGATGAAACAAACTGCCGCTACACGCGCTGCGCTGAGACGCTCATTCGAGGATCGCCTCGCGCAAAAGCGTGTCCGCGCCGTCGAGGACGCGAAGTTTCGCGCCAAGCAGGCGCAGGGCAAGTTGCGCCGTTTCGTTCAGGTCAGATTTCGCAAGGATGAAGTCATCGAGTCGCTCGCGCTCCGTCGTGGCGACTGCAATCGTTGCGGCGCGTGCTGCGAGATTTTATTCAAGTGCCCTTTCCTCAAAAAGCACGACGACGAGACGACAACCTGCGGCATCTACGAAGACCGTCCCGGACAGTGTCGTCTGTTTCCCATCAATCAACGCGACATCGAAGAAGTGCGCGGCTCGTGTAGCTTCTACTTCATCGAGAAACCAATCAAGCTGGAAAAAGCAAGCTGAATAAGCAGTGATGAGTGATAAGAGATAAGTAATGAGAAAGAAGCTGCTGCCTTCTCTTATCACTCATCACTCATCACTCATCACTTAAACACTATGTCTAACGTCATTGTTGTGGTCGGCGCGCAGTGGGGCGACGAAGGCAAAGGCAAGATCGTTGATCTTTTGGCCGAGCGTTTCGAGATTGTCGCGCGTTATCAAGGCGGGCATAACGCGGGACACTCCGTTAAAGTCGGCGACAAAAATTACGCGCTGCATTTGATTCCGTCGGGCATCGTGCATGAGGGAAAGACCTGCGTGCTCGGCAGCGGAATGGTGATTGACCCGAAGGCTTTTTTCGTCGAGGCCGACCGCCTGATGGAGCAAGGCTTAGAAGTGACGCCGGAGCGCGTCCTCGTCAGTTCGCGCGCGCATTTGATACTTCCCTATCACCGCGCGCTCGACCACACGAGCGAAGAGCGTCTCGGCAACGAAAAAGTCGGCACGACTCTGCGCGGCATCGGCCCAGCCTACGAAGACAAAGCCGGACGGCGCGGCATTCGCGTCGCGGACGCTTTGAACGCCGACGTTTTGCTCTCGCGCATCGAACGCAACCTCGAAGACGCCAATCGTCTCATCGTCGCTTACGGCGGGCAGGCTCTCGACGTTGAAGAAGTCTTCACCGAGACTTCGCGCCACGTCGAACGCCTCGCGCCGTTCGTCGCCGACACGACGCATTTTCTCAACCGCGCCGTGCGCGCAGGCCGCTCCGTTTTGATTGAAGGCGCGCAGGCTGCGCTCCTCGACGTGGATCATGGCACGTACCCGTTCGTCACTTCTTCGAGCACGACCGCCGGCGGCGCGTGCGTCGGGACGGGACTCGCGCCGCAACGCATCACGAGCGTGCTCGGCATCGTTCGCACCTACACGACGCGCGTCGGCGAAGGGCCATTCCCCACCGAGATGCTCGAAGGCGAGGCCGAGATGGGCGCGCTCATCCGCGAGCGCGGTCGTGAATACGGCGTCTCGACCGGACGTCCGCGTCGCTGCGGCTGGTTCGATGCCTTCGCCACTCGCTACGCCGCAGACATCAACGGCTTCGATAACGTCGCGCTGACCAAACTCGACATCCTCGACGCGCTCGACGAAATCAAGGTATGCGTCGGTTACCAACTCGACGGCGCGAGCTGCGAGTCATTCCCCTCCGTCTCGAAAGACCTGCGCCTCGTCGAACCCATCTACGAAACACTGCCCGGTTGGAAGTCGTCCACCGAAGGCGTCACAGAGTTGGATGCGCTGCCCGCCAACGCGCGAGCTTACGTCGAATTTATCTCCGAGCAGATCGGCGTCCCTATCGGCCTCGTCTCGACCGGCCCCGACCGCGCGCAGACAATTATCGTCCACGACTCCGCGCTCGGACGATGGCTCGACGGCTGATTTGGACACGCGCTTGCTACTTCGCATGTTGGTCTGTAGAATCGCAGGCGCGTTGAAAATGTCTGATCCGGGCCGATAGCTCAGTCGGTAGAGCAAGTGGCTTTTAACCACTGGGTCGCAGGTTCGAGTCCTGCTCGGCTCATCTTTAGAAATGAAAAGGCCGCTATTCGTAGCGGCTTTTTCGTGTCTGATTGTTCCTCTAAACATTTACTCCTGTGCGCCGGAGTCGCCGGGTTGATTGCTGCCCATGCGCGCATCATCGCCCGGCTTCTCGCTGCCCAGATTCTCCGTGCCAGACCTCCCCGCTCCCATGTTGCCGCCGCTACTGCCGGCGTGCCCTTGCTCTCCGTTGTCAGCGCCTGACTCTTCAGACTTTCTCTTCTCTTGCGCCTTGTCTTTTTGATCCGCCATTTTTCGTGATCTCCTTATTGTGTTTACGCTGCCCGCCCACGTCGCAGCCATGACATTTGCATGATCCGTTCGCACACAATGTATCACGCCTCGCGCGCGCTTCAGTATTTGAGTCCTTTTTTTTCTATCGTATAATCCTTCCATGAATAAACGCGCGAAAAAACGTCTGAAAGAATCCATCGAGAAGGAAAACCTGAAACGTGCGGAGACACAGAAAGGACAGAATCCTTTCGCTCCTAAAAAAGATCAGGTGCAACGCGGCTTCTTACCCAAGCCGGAGAAGAAGCGTGGATAGTCTGTGGGCAAGATTGTCATGGATAAATGAGTATGACTGAAGATGCTCAGAGCGAAACGACGAAAACAGATGTGTTGATTGTCGGAGCGGGGCCGACGGGGCTGTCTCTAGCCTGTCAGTTCATCAGGTATGGCGTTGATTTCGTCATCATCGAAAAGAACGAAGCCACTACTCAATACTCCAAAGCCATCGGCGTTCAGGCGCGCACGCTGGAGATTTACGAGCAAATCGGTCTCGCGCAGACAGCCGTCGAAGAGGGCGCGATTGCCTCCAAAGCGCGCCTGCTCGCAGCAGGTGAAGTCCGCGCCGAGCTTGATTTATCGAACATCGGCGGAGATTTGAGCGCGTACCCGTTTATGCTCATCTTCGAGCAAAGCAAAAACGAGCAGTTGCTTAACTCATATCTTCACGGCAACGGAAAAAAAGTTCTCTGGAACACGGAACTCGAAAGTTTTACGCAAGATGATGCGGGCGTGACGGCGCAGTTAAAAAATTCAGACGGCACATCTCGAACCATCGAAGCTAAATATCTGGTCGGCTGCGATGGAGCCAAGAGTCCGACGAGGCACGCGCTCGGACTCAACTTCGAGGGCAGCACGTTCGAGCGCATGTTCTACGTCGCCGACGCGCAGGTTGATTGGAAGTTCAGTCACGACGCGCTGCACCTCTGTCTGGCGAAGGACACTCTGCTGGTTTTCTTTCCGCTCAAAGGCGAGAATCGTTATCGCATCGTCGGCAGTTTTCCCGAAGGCCATGAAAAAGACGAGGGCGACATTTTGTATGAAGAGATTGAGCAACAAATCAAGAAAGAGGCCAAGCTCGAACTCGACATACACGATGTCAAATGGTTTTCAACTTACAAAGTCCACTCGCGCCACGTCAGTAAATTTTCCGCCGGCAGGGGTTTTCTCGCCGGAGATTCCGCGCACATCCACACGCCCGCCGGCGCGCAAGGGATGAATACAGGGATTCAGGACGGTTACAATCTCGCGTGGAAAATGGCTCTGGTTTTGCGCGGCGTGGCGGACGAAAAACTCCTCGACACTTACAACGAAGAGCGTCTGGAGAACGCGAGGCATCTCTTGCAGACCACTGACCGGATGTTCCAGTTCGGCGCAGGCTCGGACTGGTTTCTCGCATTTATACGCACGCATGTCTGGCCGGCTGTGGCGAAATACGTCCTCAGTTTCGACTCCGTTAAAAATTTTGTCTTCCCTTTAATTTCGCAAATCGGCATCAACTACCGTCACAGTTCGCTCAGTCAACACGCAGGCGACGATGATTTCAAAGTCAAAGCCGGCGACCGTCTGCCGTACTTTCTCATCAACGGCGAAAGCATCTACGACAGACTGCGCCAGCCGAAATTTCATCTGCTTTTCTTCTCAGACGAGCAAGACAAACTTAAAGCGTTAAAAGCCAAGTTTGGAAGTCAGGCCACCGACACAGTTGACTTCAACTTCATCTCGCTCGATCCGCACATGTCGGAAATCTTTGGCACGAATAAAACTTTTAGCGTGCTGTTGAGACCAGACAACTACATTGGATTTATCTCCACGGAAGACTCGTCAGGCAATTTAAGAGCTTACCTAAACGAGTTCATCGAACACACCTAAAATCAACCGACAGCTTGCACAGAGAAGCAGATCCCGGATGAGGCGCACGCTAAACATCATCTCGTTGATTACGAGCGCGGCGGCGTTGCTCGCATCCGTGTGGATCGTCTTTCCCGCGCCTGCTTACAACGTCTGGCTCTTCTCCGTCGCGGCGAGCGAATGGAGTCTCGCACTCGTCGCGCTCGCCGTGTTCGGCATCATGTGCGGATTGTTAGAGCGCGTCTTCGGCGGCGGCAAGCGTCTGTGGCTCGTCTCTTCGTGCGTTGGAATCGTCGCCGTCCTCTTCGCGCTTTATCCGCTGTTCAGCAGCATGTTCGTGGCGCGCGAGCATGGCGTCTCACTCTCGCTCAGACAATACATCACGGGCTCGTCAGGCGACGCGGACGACAGGCACGCGCCATCCGAAAGGCTCGTCGGCTTTAAGACTTACACGTTCGCGAGTGTTGACGGCGTTGCGCTGCGGCTCGATGCGTATCTTCCGCCGGACGACGTAGAGCGTAATGGCGCGGGCGTCATCGTCGTGCATGGCGGCTCCTGGAGCGCGGGCGAGCGGAGCGACTTCCCGCAGTGGAATCGCTGGCTGGCGCGTGAGGGCTTCGCGGTCTTCGACATTGATTACAGGCTCGCGCCGCAGCCCAACTGGCAGACGGCGACGGGCGACGTGAAATGCGCCGTGCGTTGGGTTAAGCGACACGCGGCGGAGTTTCACATCTCTCCCGACAGGCTCGCGCTGATGGGTCGCTCCGCCGGCGGACACCTCGCGCTGCTGGCCGCTTACACCAGCGGTGACACGAGATTGCCTGCGAGTTATCCTTTGATGGAAGACGTTGAAGATACACACGCGCCGACGGAAGCAATGCCTGCTCTGCCTTCTTTGAACACCTCAACGACGGACGAGAGCGTGCGCGCGGTCGTCTCTTTTTACGGGCCGACGGATTTGCCATGGGCTTACGATCATCCCGCAAATCAGCGCGTCCTCGACGGGCCGGGAGCCATCCGGCGCTTGCTTGGCGGCTCGCCCGACTCTGCGCCGGAGATGCGCGAGCTTTACGGTTTCGCTTCGCCCGTCGCGCACGTCAACGCGCACGCGCCGCCGACGTTGCTCATTCATGGCGGGCACGATCAACTCGTGCTGAGTGACAACATGGAAATGCTGTGCGCGAAGTTGAAAGAGGCGCGCGTCACGTCTCGGCGCATCTATCTTCCTTACGCGCAACACGGCTTCGACTATAATTTCAACGGCTGGGGCGCGCAGATCGTGCGTCCCGTGATGCTCGATTTCCTGCGCGCGGAAACGGCCTCGCGTTGAAATTATTCTTAGTTCGCATTGCTCAGAGGCTGATGGACATTCAATCGTTTATCTGGGTGCAAGGCTCGGACGAATATCCTTGATGCATGACAAATGAAGCGCAACCATCAGCCTCCAAACTTTGCAACCCGTTCATCTCTTTGACTGGAATGCTGTCAGATTGGCTGACAGTATTTCTGCCTTTTTGACAGAAGTCTCTCAGGCATCTGACTTCATCAAAATCTTCACGACTGAAAATCCCCGTAAAACCGTCGCTTCTATCATTTCAAATCAATGGCATCGAATTTGTAAGTGGTCTGGCAGCGAACTGTGCGTTCTGCACGTTCCACACATCCTTTGACTCCGGTTGAACGAATTATCCAGCCTCCCTTTTACGTCCTATGGAAATAGCCGACAGCCAGCGTTTTTCCCCGCGCTTCATCAAAATTTTCATCGTACTGGGCGCGTGCGCCGCGTTGCTTTCGCTTTCCCTCATCCGGCTCTCGAATCTCAGCTTGCCTCTGTTTCTGCTGGCGCTTGCGACCATCTATTCCACGTCGCGTTTTGCCTCGCGCGATGCACAGGGACGCTGGCATTTCCCCGTCACGGACACTTTCGTCTTTCTCTCGATGCTGCTCTTCGACGGCGAAGCGGCCATCGTTCTCGCGTTGATCGTCGCGACCTGCCTCTCGCTTTCGTCGAGCCGGCAACGTGTCGGCGTCCTCTTCAAAACTTCGATTAAAGTGCTCGGCACTTTCATCATGGTCTGGACGCTGCGCCTGAGTTTCGGCCCGATACCGGAAATCTTGACCGGCGGATTTTCTCTGCAAGCCCTTAATGCCGTCTGCATCGCGCTGTTTGTACAGGCCGCACTGAGCGCGACCATCGTGGCCGTCGGCGGCTCCTACAAAATCAAACAATCCATCATCGTGGCGTGGCTGAAAAATTTCTTCTGGAAGACGCTCTCTTACATGACCAGCGTGACGGCGGCATACCTGGCAGGATTCGCCATCACCCGTGTCGGCCTCTCAATCTCGTTGATGTTCGGCGCTGTTGTCGCGCTCGCCTTCTACGCTTATCAATCGGCGCGCGAAAATGACGCGCTCTCGCCGGCGCGGACGCGACCCGCCGAACAGCACCGCGACAAGACGCTCAACGACTCATCCGAGCGTTTCCGCAGCGCGTTTGACTACGCGGCCATTGGGATGGCGCTCGTCTCGTCAGAAGGACGCTGGCTGCAAGTCAATCGCTCGCTCTGCCAGATTCTCGGATACACGGAGACGGAACTGCGCGGCTCTGACTTTTTGACCATCACGCACCCCGACGATTTGCCGACCGCGCTCTCCAATATCAGCCAGTTGCTCAAAGGCAAAGTGCCGACTTCGCAAATGGAGAAGCGCTACATCCACAAACTCGGACACGAAGTCTGGGTGCATTGGAGCGTCTCACTCGCGCGCGACTCTTATACCAACGCCGTCCATCTCATCTTCCAGATACAGGACATCACAGACCGCAAGCTCGCCGAGCAGCAACTACATCACGACGCCTTCCACGATGCACTGACGGGACTCCCGAACCGCGCGCTCTTCATGGATCACCTCAAGCTTTCCATCGCGCGCTCACAGCGCAATGACAAGCTAATGTACGGCGTGCTCTATCTCGATCTCGACCGTTTCAAGATTATCAACGACTCGCTCGGCCACACCATCGGCGATCAACTGCTCGTCGCCATCGCCGACCGCTTGAAAACACACCTGCGTCCCGGCGACACCGTCGCGCGTCTCGGCGGCGACGAGTTCGTCATCCTCATCGAAGACATCGTCGAAGAGATCGAGGCGATACAAGTCGCCGAGCGTATTCAAAAAGAATTGTCCACGCCGTTTATCCTCAGCGGGCGCGAAGTCTTCACGACCGTCAGCATGGGCATCGCGCCGAGTTCGACCGGCTACCAACTCGCCGAAGACATTCTGCGCGACGCCGACACGGCGATGTACCGCGCCAAGTCTCTCGGCAAAGCGCGCTACGAAATTTTCGACAAGGCGATGCACGCGCGCGCCATCAACCTCCTGCAAATGGAGACGGACATGCGCCGCGCGCTCGAACGCGAGGAATTCTTCGTCCACTATCAACCGATTGTCGCGCTCGAAGATTTCAATTTGCGCGGCTTCGAGGCGCTCGTGCGCTGGCAGCACCCGGAGCGCGGTTTCATCTCGCCGATGGATTTCATTCCCGTCGCGGAAGAGACCGGCATGATCTCGCCGCTCGGCGAATTCGTGCTGCGCGCAGCCTGCCATCAAATCAAGGACTGGCACAAACGCTACCCGTCAGACCCGCAACTGCTGATGAGCGTCAATCTTTCGAGCAAACAGTTCAGCCAGTCAGACCTCATCAAGACGGTGGCCGACATTCTGCAAGAGACGGGCATCAACCCGCATTGCCTGAAACTCGAAATCACGGAATCCGTGGTCATGGAAAACATCGAGACGGCCACAGACATGCTCAGGCAATTGCGCGCGCTCGGCGTCCAACTTTCCATTGACGACTTCGGCACGGGCTATTCGTCGCTCTCTTACCTGCACCGTTTCCCGATTGACACGCTCAAGATTGACCGCTCGTTCGTCACGCGCATGACGGAGAACAACGAGAACGCCGAGATCGTCAGAACCATCGTCGTGCTCGCGCAGAATTTAGGGATGGATGTGGTCGCGGAAGGCGTGGAGACGAAAGAGCAACTCGCGCTCTTGCGTAAACTCGGCTGCGAAAACGGGCAGGGCTACTTTTTCTCGAAGCCCGTCAGCCACGAGGGCGCGGAGAAAATCATCGCTGAAACCTACGCATCAAAACTGATGCCCGTGCCGAGCTACACTTCGCAGCAGTCAAACAAAACGATTCTCGTCGCCTGATGCGACGTTGCGGCAAGCATCACGGCTCGAAGCAGATGCGTCCCGCGCGGCATGTATGCGGATGCGTGTAGCCGTCATCCGGCCCGGCGTTTTCCATCGTTCGCAGACACCAATAGACGGCGGTGGACGAGCGTCCCGACTGCCAAGTGTATGCGCCGCCCCTGAAATTCCCGTGCGCGGTCTTGGTTCTCAGATGGCTGCACACTTCTGTCTGCTCTGGCGAAGATGACGACGACGAGGACGCTTTTTCTGTAGCGTCTTCGTCTTCTCGCACGTCACTCATCTCGCTCATCTCCTTCAACTCAGCCGTCGTAAATTCACTTTGCCGCTTGAAGAATCGCGCGGCGAATTAACGTCTCGAAGATGGGGATTTTGTAATTGTTCTCCGACAAGGGCGTTGCGCCTCGCATCGCCGCACGCGCCGCCGCACGCGCCGTCTTTTCAGTAATTGCTTGACCGTTGAGCGCATCTTCCGCCGCGCGTGCGCGCATGGGAACGGGCGCAGCCGCGCCTAGCACGATTGAGGCGCGCGTGCATCGTCCGTCCTGAATTTCCAGCGTCAACGCGACATCCGCGAGCGGCCAATCGAAAGACTCTTTCTCGCCCTGCTTGAGATAAATCGTGCGCGCGCCCTTCGCGAGCGGCGGCACGCGCACGCCCGTGATCAACTCTTTCTCGCCGAGAGAATTTTCACGCAGCACGTCCTGCTCCGGCGTGATGAAGAAATCTTCAAGCGACACTTCGCGCTTGCCGTCTGCGCCAGTCAACTCTGCTTGCGCGCCGAGCGCGACCAGAGCCGTCGCCGTCGCCGAAGGATGCACGATGGCGCACAGTTGATTATCAAAGATGGCGTGATATTGATTTTCGCCTTCGAGCGCGAAACAAGTGTCGCCGCCCTTCTTGCGACAGTGAAATTCTTCGGAACGAAAATACCAGCAGCGCGGGCGTTGCAGGAGATTGCCGCCGAGCGTGGCGACGTTGCGAATCTGAGGCGTCGCGGCGTGTCCGGCGGCATCCGCCAGCGCGGTGTAGCGACCGCGCACGATTGGGTTCGCATCAAGCTCCGCGAGCGTGACGAGCGCGCCGATGTGCAGCCCCGTCTTCGCGTCTTCGCGGATGGCATCGAGTCCACGCAGGCGGCGAATGTTGATGAGACGCGCGGGCGCGCTAATGCCCTCCTTCATGCGGTCGAGCAAATCGAGGCCGCCCGCCTTCACCACAGACGTTCCGTCCATCTGCGCGACGGCGTCGGCAATCGTCGTCGCCTCTACCCACTCAAAGTTGTTCACGAATTTTCGCCTCTCTGCATCTCGTCGCCCTTCAATGCTGCGAGGACGCGCGACGGCGTCATCGGAATCTCACGCAGACGCACGCCGGTCGCATTGTAAAAAGCGTTAGCGATGGCCGCCGCCGTCGGGATCGTCGCCGGCTCGCCGATGCCGCCAGCGTCCGTCGAATTGCGTCCGAGATATTCTTCAATCAGGATCGTCTCGATGACGGGCGTCTCGCGCGAGCCGATGATTTTGTACTGCTCAAGATTCGGGTTGACCATCTTGCCCGTATGGCGGTCGAGGATGCGGTCTTCGTAGAGCGCGTAGGAGATGCCCTGCAAGACACCGCCGTTGACCTGGCTTTCGACCGCGAGCGGATTGATGGGACGCCCGCAGTCGTGGACGGCAACGACGCGCTCGACTTTGACGACGCCCGTCTCGGTATCCACCGCGACCTCGACGAACTGCACGCCGCCATACACGCCGATGCCAAAGCCGAACGCATCCTTTTCGTTCTTAAAAACGAAGCCGCCGTAATCATCTATCCTGCTCGCGCGCACTACGATGCCCTCAGCCGGGAGTCGCACCGCCGCTTTCTTCAACGTCAATGTTGCAGCCGCATTCGCGCTCGCCTTCTTTGACTGACTCACGCCGATGCGCCCGTCACGCATCTCCAGTTTGCCCGCCTTGACCTTGAAATACGGCGCGACTTCTTCGAGCAATCTCAGTTTCAACTTGTGCGCGGCGTTACGCGCAGCGGGCGTCATAGAAATGGTCGTCATGCTTCCGCCCGACGCGGGGCCGTTGGGAAAGTTTGTGTCGCCGATGCGAATCGTGATGTCTGCGGGCTGCAATCCCAACTCTTCGGCGACGACCTGCGCGAGCGCGGTGCGGATGCCGCCGCCGATGTCCTGCACGCCCGACATGACTTCGATTGAGCCATCGCGTGTCAGGCGAATTTCAATTGAGGTGTCGAGATTGATGAGACGATACCAGACCGACTGCGCGACGCCGATGCCGCGCTTAACCGCACCTTTGTCTGCGCCCGGCGCGTGCCGACTTTTCCAGTTGACGCGCTTGGCTCCGATGCGTCGCTCCTCGCGTCGCGCATCGCTCTCATCAATTTTGTCGCGTAGGGCGAGCGGGTCAACATCGAGGCGTTCAGCGAGTTCGTCAATCAACTGTTCGAGCGCGAAGCAGCCCTGCGGATGACCGGGCGCGCGGAATGCTGCCGCCGGGCCGGCGTGCGTGAAGATGTCGGACTCTTCCGTCAATATATTCGCGCACTTGTACATGTTCTGCGCGGGGCCGGCTGTGCCCGCGCCCGTGCCCGTCCCGGCTGTGCCGTAAGACTGTAGATGAATCGCCGTCAGCGTGCCGTCGCGCTGCGCGCCGATGCGTAAGCGTTGCACAGAGTCTGGACGATTGCCGGTCGAGAGATGCTCGTCCCTCCGGTCGAGCATGAGACGCACGGGCGCGCCCGCCTTCTTCGAGAGTTGCGCCGCAAGCACGCCGTAATTGCCCGCGCCGAACTTCGCGCCGAAGCCGCCGCCCATAAATTCCGTGATGACGCGCACCTGACTTTTTTTCAGTCTGAAAATATCCGCCAACTCGTCGCGCACGCTGCCCGTCCCTTGGGTCGAGGCATAGACGGTCAGCATGTCCGGCTGCCAGTCGGCGACGACTCCGTGCGTCTCAAGCGCGCTGTGCGTCTGCACCTGCGTGCGAAACTCGCCCTCGATGATCAAGTCCGCCTTTTTGAATCCGCGCTCGACATCGCCCGGCGGCTCTCCGTGCGCTCCGCCTTTGACGTGGCCGCGCACGTTTCCCTTTTGCCTGACACCTGCCGGGCCTCCGCCGCCGCCAGCCGAAGCCGACTGATCCGCCGCGCCCGGAAAGACGAGCGGCGCGTCTTTTTCTCTCGCCTTCTCTTTATCAATGACGAAGGGCAGCGGCTCGTACTCGACATGGAAGAGCCGCGCGGCTTCAGCGGCGACGGCTTCAGTCGTCGCGGCGATGGCGGCGATGGGCTGGCCTGCGAAGCGCACAATCGGAAACTTCGCCGGAAGCTCTTTCGACTTGTCGCGCAGTTCGGCGTTGCCGAGCACGCGGTCGAGAATGTGTATGGCGCGCACTTGCGGATGCGCCTGCGCCGCGCTCGCGTCAATCGAGAGAATGCGCGCGTGCGGGTGCGGGCTGGTAACGATCTGCGCGTAGAGCATCCCCGGAAGAAGCACGTCCGCCGTGTACTTCGCCGCGCCCGTTACCTTCATGCGCCCGTCAACGCGAGGCACGCGCCTGCCGATGACGTTCAATTCAGAGTTGACGGCGAGCGGCAGCGGCTCATCAAGAGGAATTTCGCGCTCGATTCTCGACATCTTCGCACCGACGATTCCCGAAGGAAATTTTACTGAGCGCGTGTCGCCGTCGGCGGGCGCAGACTTTTGACGCGCCTTCGCTTTCTTCGCTTCATCCAATGCGGCTTTCGGCACAGGCTCCTCTCCCGTCGGCGCGGCAGACGGCGCGTTGGTCGTCGCCGTAATCTTCGCAGCCTTACTCTGCTTCTGCGCTCTGCTCATTTCACACGCTTCCCTGTTTTAACTTGCGCGCCGCCGCCGGCCTTCGCTGCTGCTGCGAGCGTGGCCTCGAAAACCTTCGGGTACGTGCCGCAGCGACAGAGATTGCCACTCGTCGCCGTCTTCACTTCATCGAGCGTCGGGTCAGCGTTGCGATTGAGCAGCGCGGCGCAACTCATAATCATGCCCGGCGTGCAGAAGCCGCACTGCATCGCGTCATACTCGATGAAGGCCTCCTGCACGGGATGCAGGCGCTCGTCGTCCGGCGCGAGTCCTTCGATGGTGGTGATGGCGCGCGTCCCGACATCAACCGCCAGCGTCATGCACGAGCAAACCGGCGTGCCGTCGAGCCACACCGTACACGCGGAACACGAGCCGCGATCACATACGATCTTCGTGCCCGTCAGTCCCAACTCGAAACGCAGAGCTTCGGCCAAAGTCGTGCGCGTCTCAATCGTCATGCGGCGTTTCGCGTCGTTGACTTTGAGCGTGATTGTCATTTCAGGCGGCGCGACCACAGAAATTTCACTGCGCGCGACTACTGCCGTTGTCGCTTTTTGAACTTTCACAACAGACCTCCGAACGTTCATGTCCGTTCCGGCGCGAGCCACAGCGCGAGGTTGCGTATGTACGCCTTGATGTCTTCGAGCGCGCGCGGATTCTTCGCGTAGCCATCGCCGGGCGCTTCCTCGACGAAACTCGGCGCGCCTTTGCTCGTGTCGAAATTGTAGTCGGCGAAATGATGAAAGCTCGACTCGGCCACGCCGCGTCCGAGCGTGTTGCCGTGCGCGTCCTCCGCACTCTCAAACGCCACCACAAGATTGAACGGGCGATGCGTGGATTCGCTCTGTCCCGTCGCGATGACGCGCGCGTGCCGCTCATCTTCGGGCACGCCGACCGCGCCCTCATGCGGGTGCGCGGGAAAGTATCGGATCACTTCGCCCTCCGCAGAATGATGAGAGAGAAGCTCGTGAACTTCGCCGGCGGGCGTGACTATTTGATAGTCGCCGTTGTTGCCTGAATGATAATTAGGCCATGAAATATTCGTCGTCGCGGTGTCGTCCGCCGCGCGTCGCGTCTCGTCCGGCTCCGGGTTTTGCGTGTGAAAGAAATGCGCCGCGCCGATGCCGCCGAGCGTGCAGAGGCTCGAACCCAAATCCTGATGGTCGCGCGTGGCGAGCAGCCCTCCGCCGCGTTGACGAAAGCGCGTGATGCCCTCGCAATCCGACTTCGTCAGACCGTCGCCGGTGTCCACGGCGAATAGCCATAGCTCGTCAAAATCCGACTCGTCGAGTTTGCTGAGGAGCGGATCGTCGCCCGCCTCGTTCGACTCGCGGTCGCGCGCCGTCACTTCGCACAACGCCGCGCCCGTCTCATCCGTGAGCGAGGCGAGATGTTCGCGCAGCATGGAAAAGCGTTTGATATTCCAATCGTCCTCTGTCGTCGGGATTGTCGTCTGCAAAAGAATGCGTCTTAATTTCGACATCGTAAGTTTCCATCCTTGCTTTTGATTGTCAGGGAAATTCTTCAGGGAAGCAAAACGATCTTGCCGTGCGCGCCCGGCTCAAGCACGGCTTCGTGCGCGCGCGCCGCATCCGCCAGTGGAAACTCGCGCCCGACGATGGGGTTGAGCGTCCCGGCTTCGAGTCCCGCACCGAGCGCGGCGTGGATGCTCGATAACTCACCGGCAGAAGCATTGAAGAGCGACATGCCGAGAATTTGAGAGTCGCGTCCCATCATCGCGCGCGGGTCAATCTCCACCGCGCCGCGCGAGCCGATGACGACGACGCGCCCGCCCTTCGCCAGCACGTTGAGGTCTTTAGCGAGATTGACGTTGGCGAGCATTTCCAGAATCACGTCCACGCCGCGCCCATTCGTCAGCTTCATTAACTCTTCCAGATAATTCGGCGCGCGATGGTCGAGCACGTGATGCGCGCCCTGCTCCGTCACGAGTTGACGCCCGCGCTCAGTCCCGCCCGTGCCGATGACGTTGAAGCCTGCGGCGCGCGCGATCTGCACGGCGGCAGTGCCGACGCCACCGCTCGCGCCATGCACCAACACGGTTTCGCCCGGCACGCCGCGCGCTCGCTGCATCAACGCGCGATATGCCGTCGCGTAAGGCACGAAGACGCCCGCGCCCTGCGCGAACGTGATGCGCTCCGGCAGCGCGTGTACCTGCGACTCTTCGCACAGCGCGAGTTCGGCATACGTGCCCGTGAGCGCGCCCGCGACGTAGACGCGCGCGCCAACCGCGACCGTCGTTACGCCCTCGCCGATGGCTTCGACCGTGCCCGCCGCATCCGAGCCGGGCGTGTACGGCGTCGGCGGCTTCGCGGCGTGCGCGCCCGCGCGGATATACGTGTCAACCGGATTGACGCCGGCGGCGTACACGCGCACGACGACCTGCCCGCTTCCCGCCGATGGCTCCGCCACGTCTTCGAGACGCAACACCTCCGGCGCGCCAAACTCATGTACTCGAATCGCTTTCATCACGGCTTCCCTTCCTGTCGAATAGAATAATTCTCATCAAAATAGTTTCATTTAACAGGGTGGTCAAGCGCACCGGCGGATGAGGCGCGTGCGCTTTGCAGAGGTTAAAAGTTGAACGTCTTGCTGACGAGCGTCGTGTCGCTTGAGCGGAAGGAAGGCGCGGGCATCATCTCGACGGGGCGCGGAGCGTGCGACAGTTCAGGCAGTTGCGGCAACTCGTAAGAGACATCCTCCACCGTCAGACGCAGAGGTTTGGCGGCGCGGACTTCGAGCAGCAATTCGATTCCCTCGACGGGCGGCGCGGCATACGAGAGGCGCAGTGTGCGTCGTTGCGCCGCGCTTGATGTTTGCGGAGTCGCGCGCGTCACTTCGTGATTATTGACGAACGCTCGCAACACTTCCGTCTCCGGGTCTGTGAACATCAACAGCGACGGCGCTTGTCTCGCTGACGAGATTCGGAGTCGCAGCGTTCGCACATCGCCGTCCGTGTGGTCTTCAAGCGCGGTCACGTTCGGCGCGACGAGCGCGACGGAGGGCGCACCCGCTTGCCATGAAGGTTGCGTCGCCCACGGGAAAATATCTGCGAGCACTTCATGTTTCGCGTTCTCCGATGAGATGAATTGCTTCGTCCATGAATCGAGCGCGGCATCCGTGCTGACCCAACGCGCCTGCGCCGTGTCCGCGTTGAGATGATAAAAAATGCTGTTGGCCTGTCGCCGGTGCGCGTCGAGTCCTGTGGTGAGTAATCCCGCGCCGATGAACATTACGCCGGCGAAGAGCGCGCCGGACGGCACGCGCCAACGCTTAGCGCCGTGCATGGCGTCAAGGAGCGGAAGCGCGAGTCCATAGAGCATCACGAGCAAGACCATGAAAAATCCGATGAGCGTCATGCCGAGCATCATCAGCAGCATGTAGATTAGCGGCACGACGAGCACGAGACACGGCAACGCGCAGGCCGCCGCCACGCCGAAACTCTTCCAGTCGTCAACGCTCCGATCTTTCGCGCTGATGAAGAACGCCAGCCCACCGAGCGCAAACAGGAGCGGCCATGCGAAAAGAAATGCGCCGAGCGGGAGCGCGAACGTCGCCAGCAACATCAACGCGAGCCACACCAGCAACGCGCCGGCGTGCAAATTCAAGAGACTGATCCGGCGCGCGAGTGTCGCGTAAAAGACGGACGACACAGCGACGGCGAGCAGCACGCAACCGACTTCGTAGAGGCGTATGTTGTAAGGCGTTTGATACGGCAGCGCGTCGAAGCCGCCGTTCATCTTTCGGATGAGCCACCACGCCGCGTGCGCGACGAATCCCGACAAGCCGCCGCAAATCAACAGCGCGAAGAATCCCGCCGCCATGCCTTTCAACGTCAAGATTCTTTTCTTCAATCCGAGCCACATCACGTAGATGAAGACCAGCTTCACGAAAATCGTGAGCGGGACGATCCACGTTGATGAATAGCTGACAAAGGCCGTGCCGAGCAGATTGAAGTAGGCGCGATCTTCCACGCGCGTCTCGCGTAAATCTAGATTGCCGAAGTCGCGCGCGAGCGTCAGCGCGTAGGAGCCGTGATGCTGGAGGCTGCGCTCGTCAATTTCTTCCACGCTGTCGAGTTGCGTGTGATAACTCGTGAGACAATCGGCATAAGCGAAGTTGAGTCCGGCGACTCCGGCCCCTTTGAAGACGGTCATGTCCGTATCGTTCGGCAGGCGTTTATAGACCGCATACATCAGCGAACTCGCCACGACGTGCGGAGCCGACCGTTCAAGCTCGCTGATAAGCGTGCCGTTGCCTTCGCTCGTCTCGAACATCAGGGAGGGGCCGCCCGCGCCGCGCGCCTCGAAGTTAAGGACGAGTCCCACATCGCGCATCCACGGATGCTCCGCGACGAACGCGCGCGCGCCGAGCAGTCCGAGTTCTTCGCCGTCCGTGAACAGAAAGATGACATCGTTTTTGAGCGGCGCGCCCGTCTTCAAAGCGCGGAGCGTTTCCAGCAGCGTGACGACGCCCGCGCCGTCGTCGCTTGCGCCCGGCGCAGTGTTGACCGAGTCGTAGTGCGCGGCGAGCATGAGAGCCTTGCTGTTGTCTGTCCCGCGCACGCGGGCGACGATGTTTCGCATTGTCCCGGCGGCGACGGGTCGCCCGTCACCTCGATCTTTCGCGACGACGCTCGCCTCCTGCACGGACGGTTCGACGCCGAGCGCGCTCAGTTCATTGATGATGTATTCGCGGACGCGCGCGTGTTCCATCGAGCCGGTCGGATGGGCTTTCTGTGCGATGTTGCGGAGGTGTCGCATGGCGCGACCCGAAGAGAATTCCGCGAGCGGCGCGTTGTCTAAAACGCGCGCGGGCGGCTGGATGAGCGTGATGCAGAGATAGACGAGCAGCAGGATAAAAAAGAATGCCGCCATACTTCTGGCGGCATTCTTCTGCGTTTGTTCTGTGTTCGTCTTCGTTTCCACTTTTGGATTTTCTAATCAATGCAGAGTTAACCGAAGAGAGGCTCGCCATCATAGACGACGCTCCAACCGTTGCGGCGGCTCGTCGCGAGGCTGCGGTTGAACCAGTTGAGCGCCGTCTCCTCGTCGTCGTAACGCTGTGCGGAGGGCAGAGACTCGCGCGGGTCAACGCGCACGATCTGGCCTCCGGCGGGCGACACTTTCAGCGTCAGTAGCGCGATCAAATCGTTCTTCGTCATCACCGCCGTGCGAATCTCGGATGATTCATCATCGTCGTCTTCAAAGTCGTCTTCGTCATCGTCCGCGCTGGCGAAAAACTCCGTCGTCTCCGTCTCCGGCTCATCATCAATCAAATCTTCAAAAAAGTCGTTCTGGTCGTTCATCTCTCCGTACTCACTTCTCCAGACAAATTATGTGGCGTGCAAAATGTTAACTTCAACCGTGCGACTCTCGCGCCGCACGAAACATATACTACACTAGCCGCCACCACAAGACGAAGGAGCGAGACTTTGATGGACGGTCAACATTTTGCGCTCGCGATAGATCAGGGAACGACGGGCACGACCGCCCTCGTCTTCGACCGTGAGGCGCACATTCGCGGGCGCGCTTATTGCGAATTGACGCAGCATTTTCCCGCGCCCGGCCACGTCGAACACGACGCCGAAGAAATCTGGCGTACCTGTCTGAGCGTCGCCGGCGAAGCGTTGCGCGCCGCGAAAATCCCTGCCGGCAACTTGTGCGCCATCGGCATCACGAACCAGCGCGAGACGGTCTTGATGTGGGAGCGCGCGTCGGGCACGCCAATCGCGCGAGCAATCGTCTGGCAGGATCGGCGAACAGCCTCGCACTGTGATGAGTTGAAAGCGCGCGGACTCGAAGAGACGTTCAGGCGCAAGACGGGACTGGTGCTTGACCCGTATTTTTCGGGAACGAAAATCAAGTGGCTGCTCGACCACACGCCGGGCTTGCGCGCGCGCGCCTCACGCGGCGAGATCGCTTTCGGCACAGTTGATTCGTGGCTCGTCTGGAAATTGACGGGCGGTCGCGTCCACGCCACAGATTATTCCAACGCCTCGCGCACGCTGCTCTATAACATTCACGAACTCGCGTGGGATGAAGAATTGCTCGCACTGCTCGACGTGCCGCGCGACATTCTTCCCGAAGTGAAACCCTCTTCACACGTCTATGGCGAGACGGAGCCATCCGCTTTCTTCGGCCACAGCATTCCCGTCGCAGGCGTCGCGGGCGACCAGCAGGCTGCGCTCTTCGGGCAGGCTTGCTACGACGCGGGAATGACGAAAAACACTTACGGCACAGGCTCGTTTCTGTTGATGAATACGGGACAAGAAATCGTGCCGAGCAAGGAAGGGTTGCTGACGACAATCGCGTGGCGCATCGGTGTCGAGCCGGTCGAGTACGCGCTGGAAGGTTCAATCTTCGTCGCCGGCGCGGCGGTGCAATGGCTGCGCGACGGCTTGCGAATCATCGAGTCGGCATCTGAGACGGAAGCGTTGGCGCGCTCGCTCGAATCGAACGAAGGAGTTTATTTCGTGCCCGCGCTGGCCGGACTTGGCGCGCCGCACTGGGACGCATACGCGCGCGGCGCGCTCGTCGGTTTGACGCGCGGCACGACACGCGCGCATCTCGCACGGGCAACGCTCGAAAGTATGTGTTACCAGACGCGCGACGTGCTGGAAGCGATGGAGCGCAACGCGGGCGTGCGCCTGCCCGTCTTGCGCGTGGACGGCGGCGCGGTGGGCAACAGTTTCCTGATGCAGTTTCAAGCGGACATTCTCGGCGTTCCGGTCGAAGTCCCGGAGATTACGGAGACGACTGCCGCCGGCGCGGCTTATCTCGCAGGTCTCGCCGTTGGCTTCTGGCGAAATCGCGCGGAGATCGGCGCGCGGTGGCGTGTGGCGCGCACCTACGAGCCGCAGATGAGCGAAGAGATGCGCGCGCGGCTGCACAGACGCTGGCTCAAAGCAGTGGAACGCGCTCGCGATTGGGAGCGCGAAGAGTAAGCGAAGTCATGGCGCGAGCGCGACGGCGACGGATAAAATCAAACGTGACGCGACGTATTACAGACGACATCACACGCGCATCCTTCGATGCCATCATCATCGGCGCGGGCATCAACGGCGCGGGCATCGCGCGCGACGCCTCGATGCGCGGGCTTCGCGTGCTGCTTCTCGACAAAGGCGACATTTGCGCTGGCACATCGGCGTGGTCAACGCGACTGATTCACGGCGGCCTGCGCTACCTCGAACACGGCGAACTCGGTCTGGTGCGCGAGTCGCTCAACGAGCGCGAGACGCTGCTCCGCATCGCGCCGCACCTCGTCAAGCCGCTCGCCATCCTGATTCCGATTTATGAGAATGCGCGTCGCGGCTGGCACACACTGCGCGCCGGCATGATCGCCTATGATTTACTCTCGTTCGGTAAATCGCTCGCACGACATCACATGCTCACGCGCGCGGAGACGCTTCAACGCGCGCCCGGCCTCAACCCGCACGAGTTGCGCGGCGCGGCTCTCTACTACGACGCGCAAGTCGAATATGCCGAGCGGCTGGTGCTGGAAAATGTTTTGTCGGCGCAGGCGCACGGCGCGAAAGTTTTGACTTACGCTCGTGTCCTTCGCGTGCTGATTGAAGATGGCGCGGCGTGCGGCGTCGAATTTCAAGACTTGCTCGGAGGCGGCGACAGTAACAGCACGCACGCGGCACGCGCGCCGCTCGTCGTCAACGTCGCGGGGCCTTGGGTTGATGAAGTTCTCGCACAAGCAACACTGCCTGCCGCTGCCGTCAAACTCATCGGCGGGACGCGCGGGAGCCACATCGTTGTCGGCAAGTTCGACGGCGCGCCCGCGTCCGCGCTCTACACGGAAGCGCGCGCCGACGGGCGTCCGTTTTTTATTATTCCCTGGGACGACAAAATCCTGATCGGTACGACGGACACGCGATACGAAGGCGACCTTGACCGCGTTGAAGCGGACGAGACGGAGATCGTTTACCTGCTCGACGAAACGAATCGCTTGCTGCCTGCCGTGCGGCTCACGCGCTCGGATGTGTTCTACACTTATTCCGGCGTGCGCCCTCTGCCGTTCAACGAGACGGGAGCGGAGGCCGGCATCACGCGACGCCATTTCGTGCGCGCAGACACTTCGGGCGTGCGTCATCTCGTCTCAATCGTCGGCGGCAAGCTGACCACTTATCGCAGTCTCTCTGAAGAAACCGTCAATCTTTTGTTCGAGCGACTCGGCAAAAATTCGCCGCCGTGTGAGACGGCACGCACGCCGCTTCCCGGCGCGGCGGATGACTTCCAAAAGTTCAGCGAAGATTTCAAGCATGAGAGTTCTCTGCCGGACAAGACGAACGCGCGGCTTTTGAAAATCTACGGCGCGCGCGGGGCGGAAGTGTTGCAACTCGCGCGCGTGCATCCTGAATTGAGCGAAACTATCTGCCCTGAGACCGGCAGCATCGGCGCGGAAGTTCTTTTTTCCTTCGAGCATGAGATGGCGCAGACGCTGTCTGACTGCCTGTTGCGTCGCACGCTCATCGGCTTGAACAGCGCTTCGGGGTTGGATGCGTTGAGCGCGGCGGCGGCCATCGCGCGTCAATATTTGGGATGGGACGAGAGCCGTGCGGCGCGCGAGACGGCGGATTATCGTGAGTACGTCAGACGTTTTCATCCGGCGAATTTGAGCGCGTCGCGTTGATGCGCGTCTATCCGGCATCATTGATGCGCGTTCGTTCTCTCGCGCTCAAGCATCATCAAACGCGCTCTTGATTTTAACTTTTCATCAACCTGAATCGGAGGCGACAACAAAACGCATGGTCAATCACACGACAGGCGCTCTCCCGGCAACGATGCGCGCGCTTGAGCTGCGCGCTTACGACGGCGCGGATAATTCTCTGCGGCTCGTCGAGAAACCTCTTCCGCGTCCCGCGAAGGGCGAGGTGCTGGTGCGCGTCGCGGCGTCGCCGGTCAATCCTTCCGACCTGATGTTTTTGCGCGGCATGTACGTGAAGAAGAAACTGCCAATCGTCGCGGGCTTCGAGGGCAGCGGCGAGGTCGTGGCGTCGGGCGGCGGACTGCTCGCGAATTATTTGAAGGGCAAGCGCGTGGCGTGCGCGGCGCCGCTCGACGGAGATGGGACGTGGGCGGAATACGTGTTGACGCAGGCGGGCTTGTGCGTGCCCTTGCTTAAACAAACCGACACGGAGCAAGCGGCATCGCTCATCGTCAATCCATTCACGGCGTGGGCATTGTTGGAACGAGCGCGACGCGCGCGTGCTGCCGCCGTCGTGCAGACTGCCGCCGCGAGCGCGCTCGGTCGCATGATCGTCAGGCTGGCAGCGAAGCGCGGCGTGCCGCTCGTTAATGTCGTGCGAAGAGTTGAACAGGTCGAGCTGTTGATACGTGAAGGCGCGCGCTATGTGCTCAACAGCAGCGACGCGGATTTCGACAAACAGTTAAGCGACTTGTGCCGCGAGCTTCGCGTGACCATCGGGTTCGACGCGATAGCGGGCGAGATGACGGGACGCATCCTTAACGCGATGCTTGCGGGCGGGCGCGTCTATGTTTATGGCGCGCTGTCGCAGGAAGGCTGCGTGATTCATCCGCGCTCATTCATTTTTGAAAAGAAGAGCGTCGAGGGTTTCTGGCTCTCCCACTGGCTGCGCTCGCAGAGTTTGTACGGCAAAATTATCACTTCGAGAAAAGTGCAGCGGCTACTCGGCAACGAATTAAAAACCGAGATTCGCGCGCGCCTGCCGCTCGAAAAAGCTGCGGAGGGCTTGCATCAATACACAGAACAAATGACGGGAGGGAAAATCATTTTCGTCCCCAACTCTTGAAAAGCAATGATAAGTGATGAATGATGAATAGAGGGCGGCGCTTCTTGTCTTCAATTCACCATTCATCACTCATCATTTATCCAAACCGCTCACAACCAACGGGCAACCATCGCGCATCCTAGCCGCACAATTTAGTGGAGGGAAACGTGATGATGAGACGCCAATGGTTCTCCGTCGTCTTCGGCCTCGCCGTGTTGCTCTGCGGCATTCAACTCTCTCATGCCGGTTCATCTTTCGGCGTTGACGAATCAGACATTAAAATTTCGCTCGACCAACGTGAGACGAGCGTCTCGCTCGCGCTTCGCAACGGCACGGGCAAAAATTTCACGGCGCGCGTCCAACTCGAACTGCTCGACCCCGCCAGCAAAGTGCGCGCCTCTGCCGCGCTTGATGTGGCGGTCAAGCGCGGCGCAAGCAGCGTCAACGTGCCGCTCGCCTTCCCTTACGACAAACTCGTCGAGTCCGAGCGCAAAGAGTTTCCCTGGTATCGCCTGCGCTACACCGTCACTCCGCAAAACTCCGGCGCGGCAGTGACGGCGGATACAGTTGCGGGCGTCGTCTCGATCTCGGAAGTCACGCCCGACCTCTTCGAGTTGCGCGTCAACGCCTCAAGCGACGCGAGTTCGGGTTCGCTCTATCGCGCGCGCGTCCGCACCGCCAATCCCGTCACGCAGCATCCCGTCAAAAATATTCCAATCGTGGCTGAACTGAAATTCGACACGGCTGACGACAAGAAAATTTCCATCAAAGCTTCAGGCGCGACCGATGAAGAGGGTTTCGCCACGCTCGACTTCAAGCTGCCGCCCGACGCTGTGCCCGGAGACAGTGATGCCAGTTTGAAAGTAACGGCAGAGCGCGGCTTTCTCACGCAGAAAGCCGAGACGGAAGTGAAATTCAACAAAGAGCCGCGCCTGCTTTTAACGACCGATAAGCCGCTCTATCAGCCGGGACAGATGCTACACGCGCGCTCGCTCGTCTTCGATGCGACGCATCACGCCATCGCGGACACGAGCGCCACGCTCCGACTCGAAGACCCGGACGGCACAGTTGTATATCGCACGACGCTCAAGACTTCGCGCTTCGGCGTCGCCAGCGCGGACTGGCAGATTCCCGACAACATCAAACTCGGCGACTACTGGCTCAAGTTTGAACTCGCGGACGAAAAGTACAGCGACGAGACGAACGAGACAGACCAGCGCATCAAGATTAGCCGCTACGACCTCCCGAATTTTTCCGTCACGACAAAGACGGATCATCCTTTTTATCTCGGCGGGCAGAACGCCGAAGTCGAAGTGCATGGCGATTATCTTTTCGGCCAGCCGGTGAAGAAGGCGCGCGTGCGCGTCGTGCGCGAGACGGAGCGCACCTGGAATTACAAAGAACAAAAGTACGAGACGACAGAGTCGGAGCCGCTGACGGGCGAGACGGATGCGAGCGGCCTCTTCATCGCGCATCTCGATCTCGCGGACGAACACAAAAAGTTGAAGGATGAGGATTACGCACGCTTTCGCGATCTCGACTTCGCGGCCTACGTGACAGACCCGACCACGAATCGCACAGAGCAGAGACGCTTTTCCGTGCGGCTGACGAAAGACCCGATTCACGTCTATATCAACGAGGGACGCTACCGTCAGGCCGAAGGCTTGCCGCTCGCTTTCTACGTCTCGACTTCCTACGCCGACGGCACGCCCGCGCAGTGCGAAGTCTCCGTCACACGAAAAGGCGCGACCGTCTCGATGACGCGCACGAAGGAGCAGACCGTCGAACTCGTCGAGCCGGATCGCACGATCCTGAAAGTGAAGACGAATCGGTACGGTGTCGCGAAAGTGTCCGGCCCCGTCGTGCATCTGAGCGAGGAAGAGGGCAACAACATTTCGCTCCGCTTAGTCGCGCGCGACCGCGAAGGGCAGATGGGACACGGCGAGGAAGAGTTCTGGCTTTCAGGCGAGCGCACGGAGATTCGCGTCGAGACGGATAAGTCGCTCTACGGCGCGGGTGAGCCTATCGTCGCGGAGATTAGCTCGAACAAGCAGAAGCTTAATTTGTTCGTTGACGTGTCGAGCGATGGCCGCGTCATCTCTTCGCAACTCGTGCGGCTCGAAGGCGGGCGCGCGTCGCTCACGCTGCCATACAGCGACGAGTTCAAAGGACGCCTGACCATCTCGGCGACATCAACGGAAATTCCCGAAAACAGATACTACGATTACGTCGGAGGCACGCGCACTGTCGTCTATCCGCGCAACCGCGAACTGAACCTCGACGTGCGTTTCGCGCAGACCACCTATCGTCCCGGCGAAGACGCGAGCGCAGACGTGTCCGTCCGCGCGCCAGACGGCGGCAAGGTTGAGAGCGCGCTTGGCGTCGTCGTCTTCGACAAAGCCGTCGAGGAACGCGCGCGCACGGAGCAGGAGTTTAGCTCCAACTTCGGCTTCGGCGGCTCGTTTTATTATCTGTGGTACGGCGCGGGCGATATCGGCGGCATCACGCCGCGCGACATCGAGCAACTCGACATCACAAAGCCGCACCCGGACGAACTCGAACTCGTCGCCGAGCTACTCTTCAACAATGATCGTTACGGCTACGAACCCAACATCTTCGGCGGCACGAAGTATGAGTCAGACCAGCGCGCTGTCTTCGAGAAACTCCTCAACGATGAAGTGAAGCCTCTGCGCGCGACGCTCGCCGTGCGCTACGACGAGCGTCGCGAGTACCCCACCGACGATGAAAGTCTGCGGCGCATCACGTCCGATGACGGACTCGACTTCAACGCTCAACGCGACCCGTGGGGCGAGCCTTTCCGCGCGGAGTTTTCGATTGTGCGCGAATTGGACACGCTGGTTTTATATAGCAACGGCCCCGACAAAAAAGCCAAAACGGGCGATGACATCACCGTCGCGGTTTTGAGTTGGCCTTACTTTCTTCCCGTCGGCGAGCGCATCAACAAGGCCGTCGCTGATTATCACGCGCGCACGGGCGGCCATATCCGCAACGCTGCCGTGTTGAAAGACGAACTCGCGCGTCGAGGCTTCAATCTCGACGATTTGCGCGACCGTTGGGGGCAGCCTTATGCGCTCGATTTCGGCATCAGCGAAACGAACTACACCATCGCTATCAAAAGCGGCGGCCCCAATAAAACTTTCGAGACGGACGCCACGCGCTCGTCGGATGATTTCACAATCTGGACGACGCTCGACGATTACTTCGCCGAGTCGCGCGCCGCGATTGACCCCGCGCTCAACGCCTACCTGAATAAGACAGGCAACTTCCCGCAGACGGACGCGGAGTTGCGCGACGCACTCCGGCGTGCCGGGTTGAAGTTAGACGACATGCGCGACGGATGGGGCAATCAGTTGTACGCGACCTTCAGCATGGAGACGCGCTACGGTGACCACATTACGCTTGAGAGTCGCGGCAATTACGACCCGAACGCGACGCAGCAACACACCGTCATCAGGCCGGTCAATCAAACGGTCTATCACATCAATCTGCGAAGCGCGGGCGCGGACGGCAAGGTCGGCACGCCCGATGATTTCGACGCTGCGACTTATTCCACCCTCGTCTCCGAACAATCGGCGAAGGATGCGACCTCAAAGACCGTGCCCACCATCGTCTTCTCTGGCGGCATGGGCGCGATTGCTGGCACGGTGACAGACCCGAGCGGTGCGGTCATCCCCGGCGTAGCGATCAAAGCTACTCAAAACAGTGATTTGCTTGTGTTCACGACCACGAGCGATGAGGAAGGGCAATACATTTTCCGCAACTTGCCTTCCGGTGTGTATCGCCTCGAATTTACTGCCAATAGTTTCAAAAACTTAATCTTAACCGACGTGCAAGTTCAATCCTCAAATCTCATTACAACAGAAGTTAGAATGGAAGTTGGTGGTGTTGCTGAAACAGTTTCGGTGATAGCTGGCGGCGCTGAGATGGTTAGTAGAGATTCAGCCCAACTTTCTGTCAGCGGCTCACGCAGTAAAACAAATAACTTCTCAATAGACGGTGTTGATAACAACGACAAAAAGAGCGGCGCGCACGCGACAGGCTCGTCATTGTCAACGCCGCGACTGCGCGAAGACTTTCCCGAAACTTTGCTCTGGCAGCCGGAAGTCATAACGGATAAGGCCGGACGCGCGCAGGTGCGTTTCAAACTCGCCGACAACATCACGACTTGGAAGATGTCCGTCATCGCCTCGACCGAGAATGGCGAACTCGCTACCGTCGAAAAGGAAGTGCGCGCCTTCCAGCCCTTCTTCGCTGAACTCGACCCGCCGCGCGTGCTCACCGAAGGTGACCGCATTTCCCTGCCCGTCGTCCTCCGCAACTATCTCGACAAAATGCAGGCCGTTGACTTCGAGATCAAGCCTGAAAACTGGTTCGCGCTCACCGGCCCCGCGCACCAGCACGCGGAAGTCCCCGCCGGCGACTCCGCGCGACAGACCTTCGACATCCGCGTCGTCGCATCAATCAAGGACGGCAAGAGCCGCATCACGGCCTACGGCGCGGACGCCAGCGACGCCATCGAAAAGCCCGTCACCGTCCATCCCGACGGCGAAGAAAAGTCGCAGACCGCCGCGCAGATTTTCAAAGACACGACGACGCTCGACATCAACGTCCCCGCCGATGTCATCAACCACACGACGCGCAGCGAACTGAAAATTTACCCGAACCTCTCCGCGCACTTGCTCGAAAGCGTCGAAGGCATCTTGCAGAGACCATACGGTTGCGGCGAACAGACCATCTCGTCCACCTATCCGAGCGTCCTCGTGCTCAAGCTCTACGACGGGCGCACGGGCAAGACAGCGAGCGAACCCACGCCGCCTGCTGTCGTCGCACGCGCGCGACGCTACGCGCAACTCGGCTACGAACGTCTTCTCAACTATCGCGCCGAAGGCGGCGGCTTCACCTACTGGGGACGCGGCGAGCCAGACCTCGCGCTGACCGCCTACGCCCTGCGCTTCCTGACGGACGCGCGCACCGTCGTCGCCATTGACGAAGACATCATCACAGAGACGCGCGCGTGGCTCTCCAAGCAACAACGCGAGGATGGAAGCTGGCCTGCTTATGATTGGGGGCACAAAGAAGACCGTCGCCGCACCGCGCTCGTGACCGCCTTCATCGCGCGCGTGCTCGCCGCAAGCGCAAGCGATGCGAAGGCTGATGTCCAGACTGATGCAAAACCAGCCGTCACACCGGACAAGCCAAACGCCGACGCCAAAACTCAGACGCCGCTTCAACGCGCGCTCCGCTTTCTCTCCGCGCGCATCGAAGAAATTGACGAGCCGTATCTTATCGCCTCTTACGCGCTGGCCGCGTCGGATGCGGGCGAGATGGAGGCCGCGTCGCACGCCGTCGCCAAATTACAAACGCTCGCGCTCGACAAAGGCGCGGCGAGTTACTGGAATCTGGAAACCAACACGCCCTTCTACGGCTGGGGCACAGCCGGTCGCGTCGAAACGACCGCGCTCGTCGTGCAGGCTCTCGCGCGCGACACCGCGCAGGCGAACGCGAAGACGCCGCAGGCGAATCAGCCGTCAGCGCAACGCAACAAGGATGAGTTGATTAGTCGCGGCCTGCTCTTTCTCATCCGCAACAAAGATCGCTACGGCGTCTGGCTCTCCACGCAGGCGACCGTCAACGTGCTCGACACGCTCATCCGTCTTTTCAAACAGGACACGCGCGCGTCACTTCAAACGACGAGCAGCGGCGACGCTTCATCAGTCGCGCAATCAAACACGACGAACGCCGCCACAGTCTTCGTCAACGGGAGACCGGCGGGCGAACTCTCCTTGCCGTCGAGAGGCGAATTGGCCGCGCCCGTGACGCTCGACCTCTCGCCCTTCGTCGCCGCCGGTGTCAACCACGTCGAGATTCGACGCCCCGATTCATCAACGCAAGCGCAGGCGCAAACGGTGACGAGTTATTACGTCCCCTGGTCGAAATCCGACGCCGCATCAAGCACGCAAAACCAGACGCAGCCCAACGCCAACAGCGCGCTTCGTCTCGCCGTCAACTTTGACCGCGCGTCAGCCGAAACGACGCAGGAGATTAACTGCCACGTCGAGGCCGAACGCATCGGGCATCGCGGCTACGGCATGTTGCTCGCCGAAGTCGGCCTGCCGCCCGGCGCGGACGTTGATCGCGCCTCGCTTGAGCGCACGATGAAAGAGTCCGGCTGGAGCATCAGCCGCTACGACGTGCTGCCCGACCGTCTCGTCTTCTATCTCTGGCCTGAAGGCGGCGGCACGAAGTTCGACTTCAAATTCCGCCCGCGTTTCGGCCTCGACGCGCAGACCGCGCCCTCTCAACTTTACGACTACTACAACCCCGAAGCGCGCACCGTCCTCGCCCCTACCCGCTTCGTGATAAGATGAAGAAAATTTAACAGTGATGGACAGGATAGACAGGATGTTAGAAGAAATGATGAGCGATGAATGTAGAATGATGAATGAAAAACAAGCCGCTGCTTTCAATTCATCGTTCATCATTCCGCGTTCATCATTTGTCTTCAATCCTGTTCATCCTGTCTATCACTGTTAATAATTCTTTCATTTTATAAGGAGCAGAGAGATGCGTCTCACTGAGATGGTTTCGTGCGCCGGTTGAGCTTCTAAGCTCGCGCCACGCGAACTCGCTCAAGTTTTGAGCGGGCTGAAAATTCCACACGACCCCAATCTGATTGTCGGAATTGAAACTTCCGACGACGCGGGAGTTTTCCGTCTCACGGACGACCTCGCGCTCGTGCAGACTGTGGATTTTTTCACGCCCATCGTTGACGACCCGTTTGATTACGGGCGCATCGCCGCGCTCAATTCCATCAACGATGTGTGGGCGATGGGCGGCACGCCGATCACCGCGCTGGCCGTCACCTGCTTTCCGAAGAAGGGCGTTGACTTCTCTATCCTCGCCGAAATTATGCGCGGCGGCTTGCACGTCCTGACGGAAAACGGCGTCGCGCTCGCGGGCGGTCATAGCGTGGACAACGCGCAGATCATGTTCGGCTACGCGGTGACGGGAACGATTGACCCGCGCCGCGTCGTCACCAATCGCGGCGCGCAAGTCGGAGACGCCCTATTGCTGACGAAGCCCATCGGCACGGGCGTCATCTCGACGGGCATCAAATTCGGCAAGGCCGGAGAAGACGTGATGCGCGCCTCGCTCAACACGATGCTGCTTTCAGGTCGCGACGCCGCGCGCCTGATGGTCGAACACAACGCGCACGCCGCCACAGACATCACAGGCTTCTCTCTGCTCGGCCACTCATGGGAGTTGGCGCGCGGAAGCGGCGTCACACTGGAGATTGAAGCCGCGCGCGTGCCTCTGATTTCCGGCGCGCGCGAGCTGGCCGCGCAAGGACTCTTGACGAGCGGCGACAAAACCAATCGTCTTTACGTGGGCGAAGACGTGGCGTTGAGCGACGCGCTCGACAGGGAGATTGTGAGCCTGCTGTTTGACCCGCAGACGGCGGGCGGACTTTTAATTTCCATCGCACCTGAACGCGCCGGCGAACTGCTCTCGCGCCTGCGCGAAAAGTACGCGGACGCTTCCATCATCGGACACGTTCAAGAGCACGGGACACACTCGCTTAAAATTATTTGAAAAGGTTATCTGCCATGCGTCCATTTTTTTCATCAAGCATCACACGCAGCATCTTCTACGTCGCGCTGGCCTTGTCCATCAACGGCTGCTCCGCGACCGCGCTTCAACAGACAAAGCGCGCGCCGGCGACGAGTCCGTCACCAGCTACTAACGCAAATCTGCCCGCGCCGACACCATCAGACGGCGAGACGATCAACCGTCCGACGAGCGAGCCTTACACCGGCGAGCTTTCCATCTTTGAATATCCAGACCGTGACAAGAAGTTGCAGATCGAGCGCGTCATGGACGTGCTCGGCATCAAGACGGGATCAAGCGTGGCGGACATCGGGGCAGGCTCCGGCTGGTTCACTGTGCGCGCCGCACGACGCGCGGGAGCGAGCGGCACAGTCTATGCCGTCGAGATTAATCAGGATTATCTCAAGCACATCGCCGAGCGCGCGGCGTCTGAAAAATTAACGAACGTCCGCACCGTGCTTGGCAAAGAAGACGACCCCGCGCTCCCGCCTGCGAGCGTGGACGCCGTGCTGATTTTGAAAACCTATCACGAAGTCGCGCAACCCGTCCGCCTGCTCACGCGCTTGCGTGCGTCACTGCGTGATGGTGCGAAGGTCGGCATCATTGACCGCAACGGCAACGGCGAGGATCACGGCATCAGCCGCGATGTCGTCGTCAAGGAAGCCGCGCGCGCAGGCTTCACGCTCGAAGAGACTTACGACTTCGTCAAGCCCGATGGGATGGACTATTTTCTCGTCTTCAAAGCACGCAAATAGACTTTGCTGAAGATAACTCTAAGCTCATTGAAATGTCTGTCTTGATGAGCATTTTGCGCGCGGCGAGCATACTTTTTCGTGCTGCCGGACATCCAAATCAAGTTCGGCTCCGGCCTTCCGAGTTCCGTCCGTTTGACAGCCTCTGCATGGTACGGTAAGTTTGCCGCTATCGTTTTACGAGTGGTTTCAGTCCCGTTCGTCTAGGGGCCTAGGACACCGCCCTTTCACGGCGGCGACACGGGTTCGAATCCCGTACGGGACGCCAGTTTTAGCGGGGCAGCGCATCAGGCGACGCTCCTTCAGTGAAGGATTTCAGGAGAGGCCGCCGACGCCGTGCTGACCGAAGCCGCGCCGCACGGCCTCTCTGCTTTTCTGAGGCTGAATATTTTCTAAGTTCGTCAGGGTGATTTTACATGTTCAAAAGATTCACAGCTTTGTTGGTTATTTTAATTTTTCTGTTTGCCACGCCGGCACGATTCACCGCCGCCGCGCGCACGCCGACGCCGCAGGTCGTCAGCGAAGTAGTGCTCGTGCTGCCGTTTGAAAACAAGGGTTATCAGCGCGAGTTCAACTGGGTCGGCGAGAGCTTCGCAGACTCGATGACCGAGCTACTCAGCGCGCACGGTCTGACCTCCGTCACCGGCGACGCGCGCGAAATCGCTTATCAACGCCTGCGCGTCCCGCTGACCGTCATTCCTTCGCTCGCCACTTCCATCAAGCTCGCGCGCGAGGCCGGTGCGAGCCTCGTCGTGCTCGGCACGTATGAAGTCAGCCCGCCGCAAGACGATAAATCGGTGGCGGAAGTTCGCGGCTCGGCGCGCGTCATTCGCGTCAACGAGGGACGGCTCGCGGGCAAAACCATGTCGGACGGGCGTTGGGCGACGCACGAATTTTTCTACGGCGATGCGCTCGTCAATCTGCAAAGCGTGCAGGGCAAACTGGCGTATCAAATACTCTACGAGCAGGACGAAAAACTTCCCTTCTCGCAAAGGGCAATCGTCGAACAGGCGACGAAAGTTCCGGTCAAGGCTTTCGAGAGTCTCGTCAAGGGGACGGTCACGGATAACCCTGATAAGAAGTCAGCGTATCTGCAAAACGCCATGCGCGAGTACGCGCGTGCTGTGCCCGGCAGCGTCTATACGCAGGCCGCTTTTGAACTCGGACATCTCTATTATTCGCAGCGCGATTACAAGCGCGCGGCGGAAAATTTTTCGATGCTGCAAAAAAGAGATTCGCATTATTCCGAAGCGGCTTTCTACACGGCTCTCAGCTACTGGCGCTCTGACGACTTGAAGAGCGCGCTCGACGCCATTCTGCCGCTCACGACGGAGATGCCTCTGACGAGCATTTACAACAACGCGGGCGCGCTCGCCGTCCAGTCCGCACGCACGGAGAAAGATGCGGCCAGACGCGACGCGCTCTTGAAGCAGGCGACTTCTTATTTGAGTCGCGCCGCAGAGTCCACGTCCGATGTCGCAACCGACGGCTTGATGGCGCGTTACAACTACGCCTACGCGCTGATGCTGTCAGGCAAATACACGGAAGCGGCGGAGCAACTCCGCGCCCTGCTCAAGAACAGCCCGCGCGACGGCGAAGCTCTCTTCCTCTTCGCCAAAACACTTGAGAAGGTCGGGCAGACCGAAGAGGCGACAGCCAACGACAACGATTCGCGTCGCTATCTTCCGGCCTACGCCAAAGCGCAGGTCGAGTGGCAGAAATCGCAGACGACTTCGCAAATTCCTCTGCGCCTGCGAGAAGACTTCAACCGCATCGAAGTCATCAGTCTTCAACAGGATGCGCTTGATCGCACTAACGCTGCGCTCACAGGCTCCAACGCGCAGAACCTGCTCGCCAAAGCCACAGACCTTTACACAGCGGGACGCGACGACGAGGCGTTAACCGAATTGCGCGATGTGATTCGCGTCGAGCCGATGAACGCGGAGGCTTATCTGTTGACGGGTCGCATCTATCAACGACGCGGCGAACTCGTCTCGTCCATCAACCAGTTGAAGACTTCGATCTTCTGGGACGCCAAACTCATTGACGCGCACATTATGCTGGGGCGCATCTTTCTTGAGCGCGGCGACCGCACGCAGGCGATGGCTTACGCGCGCAACGCCATCCAGATTGATCCGAACAATCAGGATGCCATCGCGCTCCAACGCCAACTGCAAGTCGGCATCAAATAGACGCGCGAGATAGAAGCAGCATGGAAGAATCGTTGACGAAGGCATCGCGGCTATTCGTCAACGATTCTTCCGCCTCTCCTTATTCTACACATCAAGCATGTTGACGACGTTGCTCATTCTCCTGCTCGCATCGTCCGCCGCCATCGTCGTCGCCTACGCCTTCCGCATCGCCTTTCTCTCCCGACGCAGAAAATCTTCGGGCGAACCTTTCCGGCTCGTCGGGCGCGTGGCCTCAGTCGTCGAGCCGCTTGAGCCGGAAGGCGCAGTGCTCGTCAACGGTGAACAGTGGCGCGCATGTGCGGAGGCAAATGAGAGTATCCCTCGCGGCGACTTGAACGTCCGCGTCACGGGCGCGCGCGGGCATCTGATTACAGTCGCGCGCGTGATGAAAAACTGTTGACGACTCGTCTCGCGCGCTGCCCCTTTCTACGAACAATCAACACGTCTTTCCAGAAACATCTTTTCTGTGGCACGCCGACTGCATTAGAACATCTCGGCAAGCAAGGAAGAAGTTAAACCTTGACCCCGCCGCCATCACTTCTCTGAGCGTGGCCTGCCGCTACGCCAGCCGCCCGCCGAGCATCCCTACTAAAAACACATCTAACAAGAACCCGGCCCCAAAGCCGGGTTCTCCCGCTTTTACAGCGCAATAATCTCAGAAAGCTACATTCCTTAAAACTCCCTGCGTTTGTGCCATTGCTTATTTGTGATGGCGTTCACGCTCAAATGACGCAGGTCTCGTCCGCTTGCCACGCGGAGATGGGCGCGAGAGTGACACCTCGACAAAAATTGTCACCGCAGTGGTGACGGTTTTTGTCTTTTTACGTCAGGAGGCCAGACGTTTTCGCGCACGACGAGAGCCATCGGCATCTTTTGATAATTTATTTTGAGCGCGATGACGCGAGACGCGCGCCTCTGTTAAACTCGCGCGCGTGCAAGAAGCAGCAGCCGTCTCTCTTGAAACTCCTCTGCGCGCGAACTCGCGATTGAGACACTTCTCTCTTCGCGCGCGTAGCATTGCTCCGACTCTCGCCGAGATGGGATGGGCGACGCTGTCAGCCATCCTGCTCATCCTCGCCTTCCCGGATTTCGGTTGGTGGCCGCTCGCGTGGGTCGGACTCACGCCCCTTCTGCTCGCCGTCGCACGCAGTCCGCGCGCGCCGCAGAGTTTTTTGATGGGATGGGTGACGGGCACAGTCTTCTTCTACGGCTCTTGCTACTGGCTGACCTATCCGATGATTCACTACGCGGACATTCCCGTGTGGCTGGCCTATTTGCTTTTAATTCCTGCGCCGCTCATCGCCGGACTCTTCCCCGCGCTCTGCACCTGCGCGCTGGCACGTCTCATCGCACGCTTCGGCGCGCGCGCGCTGTTCTTCGCGCCGCCGCTGTGGGTAACGCTTGAATGGGCTCGTCTCGGCGTCATCGGGCAACTGTGGAACGCCATCGGATATTCGCAAGCAGACATGCCCGCGCTGATTCAAGTCGCGCGCTTTGGCGGAGTCTATGCCGTCGGATTTCTCATCGTCGCCGTCAATGCCGCGATTGCCTTTGCACTTCATCAACAAAATAAGCGAGGACTGTTGACGGCTTTATTCGTCATCGTCGCTGTCGCCCTCACGATATTTTTCTTTTACCAATCTCTGCCGCTATTGAGAAAGCAACAGCCCGTCGCTGTCGTCATCGCCGTCCAACCGAACGTGCTTCCCGATTTCAAACGGTCCGCGCCGGAAATGGCTGCGCTCGTCGAGCAACATTTCGCGATGAGCGCGGAGGCTTTGCGTGTACTCGATGAAGCATCGCCGCTTGAAGCGGCCAAGCGGCCAGCGTCTGACGTGAAGCTGAATGATGAGAGCGACGCTGTCTCGAATCCGGCTGTGCCGCGCGTCGTCGTCTGGCCTGAGTCGCCGATGAATTTTTCTTTCTCGCGCAACGCGCAGTTCCGCGAGACGGTCACACGTTTCGCGCGCGAGCATCACACGTCGCTCATCTTCAACTCGCTCGAACCCGCGCCGGATGATGGAGCGTATAACGCCGCCGTCTTTGTCAATCAGTCGGGCAGGCTCGCCGCGCAGTATGATAAGATTCGCCTGATGCCGTTTGGCGAGTACGTGCCGTTGCCGCGTTGGATGCCCGGCGCGGGGTTGATGCGGGGCATCGTCGGCGAGTTCACGCCGGGCACAAGTTTCACGCTCGTGCCGCTCGGCCAAGACAACAACGTTGAGACAGCCGCGCGCGCGGGAGTTTTTGTTTGTCTCGAATCGGCGTACCCGTACATCACGCGCAGGTTCACGGAAGAGGGCGCGGACGTGCTCATTGAAATCACGAACGACTCTTATCAAGGCGACACCGCCGTGATTCGACAGCATCTCGCCAATGCGGTCTTCCGCGCCGTCGAGAGTGGCCGCACGCTTTTGCGCGTCACGGACACAGGCATCTCCGCACGCATCACGCCGCGCGGCGAAGTGTTTGATGCGACCGAGAAATTTCAACCCGCGACGCGCGTCTGGACGATCACGCGCGCTAACCAAGAGCAAACTTTTTATGTCAGGCACGGCGATCTGTTCGTAATCATTTGCGCTGTGTTCAGTTTTTTAACTTTGACGCTTGACGCCGTCAGCCGCTTAAAAAAGTTCAGCCCTGCTCGCTGAATACTGACGGCTGATCGCTGACCGCTTTTTTTGGAGGATTTGATGATCGAGACTTTGACAATCCAAGAGTTGCACGACAGCGCGGACAATCTCCGCACACGCATCGAACAGCTCGGGAGGTTTCTTTGATGTAGCTGCCAAGCGCGAAGAACTCGCGCGCATCGAAGAGCAAGCGTCCGCACAGGACTTCTGGTCGGATCAGGAAGCGGCGCAGAATCTTTTGCAACAACGCAGCCGCATCGAGCGCGTCATCGCGCGTCAGGAAGGATTCGAGTCGGCGGCTGCCGACACCGAAGTGCTCTTTGAATTTGCCGAGACGGATGAAGACAGTCTCAGTGAACTGCGCTCGCTCGTCACACGTCTGGAGCATGAAGTAGAAGTGGCCGAGACAGAGATGCTTCTGTCGGGGGAGAACGACGCGCTTAATGCGATCTGCACGATTCATCCCGGCGCGGGCGGCACGGAGTCGCAGGATTGGGCCGAGATGCTCTTGCGTATGTATTTGAAATGGGCGGAGCGGCGCGGCTTCAAAACCGAAGTGCTCGACTATCAACCGGGTGAAGAGGCCGGCATCAAAAACGTGACGTTCAAGGTTGAAGGCGAATACGCTTACGGCTTACTGCTGGCGGAGGCCGGCGTGCATCGTCTCGTCCGTATCTCGCCCTTCGATCAAGCAGCGCGTCGTCACACTTCGTTCGCGTCGCTCTTCGTCTCGCCGGAGATTGACGAGAACATCGAGGTCGAAATCAACGACAAGGATTTACGTGTGGACACATATCGCGCGACCGGTGCGGGCGGGCAGCACATCAACACGACGGACTCCGCCGTCCGCATCACGCATCTCCCGACGGGCACGGTCGTCGCGTGCCAGAATCAACGCTCGCAGCATCAGAATCGCGCCGTCGCGATGCAGGTCTTGCGCTCGCGTCTCTATGAACTTGAACTCGAAAAGCGACGCGCGGAGACGGCGATCCTTGAAGCGAGCAAGGCCGAGATTTCTTTCGGCTCGCAGATTCGCAACTACGTGCTCGCGCCGTATCGTCTCGTCAAGGACGCGCGCACGAAGGTCGAGCGCGGCGATGTGGATGCAGTGCTCGCCGGCAACCTCGACGATTTCATACACGCTTTCCTGCTTTCGCGCCGCGCGGCGTGAAAGTAATAGAGGCTGGATGTTAGAGGCCGGGATTAGATTTTAAGATCATTTCCAAAACCGATATCTAACGTCAGCCTCTAGTCTTTGCTTACGGAGTGTCTATGGCAACCAGTCAGACCCAGATGCGTTTGAAGCCCGCGAGCGGGAACGCTCCGCAACGAAACACGCGGACGAATGAGATCGTGGCGATTGCTCTGTTCGCTGTGAGCGCGCTGCTGACGCTGTGTCTCGTCTCGTATCATCCGAGCGATGCGTCCTGGAACGCTTCGGGCGCGACGACGGGCGCGCACAACTGGATCGGTGCGGTGGGCGCGAACGTCGCGGCGGCGCTCTACCAGACGTTCGGGTTGGCGGCGATTCTGTTGCCGTTGTTGCTCGTCGCCGCTTCGTGGCGTCGCTTCCGCACGCGGAGGATTCACGCGCCGCTCTCGCGCATCGTCGGACTCGTGACGCTGACGCTGGCCGCCGCCTCGCTCTTCGCGCTCTTCATTACAGACCCTCTGTTCGACAAAAGCTTCAATGCGGGTGGGACGCTCGGCGTACTCTTCGCCGTCGGTCTGAAAAGCATGCTGAACACCGTCGGCGCAACGGTCTTGCTCGTCGCGCTGGCGTGCGTTGGCGTGCTCCTCGCCACTAATTTCTCTTTCGCGCGCGCCTACGAACGACTCGCCGCCGCGCTCAGTAACCCCGCAGGATTTTTCCAACGCACCTTCGCGCGTTTCGAGACGTGGCGCGCAGCACGAAAAGCGCAGGCGCAGGCTCGCGCAGAGATGCGACGCGAAGCACGCGCGGCGCGCGAGATGGAACAACAGCAGGCTCTATCGGCGCAAGTTGTCGCGCAGGATGAACTGGACGCGCGCGAGGCAAAGCGTTCGAGCCTGATCGTTAAGCGCGGCGCGGATGTCGAGGCGGTTTCCGCCGCCATCGCTGCTGTCAAACGCAACGCTTTAGCCACGCAGGGACTTAATGAAACACCCGCGCGCGAAGCTGAGTTGCGCGCCCAACTCGCCGAAGTGGAAGCTGCGGAAATTTCCATCACACCGACTCTCAACAAGCAGAGGGGCGCGACTGATGGAAGCGGCAACGCGAGCACGTCGAATGGTTCAAAGCGCGTCGCGACGACCTCGCCTTCGATAACTCCGCAGACTGTCTCCGGCGTCAAAATTGATGTGGAGACAACAAACGAAGTTGAAGAGATGCTGCGTGACGCCGCCGTCGTGCGCGCGGAGTTCGATGATGTGGTTGAGTCGCCGTCCGGCGCACGCGCGGATAAGTCGCGCCGCGCGGAAAAGAGCGCGATAGTCGCCATCCCGACCGATTATAAAATTCCCGGCAACGATTTTCTCAACGCCGCGCCGCCGCGCAAAGAACAGGCTGACGAAGAACTGCTCGGCATCGCTTCGCAAGTCGCGGAGAAGTGCAAAGAGTTTCACGTCACGGGCAAGATCGAGCACATCTGTCCCGGCCCCGTCGTCACGACCTACGAATTCAAGCCAGACCCCGGCGTCAAATATTCGCGCGTCACAGGTCTCGTTGACGATCTCTGCCTCGCACTGCGCGCCGAGTCCATCCGCATAGACCGCGTGCCCGGCAAAGCGCACGTCGGCATCGAAGTGCCGAACCCCATCCGCGAGACGATCTTCCTGCGCGAGGTCATCGAGTCCAGACAGTTCCGCGAGTCGCCGTCGAAACTCACGCTCGCGCTCGGCAAGACGATTGACGGCATCAACTACGTCGCGGATTTGACGAGAATGCCGCACCTGCTCATCGCCGGCGCGACGGGCACGGGCAAATCCGTCTGTCTCAATTCGCTCGTCGTCTCGATTCTCTACAAAGCGAGTCCCGAAGAAGTGCAGTTTATTATGATTGACCCGAAGCGGCTTGAGTTGGGACTGTACGCCGACATCCCGCACCTCGCGACGCCGATCATCACGGAGCCGAAGAAGGCCGCCAACGCTTTGAAGTGGGCGGTGGCGCAAATGGAGAAGCGTTACAAAGACCTCGCGCGCTGGGGCGTCCGTAATATCGAGGGCTACAACGTCGAAGTCGAACGCCGCAACGACGTGCTCGACTTCGATGACGAAGGACAGCCGCACAAGCGTCTTCCTTACATCGTGATCATCATTGACGAACTCGCCGACCTGATGATGACCTGCGGCAACGACGTGGAGGAAGCCATCACACGACTCGCACAGATGGCGCGCGCCGTCGGCATCCATCTCGTGCTCGCGACGCAACGTCCGAGCGTTGACGTCATCACCGGACTCATCAAAGCCAACTTCCCTTCGCGCATCGCTTTCCGCGTCTCATCGAAAGTTGACTCGCGCACGATCATAGATGCGAACGGCGCGGAGCAACTGCTCGGACGCGGCGACATGCTCTTTCTGCCTCCGGGCACTTCGCGTCTCGTGCGCGTGCATGGCGCATTCCTCGATGAAGCGGAAGTCAGCAAGATCGTCAAATTCATCAAGGATCAAGGCGCGCCCGTCTATGATGAGTCCATCACGCAATCCGAAGAGGAAGCGGCAGGGGGCGACGGAGGGGGTGGCGAGCGCGATGAGTTGTTCGATCAGGCGCTACGCATTTGCTGCGAGATGAAGCGAGCCTCGACCTCCGTCCTTCAACGCCGGCTGCGCGTCGGTTATGGACGCGCCGCCGCCATCCTCGACACGATGGAGCGCGAGGGTTTCATCGGTCAAGCAGACGGCGCGCGTCCGCGTCCCGTCCTCCAACGCGCGTTTGAAACCATCGGCCATTGGGACGAGTTGCAGGAAAGCCATGTGGAAGATTTCTAAAAACTCAAAGAAATTGCGTCAAGACTTTTCCACAGAATCTGTGGAAAAGTCTGTGGATAAGTGCCTTTTTGAAGTTACAAGTTAATGAAAAATTTAGACTTCTAGCATTTTGCACACATCGGCGGCACTCTTCACCGTTTTAATGTTAACGCGGCTTTCGTGAAGATGATACACATGCTCTGCCAAACACCTCTTCAACGTCTCATCTGTTGTTGCCTCTTTGTTGCATTCATTGCTATCTCCTGCGTCACACTGTCGCGACGCCACATCTCGACTGCGAGCGACAAAGCGTCGCCCTCGAATCTCGTTGAGGCGAATGCTTCGCCCCGCGTCTCTCTCAATCATGCGACACGCGCCGAGCTTGAAACTCTGCCGGGCATCGGGCCTGCGCTTGCCGCGCGCATCATCGAACACCGCGAACGCTTCGGGCCGTTTCGACGCGCAGAGCATCTCATCATGGTGCGCGGCTTCAGCGACCGCCGCTTCCGACAGTTGCGCGCGATGTTGACGGTGGAGTGAGACGCTTTGAACGACCTGCCGACTTTGCGCCGTGACGCGCGCGAAATTTTCCAACATGCGCTCGTCGAGATGGACACAAGGCTCGCCGTGCGTCGCGCCGTCAGTCTGAGCGGAGACGTGCTGCGCGTCCGAGACGTTGAGTTCGATTTGAACGCGCGCGAGTTGAAAATTTATTCAGTTGCGCTTGGCAAAGCAGCGGTGGCGATGGCCTCTGCGTTGGATGAAATTCTAGGCGCGCGTCTTGAAGCGGGAATCGTCACCACAACACCAAACGCGCATTCGTCTCTCTCAAATAAATGGCGCGCGTTCGCGGGTGGGCATCCTTTGCCGAACGAAGCGAGCCTCGACGCCGCGCGCGCCGCGCTCACGATGCTACGACGCGCAGACTCTCCTTCCACACTGATTATCTTTCTCATCTCCGGCGGCGGGTCGGCCATGTTGGAATTGCCGCGCGACGCGCGTGTGCCGCTCGAAGACCTGCGCGAAGCGAATCGCGTGCTGGTGCAATGCGGGGCGAGCATCACGGAAATCAACGTGGTGCGCCGCGCGCTCTCGAAGATTAAGGGCGGCGGCTTGAGCGCGTGCGCTCCACAGTCTTCGCAAATATCCCTCATCGTTTCAGACACGGGCGCGGGACGTGAAGCGGACGTCGCATCGGGGCCGACCGCTGTCGAATTTGAAAATGATTTTGCTAACGCGGCACGAAGCGTCGTCGAGCATTACGATCTAGCGCGTCGTCTTCCCTTTTCCATCAACCGCGCGCTGAAAGAATCCGTGCGTCGCGAGCGCGAGACGACGATGAGCGACGCGCTGCGAAAGCATTTTGTACTGCTCGATAATGAGCGCGCGATGATGAGCGCGGCAGATGAAGCGCGTGCGCGCGGCTACGTTGTCGAGTTTGCGCGCGACATCTCTGAGCAACACGTCACGGAAGGTTCCGCCGCGCTCGTTTCGCGGCTCGTCGCCTTTCACAAGCAACACGATGCAAACGAGCGCGGCGTCTGTCTCATTGCGGGCGGCGAATTTTCGTGTCCGGTGCGCGGCGCGGGCGTGGGCGGGCGCAACGCGGAGACGGCCTTGCGTTGCGCTCTGGAGATGGACGCGCAGTTGAATGCAGATGGCTCAGAGAGTAAGACAGCCGGGCAGTTTGTTGCCTTGTGCGCGGGGACGGATGGAATTGACGGGAACAGTCCGGCGGCGGGGGCGATCTCAGACCACACGACGATTCGACGCGCGCGTGCGTTGAACTTAAACGCGAGACAGTATCTTGAAGAAAGCGATGCCTACACTTTCTTTAACGCGCTTGGCGAGACGGTCCTGACCGGAGCGACGGGAACAAACGTGAGAGACTTGCGAATCTTGCTCGCGCGTTGACGTGTCAGTTGCCCGTTCGTCCGAAGTCATCTTCGAGCCGCACGATGTCATCCTCGCCGAGATAATCGCCGCGTTGGATTTCGATGAAGATGAGATTTTCCGTGCCGGGATTTTCGATGCGATGCCGCGCGCCGATGGGAATGTCTATCGTCTCGCCGACACGCAGAGTCACTTCCTGTTCGTTGAGCGTGACGGTCGCCGAACCGATGACGCACATCCAATGCTCGTCGCGGCGCGCGTGCTGCTGATAGCTCAGACGCTTGCCGGGCAGCACTTCAAGTCTCTTCACCTTGTAGCCATGCCCTTCGTCGAGTACCGTAAATGTTCCCCACGGGCGTCGGTCAAACAGCGGCGACGTATCGGACTCTTCCTGCTTGCTCATGCACAACTCCTCGCGACGATTCAAACTCTCGGTCGAATATAAAGTGCGGCAAAGATACTGACAAGATGAAAATGCGCGCGTCGTTCATCGGCATCTTTGTCAACGATCATGGTTTGACGAACTCTTCCACTTTCAAATCTTCGCCGTCGGTGCTGACGGTGATTGTTCCGCTGTGGCCGGTGGTGAGGATTTCCGTCCCATGCGCGTGCCAGCGTGCGAGGACTTCCGCGTGCGGGTGGCCGTAAGGCGAAAGTGTTCCGACCGAGACGACGGCCAGCGCGGGGTGCGTCGCGCTGACGAACGCCTCCGTCGAGGATGTCTTGCTGCCGTGATGCGCGACCTTGACGACATCGCTGCGGAGATCATCCTGCGCTGCCACAAGCGCGGCCTCCGCCCCGTTTTCGATGTCGCCCGTGAGCAGAAAAGTCTTACTGCCGTAGCGAACGCGCAAGACCAACGAGTCGTTGTTCTGCGACGGCGCGAGTGCGTAGTTAGCGACGCGCTCAGGCCACAAGACTTCAATCGTCACCGCGCCAAAGTTGAGTTGGTCGCCTCGCCCGACGAGGTACAACGGAACGCCTTCGCGTCGCGTCGTGCCGGCGAAGCGCGCGAACTCCGGGTCGCCTGCGGGCGAGCGTCCAACGAGCGCGGCATCAACCTTGAAATTTTTCGCCACCGCATTGAGGCCGTCAATGTGATCGGCGTCGGCGTGCGTCGCCAGCACGTAGTTGATGCGGTCAAGCCCGCGCCACCAGAGATACTCCGAGACAACCGCATCGCCGATGCCGCGCGTGTCGCGCTCGAAGGGTTCGGCGTTTTCATCGTCCGATTCGCGCGCCGCACGTATGCCCGTATTCGACGGGCGGCCACCGCCATCCACGAGCAAAGTCTCGCCGCCGGGCATCGTGAGCAGCGCGGCGTCACCTTGCCCCACGTCAAGAAAATCTATGCGGAGCCGCCCCGTTGCCCTGCCCGCGCTCAGAGGATGCGCGACGATGATAATAAACATCACGACGAGTGCGGCTGACGCGAGAGGCGCGAAGTTGAGCCGCCACGCACTCGTCTCGACATCATCAGCGTCCGGCACGTTGCCGACTGTTTGCCAGCGCGACAGCGCGAAGATAATCGCCACGATGGGCACGAAGTAAATCGCATAGATGGACGCCGCCGCGCCCGTGTATTCGGGAAGGCGCACGCTCGCCAGATGAAATTTCGCGAACAAGTCAACGCTGTGCGTCATCAACCAGTTGATCGCTTCGGTGAGACGCACGAGCGGAGCGGCGAGGCTCGCGCTCAACTGAGAGAGCAGCAACGCCGCGAGCGCGATGAATGCGAGCGCGGCCATCAGCACGCCGACGACGATGTTGAGCAGGAGCGAGGCGAACGAAAGACGGTGAAAGTAGAGAACGAGCAGAGGCAGCAGCACGAGTTGCACTGTTGCGGACAGAAGCACGGCGGCGAAGACGTGTCGCAGCAGTTTTTGTAAACGCCAATGGTCGAGACGCGCGGCGAGCGTTGATTTGAACGGGCGATAGCTGTGCGTCGCGCGCGTCATCCCGCGCCGCCATTCGCGCTCGCTCCAGTAAAGCGTCTCGGCGAAGACGAGCAGGAGGCGCGGGCAGACGGGCGGGTACGGCGCGGCGCTCGTCGGATGCCATTCGCCTGCGGCTTTGAGATTTGTGAGGAGCGGCCACGCCAGCGCGACGATTGCCAGCACGGAGAAAAACGTCAACTGGAACGAAGGATCAAAGATGTCGCGCGGACTCCACACGAGCAGGAGCAATGCCGCGCCGCCGAGGGCGTTAAGCGAGCTGGCGCGGCGTCCAATCAAGGGCGCGAGCGTGACGAGCGAGAACATCAATGCCGCGCGTACGACGGAGGCTCCCGCGCCGACCATCAAGGCGTAGATCCAGACGAGCGCGACGGTCGCAGCCCAACGCCACGCGCGCTTGCGTGTCATCCAACCCGCGACGACCCACACGATGCCGCCGATAAAAGTGATGTGCAGCCCGCTAATCACGAGGACGTGAAACGTCCCGCCCTCGCGAAATCTCTCGGCTGTCGCGTGCGAGAGGCCGTAGCGATTGCCGAGCATCGCGGCTTTGAGGACGCCCGCCGTGTCTGCGGAAAACTTTTCGTCGAACAGTTCGATCAAAGTCGCGCGCCACTCTTCGAGCCACACGAGCGGCACAAAGACGCGCACGTCGTCCAGACGCTCGACGAGCAAAGGACTCTTAATCGCGCCGCGCGCGTCAACGTCCTCGCGTTCGAGATATTCCGTGAAAGACGAGACGCCGGGATTGCGGAAACTATCCGCGCGCGTCAGCGCCGACATGACACGCACGCGCGCGCCGCGCCGCAATTCGAGCGCGACATACTCCGCACGCGCACGAACATCGCGGACGGGCGCGAACAATTCGACACGCCCTGCCGCCGCGCGCTCGTCGGTCTTTATTCTGAAGCGTTCGACGCGAAGCGTGAGCAGCATCCCATCGGGCGCGCTCTCCGGCGCGCGTTCCAACACGCCCGTCATCTCGACCGGCTCGTCGGAAGCGACCTCGCCGCGCTCGTAAAACCGGCGCACGCTGTTTTCCGGGATGCCTCGTTTTTCTTCCAACGCCAGCGTCGAACCGGCGCAAGCGAAAGCGATGATGAGAAAGAATGTCGCCGGAGAAAGTCTCTTGACGGCAAACGCGATGAGGGCGAGAAGGGTGAAGCACGCGCAGCAGGCGAGAGATACTCTGACGGAGAGAGCGACGAAATAAGCGGCCAGCACCACGCCCGCTGCGAAAGAGGCCGCGAGCGTGACGAGCGGAGAGAGGCTGAAAAATACTTTGTGAGGAGCAACACGCATGGCTTCGTTGCGAGAGGCGCATTAACCCGGCGTCAAAAACGTTTGCTTTGCGCTTACATGCCGCCGCCTCTGACGAGAGCGGTGGCACGGTCAATCTGCGCGGCAACGGCTTCGAGCGTGCGCGCGACGTTAACGATCTGTGCGTCAGCCTCGCGCCAGTCGTGCTGCTCGATGGCTTCGCGGACGGCGGGCAAGGTCTTGACGCCGTAACCGGTGTAGAAACCGGGTGCGTAAATTTGATGCTTGAACCAAGGGCGACGCGGCAGACCTTCATCGCGCGTCATCTGATGCTCGACCTGCCTGAGTGCATCGTCGAGCGACACCTGCGTCGCACTTGAACTCAAACGAGCGCGCGCCGCCGGGTCGCGCATCGCCGCCTCGTAACGATTTGTGCTCTCCAACAAACGTGACAGCGCGTTTTGAAGCGGCGCGAAGTTGAGGAAAGGCGCGGGAGCTTCTGGCTTCGGCGCGACGTACGTCTCGGTCGGGTCTGCGACGGCCTCGAACAGTTTTTCGTTGAGGCGGCGATTCTGTTCCCGGATCGTTTCGCGCTCGTCGTCGGCGAGCCTCGTCACTTCACGTATGTACTGCGCGATGGTCTCCGTGAAATTACCGAAGTTGAGCGGCAAGGTGTCCGCGTCGGCGAAGCGGAGGACGATGCGCCCGCCCGTCTGCGCGAGCGCGATGCCATAGTCGTAGTTCGGATCAACGAAGCGCGTGTAATGATCGAACGAGTCGTAGATAGAATGATAGACGCCCGCGCTCTCGCCTTCGCCGCCGTAGCCGAGATTGAGCGAAGGGATGCCGAGGTGTTGCAGAAACGGCGTGTAGTCGGAGCCGGAGCCGAGCGCGTCAATGTGTTGGTCAGGACGCTCGCGTGCCTCGCGGCGCTGATCTGCATTGCCATTCACAATCAGCGCCGCGCGATTGCGCTCGGAGACGGGCATCTTTTTCTCCGGGTCAATCACATCGCGCGCCACTTCGTTGACGAATTTTTCCAGCGTGTGCGAGCCGCCGACGCCGAGGAAGCCGCGCGCGTTCGAGTCGGAGTTGATGTAGATGACGGCCTTCCTGCCCAACTCTTCGGCGTGCGTCTCCGCCCACTCGGTCGAGCCGATAAGTCCCGGTTCCTCTCCATCCCAGGCGCAATAGACGATAGTGCGTTTCGGCTTCCAACCTGTCTTGACTAACTCGCCGAGCGCGCGCGCCTCTTCAAGTTCGGCCACCATGCCGCTCAAGGGATCATCCGCGCCATTGACCCATGCGTCGTGATGATTCCCTCGGATGACCCACTCGTCGGGTTGCTCGCCGCCGCGAAGTTTGGCGATGACATCATAGGCGGGGACGATCTTGTAATCGAATTCGAGTTTGAGATGAACAGTCGCCGCGCCGGGGCCGAGATGATACGTCGTCGGCAGCGCGCCGCGCCACGCTTCGGGCGCGACAGGGCCATCGAGCGCGCGCAAAAGCGGCAAGGCATCAGCGTAAGAAATGGGCAGCACGGGAATCTTCGTCAGCGTCGGAATGTTTTTCAAGTCGCGCATGTCGAGCCGCTTGGCGTCCTTCGTCGCGCCGACGCCGGGCGTGAGCGGGTCGCCGGGATACGTCGGCATGTCCGCGACGGAGCCGCGTTGCGCGCCGTTCTCGTTGCGCCACGCGCCCTTCGGATACACGTCGCCCTGATAGAAACCGTCGTTGCGCGGGTCTGAATAAATGAGACAGCCGATTGCGCCATGCTCCGCCGCGACCTTCGGCTTGATGCCGCGCCACGAGCCGCCGTAGCGCGCGATGACGATTTTGCCGCGCACGTCTATGCCATGCTCCGCGAGCGTCTTGTAGTCGTTCGGGATGCCGTAGTTAACATAGACGAGTTGCCCCGTCACGTCGCCGCCGATGGAGTAAGCGTTGTAGGTAGGTAACTGCTCGTCCTTCTGTCCCGATGTCGCGTCTTCTTTAAGCGGCGGCTCTTCGAGTCGCGCGGTAAAACGCTCAGGCGCGGTCATTTCCAGCACGCGCGTCTTCGGCGTGGGAAAGAGCACGTCGAAGCGCTCGATCTCGGCGTCGAAGCCCCACGAGCGGAAGAGTCCGAGCATGAACTCGGCGTTGTCCTTATCGTAAGGCGAACTGAGATGGTGCGGCCTCGCCGACAGGCGTTTCATCCACTCGCGCAGATTCTCACGTTTCAGCGACGCATCGAATTGCTTTTCCAGCGCACGCTCGCGCTCGGAACTTTCGCGCCCGAAGCCGGACAGAGTTTTTTGTTCGACGGGCGCGACGGCCTGCGCGGAGATGATGGCGGAAGCGAGCGCGACGGCGACGAGCGCGCGCGTAAAGCGTAGCTGCATGAAAACCTCCCGGCGGAAAATGTCACAAGAAAGATGTGCTGGGCGTCGGCGAACTTTATATCAGACCGCTTGCCGGCTTCAAAGCCCTACGCAAATCTCCGCGCACGCGCAATCGAGTGAGGCGCATGGAAAATATTGTCAACCGACATTCTAATCATTATGCTGCATTCGTCACCGAACTACGGCTTGACCACATAAACTAAATTCAGCGTGCATGACAAAACTTGAGCGGTCAAGATGTTCACAGATGATTTTTAACAGGGATAGACAGGATAAACAGGATACTGGAAGAGAAGATGTGAGCTTGATGAGATTTCCTTTGTTTCTCATCCTGTTCATCCTGTCTATCCCTGTTAATTTCTTCCTCTGATTTTCGCTGATGTCGCAATCTTGTCAGATACTCTTAACGGGAGACTCCATCGTGCGATTCACAATTGATACACGGCCACGCGCCGGACAAGTGCGATACAACTGCGCGCTGCTACTGCTCACGCTGCTCACGCTTGCGGCGACTTCATGCACGAGCAAGACCAGCGCGAGCGCGACATACTTCGGCAAGAACGAGCCGCCCGCAGGTCAGGTGTTGCGCTACATTACGGGGTCTGAGCCGGAGTCGCTCGATCCGCAAATCAGCACCGGGCAGCCGGAGACGCGCATCTACATGGCGATCTTCGAGGGACTTGTCGAATACGACCCGCGCACGCTCGAACCGATTCCGGCTATCGCCGAGAGTTGGAGCGCGAATCAGGATTCTTCCGAGTTCACTTTTCATCTGCGAAAGAACGCGCGCTGGTCGAACAGCGATCCCATCACCGCGCAGGATTTTGTCTATAGCATCAGGCGCGGTCTCGCGCCGGCGACCGCCTCGCGCAGCGCGAACTTCGCCTTCTACATCAAAAACGCCGAAGCCTTTAACTCCGGCGGCGCGTTCGTGCGCGATAGAGAGACAGGCAAATTTTTGCTGGCGAAAGATGTTGCGCCACCGCCGACAACAACGGAGAAAGCGGGAGAGACTGCGCCCGTCAAAGATGCACACATCAACCCTGCCCATGACAAACAAACGAGTGCGAACGCGACGGCATCACCCGCGCCACCCACGCACGAGCCTCTGCGTCTCGTCGTCCCTGTTGATGAAAAGTCGCGCGAGAAAAAGTTCAAAGCCAGTCCTGAACTGCGCGCCGCCGTCGAGGGCAAAGAGTTAGTGCCGGTCAAAGTCGAAGATGTAGGCGTCGAAGCCGTTGACGATGAGACGCTACGCATCACGCTCGCGCAAACCGCGCCATTTTTCATCAGCATCCTTCCGCATCCATTCTTTCGCGCCGTCCCGCGCCAGGCGATTGAACGTTGGGGAAATGCCGCGTGGACGCAGCCCGGACACATCGTCACGAGCGGCGCGTTCAAGCTCGAATCGTGGCAGCCTTACAATGAAATCGTCTTCGTCAAAAATCCGTTTTACTGGGACGCCGCGAACGTCCGACTCGAACGGATGATGTTTTATCCGTCTGAGGACAACACGACGACGATGAATCTTTACAAGTCAGGCGAGGTGGACGCCGTGCCCAATCATTCCGTGCCGGCGGCATGGATGGACAAAATTCGCCCGCTCAAAGATTACATGGACAAGCCGGAAGCGGGCATCGAGTATTATTTGATAAACGTGACGAAGCCTCCGATGAACGACGTGCGCGTCCGCAAGGCTTTCAACATGGCGATTGACAAGCGCGCCGCCGCCGAATGGAAACGCATCGTCAAACCGTTGACGGCCTTTTCGCCCGAAGGCATCTTCAACAATTACCCGCAGCCGAAGGGCGATGACTTCAACCCTGAACGCGCTAAACAACTGCTCGCCGAAGCGGGTTACAGAGACGCATCGGGAAAGTTTGATCCGTCGAAGTTTCCGATTAGCGATGTGGAGTTGAATTACAACGCACATGATTCCGTGCGCGTCGTCGCGGAGTTTATGCAGGCGCAATGGAAGCAGAATCTCGGCCTCACCGTGCCGCTCAAGGCGATGGAAAATAAAGCCTATAATTCCTATCGCGCGAACGTCGAATACAAAGGTTTCGCGCGCGGCGGTTATAGCGGCGACTATATGGACCCGTTCACTTTCCTCAGTCTCTTCTACACCGCCAACGGCGACAACGGCACGGGCTGGTACGACCCGAAGTACGCGGCCATGCTCGACGAAGCCAACCAGACGCTCGATTCGCAAAAGCGTTTCGCCCTGCTCGCCAAGGCCGAGGCTTTCATGCTTGACGCGCAACCCGTCATCCCGATTTGGACTTCAGCGACGAACTGGATGAAGAAGCCTTACGTCAAAGGCATGTACGCGAATCCGGGCACGCTTCACGCATGGAAGTTCGTCTATATCGAACACGACCCAGCGAAGTGGGATGAGGCATCGTAAAATGCGGACGAAAAGAAATCTTACGCGCGCGTGAGGCGCACGACCGTCTCAACGTGATGCGTTTGCGGAAACATGTCGAAGGCTCTGACCGAATCAATCACGTAACCTTTGGCAATGAGCGTGCGAAGGTCGCGCGCCAGCGTCGCGGGGTCGCAGGAGACGTAAGAAATTTGACGCGGACGCAGCGTGATGATGCCGTTGATAGTTTCAACTTCGGCTCCGGCGCGCGGCGGGTCTAGCAGAACGAAATCAACGGGCGCGAGTTGGCGCGCGTGTCTCGACATCCACGCGCCGACGTGCGCCGTCTCGATGGTCGCGTTCGTAAGTTTCGCGTCCGACAAATTCAGGCGCGCGAAATCGCACGCCGCGCGGTTCCCTTCAACACCGATGACGCGCGCGAAACGTCGCGCCAGAGGCAGCGTGAACAAACCGACGCCGCAATACAAATCAACCGCGCGCGCGCCTTCCGTATCGCGCGTCGCTTCTTCGACGAGCGAGGCGAGCAGTTCGTGATTGAGTTGAAAAAAGCAGCGCGCGTCGAAGCGGTAACGCTCGCCGCTGATGGTGCGCGCGGTTTCAACGACCTTATCTTTCCAGACCGGCGGGCTGAGTGAAACTTCTTTCCCGTCGCCCGCCACCGCTTCGTACTCGTCCGCGCCACCCGGCAACAGATAAACCGGAACCTCGACGCGCAAATCGTCGAGCGTCTTTTGCAATTCCGGCACGATGACGGGACACTCGACGACATCGCACACTTGATGCGTGCCGCGCTCGAAATAGCCAAAACTCTCGCCGGCTCTGTCGTATTGCCAGCGCGCGCGCGAGCGGTAATGCCATGCGGCGGGCGAGGGCGTGATGAAAATTTCTGCGGGCGGCTCGACGCGCGCGACGCGGCGCAAGCAGTCGCGAATGATCTCGACTTTCGCGGCGAGTTGCGCTTCATAGTTCAACTGCTGAAAGTCGCAACCGCCGCAACGCCCGAAGTAAGGACACTTCGGCTCGACGCGCACAGGCGAAGCGGCGAGCACTTCCACGAGAGACGCGAAAACCAATTTGCCTTTGACGCGCTCGACAGAGACGCGCGCGCGGTCGCCGGGCGCAGACAGCGCGACGAACATCGTCTGCCCCAGCGCGTGCGCCATCCCCATGCCACCCGGCAAGATGCGCTCGATTTCAACCTCAAGCTCATCACCAACGCGCACGCGCTCGCCGCTTTGCGGGTCGTCGTCTCCCACAATCAAGTTACGCCTCTCCCTTTTGTCTCACAGAACAACGCCGCGAGCTTAGAGTGACGTTTGCTGCGCGCCGGGTTGATAATCTGTTCCCGTTCCCCACTGCGGCGGTGGCGGCACAGCATACTCGGTCGCGCTGGGTTCGAGGTCGAGTTCCATCCCGCCGATGAAGCCTGCGGCGACGTTATAGATGAAGGCGGCCAGCGCGCCGAAGATGAAGCCCATCACACCATAAATAATAGGGATGGCGACCATCATCACCAGTCCGATGACGATGCTGCTGGCTCCTGCCCCCGCGCCGCCGCCTCTCCCGCCCTGCGAGAACAGCGCCGCGCCCACGACCATAAAGATGAGGCCGTAGATGATACCGATGAAGAGTCCGAGAAAGGCGCACACCAAAGCCTGCATCTTCGCGAACGACAGCACGCCGACGCGCTTGACGATCATCATTGCCATTTATTTGCTCCTTCTTCCCCGTCCTTGTGGGGAATGTTCAAAGGTAGAACAAGCTCAGACGCGGAACGCCGCGCCCTTCTCGCAAAAACTTCGCGAGTAAATTTTCCAATGTCTGCTCGTAAGTGGCGCGCTCCATCCGCGTGCGATAAGAGCGCAACTGTTCTTCGGCCTGCACGCGACAACGTTGTAATTCTTCCGCCGGCACGCTCGCACGTAGCGCGCGATCAAGCAAATTCTCAAGATCGGTCAGAGAGTCTTCAAGCTGTTCCGCGTTGGGACGCGCGGCGGCGGCGAAATCCTTCTCCAACTCCGCGAGCCGCGCGACGGCACGCGACAAGGCCTCGTTCATCTCCGCGCCGCTCACCTTCTCGCTTTTGTCTTCGAGCGCGCGACGAAGCAACGCGCCGCACTGCGCCAGATGTGCCGTGATGACCTCGCGCGGAAACGGCAGCCCGCGATTTTTTGACGCCTCATCATCTTGCGCCGCGCCGTCGTTAGCCGTTCCAGATTCCGACGCTTGCGCCGCGCCCTGTTGCGACGCCTGCCATTCGGCGAACTGCGCCTCGACTTCTTCCTGACAATAAAAGAGCGTCTTGACGCTGCGCTTGCGCGGACGCGCCTCGTAAGAATCGAAACTCTGTTCGATGCCGCGCAGGACGATGTGGAGCGGGACGCCCATGTCTTTCCAACCCGACATCAAAGCCCAGTCCAGCGTGCTCAACAACAAATGTTTACCGCGACGACGGACGAAAGTGTCTTCGATCTCCGTAAAATAATTGAAGTAATTCACGCGCGCAGTTTCTTCGTGGGCGATGCGTTTGACAGCATGAAGAGGCCGCCTCGTTTAGTCAAGAATTTCCTTCGTCAACGCCGGGCACAGCCTCGACATTCCGGTTCATCTCATAAACCAGACGCAGGCCGTCGAGCGTCAACGTCGGGTCAACCACGTCTATCAACTCCGCGCCTTTCGAGATGAGCGATGCTAGTCCGCCGGTGGCGACAACGCGCGGCCTGTATCCGAGTTCGTCAATCATGTGACGCAGGATGCCGTCCACGAGTCCGGCGTAACCGTAGAAAAGGCCGGACTGAATCGCGCCCACGGTCGAAGCTCCAATGACCGTGCGCGGGCGTTCGATGGCGACGCGCGGCAGGCGCGCAGCCTGCGCGAAGAGCGCGTCCGAAGAAATCGAGATGCCCGGCGTGAGCGCGCCGCCCAAATATCTTTTCTCCGCGTCAATGACCTCGAAGTTCGTCGCCGTGCCGAAGTCCACGACGATGCACGGCGCGCCGTATTTATGAACGGCGGCGACGGCATCCACCAATCTATCCGCGCCGACATCGGACGGCGGGTCGTAGAGCACGGTCAAACCCGTCACCGAAGTATGATCTATGAAGAGCGGCGTCTGATGAAAGTAAACCTCAGACATGCGCTTGAGCGTGTGGTTGAGTTGCGGGACGACGCTCGCGATGGCGACCGCCGTGATGGCGCGAAATTCCAGACCGGCCAGCTCGAACAGGTTGCGCGAGTGGACGCCGTACTCGTCAATCGTGCGCGCGCGCGCCGTCGTCAGACGCCAGTGCATGACGAGTTGCTCGCCCTCAAAGACGCCGAGCGAAGTGTTCGTGTTGCCGACATCAATCACCAGTAACATCAGTTTCCCCTTAGGACTTCTTCGATGAGATCGCACGCGACTGCCGCGCCGTCTTCCGCGCTCACAACTTTTCCGGCGGCGACGGCCTTCGTCGCATAGCTCGCATCGTCGAGCAACTTCTTTAACTCTCGCGTCGCGCTCGCGGCATTATAACGCGGACGCTCAAGCGTGCGGCTCGTGCCGAGACGCGCGGCGCGCGCGGCGTTGTCGTGTTGATCGAAGGCGTGCGGCACGATGAGCGTCGGCACGCCCGCACGCAAGGCCTGTCCCGTCGTGCCGACGCCGCCCTGATGCACGACCGCCAGCGCGCGCGGCAGCACTTCGCTGAAAGGCGCGTACTCGAAAGCGGCGATGCCTTCGGGCAGCGGCTCGCGCGGGCGATTGCGCTCGTCACCAATGAGCAGCAACGCACGGCGTCCGAGAGCGCGCGCGGCGGCGATGGAATCCTGATAGAAATTTTCGGCGACCCAGATGGCCGAAGAGCCAAGCGTGAAGACGATGGGCGGCGTCCCCGCGTCGAGAAACTCAAGCAGCGCGGGAGCGAGACCAGCGCCGGCGGGCGCGTCACCCGCGCGGTCGCGCCGGTCGTAAAAGGGAAAGCCGGTGATGTGCGCGTGCGGCGGCCAATCAGGTTGCGGCGCGCCGAGCAGTGGAGAATACAACGCGAGCACGAGCGTCGGAGAATGTTGTCCTTCAAACAATGGGCTGCCCCCGCGCGGCAAGCCGAGTTCAGCGCGTAATTGATAGACAGGCTCTAATGCCGGTTCGAGTTTTAAGTTCGCGAGACGCATCAGCAGGCGAACAAAAATCGGGTTGAGCTTTAGCAGCTTGTGCAGTGCGGGCATCTGCGGTGGCACGGGCGGGTCATAGGCGGAAAGGAAAGAACCGGGCGCGAGCACGCTCGATACCCACTTGATGCCGGTCTTTTGCGCGACGAGCGGGCCGGTGAACGGCAGCGGATGCGTGAGCAAAAGGTCTGCGCCCTGCACAGCCTTTGATAAGTCTTCGTACATCTCGCGCTGGTACGGCAGGATGAGACGTCTGAGCAACTCCTCCGGCCCGCGTTTCGCGTCCATCAATCCCGCGATCATCTCGGACAATTTTTCCGGCTCGTCGTAAGACGGCACGTCAGGCCGCACGCCGTGCAGTTCGAGTCCGAGCGCCTCCAACTTCTCGCGATACATTTCCGTCGTGGCGAAGACGGGTTGATGCCCGCGTCGCTTCAGTTCGAGCGCGATGGCGATGTACGGATGCACGTCGCCGAACGAGCCGAACGTCGAAAGGACGATGCGTTTACCTGCCTGCGAATTATCTTTCATCATTAACACGCCCGCCGTCGAAAGCGGCGCGAATTTCATCGGGCAGAGGCACGGGGCGTCCGGTTTGAGAGTTGACGAAGACGCCGATCTGCGTGGCTTCGGCGGCGAGTTCTCCGGCGCGATTGTGAAAGGTCGCGCGCAAGGTGTTCGAGGTACGCCCGATCTCTGCGAGTTGCATCCGGCCTGTGCAGCCGTCGTGGAAGCGCAGCGAGCGGCGATAATCAATCTCCGTGCGGACGAGGACGGGCATCAGATTGCGCGCCATCAAATCCTTCATCGGGAAATGCCCGCGCAAAAGTTCCATGCGAAGGTCTTCGAGCCAGCGCACATAGACGATGTTGCTGACGATCCCGGCCACGTCCACGTCGTATGGACGAATCGGCAATTCCAACTGTATCTCGATCAAAAGAATTTTCTCCGTTTGTGCTTGGCTGCCGGTTTCGGACAGCGTTAGGCGCGACGTTAATCACAGTCGCTACGCATCTACGCCGGGTCGCAACGCCGCGACATCTCCCGCGCGCACGATTCTGATTTTTTTGTCGTCAGTTTCTACACGCAAAGCCCCGTCCGGTTCAAGCCCGCGCGTCTCGCCCTCGACGGCTTCGGACGCGAGCGTGACGCGCACGCGACGCCCTGCGGCGTAAGAGGAACGCGCCGTCCACTCGCGCAAGGTCTGCTCTGCGCCGTCGTCAGATTGAAGCGCGAGGTAGCGCGCGCGCAAAGCTGTGGTCAGAGAGCGCAAAAGTTTTTCATAGTCAGGCGCGCGTCCCGCGAGCGTTTCGATGGAAGCGGCTGTCGCCGAGAGTTCGGGCGGGAAAGCCGCGTCGTTGAGATTGATGCCGATGCCGACGACGCACGCGCGCCCCCTTTCTGTCTCCAATGCTTCGGCGAGGATGCCGCACAGCTTGCGCCCGTCCGTGTGGAGAATGTCGTTCGGCCACTTGATGTCAGCGACAAGCTCGCACGTCTCTCTCAGCGCATCATGCACGGCGAGCGCGGCCATCAAAGTGATGAGCGGCCAGCGTTCGGTTGCGAGTCGCGGACGCAGCACGATGCTGAAATAGAGTCCGGCATCGAGAGGCGACGCCCACGCGCGCCCTTGCCGCCCGCGTCCAGCCGTCTGCTCGCGCGCGACGATGCACGTACCTTCCGGCGCGCCTGCCGCAGCCTGCCGCGCCGCCTCCGTGTTCGTTGAAGGAAGCGTATCGAAGCGTAAAATGTGCGGCGTCAGCGTTTGCGTCATGTTGATTTGCGAAAGCGCGCGTGAATCCTTTTCAAAGCGATGTTCTGTATCTTACATTGTTCACGTCCGCTTCTCATTTTCAATTTTAAGCCGGGAGAAAATCATGCCTCACTTTCGCACGTACCTGAAACAACTCGAACAATCGCTCGCCGCCGGCAATGCAACGGAACACACGCATCGTCCGGCGCTCAAGTCGCTCATCGAAGCGTTGGCCGACGGCGTCGTCGTGACGACGAACCAGCTGAAGCGCGTCAAGTGTAAAGGCGAAAAGCTGTGAACTGGAGTCTGGAAAAATAGTCAGCATCTTGGCTATAACACATGAAAGCCCGCGCATTACTGTCTTGCGCGGGCTTCCTATTGTGATGGTGATGAGGGGTTGTTGTTTAGCCGCGCAAGAATCAAATACCCGCCGCGCAAAATTATCCCCTTAAAACTTGAAGCCCGTAGGTGGATCACCTACGGGCTTCAGTCCGAACGAATCAAACCGAATTAAGTGCGTCAGTGGCCTTGCGCCATTTTGCCGATGAGCGTGAAGAGCGGGAGGTACATGGCGATGACGATGCCGCCGATGGTGACGCCGAGGAAGCCGATCATCACCGGCTCGATGAGCGTCAGGAGGCTGGCGATGGCCGAGTCAACTTCCTGTTCGTAGAAGTCTGCTATCTTGCCGAGCATGGCATCGAGCGCGCCGGTCTGTTCGCCGATGCCGATCATCTGCGCGACCATGTTGGGGAATACTTCCGTCGCGCGCAGCGGCGTGATGACGCTTTCGCCGCGCTCGACGCCGACGCGAATCTTCGTGATCGCTTCTTCGATGACGACGTTGCCGGAGGTGCGCGCCGTGATGTCGAGCGACTGGAGAATGGGGACGCCTGAAGACAGCAGCGTGGAGAGCGTGCGCGAGAAACGCGCGATGGAAATTTTACGCAGGATGCTGCCGAGAATCGGAATCTTGAGCAGGAGCGAGTCTAAGCGATAACGCCCGCGCGGCGTCCTATAGTAAAAGCGAATGCCGACGACGGAAGCGATGGAGGCGACGAGGATGACGAGTCCGCCGATGCCCGCGAGGAAGTCGCTGATGCCGACGACGATGCGCGTGGGCAGAGGCAGTTGCTCGCCGGGGCCGAGCAGCCCGATGAAGATGGCCTGAAACGCCGGGATGACGAAGACCATGATGACGCACACCACCGCGATAGCGATGCCGATCACCGCCGCCGGATAAATCATCGCCGAGATGACATCGCGCTTGAGCTTCACGTCCTTCTCGATATAGGTCGAAAGACGCTGGAGGATGAGGTCGAGAATACCGCCGGCCTCGCCCGCTTCCACCATGTTGACGAAAAGCTGATTGAACACTTTCATGTGGCGCGACATCGCCACGGCGAGCGTCGAACCCTCTTCCACGTCCTGCCGGATTTGCAAGAGCACTTGCTGAAAATATTTATTTTCCTGCTGCTGCGCCAGAATTTCGAGACACTGCACGAGCGGCAGGCCGGCGTCAATCATCACGGAGAACTGGCGCGTGAAGATGGCAAGCTCTTTTGACTTGACCTTTTTGCGCCCGCCAATCTTGGGCACGGAAATTTCGCGCCCCTTCTCTTTGACGGACGTGAGCATGACCTGCTCGCGCCGGAGGAGTTGACGCAGCAGGTCGCGGCTGTCCGCCATGCGCTCGCCGACAATCACTTCGCCGAGACGGTTACGGCCTTTGAAAACGTAAGTGGGCATTGAGTAACTCCTAGTGATGAGTGATAAGTGATAAGTGATAAGTGATAAGACAAATTTTATTCATCACTCATCACTTATCACTCATCACCTTTTATCTGGCTCCGGGTCGCACGCCGATGGGACGCGGCTGTGAATAGGGTGAAGCATGTGGCGCGCCGGGTTTAGCCGCGCCGTTCGCGCCGGCAGTGCCGCCGCCTGTGTTGAGGCCGGCTCCGTGCTCGATCAACTCGCGCAACTCGTCCGGGTTACTGGAGCGTTGCATCGCCACGTCGAGAGAGATGAGACGTTTGTGGTAGAGCGTGGCGAGCGACTGGTTGAAGGTTTGCATTCCGTGCTTACCCTGCCCGGTCTGCATCATCGAATAAATCTGGTGAACTTTATCCTCGCGGATGAGATTGCGGATGGCCGTGTTGGGGACGAGGATTTCGAGCGCCATCGAACGCCCGCGATTGTCGGAGCGCGCGATCAGAGACTGGCAGAGAATGCCTTCGAGGACGAGCGAGAGTTGCGCGCGAATCTGCGATTGTTGCGCGGAAGGAAACACGTCAATGATGCGGTTGATGGTCGAGGCCGCAGAGTTGGTGTGAAGCGTGGCGAAGGTCAAGTGTCCGGTCTCGGCGATGCGGAGCGCGCTCTCGATGGTTTCGAGGTCGCGCATTTCGCCGATGAGCACAACGTCAGGGTCTTGTCTGAGCGCGGTGCGGAGAGCTTCGCCGAAGCCCTTCGTGTCGGCCCCGACTTCGCGCTGGTTGACGATACAGTTCTTGTGCGAGTGCAAAAACTCGATGGGGTCTTCGATGGTCACGATGTGCTCGTGCCGCTCGCGATTAACTTTGTCGAGCATGGCGGCGAGCGTCGTTGACTTGCCGGAGCCGGTCGGGCCTGTGACGAGAATCAAGCCGCGCGGCTTGTCGCACAGTTGAGAGATGACGGGCGGGAGGCCGAGATTCTCGAACGTTTTTATTTCGTAAGGAATGGCGCGAAAGACCGCGCCGACCGCGCCGCGCTGGTTGAAGAGATTGGCGCGGAAACGCGAGAGGCCGCGCACGCCGAACGAAAAGTCCAGTTCGAGATTCTCTTCAAAACGATGCTTCTGCGCGTCCGTGAGGACGCTGTAGGCCAGCGCCTTCGTGTCGGCGGAGGTCAGCGAACGCACATCCGTCAGCGGATGAAGCTCGCCGTGGACGCGCACTTGCGGCGGAGAGTTCGTCGTCAGGTGAAGGTCGGAGCCGCCCATCTCGATCAGCTTCTTCAGCAAATCGGAGAGGGAGATTGGAGCCGTTGTTGTGTCGTGGCCGTTCATCAATTGTTTTCCTGTCTGGGGGCAATGTCGCACGCCGTGTCGGGGCGCGACGTTTCTATGTCTCCGCTGAATGTGAAAGAGTGGCGCGCGTTTATTTCTGTGTGGCGACGTTGCGGCTCGCCCCTGCGTGGAGCAGCGACAACACTTGCTCGGAGCCGGACGCGACGGGTTCAGTGGACTCAATCGCCGATGTCGTCGCGAGGCTGTAGATGCGCCCGTCAAGTTCCGTAAAGTAAAAAGTCATAGATTTGTTCGGACTGCCCGGCGTGCCCTTCTGTGCATAGACGACGAACACCGAGTGTCCCTGCATCTCGCGGACTGAATCGTTGACGACCCAACCGCCCTCGGCCACCATCCGGTCAATCACCTTGCGGCGGAGCGCGGCGACGGGTCTGCCGCCGACTGACTTCGTGTGCGATGCCATCAACGTCATAGGGTCTGCCGCCGGCACGGAGAGCGGGCTGAGGACAGCGGTTCCAGCGGGGCGTCCGTCCGACGTATTGACGACGAACATCACTTCACCCGAAGGCGAGACGCGCGCGCCGCTCCATGAGTGCGGCGCGACGAGTCCGAAGGGAAGCTGGTCTGCGCGAGCGGAGACGGGGACGAAGGCGTTGCGGGCGGGCGAGAGAGAGTTGTTGACGGGCGCAAACGTCTCCGCCGTCGCGTCTGCGGGCTGAGTCAGATCAACGCGCATAGCGCGCGCTCGCATGGCACGCGCACGCGCGCGATGACGACGCCACCAGGCGCGCGAGTGATGCCGCCGGTGATGATGGCGGTACGTGGGCGAAGAACGACGCGCCCAACGCGCGAGCGTGTCCGTGATGGGCAGGCCGCCGGCCAGCATTCCGAGGATGAGAACTGATAAGACTAATGTGCGAAATTTTTTCATTGCTTTATGCCACCGTTTCCCGCACGACCTCTTCGATTGTCGTGACGCCGTTTCTAATTTTCTGAAGTCCCGATTCGCGCAAAGTGATCATGCCGTCTTCAATCGCGCGCTTGCGTAATTCCAACGCCGACGCGCCGATCAAAATCAACTCGCGAACCTCTTCAGTCACTTCCATCACTTCGTAAAGTCCGACGCGCCCTTTGTAGCCGGTGTTGTTGCAGGTCTTGCAGCCGGTGCCCTTGAAGGTTTTGATTTCTTTGGCTTCGGCGGTCTTAAAACCGACTTCGAGGAGCGCTTCGAGCGGCACAGCGTGTTCCACACGGCAGTCGTTGCAGACGCGGCGAATCAGGCGCTGTGCTTGAATGAGGTTGACGCTGGTGGCAACGAGGAAAGGCTCGATGCCCATGTTCATCAGGCGGGAAATAGTGGAAGGCGCGTCGTTCGTGTGGAGGGTCGAAAGGACGAGGTGGCCTGTGAGCGCGGCCTTGATGGCGATCTCGGCGGTCTCGAAGTCGCGGACTTCGCCGACGAGGATGATGTTCGGGTCTTGGCGCAGAAAAGAGCGCAGGGCGGCGGCAAAGTTCAAGCCGATCTGCTCTTTCATCTGTACCTGATTGACGCCGGGCAGGTTGAATTCGACGGGGTCTTCCGCCGTCATAATGTTCGTCTCTGCCGTATTCAGAGACTGGAGCGCGGAGTAGAGCGTGTTGGTTTTGCCCGATCCGGTCGGGCCTGTGACGAGCACCATGCCGTAAGGCTTCGTGATGTTGCGTTGGAACTTGACGAGCGACTCCGGCTCAAAGCCGAGCTTCGTCATGTCGAGCATCAGACGCTCCTTGTCGAGCAGGCGGAGCACAACCTTTTCGCCGAACAGCGTGGGCAGCGTCGAGACGCGGAAGTCGAGTTCGCGCGAGCGTCCGTGAGATTTGAGTTTAATCTTGATGCGCCCGTCCTGCGGCAGGCGTTTCTCGGCGATGTCGAGCTTCGCCATAATCTTGATGCGCGAGATGAGCGCGTCGCGCAGGCGCATGGGCGGGTGCATCACGTCGTAGAGCACGCCGTCAATGCGGAAACGAATACGCATCTCGCGCTCGTAAGGCTCGACGTGGATGTCTGACGCGCCGCGATGAAGCGCGTCGCCTAAGAGCACATTGACGAGACGCACGACGGGCGCGTCCTCGCTCATCCGCGTTAGATTGGTGAGGTCTATTTCCTCGTCTTCATTGAGAATTTCAAGACTGTTAGCCGCTTCGTCCGAGTCCAAGTCCAACTGGTCGAGGCGCATCGTGTCCGCCATCGGCAGATGCAGGCTGTTGTTGCCGTTGCCATTTAGACTGCTGACATCTTCCAGCGTGTGCGCTAATTCAATCTCGCGCGACTGCGTGTAATACTGCGCGATGGAGTCCTGCACGCTTGCTTCGGAGACGACGACCGGCTCGATGTTGAGTCCTGTCATGAACTTAATATCGTCCATGGCGAAGACGTTGGTCGGGTCAACCATCGCCAGCGTCAGCGTCGCACCGACGCGGCTCAAGGGCAGCACAGAGTATTTGTCGGCGACTTCACGCGGGATGAGACGGATGACCGATTCGTCTATGTCGAAGAGTTCGAGATTGACCGAAGGGACTCCGTACTGTCTGGAGAGGACAGCGGTAATCATGTCGTCGGAGACCATCCCCATTTTCACGAGGTTGAAACCGAGACGACCACCATGCTCGCGCTGGAAGTCGAGCGCCTCGCGCAGTTGCTGCGGAGTCAAGAGGTTTTCGCGAACGAGGATTTCGCCTAGTTTGGCTGACATTGTTGGAGAATTCTACGATCTTGAACTTGAGTTCAGGGGCGGGCGGCACATTTTGCCGGGAAGACGTGTGACGACAACCAAGACTCGCACGTCCAGTTAATCTACAGGCAACGATTAACAACATCGTTTGCCATAAGCATGTTACTGTCTGACGCGACGCCTGTCAAGATGATTATTGTTAAGGTCAGAATGAACGAGAAAAACCGCGCCTGAGTAATGGCTCAGGCGCGGTTGGTCGGGCAAATTTCGGGAGTTTTTAGCGATTCCTATGGGCGGCGGCCACCCTTTCCCGTACGAGCGGGAGCGGCGGGCACTTTCTGCGGCTTGACGTTCTCCGCTGTTTTCAGGTATTCGAGCGATTCTTTCGCCGAACCCTTCAAGGGATCAGTGTCAGGAGCTTTATCAACGTAATGTTGCAAGTAGTTGGCCGCTTCCTGAAAACTCGCCTTGTCGCCTTTGGAAAAGAGCGCGATGCCGATGATGCGATTGGCATCCACATTGTCAGGGTTATCGGCCAGAATATTCTTGGCTTCGGTGATCGCCTCGTCCACCTTGCTGCCCTGAAACAGCGCATCCGCGAGATTCACGCGAGCCTGCATTTTCTTGACGGGGTCGGTTTCGGCAGCGGTGTATTCCTGAAACGCTTTGGCTGCCGCGCTCGCGTCAACGGGGGTTAAGGTTTGCAGCGCGAGCTTGTAAGATTCAGCTCGAATACTGAGCATTGACAGTTTGTCGGCGGCACTATCTGCGGGCGCGCTCGATTGGCTGCCGGCGGCTTTGCTCTGTACCGAACCGGCGCTGACGGCGCTCTCCGCGGCTTCAACGCTGGCCTTAAAATCAGCCCTGGCCGCATCTTTGCCAGCCGCATCCTTCGCTTTCGAGGCGGTATTGTAATTTGCCACACCGCGCGTGCGAAGCGCGAGAGCCTTATTACGATAGAAGGCCGATTGCGTCGGGTCGAGTTGAATGCCCTGATCGTAGAGGGTGATAGCTTGATCGTAATTCTTGGCGTCGAAGGCGGCGTTGGCGGCTTTGATGATGTCCGGGAGTTTAGTATTAAGATCAGCAGCTTTGGCGTTCGCTTCCGTGATTCGTGCATTCTCCGCCGCCACTTCCTTAGCCGCATCCGCCGCCTTCTTCTTGTCCGCTTCCGACGCGCCCGCCGGGGCAACGCCCTTCGATGGCCCCGCCGCCATCAAAGTTTTAATCTGTTCGGGCGTCAGGCGCGCGCCGTCGCCGGGTTCGAGTAAGAAGTCGTTGACGGGGCGTTGCGAAATCTTGATGCCGGCTTGATAGTTCGGACGTGTGCCGGGCGCGCTGATGGCAATGGTGTAAATGCCCACGAAGGGAATGCCGGCGTGAATGTAATCTCCTTTGGCGTTCGTTTTTGTGGAAAATTTCTGGCTGATGTCTGTTCTGAAAAAATCTACAGCGGCATCCTTCACCGGGACGACTGTGCCGTCCGCCTGTTTCAAAGTGATCTTGCCGGACGCCTGTTGAACCTGCGCTGAAACGACCACCGTGGACAGCGCTAAGAGGAGCGTCGCGGCGAAGGTGCGAAAGAAAAACTTGGTAGGCATAGTCAGTGGTCTCCTGTGTTTAATGATGGCTTTACTAAATGGCTAGGGGCGCACCGTGCAGGTCTTGCATAACGTCCGTTTTGATGCGGCTCTGCGTGTCGCGGTTGTCAATCGGACGGCGGACGTTTCCCCTCATACATCCTTCCGCAGTAGCCACTCATCCTTTGAAACGGAACTTTATCTCACGCGCGAAAGCGGTGTCAAAGAAAGAGATGAAGGCGCGGGCGATGTTCGTGTTAGCATAGGTTTCCATTCAGCAAGGCATCAAGGGTGAGACAGTGCCGACAGTTACGATGCCATCAAACGTCGAACAACTAATACGTGAGGGCACGGCGCGTCTGATCGCGCGTGCCGCAGATGCGCGCGCGCTTAATGACGATGCGCTGATGCCGCGCGTGCGCTCGACGCTGGAGAAGCATCTGCTGCGACATCAGGCGGGCGCTTCGGCACAGGAGATTAACAGTTTTCTTGACGCGCTCCGCGCAGACGAATTGATCCTCGTCATCGCGTGCGAGCGTGGCGACGAGTCGGCGTGGAACGATTTGATGGAAGGATTCAAGTCCACCGTTCTCTCGGCGGCGCGTGGCGCAAGCGCGGGCGAGGGAGAAGCTGAGGAGTTGGCGCAATCGGTCTGGGCGGAACTCTACGGCTTGCGCGCGCGCGCGGACGGGAGCGTGTCGGGCAAGCTGGCGTACTATTCGGGCTGCGGCTCGCTGGGCGGGTGGCTGCGCGCCGTCGTCGGGCAGTTGGGTGTGGATCGCCACCGCCGCACGTCGCGGCTCGTGCAGACAGAAGAAGCGTCGGACTTTGACCGCTTGAGCGCTGAAGCTCCGCACGAAGACGGCTGGAGGCCGAACGCGCCGCCAGACCCGGAGCGCGCTCTGGCCGAAAACGAGTCCGCTTGCGCCGTGCGTCAAGCTCTGGCGCGTACCATCCGCGAACTTGCGGACGAAGATCGCTTGCTCGTCAAGCTTTATTATTTCGACGGGCTGCGTTTGAAGGAGGCGGGCGCGGTGCTCGGCGTTCACGAGGCGACGGCCAGCCGGCGGCTCACGCGGCTGCACGCGGAGATACGCAAGCGCGTGGAAAACATCCTCGTCACAGAGCATCATTGGACGCAAGCGGAAGCGGCGCGCACGCTCTCCGAAGTCGCAGGAGCGCACATGGAGACGGACTTGCAGGCCGTCGTCGCCGGCGGAAATTTGAAGAGAGAGAAGCGTGATGAAGCGTTTGAGTGAGACTGACGGATGTCGAGACTGTTACGGGACGCAAGATTTGCGACCGCATGGCGTTCAAAAGATGCTGCGGTTGAAATGTTAAAACTGAGCTTTAGATGAAACCGATTCTGGACAAAGAGATTGACTCGTTGCTGCGTCGCAGCCCGGCGCTCTGGCCGCAGGGCGCAAGCTCGCCGGCTGCTGCGCGCGAGCCGTTGCATCTCGACGCCGACGAGTTGAACGCTTATGCGGAGAATGGTCTGCCGGATGCGGCGCGCGCGCGTTTCGCTTCGCACCTCGCTGATTGTGACGAGTGCCGGAAAATTATCGTCGAGTTGACGATGGCGGCGGACGTGGCGGGCGACTTGGAAAAGCGCGCCGCCGTCGCGCCGCTCGAATCTATCGCGCATGTTCCGGCGTGGCGGGCGTGGTTAAGCGCGCTGTTCGCGCCGCGTGTGTTGCGCTACGCCGTGCCCCTCGTCGCGTTCTGCATCGTCGGTGCGATTACTTTCATCGCGCTCCGCACGCGAGAGGGTGAGCGTCAGTCTGCTCTGTCAACGTCGTCAATTGAAAACCGTAATAACTATTCGACGCCTGAAGAAATTGCAACAGGGACGACTTCAAGTAACGCGCCGCTCGCGGGAACACAGGGTCAGGCGACGAGTAACAGTAGTATTTCTCAAGCGGAAAAGCCTACGCCTGTTTCTTCTGCGACCAATGCCAACGCCAGCGCGCCGCTGACGATTGACGGCGCGAGCGAGAGCACGAAGGACGCGCCGCCGCCCCCATCTTCGCCGCTTCCCGTCAATGGAAGAATCGCGGGAAGTGAAACGGCGCTGGACAAGCCGCAGTTGAAGACGGGAGCCGCGCCTCCTGCTGCTACCGCCGGCGCGAGTATGCCGTCCGACGACCTCGCGCGCGTGGAGATACAAAAGTCTGCGAAGCCGGACGAAGAGAGCAAGCGAGGCTCGCGCGATGATGTCGCGTCGAATGTTGAAAGCGCGCGGCAGGTAGATGATCTGGCGCAGTTGCGCTCCAGGCAAAACGCGCAGCAACAATCGCCCGACGGCTCACGCAGCGCGGCACAACGTGCGGCGTTGAACAACGCGGCGGGCGGTGGTGGCAGCGCGTCGTCAAGCGGAGCAAGCGCGCCCGCGTCGCGCGAAGAGGCACGGTCAGCAAGGCGCGGTCACTCTGCGGAGCCTGAAAGCGCGGACAAAAAAGAGAAATCGCCCGCGAAAGAAGTCAACGACACGCGCGGCGTCGCAGGCCACCGTTTCCAAATGCGTGACGGTGTCTGGACGGACGTGAATTACAAATCTTCGATGGCGATGACCGGCGTCCGCCGTGGGACGGAAGGCTATCGCGCGCTCATCGCTGACCTTCCCGAACTGGGACGCATCGCCGATCAACTCGGCGGCGAACTCGTCGTCGTCATCAAAGGCCGCGCCTATCGCATCAGATAGTGAATGGTGAGCAACTGCGCTGAATGGTAAATCGTGAAAAGAAAGACCCGGCTTTCGACCATTCACCATTTACCATTCTCCATTCACCATTTACTATTCTCCAGCCATGATCTTCCACAGCCCGTTCCCGGACATCTCTATCCCCGAAGTCCCGCTCACAAAGTTCGTCTTTGAGCACGCGGGACGTTGGGCGCACAAGCCTGCGCTCATTGACGGCACGAGCGGGCGCGTCATCACCTACTCGGAGTTAATTGAAGCGATTCGACGTGCCGCCGCGAGCCTTTCTGCGCGCGGTTTCAGGCAGGGCGAGGTGTTCGCCATCTATAGCCCGAACGTGCCGGAATACGCTATGGCCTTTCACGCCGTCGCCACGCTCGGCGGCATCATCACGACGCTCAACCCGCTCTGCATGGCGAGCGAAGTGGCGACGCAGTTGAACGACTCGCAAGCTAAATATCTCGTCACCGTGCCGCAGTTGTTGGACAGAGCGAGGGAAGCTGCCGCGTCAACAAGTGTGAAAGAAATTTTCGTCTTCGGCGAGGCGCACGATGCGACGCCGTTTGCGTCTCTGCTGTCAGACGACGCGGGCGCAGTGGTTGTGCCGGACGTTCACATCAACACGCAAGAGAATGTCGTCGCGCTGCCGTATTCAAGCGGCACGACGGGCGTGGCGAAGGGCGTCATGCTGACGCATCGCAACATGGTCGCCAACCTTTTGCAGATTGAAGGGACGGGGCAGGCTGGCGGCGACGACACGCTCGTCTGCGTCTTGCCGCTTTTTCACATCTACGGAATGCAGGTGATTATGAACTACGGCCTGCGCGTCGGCGCGACGATCATTACCGTGCCGCGCTTTGAACTCGAAGGTGTGCTGCGCTTGATGCAGGATTATAAGGTGACGGTCGGGCACGTCGTCCCGCCGCTCGTGCTGGCGCTGGCGAGAAATCCTGTCGTCAAAAATTATGACCTCTCGCATCTCAAGACGCTCTTTTCAGCCGCCGCGCCGCTCGGCAAAGATTTGGCGAGCGAGTGCGCCGTGCGTCTCGATTGCCACGTCAAGCAGGGTTACGGCATGACCGAGGCGAGTCCGGCGACGCACATGATTCCGCCTGAGTTGGAGAAAAATAAACCCGGCTCGGTCGGTTGCTGCGTGCCTTCGATGGAATGCAAAGTGATTGAGCTTGAGACAGGCGCGGAACTCGACGCGGGCGCGGAAGGTGAAATCTGCGTGCGCGGCCCGCAGGTAATGAAAGGTTACTTGAACCGTCCCGAAGCGACCGCGCAGACGATTGACGCGGAAGGCTGGCTGCACACCGGCGACATCGGTTACGCGGACGACGAAGGATATTTTTTCATCGTTGATCGCGCCAAAGAACTTATCAAGTACAAAGCCTTTCAGGTCGCGCCCGCCGAACTCGAAGCGTTATTGTTGACGCACCCGGCAGTCGCGGACGCGGCGGTGATTCCGAGTCCCGATGATGAAGCGGGCGAGATTCCGAAAGCCTTTGTCGTCAGGCGCGCGGAAATCTCCGAGATTGAGGTGATGGAGTTCATCGCCGCGCGCGTCTCTCCGCAGAAGAAAATTCGTCTTGTCGAGTTCATCGAGCAGATACCAAAATCGCCCTCCGGCAAAATCCTGCGCCGCCTGCTCGTCCAGCGCGAGCGTTCCCAACAATGAAGTGAACATTGCCTCATAACAAACTTCGCGCTAACTTAGTGCTGCTCCAAATTCAAACAATAAATTTTCGGCGAAGGAAACGCACATGCACAAAAGCGGTTCAGCCTTTCGTGTCTCTCTTTCATTTATTCTGCTCATCGCAATGCTTGCTCTGACACTCGCTCCGGGCGCGCAGGCGCAAAAGAGGCGCGGCAGCATCACCATGCGCGCGAGAATGGGCGGCGGAGACAACGCGGAAATCGCGCGCATGATTCGCGAGATAGATGCGCGCAACATCGAGCGCACGATTAGAAAACTCGTCTCCTTCGGCACGCGCAACACGCTCTCGGCGCAGGACAATCCCGCGCGCGGCATCGGCGCGGCGCGCGACTGGCTCTATCAGGAATTTCAAAACGTCGCGAAGGAATCAAGCGGACGCCTGCAAGTCGAGTTGCAAACGTTCGAGCAGCAACCCGGAAAATTCGCGCGCATCACGCGCCCGACCACATTGACGAATGTCGTCGCCACTCTGCGCGGCACGCAGGAACAGTCGGCGAGTCGTACCTACGTCGTGAGCGGACACTACGATTCGATGTGTACGAGTCCGATTGACGCCGAGTGCGACGCGCCGGGCGCGAACGACGACGCTTCGGGCACAGCGGCAGTGCTGGAGATGGCGCGCGTGATGTCGAAGCGGCAGTTCGACGCGACGATTATTTTTATGACGGTCGCGGGCGAAGAGCAGGGACTTGTCGGGGCGACGTATTTCGCGGAAGGGGCGAAAGCGAAAAATCTCGACATCGAAGCGATGTTCACCAACGACATCATCGGGAGTTCTCTGGGCGGCAACGGCGTGCGCGATGCGGGCAGCGTGCGCGTCTTCGCGGAGGGCGTCCCGTCGAACGAATCAACGGACGAGGCCGGCACGCGCCGCAGCGTGGGCGGCGAGAATGATTCCGCATCAAGACAACTCGCGCGCTTCATAGTTGAGACGGGCGCGCGTTATCTGCCCGGCTTCAACGTGCGAATGATTTACCGGCGCGACCGTTACTTGCGCGGCGGCGATCACATTCCGTTTCTCGAACAGGGCTATCCGGCGGTGCGTTTCAGCGAGCCGAACGAGAATTACAACCACCAGCATCAAAACGTCCGCGTCGAGGGAGGCATTCAGTACGGCGACCTTCCGCAGTTCGACGACTTCGCATACATCGCGCAGGTCGCGCGCGTCAACGCCGCCTCGCTCGCCGCGCTCGCGCTCGCGCCCGCGCGCCCGAAAGAGGTTCGCATTCTCACGAAGCGTCTGACCAACGACACGGATTTGCAATGGGCGGCGAACACCGAGCCAGACCTCGCCGGTTATGAAATCGTCTGGCGCGAGACGACCGCGCCCGCTTGGACGAACTCGCTTCCGGTTGGTCTTGTCACGACATATACAGTGAAGGGCATGTCGAAGGACAACTACTTTTTCGGCGTGCGCGCGGTGGACAAGGAAGGCAATCGCAGCCCGGCGAGTTACCCGCGCCCTCTGCGCTAAAATTCTACCGAAACAACTCACAGGCGCGGCGCAGCAGAAGTTGTGCCGCGCCTTAAACTTTTTCCAACTATCGGACAAGCCCCCGCGTCTAAATTGCTGGACACGAGCAGTTTTAGAGCAATAAATCAGCAATTTACAGCCACAGAGATTTCTTGAGCGGAGTTGTTATGAACATTTTCCAGCTTATTCGTCGCCATCGAAGCGCGCGCCGCCTCGCCGCCTTTTTGTCCGTTGTCGCGCTTCTCTCGAACAGTTTTCTGGTCGTCGCGCAGACTGCTGTTAAGAGCCTGCCTACGGAGCGTCTGTCGGAAGACCAGCGCATCGTGCATGTGCTGAACCGGCTCGGCTACGGCCCGCGCCTTGGCGACGTGGAGCGCGTCCGGCAGATCGGGCTTGAACGCTACATCGAGCAGCAGTTAAATCCCTCGAAGCTCGACGATTCGGCGCTCGAAGCGAAGTTGAAGAATCTGCCGACGCTCACGATGAGCAACGGCGACCTGCTCGCGAAGTATCCGGCTCCGGGCATCCTGCTCAAGCAGTTGCAGCGACGCGGCCAACTGCCGCCCGAACTCGCCGCGCTCGTGCAGGCGCGTCAGCAGCAGGGAGCTAATCCGGCGAAGGCGGGCGTTGATCCAACGATGATGGCGCAGCCCGCAGCCGCCGGCGTGAATGACAACGCCGACGCCGAGAAAATTATCGCGGACGCGATGTACGCGCCGCCCGCCAAGCCGAACGCGAAGACTACTCAAACGGCAAACAACAGTCAGACCGCAGGCGCGCAAGCGATGCCAAACGTGACGGGTCAGCCAGCAGGTGGCGTCGGCGGTGGTGTTGACGACAACCCGGAGCGTGCCGCGTATCGTCGCGCCATCCTGCAATACATGCGCGAGAACGGACTTGAGCCGCCGCAACGCATGGTCGGCGAACTCAACGCCTCGCGTATTCTGCGCGCCGCTTACAGCGAGCGGCAATTGCAGGAAGTGATGGTTGATTTCTGGTCGAACCACTTCAACATCTACGCGCCGAAGGGTGCGGACAAATGGTTCCTCACCTCTTATGACCGCGACGTGATTCGTCCGAACGCGCTCGGCAACTTCCGCGACTTGTTAGAGCAGACCGCGAAGAGTCCGGCGATGCTTTTCTATCTCGACAATTTTCAAAGCGTCAGCCCCAACGCGCAAGTCGGCGGCAACGGTCGCCTGCGTCGCCTGATGCAGAACAATCCTGATGCGTTGGGTCGCGTCAGGCGCGGCGGACTCTTCGGCGATGACCGTCTGGGTCGGATGCGCGACGCTCAGGCGCAACAGCAGCAACAGCAGCGCGAGAAGACGGACGCGATGAAAGCATCGCCGCAAGGTCAGGCGCAGGCGGCGCAAAAACTGCCGCAGCAGAAGAGACCGAAGCGCGGCATCAATGAAAATTACGCGCGCGAGTTGATGGAGTTGCACACGCTCGGCGTGGACGGCGGCTACACGCAGAAGGACGTGCAGGAAGTGGCGCGCTGCTTCACGGGCTGGACGATTTTCAACCCGCGCGGCTATCTCGACGGCGGCGAGCAGGGCGGCACGTTCAACTTCAACGCGCGCCTTCACGACGACGGCGAAAAGATCGTACTCGGCCACAGGATTCCCGCTGGCGGCGGCATCAAAGACGGCGAGATGGTGCTCGACATCCTCGCGCAGCAACCAGCGACGGCGACGTTCATCTCGACGAAACTCGCGCGCCGCTTCGTCACTGATAATCCTTCGCCCGAACTCGTCGCGCGCATCTCGGACGCATATCTGAAGAGCCACGCCGACATCAAGACGACCTTGCGTGCGATTTTCTCTTCGCCCGAATTCAACTCGGCGGAAGCGCGCCGCGTCAAAATCAAGACTCCGTTCGAGGTCGCCATCAGCGCCGTCCGCATACTCGGCGCGGAGACGAACGGCGGCCCCGGCATCAATCAATGGATCGGGCGCATGGGCGAGCCGCTCTACGGCTATCAAGCCCCGACCGGCTACCCTGACAAGGCCGAATACTGGGTCAGCACGGGCGCGCTGCTTGAGCGTCTGAACTTCGCGCTCGCCCTCTCAAGCAATCGCATTCCGGGCACGCGCGTTGATCTCTCGCGTTTCGTCGGCGAAGAGGCGACATCGAGCCGCGCCGTCAATCAAGAGCGCATCGTGGATCAATTTCTCGGCCTCGTTTTGCAGGGCGACATCTCGCCGAAGAGCAAGGCCGTGCTCTTGAAACAACTGAGCGATCAGGCGAGCGCGCCGATCACCGCGACGCCTGCGGACGAGACGGTAAACGTGCGTAACGTCCGCGCCGCGCAACGCGAAAAACGCGACGATGGCGCAACCGTCGGCAACCCGGAGGTGACGCGCATCGCTGCGCTCGTCCTCGGCTCGCCGGAATTTCAACGGCAGTGAAAAGCTGGTGATGAGTAATAAGTGATGAGTGATAAGAGTCAATCTCTTTCTCATCACTTATTACTCATCACTTATCACCGTTTTATCCAGGTACACGAACATGAATAACAGTCGCAGATTTTTTCTCAAGCAAAGCGGAGTCGCGCTGGCGAGCGTCGGGCTGGTCGGAGCCGCGCCGTCATTTTTGCAACGCACGGCGCTCGCCGAAGGATTGAATGTTGCGCCGAATGGAACTCGTAAAACTCTGATTACGATTTTCCAGCGCGGCGCGGTGGATGGCTTGAACGTCGTCGTGCCACACGGCGAGCGCAACTATTACGACTTGCGCCCGACCATCTCAGTTGCACAACCCGGCAAGGCCGCGGCGGGCGATGCGGCGATAGACCTCGACGGCTTTTTCGGGCTGCATCCTTCGCTCGCGCCGTTCAAGCCTCTGTGGGATCAGAAGCGACTCGCCATCGTCAACGCCGTCGGCTCGCCCGAGAACACGCGCTCGCACTTCGACGCGCAGGACTACATGGAGTCCGGCACGCCCGGACGTAAAGCGACGGAAGACGGCTGGCTCAATCGTTTCCTGCAAGCGCAGACAGACCCGAAGGCGTCGCCATTTCGCGCCGTCGCGATGACGCAGAATCTGCCGCGCACTTTGCAGGGACGCGCGCCCGCGCTCGCCATCGCGAACCTCAGCGACTTCACGATTCGCTCCGGCGGCGGCGCAGCGAGCACGGCGAACGTGCAGGGCGGCTTTGAGGACATCTACGAGCAGGGCGTCAGCGACGTGTTGCGCGGCACGGGCAAAGAGACTTTCGAGGCGATCAACTTTCTCAAGAAGGTTAATCCGTCGCAGTACAAGCCGGAGAACGGCGCGCAGTATCCGCGTGGCCCTTATGGGAATGCGCTGTTGCAAATCGCGCAGTTGGTCAAGGCGGGCGTCGGACTCGAAGTCGCCTTTACGGAGGTCGGCGGCTGGGACACGCACCGCGCGGAAGGCAACTCTCGCGGCCAACTCGCGAATCTGTTGCAGCAGTTCGCGGCAGGTATCAGCGCGCTTGTCACAGACTTGGGGCCGCAGCGGATGAATGATGTCGTGATTCTCACGATGTCGGAGTTCGGGCGCACCGTGCAACAAAACGGCACGGGCGGGACGGATCACGGCCACGCCAACAACATGTTCATCATCGGCGGCGGGGTGCGCGGCGGCAAGGTTTACGGCCAGTGGCCGGGACTCAAGAACGAGCAACTGTTTGAGGGTCGCGACCTCGCGCTGACGACCGACTTTCGAGACGTGTTCGGCGAAGTGGCGTCGAGGCATCTCGGCACAGTTGACTTGCAGAAAGTTTTTCCCGGCTACGAGTCGAGCGCGTCAAAGTTTCGCGGCGTGCTTGGCTGACGATGAAGATGGGAGCGCGAGCAGCTATCTGAAGAAGGCTTTGTCTTCACTCTAAAAAAAGGAATCGCCGGCAGCCTGATGATGCTGCCGGCGATTCCTTTTTGATTGTTCGACTCTGTCTTGTCTAGTACCTTCGACGCCTTGCCTGACGCTTCTTGTGATAGTGATAAGCGGTGCCACCGGCTGCGCCTGCGCCTGCCCCGATGAGCGCGCCGGACTTGCCGTTGATGAGCGCGCCCGCGCCCGCGCCGATGGCAGTGCCGATGCCGATACGTTTAGCGGCTTTGGCTTTGCCCGCCTGCGGATTGCGATAGTAGTGATGGCGTCGCCTCTGCGCCATGCCGGTTTCCGCCATCGTCGCGACGAGCAGGCAGAGAACCAGAATCATTGAGACGAATCTGAACTTCTTCAGCGAATGCATACTTTTTTCTCCCGTTGTAAGAATCTGAAATGTGGCCTTGCTCATCGCACTGTACAAATAATACGTGTGCGACTGCAATCTTGAAAGACAAACGCCTGATGCGCGCCATGTCCTCAAGTTTCAGGCTGTGCCGGTAATCATTATACCCGTCGCTGTCATCGTTCTCGTAATCATCACGGAAGCGACGCCGTGACAACTCATGCCCGACAGCAACTCGACCGCGAGCGAGTGCGTGTGAACTTCACGACTCCGCCACACGTACACGAAGCATTACCGTTATGCACGCGCGGCTTGAATTGCGCGCGCTTCTTCAATCACAGAGAGATGAGGTGGTTTTTATGTTCTGCCCGCAATGCAGCCAGCAACAGGTTTCTGCGGACGTGCGCTTTTGCTCGCGCTGCGGTTTCCCGCTCGGAGTCGTCTCCACTTTGCTCGAAAGCGGCGGCGCGCTGACCGATGTGCAGGGCGAGACGAAAGCCCGCCGCGACCTGACGCCGAGGCAGAGAGGCACGCGCAAAGGCGGCATCGTGATGATCGGCGCGTTCGCGCTGATGCTGCTCGTCGTCATGCTCACGCTCGTCAAGGACGACTTTTTGATGTTGATGCCTGTCGTCGCGCTGTTCTTTGTTGGGGGCTTGCTGCGGACGCTCTACGCACTCTGGCTGGAAGACAACGGGCATCGCAGCGCGGGCGTTAAAAGTTCGTCGTCTCTGAGCGGGCGAGGCGTGACGCAATTGGAAGGCGTCAACGCCAGAGCCGGCGCGTTGCCAGTTTCGCAGAGCATCTCCGTGATGGGCTTCACCGCCACGCCACGTGCGTCGCAGACGGCGGAAATGGTGTTATCACAGCCGCCGAGCGTGACCGACGGGACGACGAGACTGCTCGATGATGAAGTGGAGCATCGCGACTGAAGCATCCCATCCCATTGAATGAAAGTGCGACGGCTTCATTCTCCTCAATCGGGCAGCAGGTCGCAGAAATGAAAGCCGTCCTCTGTCGTCACTTGGCCTTTGATAAAAGTTATGGGATGTGAGAAAGCCGGTGCGTCGAAGACGAAGGTGTGAAACTCTCCGTTCTCTCCGCATGGATCAACGCCCGCCGGAAGCCGCGTTACAAAGTCATGGTCAATCAGTCTGCCCGCGAAAGATCGGTCGAGCGCGCTTGCATTAACTGAAGTGACGACTGCCTTGAAATTGGCGGCGACAAAGTCGTCCATCAACTCACCCGTGTCGCGCCGCCACAGAGGAAATAATCCACGCATCCCGCAACGCGCCAAAAACTCTTCGCGATAAGCGCGCAGGTCTTCGAGGAACAGGTCGCCGAAGGCCACCGTCTCAACTCCCGCGTCACGATACGGGGCGAACGCTTCCGCCAGCGCAGCCTCGTACTCAACATTCGACGCGCCCTTCTCGATGTAGATGCAATGCAGAGGCAAGCCAAGTGACGCCGCCTGCCGCTCGATTAGTTCGCGCCGGATGTTCTGTATCTGCACGCGCTCGTGGCCGCGCATCAACGTTGTCACGAGCGCAGCCACTTTGAACTCGCCGCCGCGCAGCACTTCACGCAGCGCCAGCGCGCTGTCTTTGCCGCCGCTCCAAGACATCACGCAGATAGCCGCGCCAGTAGCTCGCCCGCCAGATAGCTCGTCTCCAAGCATAGTAGTCACGTCCTCCCTGACGGTCGGGCTGCTAACAGCTTCGGCTTTGCGTAACATGAGTTGCTCATAACTTAGAACGGTTTGCAAATCAATGTACGGCAGGCTGACAGCCTACCGTACATTGAAACGAAATCCGCTCTAGTCTGTTTTGTTTAGCTATGACCATATTTTTTCATTGTCGGTTGGAGCCGCTCGCCACTCTCGTCGCTCATGATTTTGCCGCGGCGTCGAGGATCATCTGCGCCGCCTGCTCGATGAGCGGTGTGATGATGTCTTCGCCAGCCGCTTTGGCCTTTGACTTGAACTGCCGCGCCGCTGCTGCCGTCGCACCGCCGGGCGTTTGCACGCGAATGTCGAGAGTCAGTTCGTCCTTCGACTTGACGTTGGCGGACATCGTGCCGGCGTTGACGATGGCGTTGGTCGCGACCGCCCCGGCGACGTTGCCAGCGGCGCTGCCCGTGTGGCCGATGCCAACCTGCCCGACTGCCGGAGCCATCACTTTGCCGAACATACCGCCGAAGCCGCCACCGCCACCGCCCTTCTTGTGCGAGACGTTGGCGTAGATGACGAAGTCACACTCTTTCTGTCTGGCCTCGATTTCTACTTGCGAAGGCAGCTTTGACTCAAGTTGAATCAGTTCCACGTTCGGACTCTTCAGATACTCCGCCAGCGTGTTGCCGACGGCGGCGGCGAGGTCTGTCGCGCTCAAGCCTTCGCCGACGCTCCCGACCTTGACGGCAGCCAGACCCAAGCGAACTACGCCAGGCTTCTTCGCGCCAACCTCACTCGTGTTGCGCGCTCCTCCGGCGTCCGCCATGCTTTTGACGCTTGCGCTCATACCAGAGCTTGTTTCAAGCGAAGAGGCCGGCGCATTGCCGGACTGACCGAAATTCTCCGCGCCGCTGCTGCTCGCCATCATCGCTGCGCCGGAGAAGTCTTTAACTTCGCGGTAGTCGGCGGGGGCATCGAAGAGCGCGGCATCAAGCGTGGCCTGCGAGAGTTCGACGACTTCGTTAATCATCGAGAAACTCTCCTTGCCGTCCTCGCCGAACATCGTCATCTTCTCCCACAGAGCATAGCCTTTTTTCGCCGATCCGATCTGCTTCAACTGATACCTGTCCTGGCAGCCGGACTTCTGCTGCGGCCTGTACGAGGAATAGTCTCGCTCGCGCTCGCAGTCGAGTTGGAAAGCGGCGTCTATGTACCAGCCGTCGGTCTCCATCTTGCTGTTCATCGGCGTGCAAGAGTCCGGCGACGACTCCGTCACAATCGTGGTGATGATGTGGCGCGCGGTGTAGCCGAACATCTGTCTGCGCTCGCCCGTGTCTTTCGACGTGACGGTCGAAGTTACCAAGCCGCCCTTCGTCGTGCCGCCCGTTTGCCGCACGTCGCCCGCCGGGATGTTGGCGTTGCTGGCATCCGTGTAAGGCGTGACGGTATAGACCTTCGCCTGCGGCATGAGTTGGAGGTCACGTCGCAGGTCGCACTGCTGGATGGTGATCATCTGCCCGCCCATCTGCTCGCTGCGCTGGCGCTTGCCTTTGATGTACGTCGCGTTCTCGTATGTCTGTCCCTGCGTCGTCTGGCGCGACTTGAACTTCACATCGGCGCGCGCAACCGCTGACGTTCCCGCGACGCAAAACACTAACAGCGCGAAACGGCTAACTCGCATCAGTCTTTTCATGGTTAACATCTTTCTTCTCTCCGATAGCTCCAAAATGTTTTCAGTTGAGCGCGTGCCTTATCACCCACTCTTCCAAGCCTCAACGGCTCTCAACACACTAACGCGCAAGAGAGGATAGAAAAGGATCAGCCGCGCATAGATTACGAGCCGGTTCACGCGCGGGAAATTTTATTGATCCGAAGCAATTGAGTTTTGCGCGTTACACGTTGAGCCGTAGTTGCGGCTGAATTTGTCCGTCAAGGTGTTGTGAATGATGAATGTGCGCGCGATCATACAGACTAAGCTCAGACAATTTTCTTGTCTCATACTTATTATCGGCATCGTCTCTCAAGCTCTGAACGTCGAGGCACAAACGAGGCGCGCGGCGACAAGGCCGGGCGCACAGACAACTGCCGTCGCCACCAGCCAGTCGAAACAGAAAGCTCAGGCGTGTTCGAGCGCGTGGACGGGCGTGATGACGTACACGCGCACGCAAAGCGCTTCGAGCCATAAGACCGTGCCGAGAGTGTCAGAGAGAGGCGAGGACACGACCGACTTTCAGATGAATTACAACTACAAAGCCACCGTCGCCGTCATCGAAAGCCCGGAACGTAACGGTTCGAGCACCGGCAAAGCCAGCATCAATCATTCGCTCACCTCGAACGAAACAGTCATTGGCAAAGAGAAAAATTCTTGTGATAGAGGGAAAACGTGGCGCGAAATGTCCGGCACATCCACCTCGAAGACCGAAACGCGCGGCGCGGCGAGCGGGGTGGAAGCGAGCGTTAATGTCGGCGTCAACGCAGACGGAACTTATGCGGTCAGCGTCGGAGTTCCACAAATACACGGACAAACGACCGGCTCGCAAACTTCGACTTTCAGCGGCCAATGCACGCCGAAAGAAGGAAAGAATCTGAGCCTGCCGCCGACGCAAACGAGCATTGATGGAAACTCTCTCACGACCGACGGCACACATCGCATTAACCCTGACGACCCGAATCGTTTGAGCGGAAGCTATTCGACGACATGGCAAAATGTCACCGAGACGCTGAGTTGGAATTTGCAAAAATGCGGCGCGCCGCTGCGCCTGCTCGACTTGAAATTCGAGCACCCGAAATACCCTCGCTTTGACGACTGGCAGGAGATCGTCGAGCAGACCGGAACCGTTGACGGCAACATGGTCAAGATCAAGGCCAGCGTCTTGAACGCTTCGGGCGAGACGAAATACGCCGACGTGAAATTTGAAGAGACGTACAAAGGCGATAAGTGGGATGGAGCGAAGCCCGACGCGCCGCTCGAAGATAGTGTCGTCTCCGTCCGGCTGGAGCCGGGCGAAGAGCGCGAGGTGGAGATGGTTTGGGACTCGTCCGGCTACGCCTGGTACGACGACGGCAGGCCGCGCCTTGTGCAACGCATCAAGGCCGAGCTTGAAGAGAACGGGAAGAAGACCGACGAGTTGACGAAGAATCTGAAAGTTGCGCCCAAACCGCTCGTGCTGGTTCACGGCCTCTGGAGCAACTGGAAGGCGTGGGAGGTCTGGCAGAATATTTTGACGACCTCGCACAGCTACGATTGGAAGGCGTTCCCGGTCGGCGAGAAACCTGAGAAGGGTGTGATGAACACGGGCGGAGAATTTCTTTCGACCGGCCTGACCAACAGCATCTTTGAAAACTCGCAGCAGGTCGGCAAGTACATCAAGTACGCGCAGGAAGATCGCAACGCATGGCATGTAGATGTCGTGGCGCACTCGATGGGTGGGCTGATCGCGCGTCATTACATACATAACTTCATGCCGCCTACGCCTGATGGCCGACCGCAGATCGCCCATCTTGTCATGCTCGGCACGCCGAACATGGGCAGCCCGTGCGCCGATGTGATGAATACGACGTTTGAAGTGTTGGGCAAGCACGTCGAAGCCCTGCGGCAGTTACAGCCTTCGGTCGTCGCCGAGTTCAACAAGGTCAACGTCAATCGCAAGGGCGTGAAGTTCTCGGCGTTGGCTGGCAATCCCCTGCCGGTGATCTGTAAGAACGTGACATGGAACGACGGCGTCGTCCCCGTCGAGTCGGCGCTCTGGAAGATTAAAGACCATGCTCTGTCGAAAAATGTCCACACGGATTTGACAGGCACGGAAGACTTTTCGAGCTTCGTCAAGCCGCATCTGGCAATCGGCCCGAAGGGCAATCACAATCCCGAGCAGCCGGAACTTTCGCAGTATTCGGATCGGAGCAAACGGGAGACGAACAATTCTCTCGCTCCGATGTTTAACAACGCATCCTATCGGCTTGACGATTCGTATAGCCTCGACGTTTCTGACAGCGCACTGACAAACAGCGCGGCTGCCGGACTCGAAGACAATTCACGCCCGGCGTTCGCTAAAGAACTGACACTCGCGCCGAAGCAAACCGTCGAGCTTGAGATTCCAGTCACGTCGAGCGCGAATTTCGGTCTGACGTTTATGGCCGACGCGAAAGTCTCGGCGATTCTGACCGATGATCGAGGGGAAGTACGCGGCAAGAATCCGGCGGATACGCTCGCCGCGCGAGCCTTTTTCCGCACGATCTTCGTTGACCGGAGCGTGACCGGCGGAACATGGACACTGAAGCTTCAAAATACGGGAACGTTAGAGGCCGTCGCGATCATCTCAGTTTGGAGCGACACTGTCTCAAGGAAACCTTGATGAGTATGGAAAGACGATGTGCTGTCAATCGCGACCGGCAAAGCGAGCTTCACGCAGTCCAGCACGCTCTGCGTCTAAACGCCGTCGTTGGATTTCTATATCGTTCGACGTGTTATGAGAAAGTCCGCGCGGGCGGGCTTTCTCATTTTTGATGGCTGATAATTTTGTGATACGCCGCTTGCTGCCTGTCCAATGCGGCGCGGTAGCGCGCGTGGCGTGTGGAATCAGGCATGAACGTTTTGACACTGTCTCGTTCAATCGTGCTTGAGAGGTTCGTGAGCACGCCCAGAGTTTCCAACGCCAGCAAGACCGCGCCGCGACTCGAAGCCTCGCGCGTGTCGGAGAATTTGACGGGACGGTTGAGCGCATCGGCGATGATTTGCGTCCATGTAGGCGAGGCCGCCAGCGCGCCGCCGGACGCACGCACCTCCGCGCCCGGCGCGAATGTTTCGAGCGCATCTGCGATCAGCGCGAAGCGATAGGCGACCGCTTCCAGAGAGGCGCGCAGAATTTCCACTGGCCGCGTGTGCGCCGTCAGACCGAGAATTGCGCCGCGCGCATCCACCGACCAGCCTGTGCTGCGCTCGCCGAACCAGAAAGGGAGCATCGTTAATTTGTGCGCGTCCGGCTCCATCGCGGCTAACTGCGTTTCAAGCTCTTTCGCTTCGATGCCGAGCGCGAGCGCGCCGGTCATCCACTCGTGCAACCCGCCGCCGTCCGAGAGCGCGCCGCCGACGAGCACGCGGCGTCTGTCCGCGCGATAGCACCAGAGCGCGGGCGGCAATTCATCCGGCGGCGAGCCTTCCCACATCACGCGCATCGCGCCCGACGTGCCGACCATCAACGCCAGCGTCTCGCGCCCGACGCAATTCGCGCCGATGTTGTTGGCCGCGCCGTCACCGATGACCGGGAACAGACGCGCCCCGCGCAGTTGCGGCCAGCGTTGCGCGTAAGCTTCGACGAGCGCACCCGTCCATCCCGTCGCGGCGAGCAGCGGCAGTTGCTCGCGGTCGAGTTCGAGGCCGTCGAGCAACATCTCGTCCCACTCGCAGAGCTTCTGATTCAGCAGACCAGTGCCCGACGCCATCGAGACGCTCGCTATCCATTCGCCGGAGAGACGCCGGTTGATGAACTCGCCCGCCGAGACCCAGCGCGTGACGGCGCGGCACGCATCCGGCGCGTGCCTGCGAAGCCAGAGCAGTTTGGCCGGCCAGTAGCCGGGATGAAAGCGGCAACCCGTGCGCGCGTGCGTCTCTTGCTCGTCGAAGCGTCGCCGCAACACTTTGGACTCTTCCGCCGCGCGCGTGTCAGCCCAACCGTAAATCGGCGTCAGCGCGTGACCCGCTTCATCCACGCCCACGAGACTGTGCCAGAAACACGCGACCGCGACGGCATCAATGTGTCTTGAACCTGCGCGCCTTAAAGCTTCATCAATGACCGCTTCGACCTGCGCGCAGAGTTGTTCCGCGTCGTCCTCCGCACCGCCATCAATCGTGGTGCAAAAGCTGTGCGCGACACGCGCCTGCGTGCCAGCCACTTCCCTCCCACGTCCATCAAACAAAGCGGCGCGCACGCTCGACGTGCCGACGTCTATGCCGAGCACCAGCGGAGCACACGCCTCCGACACTTCACTCATTCCATCCTGCGCGTCCAAGTTCTTTCGCACCTCTCTCGCCTGTTCAGCCGCACGCTACGGCGTCGGCGGCGCGGCGTGCGTTGGGTTCAGACTAATCTCAACTTCCTCTCGCAAATGATGATCACGTGCGCTACGCTTCAACGTCACTTGCCGCACAGACGCGGCCACGTCGAGCAGGCTTCCGATATTGCCCGTGAAGAACGCTTGCGAGGCTGCGTCCACATCGCTCTGTTCGTCACCTCCGCGCTCGCGCAAATAATTATTGACGCGCGCGCCGTCCAACTTCTTCAAGACGTTATCGAAAGCCTGACGACGCCCGGCGAAACGGATGAGCGTCAATTCTTCAAACGGTTCATGCTCCTTTTTGTCGTTGGCCTCACTTTCGACGTTGGCGTCGGCGTTGCGCTTGATAGCTTCGCTCCGCGCTTCTTCAACACTTGTCGCGAGCATTTCCGCGAGCAGGTTTTCGCTGTTCGCCAAGACCAGTTCCGCGTCTCTGCGAGCGTAACATACTCCCCAGCCAAGCATCGGCAGTTCCAGTTTGTGCCACTGTCGCCCGTTCGTTTCGTGATTCGTCCAGACCAGATTCGCGCGCGAGCCGGCCAGCATCAGACGACTTTCCACGACTCTCGCCAGCGCATTCTCTAACGCGCGCTCGTCGAGCGACGCGGGACGCGCGAGCGACAACACGAGTGCGCGCCGGAACTCTACGAACAGCGGCCCGTCCGTCGTCTGCGGACTCTCCGCCGTCGCACCCGCGAAAGGCGCGGCGGGTTGCAAGACTTCACGCAAATCATCCAACGCCTGCTGTCCCGTCTCCGCACGCAGGGCGTTTTCGGCGTCGTCTTTATCTTCAAGCCCCGCATCTCTCGCGTCGTCCACAGACTTTTCGTAATCGTCGTCGAGCGTCGAATAGCGCGACTCGCCCCACCATTGATCGCTGCCCGTGCGAAAATCCGCCTCGTCGTAAGACTGCCAACTCCAATTCTTCGCCTCGCCTCTTTGTTCAGTCGCGAGACGATCCAGCAACGTGTCGCGCGCGAGCGTCGCACTTCCCTGCGCGCCGTCGTCATCAAGCGCGCGCAGGCGGCTGAAAGGAATGTCTGCGGGAATCAAGCTTGAGATACGCTCCGCATCGCGCGTTGATATTGTACGGCGCGCGCTTGTCGCCGCCCCGCCCGTCGTCAGAAATTCGCGCCGCTCGATCCACTTCTCTTCGCGCAACTCGAAATCAAAGATTCCGGCGCGCAAAGTTTTCAAATCCGCCACGTTCCCCATCGCCCAGTAATGCTTGAAATAATAATCGTCGTTGAGCTTCGACTGATCCACCCAGACCGTCATCGCGTGCGGCTCCATTCCCTTGCACAGTTCACGGAAAGAAGCGTCGTCCGACAAATGATCCTTCGCGGACTTCCCCGTGATGTTCGCCAGCGCGCGCAGCAAAAGCTCGACGCTCGTCGCCAGCACGAAACGACCGCGCGCCGTTGCGAAGACGAGTTTCTGTTTCTGCCTGCCCCGGTCGGCCTCCACCTCGCGGCTGTAATAGACGTTGCCGTCCGGCAATTCAGTCTCTTCAAACGCATCTCTGTTTTGAACAAACTGCGTGACCGCCGCCCGTCTTTCATCGAGCGGCGCGATGAAGACGAGATCGAGACGACCGATGTCGTAGATGGCGAGGCCTGCGCGCTTGTCCGTCGCGCCCGCGATGGTTGTGGCGTCGAGCGTAAAGCCGAGCGCATCGTTAAACTCGCCCCAACGCTCGACGAGTTTGAGCGCGAGATGACGCTCTTTGAAACTTTTGAAATTCGCGCTTTCCAAGTATTGCGCCTTGAGCGTGGAATGCTCCCATCGTTCGACGAGCGCAGGCAGGTCTGCGAACTGCGCGTACACGAGCGCGCCGCGCGGCATGTCTTCGGCCAGCCCGAACGCGCCGCGCGCGCGTCTGGCGGTCTTTGCATAGACGAACAACGCGGCGCAGGCCATCAGCACGACGAGCACGCACAAGATCAAGCGTCGCCCTTTGCTTTGCGCCCACACGATTTTTCCAGAGCCTCTCAGCGAGAACATATCACACGCCTTTTTCGTCACTCACCTTCTTCAACCGCTCGTCTTCGCACATCCAACTTCATCGCCGCACGCGCATAAAACTCAACGCGATTGCTCTGCCGGAATGAACCTCTGCTTGCCCTCGTCCCAGACGAATGTTTCCGTTTCGCTTGCGGGCGCACGCCCGACGGACAAGCTCTTCCTCATTCGCCAGTGCTCGCGCGCCGTGTGCCATGCGCCATCCGTCTCGCGCCAGAATGTTTGAGACGGCGCGACGCCGGAATACTTCAACGCTTCCGTAGCGACTCGCAGCGTCAGACGCGCGGGCGCATCCCCGTTTGCCGGCGCAAATTCGGCGCGTCTCATCTCACGTTTTTTCACGCTCTCCCAATCCGCGCCCTTGTAATTTTCCAGCGGCGTGATCGTCTCTTCATCGTAACGCGCGACTTCCTCAAGCGAATTGTTCATCAATTTCAACAGCCGCGCCTTTCGCACGTAGCGCGTCGCATCGCCGTCGCTGTCGCGAATCAACAATTGCTGCTGATCCGGCTTTACCGTTTCGACTAACTCCAGCCAGTCGTCATAAGGATAATCTTCATAGCGCAGCCACGCGCTCAGAGCCGCGACCGCCTGCCAACCGCACGCGCCGCGTTTCAAGACGAGCGCGACGGGACTCTCATAACGCACGAACGTGATTAACGCTTCCGGCTCCGGCGTGTCGTCGAGATTCGGATAACGAATCTTGCCGTGCTCCGCGCGCGCGGGATAATTCCAGTCGCGCTCGTAATCGTAAAAGCTCGTCGTGATGCCCGGCTGAAGAAACAGACGCCGGTGCATCTCGCGCCTCACGTCCACGTCCGCGCTCTGCAACGCCGACAGAATTTCATCGGGGCTGCTGAAATTTCCCGCGCACGCCGCGTCGCTCTTCCGCCGCGTCTCAATCAACACGCGACCCGGCGTCTTCTTCAACAGCAGGCGCGACATCAACATTGTGAACAAGAAAAAAGAGAGCAGGCCGATGATGAAACACACTATCAACGAAATCATTCTCGAACGCTTGAGCCACATAAATTTTCCTTTCACTTGCGCGCCACCAATTGCCCGTCAATTGTCAGACGCGGCGTTCCGCTCTTCGACTTCTCACGTTGCAGTTCACGTAGATGCGAGACGCGCGCGACAGCCTCCGCACGCCCCGCCGCTCCTGCGACCGTCAGCGCGAGTCTGGCGCGCGCGAATCCAAGCGCGCGCCTCATGTCGCCCGTCCCCTCCGCCGCGACGGAGAGCAATCCCAACAACTCCACTCGCGTTTGTGCGCGCCGCATTTCTGCTCGCGCTCCGAGCGTTTGATACTTCCCGGAAGCCGGCAAGGCTCCCGCTTCCTGCTCGCCTTCGTTTGAGTCGTCCGCATCTTCGACAGTCTCTTTCACATCGTCTTTCAAAGGCTGCAACTCCGCATCGTCGCCGGCAAATTTCAATGCGGCGCGCGGTTGTCCGAGAGAGATTGAAAGGCAGACGAGTTGACGCAGCGGCGCGTCTTCGTTGAAGCCGAAAGCGGCGGCGGCTTGACTGTCGAGGTCTCCGCCCCGCGCTTCGATCAAACGGTCGCGCGCATCCGTTTCCGTCTCACTCTTTTTGTGCAGCAGCGCGCAGAACAGTTTGAGATACGGATTCGGGTCAGAGGCTTTCGCTTCATCGGCTAACTTCAACGCCTCTCTATTGCGTCCTGATGCGACGAGCGCGAGCGCGTCCGTGGCTGTCAACATTTCCACGTCCGCGCCGTTCGCCGCGCGCACGCCCTCCGCGAGCGAACTCCACAACTCTCTCCGCTCGCCGATTATTTCCGGCGCGACCCACACCGCCTGCCACCGCGCGCCGCGCGTCGCATCCCTGTCACCGATGATTGACGCGAGTTGCGCGACGGCCTCATCAATCTGGTTGTTGATGTCAAGCACGCGCGCCAACTCGATTCGATTCGCCACCTCATCCGGCGCAGCGACGAGCAACTGTCGTCGAAACTCAATCGTCGCATCGAACTGGCCGGAGCTTGCCGCCGTCTCCGCCGCGAGCCGCAACGCTTCGCTTTCGTTCAGATTGTTCTCCACCTGTGGAGCTTCAACCTTCGCGTCCGTGACCGCATGAGCCTTCACGAGCGGCCACTCCGCCACTTCCGCTTCAGCCGCCGGAGCCGTCTCACTGCGCGCGAGTTTCACCATCGCGCGCAAAACTTCGAGACCGAACGCCGCGTCACCTTTCTTAAAAGCGCGCGACGACAATTCCGCGAACAAGCTGCCTTCAAACTTTCCGAGCGCGAGCGTGCGCGCCTCCGCCTCTTCGAGCAGCGAGTCCGCTTCCGCAACGCGCTTTTCCCCTCTGAGCATCGCCGCCGCTTCGTTCAAACGTGTGACATCCGGCGGCGCGACGACGCTGACATTTTCTCCCGCCGTGACGCCAACCAAATGCTTGAGACCCTCGACCGCCTGCTCGATGCGGCCTGCGCGCACGTCCAATTGCAGACCCGCCAGACGCAGCCACGACGGGCGCGCGTAGCGACGACTGAGTTCGCTTTCAATCTCGGAGACGAGCCGTCTCGCATCAACGTCGTGATGCTCTTCGAGCAGGTACGCGAGATACTTTTGCTGCCACTCAACCCGCGCGCCGTCCGGCTCGGAAACTTTGAAGTTGTTTTCGTGATCGTAAACTTCTTCCGCTGCGCCCGCGTCCCACACTCGATCCAGCACAGAGACGTAATCATAGTCGCGCTCCGAATCCGACATCTTGCCGCTACGCTCGATGAGCAACTGATAAAACTTTCCGCGACTCGCCCTTGCTATTAAATTCTCGTTGACGAGCGTCTCCGGCAACAACGCGCGCTCCGGGACGGCCTCGCAAAGTTTCACGAAGTAGCTCGCCTTCGCGCTTGCATCCGATGCGCTTTCGTCCGATGCGCTCTCGCCCGGTTCGGATTTATGCGTCGCAGGCTCGCCCGGACTCTCCATCGTCGAAACTTCTTTCGTCTCCTTCGTCGCTTCTTTCGCGAACGTTGCAGCGACGGCGCGGATTAGTTTGCGGAGAGATTCCTTTTTCCCCTCGTCATTGCTCGACGGATAATCGTCGTCGCTCATCTCCTGCAAACGTTTGACGAGCAGTGGCGTGAGTTTTTCCCGCGCACGCGCCGGCAGGCCGTGATGTCGCAGCGTCTCCAGATAAAGCATGAACGCCTCGTCTGACACAGTCTCGCTGGATATTATGCGCGCCCACGATTCGTCCGCGCGCCGTTTGTCGCCGAGTATGAAGCTGGCCGCACCGACACTCGCCAGCGTCTGCGCGTCATCAGGCTGCGCTTCGGATGCAAGTTGTAGATGAATGAACGCTGCCCTCGCGTCTTCCTGCGAGAGATACCATTGCCCCAACTTCAACTGCTCTGCGGCATCGTGCGGGCTGTTCTCAATCAACGCCGGAAGCAACTCGCGACTTTTATCATGCGACTCCGGCGCGCTCGATTTGTAGAGCCAACGCCCGTAAGTCGCGCTCAACTGAAACCAATCGTCACCGGCGAGTTCCCTGCTCGCATCCGTCGGACGTGCGACGAGTTCGCCGACGGTTTTCCAACGCAGCGCGTTGAGAAAATAATTTTCGTTGGCCTGTGCAAATTCACCGAGCGCGAGACTCACTTCTGCATTGCGCGCGGATTTCCAGACTGACGCTTGCGCGCCCGCGTTGATGGCCTCGTGCGCCAATTCGCCCTCGCCGCGCGCCAGCAGAAAGTTGATGAGTTGCAGATGCGCCGGCGAGTTCGCGTCGAGCGCGTAGGCACGTAGCTCGTCTCTGCCCGCCGCGCCTTTCTCTTCAAGCGCGGCGAAATAGCGCGCCACCATTTCATCATTCTTCGCGGCTGAGTCGGCGCGCGTCCGGCGATAATAATTCCGCAGCGCGTCGAGTTCGCGCGCTTTATCGCCGGACAGTTGCGCGTAGTCCGCCGTCAGGCGCTCGTAATCGAAACTGTCACGCGCATGGTCGCGCGACTTTTCCGCATCCAGCAATTCGAGCGCGAGTCGGAAATTCCCGCGCGCGACGTAATAATCGAGCGCGCTCTCGAGGCTCGCGTGATAGTCCGCCGCATTGTCAACGCCGACGCCGAAAGATTCATCCTTGCGCGCGAGCAGGATTTTCTCTTCGAGCGTATCGAAGCCCGCGCGACGGCTAACGTTTTGCAAGAGCGCGAGTGTCGCGTGCCCGTCGCGCGCTTGTAGTGACTCGTCAATGTTGCGTTGGAGAAAATTGTAGAGTGCGGATAACTCGTCGCCCGTCGCCACTTCGCGCGCCACGCCGCCGACGGCTTCCGGCAACGCACCGTCGAGCGTCTGCACAGACGCGCGCGCGTGCCCCGCGTCCGCGCTACCCTCGCGCTCCGCTTCGTCCATAAGTTTCGCGCGCAACATCCACAGCCGCCGCGTCACTTCGACGAGGCCGTCGGCGCGGCGCACCGCCTGCACGTAGCCCGTAATCTGCGCGGCCTGCAAATCGTTTTTGAGCGGCGCGGCGGCGAGCGCATCGAACGCTTGACGATAAGCCGCGACGGCTTTTTCTTTTTCCACTCCGCGCAGTCGCGCCGCTTCCGCGAATTGATCTTTGATGCCGGACTGCGTCGGCGTCGGCGCGGCGGCGGGCAGTTTGAGACGCGCAGCGTCGGCTTCTGCGTGACGCCCCGCCTTCTCCAACATTTCGATGCGCCGCTTAACGTATGTCAGATCGTCGTTCGATAGCTCGCACGCTTTATCAAGCGTCTCCGCCGCCGCGTCATAATTTTTTGCGCGGGCATAAACGTCAGCGAGGCCGTCGTAGAGTTCGAGCATCTCCGGCTGGTTGCCGATGGCGGCGCGATAATTCTCGACTGCCGCAGACGTATCGCCGCGCGCCTCGTAGATGCGCGCGAGGACGACGTTCCAGCGATAATTTTTGTACGCCTGCCGCGAGGTGCGTAAGTAATAATTTAAGAGTTCGTCCGCACCGCCGTAGCGCGCGGCGTAAGCGATGGCCGCGTCCAGCTTTTCCTCGTCCTGCGGGTCGCGGTTGATGATTTCGATGTGCTGCTCGATGGCCGACTTGTAATCTTTTAACCTCGTGAAGGCCGCGATCATTTCATCACGCAACCCGGCGACCTGCTCGTGCAATTCTTTGATGTCAATGTCTTGCGACTTCATCGCGTTGAGCGTTTCGCGGAAGGAGGCGGCGAGCGCGACGCTGTTGCCGGTGCGGAGATAAATGCGCGCCAGTTCGTGAAAGACGTTAAGGTCGAGCGCGTCTTCGCGTTGAAGAGAGGCCAGCACAGTCTCCGCTTCGGCGAGACGATTCATGTCCGCCAGACGCGCCGCGAGTTTGCGCGCGAAGACGTAATGAAATTTCCCCTTCGCGCGCGCCGCGCTTTGCCTGAGCAGGCTGACAGCATTCTCCCGCCGTCCCGTGCGCCAGTGAAAATCCGCCGCTTCGCTGAGGACGCCGTAGTTCGACGGGTACGTCCGCACCAACTCTTCAAGCGTTGAAGCGGCGGCGCGTTGGTCTCCGTTTTGTTCGTAACTTTCGGCCAGTTGCAGTGCGTCAGAGATACGCAAGCGTTGAGATTTCGCCACGCTCGCAAGACGCCGCAGCGCGAGTTGTTCGCCTGCGTGATCTTCTCTGTCGGAAAACATTCCGCGGGCGCGTTGAAGAAAAGTTTGTGACTCGCTACGCGCCGCTTCCGTCTTGAGCAGCGTGGCCGCCGAGTCCCACTGCCCCGCATCTTTCAGTAGCTCGCCGTATCCGAACACGAGCGATGAATCATCCGCGCGCCCGCGTCGCTCGCGCTCGAACGCGACGCGAAACTGTGCGGGCACGTCCGCGTGTTTGAAAAGCGTGAGCAGGCGTTTCTTCGCGCGCGTGTATTCGGACGACTCCTCGTCAATCCCCTTCGCGTATTCGGCGAGCGCGGCGGGCGTGTGGTGCATCGCTTCTTCAATCGCGCCCGCTTGAAATGCGTAGAGACGCTGATCGTTTATCCCTGCGCGCAGAGACTTAATCGTCGCGAGCGCGCGGTCGTATTGATAGTAATCCCAGTAGAGCGTCGCCGTGTCGAGATAGTTCTCCGGCTCGCCGCGTCCCTGCTCGATGAGTTGTTCCCACTCGCCGCCGGCGCGCGTGTAGTCGCCGAGTTCCGCGAATATTTCACCGGCGCGCGTGCGATATTCGGCGTTCGATGGATGCGCGTCGGCGAGCGTTTGCCCGACGCTCGCGGCTTCTTCGAGAAATTGACGGTTATGCTCGCCGAACGAGCGCGTGAAGCTGATGAGACGCACGGAAAATTCCGGCGTGTTCGGATACAGGCGATTCAACTCGCGATAGGCGTCAATCGCTTCCTCGTAATTCGAGAGCCACGCGGCGGCGTCCGCGCGAAAAAGTTTGTAGGGCAGAGTTGCGATGTCGTTTCCCTTTTCGCTCACCTGCGACGCATCAACGCTGCACTTGCTGCGAGCATCATCGAAACGGGCGCGCAACTCTGTGCGGCTGGCGAGGTGCGCGAGAAATTGTTCGCGAATCGCGGGCGAGACAAAGTAATACTCGGCGACGAGCGACTGCCAGTCATTCCATTGCGCGTGGCCGCTGTAATATTTGAGCAGTCCTTCGACGAAGTTGAGATCGTGCGGAAAGCGTTCGTGCGCGAGCGTGTAGAGTCCGAGATAAAGACGCGCGTCAAAATTATTCGCGCTGCCGCTCGCGCCCGCCTCAATGAATTTTTCGAGATACGCTCGCGCCTCTTCATCGCTCATCTTTTCCAGCAACTCGCGCGAGTAAGTCTCAAACTCGTCCTTACGGTCGCGCCGCAAAAACCAGCGCGCCAGACGGTCTTGCCAGAGCGTCGTGGGGAAACGCTTGAGCGTCTCTTTGTAAACGCGCAGTTGCTCATCCAACATGTTCGTCTGGCCGAGCCACTGCAACATCTGCTCGTTAAGCGCCTGCTCTTCAGGATATTTTTTCAACTCGCCCGCGTAGAGCGCGAGGATGTCGCCTGTCCGTTTCTCTTCGGCGAGCGAAGCGACGTAGCGCGACAAGACGCTCGCGTAAGTCACCGTCTCTTCCGTCTTTTCTTCAACGGACGCGAGCGACGTTTGCTCGCTGCCACGCGCTGTCAGGTGGTCGCTGAAAACGGATTGTTCGGAGTAATCGTAAGAATTTGTCTCTCCCTCATCCGTTGTGATCGTCACGCCGGGATTCGACTTCGCCGGATACTCCGCAACCGACGGCTGGCTATCGGTCGGCTCAAGCAGGGGCGCGGCAATCTCTGCGCGGTCGTCTGTTGTTGCAGCGTCGCTTGAAACTTTCGCGGCGGGGATGAGCGGCGTGCCGGGCTGACGGTGTTTGCCGAAGTAATCGAGGATGCGCGCATAAATTTCGCGCTCGCGTTCGGGCTGTCCGGCGGCGACGTAGGCATCTGCCAGTTTCAAAGCGACCGACGGGTACTGCGGCGCGTCCGTGTATCTACGCTCGAATTCGGCGAGCGCATCGGCGGCGACCTGCGGCTCTTTCGTCGCGGTGTAGAGGCGCACGATGTCGAGATACATCTGCGCCAGTTCGGGCGAGGTCGGATACTCGCGCCGGTAAGCGTCGAAGATGCGATAGGCCGCCGCGCGATTGAAATACTTGACGGCGACGCTCTCTTCTTTCTCCAACTCGCCGCGCGGATTCGTGTCCGACAGAATCAACGAGAGCACGCCGCCGATGATGCCGGGATGAGAGTCTGTGGCCGCGATGTCTTCGTAAAACTTCAGGTCACCGCGCGTCAGTGAGAGACGATTGTCTGCGGCGTCCGTCAGCAACTCGAACATTTGATAGAGCACCTGCGCGCGGAGCGGACTTTGCTTCTCCAACTTTCCATTCGCGTAGAGCGTGTAGAGAAAACGCGACGCGCCGTCGCCGTCACCGTCGCGAATCAGGAGACGCGCGACGGTGGCGAGTTCGTCCGGCGTCCACTTGACGCCGCGCGCGGCACGGGCTTTTTCCAGCCGCGCGAAAATGCCTGCGGTTTCCTGGTAAGCGTGCGTGCGAAAATGAAAGAGCCTGACTGCCGCGTCGTAGTTCGTCGGGTCTCGCGCGAACGCGCTTTGCAACTCACGACCATAAGCGCGAAAGCGGTCGTGGTCTTTGAGGTAAGTATAAAAACTCTCTGACATCTCATCCGGCCAGAACGGATCGAAGGCCGCGCGATAGACGCTCTCCGCCGCGCGCTCGTCGCCCGACGCATCGAGGATGGAAGTCTCCTGTTGCAGAAAGTAGATGCGCTGTGCGGGGAAGTTGCCACGAAGCTCGCGCACAGCCTTAAGCGCGCCGGCGTAGTCTTCTTCCTCGACAAGTTTCTCGACGTAATCGGAGACGACCGCGAAGACGGAATCATTCTGCGCCACGATGCTTCCGTAAAACTCCGCGCTCAAGTAACGCTCGATTTTATGCACGCGCGCCGTCTCGAACAGTTGACGCAAAATTTCCGCGCGACGCTCGACGGGCGCGCTCTGCAATTCACGCTCAAGCGTCGCCGCTTCATCCTCAAACCGCGCGCGCCTATGAAAGAACGACGCCAGTTCTTCCAGAGAAGTTAATTCCTCGTGCGAGTCCGCGACGTAGCTACGCATCTCGCGCTCCGCCTCTTCAAACTGCGCGAGTTGTTCATCCAACTTCGCGAGACGCAGATGCACGCGCGCGTCGTGCGGATATTTGCGCGCGACATCGGCGAGACGGTTGCGCGCCTCCGCCGTCGGATAGGACACGAGCGCGCGTGCGCCGAAGAACTCCGCGCGCGTGTAGAGCGCGGACTCGATTTGCGTTTCGACTTCATCTTTCGCACGCGCTGCACCCATCATTTGATGCGCGGCGTCATCGCTGCCCTCAGCCACAGCGAAGGCCCGGCGCGCGCACAGTCCGCCGGTCAACAATGCAAGTATGACGAAAGCCGCGAAGAGAAATCGTCTGGTTGTTATCTTCCTGTTGCTCATGTACGACGAAGAGAAGCTCATGTCAGTTGCGCGCCAGCACTTCAATCTCCAACTCGACGCTCGATTGATTGTGCGCGAAGTCTTCCGCTGAAATCGTCAGCACGTAACGGCCAGCCGCCAGATTTGGCGAAACGCGCAGAACGCCCGTGTTCGCTTTCTCTCTGTCCGACCAGAAAAGCGGCACGGTCTGCGCGCCGTACATTTTCGCGTTGAGCCGCGCGGTGTCTCCGTCCGCGCTAACTTTGACGCGCAACTCTTCGCCGGCACGCACCGTCTGCGACGACACGCTCGCTTGCAGGCGCGGCGCGTGGCTGTCAACGACGAAAGTTTTTTCTTCCTGCGAGCCGTATCCCTGCCTGTCCGTCAACAGCAGACGACAGCGATAAGTTCCATCCGGCATCCAAGCGGGAGCCAAAAATCTTCCCTCCCAAACTTTTTCCGCGCTCAGGAATCTGAGCGGCAGCGTTTCGCCGAACGGCAGCACGGCGAACACCGCCGCGACCGACTCGTCCGTCTTGATGCGGATGACGGGATCGCCCGGTTGGATGAGGCGCGGGCGCAGCAGTGCGCGCGGCGCGGCGAGAAACGCCGTATAGGGCGTGACGAACTTGTACTTTTGCGAGAGACGAATAATCTCCGCGATGAAATCTTCGCGCTCGCCATTCAGATTTATCTCGTCGAGCAACGCATCCACGCGCGCGCGCGCCCACAGACGCGGCAGTTGCTCGTGCGTGTCGTCGAGTTCAGGCAGCGACACGGCGCGCGTGAGATTGATATTGTCCCCGCCGTTGCGACCGCTGATGGAGACGTTGAGTTGGGGCTGAGGTTTTCGATAGCGTCCGACGAAAGCGAAACTTGAGCCGTCGAAGCTGTACGCGCTCGTGGCGTAAATTTGATAAAGATTTTCCGGCGACGAAGAATCAAATTTCAGATTTTCAATCGCGGGCGTGCCTATCTTGTCGAAAAAAAGTTTGAGCAGCGTCGAGATGTCTTCGGTCTCGCGCGCCTGCGCGAAATAGCCGTGCGTCTTGGCGGCGAGTTGTTTGAGCAGCGTTTGGTTGGCGTCGCTGCCGATGGCAAAAGCGAAGACGCGCGCGGGCGGCGAAGCGTCAACGGAATTTTTCCGCGCTTCAAAACTTTGCAAGATGTTCTTAATGCTCGTCGTGCCGAGCGTCGGGTTGGCGTCGGAGATGAGGATGATGCTGCGCTCTCCGGTGGGAAAACTCTCCGACGCCTCGCGCGCTTTGGTGAGCGCGCCTTTGATGTCGGTCGCGCCGCCGAGCATCGAGCCTCTGATGAAATTCGACGCGCGCTCGACGTTCTCCGCGCTCGCGGGCAGCGGCGTCTCTGATAAAAGCGACGTGTCTTCGTTGAAGAGGATGAGATTGAACGTGTCTCGCGTGGACAGGCCATGCAAAAAATATTCGACCGCCTCAACTGCGCGCGAAAGTTTTTCGCCGTGCATCGAAAGCGACGTATCAAGCAGCAAAACGACGTTGCGCGGCTGTCGTCCGTCTCGAAGATTTTGAGCGCGCGCGTTTGTGTCCGGCGACATCGCGCCCGCGCCGTTTTCATCCGCGCGCTCGTTGAAGACGGCGAGCGCCTCGAAATATCCGTCCGGGTTTTGACGTGCAAGCGCGGGGTCTCGCAAATCGTAGGCGGAAATCTGTTCGGGCGCGCGATAGGTGAGCCACGACAGCGCGCTCTGCGGCACGTCCAGTTTGTAGTCGAAAGCGAAATCGTCTTTCAGTTCGATGTCGCGCGCGTGAAAGTCGCCCTCATACTCATTGGGAAGAAATTTGATCGTGCGCGGCGCGTAAGTAGGCGCGCTGAAGTGCGGCGCGGTCAAAGCATTGTCGCTCACGATGCGGACATGGAGGTTGAACTCAGCGACACGCTGCGCGTCGCCGAACGACGGCTTGAGCGGGAAGCTGAAATGCGACGTGAGACTTTCGACGGGAAGCATCTCGGTGTATTCCAACTCGATGCGCTTCGTGCCGAAGGGCGGAATGGGAAACACCTTCGCCGAAAAAGCGGAGTCGCCTTCGTGCTCGTCATCCTGTTGCAGCAGTCCGGGGTCAACCTGTTGCTGCTTGATGCCCGCGTAGAGCGCACCGGCGCGTCGCTTCTCAAGCATCACGCCGGGAATGCGCGTGTCGCCGTCCCAGATGGCGAAGTCCGAGACGGAGGCACGCGGCGAGAGCGCGAAGAGGTATTTTCCTTCGAGCGTCTGCGCCGTGTGGCTGTCAAAAATTTGCAGCACGCGGACGCGCGCGTGCCCGTTATCAATGAGCACGTCCACATTCATCAACTGCAAAGACAGGATAGAGTCGTCCGGCTTATCTTTGAGCGACGAAGGTATCAGCGCGCCCGACTCCGCCGCGCCACGTTGCGCGGGATAGAAGAGCGCGAGCAGGCACAACGTCGTCGCCACCGCGAGCGCGACTTTTAATCTCACGCGGCCTCTGCGCTTGCTCCGACAATTTTTCTCAAGAGTCATTTGCTCACCGGCCTCTTTACTCATGCGACTCGTTCCAGAAACTCGGCTCGATGCGCGCCAGCCCAGCGGTCGTGCCAAAGTACGTTTGCCGCTCGTCGCACGCGATGCTGAGAACGACGGACGACGGCAACTCATCCTGCAAGTGCGTCCATTTTTGCGAGCGCACATTGAGCGTCCACGCGCCATCGAGCGTGCCGACGAGCAGCCGCTCGCCGTCCCAGCACATCGCGTTTGGATTAACGAACTGCCGGCCCGTCTCGCGCGTGAAGCCGCGCAACTCGCCCGACGGCATCAACTCAAAGACGCCGCCGCCGTAAGTGCCGATGAAGAGACGTTCACCCGCGCGGCAGATGGCCGTCACCCAGTTGTGCGTGAGGTTGGAGTTCGTGTCGTTGAAGACGCGCGCGACGCGCCCCGACTCGATTTGCGCCAATCCGCCGAGCGTGCCGACGTATGTGGACTGCTCGCCAGTCAGGACGGCGTAGATACTGTTGCCCGGCAAGCCCTGCACGGTCGTCAGGCCGCGCCAGCGTCCGCCCTCGCTGACGGAAAGCCCGCGACTTGTGGCGAGATACAGCGTCTCTGGACGTGCGGCTGCCCTTGAGTGTCCCTCGTTCGGATTCGCCAGAGAGGTTCGCACGAAGGCCGCGTGTGTGATTGAGTTACTGAGCAAACCGTCGGCGGTCGTTAGCCTCTGTGAGCGCAAAGTTGAATCGAAGCGCAGCAAACCTCCCGACGTGGCGACGAGCATCGCTTTTGATTTTGCATCCGGCACGAGCGCGTTGATTTCGCGTGCGGCTTCGGTCGAAACGTGCGCATGTCGCTTTCCTTCCGGCGTGAAGATGTCGAGGCCGTTTCTAAAACTGCCCGCCCATAGCTTGCCGTCCGCGTCGAGCGCGAGCGCGGAGACTGCGTTGCTCGATAGCTCCGGCGACGGTTCCGTCTCTCCGAATCTCATCAACGAAAGCTGGCGCGACTCCATTGCTAACTCCGCGCCTTCACGCTTAACCGCGCGCATGACGCCGCGATTACTGAGCAGCCAGACATTTCCATCCACGACGCGCAGGCGACACTCACTGAGGTCAGGCGGTTTCTCCCAACTCACATCCGAAGCACGCGCCGTTGACCCGGCACGCGGCGTCGTCGCGGGCGAGAGCGCGCGCAACTCACCATCATCAAGACAGGCGAGCACTTCTTCGCCCTGACGCACGAGGCTGGCGAGCGTCGGCCACGTTGCCAGCGTTTGAAAAACTGTTTGTCCGGCTCCGGTTGATTCGGCAAACAGGCTGCTGCTGTCACCCGGCGCGAAGGCAAGCGCGAAGTCGGACGCGACAAAGAGATCGCCTTCGCGCTCCGTCACACCGACGATGCGGTTCGACCCCAGCCCATCGGCGGAGGTGAAATGTCGCCAGCGTCCGGCTTCTTCAATCCACAAACCGTCGTTGAAAGTTCCGGCGTAGAGTCGCGTCGCTTCGCGCTCAATGAAAGTGATTTGCAGCAAGCGTTGCCGCTCTGCGCCGCCGGCCTTCAACTCCGTGAAGCGCGCGCCGTCGAAGCTGATGAGGCCGCCGTTGAATGTGCCGACGAGGAGATGCGCGCCGTCTTCGCGAAGCGCGGTGACCGCCTGCGCGTCGCGATCCGTCCAACGAAAACTCTCGAAATTTTCGCCATCGAAACGGACAAGTCCCTTCGTGCGCGTGCCGATGTAGAGTTTAGATTTGAAGACGGCGAGACACGTCAGGTCGCTCTCCGGCAACCCGTCGAGCACGGTGTAGTGTCGCAGGAGTTTCCCTAGTGTCGAGCGTTCGAGGAGGCCGCCGTCCGTCGCGATGAAATAGGAATCGCCGAAGCGCGCGATGTCTCTGGATGCCGCCGTGCTCTGGCGGAAAGTGATGTCGCGGCGTCGGAGCGGCGCGCGCGCGTTTTTTTCAAACGGTATCTCGTCGCGCCGCGCTTGCGCTTCCCTCTCAAGCGCGAGTTGCCCGCGCGCATTTTCTCTCACGCGCCACGCGCCGAAGAGAGTCGCCAGCAATACAAGGCAAGACAGCGCGGCGAGCAAACGTCGCTTTGAGCCGTGATGCGTTTCGAGTTTCGACATGGCCTTCCTGCCCGTTGCTGCGGCGCGTCGTGTTCACAAGAAACCAGTTGCGGAGATGTCGCACGGGATGGCGCTGATTATCTTTGGAGTGTGAGTGAGGCGTCAGGAGGCGAGTGACAGTTCGGCTTCGTACTAAAGCGGTCGCCTGCGCGCGTGTCAGGCTTCGCGTCGAGTGTGGGCGATACGACGCGCGTCTGTGGAAACACACAGTGGCGAAAGCAAATGATGAATGCGGAATGATGAGTGATGAATAGAATGCAGATGCTTTTTCTTCATTCATCATTCCGCATTCCGCATTCATCATTTAATTCACATGTATCGGTGCTCGACCATCAGGCAGCGATCCTGCACGACCTTGATGCCGGCCTGCGCGAATTTTTCAGCGGCTTCAGGGTGACGGATGCCTGATTGGAACCAGACGGCTTTCGGCTTCTTCGCCAGTATGTCCTCGACGTGCGCGGCGATGTCCTGCGGGCGTCGGAATACGTCCACGAGGTCAATCTCGCCCGGCACATCCACCAGCTTGCGATAGACGGGCTGGCCGAGAATCACTTTCACGTCCGGGTAATAGACGGGCACGGGGATGACTTCAAGCCCGGCGGAGACGAGATACTGCGCGACGTAGAAAGCGGGTTGCGAGGATTGCTCTTCGGTCTTGATACCGAGCACGGCGATGCGTCGCGTCCGCGCGAGAAGTTCACGAATGCCGCTCGCGTCTTCGATCAAATTATCCTGCCAGTTCATCTCTTGTTCCACCTTTTGAAAATTTCATCGAGCTTACGATTCAACCTGACGATAGTATGTCGGACGTATTGTCGCCGATGCCGCCATCTTCTTTCACGCGCTCAAATTTGCGGTCGGCAGAAATTTCGGCGCGCGGCGTAGATGCGTCGCCTGCTCGTAGGCCAATTTGGCGCGCATGGTTTCATTGCTCTGCTTCCTCCAAAATTTGTGTGCCAGCTTCGCCGTGCGCGCGTGGATGGCAGCGTTCGTAGGTGGCGCGCAAGCGTTCGTTGGTGACGTGCGTGTAAATTTGCGTCGTGCCGAGATCGGCGTGGCCGAGCATGGCCTGCACGGAGCGCGTGTCGGCTCCGTGCTCAAGCAAATGCGTGGCGAAACTGTGGCGCAGGACGTGCGGCGAGACCCCTTGGACTTTGGCATGGGCAGCGTGTTTTTTCAGAGATGCCCAGATGGTCTGGCGCGTGAGCGGCTGCCCGCCGCCGTTGATGAACAGGCGCGTACTCTCGCGCCCGGCGAGCAGCTTGTGCCGCGCCGCACCCTGATATTCACGCAGCCATTGCAGCGCGCTCCGACCGATGGGAACTTTGCGCTGTTTACTACCCTTTCCAGTGCAATCGAGCAAGCCCTGCTCGGCGTCAATCTGGCTCGTCGTGAGCGAGGCGAGTTCGGAGACACGCAGTCCCGTCGCGTAGAGCAATTCGATGATGGCGCGGTCGCGCACGCCTTCGGGAGTGTTGATGTCGGGCGCGTTGATGAGTTTTTCCATCTCCTCCTTCGTCAGGAAACGCGGAAGTTTCTGCGTCGGTTGCGGCGGGATGAGGTCAGCCGTCGGGTCGGATGTGATGTGCCCGTCGAGCAGTAGAAAGTGATAGAAGCCGCGCGCCGCGCTGATCGTGCGCGCCACCGAACGCCCGCCGAGACCGCCACGCGAGAGCGACATAATCCACTGCGACAATTCGCCCTTGTTCAACTCGCCAACGTCACGACTTTTCGACTCAGCCCACTTCCGCAATTTCTCAAGATCGCGCCGGTAACTTTCAAGCGAGTTCGCCGCCAGTCCCCGCTCGACCTGCATGTACGACATGTGTTCGCGAATCAAGTCTCTTGCCATCGTTGACCCTCCGGGCGAAGATGCTTACCCTACGCACGGCGCGCAAATCGTTTTCTTGTGCGGCGGCGACATCTCGCGCGAATCTTAACACGTTCCAACAACACGCGAAGACACAGGCTCGTAAACTTAAAATATGATGAAACGGACAGAGAGCGCAGGCGGCGTCGTGATGAACGCGCGCGGCGAAGTGTTGGTCGTCAGCCAGCACGGGACATCGTGGTCACTGCCGAAAGGCCACATTGAAGATGGCGAAGATACGCTCACCGCCGCGCGCCGTGAAATTTACGAAGAGTCCGGCGTCAACCAGTTGGACTTCGTGAGAGAGTTAGGCAGCTACGAACGCTTCCGCATCTCGCTCACAGGCGGCGAAGAACGCGCGGAACTCAAGACCATCCATCTCTTCCTCTTCACGACCGGGCAGGATGAACTGAAACCTGTTGACCCGGAAAACCCCGTCGCCATCTGGGTCGAGAAAGAAGCGGTCACGGAGTTGCTGACGCACGAGAAAGACAAGGAGTTCTACTTAAGTTTCCTGAAGCAGTTTCAGACTGATTGAGACTCTGCCACGGGAGCGCATGTATCCCTGCCGCGCATACGCGCGGACTCAGCGCGAAAAGATGTCGGGATTATTGAAGTTGCTTCAGACTAAGACGAACATCCCGGATGATTGGACGACTGAGAATTTTCATCACAGGGACAATAATTAGAAGTGGCACCACAAGCATTGCTAACAACATGGAAGCCTTATAAAAGCCATCTGATGGAACATCACTCCAAACTTTAAGGCGTGTGTTGTCAGATTTTTGTTCGACAAGAATGAAAGCCCCGCAGAACCAGTTCTTTTTTACGACAACGACAGTGTGATAACCGTGTAAAAGAATCTGTCTGTTCGTTTGTCGTCTGGGAGCGCTGTAAACCTCATACTTATCTTGAAATTCTTTCCCGAGAAAATCGTTTAGTTGAGAAGTATCAAGAGCGGGATTGTGTCGAATTTGAATTGTTGCCATTGAATGCCTCCGTCAGTTCAACCTCGCAGCATCAATTTCCACGCATTAAACGTCATCTTCATTTTATGTGTCTTGACCACAACGCGCCTAACCGTTGTCTTGCTGAAACATCAGGCAAAGATACGCAATGTAAGTATCCCAAGCCGCACCTTCACACGAAGCACACTCGACATATCTAATGCGACGGCGCTTTTGTTTTTCTCTCCGCGCGTGCTTTGGCGACTAACTCTTTGACTTCCGCAAACAGCGTCGGCGCGTGATAGGGAATGCCGTCCTTGATCGTCCATTCGACGCCGCCCGTGTGAATTGTGCGCCCGTCGCGCACTACGTCCACGCCGGTCGGGTAGAGGATTTTGAGATTTTCGAGCGGGTTGCCGTTGACGACGATGAGGTCTGCCACATAGCCCTCGCGGACGCGCCCCAGACGGCTTTCCTGTCCGAGAATTTTCGCGTTGTTGCCGGTCGCGTGCTGAATCACCTGCAGAGGATGAAAGCCCGCTTCCTGATGCAACTCCAACTCGCGCAGCAAACCGAAGCCGTACATCTGATAGATGAACCCGGCGTCCTCGCCCGCGCCGATCAGCCCGCCACGCGCGCCGAATTCTTTGACCGCCGCCATCCAGATGCGGTAGTTCTCTTTCCAGTAAGCCTCGTCGGTCGAAGTCCAACCGAGAAAGTACGAGCCGTGATTCGCCGGGTCTGGACGAAAGTAGGCTTCGAGCGCGGGATGCAAATAGTCCGCGAACCACGGCTGCGTCTGCGCGCGTTGCAGGTCGCGGCTGGCCTCGTAGATGTCGAGCGTCGGGTCCCAAGCGACGTGCGCCTCAACCATCGCATCGAGCACTTTCGAGAGACGCTCCGGGTCGGCCTCACGCCAGAGATGTCCCGCGTAACGAAAGCGGTCAACCTCGTCGTTGTAATTGTATGACGGCGGAAAATTCTGCACGCCGGCGAGCGCGGCGTCCGGGATGCCGTACCAGTGCTCGATGCTCGTCGTGCCGTACTTGATGTCGTCCCAGGCGTTCGTCTCGGCGACGGCGGTGTGATGCGCGATGCGAAGTCCCTGCTTGTGCGCCTCGTCCCACGCGGCGGCCATGAGGTCGCGATCAATGCCGAAAAACTTCAGCCCGTCCGCGCCGAGTGCCTTCAACTCGCGGACGCGCGCGCGAGCTTCTTCGACGGTCTTCGGCGCGGGCGGCTCGTCGTAGCGCGCATAGACGAACAGGCGCGGCGCGATGATTTTTCCCTCGTTGCTTTGCGCGCGCAGGGCGAGCGTCCGGCGCGTGTCGCTCGCCACGTCGCGCACGGTCGTGATGCCGCAGGCCAGCCAGAGTTTGAATTGATACTCAAGCGGCTGAGGCACTCCGGCGCGCTCGTCCTGAACGTGGCCGTGCAGATTTATCAGGCCGGGCAAAACGTACTTGCCCGTCGCGTCAATTTCCGCGCCGCCGGCGGGACGCTTCGCCTCGCCGCTTTTGACGGCGACCGGATCGAGCGCGACGATCTCGACGATTTTGCCGCCTTCGATAACGATGTCCTTCGGGCCGGAGGCGGGCGTCCCGTTGCCGTCAACGACGATGGCGTTGCGAATGATGAGACGACGATTGCGCTGGCCGTTCGTCACTGTCTCTTTCATTTGCTGCGCGAAGACGGACGACGCGAGCATGACACACACAAGCGCGACGGACACGAGCCTCGTCGTCAGGAACGTCGAACGGCGGCGGCGACACGTTTGGAAAGTGGACATCAATGCTTCTCCTTGAAGGATGGGTTCGTGAAGTTAATTCTCATGTCCGTTGACTGTCAAGCAATGATTTGATGAAGGTTTGCGTGCGACGCACTGACACAATCGAACACGTCAACTTTTCATTGACAGTCCGCCATCGCCACAGATATAAGCCTTGACCGCATGGCGTTTGTCAGATGTCTCGCTGTCAAGGATTGATGACAGCGACGTTGTTTTCACTCACCCTCGCTCGATAAAGGAGCACTCATGCCTTCCACACGCAAGCCGCAAAAGCGTTCGGCTTCGACTAAGACAAAGACCAGCAAAGTTCGTTCGCGCAAAGGCACGGTCGGACGTTCCGCGCCGAAGACGACGCGACCCGAAGCATCCGAGCGGCGCGAGAAAGAGGAAACTGTCACCGCCGCGCGACGCATCGGGCGCAGGCTCGACGCGCACCCCGACCGCATAGACATCCGCGACTGGTTTTACCAGCCGAGCCTCGCGCCGCTTCCTGACCGGCTCGTCAACATTGACGGCGTGCCGGAGATACTCGATCAGGGCGCGGAGGGCGCGTGTACGGGCTACGCGCTGGCGGCGGTCGTCAACTTTCTGCTGCACGCGCGCAACATCGAGCGCAGAGTCAGCCCGCGTATGCTCTACGAGATGGCGCGACGCTACGACGAGTGGCCGCGCGAAGATTACGAAGGCTCGTCCGCGCGCGGCGCGATGAAGGGCTGGGTGCGCCACGGCGTCTGCGAGTTCAACTCCTGGCCGCCGACGCTGACCGGCGCGGAGCACCTCACGGTCGAGATCGGCCACGAGGCGCAGCGGACGCCCGGCGGCGCTTTCTACCGCGTGCAGCACCGCGAGATACGCGACATGCACGCCGCCTTGAACGAAGTCGGCATCCTCTACGCCACCATCATGGCGCACTCCGGTTGGATGAGTCCCGGCCCCGAAGAAATTCATCTCACGTATATCGAGCACGGCAACGTCCGCGAAATTCAACTCCCGATTATCAAACGTCGCGGCGAGGCCGACGGCGGGCACGCCATCGCCGTCGTCGGCTACACGCACGAGGGTTTCATCATTCAAAATTCGTGGGGAGCTAACTGGGGGCTGCGCGGCTTCGCGCTTCTGCCTTATGAAGACTGGATGCTGCACGCGACGGACGTGTGGGCGGCGCAACTCGGCGTGCCGATTCATCTGAGCCTCTGGTCAACGCCCGGCATGAGCGACACGACGGAAGGCCTGCAACAGGCGAGCCGCGCCGTGCCCTTGAGCGAGATAAGACCTTTCGTGATGGACGTGGGCAACAACGGCGAGTTGTCGGACTCCGGCAATTACTGGACGACCGAAGATGACCTCAAACGTCTCTTCATGCAGACGATTCCAAGCATCTCCGACGGCTGGGCGAAGAAGCGTCTGCTGCTCTACCTGCACGGCGGGTTAAACGACGAGACTTCCGTCGCGCGGCGTATCATCGCCATGCGCGACGTGCTGCTGAAGAATGAAATCTACCCGCTCAATATCATGTGGGAGACGGGCATCGTCGAATCTCTGAACGACATGATTCGCGACCTCTTCACGGATCGAGATGAACGCTCCGGCGCGATCTCAGAATGGCTGAAGAAGGCGCGCGAGGGTGCGCTCGAAGCGCGCGACCTGACGTTTGAATTGACGGCGGCGGTTCCCGGCAGCGCGCTGTGGCACGAGATGAAAGAGAACGCGCGCCTCGCCTCTTACAACTCCGCGCGCAAGGGCGGGATGCAGCTTTTAATCAAACACGCGCAGTCCGCGCTCTCTCAATTGTCGCCGGCCAAAAGGAAGGAATGGGAAGTCCACGTCGTCGCGCACAGCGCGGGCAGCATCTTCGTCGCCTACGCGATGCGCCAGCTTGTCGGCTTGGGCGTGCATCTCAAGTCCGTACACTTGATGGCTCCGGCGATCACCGTCGAGTCGTTCAAGACAGAGATGCAGCCCTTCATCAAAGACGGCAGTTGCCCGCAGCCGACGCTCTACATCCTGAGCGACGTGGGCGAGCGCGACGACACAGTCGGGCCTTACGGCAAGTCGCTGCTCTATCTCGTCTCGAACGCCTTCGAGGGCGCGAAGGAGACGCCACTGCTCGGCATGGAGCGTTACGTCAGCGATCTCGGACAGACGACCGACCGCCATACGGATGCGGAGATGAATGCGCTGTTTAAGAAGAAGGTTGACGGGCTGCCGAGTTTGATTGTCGCGGGAAGCGACGGCGGCCCCTTGAGCACTTCGCGCAGCGAGACGCACGGCGGATTTGATAACGACGAATGGACGCTCAACTCCATCCTCCGCCGCGTGCTCGGCGACGGTATTGAGCCGCCACGCATTTTCACGATGCGCGATTTGCAATACTAGACACGCGCCGAACTGTAGAACTAAACAGGCACGCCACTGGCAACCGGCGTTTATTTGCCTTTAACTTTCTTCGGCAGTTCGTCAAGCGACTCGACCTTCAACAGACCGCGCTCGTTGAAGTGCGTCCTGAAGCGAAAATCCTTCGACTGTCCATCAACGTCCGCTTTGACGATGAAGGTTCGCGTGTCGCCGCGACCTTCGACGCGAAGCGGCAAATGTCCATCGAGGTCTGTGCTGCGATAAGCGGTGTAATGCTCCTGCCTGTCTTTGTCGTAGCCGAGCACGTAGATGCGGTCGAAGTCCGGCCTGTCGGGGGCGTTTTTGTCGCCCAGACTGCTCTTCTCCAAAATCACCCAACTGCCGGGGCGCGTGTCCTTCGCCGCGTCTTTATCTTTCGCGACTGACTGCGCCGTGTCTTCGTCGTCCCCATCGAGCCTCTGCCACGCGACGAACTCGCGCCCCGTGCGATAAAAAATAATGTCGCTCGGCACTTTCAATTCGACTTGTTTGCCCAACACCCAACCGGCGGGAGCGGGCGAGACCGCGTGCGGCAGCCGCACCTTGTACCACAGCTCCGTGTCTTCTTCCGGCTCCTTCGGCTCGTCGCTAACGTGCCTGCGTTTTTGCGCGCCCGACTCCGCCGCGCCCGCCTTCGGCGCATCGTCGCTGACCGTCTCTTCCGCAGTCTTCGGTTTCGGCAGACGCTTCCACGAAATGATGTCGAAGACCGCGCCGCTCTCAAGCCTGATTAAAATGTTGTCGTCGCGCGTGCGGTCGGGCGAGAGGCGGACGTTCGTGCTCGCGCGCAACTGGCCGGAAGCCTGCGACGGCGTGCCCTCGTCTTCCTTCGCCAGCTGGCGCGAACGCTCGGCCATCTCCTGCGACATCATGTTACGCGCTTCGATCCAACCTTCGGTTTCCTCAGGGTCTTTCGCGCGCACGCGCAGCCAACGCTCGTTGGTGTCCGGCATCGTCAAAGAGTCGAGTATTTCCAACTCGTCGCCGCGCACGACCTCTTTCAAGTCGGCGGCCACGACCGCCGACGAGCTACGCACCTGCGCGCGTAGAGCGATGACCACGCCGACTTCTTCTTTCCCCGCGAGCGTGCTGCACCCGCTCACAAAGACCAACAGTATGAGTAAGAAATACAATGTGAATTTCTTCATCGTGACGGCAATGCCTTTGATTAGTCTGACATTCGACATGAAATTTTTGATGATCTGCGTTTCGTTTGTTGACGCTCAGAGTTTCCGCTTCTTCAACGTCTCGTGAAGTTTCCGCGACGCCGCTGCGCCGTCCGCTTGCTCATTGTAGCCCAACTTGCGTAACAAATCGCGCTGCCCGCGTGCGAGCGCGGGCGAGACGGAGACGTGCGTGCGGACGCCGCCCGGCTCGACGCGCAGTCCGAAAGGCTCGATCTCCGTCGATAGATTAATTTCATGCGCGCCGAGGACGTTCCCCTCTGTGAACGCGCTCATGCCCGGCAACGCGCCGAGTATTTCCGTCAACGCGCGGTTCGCATCCTCGCGCTTTTCCGCTCCGCCGCCTGCTCGACGGTATAACTCTCGATAGACTTCGTCGAGAGATTTTTTCCCGCCCGTCTCTCTCATCAAAGTTAAATCGTAGAGGAACGCGACGAGCATCCCTTTGTGATAGACGAGCGAACCGTTGCCGCTCCAACGCCGCGCCGATGCCTCGATGAGCGAAACTTCCTTCGCGCCGCGCGCCGATTTGTATCCATCGAAGGCGCGTCCCAACGCATTGAGATAATCCTGAAACGTCAACTGCTCGCGCCGCATCCCTTCGCGCAACGCCACATAGTTCGTGAAGCCTTCGTAGAACCAATCGTAATCGCCATCGAGCGCGAGGCCGTTCGGAATCCACAGATGAAAAAGTTCGTGCGTGAGCGAGCCGTTGACCTGAGCCAGCGCCGCAAGTTTCGACGGCGAGCGACCCGTGAGAAAGACGACCGTGCCGCCGCGCGTCTCCGCGTTCCACGCTTCGGCGGGCACGGCAGAAGCGTTGGGAAACGGCAGCAACGTGACCAGAGCGCGACGACGCGACGGCGCGCCGCCCGCGAGCTTTTCATAATCCTTCAACGTCTCGGCGATAATGCGCGTGACATCCTCATCCGCGAACGCCCACTCGCCCGCCGAGACGTAAGTGAACTCCGACGCGCCCGCACGCTCGCGCCGCTCGCGCAAATCCTGCCCGACGACGAAGACCGCCCCCTCCGCATCCTTCACGTCATACACGCCGTCCGTGCCGCGCGTCTCAAGCGTGGAAACCTGCCAGCCGGCGGGCAACGCGAAACTCAACTTCGCATCAGTGAGCGGCAGCGGCAACAGATCGCCCGGCATCAATAATCCGCGCGTAGTTGTGAGCCATGAGATGTGCGCCGCGTCCGTGAAAAAGTTCGGCGGGTCGAGCCGCAAGTCATAACGAAACCGCGTCGCCGCACGCGCCGCTTCATACTCGCCCGGCGCAAGCTGTCGCACCGCAACGTCCGCGCCGCTCTCGTCCGCGAGCGTGAGATTTTCAAGGCGCGCGCTCAGATTCGTCGCGCCCGCGTAGGTGTTGCGGAATGACCACGCGGTCGCGCCCTCCGCGCGCTTTCCCTCAACCCTCACGCGCGTCGTTGATGCCGCGCTCGTGACGCTCAAATGCGCTTCGAGCGTTCCTTGCGCGCTCGCCACGCACGACGAGAAAAGGAGCAACGTCAAAGCGCAGCAAACTCTGCGCGCCGCACACCGAAGGTTCTTCCGGTATGCACCCGCGCGCACGTCTCTCTCTCCGATTTCTCCAGCCTCTTGATGTGATGAGATATACGTGGCGGGCGGCGCATCCGTGTCTCTTAAACGACGTGAGTTCGGGTTGGTTGGCAACGTTCGGGCGCGCTCCTTATTGTGCAAAAACACTTGGAAAACAGTAGCACAACGCTCAAGTTGGTGACTAGCGCGACGGGCTTTTCTCCGTGCCGGCGTTTGATGCCGGCGCAGATGCCTCGCATGGCTTTTCCGGTTCGGGCGCGAGGACGTTGACAGGCCGTATTGCTGACCGATAAAATCCGCGCTTGCAGATTTCAGTTTCCCGCATCCGGCGACAGACACAGAGGAACGAACGTGACTCTCATCAAAGTCATCATCATCACCATCGCCTTCATTTTGGGACTCCTTTTCTTCGGGCGCTTCCTGTTCTAAGCTGTGTGGCTGACGCGACTCTCAAACACGCGACGCATCCACGAACCACACCACGCCCGCGTCCCGCTCAACTTCTTTCACTTCAACTTCTAGCTTCCGCGCTCTTGCTGTTTATCTGTGTCGTGCGGACGCCCGCGCAAGGTAACGCGCCGTCTCCCTCGACGGATGAAGTCGTCCGCGTCAACACAGACCTCGTGACCATCCCCGTCTTCGTCAAAGACGCGCGCGGCGGGCGCATCTCCGGCCTGACGCAAAACGATTTCGAGGTGCGCGAAAACGGGCGCGTGATTAAAACGGACTACTTCGCCGCTGGCACGGACAAAGTCGCGCTGCTCTTTCTGCTCGACGCTTCGGGCAGCACGCGCGACATCATCACCGGGCAGCGCGAAACTGCGCTCGCACTCTTCACACACTTCGGCGCAGGCTCGCGCGTCGCCACGATGCAGTTCACCGAGCGACCCGCACTGACCGCCCCTTTCACGATTGATGCGAGACAGGCGCGCGCCGTATTCCGCACGACGCCGGAGGCCAATCGCCACACGGCGATCTTCGATGCCGCGCTCGCCGCCGTCCGCGCCTTCGTTGAGAGTAAATCGCCGCCGACCGAACGCCGCATCGTGATACTCATCAGCGACGGACTCGACACGGCCAGCACGACGCGCGCGTCCGCCGCCATCAGCGAAGCCGTCGCGCATGGCGTCTCTTTCTACGTCATACAATTTCCGCTCTACACGCCGCTCGATGGCAGGCTCGTCGCGCGCCGCGCGTCCAAAGGTTTCCGCGAGCTGGCCGATAAAACCGGCGGGCAATTCTTCGTCGTCGGCAACGCGCGCGACTCGCTCGACCCGCACGCCGAATACGATCTGCGACCGATCTTCCGCGCCATCAGCGACGATCTCGCGGGGCAATACGTGCTCGGCTACTACGCCGGCGAAGGCACGCGCGACGCACAAACGCACCGTCTCGAAGTACGCATCACGTCAGAAGATAAACGCCGTCTGCGCGTGCATCAATTGCGCGAGGACTACACGTTAAAGCGGTGATAAGTGATAAGTGATGAGTGATAAGAAAAACCGTCTTCTTCTTATCACTCATCACTCATCACTTGTCACTTGTCACTTGAAATTATGACTGAACAAAACACAGAAGGTTTACGAATCATTCGTCGCGCGTTGTTGAGCGTGTCGGACAAGACGGGGCTGGTTGATTTCGCGCGCGCGCTGCGTGGCTTCGGCGTCGAAATTCTCAGCACGGGCGGGACGGCGAAGGCTCTGCGCGAGGCCGGCATCGAAGTGCGAGACGTGTCGGACGTGACGGGCTTCCCCGAAATGATGGACGGGCGCGTCAAGACGCTGCATCCGCGCATTCACGGCGCGTTGCTCGCCGTGCGCGATAATGAAGAACATACGCGCGCTCTCGCCGAACACGGCATCGAGTGGATAGACATGGTCGTCATCAATCTCTACCCGTTCGAGCAAACGGTCGCGCGCGAAGATGTCACGCTCGCAGAAGCCGTCGAGCAGATAGACATCGGCGGCCCTTCGATGATTCGTTCGGCGGCGAAGAATTTTAAGGATGTCGCGGTCGTTACATCTGCTGACAGTTACACGTTATTGCTCGACGAGATGCGCCGTGCGTCTGGCGCGCTCTCGCTTGCCACACGCAGCGAACTGGCGTGGAAAGCTTTTAAGTTGACGAGCGGATATGACGTAAAAATTTTCGACTATCTCACCAGACACGCCTCGCCGGAAAACTTTGAGCATGACGTTGACGAAGCGTTGCGTGCCATTGATGCGGAGAATGTTGAAGACCTTGAAGCCAACGCATCAGACAACGAGCTTTTTCCTCATCTCAAGCTGACGTTGAAAAAAGCTTCCGATCTGCGATACGGCGAGAATCCGCATCAGCAAGCCGCGCTCTATTCAAGCGCGCTGTCCGGCGAGATTGAGCGCGGCGGCATCGCCCAATCACAAATTCTCTCCGGCAAGGAAATGTCTTTTAACAATTACGTTGACGCTGACGCCGCTTGGCAGCTCGTCTGCGACTTCGACGAGACGGCGTGCGCGATTATCAAGCATACGAATCCGGCGGGCGCGGCGCATGGCTCGACGCTCGAAGCGGCTTACAGACGCGCGCTTGCGACCGATCCCGTCTCGGCCTTCGGCGGCATCGTCGCCTTCAATCGCGCGTTGGACGAACAGGCCGCGCGCGCCGTCACAGAGATTTTTACGGAGGTCGTCATCGCGCCTGACTTCGACGAGGCCGCGTTGGAAATTCTCAAGTCGAAGAAAAATCTGCGCGTGCTGCGTGCCGGCGAGGTACGACAGGCTGATGGCTTGGACTTCAAGCGCATCACCGGCGGAATGCTCGTCCAGACGCGCGACACCAGACGCCTGACGCGCGACGATTTGAAGGTCGTGACGAAGCGCGCGCCGACAGAAGATGAAATCGCCTCGTTGCTTTTCGCGTGGACAATCTGCAAGCACACGAAGTCAAACGCCATCGTCTATGCGCGTGATGGGCAGACCGTCGGCGTCGGCGCGGGACAGATGTCGCGCGTGGATTCCGTCCGTCTCGGCGCGATGCGCGCGCAACTTCCCGTCAAGGCTTCTGTGCTTGCCTCCGACGCTTTCTTCCCTTTCCGTGACGGATTAGATGAAGCGGCGAAGCACGGCATCACCGCCGTTATTCAACCCGGCGGTTCCGTCCGCGACGCGGAAATTATCGCCGCCGCAGACGAACACGGCCTCGCAATGGTCTTCACGGGCGTACGTCATTTCAAGCATTGATAATTTTGGCATTTAGAAGAACAGGAATGGATGAGTTATTATGCTTTCAGAGTTGAGGTTTTATCATGGGTTTCCGTATTGCCATACTAGGTTTGTCACTAAATACTACTGAGAGATTAGTTGTCATTAAACGTAGCGATAGAAAGGATACTCCGCATCTCACTTTATCATTCCAAAATGTAAGCGGAGAGATAGACTGTCATCTCAAATATGAATCCCCACTTAATGATGCTGCCTCAACCTATAAGTCACTTTTCGCAATATCTAAAGAGAACGTGGAATCAACTCTTCAAAACTTTCTTGTTTCAGCAGAACAAGCTTTCCTGCAATCTATTTTTGGCAATGTAAGAAAAGTTCGCCCAGGATGGTTGGGTAGGCATGGTTACGTAATTGCAATATCTGATGAAGAAGTTGTGAAGAGAGGATTTATAGATGCTGCCCCAAAGCTTCGTGGTAAATACCGCGTTGATTTTGATAAGCTAAAGCTCTTTCTGACCGTTGATCACATATCTAATATATCCATTTTCAACCCTTCTATACTTCATCACCTCGCCGCAATAAATTACGATGGACAAATTATTGCTATGCGCCTGAGAAAGCGTCAGAAGCATTTCATGGTGGGGTTAAAATGTATTCAGTGGGAAGATAGAAAAATATGGGTCATGGCCGATTCTAAGATTGTTCATAAAGTCCAGATCATGTTTGACAATTTGATACCTTCAAATTTCAGAGTGCAAGTTAAGAATATATGGTACACAATCTTTGACGAGCTTCGTTTAGCTGAAATCGGTTTCACAAAAGATTAGCCGTACTTGGAAAAGTTTATGATTCAGTATGAATTGCCTTTGCCCCTACTAATTTGTTGAAGAAGGAAATAAAAGATGTCAGATTTTGAATCAATGTCGGAGTCGAACGAAGGCGCGCCGATTCGTTGCCGTTACTGCGGGCAGTTGAATCAGACGAAGGCGGAAGTCGGGCAACAAGCCAAGTGCGGGCGTTGCCGTCTTCCCTTGTCGGATAGACCGCACAAGAAGTTCGCGGAACTCGATAAGCACGACTACGTGCATCCGGCGGACAGCCGCGCGCTCGCCGCTTTGCGAATGATTCCCGGCATTGATTCCGCGCTCAAAAAATTGCTGGAAGTGACGGGCGAGTCAGCCATCCGCGTTATCTTCACGGCGAGCGCGGTCAAGGTTACGCCGCTTCAATGCCCAGACCTCTACGCCAAGTTGCAGGTCGCTTGCACGACGCTCGGCGTGGATATGCCGGAGCTTTTCGTCCAGCAGAATCCGATGGTCAACGCCTTCACGGGCGGCGTCAAACATCCCGTCATCGTCCTACACTCCGCGCTCATCGAACGCCTCAACGACGAAGAGACGCTCGCCGTCATCGCGCACGAAGTCGGGCACATCCATGCCGAACATGTGCTCTATCTGACGGCGGCGCGACTGCTCGAAGCGCTCGCCAACGTCGCGCTCGCCGCCGCGCCCATCGCCGCGCTCGTGACGCAGATTCTCTCCGGCACGATGCGCGCAGCATTGCTCGCGTGGGCGCGGCGCGCTGAACTTTCCTGCGACCGCGCGGCCTTGCTCGTCACGCAGGACGCGGATGTCATCGGGCGCACAATGATGAAATTGTGCGGCGGGACGTTCGCCTCGAAGGTTGACTACGAGCAATTCCTGCAACAGGCGCGCGACTTCCAGAAGACTTACGACGAAAAAGCCCTCGACCGTTTCTGGGCCGACATCATCGCGTCGGGACTGACGCATCCGTTCCCCGTCTGGCGAGTCTCCGAGATTCTCAAGTGGGTCGAGAGCGGAGAGTATCAGCGACTGATGAACGACGAACCGGCGAGCGCCGCAGCTTAAAAGAGTTCAAGGTTCAAAGTTCAAAGTCGAATGATGAACCTGGAACGTGACATCGAAACGCCGTCGTAACTTTGAACCTTAAACTTTGAACTTGAATCATGCTTCTTGAAAACAAAGTCGGAATCATTTTCGGCGTCGCTAACAAACGCTCGATAGCGTGGGCGTCGGCACAGGCTCTCGCGGGCGCGGGCGCGCGTCTCGCCTTCACTTACCAGAGCGAGCGTCTCAAGGAAAACGTCGAGAATTTAACGGCGGGCACGGACGCGCCGCTCATCCAGTGCGATGTGGTGAAGCCGGAAGAGGTCGAGCAGGCTTTCGCAACCGTCAAAGAAAAATTCGGGCGGCTCGACTTTCTCGTTCACAGTCTCGCCTTCGCTCCGCGCGAGGCTCTCGAAGGCGAGTATCTGGCGACGACGCGCGAAGCCTTCCAGACCGCGCTCGACATCAGCGCCTATTCGCTCGTGGAGTTGGCACGCGCCGCCGCGCCTTTGATGGCGGAGGGCGGCAGCATCGTCTCAATGACTTACTACGGCGCGGAGAAGGTCGTCCAGAATTACAACGTGATGGGCGTCGCCAAAGCCGCGCTCGAAGCCTCGACGCGCTATCTGGCCTCAGACATGGGACAACACAACATCCGCGTCAACGCCATCAGCGCTGGCCCCCTCAACACACTCGCAGCGCGCGGCGTCGGCAACATGGGCACGATGCTCAAGCACCACGCCGAGCGCGCGCCCTTGCGCCGCAACGTCGAGGCGCGCGAAGTCGGCGACGCCGCACTCTTTCTGTGCAGTCCCCTCTCATCCGGCATCACCGGCGAAATTCTCCACGTTGATTGCGGCTACAACATTATGGCGTTTTGAGCAGTCAGCGGTCAGCATTCAGCTAAAACCGAAAAGTTGAAAAGCTGAGTGCTGATTGCTGACCGCTGACTGCTTTCTCATTATGGCAAGGAACAACAAACGGAAACCCGGCACGACTCCGGCTCAGGACGCGACGCCGGTGCGCGACGCGACGCAGGACGAGCAGTTACTACAAACTCCGGGCGCAGACGACTTCACGCAGACAGATACGTGGCGCGTCTTTCGCATTCTCGGCGAGTTCGTCGAGGGCTTCGATCATCTCGCGCACGTCACGCGCGGCATCTCCATCTTCGGCTCGGCGCGCACGCTCCCCGCAGACCCGATGTACAAGGCCGCGCAGGAGACAGCGGCTCTGCTCGCGCAGGCCGGTTTCGCGGTGATTACGGGCGGCGGCCCCGGCATCATGGAAGCGGCCAACCGTGGCGCGATAGAAGCGGGCGGCGTCTCTGTGGGCTGCAATATCGAACTGCCTTTCGAGCAGAAGCCCAACGCTTACCAGACGCGCTCGATGACCTTCAAATACTTCTTCGTCCGCAAGACTATGTTCGTCAAATACAGCAACGCCTTCGTCATTTTTCCCGGCGGCTACGGGACGCTCGACGAAATGTTCGAGGCCTTGACGCTCATCCAGACGAAGAAGATCAGAAATTTTCCCGTCGTGCTGTTCGGCTCGGAATACTGGGGCGGGATGGTGAAATGGGTACGCGAGACAATTCTTTTGGGAAAAAATATCGGGGATGAGGATGTGCGGCTTTTGCAACTGACCGACTCGCCTCAGGAAGTCGTCGAAATCATTCAACGCAGCCAGGATTCGCTCAACAAAGTGCGCGATCAAGCCACCTACGATTATTAACAGTGGCTACCAACGCAGCGGTTCCCGCGCCGTCATCAACATCACAATAACCTCACGCACTCGTCTCGCTCACGACGCAATCTCCACTACAGAAATGATGAATGCGGAATGATGAGTGATGAATATCATCAAGAGCGCCTTTGTCTTTCATTCATCACTCATCACTCATCATTTTCTTCTTCACCGTCCGTCGCGCCGGTAAGCGGCGTGGTGTCGTCGCCGAAAAACGAGTTGTAGATTTCCTGCGCGCGGTCGAAGTCTCGCTCGTCAACGAGGATGGCAGCGCCGGGAGACGACGTTGAAAGTAGCGGCGAGAAAGCGTCGGAGCCGCCGGACTGCACCGCCGCGCGGATATTGTTTTGCGAGAGGATGTCGAGCACCATTTCGGCCTCGGCGGGCGAGCCGAGATTGTGCAGGGGCACGAAGCGCGCCTCGCTGTGATCGTGCGCGGTGTTCTCTGGCGTCAGACGCGCGACCAATTCCGTGTCGTCATCCGCACAGCGCGTGATGCCGTCTTCATATTCAGATTCACAGACAGGACAGAACATAAAAGTTTCACCTGCTTCCCGTTGATGGTTGAGATTAAATGACGGACAAAATTATACAGGGAACAAAGGCAGTAACAAGTAGCAAGTGGCGAGTGACAAGCAAGAAGCGCTTAAACTCGCCACTTGTCACTCGTCACTTGTCACTGCTTTTGCTATGAAGTCGCTGCTTTGGTGAACGGAATTTCCTCGAAGTGCGTCATGCTCTTGAAGGCGCGGAAGCGTTCGTTGATTTCTTCGTGCGTGAGACGTTGGACGCGCTCCGTGCCGAACTCTTCGACGTTGAAAGACGCCATCACGGAGCCGAAGATAATCGCGCGACGCATCGCCGCATCGTCAATCTGTCCCTGGCTGGCGAGATAACCCATGAAGCCGCCGGCGAACGTGTCGCCCGCGCCCGTCGGGTCGAAGACGGATTCCAGTGGATACGCGGGGATGGCGAAATAAGAATCTTTCGTGAACATCGCCGCGCCGTACTCGCCGCGTTTGACGACGAGCGCGCGCGGCCCCCACGACAGAATCTGTCTGGCGGCCTTCAACAGATTCGGCTCGTCCGTCAGTTGCCGCGCTTCCGCATCGTTGATGATGACGATGTCCACGACGCGAATCGCTTCTTTGACCGCATCCGGCACGGTCGAAATCCAGTAGTTCATCGTGTCGAGCGCGACGAGTTCCGCGCCGCGCACGCCTTCTCGCACTTCGCGTTGAAGGTCTGGCTGAATGTTGCCGAGAAAGACAAGGCGCGCTTGTTTAGAAGCGTCGGACAGTTTCGGCTTGAAGTCTGCGAAGACATTCAATTGCGTGTCGAGCGTGTGCGCCGTGTTGAGATCGAAGTCGTAGCGTCCCTGCCAGAAAAAAGTCTTCCCGTCTGCGATGCGCTCAAGGTCACTTGTGTCTATCGCATGACGCTTGAAGACGCCCATCTCATCCGTGCCGAAATCTCCGCCGACGACGCCGACGACGCGCACGTCCGTGAAGAAACTGGCCGAGAGCGAAAAGTGCGTGGCCGATCCGCCGAGCATCTTTTCGCGTTTACCGAATGGCGTCTCGACCGCATCGAACGCGACGGAGCCGACAACTAACAATGACACTTTAAGTTTTCTCCTGTGTGTGAAAATCGAAGCGCGCAAGCGTTTCAGCGTGTGACGCGCAATGGCAACCCCTTACTTCTTCACGTCGCCCGTCTTCTTCGTTTCGCCGAGTTGCGCGAGCGCTTGCTCCGCCTCTTTACGATATTTGCTTTCGGGAAATTCCTTAACGAGACGGGACAGATAGCCGCGCGCATTGTCACGTAAATTTTCAGGCGAGTAATCCTTAGCCACGTCGGGCGGATTCTTCGGGACAGTTTGCTTGCCCTTTCCTTCGGACAGATACAGACCGCTCAGGCCGGCGACGTAGAGAGCTTCATCGAGCCGCGAGAACTTCGGATAGCCCGCGATCAACTCCTCCGTCCGTTTGAACGAGGCGAAGTATGCTTTCTTCATCTCGAAGTAATGACGCGCGACCGTCAACTCGTGCAGCGCGTCCCGCTCATCACTCGCGTCTCTCACAATCTCCGGGTCAGGCCCCTTCGCCACCCCGCCGCTCTGCGCGCCCGCACGCGACGCGACACACGACAAAATCAACGCCAGACCACAAACCGTCAAAATAATTTTCTTCATCGCAACACCTCTCAAAGAGTGATAAGTGATGAGTGATGAGTGGTAAGAGCAAACCGAATGCTTCTTTCTCATCACTTATCACTCATCACTCATTACTGTTTCCGGTACTTTTTGATGATGGCATCAAGCTTCTTCGTTGTCGCGTCCGGCCACAATTCCGGCGCGGTAAAGATCGCGCTTTTCAACGTTGAGCCGCATTCGCACGCGCGCGTCTCCGTCTTCAAACGACGGACGGCCTCGCGCATGATGAGTTGCGCGTTGCGGACGTTCTTGTTGAGATACTCGACCACCGTTTCGACCGAGACGGCATCGTGCGACTCGTGCCAGCAATCGTAGTCGGTCACGAGCGCAAGCGTGGCGTAACAGATTTCCGCCTCGCGCGCCAGTTTCGCCTCCTGCAAATTGGTCATGCCGATAACATCCATCCCCCACGCGCGATAGACGTGCGACTCGGCCTTCGTCGAAAACGCAGGCCCCTCCATGCACAGATACGTCCCGCCGCGATGCACGTTCACTTCCGCCGCGCTGCACGAAGCCTCCAGCACGTCGCCCAACTCCGCACAGACCGGGTTCGCGAAAGTGATGTGCGCGACGATGCCTTCGCCGAAGAAAGTTGACTCATTTGCGCGAGCGCGTGTGCGGTCGAAGAACTGGTCGGGGATGACCATGTCGAGCGGCGCGTACTGCTCCTGCAAAGAACCGACGGCGGAAGCGGATAGGATGCGCTCGACGCCGAGCAACTTCATCGCGTAGATGTTGGCGCGAAACGGCAACTCCGTCGGCAGAATCTTGTGTCCGCGCCCGTGTCTCGGCAGAAACGCCACGCGCTCGCCTTCGAGCGTGCCGACGATACAGGCATCCGACGGCGAGCCGAACGGCGTGTCAACGCGCACCTCTTCGATCTCCGTCAACTCCGGCATTTGATAGAGGCCGCTGCCGCCGATGATTCCGATTTTCGCTGTGGTCATGTGACTTGTATTAACCTCAATCGTCATCCTTTAATTCCTGCTCTCCCTCTGTGATTGACAACTCTGCTCCATTCGGCCCGCAATCAACAAACAGTCGCGTCCCATCTGTAAATTCTATGCCTATTTCTTCCTTGCGATGATGCCAAACTAAGGATACGCTTTTGCCCTTAAGCATCTTTGTTGCCCGGGCTGCATCCTGTTTTAGCTGATCTTTCTGTCCCGCCATTTTTACTCGCCCGGAATGAACCCGTCCTGCGCGTCTTCATATCCGACAGCGCGCAGCTTGCCGTCTTCTTCGACGATGCGACAGAGCGGCACGTCGGGGTCGTGATAAAAAAAGCAGAGCCAGTTTTCGCGCGCGGCCTGCGGCAACAGACGCTTTTTCGCTTCGAGCGTCTCGACCGGAAACAGGTCGTAGCCCATGATCCACGCGAGCGGGACATGCGCGCGCATCGGGACGAGGTCGGCGAAACTGTAGAGCGTCTGCCCTCCGCGCTCAAGACGCGCGCACTGCATCGTGCGTGAATGGCCGGCAACTGTCTCCAACGTCAAACCGGGCGCGACTTCGTAAGCGTCAGGCTTTAACTCAAGCTGCCCGCTCTCGCGCAGCGGTCGCCAGTTATCCGGCAAGTAGCTGGCGCGGTCGCGCTCGTGCGGATGCTCTGCGTGCTCATACTCAGCACGCGAGACGAAATAGCGTGCGTTCGGGAAAGTCGGAACGACCCGACTATCTTCATCGAGCGTGGTGTTGCCGCCGGCATGGTCAAAATGCAAATGCGTGTTGATGACGATGGTGATGTCTCCGGGCGCGCTGCCCGTGATCGCTTCCACCGATTCGCGGAGAGGCCGCGCGCGTTCGATGCCGTACATCGCGGCGTGCTTCGCAGACCATTTGTCGCCGATGCCGGTTTCAATCAGGATACGCTCGCGTCCCGCCTCGATGAAGAGGCAGTTCATGTTCATGCGGATGCGGTTCTGCGCGTCGGGCGGGCACACCTTCGACCACAGCGCGTGCGGCACGACGCCGAACATCGCCCCGCCGTCCAGACGAAATTCCGCGTCCGGCACGATCTCTACACGGTAGTCTCCGAACTGCACGCAGCGAATCCCGTTTGATGACAGGAGCGCATGACAGATTCGTCATGCGCTCCTGTCGAGCTTATTACTTTTTCTTCGGAGTCGCCGGAGCGGGCTTCGTCGCCGTACCGGGTTTCGCGGGTTTCACGCCGTTGTCCGGCGCGTTAGGCGCAGCATCGTCCGGCGGAGGCATACCGGCTCCGGGGCCGCCCGCGCCGCCGCTCGGATCGCCGAAGGATGGAATTTGCGCGGGAGTCTCAGGAGCTTTGACCGGAAAGTCGTCGGGGACTTTAACCTTCGTGCGCGCGACGATCTCTTCGATCAACTTCTCGCGCTTGTCCTTCAGGATAGCGGCCTTCGCCGCATCGTTCGGCGAAGTGGGCGGAGCCATAGGGTTCGCGTTTGCGCCGCCGGTGCGGAACAAAATGTGCTGCGCCTTAATCTGATCTTCCGTCTCGCCGCTCTTCGGAGCATCCTTCGCAGATTCTTCCGCGCCGGGAGTCGGCGCTGGTGTCTTGGGAACAGTGCGATGCCCCGTGACCTTGATGATGTGATAACCGAACTGCGTCTCGACGATGTCGCTAATCTCGCCGTCCTTCAACGTGAAGGCTTTATCCTCGAACGGCTTGACCATCTGCCCGTGACCGAACCAAGGCAACTCGCCGCCCTTCTCTTTCGCGCCCGGCTCTTCGGAAAATTCTTTGGCAAGCGCGGTAAAGTCTTCGCCCGCGCGCGCGCGTTTCAAAACGTCTTCGGCTTTCTGGCGCGCGACCTTCGGGTCTTCCTCCGGGTGCTGCGCGAAGTAGGCGCTGATCTCCTGCTCGTTCGGCTCAAGATTTTTGCTCAGGTCTTCGATGTAAGCTTGCGCGAGCAGGCGCGACTGTTGCAGGCGAATCTGCACCTGCGTCGCTTTATCTTTATCAATCCCGGCGGCGAGACCTTTGCTCCCCAACACGTTGAAAGTCGCCCACTGCTGCTGCATCTGCTGCTTCTGCGCGTCCTCCATCTCGCTCTCCGGCGCGTTCTCAAGCTTCTGCAAGTCCTTCATAAACTGGTCGAACTGCTCTTGCTTGCCCGGCTCTTTCAAGAAGGCGTCCACCTCATCTTTCGTGAACAACTCCTTTGCCGACGTGCCCGCGTCGCGCTGCTTCTTGGCGTAATTCTGCGCGACGACGAAGGTCTTCATCACGTCAAGCTGTCGCTTCATCTCCGGGCGATCAGCGTAACCTTTGGAGCGCGCTTCTTCGGCGACGGCGAGCAACTCGCGGATGTCCTTCGCCATCTTCTTGCGCTCTTCCGGGTCTTTCGCCAGAGCCGCGCGCATCTGCGGCGCGCCGCCCTCGACGATGAGCGACATCTCTTCCGCCGTCATGTCGGAGTTATGCGCCCGCGCGTTTCTGACCTGCCAGAAAATCAGCGCGCCCGCCGCGACGAGCGCGACGATGACGGCAATCAACGCTTTCGTCATCGCGCTCATCCCGCCGCTTGTTGAAGTCGCGCCGGCGTTGTTGACGTTCGCTCGCGCTGCTGCCGTGTCAGACGCGGTCGCGTCGGAGACGGCAGACTGTGGACGTGTCGCATCAATTTCCGGTTGAGCATTCACGACTGCGCCGCAGCCGGGGCAGTTAGCGCTGCCTTCCAACATCTGTGTTCCGCAATGTTCACATGTAATCATTCGCTGTGATCCTCTTTTTTATTAACGGTGATTCTTTTTCATCAGCCGACTGGCGGGTGACACGCTCTGCCTGTCACTGACTTGATGACTTGAGATGACGGCGGCGGGCGCATTCTTCCGAACAAACTTCGCCGGGCAAAATTTTGTCGCGCCCATTATGCAACAACGACTCAATTTCTGCGACGCCGCGTGGCTCTCTTCTGCGGCGCGGCTGGAGTCTGCGCCGCAGGTTTGACGCTCACAGGCGCGCTTTTCTCCACCTCTGACGCGGCGGGCACAGAGATTTCCGGCGTCACGTTAACGCTGAAATCTTCTGCGACGGAGACGTGCGTGCGCGCCACGATCTCTCCCAGAACTTTATCTTTCTTTTCCTGTTCGACTTCGCCACGCGCCACATCACGCGGACTCTGCGGCGCGCCGTTCGCACCACGCGACGCCGAAGGAAACCCGATCAGGATGTGCCGCGCGTGAACCTCATCGGCGGGTTGGCCGTCCGCGCCGGGCTGCGCGGTGCGACGCTCATCGAGTTTGATGATGTGATAGCCGAACTGCGACTCGACGATGCCGCTCACTTCGCCCGGCTTGAGCGCGAAGGCGGCATCCTCGAACGGCTTGACCATCTGCCCCTTGCCGAACCAGCCGAGGTCGCCGCCATTCGCTTTGCTGCCTGGATCGCTCGAAAACTCTTTCGCCAGTTTGGCGAAATCCTCACCCGCTCGCACGCGCTTGAGTATGTCTTCGGCCTGCGCGCGCGTCTTCTGCGGATCGAGTTCCGGGTGCTTGACGAGATAAGCGTCAATCTCTCCTTCGGACGCCTTATAGCTCGGACTCAATTCTCTGGCATATTCGCTCGCGATGAGGCGCGATTGCTGAAGCATGACGGCGAGTTGCGTCTTGCGCTCGCGGTCAATGCTGGCGGCGATGCCCTTGCGTTTCGCGAGCATGATCGTCGCCCACTGCTTCTGCAATTCGGCGCGCTGCACGTCGCTCAATGCTGCGCCTTTGCCCGGACTTTGCGCCGTGTAGTCCGCCACAAAATCCGCGAACTGTTTGTCCTGCCCCGGCTCTTTGATGAATGCATTTATCTCAGCCTGCGGGACGACCTCTTCCTGCGATTTGACTCCCGCCTCCTGCCGCTGCTTCGAGTACGCCTGCGCGATAATAAACGAGCGCGATAGCTCCAACTGCAAGCGTGTGTCCGGGCGGCTGGCGACTCCTTTCGCTTTGCCCTCTTCGGCAGTGGCGAGCATCTGCCGGATGTCGTGCGCGAACGCCTTGCGCTCATCCGCGCTTTCGGCGAGGCGCGCGCGCACCTCCGGCGGGAATCCCAGACCGTCAACAATCAAAGTCATATCCTGCGCCGTGATGTTGATGATGCCGCCGCTTTTTGTCGCGGGCGTTGTTCTATTTGCAGGCGTGCGCGGCGACGGCGGCGAGGCCGGTCTGCCTTGTCTTGTTCTCTGCGCGAAGTGCGTGCTGGAAAGCGCGCCGATTAAAAGCGCGGCGAAGAATAATTTCTTTGAAAGCAATTTTGTAGTCCTTCTATTTTTATTTCTGAGAATCAGACGAAACGTGCTCGACGAGTTCGAGCAGCACTCCGCCGGCTGACGACGGATGCACGAAAGCGACGAGACAATTGTCAGCGCCGACGCGCGGCGTCTCGTCAATCAGACGCGCGCCGCCCGCCTTCAACTGCGCGAGAGTGGCGCGGATGTCCTCGACGCGCACGGCGATGTGATGAACGCCTGCGCCGCGTTTTTCTAAGAACTTCGCGATAGGCGAGTCGGGACGAGACGGCTCCAACAATTCGATGCGCGGCTCGCCAACGGGCAACATCGCGACGCGCACGCCCTGTTCGGCGACTTCCTCCGTATGCACGACTTCAAGCCCCAGCGCATCTCGCCAGAATTTCAAGGCATCAGCGATGGAAGGCGTGGCGATGCCGATGTGTTCAATTTTCATGTGTACTTGTCGCGGCCAATTTGAAGATTGAATGAGATGTTGGAACGGGGCGGGTTACTGTCTCCGCAAGGTTAATTTTTATCGAGCGCGTGATTTGCCTCAAGTTTTGGCGCGCGCATTACGTCCGGGCGTTGATGAAATCCTCGACGGCGGAATACGGATCGCGTCTTTTCTCCGCCACTTCACGCGCCAACTCTTCCAGTTGTTCGCTCGCGCCCGCGCCGCCGAGCGCGCGCGCCAGCAAATTCTCGCGCAGCAGTTCGAGGATGCGCCAGCGCGCGATTGACGTGCGGCGCGCGCGATTCTCGTCACCGCTTTTTTGAAAATCGCCGTAGGCTTCGATAGCCGCCGCGAGCGCGTCGAGTCCCTTGTTTTCCGTCGCCACCGTTTTGACAATCGGCGGATTCCACATATCCGCGCGATGCGCGAGAGACAGCAGAGACTCCAACTCTTTCTCCGTCCGCAACACGCCCTCGCGGTCGGCTTTGTTAATAACGAACACGTCGCCGATTTCCATGATGCCGGCCTTAATCGCCTGTATATCGTCGCCCATGCCGGGCACGAGCACCACGACCGACACGTCCGCCGTCTTCACGATTTCAACTTCGTCCTGCCCGACGCCCACCGTCTCGACGATGATTTTTTGATAACCGGCAGCATCGAGTATCGCCACCGCATCAACGCTCGCACGCGCCAGTCCGCCAAGATTCCCGCGCGTCGCCATTGAGCGAATGAAGACGCCGGGGTCGAGTCCGAGCGTCTGCATCCTGATGCGGTCGCCCAAAATCGCGCCGCCCGAAAACGGACTCGAAGGGTCAACGGCGATGATACCGACGCGCTCGCCGCGCTTCCGGTACAATCCCGCGAGACGATCCACCAGCGATGACTTTCCCGCGCCCGGCGAACCAGTGATGCCGACGACCAGCGCCTTGCCCGTGTGCGGAAAGACGCCCTTCATCAACTCGAACGAGTTGCCGGTGTGATCTTCAACCTTCGAGATAGCACGCGCGACCGCACGCGGCTTACCCGCGAGAATGTCATCCAGTTCTGTTTGAGTAGCCGTCACGAATTCTTGAGAATCTGCTTCGCGATGACGAGTCGTTGAATCTCTGACGTGCCTTCGCCGATGGTGCAGAGCTTCGAGTCGCGCCAGTATTTTTCGGGCGGATAGTCTTTCGTGTAGCCGTAGCCGCCGTGAATCTGGATGGCTTCCTCGCACACTTTGACGCTGATTTCGGACGAGTAGAGTTTCGCCATCGCAGACTCTTTCGTCACCTTCTTGCCTTGATCTTTAAGATACGCGGCGCGATACGTGAGCAAGCGCGCAGCGTCAATCTGCGTCGCCATGTCCGCGAGCTTGAACTGGATGGCCTGAAATTCCGAGATGGGTTTGCCGAACTGCTCGCGCTCTTTGGAATATTTCAAGGCCGATTCGTATGCGCCCTGCGCGATGCCGACGGCGAGCGCGGCAATCGAGATACGACCGCCGTCAAGCACTTGCATCGCCTGAAAGAACCCTTCGCCTTCGTTGCCGACGCGGTTCTCGTCCGGCACGAGACAGTCTTCAAAAATCACGCTCGCTGTCTCCGAAGCGCGCAAGCCCAACTTGTTTTCTTTCTTCGCGGGCGAGAAACCTTCCATCCCCTTCTCGAAGATGAACGTCGTGATGCCGCGATTGCCTTTCGCGCGATCCGTCGAAGCGACGGCGACGCAAGTGTCCGCGTGAATGGCGTGCGTGATGAAATTCTTCGAGCCGTTAACAATCCATCCGCCATCGCGCCGCACCGCGTTCGAGCGCGTGCCGGAAGCATCAGAGCCTGCGTGCGCTTCGGTCAGTCCCCACGCGCCGAGATGTTTCCCTTGCGCAAGCGGCACGAGGTATTTCTGTTTCTGCTCCTCGCTCCCGAACATGTAAATGTGATTCGAGCACAGCGAATTGTGCGCGGCGACGGAGATGCCGACCGAGCCGTCCACGCGCGACAGTTCCTCGATGATCGTCACGTACTCGACGTAGCCCATCCCCGCGCCGCCGTACTCTTCGGGAAAGATGACTCCCATCAAACCCAACTCGGCCAGTTGCGGCAGCAACTCGACGGGAAAATGCTGCGACTCGTCCCACTCCGAGACGTGCGGCGCGATCTCGCCCTCCGCGAACTCGCGGACGCTCATCCTGACTTGCTGCTGATCTTCGTTAAGCTCGAAATCCATTGTGAAAACCCCCTGAAAAATAACGGGCGACGAATGACGGACGACAAGACGAGCGATTCATTCTCATCACTCCTTCGCCCTTATCATCTCTTCGTCATGCAACCGTTGTGATGCTCGATATGTAACTTACGGACGCCTCCGGCCATCACCCGCGCCGCGCGTCGTCCCGCGCTTCTTGCTCGCGCGCGATGGCAATGTCGCGGCCTCAGCCTTCACTTTGACAACACGCGGCGGCCTTCTCTTTTTGCCTTTGAGTTCCGCGACCTCGGCGGGCGTCAGGTAACGCCACGCGCCGATGGGCAGGCGCGCATCGTTGAGCGGGCCGATCTGCACGCGGCGCAGCTTGAGAACCGAGTGCCCGATGGCGTCGAACATGCGACGAATCTGTTGATTGCGACCTTCGTGCAAGACAACCTCGAACCATGCGTTCGTCTGCGTCTCGCCCGTCAACGTGATTTCCGACGGAGCGGTGCGCGTGCCGTCTTCGAGCGTGATGCCGCGACGCAGACGCCCGACGGCCTGCTCCGCCGGCACGCCCTTGACCTTCACCTCATAAACTTTTCTCACGCGATTGCGCGCCGCCGTCACGTAGTTCGTCAACTCGCCGTCGTTCGTCAGAATCAACAAGCCTTCCGTGTTGAAATCGAGACGCCCGACCGGATGCAGGCGTCCGAGCGCGGGGTTGACGAGATCGCCCACGAGCGGGCGTCCTTCCGGGTCGCTCACGCTCGACAGATAACCGCGCGGCTTGTTGAGCAGCAAGTAAACATCTTCGCGCGCTTTGAGCAGCGGGTTAATTAAACGCCCGCGCACCTTGATGTGATCGCGCGTAGGGTCGGCCTTCGCCCCCAACTCGCGCACGACTTCGCCGTTGACCGTCACCTCGCCCGCCTCGATCATCTCTTCGGCATGGCGGCGCGACGCGAGACCGGCGGCGGCGATAAGTTTTTGTAAACGTTCTTCCATAAAAAAGAAGGGCTAGAGATCAGAAGTTAGAGGCTGATCAATACAGTTGTTAATTGACCACTCGCCTCTGACTTTTCTTAAGCTTCGCCGCCACTCGCCAAGTCCTCGAAGTCTTCGATGCTCGGCAGTTCGGTCAAATCCTTGAGGCCAAATTGGAGCAGAAATTCTTTCGATGTGCCGTACATCATCGGTCGCCCGACGGTTTCTTTGCGTCCTTTGGCGACGATGAGCCGCTTGTCCAGCAGCGTCTTGATGGCCGAAGACGATTGCACGCCGCGAATTTCTAAAATTTCCGGGACGGTCACGGGCTGCTTGTAAGAGATGACGGCGAGCGTCTCAAGCGCGGCGAGCGAGAGTTTCGCGCTCGGCCTTGACTTTAAGTAAGCGCGGACGTGCTCGTGGAATTCGGGGCGCGTCGCGATCTGCCAGCCGCCGGCTAAGTCGCGCATGAGCAAGCCGCCGTTGCGCTCGTTGAACTCCGTCGCCAGCGACTCGACCGCCACCTGCACCCAGCCGCGCTCTTCGCCGAGCACGTCCGCCATGACCTTGACCGGCAGCGGGTCTTCCGAAACAAAGATGAGTGCCTCGATGATCGCCATCAACTCGGCCATCTCGCGCGGCGAGCCGCCCGGCGCGATGTCGCCCGCCGCGTCGTCGTCTTCGACTTCGTTCGTCTCAATCACGTTCGCACGACGCTCGCGCTCCCATTCTTCCGCCGCGTCTTCGGCGTCGGCGTTGTGGACGATGACCCCAAGATCATCTTCAACGTCGTCGTCATCAGTTTCGACGAACTCCGCCTCTTCATCAATCTCTTCGAGGTCGCCGGGCGTGCCGCCGGCTTCATCAACCGTCTCTGTCGTGTTGTTAGGTTTGCGTCTGCTCATGTTTGCTTATTTCGCCGCCTCCTTCAATCTCGCCGCGATTGCTGGCGCGCGCGATGATGTCGCCGAAGGTCTGGCGCTGGATGAGTTGAATCTGCGTCGTGCGGACGAGTTCGAGAATGGAGAGAAAGCCGAGCACGAGTTCGCGTCGCGTCTGCGCCAACTCGAAAAACTGTCTGAGGTTCACTTCGCCCGACGAGAAAATCATGTTGCGGAGACGTTCGAGCATGACCGTCATCGTCACCTCGTCGCGCTCAATCTCCATCAGGACTTCATCTTTTTTGCGCGCGAGAACTTCCTGAAAAACTTTGAGCAAGTCGAACGCGCCGGCTGACACTTCCGGGTTGTTCCTGTCCGTTTCAATCGGCGCGCGCGTGTAGATGGCGTGCTCAAGCGTCGCGCGCGACCAGAGCATTTCGGCGGCGGCCTTGAATTTCTGATGCTCGAGCAGACGATCAATCAACTCGCGGCGCGGGTCTAAAGCCTCCGCCTCTTCGTCGCTCACCGTCGGGTCGGAGGGCAGCAGCATTCGCGACTTGATTTCGATGAGCGTCGCGGCCATCACGAGAAAGTCGCTGGCGACAGTGATGTCCATGCTCTGCATCAGACGCAAATAATGCAGGTACGCGCTCGTGATGCGCGCGAGCGGCAAGTCGTAGATGCTGACCTGCTCCTGCCGTATGAGGTAGAGCAAGAGGTCGAGCGGGCCGGAGAATTCGCCGAGCACGAGCTTCAACTCTTCGCCGCTGCGGTCTGAGAAAATTTCGGGACTCGCGCCCGCGACGCTGATCTGCGCGCCGCTGGCCGCGCTCGTCACCGTCGCCTGCTCGTCCTCTTTATTAATCTCTGGCTGCTCGCTCGACACTTTTACTTAAGCCCCCACAATTCCCATGCGCGCCATCACTTCACGGATGGTGACGGACGCAATCGCACGCGCACGCTCGCGCCCCTCTGCCAGAATGCGGTTCAACTCTTCGTCGCTGATGGCGTGAAAACTTTCCTGAAAGGGACGCATAAATTCAATCGTCACATCGGCCAGTTCAGACTTTAACTGCCCGTAGCCCTTGCCCTCGAAGTTCGCTTCCACTTCATCCGTCGAGCGTCCCGTCAGCAGTTGATAAATCGAAAGCAGATTCGTAATCGCCGGACGCGACTCGTCGAAACGAATCTCCGTGCCGGAATCCGTGACGGCGCGTTTGAATTTGCGACGAATGGTGTCGGCGTCATCAAGGAGCGCGATTCTGCCGGCATCATTCTCATCCGACTTCGACATCTTCTTCTTCGGGTCGTCGAGCGACATGATTTTCGCGCCCATCTTCGGGATGAAAGGCTCCGGCACGCGAAACGTCTCGCCGTAGTCGCGGTTGAAACGGATGGCGAGGTCGCGCGTTAATTCGATGTGCTGTTTCTGGTCGAGTCCGACGGGCACGAGGTCTGTCTGATACAGCAAAATGTCGGCGGCCATCAGCACCGGATAAGTGAGGATGCCCGCTCCGACGCTTTCTCGCGCGCGTTGCGCTTTGTCTTTGTACTGCGTCATGCGCTCAAGCTCGGAGAGACGCGCGACGCAGTTCAAGAGCCATTCCAACTCGGCGTGCTCGTGTACGTCCGACTGCACGAAGATGGTCGAGACTTGCGGGTCAATGCCCGCCGCGAGATAAATGCGCGCCACATCGCGCGTGCGCGCCGCCAACTGTTTCGGGTCTTGCGCGACGGTGATGGCGTGCAGGTTAACGACGCAGAAAAAACTCTCGTACTCCGCTTGCAGGCCGACCCAGTTGCGAATCGCGCCGAGATAGTTGCCGATGTGCAGGTTGGCCGTCGGCTGGACGCCGCTGAAGATGCGTCTCATGCGGTTTACGATGCTCCAAGAAAAACGATGCGTTGCGCGAGAGGCATCACCACGCCGAAAATCGGATTGAGAATTCCCGTGTAGAGAGCGATGAAGAGCAGGATGATGCCGTACTGGTTGATGGCCTCAAACATCGAAGCGTAACTATCCGGTAGCAGACTCTCAAGGACGTGGATGCCGTCGAGCGGAGGAATCGGCAACAAGTTGAAAACGGCAAGTCCGATGTTGAGTCTGAACATGATATTGATGAGATTGACAATTCCTTCAACGACGTTCGACTCGCTGTTGACTGTCAGCACGCCGCCCGCCCAGATGAGCACGTTTGTCTCATAGAGGATGCGGATGATGAGTCCGGCGATAATCGCGAGCGTGAGATTCGCGAGGATGCCGGCTATTGAGACCCAGAAGTTCGCCACCTTCTTGTTGCGCCACCTGAGCGGGTTGACGGGAGTCGAGCGTGCCCAGCCAAGCATTTGCGCGCCTGTAAAAAAGCTGATCGCGGGAAATAGGAGCGTCCCTATCGGGTCAACGTGTACTAACGGATTAAGCGAGACACGTCCCTGCGAGCGCGCGAGATCGTCGCCGAAGTAGCTTGATGTCCAGGCGTGCATCGCCTCATGCAGCGACCCCGAAAAAATGAGCGCGACCATGAAGAGGATGAATTGACCGATGTTTGCCATACTGAATTACAGGAAAACGCCTGAGCGTGGAGAATAAAAGCCACACTAACATGCACCCCAAAGTGTGTCAAAACCATGAAAGATGGGCGGTAAAATGTAAGCTGGCGAGGCCTTCACACACGTCAACGGACGAGCGTCCCTTCAATGCCGAGCGGCAAACTATAGACGGCCACATCCGTCGCGACGGCCATCTCGCCCGACGCGCTGAAGGCGAGGCCGACGACGTTCATCCCTGCCAAGAAGAGTTCCGCGTCGCTTCCGTCTGGTTTGATGCGAACAATGCCGCGCCGCCCGCGCAGGCAAGCCGCGACGTAGAGATTCCCCGTGCGGTCGAAGGCCAATCCATGCGGGCGACCGAGTCCGCGAAAGAAAACGCTCGTGCGCCCGTCTTCGTCAATGCGCGTCACGGACTCCTGGCTCGACACGGTTGCGCCCGTCACGTAGAGCGCGCCGTCCGGCCCGAAGGCGAGATGATAGGCCGCCACCGATGGCTCCAACAGCGCGAAGACTTCCGCCTCGCCGATGCCGTTGACGCGATGAATCGTGCCCGTCCGGTCACCCACGTACATGCGCCCCGCAGCATCGAAAGCCAGTCCGGTCGCCACGCCGAGATTTCGCGCGAACGGGACGACTTCCTGAAACGGCGAGACGCGATAGACCACACCGTCCAGACGACTCGTCACGTAGAGATCGCCCATCTTATCGAAAGCGATTCCCGTCGGGTTCGTAATGTCGCCATGTATGCTCATTAACTCGCCGTCCGGTTCGATGCGTAAGAGCGAGACCGGCATCTGCTGGCCGCGCGAGCCTGAGCGCGTCACGTAGAGCGAGCCGTCGTCCGGGTCAAAGGCCGGGTTGGCAACGAAGTGCAAATCATCCGCGAGTTTCCTGCCGACGACGAGCCGCGACTTGTTGGTGCGGCGCCCGCCCGCGCTCTCAAGCTCGACTTCTATCGCGCCGCCCGCAGCGCGCTCCGGCACAATTGCCAGCACGCGCTGCGGCGACGCCGCGACCAGACGCCCTTCGTCGCCGTCGAACAGGGCGCGACAGGCGCGCGGCTCGCTCGTGTCGTAGCCCGCGCACTCGATTGCCACTTCGCCGCCCGGAATCGCCGCCGCCGGATCAATCCGCACGATCTGCCCGCTGCTCATTGCTGCCTCTCCAATCCGCAAACTACATGTCCAACGCCGCACGCGCAAACTTTGCTCCGTGATGTGAATTCATAACTTTCAGATTCACCATGTCGACGTTTGACGTGACGCTCTTTTTTCCATCATACGATGCCCTGCGAGGACTGTCTATCGAGTGGCAAGACGCGGAAACAATGTGTGATAACGCGGCGAGAAGTTGCGCCTCTCTCAGGCGTTTCCACGTTTCCCGCTGTGTTATAGTTTGGCTCGCCGCGCCGCGTCGTCATCGGGAGGAATCAACCATCAGCAACGTACAGGGCAACACGCAGGGTCTCAAACCAAATCAACTTCGCCGCATCGAAAAGCTCTACTCGCGCCGCATCTCGCCGCAGCAGATTGTGACGCCGGAATTCGCGCGCCAACTCTCCGAGCTTTCGCACGAAACGCGCAGGCAAATCGGCGCGTTGATTGATCGCAAGGGCTACGTCGAGTTCGTCGTCGTCGGCGACGCGCGCCGCATCGAGTGGCCTGACCTCAAACGCACGCGCGTCGGCGAAGATCGCTTTCGCGGCCTGCGCGCCGTGCATACGCATCTGCGCGGAGAAGAGTTGACGCAGGACGATTTGAACGACCTCGCGCTTTTGCGTCTCGACTTGATGGTTGCGGTTGACGTGGACGGGCGCGACGGCTTGCCCGGACGCATCCGCGCCGCGCATCTGTTGCCGACGACCGCCGAAGAAGTTAACGGTGGCGACGGCACAAGCGATAACGAAACGGCTTACGCTTTTCTCGAAGCGCCCGTCGCGTCGCAACTCGATGTTAACTTTCTCGAACTCATCAACTCGCTCGAAGAAGAGATCGCGCGCAACCGTCGCGCCGGACGCCGCGCCACCGCGAGAGACCGCGCCATTCTCGTCGGCGTGACATCCGGTTCCGTCTCGTGGGCGGAAGAATCAATGGCGGAGTTGCGCGAGTTGGCGGCCTCAGCCGGCGTCGTCGTCTTCAACGAAATCATTCAGCGACGACAGGCCGTTGACCCGCGCACCGTGCTCGGCAAAGGCAAGCTCGACGAGTTAATCGTGCGCGCGCTGCGTCTCGGCGTGGACATGATCGTCTTCGATCAGGAACTCTCGCCCGCGCAGGTGCGCTCGCTCTCTGAGGCCACCGACCTCAAAATCATAGACCGCCCGCAACTCATCCTCGACATCTTCGCGCAACGCGCCCAAACGCGCGACGGCAAGATTCAAGTCGAACTGGCGCAACTGAAATACATGCTGCCCAGACTCATCGCCGGACAGGACTCCGCCTTCTCGCGTCTCGCGGGCGGCATCGGCGGGCGCGGCCCCGGCGAAACGAAACTGGAGACTGATCGCCGCCGCGTGCGCGACCGCATCAACCGTCTCGACAAAGAAATTGACGTGCAGCGCGAGCGTCGGCAGCAGCGACGCAAAAATCGCACGCGCAAGGAACTGCCGATTATCTCCATCGTCGGCTACACCAACGCCGGAAAATCCACGCTTCTGAACACCTTGACGGCGAGCGTCGTCCACGCGGAGCAACGCATGTTCGCCACGCTCGACCCGACCTCGCGCCGCCTGCGCCTGCCGCGCGAGCAGGAAGTTATCATCAACGACACCGTCGGATTTATACGAGACTTGCCGCCCGACCTGATCGCCGCCTTCCGCGCGACGCTCGAAGAAATTGATGACAGCAACCTTCTCATCCACCTCGTGGACGCCTCGAACGCGCGTTGGGAGCAGCAACTGGAATCGGTCGAGCGCATCCTCAGCGATTTAGGCCACGCGAACTTGCCCGCCCTCGTCGCCTTCAACAAGTCTGACCTCGTCGCCCCCGACGAACTCGAAGCCATCATGCGCCACGCGCGCGCGGCGGGACGCGAATGCCTCGCCGTCTCAGCCATGAACGCCAACACGCTGCGCCCGCTCATCGAGCGCGCCGGAGAAATTCTCGCGCGGGATTTAACGCATGATGAGGCAGCGCGGCGGGAAGTTTCTGAAGAGGTTAAAGCTGACGATGGCGTGATTCATCAAATTACCGACGTGATCCAGTGAAGGCCGCGTGCATGGAAGTATCGGCTGGAGACAGTGATAAAAGTCGCCCGTCTATCAAACTCAAAGCGAGAAACGCCCGCGCAGTTTGTCATAAGTCATCCGTAGGTCTTCGGGAATGACGCGCGTGTCTGCGACGGTGGACATAAAATTCGTGTCGCCAGTCCAGCGCGGCATGACGTGCAGATGCAGGTGATCGGCGACGCCCGCGCCGGCGGCTCGCCCCAGATTCATGCCGAGGTTGAAGCCGTCTGGACGATACACGTCGCGCAAAACCGCTTGAGCGTGTTTGGCTAAGTCCATCAATTCGTCGGAGGTTTCTTTGGGAAGGCGGGAGAGTTCGGCGGTGTGCTCGTAGGGCACGATCATCAGATGGCCGCTGATGTACGGGTAGCGGTTGAGGATGACGAAGTTGTGGCGCGCGCGCATGAGGATGTAAGTCTGCGCGTCTTCATGTCGCTCAAGCATCGCGCAAAAGATGCAAGCGTTGTCGCCGCTCTCACCGTCGCTCTTGTCTTCGCTTGCGCTCTCGATGTATTTGCTGCGCCATGGTGTGTAGAGTCTGTCCACTTTTTTAGTCAACACTGAATCACATCAAAGGGGGCGTGTGTTCTCCACCGTCCCCATAATTGCCGCCCTCTTCATTGTGTTCTGATGATGCGGAAATGCCGGTGGACGACGCGCCTTCTTCCGCGTTGATGAGTTCTTTCAATTCCTTGCCCGGTTTGAAGTAGGGCACGCGCTTGGCTGGAATGTCCACCGGGTCGCCGGTCTTGGGATTGCGCCCGCGCCGCGCGCCGCGCTCGCGCACGCGAAAGCTGCCGAAGCCGCGCAGCTCGATCTTCTCGCCCTGATTGAGCGTGTCAATGATGCTCTCGAAGACGATCTCGACCAGACGTTCCGCGTCCTTCTTGGTCAACTCGGCGGCGAGCGCTACGTCCTCAACGAGTTCTGCTTTGGTCATGTGTTTGTCACCTCTAAGGGCTTGTGAAAAGCGCCGGGCAGGTCAAACGAATTTTGTAAAAACCTTCGGGACGAAAGTTAAAGTAGCAGAAGTTGCGGACACGTAGCAAGAGTTAAACGTCCGCGGGACTGTCTAAATCAAAGCAGACAGCGATATAATGCTTGATATGATTACTTGT
>CAXSFM010000002.1:0-397541 GCA_964236735.1 uncultured Pyrinomonadaceae bacterium
TGCTGAGTTGTTGAAGCTGCTGCGAAAATACCCGCTTTAACTACTCTAGCCCCAAGAAATTTATGTCGCAACTGAGCGTTCGCGTGGTTGAAGGAGAGATTGTTTCGCCACTCTTCTACGATTAAGAAAGGCTAATGTGGGGCGCGACGGGGCGCAGAAGCTCTCGGTCAGATATGTTATACTCGCGGGCGTTCACGTCTACATCTGGTCGCGGCGTATTTGTTACTCATCGCGCGGAGTTGTTGAATGCTCGCACGCTGCGAGTTGGAGATAGTCGAAGCCGTAACCGGACGAGGCGTTGATCAAGTAAGGTCAAATTATCCCAGCGTTGCCTGAAACAGACCGAGTACGCCAAGCACCGCGCGCCCGCGTTGAAGTTGAGCGGTGGTGGCGGCAGAAGAAGAAGTGACAGGCATCCGGGCGGGTTTCTCAGTGCAGCCCCGTCTTAACACAAATGGCTCGCAACAAATATCGCAGACAGCGTCACGAACCGCAGACGCCACGATCTTTCCCGGAGTATCTGACGACGCCCGCGCCGGAGACCTCGCGCTCCGAATTGATGACGCTCGTGCGCGGCGGCGAAGACACTTACCTCGAACTCAAAGTCAAACTTTCCAACCCGGAGCGCATCGCGCAGGGCATCATTGCGCTCGCCAACACGGGCGGCGGCGTGATCGTTTTCGGCGTCAACGACAATTTGCGCGTCGAGGGCGTGGACGACGCCGAAGCCGTGCGCGACGAACTCAAACGCATCTGCCGCGAAGACATCACGCCCGCCGTCTTTCCCTACATAGACATCCTCGCCTTCGACAACGGCCTTCGCATCGTCGCGCTCGACGTGGATACGAAACGTCGCCCGCACCGCACTCGCGACGGGCGTTACTTCTTTCGTCTCGGCGCGGAGACGCGCGAAGCGACGCGCGAAGAACTGTCTATCCTTTTTGACGAAGCGCGCCCCGTGCGTTACGAGAACGTCGTCGCGCTCGGCGCGTCTGTGGATGACATAGACGAAGCGCACCTATGGAGTTTCGTCCGCGCCTTCGAGCCTGACGCCTTCGATCACGCGCGCACGGAGACAGCCGGGTATCCGACTGCCGAAGTGCTGGAGCGCGACTTGTTGCTCGCGACGCCGACGGGCTTGAACATTGCGCCGACCGTCGCCGGCCTGCTTTTGTTCGGCCACGACAAGCGCGTCTCGGAATTGCTGCCGCGCTCATCCATCACTGCCGTGCGCTTCGCGGGCGACAACACGCAGTCGCCGAAAGTTGAGAGCGTGCGGTTGAGCGGCAACCTGCACACGCTCTATGAATCCGCGCTGCGTTTCGTCGAGCGTTACTGCGACCTGTGGGACAAACGCCCGCGCATGTTTCCGGGCCGGACGACGGCGGGCGACGGCGGCAATGTTGAGATTGACGATGCGCCCGTCACGCCGCGCGCGAACTATCATCGTGGCGCAATCAAAGAAGCTCTGGCGAACGCGCTCGCGCACAGAGACCTCGCGCTACGCGAGCACGAGACGAGAATTTTTATCTTCGACCGCTCCATCGAGTTGACGAATCCGCGCCGCACCAGCGGCTTCGCGCCCTCGATGCAGCGCGCGATTCGCTACGGCGTGCCGCAGCAACTCAACCCGCAAATCTCTGCGCTGTTCAAGAGTCCGGCTTATGGATTAGAACTTCCGCGCGGCGGTCTGCCCGCGTTGCTCCGCGAGTCGAGACTGTTCGCCGGACGCAAGAGCGAAATCCACACCGTCAACGACGAGTTTCGATTAAGACTGTACGGAGTCTAAAAACAGAAGGCAGTAGGCAGAAAGCAGTAGGCAGTCAGAACTGCTTTCTTATAGTTGAAACGTTTTGCACGTCGGCAAAGAAGAAGGCAGCCAGTTTAATTGCTGGCTGCCTTTCGCTTTCTCTGCCTACTGCTTTCTGCCTACTGCCTACTAGCTCTTCGGCGCGTTGTAGAACTGGCGGCTCTTGATGATTAGTTCCTTGTCGTCGTATTGCCCGTCGCCGTCCACGTCAACCTTGACGACGATTTTGTGCTGCTTGCCGTCGCGTCGCTCGCCGGGGTTGTAGCCGATGCTGTACTGGTTACGCATCAACGCGTTGATGTTCTGGAGCGCGGAGGGCAGCTCGCCGGGGAACGTGATGGGATAATATTCGCCGCCCGTCTCTCTGGCGAAAGTCTTGAGCGTGTTCTGCGCTTGCAGCAGCGTCATGCGTCCCGGCGTGGTCGCGCCGCCGAGTCCGTCGGTGGCCGGAATATCATCGCCGTACTTCTTCATAAACAATTCGCCCGTCCCGATGATGTAGATGGGCACGCCGGCGTTCTGCGCGATTTTGCGCGCCTGGTCGTAGTTAATTTTGCTGAACGTGTCTATACCCGTCGTGACGAGAAAGACCGCCTTGCGCCGTCCCTGCAAAGAGGACAGTCCGCCGTAGTCAGCCGTGTCCGCTTTGGAATTTTCCAGCACGACGGAATCGCCGCGACCGCCGACGAGCACGAGCTTGAGCGCGTCGAATAAATTCGCTTCGTTCGAGACCGGGCGATTACTGAGCATGAGATTGATGACTTGATTGATGCGCGCCGGGTCATTCGTAAAATCCGTGATCGGCGTCGCGCGCATGTCGTAGGCGACGACCGAGACGTAATCCTGCGGCGGCTTGATGAACTGTTGCAGGAACATCGCCATCGGGCGCAACACTTCGTAACGTCCCGGCTCGTAATAGTCGGCGCGCAATTGATTGTTCATCAGGTTGCTGTATTCGAGCACCATCGCGACGGTGATCGGCGCGTCGGGCGTCGAAAAATTCGTCACGTCCTGCTTGATGCCATCCTCGAAGACGGCGAAATTTTCCTTCTTCAACCCGGTGATGATTTTGCCGGATTTTTTGTTATAGACGACGGCCTCGACGTTGACGAGCGTGGACGTGACTTTGACGATCTCGGTGTCTTTGTCCTTGATAACGTCGGGCGGCACAGGCTCTTGCGGGTCTTGCTTCTCCGGCGTGCCGTTTTCGTCCGGGCGCGGATTTTTCTTTTGCGGCGTGGTGGGCGGCTGCCGTCTCGACTGCGCGAATGATGCGCGCGGAAGGTTGAAGGAAAAAAGAAACGCCAGCGTAACGGCGAGCGCGGTGGTGGCAGCGCGGCGGCGGAGAAGAGTTCTTTTCATGGCGACAAAACCTCGGAAAACATGCACGGTTCCGGCAGTTCTCATGGCACGGACTTTTGCGGGGGCGGCTTCTAATAAGAAGGGGACAGACTTTAGATGTCAGAGGCCGTTAAATAGTTTGACGCACCGATTTGACGCAACGGACAGACAGAGCGACGCCCGGCACACCGTAAACCTCTAACGTCTATCCTCCAGCCCCCGGCCTCTGCCTTCTCAGTTGCCGCCGGAGGAAATCGGCTCGACTTCGATGAGGGCGTCGTAGGTTCCGGTGTTGTCGTCGAGCTTGCCCTCGTTGACGCCGAAGAAGAGACGCCCGTCGCGCGGCGCGCGGAATTCGCGCGAGGCTCCGACGAAGACGAAGTCGTCGTTATCGTCGCCGATGACGGCGATGAGCGCGCCGGTCGGCTCGTTACGCATGAGCTTCTCCGTATCGAAAACTTTCGGCAGACCCGTCGGCGTCGAGAAGCGTCCCTGTCCGAGCGAGACGCGACCGGATGCAGAGACGCGCAATAGTTGGCCTTTGCGAACCATCAAGCCGCTGTCCGTCCAGCCGTTCGCAGTGTTGTCGGCGCGGATGCGAACGCGGACGGGGAAGAGTTGCGAATCATTATTACCGATGTTCGGCTGGGACGAGTTTGTGTTTCCGCCACTGTTGCGCGGGACGCTCGAAGAGTTCGTGCCGCCCGTATTGTTGCCAAGTGTCGGACGCGCATCGGACGATCTCGGCATGGGCTGCTGTTGTTCCGTGCGATTCGGCGTGACGCGAGGGACGCCTGCGTCTGTGTCATTGCTCGATGTTGAAGCTGTCGTCGCGTTGTTGTCGCCCGCCGCGTCGAACTCGATGGACTCCACGTCTTCCATGTAGAGAGTGATGCGGCTGCGTCGCCCGCCACCGCCGCCGCGCGTTCCCGTGCCGATGAGGATGGTGAACTGCTGATCGCGGAAGCTGATAATCTGGCCGCGTATGACCTGTCCGTCCTTCGTGCGAATCGTGTCTCCGTGCGCAAAGGCGGCGCAGCCGAGCGTGAGCGCGAGGACGAGTGATAACCTCTGTGCGAAACTCTTGAACTTCATGAAGACCTCCGAGGGAACGTATGAAACAGATGTGCAGAGATGCCGCGTCATTCTAACCGGAGAAGGACTCGCTTTGGCAAGTGGGAGAGAGTGTCTGCGACGATGGATGGCGAAAGAGCGCGCGCGGGTTGCCCGTTGAGGCGAAACGCGCCGGCGGAACTCAGGATAGCTCCGCCGGCGCGCTCGTCGAAAAACGTGAAGGGATATGAGCGCACGCAACATGCGTCGCGTACAGTCGAGAGCAAGGCTTACGGCGTGCCAGTGGGATAGGGAGACATGCCGCCGGTCATCATCGAGCCGCCGGCGATTTGAAGGATGATGAGTAGGATCAGGAGGGCAGTCCAGACCATCATAATGGTCTTGATGCCGAGCCGGTTGGCGTTCATCCAGCCCCAGACGAAAGTGTAGAGGCCGCAGATAAGGCCGAGAATACCTTTGAGCGCGCCCTCGTTCTGAAAGAGCTTAATCAAGACGATGACGAGGCAGACCAGGCAGCCAAGCCACACCACAATTGCCAGAATTCCTAACATGTCAATTTTATCCTCCGTTCAGGTTTGTACTGTCAAGAAGTTGCAAAGCGTTTATCCGGCGACGAGCCGCGTGAACGCTTCAGGGGAAAACAACAAGCGAGTTAACCAGTAGCCGATCAGGCTCACGAGGAAGATGGCCGTCAGTCCCGTGCGTCGCTCAATCGCTTCGACGCGCAGGATCAGACGGTTTCTGAGAGTTTCCGGCAACAACACCGACGCGCCCGCCACGAGCAGCGCGAAGAGAAAAAGCGGCGCGAAGACGTGGAAAGTCAGCGCACTCTGCCAGTCGCCGTGCAGCAGCGCGACGATGGCGCGCGACAACCCGCAACCGGGACACGGCACATGCAGCGCGTGAAAGATGGGGCATTGCCAGCCGCCGTAGCCAGCCGACACGAGCGCGGCCTGCGCTCCGGCGGCGACGCACACCGCGCACGTCATCGCGCGGCTTCGCAACAAAGGCGCGAAGACGGGGCTAAACATTTGACGTGCGTGCATCGAAATAAAATTTAAGAGATGCGCGACAGCCGCGCGCGTGACAAAAGTCCGTGTGGAGCGGAGCGCACGTTACTACAGAGGCGCGCGTAATGACAAGAACTTTGTCGGCGGCGAGCGGCGGGGAGCGTGCGCGCAAAAGAAAAGCGGCAAGCCCTGCCGGCCTGCCGTCCGTCCAAATTTTGGCAATAATGTATTTGACTCATGGAGTCTCTTGAAGCGCGGTATCAAAGGTATTTATGTATCCGTCGCACCGTTTCATCTTTTCCGTTATCTTGACGAGCAAGCTTTTAGATTCAACGAACGCAAGGGCAAGGACGCAGATAGATTCCTTGAAGTCGCGCGTAACGTGGCAGGTAAGCGTCTGACTTACGCCGAACTGACAGGCAAGGACAGCTTAGATTGCTAAACGTGAAGGGCGCGGCAAGCGAAAGATAAGGTGTAGAATGAAAGCGACTAAGTCAGCCAAGTCTCTGCCAGACCCAGAGCGGCGAGCAAGCTATGAAGCGTTCAAGGATTTAGCGCAGAAGTTGTTAGCCGCGCCAAAGTCTGAGATAGATCGGGAAGCGGAAAAGTTCAAACGGCGCACGAAAGGCAAACGGGGAAGGTCGTGCAAGGGCAAATAGCAGCCCTATCATGTTTTACTTGACAGGACTATTCTAGTAGTATAGAAGCCTTCGCGTGGTCTAGACCACGCGAAGGCTTTGGTTGGGGTTTAGGAGTCTAGACTCCACGTTACAAGGCTATTAATGCCTGTAACAGGGTAATGGTAATCGTCGTGCCATCTGCTAGGGTGAACTTGACGACTACCACATGCCGGTAGACGGTGACTTGAATAATCACGCTACCCCTCCTTTCTGCTCGTACTTCTCAGTACTGTTTCACCAGCACTGAGAGGGGTTTGGGCAAGGAGGTAGCCCAATATCGGAGGCCATCACCCGGTGGCCTCTGATTCTTTTACGCCGCTTTCGGCGGGATAGTATTGTCCGTCCCTGTTTTCAACCTTTCTAGTCAAAGTTAGCTTGCTCAATGCCCCGTAGACGTTATTTAGAGTAAGTGTCAAAAGAGCGTCGGGCGCAATAGCTTTGAAAATCTCACTCGCCCTCAGTCCCGGATTAGTTTTAATCACGTCAAGGACGATTCCCACTTTGGTAGGCTTGGGCGTGGAAGGAGTCAGCGGGTGCGCTGCCCTGTACTCTACCTCAACGCGAGGGAATTGAAGTACAGCCGATTGCTGCCGTTGATAAGGATTCTCGCTTCCCCTTGTCTCAATTTCAAGCGTTCTCTCGTATGAATCAAGGTCTTGGGCAAGAGTGTTAAGACGTTCACCAAGTGTAAGGTAATCTCGTCGCGTACCTTCCAACTGTCCTCTCGTCTCTTCCACCCTTTCCAACAGGTAGTCTCTCACAGCTTCATTCATAGTGCGCCTCTCCTTTCAGAACTGATACAGAATAAGTAATCCCTCACTTTTCGTCAAGTGGGTGACAGCTAGAAAGAACGGAGAGCACTCAAAAGGAAGGGACGGGCTGGACTGAGGGATAGGGCTAGGAGCGAATAGCGGAAAAAAGGTGTGGGTGAGCCAAATACATTATCGCCCAAATTTTGTGATGAAACGAAGAAGGCGCGCGTCGCTTTGAGCAACGCGCGCGCGAACTTTTAGAGCAATTTGCAAATCAATGTACGGTAGGCTGTCAGCCTGCTGCTAAGTCTGTATGCGCGCGGCAGGCAGAACAGCCTACCGTACACTCAAACGAAATCCGCTCTAAGCCGCCTGCGGTTTCTTGACGAACTTGAGCGCGACGCCGTTCATGCAGTAGCGCAACCCCGTCGGCTTGGGGCCGTCGTCGAAGACGTGTCCGAGATGCGCGTCGCAACGCGCGCAGAGCACTTCGGTTCTCGTCTCGCCCAGACTCTTGTCAACTTCCTCGCGCACGTTCTGCTTCGCGATGGGCGCGTAGAAACTCGGCCAGCCCGTGCCCGACTCGAACTTCGTCTTAGAACTGAAGACCGGCAAATCGCAACAGACGCACTCGAAGACGCCCGTCTCGTGGACGTTCAAAAGCGGGCTGGAGCCGGGCGCTTCCGTCCCTTTTTGTCTGGCTACGTCGTACTGCTCCGGCGTCAGGATGCGCTTCCATTCCGCATCGGTCTTGACGACTCGCCCGACCCCTGTCGTCGTCGCGCCTTTGCGCTTCGCCTTCTCATCAACGCCAAGCGCGGCAGCAGCGGCATGGATGGGCGTCCCGCAGATGGCCGCCGCCGCACCCAGACTGAGCGTGGAAAAAATAAATGCGCGTCTGTTCATATTTTTCGTCTCCCTCCAAAAATATCGTGTTGCGTGTGTACTTACTTTGATGCGCGTACACGGCAAAATATACGCCCGTCCCGGCACGGGCGGTTTGCCTTTGATCGCCGGTCTAATCTTAACGGCATCGCGGCTGCTGACTGAACCGCAGAGACGAAGAAGTTCCTGAGCGTATTTCCGCACGAGCGAGGCAAGCCGCTGCCAGCTACTGCGGGTTGCAAATGAATGCGGCCAGAGATTGACCACAGAGGACACGGAGGGGCACAGAGGAGACAATCAAACCTCCCTCTTTCCTCTGTGTCTCTCTGAGTCCTCTGTGGTGAACATTCTTTCTCTCATGTCGCACTCATTCGCAAACCGCTATAGCGGAAAAGTGTTGAAAACAGCGTTTCTGCGATAGACTACCGGCGCGCATGTTTCCGTCTCAGGGATAAGTTGATTCGACGGGTAAGCGGCGAGCGGGCAGTTAGTTTCCGGTTAAATGCAAGGCAAGATTTAGTGGCGACGATGATCGAGGGAAATAAACAAATCTACGAATTCGGCTCGTACCGGCTCGATCCGGCGGAGCGTCGCCTGCTCTTTGAGGGGCAGCCGGTGCAGCTTCCGCCGAAAGCCTTCGAGATGCTCGTCGTGTTGGTGGAGAACAACGGCAGTCTGGTCGAGAAAGACACGCTCATGCAGAAAATCTGGGCGGACTCTTTTGTCGAGGAGGGCAATCTCAAGCTCTGCGTCCACACGCTTCGCAAAAGTCTCACGCAAGCGAACTTCATCGAAACCGTCCCGAAGAAAGGCTATCGCTTTAACGCGCCGGTCAGGCTGGTCGAAAATACTGCGAGCGAATTTTTAGTCGAAAAGCAGACCACCACGCGCATCACGTTTGAAGCGATGCAAATTGATGAGCCGGGAGATGTCGTCGCCGCGCCGCAAACTTTCGCGCGCGCCTTCTCTCAGCCGAAAGTCTATCTGTCCGTACTCATCTTGTTGGGGCTGATTGTGCTCGGCATGACTTATTTCAGCCGGAGCCGTCAACACGACAATCAGGCGGCGTTGAGTCCGCTGGCCGATGTGAAAATGGTTGCGGTCTTGCCTTTGAAATCTTTGAGCGATCCGCCGCAGGATCAGGAGTTGCGCGTCGGCATGTCGGATTCGATCATCACGAGATTGAGCGCGGTCAGACAAATCGCCGTGCGCCCGACGAGTTCGACCGTGCGCTATCTCGATCAGAGTTACGATACGGTGACGGTGGGGAAAGAGTTAAAGGTTGACTCAGTGCTGGAAGGCAGCGTGCAGAAGGAAGGGCAGACGCTCAAGATAAATCTGCAAATGGTAAGCGTCGGGGACGGCAAGGTGTTGTGGGCTGACAGTTTTGATGGCGACTTGTCGAACGTCTTGAGCGGGCAGGAGTCGGTGGCGAACCGCATCATCCGCTCGATGTCTTTGACGTTCAATCCGGCGGCGACGGACAACGCCACGCAGAGTCCGGCGAACTTGCCCGCGCAGGAGTTGTACCTGAAAGGCGTCTATGCGCTGGCGACTTCGACGCGGAAAATCGAGAACATCATTCAGGCCAGAGACTTTTTCGAGGGGGCGATTCGCGCCGACCCGAATCACGCGCTCGCGCTCGCCGCACTGGCGAATACTTACGCGCTCGCCGCTTCGCTCAACTTGCTCGCGCCGCAAGAGTCTCTGCCGAATGCGGAAAAGGCTGCGCGCCGCGCGCTCGAAATTGATCCGAATCTGGCGACGGCGCACATCGCTCTGGGAAACGTGGAGACGGATTACAACTGGAATTGGGCGGCGGGCGAGGCCGAGTTTAAGCGCGCTCTCGAACTCGCTCCGAATCTGGCCTACGCGCACGGAGACTATTCGGAATATCTCGCGCGCATGGGACGCTTCGAGGAAGCCGATTATCACAAACAGCTAGGTCTCCGGCTTGATCCCGTCTGGATTAACAACGAAGCCGTGCAAGCGTTGCATCTTTTCTACGCGCATCGTTTCGACGATTCCATCGCGCAGAGCAAAATGGTCGTCTCCAAAGACCCGCACGCTTATCTGGCGTGGCTCTATTTGTCCATGGCGCAAAGCGCGAAGGGCAACTACGCCGCCGCCATTGAGGCGGACGAGAAAGCCTCGGCCATCACGGGCGGCGCGCCGCCTGACGTGTTCGTCCTCGGCATCGCTTATGCGCTGAAGAAGGATGAAGCGAAGACGGATGAAGTCTTCGCGCGGCTTGAAACTTTGAGCCATCAGGAATACGCAGACCCATTCTATCCCGCCATCCTGCACGCCCTGCGCGGCGATAAAGAGAAAGCCTTCGCCGGACTTGATAAATGCTACGCGGAGAAGTCCTACTGGATAACGACGCTCAAAGTGTTCCCCTTCCTCGACGGGCTGCGCTCGGACGCGCGCTTCGCGGAACTGCTGCGAAGAGCAAACCTCGACGATTGAACCTTCATGGCGGAGCACAAAGGGAGAGCGGACTCCACCTCAACGTGTGCGATGAGCTCCTGCGCGTGGTGCGCTGACGCCCGGCGTAGGAGTTCATCCACGCGACCGCGCTTAAGTCGCCTGCGGCTTCCTGACGAACTTGAGCGCGCCGCGCTTGAAAGTCTCGCTCCGGCTATTGCAGTCCGAAGCGTTTGCGGTACTCGCTTGAAACGATGAAGGCTTTGACCATCTCTGCCGCGCGGTAGTCGCCGTTGAACCCGTTGAGCTTCGAGAGCCAGAAGTTATAGCCGCCGAAGTCCGCATCAGGCGCTGTGTCCGGGTCACGCCTCAGATAACCGAAGTACTGCATGAGGACGAACGCCTTGTTGAACTCTCGACTCTGGAGCGCAGCGTTCTCCGACACCTTGCGTAAGACCGTCGCGCGCGTCTCCGCTCCGGCGAGTCCGTTCACGAGCGCGTCACGTTCCGCCAGCGTGAGTACGCCGCCCGCGTTCGCGTTCAGCGCGTCCACATACTGCCCCGCCGTCAACGTCTGCGGATAGAGGTTAGTGAAGCGCGCGGTCGTGACGAACGCATTGAAGTAAGCGGCCTTGTTCGTCTCTAACTGCGCCTCCCAGCCCGCCTGTCCGACGACCACTCCCTGCCCGATTGATTGCGTGTCGGGAAGAAACTCCGTGAAGCGCACGGGGACGGGCGTGTTCGGCACGTTGCCGTAGGCCGTCTTGTAGGCGCGATAGACGAGGTAGCCCGTCTGCTGGAACTCGATTGATAAGAAGTAAGCGGCTGACGTATCAACGCGCTTGGCATCGCGACATCCCGCATTACTGCCGCACGACTCGATGTTGTTCGTCCAGAAGTCCCAGCCGGCTTGGTCAGGCTCACGCGAGAGGAAGTCGAGGTAGTGCTGGCGGACATAGAAGCGCGTGTCGTCAATCGAGTTGGCGATGTCTGTGCGCGTCGCCGTGCCGGCCTCGGCTGTGGTCTTGACCGGCTCCTGATTATTCGCGTTGTCGGTCGCCAGTGTGTAGAACGTGTAAGACTTCTGCGGCTGGCCGATGAAGTTAGCGGAGGTCTGCGTCGTGTGATCGAGCCAAACGGTATAAGCGCCGCCGTTCTCTGAAGAATAGACGGTGTAATCTCTCACGCCGGAGCCTGTGTCCGTGCCGCCCCAAGTGACGTTGAAGATGACGAACGGTTGCGTCGCGTTGAGCGGTTTGGCGTGGCTCGCCGGGTTCGAGTTGTCAATCGTGTTGAGATACTCGTTGGTGTCAATCGGCGCGTTGGCGTCGAAGATGATGCGCGCCTTGTTGCGTATCTCCGTGCCGGTGGCGAGTCCGGCTTTCGGCATCACCGAGAAGGCAATGCCGCCCTGACCTTCCGGCGCGTTCTTGTCCGGCGGTAAGAAGCCCGCCAGTGGATCAGTGGTCGGCTGTCCGGTCGCCGGATCAATGGTTTGAAACTTCCACGTCAAGAGTCCGGTGTTCTTGTTAAGCTGGGCGCTGGAACGAACGATTAAGTTCTGCTGTGGGCGCAGGTCAATGTCTTTCGTGTAACTCGACAAACCGTTCGGCACGCCGCTGCCGTTGCTGGCGATGTTGAATGAAGCCAGACTGAAAGTTGAAAGGTCAACTTTCGTGGGGTCAAGCTGGTCGGTGACGACGACGGTTTGCGCCGGAGCGGTGGCGGTCGCCACGTTCTCAAACGAAATGAAGTAGCGGAGCGGCTCTGCGCCGGAGACGAAGTGCTCTATGCCTGCGCCTTGTGAACCGTCCTTCTCGTTCGGATCGCCTGAGACGACGATCTCGTTCGACACATCAGTTGGTGGTGGTTGCGGTGTGACTGCCGGCGGCTGCGCCGGCGGTGGCGGCACGGGCAGCGGCGGTGTTGGCACCGGCGTCGGCGTTGGAGTCGGCGTCGGCTGCTCACAGGGTTCTATGTCTGAGTCTATGTTTGAGTCGGACTTCAGCGCGCTTGCTTTTTTCTTTGAAATGCAACTACTACATTCCGCAAGCAACTTGTTTATTAATTCTTCCCTCGCCTTAGTTCTCCCTCCATCCAAAAAAGAACCGGTAGTAGCATCTGTTGCTAGCTGCTGGTAGGGCGTCTCTCTGCGAGCCAGATCATGAGCTATTAGTTGGGACGGGCCAGCCTTTAAGATACCGCCTAAACCATCAAGCGCCTGGACTGCCTGCGATTTGAAGAGGAAGACACCGGGCGTTTCAAAGACCTCTTTTGCCTCTAAAGCAGTGACGACTCCTCTGATGGCGACATGCCCGTCAGCGAAATTCCCTATGGTTAGAGCGGTCGCATCATTGACGTACCCTTTCTTGAGCAGGCAGTCCGCCAATTTTTTCAGATTGATGTCTTCTTCTATGGCCTCAGTCAATTCACCCTTCGCGTGTTCAGCGGCGTCGTACCTTTTTTTTCTATAAATTACATTTTTGACTGCGACAAACTTGCCAAAAAAATCGTTGGGCGTCATCTTTACCGAAGCTGCGCCTTTGGCCGGTGCGTTGCCAGCCGCCGGGCTAAGAGACGTTGCCGGGATCGTTCCGGTAATTTCATATATCAGATTCGTGCCGTCATCCGTCACATTGACAACCGGGTCGGCTGGCGCAGATGCGGGCGTGATGGTGCTCTCCCACGTCACATCATCGCTCCCGGAGCTACTGTTGTAGTGAACCACTCCCTTCGCGTAGGTATTCGTATCTACAAGAAGCTCCTGTGTCGTTGTGACTGACGGATCAATTCCTAGCTCGGACGGATCATACAGTTGCGATAACGAGAGACCCCGCAATTCCGTCACCACAATTTTATGTGCGTCGTGGCTGTCATCCGAAGCTGTCACTTGCAACGGCAAATAGGTGACGGAATTTGCCCGAATGCCCGGAGTGTAAAACGTCAGCACTGAGCTACCGTCTTCTTCTATGCTCAGATTCGGAGCGCTTCCATTCTCAAGGATGGGTAATCTATCCACCTTCAATTCCGGCGGGACGATGACCGCGATTCGAGTCGGAAGGAGGTCAACGTTTCCACGGTTGCCATAGACGATATAAAAGGTCTCCGGCAGTCCGCCGCGCAGCGTATGACGCCCGACGAGGTCGAGCCATAGTTGCGCTGGCGAATTGGCTTGAAAGGTAAAGCCGTTGGGGAGAGTCGCCGTCGTGCCGTCGGGATTCTTGACGACAACATCGTATGCTCCCGGCGCATTGTAGGGATGTGAAAAGCCAATGGTCAGCGCTGTTCCGTCATCAGACACTCCGTAAGTAAAAGTGCCGACGGAGAGAGGATTGTTCATGTATCGGCCATTGAGTGTCACTGTCGCGCCCGGCTTGATGTTCGCCCCGTAGATAGTCGCCGTGACGAAGCCGCCAACGCCGCCCGCGTTCGGCGTGATTGAAGTCAAGTTAAGCGCATTCGTGGACGCGCCGTCATCCTTGATGGTGACGGTGGCAGAATCCTTCTGACTGAGCGCGGCGTACTGGTTACTGTCCGCCGGAAGCAAAGTGAAAATGACAGTCCTGTCGCCATGCCCCGCTGAATTGCCGGTCGGCGTCACTCTGATCGTCACGCTCGTTTGATTCGCCGGAAACGTAAAGACATTCGCCGGAACATCCGTTGTGTAATCACCGCCGAGCGTCGCTGTTCCACTCAACTTGTAGTGAATGGTTAGGCTGGCGGTGGAAGCGCCCTGTCGCGTGATCGTGAAGACGCCGGGCGTCTGATCTTTGTTTGAGGCGGTTGGCGTCGTCGCTGCCACAGATAATGCCGCGTCGGTATTGTTAACCGTCGTGCAGCCGGATAATCCGGCGTTGCTCGCGCAGAACTGCCCGATCACATTGTTGCTCTTGCCGGTGAAGAGGAAGTTAAAGTCTATCTTGACTCCGCCGCTGAGGGGAGCCAGATCATCGTTATTATGCACTCCGGCGTGGATGATGACATTGCCTTCCGCATCGTAGAGCGTCGGCGTCAACTGCTGTTTGAATCCGTTATAAGTCACCAGCGGATTGGGCGTTAAAGTGAAGTGATCCGGTTTCGGAATCGCCGGCCCCGGCGCCCACCATTTCGAGGTGTCATAGAAAGGATAATCAGCCGCTACGATGACGGTCGAGCTTGTGCCGTCAAGGTTGATAGTGCGGAGTCCGAAATCTGAATAAGAGGTGTAGTCCGATCCCGCCAGCCCGTAAAGAAGTTTCTGGCTATCGGGCGAAAAGCGCACGCTGCCGTCGCTCGTTGAAGCGCCCGTCCCGCCGAGTTGAGTGTCCGTCAACAGGTAATTACTGGACGGGTTCGCCGGATTCATAATGACGTACCCCGTTCTGTAATTCGGATAGCCGCCCAGTTCAACGGCGAAGACAATATTGTTGCCGTCCGGCGACCAATCAATAAACTGGCCCTTGTTGGGCGCGATGCCCACATCGCCGGTTTGCAAGTCACGCGCCGGCGTGTTGACGGTGAGAGGCTTTTCGCCGCTGCCGTCCAGATTAACGGTTAAAACTTCATCCACGATTGCGTCGCCGTCAACCACTTGATGGTAAAGGCGTGTCGCGCGCACCGCCAGTTTCGAGCCGTCTGGACTCCATGCGACGCTATACGCGCGGCTGTTTGTGCCACTGTTCGGGATATTCTGTTTCGATGTGACTTGATGCAATCCCGTCCCGTCAACATTGACGACAAAAACTTCATCGTTCTGGGAGGCATCCAAGCGTCTCGAAATGAAAGCGATCTTTGTTCCGTCCGGCGAGATGACGGGCGAGTGATCGCTTTGACCCGACGGGTTTTGCAGCCCGTCGGCAAACGTCAACTGTTTCATGCCCGTGCCATCGGCGTTCATCGTGAAGATGCGCGTGCCTGTGCTGCAATCCACATTCGATGGAATATCAACGCCGCATCCTTGAAAAGCGATCAAACCGGTCTGCGCCGAGACGGATGGATAATCCAACTGATCGTCAAATCTCAAGTCCGTCAGGTTAATCCGGTTCGAGCCGCCCGCATCGGCGTTAATAGCGACGAGACCGTATGTGCGATCATTGCCGACTCCGAACAGAATGCGTCCGACCGCTCCGTTGATGGTCAGCACGGCGTTTGAAGTCGCGCCGAGGACGCCGTCGCCCGTCGGATTACTGAGCGTGACGTTAACCGTTTTATCCGGCCCCGGCACGGTCTTGGTGGCGATCGGAATACTGATTGTTTTGGAGAGTTCGCCCGGCGCGAAGTTAAGCGTCCCAGAAGTGGCGGTGTAATCCACGCCCGTCTGCGCCGTGCCGTCGGAAGTCGCATACTGCACGCCTGCGGCGTTTTGTGCATCTGTGCGCGTGACATTAAGCAGCGCCGCGCCGTTTGCGATGTGTGAGTAGGTCGCCGAACTAAATTGAATTCTATCCGGCGGAGCGCAACGCACGGCGCTTCCCGCATTGTAGATGGCTTGCATCTCGCTTGGCGACAGCGCGCGATTATAAAGTTCGATCTCATCCATCAAGCCTTTGAAACGAAATGTTGACGGTGCGGGGCGGAGACCGAAAAACAGATCATAACTGGTCTGCGGCGTGAAGACGCCGAGATCAACGACATTGCTGTTTGTCCCGTTCAGCGCGAGTGACACGCCGTTGACGTAAAGTCTCGCATAGCCGTGAGCGCCGTCGGATTTATCGTAGCTGACGGCGACGTGCTGGAAAGCGTTGGCAACCAGAGTTCCAGTGGCAGTGTAAAAATAATGATAGTTCCCGTTACTATCAACGATGTTTGCAAACAGGTTGCCGGTGACAGCTCCAACGTTCGTGGTATCTATAAATAAATGCACGCCGTAGGGATTGCCGCCGACGCCGCTATTCCACTCGACGATTGGTTGCGTCGTCGTCACGTCCATAGGATTGATCCATGCATCAATGGTCATTCCGTTGCCCGCGCCGATGTTAATGCCGGAAGTGGCGTTGACTTTCGCTGAAACGGTATTGCCGTCGAACTGCAGGGCTTGCGCGACTTTGCCCGTCGTGAACACGGGCGTGCCGGAGATCGTCGCATTGTTGCCGCCCTGAATATCGTTCGCGTTTCCGTCCAGCGGATACCACGCGACCAGACCTGCAGGAGACTGGAAACATGAAGAGTCCGCGCGAACTCCTGTCCCCGCGTTTGCCAGTAATAGAGCGCACGCCACTAATATCAACGCGAGCCAGGCGATGGCATGACGATACTTTAGTGTGTTGGTCAAAGAGTTCACTGTTCGATGATGGCTTCTCACGATTTTCTCCTTCACAGGGACTTGCCGGTTCAATGCGGCTCGACATGAAATGGCAAGGGAAACAAATAGTTATTTGGCGCGTTGGCCGGCACAGGCCGAAAGACTCGAAGGGCTGGAACGATTAGCCGGAGCCGAGTCCTGTTAGTCTGATTCTTCTTCGGCGCGATGGCCCGGCGGCCTCCGGCGCGCGGTTAATTTTTATTCGGCCTCTATGGAAGTAACGCGCAAAGGCGGGACGAAAAGGCTGGTGGCGGGTGAAAATCATTTTGCGGGCGGGACAGAGTAGTGCGAGACGCGGGGCGTGTTTGCTATACTCCGCATCGTTGTCAGGCCACGATGTCTGACTTTGTGCATGAGGTTTTGCTCAGATGTCCTCGCCCGATGTCACTCAAATTCTGCGGGAAGTCAGCGATGGCGACAAAGATGCGCCGGCGCGCCTGATGCCGCTCGTCTATGACGAACTGCGACGCCTCGCCGGCCACTATCTACGGCAGGAGCGACCCGACCACACCTTGCAGCCGACCGCGCTCGTCCACGAGGCCTATCTCAAACTCATAGATCAGACGCGCGTAGATTGGCAGAACCGCGCGCACTTCTTCGGCGTCGCCGCGCAGTCCATGCGCCGCATCCTCGTTGACCACGCGCGCCGTCATCAAGCCTCGAAGCGCGGCGGCCCGCAGCAAAAACTGACGCTTGATGAAGCTGTGGACTATACGCAGCCGCACGACGTTGATCTCGTCAGGCTCGATGATGCGCTCAAGGCTCTCGCCAAACTTGACGAGCGACAAAGCCGGATCGTCGAGCTGCGTTTCTTCGGCGGGCTGACTATCGAAGAGACGGCTGAAGCCCTTCACGTCTCACCCGCCACCGTTAAAGTTGATTGGAGCATGGCGAAGGCCTGGCTGCGCCGCGAGATTGAGACGGAGAGCATTCAGCATGGCGATACCGTCTGAGCAGTGGGATCAACTTAAGAAGTTGTTTCGCGCCGCCATCGAGCACGAGCCGGCACAGCGCGCGGCTTATCTCGATCAAGCCTGCGCCGGCGATTCCGCTCTCCGCGAAGAAATCGAGTCACTGCTCGCCTCGCACGATCACGCCGAATCTTTTATCGAAACTCCTGCCTTCGCGCATGGCGTCGTGACGATGGCCGAAACGCTCCCCGAACAAATCGCGGGGCAGCGCATCGGGTCGTACCAACTTGTGCGCGAAATCGGGCACGGCGGGATGGGCACAGTCTATCTGGCCGAGCGCGCGGACGAGTATCAGAAGTTAGTGGCGATCAAGGTGGTCAAGCGCGGGATGGATACGGACGACATCGTGCGCCGCTTTCGCCACGAGCGACAGATTCTCGCCTCGCTCGAACATCCCAACATCGCGCGTCTCATAGATGGTGGCACGACCGCCGACGGCCTCCCATTTCTCGTCATGGAATTCGTCGAAGGCGTGCCCGTCAACGACTACTGCGACCACCATCGCCTGACGACCAACGAGCGGCTCCAACTCTTCCGTGCAGTCTGCGCGGGAGTTGAGCACGCGCATCAAAAGCTCGTCGTCCATCGCGACCTAAAGCCTTCAAACATTCTCGTCACGCCGGAGGGCGCGCCGAAGCTGCTCGACTTCGGCATCGCCAAAGTGCTTAACCCGGAACTCTCCGCGCCCATGATGGAGCAGACCAGAACGGATTTGCGCGTCCTGACGCCGGACTACGCCAGCCCCGAACAGGTACGGGGCGAAAAGCTGACGACGGCGAGCGACGTTTATAGTCTCGGCATCGTGCTCTACGAACTGTTGACGGGGCATCGTCCCTATCGCTCCGCCAACACGCCGCCGCACGAACTCGCGCGCGTCATCTGCGAGCAAGAGCCGACGAAGCCGAGCACCGCCATCAACCACGTCGAGGTCGTCACGCGCGGCGACACCGGGCGACAGACCATCACGCCGCAATCCGTCAGCAACGCGCGCGATACGCAACCCGATAAGCTGCGCCGCCGTCTATCAGGCGATCTGGACAACATCGTCCTCATGGCTTTGCGTAAAGAACCGCACAGACGCTATGCGACGGCGGCGCACTTCGCCGCCGACATCGGGCGACACCTCGACGGGCTGCCGGTCGCCGCGCGCAAAGACACGCTCTACTATCGCATCGGAAAGTTCGCCGTCCGGCGCAAGGCCGGAATCGCGGCGGCATTGATCGTCATGCTGGCGCTCGTTATCGGCATGACCGCAAATAATTTTTACTTCAGCTCGACTGGCAGAAGTAAAGATGCGCCTGCTGCGGCTGCCGCCAATTCACTAGCCGGCGTCAAAACGATGGCAGTCTTGCCTCTGAAATCTCTGAGCAATCCGCCGCAGGATCAGGAGTTGCGCGTCGGGATGTCGGATTCGATCATCACGAGATTGAGCGCGGTCAAACAAATCGCCGTGCGCCCGACGAGTTCGACCGTGCGCTATCTCGATCAGAATTACGATACGGTGACGGTGGGGAAAGAATTGAAAGTTGATTCAGTGCTGGAAGGCAGCGTGCAGAAGCAAGGGCAGACGCTCAGGATAAATCTGCAAATGGTGAGCGTCGGGGACGGCAAGGTGTTGTGGGCTGACAGTTTTGATGGCGACTTGTCGAACGTCTTGAGCGGGCAGGAGTCGGTGGCGAACCGCGTCGGGCGTTCAATGGCTTTAACCTTTAATTCGATTGCGCCGGAAAATCACGCGCCGGGCACGCCGAATCTGAACGCGCAGGAACTTTATTTGAAAGGACTTTATGCGGGAGCGGTTTCAGCCAGGAAAATCGAAACCTTAGTTCAGGTCAGAGATTTTTACGAACAAGCAATTCGCGCTGACCCGAACTTTGCTCCGGCGTATGCGAGTTTGGCATCTGCCTACGCGACCGCCGCTTCCTTAAATTTGGTCGCGCCGCGCGAGGCTTATCCGAGTGCGGAGCGGGCGGCGCGGCGCGCGCTCGAAATTGACCCGAACATTGCTCTGGCGCATCTCGCTCTGGCCGAGGTTGAGATTGACTACAACTGGAACTGGCAGGCGGGCGAAGCCGAATTCAAACACACGCTCGAACTCGCTCCGAATCAGGCGTTCGCGCATAGCGGATATGCGGAATTTCTCGCGCGCATGGGACGCTTTGACGAATCTGAATATCATTCGCATTTGAGTTTGCAGCTTAATCCGATTTCAATCAACGAGGAAGCCGTGCAAGCGCTGCATCTTTTCTACGCGCATCGTTTCGACGATTCCATCGCGCAGAGCAAAATGGTCGTCTCCAAAGACCCGCACGCTTATCTGGCGTGGCTCTATTTGTCCATGGCGCAAAGCGCGAAGGGCAACTACGCCGCCGCCATTGAGGCGGACGAGAAAGCCTCGGCCATCACGGGCGGCGCGCCGCCTGACGTGTTCGTCCTCGGCATCGCTTATGCGCTGAAGAAGGATGAAGCGAAGACGGATGAAGTCTTCGCGCGGCTTGAAACTTTGAGCCATCAGGAATACGCAGACCCATTCTATCCCGCCATCCTGCACGCCCTGCGCGGCGATAAAGAGAAAGCCTTCGCCGGACTTGATAAATGCTACGCGGAGAAGTCCTACTGGATAACGACGCTCAAAGTGTTCCCCTTCCTCGACGGGCTGCGCTCGGACGCGCGCTTCGCGGAACTGCTGCACAAAGCAAACCTCGACGATTGAAGAGCGCGGGGCATGAAGTCTCGATAAAGGTTTGCGATTAACTGCGACTCGCTATCATTTCGCGGCGAATTTATTCGAGGTCAATCAGCCACACGTCGGCCTCTTTCACGTCGAGGCCGTAGTAGAGCGTGCGGCTATCCGCCGAGAGGCCGTAGCCGGAGACGCGGTGCAGCGACGGCGGCAAAAGCTCGTGAGATTTTTTCGTCTCGCTGTTAACGAGATAGAGTTTGTGCTGGTAGTTGAACAGCAGTCTCCGGTTGTCGTTCAGCCAGACGGGGTTGGAGCCGTAGTCCGTAATCCGTTCAAAACTGCCGGTGTCGAAATTGTAAATCACGATGCCGGGAGTCTCGCTGGCAGGGCTGGCCCACCCGCCCAGCTTGCGCCCATCCGGCGACCATGATGTCGCCCAGAACACACCCAGACGGCGGTCAGACGGATTTGGCACATGTCGCAATGTCTGCTCGTTCCAGGGCTTCGCGGCCTCGATGATCGAGCACGATTCGGCGTCGCGGTTGTAGGCGATGCGCGCGCCGTCCGGCGACCAGAACGGATAGGCGACGCTCGACCCTTCGGTGAATGTCATCTGCTGAAGGCCGCTGCCGTCCCGGTTGATCATCCACGCTTCATATCTGCCGCTGCGGTCTGAGTAGAAGACGATGCGCGTCCCGTCCGGCGACCAGCGCGGGTCGCGATCCTTGTAGGCGTCGTCGGTCAGCTTACGCGGCGACTCTGTCCCGTCCTTCCTGACGAGATAAATGTCTTCCTGCTTTTCGCCCTGCGAACTGTAAGCGAACCACTCGCCATCAGGCGATAAGTTCGGCTCGGACGCATGTCTGAAACCTTGTGTGACCGCGCTTGGCTGCCCTGTGATTTGCTCCTTGTAAGGATTGAACTCGACTTTGAAGATATTGGTGCTGCTTACCTGATTGACATAGACCGCGCGCCGCCCGTCGCGCGAGAAAGCGACTTGCTGCGCGTATGACGATGGCGTCGTCAAAGCTTCCGGCGTCCCCGTCACGCGTCCGGTTTGCTCTTCGAGGGGGACGCGCCAGAGGTTCATGCTGCCGCCCCGGTCGCTGGCGAAATAGAGAAACTTTCCATCGGGCGACCAGACCGGATTCCAGTCAAAGGCCGCGTCGTCCGTCACCTGCACCGGCTCGCCCGTTCCGCGCGCCGGGATCGTCCAGATGTCGCGCTGCCCGCCCTTGTGTTTGCCCCAGTAGGCGATGCGCGCGCCGTCGGGCGACCACGCGGGTTGCGCCGCGTCGCCGACGTTCGCGTCCGTCAGTTGGCGTCTCTCTCCCGACGCGACGCTGACAGCCCAGAGCATCGCCGGGTCGAGGGTGCGGACGTTCGGGTCTATGAAATTACTGGTGGACAGAACGACCTCGCGCCCGTCGGGCGACCACGCGGGATGAAAGCCGAAGTCGGTCAGGCGTCTGAGGGATTCGCCCGTCGCGCCCATGATGAAAATTCCGCCCTTGTCTCTTTCGGAACGAAAGACGATGTGCTCGCCATCGGGCGAGAAGGCGGGCTGGCTGTCGTCGGCAGGCGAGTTCTCGGTTAAGTTGCGCGGGTTGTGTCCGCCGACCCGCTGCCAGTAAATGTCCCAGTTGTCGGACGTGTTCGCGGCATAGATGACCGACTTCCCGTCCGGCGAAAGGCTCGGATAGAGTTCCTGCCCCGGCTGATCCGTGAGTTGCGTAAAGTTGATGTTAGCCGCGCGCGTCGCTGTCGCTGACGGCACGGCTTCTCGCTCGCTTGGTCGATGGCGACGCAGCGCGAAGTAAACAGCGATGGCCGCGACTGTCAACAGCGAAGCGAGCGCAAGAGTGATGATGCGCTTCGATAAATTTCGCGACGTACTCCGACGCCACGCGCTGCCCGCGGTAAATTTACCCGAAACAGACGGCGACGAGTCGAGCGCGCGGCGCAGGCGTTTCAGTTCCGCGCGCAGGTCGGAGGCGGTTTGATGGCGCAACTCTCGATCCTTTTCAAGCGCGCGACAGACGACACGCTCAAGTTCGGGCGCGGCTTCAGGATCATTGATGTGCGGCGTCGGCGGGTCTCGGTTGAGAATCGCATCGAACGTCGCCGCGTTCGTCGCTCCGCGAAAAGGATGCTCGCCCGTCAACATCTCATAGAGGATGACGCCGAGACTGAACACGTCCGTGCGCTGATCCAACTTCTGCCCCAGCGCCTGCTCCGGCGACATGTATGCAATCGTGCCCACGACCGCGCCCGTCTCCGTCTGCACCGCCTCCGGCAATTCACGCGCGGCGTCCGGTGAAGAAGGATTGCGCTCGGTCAGTTTCGCGATGCCGAAGTCGAGCACCTTCGCGTAACCGTCGGGACGCAGCATGATGTTTTCAGGCTTGATGTCGCGGTGAATAATTCCCGCAGCGTGCGCGGCGGCGAGGGCTTCGGCGATTTGCGCCGCGACGTTGAGCGCGTCTTCAATCTTCAAATCCGCGTCGGCGATGTGACGGCGCAGCGTCTGCCCTTCGACGTATTCGGTGGCGATGAAATGTGCGCCGTCGGCCTGCCCGACTTCGTGGATGGTGACGATGTTCGGATGATTGAGTGCGGATGCGGCGCGCGCCTCGCGCTCGAAGCGCCGGACGCGCTCCGTGTCTTTCGTGAATTCGGCGGGGAGGAGCTTGAGCGCGACGCGGCGATTGAGCCGCGCGTCTTCGGCCAGATAGACCTCGCCCATCCCGCCCGCTCCGAGAAGCGATAAAATTTTGTACGCGCCGACGCGCCGCCCCACTTCGGACGTGACGCTCGCGCGCGCCGTCGCAGACTTCGCGGCGACTTCCAACGCGGGCGACTCGATGAAGTTTTCCGCGCGTCCGTGCGCCACCAGCAGCGACTCGACTTCCGCGCGCAATTCGTCGTCGCCCGCGCACGCCGTATCCAAAAATGCGGCTCGTCGCGGCTCGTCTCTTTCAAGCGCGGCCTCAAACACTTCGTCAATTTGTCTGAAGCGTTCAGCCCGCATCGCCGCCGCCTTCTTCGTCTTGTTCCGCCGCGCTCAACTCGCGATAGAGCCACGCCTTCGCCTTCGCCCATTCGCGCATCACCGTGACGGGAGAGATTTTCAGAAACTCCGCCGTCTCCTCGACTGAGAGGCCGCCGAAGAATCGTAGCTCCACGATCTTGCTTTTGCGCGCGTCGAGTTTCGCTAACTCTTTCAACGCTTCGTCGAGCGCGACGATGTCAGTCTCGCGTTCGTCGGAGACAACGAGCAATGCCTCGTCGAGCGCGACGCTGCGTGCCGTTCCTTCGCGCGCGCGCGGGCGGCTGCGCGCGAAGTCAACGAGTATGCGACGCATTAACTGCGCCGAGACGCCGAAGAAGTGCGCGCGATTCTCGAAGCGCGCGTCCTTCCAGTTAATCAGTCGCACGTAAGCTTCGTTAACGAGCGCGGAAGTTTGCAGCGTGTGGCCGGCGTGCTCGCGTCCCATGTAGCGGCGCGCGAGGCGGTGCAGTTCGGCGTGGACGAGCGGCACGAGCCGTTCGAGCGCGGCCTCGTCGCCGCCGCCCCAGGCCACGAGCAACTCTGTCACGTCATGTGTCGAAGCATCGGCCATAAAGAGAAATGTGCGTCGAGGTCACGCGAGGTGTCATCGCCCGTCGGGAGGCAAAATTTATCACACATCCCGCCGGCGCTTCTAACTCTTCCGCCCGCCGGAAAAATATTCTGCTGGCCGGTGATAGTTTTCCGTCGCGTCCAGCGCATTAAGACGTGAAGGGGATAACCCGTCGCAATCCGACAGACATCGCTGCCCGAGGAATGACACTCAATGAACTCAAGCCGGAAACCAGCCGCGCGCGACAGGTGTGCGCGTGCCACCGCCGCGACGTTTTTCGCTGCTGCCTTTTTCTTCCTGTGCGTCGCGGGAGCAGGCTTCGGACAGGATGCTGCCGTCCGCGCAGGAGGCGCGTCGCCACCACCGCGCGCGGCGGAAGACGATTCAGCCGCGCAGGAGGCGCGCTCCGCGCTCGCACGCGCGGGCGCGGAGGAGCGACTCGAAGGAATCAAGGACGAGCGCCTACGCCGCGCCGTGCAGGCGACATATCGCGCTGTCGTCGAGTTGGCCGACAATCGCGAACCGGCCAGAGTCGCCGCGCTCAATGCCAAATTCGAGCGCGCCTACGCCTCACTCGTGCGGGAGACGGCGCGCGGCGAGCACAAAACTTGCGCGGCCAACTGCAAGGCGTTCGACGGCGAGCCGTGCCTGACGAAATGCAAAGCCGCCGGCAAAAAGTTCTGTGGCTGCCATCTCATCGTCTTCGGCTGCATCGTGGCGGAGTGTCTCTTCTGATTTGTTGAGGTTGGTCAAAGCGGATTCAAACACGGCTGGACAGGACGTGAAAAGCAATGCGGCATGATGAATGATGAGTGATCAATAAAATCAAGAGCACCTTTGCTTTCATTCATCGCGCGCGCTCGACAAATGTCAGACTTGGACTATTGCAGAGACACGTCTTCGACGAACATCAACTCGCAAGCACCGCCGCCCGTGTCCGTCCTCGTCAGAGAACTGACCCACTGATAGCCCGTCTCTCCGGTTATCTGAACGAGGCAGCCTTTCAGCTCAACCACCTCTCCCGCCCTGACGCGGCTCAAGCGATTCTTGATGATGACGGAAGCGGGAATCAGGTGCATGTTCGCCGAGTGCGAAATGATGGCTCCATCTGGAATCGAGGGGTCTTGAGAATAGGAGAACTCGTACCAACGCCCGCCCTGCGAGATGTTGAGTTGGTCAATGATTGATTGATCCGACATCGCGCCCCAACCGACGGCGAAATCCACCGGCGAAAATTTCGACTCAGTCCCGAACCAGTATGTGTGCGTGCTCAAGACGAGAGCCTTAATATCGTACCGGGCGAGCGGAGTTAATCTGTAACCGGGAACCTTGACCGGAAAGTACGAGGGCGAAAAAGCCGGATCGTTCGGAGCCAACGCCCATTGCTGCGGGTCTTGCGCGACGAGAATTCCCGGTTGATGTCGAAGCGGGCGACTATGCCATGCGAACAGCAGATAGATAATAATTATCACGCTGAGAACGGCGGCAAATTTCTTCATAGAGATTGAGCTTCCTGCATTTCACATTTCCCGTGAAATGTCTTTAGCAGAATATCAAAGATGAAGAATTTTAAGAGCTAAGAATTATTGCGGGACGAGTTTCTGTCTGGTAATTATAGCCGTCAACATCCGGCATCATTCGTTGCGCCCTCTGTGGTCAGTTAATCGCTTTAACCAGCATCGTGAGGAACGGGACACATCGTTCATAGTTGAGCGTGTAATAGTTCAGACCGATTTTGATGTTTTTGTAGTAGTCAGCCAGATGCTCTTTGTAATAAGCCTCGGAGGAAACGTGCCAGGCCTTTTTACCAAGCTGCGACGCCAGAAACCACTTTTCCAGCAGGCGAGCCGCGCGCCCGTTGCCGTCCATGAACGGGTGGATATGAACGAAAACAAGATGGATGAGCGAAGCGTGATAGAAAACGCTCGCCGCGCTCAACTGCGATTTCTTCAGAGCGCGCACGCCGGCAAATAGTTCCCGCATGGCATCCGGCACGAAGTCAGGCTCCAGCGCGGCATACTCCATCGCGGCGCGGCTGTAAACATAGACCATCTGATCGCGGTAATCGCCCAGGCTCGAACTCACCAATAGCGTCGAAGCCAAAATGGAGTGCGCCGTCAACAAATTCTTTTCGTTGAGCGCGTGCGACTGTGCGAATCTGTACGCCTCAATCAAGTCTTCAATCTCTGCGCGCTCTTTGGCCTTGAACCCACCCGCCTGCCCGCGCAGAAAACTGTTGAGGTCAATGCTATTGCCTTCGATGCTCGCCGAATAAACCGCTGACACCTGATTGGAGAATTCGAGGGGCGGCAATGCATCCTGCGACGCGAACGCTCGCCACAATCTGCCCGGGTCGAGGCCGCGCAAAACTTTGCGCCACGTCGGATAGTATGTTCTGTCGGTGACATTCATCAGATTGCCACATCATAACACCTGCAAGTGACGGCCACGATAGCCAAAAAAGAAGAGAGGCAAGCTGGCGGGCTTGCCTCTCAACAGGAAAAAGTTTAGGGAAAATTGGTGGAGCAGAGGAGGGTCGAACTCCTGACCTCCGCATTGCGAACGCGGCGCTCTGCCAAACTGAGCTACTGCCCCACGCGAGAGGTGTGATGATAGAGAGGCGCGCGCCGTTGTGTCAAGCGCGTCGTTGGGGCATGGCGGGACGCGCTCGGTGTGTGTGAAACGTGCCATCGGCGACGCCGGGGTCAGCGACACTTAAAGACGCGCCCGTTGATGCCGTGCGTCAATGTGAACGTGCCGACTTCCGCGCCGGAGTCTTCGAGCGTGACGGTGAGAGTTATCGTCTCACCGCTGATGCGACCGCGAAAGCGCGCCGGCTGTGGGACGGGCAACGCTTTGAGGCGGATGGGGCCGGGGGCTTCGCGTGTGTGCGTGCCGCGAGCATCGAAATGCCCTTCGTTGTCGAGCGTAAGAGGTTCGTCCAGCGTGCCGTGCGCGCAGTCGTACTCAATCCGCGCGCCGGCCTCATGCATCTCCATGCGGATGTGCGCGCCGCCCCAGACGCCAGCTGCGACACGCGCGGTTTGTGTGTGTGTGGTTTTGTTCATGTTTGTCTGCTTCACGACGACATTTTCAACTCACAAGTTTGCGCGCCGCGGCGGTGATCACTTCGCCGAGTCGCGCCGTGTTGCCATGCCCGCCGCCTTGCGCGATGTCCGCGCGCCCGCCGCCGCGTCCTTCGAGACCAGCGCACGCCTCTCGCATGAGCGCGCTCATGTCGCCCGCCGCGTCCGCCGAGCGCGCGAAGACGAGACGCGCGTTGTTGTCATCGCCGTCGCCTTCATGCGAGCCGAGCAGGGCGGCCACGCGCGGCGTCGCGCGCGAGACGAGCGCGAGCGCGAGACGCTTCAGATTCTCCGCGTCGCGTCCCTCGAACGCTCTTGCAATGACGAGCGTGCCGTCGGACGCGCGCGCGCAAGATGCCGCCGCCTCTTCCAAAAGCTCCGACGCTTCGGCGCGCGCCGCCAAATCTTCGAGCGAGCGCGCGCGGCGCAGGAGTTTCTTGTGTTCATCCAGCAGGCGCGCGACAGAGGTTGGCGCATCGTCGCGCCCGACGCTGAAGAGCGCGGCCACTTCGCGCGCCGTGCGATTAGCGCGGCGATAATCTGAGAGCGCGCGCGAGCCGGCGACGAACTCGACGCGCGTCATGCCCTTCGCGCGCTCCCAAGAGCGCACGGCGATGATACCGACCTCGCCCGTCCTCCCCGCGTGCGTGCCGCCGCACGGACTCATGTCGAAGCCCTCGATTTCGATGACGCGCAATTCGCCCTCGCGCGCGGAGTCTTTCCTGAGCGGCATCTGCGCCGCCTGCTCCTTCGTCACTTGATGAATATGGATGGGGCGATCTGCCCAGATGATTTCGTTGGCGCGTCCGACGGCCTCTTCGATTCGCGCCTCAGTCGGAGCGTCGAGCGCGAGGTCAATCTCGGACGCTTCCGTCAACATGCGAAAGCCGCGCGTCTGTGCGCCGAAGAGTTCGACGAACGCCTGCGAGAGAATGTGTTGCCCCGTATGTTGCTGGATGTGATCGAGCCGCCGCGCCCAATCCACGCGCCCGTGAATCTCCGTCCCCAACGCCGGAGCTATGCCCTCGATGATGTGCCGCACGACGACGCTATCTTCTTCCGACTCCACGCACTCGACGACGCGCGCCGCGCCGAGCGTGCCGGTGTCGCACGGTTGGCCGCCGCCCGTCGGGTAAAACGCCGTGCGGTCGAGCGTGACAGAGTAGCGTGCGCCCTCAAGTTCGTTGACGGCGACGACGCGCGCGTCAAATTCCGTCAGGTGCGAATTTGTGTAATAGAGACGTTCGGTGTCGCTCATGTCGAATCCAAAGATGAGAAGGTGCGTGTGAAAAAAATTCGTTTCCGGCACAAGCTATCCGACGCTCGCGCGAGCGGTCAAGCGTTCCGGGCTGTGTGATGGATGTAATGTGGTGGATAGACGAACGACGAGCAGGCGACAGTTGATTTTTGACGGGCAGCTTCAATTTCGCGTCAAGAAGTTTCTTCAGGGCACGACGATCTCGATTCCGCCGGGGACGATCTCAAACGTCAGCGGCAAGCTTCCGATTAACTCTCCGTCGGCTTGCACGTCGGCGACACCGACGGCACGCAGGCGCGAGGTGCTTATGTAGCGCACGTCGCCGCGTCGCGCATCCTCGCGCGCCCCGCCGCGCATCGCCGCCGCGAGAAGTTGGAGATAGCGCAGGCGGCTGCGTGAGTTGATGATGCAGACCTCGAACTCGTGTGAGTCGAGCCGCGCGCGGGGTGTGAGCGCGAGGCCGCCGCCGTAGCGTGGAGCTTTGCCGATGGCGGCGTAAGTCGCCGGGTAAATGCGCCCGTCAACTTCGAGGTTAAAGGTGGATGGATGCCAGTGCGCGAGATGTCCGAGTCCCGCGTACCAGTAAGCGAGTTCGCCGACGCGACGCTTGAGCGCGGGGCGAACGTGACGCACCACGGAGGCGTCGAGGCCGATGCCCGCCATCATAAAAAAGTAACGACGCGCTTCCGTTCGCTCGTCCGTCGCGCAGCCGAGCGTGATGCGTCGCGTGCGACCGCGCGCGAACACCGCCGCCGCGTCCAGAGCATCGAAAGGCAGGTTGAGTTGACGCGCCAGCACGTTCGCCGTCCCGGCAGGCCAGACGGCGAGCCGCACGTCCGCGCCGACGAGTCCCTGCAACGCTTCGTGTATCGTGCCGTCGCCGCCGGAGACGATTACGTCGCGGATGCGTCCATCACGAGTCGCTTCCGACGCGAGCCGCGCCGCATCGTTCGTCCCCTTCGTCTCGTGAAGTTCAATGTGGATGCCGTGCCCGCGCAAGTGTTCGCAAAAACGCTCGACCTCGCGCGCGCGCCCCGCCGCGTCGCCGCGACCGGCGCGTGGATTCACAATCAGACATGCTGTCGTCGTGCGTTGATTCATCGAGTTGATGTCTGCAAGCGGAGTGCCGCCGAAAGATGAGCCGCGAATTCAACGAAGAAGAGCGGCACACAGCTTATTCGAGGCGTGATGAATCGGACAGTCGTCGGAAAATTGTTTCGCGTGCGGCGTGAGTTGACGGTCAGGGCATTCCGTCAAACACTTCGGCGTGGATGAAACGTGAAGGCGCACGCATCAACGTGCGTGCGCCTTCATGCTTCGCGTCTTGTTCGCCATTGGATTGTTTTCAATGCCCGTCGTTCGACCAGTGCGGCGGGTCTGTGACGAGTTTGATCACGCCGTAGGACGCGCCGACGCTGTGGAGCGCATGGTTGCTCTGGCCGGAGCGCGGCGCGCCGATGCTTCTGATTGCGCCCGACGCATCTTTAATCTTCAGGATGCCGCTCCAACTAATCGTCATGTCAATCGCCAGCCCTTCGGTGTGGCGAGAATGCAACGCCGCGCGGTGCGCCATCGTGTAACCTCTGACCATCTGTTCCGCCGCGCTCTTTGAACTCGCCACATCGCCGTGGAACCATTGAATGTTAACGCCGGCCATCGGCGGAACAGCACGCGGGTTGAACCCTTCTCTGGCAATCGCGAACGCGAAGTGCATCAGGTAAGCGCGCTCCGGCGGGCGGAACGTGGCGGAGATGGTGATGTTCGCGCCGGCATCGCTCAAGGCTTGATGAAACTTCGAGAGTTTGTCGAGGAAGGGCGGCTTCGTGTCGAAGATGGAGCGGCTGCCGGGAAACCTAGACACCCACTGCGGCCCGCTCAGTTCGAGCGTCGCGCCGGTCGCCGCCGCCATCACCGTCGCCGGCGCAGCCAACGCCGCCAAGCTGACGGAGGCGGAGCGCGCGGCCTTTGAGGAACGCGCCGCCGTCGCCGCGCCGCTCGCCGCGACGGGTTTGTCTGCGCCGCACATCTCTTCGCCTTCAGTCGTGAGTGCGAGCGCGCGCGTTGTCGTCGTCGCGTGCGACTCGCCGGCGACTTCGCTGCTGATGTCGCCGGCGAGATGCGCGCGCAACATTTCGATGAGATCGCGCTCGCTGTTTTTAATCTTGAAGGCCGCTTTGAGAAACGGCGTCGTACAACATTCCTCGACGCCGAGTGGAATGATTGATTCGACAGCCGAAGCGGGGAAGTCGAACCAGTGGCCGCACGCCAGACACGTTTCAGGCCACGCCACGCGCAGTGTCTCCGTCGAAGACTCCTGCGGGTTGACGAGAAATATCGCGCTGTAACTATCATCTCCGCGCGGCTTGCTTTTCAAAAACGCGCCGACGCTTACCTGACCGGCGCGCGCGTTCGCCGTGAGCGACTGCCTGGTCGTTGACTTGCCCGCGTGTGATTTCTTCGCAGTTGTTGATTTCCTGCTCGACGCTTCGACGCTTGCCGCTGCGCGCGTCTTTCCCGAACGCTGCACGGAGGCGGGGCGTCGGCTGCTACTCTTCTTCGATGCCATCAGAAGTTCCTTTCTGCCGCTTGAGGCATGAGGCGCGCGAAGCAATAGCAACACGAGACTTCGCGCGCGACCAGTGGGTATTTGGACGTGTCTAAGGATGCGCGCATCGCTTGCACGTCACATGGGCGAGGTGAAAAGCTGCGTGTCAAAAACGGCGATCAAAGCGATGGTTCGGCGCTTCCTTCGTGATGATGACATCGTGGACGCGCCACTCTTTGAGGCTGCCGCCTGAGTCAGATGTCTCTACCATTTCTAAGGCGTCCCGTTTGAAGTATAGTAATACCACTGACAGGTTAGCTAAACGAGGATAAAAATTTATGAGTACAAGTACCCTTGATCAACCCCTGACTGCTCCCATAGCTCAAGGATACATACCTTATCCACTAGCTCTGCTTGAGCCAGATTCTAATCCATCTTTGCTGATTAACGCTCCTGGAATTCATCGCAGTTTTGAATTTCATGTTGTGGGTAGTCCGATTATAGAAAATAACAAAATTACGGCCCAATTCATTGTTGATGATGATGTTTATCTTGAGTTAAATCTGATAGGGCAGAGTTCTGAACATGAAGCAAACTTCAAAGTCGGTCAGTTCTCTCTGTTTTACCGAATCGAGGAGGGGCGACCGCGCGCTCATTTCGTCGCCAACACTCTTATGTCCGTAATGGGACTGGCTGGCAAAATTGATTTGAAAATATCTGCGCCGGAAATAAGCACTAATTTGAATATCGAAACTTCTCTGTTAGAGATAAGTAAAATGCTGCACAGACGGCAGATGGCATACAGATTAATGGTCATCGAGAGGGCAACGGGCAAGCAGTTTTTATTGCCTTCGGCAATGTCGGAAAGAGAGTTGGAGAGAATTGCTTTTGTCTATCACGCTATCGTTGAACGCGCCTTTATATGGTCAAGCGGGAGTTCTGAACATTCAATTCCTGCTACGCAAGAAAATGCTCTCTTGTTTGCTCAACTTGTTCAGCCTTTTAGCTGGTCTATACCCTTAGCGTCATTAAATAAAACCGTGCTCGATCAAACTATAAACCTCGGACTCACCACGGTCACAATAGAAGACGCGGTAGTTAAAAACCTCGATGAGATTCGGAAGCAGCTAGAGGCGAGAGATAATCAGCAAGTTACTTTAGAAATTCGTTCTCTTAGCGGACAAGTCAAATACGAATTTACGGAAACCCGTTATTCATCCGACATATTGTGGGAGCCGAAAATACAAACTCTAATTGATCTGGAGTCATGTCTTGATGACGCACTCGTTGCTCGCTATCACGCTCTTGCTGCTTCTACTCTTGAAGGTCTGACAGAGGAAGAGAAGACCGCCATCACAGCCCGTCCTGAACTGGATGAGCAAGCGTTCTAAACGAAAAAACTACAAGGCACGACACTCACTTATGCCTATCGCTCCTGCGCTGCCTGACACCTTGCTCGCTCTCGATACAGTTGTTCTTACTCACTGGAGAAATAGTCAGACATATGTTTTGCGGGAAATTGACGAGCACTTCAAAAGGTTAAAATCCCTTCCGGCTTTAACTTCAATGACAATCTTTGAAGCATTGCAAGGTATTGAAGATGAGGAGCGGAAAAACAGAATCACCAAAGATCAAGCACAACAGTACAAAGATAGAATCAAACAGTTGAGTCATGCTTGTATTATTTTGCCGTGGGAGCAAAAAGCCGCCGCCATCACCGCGCATATTTATCCGCGCCTGACCGGACAACAACTGCAAAAACATTGGAAAGATTTGTTCATCGCGGCGACGGCCTTAGCGCACGGGTATGGCATTGCGACGCAAAACATAAGAGACTTCAAACTGATAGCTGACCTCTCGCCCGACCTGCTCCGCATCGCAGAGTGGAAACCATAAACCAGCTTAATTCCAAATCAACATAAAATCGTTCTTATTCGAGCCTGTAGTTCGGCGCTTCCTTCGTGATGATGACATCATGGACGTGCGACTCTTTGAGGCCGGCGGCGCTGATGCGGACGAAGCGCGTCTGCTCTTGAAATTCTTTGATGGTGCGGCAGCCCGTGTAGCCCATCCCGGCGCGCAAGCCGCCGACGAGCTGCGTGACCATGTCGGAGAGCGTGCCCTTGTAAGGGACGCGCCCCTCGATGCCTTCGGGGACGAGCTTCGATTCCATCTCGATTGACTCCTGCGCGTAGCGGTCGCGCGAGCCTTCGCGCATCGCGCCGATGGAACCCATCCCGCGATAAGACTTGAACGTGCGTCCTTGAAAAAGAATCATCTCGCCCGGCGACTCTTCCGTCCCGGCGAAGAGCGAGCCGATCATCACGACATCCGCGCCCGCCGCAATCGCCTTCGCAAAGTCGCCGGAAAATTTCACGCCGCCGTCGGCGATGACCGGCACGCCCGTCCCGCGCGCCGCGCCCACGCAGTTGTTAATCGCCGTAATCTGCGGGACGCCCGCGCCCGTCACGACGCGAGTTGTACAAATGCTGCCCGGCCCAATTCCACACTTGACGGCGTCAACGCCCGCGCTGATGAGTTCGCGCGTGCCTTCGGCGGTGGCGACGTTGCCGGCGATGATTTGCGTGTCGGGATGGAGACGCTTGATCTCGCGCACCGCTTCGATGACGCGCGAAGAGTGGCCGTGCGCCGTGTCTATCACGATGCAGTCAACGCGCGCTTTGATGAGTTCGTCCGCGCGCTCGCGATAGTCGCCGGTCGCGCCGATGGCGGCGGCCACACGCAGGCGACCCAAGTCGTCTTTGGCGGCGTGCGGGTAACGGATGGCCTTTTGAATGTCTTTGACCGTGATGAGGCCTTTGAGATGCTTGCCTTCATCAACGACGAGCAGTTTTTCGATGCGGTGCTTTTGCAAAACGGCCTTCGCCTGTTCGAGCGTCGTGCCGACGGGGACGGTGACGAGCGGTTGCGGCGTCATCACTTCGGAGACCGGAATGTTGAAGCGCGTCTCGAAGCGGAGGTCTCGGTTGGTGATGATGCCGACGAGATGCCCGTCTTCGTCAACCACCGGCACGCCCGAAATTTTGTAACGCTGCATGACGCCGAGCGCGTCCGAGACGGGACGGTCGGGGCGGATCGTCACCGGGTCAACGATCATGCCGGACTCGGAACGCTTGACCTTGTCCACCTCTTCGGCCTGTCGCGCGATGGTGAGATTTTTGTGGACGACGCCGATGCCGCCCTGCTGCGCGATGGCGATGGCGAGCGCGGCCTCCGTCACCGTGTCCATCGCCGCCGAGCAGAGCGGAATGCGTAAGCTAATCCCGCGCGTGAACTGCGTCGAGGTGTCGGTCTCGGTCGGCAACACGTCGGAGCGCGCGGGCACGAGCAGCACGTCGTCGAACGTCAAACCTTCTTCAATGTCAGCGGTAATCATAAAAATTAAAACCTCAGTTCAAAGCACAAAGTTCAAGGTTCAAAGTTGATCGCGCAGTTAACTTTGAACCTTGAACTTTGTGCTTTGAACCGTCATTCATGGCAGAAATTGCTTGTAATTATCTTTGGTTATTTTCCACTTGCCGGCGCTGGCCGCGTCTTCGGGTAGGCGCGCGGGTCGCCCGTTGATGCTGACTTCGAGGAACTGCGCCGCCGGCTTGTCAAACATCAAATCCAGGCTGCTGGCTGGCGCGAAATCTTCCGGCTTGTCGGGGAAGAGTTGTCGCCCTTTCTTCTTTTTCTCGTCATCCTGAAGCGTCGTCAGCCAGAAAGATTTGTCTTTCGCTTTGACTTGAATTTGAAAGTCGGTCGCGTTCATCGTCGCTGCGGTTTGCTGAGATGCGGTGGGCGCGGTTGGTTGATTGTTCGGTGTCGCATTGGATGCGGCGGCGGGCGCGGTTGTGGTTGTCGTCGTCACGCCAGCCTGCGTCGGATTCTCCGTGCGGCGATACCAGTGCAGCCCCGCATAGACGATGAGAATCAGGAGGGCGATGATGGCCGCGCTCAGAAGAAACGTCATCAACGGAGTGCGCGAGGCGTCAATCTCGGTGTAGATGCGCGAGCGTTGGGGCGTCGTCAGCGGATCGTCCATCGCCTCGCCATGCTCGCGCGCGGCGACGGCGTAGAGTTCGAGCGCGCGGTGTTCGTTAAATTTGACGTGGCGCGCGTAGGCTTTGATGAAACTGCGATTGAAGATGCCGCCGGGAAGGTATTTGTAATCGTCTTGCTCGATGGCTTCGAGATGCCGCATCGTGATGCGCGTCAACTCTGAGATGTCGCGCAGGCTAATGCCGCGTGCCTCGCGCGCGCGGCGCAACTGTTCGCCGAGAGAGCTGTCTGCCTCTCCAGCCCGTGCATCGTCTTCGAGAATCTGGTCAGAGGTCTGTGGATTCACTGAGGCGTCATCGTTACGGTTGCTTTAAGTTTTTAACTTGTGTCGCGGAAAAGCGCGGTGCCGGTTTCGTCGTGCGTTTCGCGTCGTGCAACATGCGCGCCGCGCCTTTGCGCGACACTATAATGTGACCCCGCGAGACGTGTCAAACTTTGTCGGCTCAGAAGGATGCGCCGGTCTTGAACTTTGCGGCGCGCGGTGCTACGGTTGGGCAATCCTGGAACAGTCTGGAAAAGTTATTACTCCTACAACAAGAAAAGCGAGGATTTCAGAAGATGTCTCTTGAAGCGCTCGGAATGGTCGAGACGAAAGGTTTCGTCGGAGCGGTCGAAGCCGCAGATGCGATGGTCAAGGCCGCCAACGTCCAACTCATCGGCAAAGAGTATATCGGCGCGGGCTACGTGACGATTTTCGTGCGCGGCGATGTCGGCGCGGTCAAGGCTGCGACTGATGCCGGCGCTGCCGCCGCCCGCCGTGTCGGCGAACTCATCAGCGTCCACGTCATCCCGCGCCCGCACGGAGAAGTCGAGCGCGTGCTGCCCAAAAACAATCGCACCGGCTACAGCCCCGACGAGCGCGCGCTGCAAGGCGGCTCAAGCGCAGGCCAACTCGGCGAAGGCAATCAGGGACGCTCGCTCCCCGCCGGCTCGCGCGAGAACAGCAGGGAAAAAGCCAAGTGACAAGTGATGAGTGATAAGTGATGAGTTAAAGGCAAGTTCCTTCTCATCACTCATCACTTATCACTCATCACTGCTTTTCGGAGGTGTGCGATGTCGGTGGACAAAGACCTCGTCTCGGTGCAGCAGGCGCGCGATCTGGTGGAGGCCGCGCACCGCGCGCAGGGTCTGTTGGCGAAGTTCGATCAAGCGAAGATTGACCGTATCTGCGAGGCGATGGCGCGTGCGGCGTTGAAAGAGTCGGCGCGGCTCGGCGCGTTGGCCGTCGAGGAGACGGGCTACGGCATCGCCGATGACAAGCGCGAGAAAAATCGCTTCGCTTCCGAAGACGTGTGGAATTATTTCAAGTCTCTACGCACGGTCGGCGTCGTCAACGAATCGAAAGACGTGATGGAAATCGCCAGCCCGCGCGGCGTCGTCGCCGGCATCATCCCTTCCACTAATCCTACTTCGACCGCCATCTTCAAAATTTTAATTTCCGTCAAGGCGCGCAACGCGGTCGTCCTCTCGCCGCATCCGTCCGCCATCAAATGTATCAACGAGACGGCGCGCGTGATGCGCGAGGCGGGCGTCAGGGAAGGCTTGCCCGCAGAGGCCATCGGCTGCATGACGACGGCGACCATCGAAGGCACTGAAGGCTTGATGAAGCACAGGCAGACCGCCGTCATCTTAGCGACGGGCGGCATCGGCCTCGTGCGCGCGGCGTACTCTTCGGGGAAGCCTGCGTTCGGCGTCGGCCCCGGCAACGTGCCCGTCTTCATCGAGCGCACGGCGGACATCGCGCACTCGGTGCAAAACATTCTGACGAGCAAAACTTTCGACAACGGAACTATCTGCGCTTCCGAGCAGGCGATTGTCGCCGACGCGCCGGTGGCGACGGAAGTGCGGCAACAACTCGAAGCGCAGGGCGCGCATTTTCTGAGCGCGGCGGAAGCAGACAAGCTGGCAAAAGTCGTCTCGACAAGTCAGCGCGCGCTCAACCCGGCGATTGTTGGTCGGTCTGTGGAAGTGATCGCGAAGCTGGCGGGCTTGAACGTGCCGCAGGGCACGCGCTGCCTCGTCGCGGAAGTCGGCGGCGTCGGGCGCGAGTATCCGCTCTCGATGGAAAAGCTGTCGCCCATTCTCGCCTTCTACGTCGAGGACGGTCTGGAGCGCGGCGCGGCGCGTTGCTTTGAAATTCTCTCTTACGGCGGCATGGGACACACCGCCGGCATCCACACGCGCTCGCGCGATGTGGCGCGCGTCTTCGGCACAGAGATGCCCGCCTCGCGCGTGATCGTCAACTCGCCGACGACGCACGGCGCGATTGGTTTCTCGACCGCACTCCCGCCTTCGATGACACTTGGTTGCGGCTCGTGGGGCGGCAACGTCACGTCCGACAATATCTCGCCATGGCATTTGATGGACATCAAGCGCGTCGCCTTCGAGACGCGCGCCGTGCCGAGCAAGCGTCCCGCCACGACAAGCGCGTCGCAGGCGAAAGCCAACGCGGCGTCAATGCAGCCCGCGATGGCGGGCAATGGCGGAGCGTCGCCACAAGCGAAGGGCGCGAGCCGCGAAGAAATCACGAAGATCGTTGACCGTTTCCTGAGAGCGCGGCAGCAACCGGGTCAAACATCTGCGCCGGAGATGAGCGCAGCAACGTCGCCGACGCTCCACGCCGCGCACTCCCCCGCGCCAATCCAGACCGGCGTTGACATCGAACCGCAGCGAGTCTCGCCTTCGGGAGGAGCCGCGCCGCAACCCGAAGCCGCGCCGACCGTCGAGTCTAACAACAACGGCGGCAACGATGGCGGCAACGGCATGAGCGCGCCACAAGCCCCGATGCCGTCGCCGCCGCAGACGCCCGCCGCGTCTTCGTCATCAACCGGAAACGGCCAGCAGTCTTTTGTCGCGCAGCAACCATCATTGCCAACGACGAACGGCAAGCACGCCGTCGTTGACTTCGTCTGCGAAGACGACGTGCGCCGCGCCATCCAGAAAGGCGAAAAGATTTACACCAACGCGCGCACCATCATCACGCCCGCCGCGCACGACATCGGCGACGCGGCGGAAGTGTTCGCGAAAGCTTAGGGCGAAAGTTTTGTGAAGGACGAAAGCCGCCCGTCGCTCCGGCGCATTCACACGGACAAGACGCTTGAGTCAGGAGTAAGTCGCTATTCTTTGAGATTTTGGCGGCAGCGCGAGACGAAAGAGATTATCGAATCACTGCGTCCGGGCACAGGAGAGGCTTTGAAGGTCAAGCCCGACGGTCGCATTCTTGACGGCAACATCCGCGTCAAAATTCTTGAGGAGAGGAGCTATGACATTAACACTCTTGAACGTGAGATGATCTGAACCTGTGAAAGTTGAGATATGACGATTGATGAAGCCATCGCCGTTTTTTCATCCTACTCGTCCGCCGAGAAGCAGGACTTCCTCGCGCATTTGATGCACGAACTGACCATCATCGCGCGTGACAGTTATGAAGCGGGGCAGGACGGCTTAACTAACCCATCCCGCGTGCGCCTGATCAATGAGGTGCAGCATCAGTTGAGCGCGCTTTTGCTCAAGTTGTTGCGCGATGACCAGCAACGTTTCCCTGACGAATTTTTGGTCAGGCTTATTCTTGAACAACCCGCCGATGAAATTCTGGGTTGGCAATTGAGCGAAGGCTTCTCAAGAGTGGCGGCAGCACGACGGCTCACCGCCGCCTAGCGCGCTCCGGTTTAAGCACATAGTTATGTTCTTAGGAAAAGTCGTCGGCACGCTCTGGTCAACGAAGAAGACGCCCGATCTGGAGGGCGTCCGTTTTCTCGTCGTGCATCCGATTGATCTTGATAAAGAGCCGACGAAGAACATCGTCGTCGTCGCCGACCGTCTCGGCGCGGGCATCGGCGAAGTGGTGATGTGCGCTTACGGCAAAGCGGCGCGCACGGCCATCGGCAATCAGGAAATGTCCATCGAGGCGGCGGTCGTCGGCATCATTGACCGCGTGGACATCCAGGACGATCTCGCGCGCTCCGACGAACTCATCGAAACCTCGCGCGATCTGGGACGCGGGCGCGATAACGAGAGATAAGACTTGAGTGATGAGTGATAAGTGATGAGTGATGAGTGAAAGACAGGTTCTTTCTCATCACTCATCACTCATCACTTATCACTCATCACTTGAGTGAAATGCCGAACGAAGAGTTGATCTATCGCATCACGCGCGCCGTCTATGGGCGTCTGGGCGCGAGCGCGGACGAGCGCGTGGTGGAGAGTCTGGTGACGGACATCTATCGCGCGATTGAGCCGCTCGTGGAATCGAACGGCGACTCGACGAACGCAGGCGCGCGTCAGGCGGCGGGAAGCGGCGAGGGGCGCGCGGATCGCTTCATCATTTCCGTGTTCGGCGTTGACCATCCCGGCATCGTGGCTGCCGTCTCGCAGATTCTGGCCGAAGCGCAGTGCAGCATCATTGACATCAACCAGACGGTCGTCGGCGGCAAGTTCGCGATGGTTATCGTCGCCGACATCTCACGCGCGCGCGAGTCTGCCGGCGCGCTCAAAGACCGTTTCCGCGCGGAGGGCGAGCGGCTGGGCGTTCGCATCTACGCGCAGCGCGAAGACCTCTTCAACGCGATGCACCGCATCTAGACGTGGAACATGAGTGAGACCTTGCCCCGCTTGAAGTGGAAGTCGCGTTGAATGGAGAAGATTGACCGCCTCGTGTGGGCGGACGGCTTCTCATTCACGAGTTACGGGCGACGCATCGGCGTCCGCGTCAATCGCACGGACGCGCTGGAGCGCATCAAGCGGCATCTGCCCGCTGACTGGAAGCCCGCGCGCGCGCCTGTCGTCGAGCGGCTCTACTCACTGATCGTCGGCGGCGAGGGACGAAAGCCCGGCGTGCGTCGTTTCAATGTGGTCTTCGGAGACGTTTCCATCCTCGCGCGCACGCTCGATGCGGATGAGATGTTTGACACGTTCGAGTCGAGTGTGCGGCTCTACGTCGCGGAGTTTGCACGCCGCCGCGTCTTCGTCCACGCGGGCGTCGTCGGCTGGCGCGGCCAAGCCATCCTCGTGCCGGGACGCACGCACACGGGCAAGACGACGCTCGTCGCCGAACTCGTCCGCGCCGGCGCGACTTATTACTCGGACGAGTTTGCGGTGTTGGACGAGCGCGGGCGCGTGCATCCTTACGCGAAACCTCTGGCGATCAGAGAGGGCGCGGGCGGGCGTCAGAAGAATTACGACGTGGAGTTTTTCGGCGGCCAAGCAGGCACGAAGCCTTTGCCGGTCGGCCTTGTGCTGGCGACGGAGTATCGTGCGGGCGCGCGTCAACAAAGCTGGCGGCCACGCACGCTGACGGCGGGGCAGGGAATGCTCGCGCTCTTGGACAACACGGTCTCCGTGCGCCGCGAGCCGGAGAGAGCTTTAGTCGCGCTTCAGCAAGTCGTCGCACGCGCGCGCGTGGTCAAAGGCGCGCGCGGCGAGGCACAGGAAACAGCGAAGGCAGTCTTAGACCTTCTTAACCGTTCTTGAATGAGGAGAGACAAGTATGATGAAACAGTCTGAGCAGATTGTACCTCTCGCACGCACCGCTCATCTCGTGACACAGCAATTGCCGGACGAGTTGATGGTCTATGACACGGGCAACGACAAGGTGCATTGCCTGAATAAAATGGCGGCGGCGGTGTGGCGTCAGTGCGACGGGCGGCAAACGGTGGCAGAAGTGGCGCGCGCACTGAGTCTGGAGACGGGCGCGGCATTGGACGAAAAGACGGTGTGGTACGTCCTGCGGCAACTCGACAAGCGCGCCTTGTTCGACGCGCGTCTGAAAGCGCCGGCGGGCGTGCTCGGCGGCATTTCGCGACGCGAAGCCGTGCGCCGTCTGACGATAGGCGCGGCGGTGGCTGTGCCTTTAATCACCACGATGGTCGCGCCGACGGCGGCGCACGCACAGAGCGGCGTGGCTGGATGTGCCAACCCATGCACCAACGATAATGACTGCACGGGACAGGATGAAGTCTGTAGCGACAATTGTTGCGTGGAGCTCTAAATTCAGCCAGCGCCACTACTGCTTCGATGTCTCTACCTGAAATCTCACAGCGATGTCTCTCGTGCGGCGCGTCAGTGCGCGCGGGCGCGCGTTTCTGTCCGCAGTGCGGCGCAGAGATGTCCTTGGACGAGCCGGCGGCGATTGCTCAGAGCGGCACGGGCGTTAGCGAGCAACCGCCGGAAAAAGAGTTGAACGTCGAAGGCGCGACGGCGGTGGGTGAAGACGATTTTCTTCTCGAAGAAGATTGGAAGAAGTTCGAGGAGCGCGACATCTCACACATCGGTAAAACGGGCGATCAAGCGATGACGACGACGACGAAGGACGCAGCCGCTTCGTTGACTGAGTCGGACGGAGAAGCAGCAGTAACGCCGCCGCGAGCCGCTGCGACGACGATGGACGGCGGAACGGGCGCGAAGGTGGGACGCGCCGCCGCAAGCGTCAGAGACAGCGTCGGCGTCGTCGTGCGCCCGCGCGTGGAGAGGGTGCGCGCAGCTTCGTCCGTCGTGCTCGAAGAAGCGTCCGAAGATTCGGGCTTGCGCTTCGTGATCATCGCCGTGCTGCTCTTTCTCGTCTTCCTCCTCTTCCTTCTGTTGAGCGCCGTCCTCAAATAGCAATACGCTCTCGCCGATCATTTATGGAATACAGCCAGGCGGAAATTTTACAGACCGTGCGAATGACGGAGATGGAGCACTTGGACGTGCGAACCGTTACGCTCGGCCTTAGCTTACGCGACTGCGTGCGCGACACCATCGCGGCGACCGCCGACTGTGTGCGCGAGAAGATGGAGCGCAAGGCGGCGCGTCTCGTCTCGACCGTCAACGAGATCGGCGAAGAGTACGGGCTGCGGATCGCCAACAAGCGCATCTCGATTACGCCCGTCTCTCTGATTGCGGGCAACGCGCGCTCGGCGGAAGAATTGATGCCGCTCGCACGCGCAATTGACGAAGCGGCGAAGACGGTAGGCGTGGATTTCGTCGGCGGCTATTCCGCGCTCGTGCATAAGGGCACGACCGACGCCGAGCGTTTCTTTCTCGACTCGATTCCGCAGGCTCTCGCCACCACAGAGCGGATGTGCTCATCCATCAACGTGGCAACGACGCGCGCCGGCATCAACATGGACGCCGTGCGGCGCGTCGGCGAACTCATCAAAGAGATGGCCGAGCGGACGCGCGAAAGCGGCGGACTCGCGTGCGCCAAGTTCGTCTGCTTCGCCAACGCGGTCGAGGACAACCCGTTTATGGCGGGCGCGTTTCACGGCATCGGAGAACCCGAAGCCGTCATCAACGTCGGCGTCTCCGGCCCCGGCGTCGTCAATCGCGCGGTGCGGCACGCGCCGAAAGATACGCCGCTCGATGAGATGGCCGAACTTATCAAAAAACTTTCTTTCAAGCTCGCGCGCTCCGGCGAACTGATCGGGCGCGAGGCCGCGCGGCGTCTGGGCTTACGCTTCGGCATCATTGATTTGTCGCTCGCCCCGACGCCCGTGCCCGGCGATTCGGTCGCGGAAATCATCGAGGCTCTCGGCTTCGAGCGCGCGGGCACGCACGGCACGACCGCCGCGCTCGCGCTTCTCACAGACGCTGTCAAGAAGGGCGGCGCGATGGCTTCGAGCGCGGTCGGCGGCATGAGCGGCGCGTTCATTCCCGTCTCGGAAGATGCGGCGATGATTGACGCGGCGAGGGTCGGCGCGCTCTCGCTCGACAAGCTGGAAGCGTGGACGAGCGTCTGCTCGGTCGGCATAGACATGGTCGCTGTGCCCGGCTCGACTTCGGCGGAGACCATCGCCGCCATCATCGCCGACGAGATGGCAATCGGCGTGATGAACAACAAGACGACCGCCGTCCGCATCATCCCCGTGCCCGGCAAAGAAGTCGGCGAGTCGGTCGAGTTCGGCGGCCTCCTCGGCACTGCGCCCATCATGCCCGTCCACGCTTTCAGCAGCGACACCTTCATCCGTCGCGGCGGGCGCATCCCCGCGCCGATTCATTCGCTCAGGAATTAACACGACCTGATAAAGTAAGGACGCACTTCAATGAAAAAAGTCATCTTGTGTTTGCTGTCACTGCTCGCGCTTGTCTCGACGTGCGCGGCGCTGGATGACAAGAAGAAGGATGCGGGCGCGAGCCATCCAGATTTCACAGGAACGTGGAGGCTCGACAAATCGAAGAGCGACTTCGGGCCGTTCACAGACAGTCCGGTGATCAAAGCTGATGTGTCGCTCACCATCAGGCAAGTTGAGCCGGAGCTTAAAGTCTCACGACGGATGAGCCGCGACGGACATGAAGAGACGCAGGAACTTGTCTTCTACACGGATGAGCGCGGCGAGTCGAATCCCGCGACGCTGGGGCGCGTCGGCGTGAAATCAAAGACGAAGTGGGAGCGGGATAAGCTCGTCTCGCGTGCGTCGCTCGCGCGGCAGTCTCCGGGCGGCGGGACTTTCCAGATTGACTCGACCGAGCGTTGGCAACTCTCGTCCGACGGCAAAACTTTGACGCAGACCGACACCATCAGCACGCCGCGCGGCGAGCAGACGGTCAAGTGGGTCTTTACACGGCAATAACAACTTGAGAGGGAAAAACAAATGGAAGCGTTAGGCATGGTCGAGTGCATGGGCTTGGTCGCGATGATCGAAGCGGCGGACGCGATGGTCAAGGCGGCGAACGTCGAGTTAGTCGGCTACGAGAAGATTGACGCGGGGTTGGTGACGGCGATTGTGCGCGGCGAGGTCGGCGCGGTGCGCGCGGCGGTGGACGCCGGAGCGGAGGCCGGGCGCAGGGTCGGTCAGGTCGTCGCGACGCACATCATCCCGCGCCCGCACGCGGAGGTGGACGAAGGTTTGCCCGTGCTTCATACCGGCGAGACGACGCGCAAGAAGATTAGCGGCTCGGTCAAGGGCAAGAGCAAAAATTGAAGACGAAACTGTGAGGCGACGTGATGGCTGAAGCGAGCGCGACGCTCAATGTCGAAGCGGCGGAGGGGAACGCGACGACTCCCGCAACGACAGCAGCAGCAATAGCAGCGACGAACGTGTCCGTTGATGATGTCGCGGCGGCGGCAAGCGTCTGTCCTGACTGCGGCGGGACTTTGCTCGGCGATTACTGCCACACTTGCGGCGAGAAGCGTGTGGACGCGCGCGACCTGACCATCAAACATTTCGCGACCGACGCCATGCAGGAGTTAACGAGCCTCGACTCGAAACTTTTGCGGACGCTCGCAACGCTGCTCTTTCGTCCCGGCTTCCTCACGCTCGAATGGATCGCGGGGCGACGCAATCGTTATCTCAAGCCGCTCAATTTGTGTCTCGGCATTTTCACACTGAGCCTGTTCGTCTATTCCGTTTACAAGCCCGTCTCGATGTACAACCTGCAAACCATCACGGCGGCGGATAAGACGGGGCAGTTCATCGAAGTAATTAAACGCCGTGCGGAACGCTCCAATACGACGCCCGACGCGATGCTCGACGAGATGGGCGAGAGTTGGCAGCGTTATATGTCCGTGATGCCCGTCGTCTTCGTCCTCTGTTTCGCGCTCGTGCTGCAACTCGTGCTGCTGCTGTTCGCGCGTCGCTACTTCGTCGAACACCTCGTCTTCTCGCTTCACTTCGTTTCTTTCTCGATGCTGACCGTCATTTTGATGTGGCCGATCTATTTCTTCATCGGCATCAAGGCCGGCGGCATCAATATCGCGGTCAGCATTCTCAAGTGGCTCGTTGACATCGCATACATGTACATCGCCGTCCGCGCTGTCTATCGGCTGGGCACGGTCAAAACATTCGCCGTCTCGCTCCTGCTCGTGGCGGGCTTCTTCGTCAGTTACGTCCTCGTCTATGCCGGCTCGCTGATGGCCGCCATCTTCGCCACCGTCTCCAAACACGCCTGAACACTATCCCTCCGGTTTTGCCATTGGACGCGACTGCGCCGGGAGCATGGCTTGACAGTACCGCGAGCGATAGCGAGCGGGTCTTGCTCAGGGAGCCACACCCGCTCGCTACCGCTCGCGATACTGTTCCATTGCCACAACTATTCTCAAGGACGTGCGACCTCCGCTCCAGCCTGTGTGATGGCGTTGAAGAGAAGCGGATAAGTGGCGAGCGACTGTCCACGGTACTGCGGGCGAAAGCCGAAGAGGACGACGCGCCCCTTGCCGAGCGTGACTTCGACGAGCGCGGCTTTGCCCCAGAGTTTTCTGCCGCCGAGCAGCCAGCCGGAGAGCAGCGGGTCGCGGTCAAGCGGATAGCGCGCGATGATGTGGACGCGCCCCGCGTCGCGCGCGTCGAACTCGAAGATGGGCGAGTCTTCAACCCACGCGATTGACTCGCGCGGCATCCCACGCGCTATCGGGTGCGTCGTGTCGAGTTCGATGCGGAGAATCGAGCCGGGCACGTAGAACTCCGTGCGCGTCAAATTTTCGCCGATGTCGCGCAGAGGCAGATTGAGTTCCTTGATGGCGAAGTCCGAAGCGTCGTTCAGAGCGATGAGCGTACCGCCCGTCTCGACGAACTCGCGCAGAGCCTTCACGCCCTCCGCGCCCATGCCGCCCGTCAACTCCTCCGGCATCGTGCCCTTGCGGAAGCCTTCGAGAATCTGGCGCGGCGTCTGGTCGGGGATGATGATTGAGTCGAACTTGGCGCGCAGGTTTCCGGCGCGGACTTCATTATCTTCGAGAGACGTATAGCGCAGAGCTGTTTTGATGAGGTTATGGCTTTCCTCAATGCTTGGATGCTCCAGAACCCATCTTGTCCAACCTTCATCAAGTGAAGGAATATGAGATTTGTACAGAGCCAGTCGCGGTTTATCAACTCGCACCGCGCTGCTATCAAATGCAACGTCTCCACGCATATCAATGCTCTCAAAGCGAAATGGGCGGCCAGATTTGAGTGGTTGATAGATCGGCACGACCGGGACATTCATCAATAGAGAGAGCGTGTGCGCTGTCACGTCGTAAGGCGGAATGGGATGACCAGACGAATCACGTAGGTCTGGATAATGCTGATTCTCAAGTAGCGCCTTTGCGAAGCCGCCGTAGGGTTGTGATATAGGCACAAGGACGGTGCGCTGAGGATATTGTTTGCCGTTCACGTTAAGTGATAACGGGTAAGTCATCTCAATCTCGCCCCGTTTCAAAATATCAAGAAGAACTTCACGGTTCGGTGATGGTGGAATAACGAAGGAAACTAACTCGCCCGCTTTGCGCGGGCGCACGGCCTCGCGTCCGATGTCGTAGAAACGTCGCAGCCAGCGTTCGCGGTTGGTGGCGGCGTGGCGCAGGAGTTCAAACGCGCCGGTCGTCATGTAGTTCGTGATGTCGCGCAGATGCCACTCGCCGCCGGGCCACGGCACGGGGAAGTTGGGCGACTCTTTGCGCGCGTCGTAGCCTTCGCCCGCGCGGAGTTGGTCGGGCTTGACTGTGATTGGCGTGGCGAGGTTGGCCGACGCCGTCTCGGAGAGAATGCGGACGCCGCCGTGATAGTGCGAGTAGGCGCGCGAAGGCGACCACGCATCGTAGGTCGAATCCCAGGTGATGCCTTTGAATCCTTTGGCGAGCATGTTCTGTCCCATGAAGAGGCCGAGTTCGGTGTAGCCCTCGACGATTTGTCGAGGTACGTTCGGCTCGACCGGCTTCATGTACGGCGGCAGAAAAAGACGCGAGGCATTGCTGCCCTGCTGGTGTATATCGTGGACGATCTGCGGATGCCAGACGTTGTGAATCTTATCCACGGTCAACTGCGTCTCGACCTGCGTGAAGGCGTACCAGTCGCGGTTGTCGTCGTGCCCCGCGTACTTGTGGTAAAGCTCCGGCGGCGAAGTGCCCTCGTAAGGCGTGCCGAGCGTTTTGTCGTACCAGTTCTTCACGATGTCCACGCCGTCCGGGTTGAGGCTGGGGACGAGCAGCACAATCGTGTTGCGTAAAATCTCCTGCACTTCCGGCTCGTTCGACGACGCGAGACGTTGCGCGATGAGCATCCCCGAAAGATACGAGCCGACTTCCGTCGAGTGGATGCCGCACGTAATAAGCACGATGGTCTTGCCGCGTCGAATCAACGCTTCGGCCTTGCGGTCTGCGTTCGCGCCGAGCGTGCGCGGGTCTGCGAGTTGACGCTGGATGTCTCTGTACTCGTCGAGCCGCGCGAGATTCTCCGGCGAGCTAATCGTCACATAGACGAACGGCGCGCCCATCGTGGACTTCCCGATCTCTTCAAACTTCACGCGACGGCTTACTGACGCGAGTTGCCGGAAATATTCGACCGTCTGCGCCCAACTCGCGAGCTTCCTGTCATCGCCGGGACGAAAGCCAAGCACGTCTTCGGGCGCAGGGGTATTGGCGCTCGACGCGATGTTCGCGCCTTTTTCATCGTCGCGCGTGGCCTCTCGCTTTTGTCGCGCCAGTGTCGCCGCGCGGTTGCGTATTTGGCGACGCTGCGCGTGCGCGCTCCTGTGCGGAGAGACTGGCGGGAGAAAGACGAGCGCGAGCGCGCAGGCGAGTATGCGTCTAAGCATAAAAGAATCACTCCGACTGTTTGAATTTGAATGACACCGAAAGAATTACAGGGACGCGCGTTGGCATGTGACCTCCTGACAGTACCGCGAGCGGTAGCGAGCGGGTCTGCACACTTAGCGATGACCCGCTCGCTACCGCTCGCGGTACTGTCAGAGCACGCTCTTAAGATCGTTGTCCAATCGCAAATCGCTGTAGTGGCGGGATTCTAGCACAACCATGCAACGTCGCTTCCCGATTCACGCGCGCATCATTCGTCGCATATAATCCGTGAACAAACTCAGCCCGGCGAACAGAGGTAAAAGTTGTACTCAGCACAAATCACGCGCGCCAACCCGACGCTCATCATTCTCCTGCTCGACCAGTCCGGCTCGATGGCCGACACGTTCGGCGCGAGCGGCGGCGATCAGGCGTCCGCGCGCAAAGCGGACTTCGTCGCGGGCGTCGTCAATCACACGCTCCACGATCTCGTCATCCGCTGCACGAAGACCGAAGAGGTGCGTAACTATTATTACGTCTCCGTCATCGGCTACGGTCGCGCGGTCTCGTCCGCCCTGACCGGCCCGCTCTCGGATCGTCTCGTCGCGCCCGTCTCGGAGGTGGCCGATTATCCTCTGCGCGTCGAGACGGGTTACAAGCGCGTGCCCGACGGCACGGGCAATTTCGTCGAGATGCCGATTCGCTTTCCCGTCTGGATTTACCCGCACGCCGATGGCGGGACGCCGATGTGCCGCGCCTTCGCGCAGGCCAAAGCGATCATCGAAGCGTGGTTGACTGAACACCCGCGCGGCTTTCCGCCGACGGTGTTGCACCTGACGGACGGCGAGTCCGGCGACGGCGACCCGACGCAGATCGGGCGCGAGATTATGTCGCTCGCAACCGATGACGGGCACGCGCTCATCTTCAACTGCCACGTCTCTTCGAGCCACGCGCGCAAGGTCGAATACCCCGACACGCCCGACGCACTTTCCGACACGTTCGCGCGCACGCTCTACCAAATTTCCAGTCCGCTCCCCGAAAGTTTTCTCGGCGCGGCGCAGCAACTCGGTGTCAACGCATCGAACGGCTCGCGCGGTTTCGTCTTCAACGCAGACCCCTCCTCCGTCGTCCAGTTCTACGAGATCGGCACGAGTTTAACGGGCATGGCTCCGCACATCTGGATGGACGCATAGCAGATTGGTTCATTAGTTCGCGGTTTTTTATATGAGCATGACAGGATGAGCGCATGGGTATTCTACTTATCATTCTCGGAATAGTGTTGAACTATTTCGGCTGGAAATTGCTGCTAACAGTCTCGGACAAAAAAGCGAATCGCCACTTTCGGACTTGGTGGACAAAGGGAGAGACTGAAGAAGATTCAGAAGGGCTACGCACTGTCAACGCTACGCTTTTTATAATGACTTTAATCTGTATTGGGATGGTTCTATTGATTGGCGGAGTGGCAAGCTACTTTACCTAATTTGCAATTGCATGTGACCTCTGGCGCAGGGACTCTAATCAGTACCGCGAGCGGTAGCGAGCGGGTCATCCTAAGTGAGCAGACCCGCTCGCTACCGCTCGCGGTACTGACGGAGTTCACACCCAATTGCAAACCGCTATAATTAGGGAACAATCTGGCAGCCGACATGACCTCTCCACACTGGCACATTCAATCCACACATTTCATCCTGCCGAAAGAAGGCAGCACGCTTGACGAGTGCGAGGATGCTGTCGCGGTCAACGCTGAGACGCTCGCATACTCAATCGCGGACGGCGCGACGGAGGCGTTCGACGCGGGGAGTTGGGCGCGGCGTCTGGCCGAAAATTGGGTGAGAGAAGAAAGGCCGCCGCTTGTCGTCGAAGAGTTTCGCGCGTGGGTCGAAGCGCAGGGACGCACGTTACAAGAGAGTTGGGCGGAGCGTGGTGGCGCGTTGCCGTGGTACGCGGAAGAGAAGCGGCGCGCGGGTTCGTTCGCGGCGTTCGTCGGGCTACAGTTTCAGGCGAGCGTTGATAATGAAGGCGACTTGTGCTGGCGCGTCGTCGCGCTCGGCGATTCGTGTCTCGTGCGCCGGCGCGGCGAGCAGATACTCGACGCCGTGCCCGTCGCTTCAAGCCAAGACTTCAACTCGTGCCCCGTCCTCGTGCCGTCGCGCGCGGAGTTGGGGGCGGCGACGCTGGCACGCGCCATCACACGCGAGGGCGCGACGCGCGAGGGCGACGTTTTTCTGTTGCTGACGGATGCCGTCGCCGCGTGGTACCTCGAACATTGCGAGCGCGGCGCGTTGAAGACGGTCGCGGAGTTTGATTCTCTTCTCGCCGGGTCGCAAAATGAGGAAGTCGCGGAGTTGATTCGACACGAGCGCAGCGCAGGACGTATGAAAGACGACGACGTGGCGATCATCCGTCTGGCCGTCGCCGCACGCTGACATAACTGAAGCATCAGAATGCCCACAGCAAATATTTACACGGATAGACAGGATGAACAGGATGAAGCAGAAATGATGAGCGATAAATGCAGAATGATGAATCAAAGACAAAGCATTTTCTTCACTCATCACTCATCACTTATCACTCATCACTTGTCTTTCTAATATGTCCGCCTCGCCACACAGCAACAATAATTTCTGGCCGACCGCGCGCCACTACGCGGAGGCCGTGCAGTGCCCGCCCATCTGCTTCGAGGAGCCTGCGTTGAAGGCTTCGCTGCCGGCGGTTGACCGTCTGGGAATGCCGCTCGTCACGTCGGGGCAGTTCGCTTACGTCTTCAAACTCAACGCGCCACACGCAGGCGGCGAGACGCTGGCCGTGCGCTGCTTTCGTGGTTACCTGGGCGACCGCGAGGCGCGTTACACCGCGCTCGACGCGCATCTGCGCGCGCACCGCATCAACGCCCTGCCGCGCTTCAGGTATCTGCCGAAAGGCATCCTCGTCGCCGGAGGGCGTTACCCTCTGCTCGTCATGGAGTGGATCGAAGGTGCGACGCTCGACGTGTATCTCGATGAAGTTATCGGGAGGCCGGATGTGCTCAGGCATCTGGCGGACGAGTGGCTGCGCTTGATGGCAGAGTTGCGCGCAGGCCAAATCGCGCACGGAGATTTACAGCACGGCAACATCATCGTCGAGCGTGGGCAGTTGCGGCTCGTTGACCTCGACGGCATGTATGTACACGCGCTCGCGGGACACACATCCAGCGAGGTCGGCCACCAGCACTACCAGCATCCACAGAGAGACGCGCATTTTTTCTCGCTCGACGTTGACAATTTTTCCGCGCTCGTCGTCTATCTCTCGCTCATCTCTTTGGCCGCGCGCCCGTCTCTGTGGCGGGAGCATCACGACGAAAATCTTATCTTCACGAAAGCGGACTTTCTCGCGCCCGATTCTTCCGCGCTCTTTCAACAGGTGAGAGAAGTTGGCGCGGAGCAACGCGCGCTCGCTGATGCTCTCGCCGACGCAGCAAAGGCTGACCCGCACCGGACACCGTGGCTGCTCGATCTCGTCAGCGCGAAATCAAAACTGCCCGGCTGGATTAACGCGCCCGCCGACCTGGAAGTCCACGCGCCGCGCACGCGCGAAGTGGCGCGCGCGCAGGCTCTGCCCGTCGAAGCCGCGACGCAGAGACAGTGGTCTTCATCAACCGCGACACAACAACAGCAACGTGTGCGCCCTGCGACTTCGACGACCGCTTCGGGCAGCGTCCAGACTCTGTTCAATTCCCAGCCGGCGGCCAGCACGCGCGGTGGGGTCAAGATTCTCGATCCGCTCGACGTGCATCGCAACACGTTCAAGTTCGCGAAAGGATTGATGAGTCAAACCTATTTCTTTTTCTGGATTATCTCGCCGCTTCATAGAATGGTGGCGGCCATCTTCGGCGTCGGCAGCGGGACGGGTTTGATGTTGACCTTCATTCTGCTTTTCGTGTCATATTTTCTCTACGGATACCTGCGCGCGATTGAAGAGGCGCGAAAGTATAAAAGCGCGAATCCGCCACCACCACTACCACTGTCCGCCGACACATCCTCGCCGTCCACACATTTTCCGCACGCGCCCGCCTCGCTCTTCGGCAGCACAACATCTACACCGACCACATCCGCGCCATCGCTCTTTAGCAGCTATACGTCGCCCGTCTCGGCTTTCAATATTCACGCGGTCGTCGGCAATCAAAGCCTGATGATTTATCACCAGCCCGATTGCTCTTGGGTGGATAAAATTTCCAGCCGCCACCGCGCGAACTTCAACACGCCTGCCTCGGCACAGGCCGCAGGCTATCGCGCCTGTCACGTCTGCGCGCCCTAGCCCCGTCGTCTTGAATTGACGCGCGCCGAATCTCGACTCTTTTCGGGCAAGAGCAATTTCACTCGCGCTCAAGTTCCTTGATTCGTCGCGCGTTGCGCGTGTACAGTAGCGCCAGTTCGTTTCCCCAAAAATTTAAGCTCTTCCCTTTAAGTCGAAAAAAAACTGTCGGAGGTCATGTCTCTATGTCCACTGAACGTGTTGACGCTGCACAGCAGCAGGCCGCAGCAGCGCAGGAGTTCCCGGATCGGATCGGCACGAAGCCGGATAATCCGTATCTTGCGACTTTCCGCCCGTACATCCCCGCGAGCGTGCATCTGCGCGAGTTGACGGTGTTGCCGCTCATCGTCGGGACGCTGCTCGGCATGGTCTTCGGCGCGTCGTCGCTCTACCTCGTCCTGAAGGTCGGACTCACGGTGAGCGCCTCGATTCCCGTCGCCGTCATCTCGATCACGTTTTTTCGCCTGCTCTCAAAGATGGGCTTGCGTAACGCGACGATTTTAGAGAACAACATCGTTCAGACGGCTGGCTCGGCGGGCGAGAGTATCGCCTTCGGCGTCGGCGTGACGATGCCGGCGATTATGATTCTCGGCTTCGATCTGGAGTTCACGCGCGTCATGCTCGTCGCCGTGCTCGGCGGACTGCTCGGCATTCTGATGATGATTCCGCTGCGCCGCGCGCTCATCGTGCAGCAACACGGGACGCTCAAATACCCGGAAGGGACGGCGTGCGCGGAAGTCCTCAAGGTCGGCGCGGACGAAGAATCGAGAGCAGCGCACGCTCAATCTCTCAGCATTGACGAGAGAGCGGCGGTCGTGGACACGGGCGAGCAGATGGGGGCGAAGACGATCTTCGCGGGCTTCGGCATCGGCTTCGTTTACCAAGTCATCATGGACGCCTTGAAGGGCTGGAAGGGCGTCCCGGAAAAAGTGTTCGGCGCACCGTTCAAAGCAGGCTCCGTCGCGGCGGAGATTTCGCCCGCGCTTCTCGGCGTCGGCTACATCATCGGGCCGCGCATCGCTTCCATCATGGCGGGCGGCGGCGTACTCGCTTACCTCGTGCTGATTCCGATGATTAAGTTTTTCGGCGAGGGCATCCCGGGCGCGCTCGCGCCGGGCACAGTCCCCATCAGCGAGATGAGTCCGGCGCAAATCCGCGGCGCATACGTGCTCTACATCGGCGCGGGCGCGGTGGCGGCGGGCGGCATCATCAGCCTCTTCCGCAGTTTGCCGACCATCTGGCACGGCCTCAAAGAAGGACTCAAAGATTTGCGCGGCGGGCAGGCGGCGGACGACCGGCGCGCGGTCAGAACCGATCAGGACATCTCGATGAAAGTGGTGCTGGCCGGCATCATCGCGCTCATCGCCGTCATCATGATCGCCCCGCAACTGAACCTGCAATGGAATTTGCTCGGTGCGATTATGATCGTTGCGTTCGGCTTTCTGTTCGTGACAGTCTCGTCGCGTCTGACGGGCGAGATCGGCTCTTCGTCGAATCCTATCTCCGGCATGACGGTCGCGACGCTGCTGCTGACCTGTCTCATCTTCTTACTCATCGGCTGGACTGGCCCGACGAAGTACGTGACGGCGCTCTCCATCGGAGCCATCGTCTGCATCGCCGCCTCGAACGGCGGCACGACATCGCAGGACTTGAAGACGGGCTTCCTCGTCGGCGCGACGCCGAAGTACCAGCAGGTCGCGATTCTCGTCGGCGCGCTGGCGTCGGCGTTAGTCCTCGGCCCGATTCTCTTAAGCCTCAACGATTCGTCAACCGTCTATGTCCCGCAGACGATGTTCGTGCCGGTGACGAAGGGCGCGGGCGAATTCAACGCCGCCGTCGTCCCCGACCTGCCAGCCTACAACGCGCAGGAGAAGCCGAAAGCTCCGGGCAACTACCGCACGTTCAAGAACGAAGCGGGCGCGGCTTCGAGCGTCAAGGGCTTGGACGCGGGCGAGTATCTCGTCAACGATGCGGGACAACTCGCCTACAAGGTCGAGCATAGTTTCCCGGCTGGCCTGCACACAGACCCGGCGAAGTTGGATAAGACGGAAAAACTCGCCGGGCCGCAGGGCGCGACCGACACCAACACCTATCGCGTCTGGCACAAGACGGACACGGAGGGCGCGCCCGCCGGCAAGTATCTCGTCAACGAGCAGGGCGCGGTCGCCTACCTCGCAGACCCCGGCATCAACGGGACGCACAAGATACGCCCCGACGGCACGGAGGTCGAGACGAAATACGACGCGCCGAAGGCGACGCTCATGTCCTACATCATCAAGGGCATTCTCAACCGACAGTTGCCGTGGGGGTTGGTGCTGCTCGGCGTGATGATCGCGGTCGTGCTGGAGATGTCGGGCATCCCTTCGCTCGCCTTCGCGGTCGGCGTCTATCTGCCGCTCTCTTCGTCGAGTCCGATTTTCATCGGCGGCATGGTGCGCTGGCTGGTGGACAAAAATCTGCGGCGCAAACTCGCGCACCGCAATTTGTCGGAAGATGAATTGATTGCGGAGGGCGACAAGAGTCCCGGCGTGCTGATGGCTTCGGGCTACATCGCGGGCGGCGCGCTCGCAGCCATCGTTATCGCGATTACGCAGGGCGTGCCGTCGCAGGCACTGACGGCCTTCAACGCGATGGTTACAAAATGGTCGGACGGCAACCCGCTCTATAACGGCGACAACGCAGACCTTCTGTCAATGTTGCCGTTCGTCGTTCTCGCCGTGCTGCTCTATCTCGTCGGGCGCGAGGCTCTGCTCGCTGGTCGGCGTCGCGCGGACGACGCAACGGAGCGTTAGAAGCTGACGCTTGACGCGCGAGGCGTCGGGCGATAAAAATGGTTAAGCGTGAATGGAGCGAGTCGCGTCCACGCTTAACCATTTTGCTTTTTCCGAAGGACGAAGGCCGCTCGCTGTGCCTTGTCTCACACCACACTCTCCAATGTCCGGCGCGGCACGCCGCCTCGCCGTCGTTCACCGCTCAACTTTTAACTGCTATCTTTGACTTGACCGAAGGAAACATCCGGCCATGAACAAACACCTCGCGCATAAATTCTTCGCGCGCTTCCACTTCATCAGCACGCACGCAGTTCTGCCGCTCGCTTTGACGTGCGCCGCCGTCATTGCCGTTTCAGCGCAGACGAAAACGCCAGTCACGTCCGATGGCAACCATCAGCCCATGCCAGCCGTCGGCACTGTGGCATCCCACGCCGCCACTGCTGCGTCGCCATCTGATACGGTGCGCGCGTTTTACAAAGCTCTCCGCGAGCGACGTTTCCGCGACGCCTTCGCGATGTCAATTTATAAACCGGCGGTCGAGCCTTTGAGCGATGCGGAGTTTGAAGAGTTGCGTCCCGACTTCGAGCGCACGGCGGCGGCCATCTCCGACAAGTTCGAGATTACAGGCGAGCAGATCACCAACGAGACGGCCACCGTCTTCGTGCGCGGCGCGGACGGGGACGACACAGGGTCGCCGACGCCCGTCACGCTCTTTCGCGACAGCAGCAGCAGCAGCAGCAGCGGCGTCTGGATTATCGGCGACCGCGCGGATCAAGAGGCCGTCAAAAAAAGCGGCAAGGATTTTTTCTTCAACGCGCGTGTCGAGACGCATCAGGATGAAGTGCAAAAAATGTTGCAGCGGCTGCCGGCGGCTGAACTGATTTACGGCTCGCAACGCGGCGGCATCTTCGGTGACTTGAACGCGCTCGTTGATGCCGGGCTGATGCCAAAGGATTTGCTCGGCACGGAATCAACCGGCTACCGCATCCACGTCGCGGTCGGCAAAGACGGCAAGGGTTACGTCGCCGGAGCCGAGCCGGAGCGTTACGGGCGCACGGGCAGACTCTCTTTCTACATTGACAATCAGACGCTCCTGAAAAGTGAGGACAACAAAGGCAAGCCCCTCAAGTCTCCACAGAAAAAATGAACGCTCACACCGAACAGTCCTTCGCCGTCCCCGCGCGCTTCGCCCTCGTCACGACGCTCGCCTGCCTCCTGCTCGCGTGCTGCTCCGCCTGTGCCGTCTCAATGGCGGGCGCGCAGACGATGAACTCAAACATGACTATCACGAATGCCAACGTGACTATCATGTCGAACATAAACGGCTCGATGCAATCGTCGAGCGTGAAAGAAGAGCCGAAGTCAACAATTTACGGTCGCGCCATCTACGACGACACGGGACGGCCCGTGCGGCGCGCGCGCGTCATACTGATCAGTTCAGATAAAAAAGTGCCGGAGCGTTCCGGCCTGACGAACGCGAGCGGCGAGTTTCGTGTTAAGAACGTTCCCGCCGGCAGTTACTTCGCCGCCGTTGATGCCCCCGGCACGATCTCGCCCATCAGCCTACTCGATCTTGTTGCGCTCAAAAAGGACGAAATTGGTTTCGCCTCCGTGCGCGCGCAGTTCGATGAGATAGATGTTGACGGCAAGACCGATAAAGAAATCAACGTGCGCGCCAAACGTGGCGCGGCCATCGGCGGCAGAGTCACTTACGCCGACGGTGATGCGGCCATCAACGTTCCCGTCACCATCCTGCGCCGCGACGATGAAAGCAAGCGTCTCATGCAAGTCTTCGTCGGACTCAGCCGGTTGTCATTCAACGGGATGAGAACGGACGACCGCGGCATGTTTCGCGTCGCGGGATTGCCGCCCGGCGAGTATCTCGTCGCCGTCACGGAGATGATTGCACACGGCGAGGAAAGAAATAGCAGGTACGAAATAGACATCTATCTGGCGAGTGATACGTTGGCAATGACTTTCTATCCATCCGTCACGCGCGTGAAAAAGGCGACGCCCGTCCGTGTCGAGGCCGGCGAAGATCGCGGCGGCGTGGACATCACCATCGCCGAGCGCGGCCTGCACACGCTCTCCGGCGTCGTGCGCGGCGGGCGCGATGGGCGACCCGTGCAGAACGCCGCCGTCACCTTCACGCCCAAAGAGACGGATGCGACGAGCAGCGGCGACATCAACAACGTCTCTCTCTTAACCAACGATTCGCCGGTCAAGGCGGCGACAGACGAGCAGGGGCGTTGGCAGTTCAACGAGTTGCCAGACGGCATCTACACAATTTCAGTCGTTCCGCCGAGCAAGCATCTGGACGATGTGATGTCAACTATGCCGACGACCCCAAACACGGCGGAAGCATCCGCGCGCCCTGTGCAGAAGAAAAAGTCCTACGCGCCGAAGCAGCAGGATGTGAAGATCGCCGGTAGCGATGTGGCGGATGTCACGACCGTCCTCGCGGAAGGCGGGCGCATCTCCGGCACATACACGCGCGAAGGCACGAAGGAAGAAAAGGGTTCTTACGAGTACGTGAGGTTTTTTGTTGAGACAGGCGACGGACAAAGTCTCGCCGCAAGTGGCAGTGACAACGGTAAGTTCACGCTTGACGGCATCCCGTCCGGCAAGATGTTTCTGCGTGATGGCACTTACAGGTATGGAGGTCAGAACGAGTACGTCAAGTCAATGACCTGGCGCGGGCATGATTTGCTGCGCGAGCCGCTCGACATTGCGGAGGATACCGAGATTGATGACGTGCAGGTCGTCTTCGCCTCAGACGTGGCGACGCTCGACGTTCGCGCGTTCGCGGCCTCTGACAAACATGCTGCGGTGCGCGGCGCGCTCGTGCTGCTCGCTCCCGCCGACGCCGCGCAATGGTCGCGGCTTGACGCGCAGCAATACTCCTGCACGTCAAACGCAAACGGCGCGTGCAGTATCAGGCGCGCGCCGGGTGAATATCTCGTTGTCGCGCTCGCGCCCGGCGCGCGTCAGGACAAACTCGAAACTGTCATTCGCGAACAGGCCGCAGATGCAATGCGCGTGACGTTGCGCGCGAATGAGCGTAAGTCGCTGGAAGTCGTCGTGCCGGACGGCGGCAAGTGAGTCCGAGAAAAATTCGCCTCTCCCTTTTGCTTCTCGATGACGCTCCTGCTGTGCGGCGATTCGCCGTGCCACGAGCGTCTGGCGAAAGGAGGACTGATGCCGGAATTGATGCGTGAGATCGCCAACCGCCTGCGCGAGTACGTCGGCAACCGACGACGCGAGACGCGACACAAGACGCGCCTTGTCGTCGCCGTCTCGCTGCTCGACTCGCGCCCGCGCGCGCACCCCTCCGCGCTCGAAGGCCACACGCGCGACTTAAGCGCGAACGGTCTCTCATTCATCCTCCCCGCCATTCGCATCGCCGACCGTTACCTGACCGGAGCCGAGCACACGCTTCGCATCACGCTGCAACTGCCCCTTGGCCCCGTCCAACTCTACGCCACGCCCGCGCGCTACGAACGCCTCGACGCCGGCGAAGGCGACACGACGCCCGCCGGTTATCTCCTCGGCGTCCACATCAAAGAGATGAGTGACGCGCACCGCAGCCTGTACGTTGAATATTTAGAGACACTGAAAAAGTGATGAGTGATAAGTGATGAGTGATAAGAAAAACCGTCTTTTCTTTCTCATCACTCATCACTTATCACTCATCACTTGAATTTGATGTACCCGAATTTTTCCGGGACGTGGAAGGAAGCTTCCGGCGTGTGCGTGGGTTGCCATGCGAGGTAGCCGCGCGTTTCGCCCGCGCCGATGCAGCGGAAGAGGTTCGCGCGCCAACGCTCGCCCGCGCGGGGCGTATGCTTCAACGCTTTCCAGGGCACGCGCATCGCGAGCATCAACGTCGCTTCGTTTGTGCTGTGCGCCGTCATGGGCGTTGGCGACAGCGTCGCCATTTCCATGGCTGATGATGTCATGCCGGAGCGATAATTCCAGTCGGTCTCGCGTCCCTGCGGTGTGACGTGAATCGCCAGATCAATCCATTCGCCGGTGGGCGCAACCTCAAACTCGAAGTAGCGTGTAATGTCTTTCGTGTTCGGCGCGATGAACATTTCGCACACGTCTCGATCCCAGAGGCCGATGGTTTTACGCGCGAGTTGCGGCGAGGGGGCGACGATGAGCGGCTCGGACTGTTGACACTTAAAACGCGCGACCAATCCTTCGTCATCCCACAGAATACGCGCCTCCGCACGTCGAGACGCGGGAGCATCCTCGCCCGACCAGTAGCGCGCGAGTTGCACGGGGCGCGCTTCATTCCAAGCGGCGTGCGCGAAGTCTGCGGCGGCGACACGCTCGCGCGTGTGATGCGCCTCGACGACGTTCGTGATTTCGTAATTGCTCGACACAGTAGTAGCCGTAACCGCACCCGCCTTCTTCTTTTGCTGCCAGCCAACACGCCCGCGCGCGGCGGCAGTAGCAGAGATGCCCGCGCATGAGGCCAGAGAAGTCAAAATAAAATCGCGTCTTCGCATCGTCCAGTACAGCCTCTTGACCCACCTGTCGTCAACTACAATCTTGTCTGACCATTGATGTCAGGCGCACGCTCCGAAGCGAGGAAAGCGACTGCCATCTTAACTATGTCCGCTTATGCTTCTCGAACCATTCGCGCAGGAAGAGCATTTGCGCGATGCGATTTGAAGGATGGCGCAGCGTGAAGTCGGCGTTGAAGCCGTGATACTCGTCCGCGAGACGCACCATCGCGGTGTCAATCTTACGGAGCTTGAGCGCGCGATAATATTGCTCGGTCTGCTCAAGCGGCGTGCGGAGGTCGAGTTCGCCGACGAGCAACATCGTCGGCGTCTTGACGTTGCCGACGTAGCTGATGGGCGAGCGGCGCGTGTATTCTTCCGCGTCTTCCCACGGCAGCTTTTTGAAGTTGTAGTACCAGTCGGACGAGTCGGTCGTGCCGACGAACGAGTACCAGTTCACCACCGGTTTCATGGCGACGGCGGCGGCGAAACGGTCTGTGTGGCCGACAATCCAAGTAGTCAGCACTCCGCCGCCGGAGCCGCCGGTGACGAACAGGTTGCGTTCGTCTATGTAGCCGCGCTTTGTCACTTCATCCACGCCGCGCATGAGGTCTGTGTAATCGTCGCCGGGATAATTGTTGTTGATGGCGTTGCCGAACGCTTGGCCGTAGCCGGTCGAGCCGCGCGGGTTGGTGTAGAGGACGACGTAGCCGTTCGCGGCGTGATTCTGAAACTCGAAGTTGAAGCCGACGCCGTACATCGAATGCGGGCCGCCGTGAATGTAGAGGATGAGCGGGTATTTCTTCGACGCATCGAAGTCGGGCGGCTTCACTATCCAGCCCTGTATTTTCATCCCACCAATAGAGTCGTACCAGATTTCTTCGACCGTGCCGAGCTTGCGGCCTTCGAGTACATCGTCGTTGACGGAGACGAGCTTGCGCGCCGTCTGCGGCTTGCCGGGCGTGAAGATGCCGATCTCCGCCGGCGAGTTGGCGCGCGTGCGTGTGGCGACGGCGAGACCGTTTTTGCTCATCGAGGTGACGCTTAAGATTTGCACGCCGTCGGTCAACTGTCTCGGCTTTTCGCCACCTGTGGACTTGAACCAGAAGTTTTGCGTGCCTTTATCTTCCGTCGTGAAGTAGATGCCGCTCCCGTCTTCCGCCCAGATGAGGCCGGAGGGCGTGCGGTCGAAGTCGGCGGTGAGTGTGCGCTTGTTCGTGCCGTCGGCATTCATCACGTAGAGATGCGAGACGTTGTAGGTGTTGTCGTTCTGATCGTTGCCGATGTAGGCGATGAGTCGTCCGTCGGGAGAGACAGTCGGGTTCTGGTCGGGGCCGTCGCGGTCTGTCAGTTGGCGAATCCCGCCGCCCGCGAGCGAGACCGTGTAGATGTCCGCGCCGCCGCGCAGATACTCAGCATCGTTTTTGCGAACCGCGCTGAAGACGATTGCTTGCGAGTCGCGCATCCATTCGGGCGCGCCGTGCTGGTAGTCGCCGTCTGTCAGTTGGCGCGGCGTGCCGCCTTCGTCGGAGATGACGAAGATGTGCGAGAAGCCTTCGGGACGCCAGCCAGCCCCGTCGTTGCGATAGTTAAGACGGTCAACGACGCGCGGCGCATCCACCCACTTCGCGCCCGCCGGTCGCTCCGGCATCTTGATTTTCAATCCCGGATTGCCGGGCACGTTCATGTTGAAAGCGATGTGCTTGCCGTCCGGCGACCAACTGATGTTCGACGGCGCGCGATCAAGCCGCGTCAACTGTGTCTCGCCCGGCGCATCAATCCACTTGACGAAAATTTGCGCGCCCTGCGGTTGACCCGCCGCGACGTAGGCGATGCGCCTGCCGTCGGGCGACCAAGCGGCCTGCGCGCCCTTCGCGAAGAAACGATTGCGCCCGCCGTCCGCATCAACCATCCAGATTTCATCTTCGTACTTGTCGTTGACCTTGTCTGTCCAGCGTCGCGTGTAAGCTACCTGCTTGCCGTCCGGCGAAATCTGCGGGTTGGCGACGAGTTCCCAATCGAGAAACTGCTCGACGTTCAGGCGGTCGCGCTGTTGTTGTTGCTGCGCGTCAACCATCATGCACGGCGCAAGCGCGACGAGCATGACGAAAGCGTAGATGATGTTGCTTCGTCTCATGTGTTGATTCTCCGTGACTGAGTCGGTTAGGGGGCGAGAGGATTCTACTTCAACTTCGGGCAATTCCATCCATGAGATTTACCAAGACAGAGACTAAACTTATTGCATTCACCAAACTTCGTTCGCTCCATTTGGCACATCTAAATAATCATAGTTATCAACAGTGAAATGCATGACTCCTTGATGCTTCCCAAACGGATATTCTCTGAATTGCGTTTCGCAAGCTCCTTTTTGTGCAGTTGCCCAAAGGAGCGGATGTCCGCTTAATACCCGCGCATATAAAACTTTTCCTCTTTCATCTACCAACACATGGACTGAAACTGTGCCAGCAATTCTGGCAGCTTTCCCTATTGGTGGAAATGGAATTACAGGACGGCATTTGATGATAGGACAATCGTTGTGACAAACCGGAAGGGAGCTTTTAAGTGGATGTTCCTTAAAAAATGTGCTGACGATTTCTGCATTTTCTTTATTACAAGCAAAGTTTTCATACTTTACGTCCTGCTCATAAAGTTTGCTCTTCCAAGATTGAACCGCTTGTTTATTGCCTTGAGAGTGCGTAATAGAAGACTCATGAAGGCAAGTCAACAAAACTAATCCAATAGAGAGTAGAAACAAGAAAGCTGGCGGGTGAAATATTCTGTTACTCAACATGAACTTCTCCTTATTGAGATTTCTTTAATTCAGACACTCGTTAGAAAAGAAAGTTTCCAACAATCAAAAATAATCAGTGACGCAGTATGAAGAATAAGTGTTCGCGGAGAGGTAAATATAACAGAGATGCGAGTGAGAAGCGGCGGAGTGAATGCTGCCCCCATTCCTCAAGCTTCATGTTCCAGAGGAGACACGCGCGCCTCCGCATTTGATATATGTGGATTTGAGTTCGCGTGCGTGGGCAGCGGCCCGTCTTTGTCCCACCAACGCTTCGTGAGCAGCCAGATGATGCCGGGCGTCATAAAGATGAGGCCGACGGCGACGGTGACGGCGCGCGGCGAGTAGCCGAACGTGTCCATCGCTATCCCTGCCGCATAGTTCGAGGCGGCCATCGCGAGCGTCATCAGCATCAACTCGGCGGCGAAGACGCGCCCGCGAAATTCATCTTCGACGCCCTGCAACAAGACGGTCGAGAAAACCCAGAGCGTGCTGCCGCCCATGTGCGCGACCGCGAGCATGATGAGCGCGACGAAGAAATTTGTGGCGGTGGCGAAGAGGATGTAGAACACGCCGCCGACGAGAAAAGAGAGACCGATGGCGCGCTCCATCGCCGCCCGCGAGCGGCTCGACACGCGCCGCGCCAGCATTGGGCCGAGCGCTGTTCCGATGCCGCGCGCCGTAAAGAGCACGCTGATTCCGAGCGCCGTCTTTCCGCGCACAGGGAAAACTTTTTCGCCGAAGACCGCGAGCAGAGACAGTATCGCGCCGCCCAATCCCCACGCCGGTTTGACGAGCAGGACGGCGAAGACGCGCGGCCTCGTCCGCACATAGCGGATGCCTTCAAGCGTGTCCGTGATGCCGAGAGCTTTGGCGACGGTCAATTTAGTTTTTGGTCGTGCCGTCCGTTTCGGCAGCCGCACGCTGTAGATAAGCGCGGCTGACGCGAGATAGGTCAGCGAGTCGAGGATGAAGGCCGAGCGCGTGCCGAAAGCTCCCGTCACCACGCCGCCCAGAGCCGCGCCGAGCGTGAGCATTGCCGACCAGGTGACGGACGAAAGCGCGTTGGCCGTCACGAGTTCGCGCTCCGCGACGATGGAAGGGATGGCGGCGGATCGCGCCGGCTCGAAGAAGGTCGAGAGCGCGAGTTGCAGCACCGTCAGAGCGTAAATAATCCAGACCTGTTCGGGACGCCGGACGAGCAGGAAGCCGAGCACAACGACGGCGCGCAAAAGGTCGCTCGCGATCATAATGTGGCGTCGGTTGAAGCGGTCGGCGATGACGCCGGAGAGCGGCGACATCACGACGCTCGGCAAAAAACGCGCGACGAGAATGAGCGTCACGGCGCGGCCTGAGCCGGTCAGTTGCAGCACGAGCGTATAGACGGCGATGGTGTCGAACCAGTCGCCGAGTTGGCTGACAACCTGTCCGAGCCAGATTTGACGGAAGTCGCGGTTACGCCGGACAAGTTCGACGTAGCCGACGGGCGCGCCCGCGCGGTTCTTTTGCGTGGCCTGTGTCTCCTTCAAAACGCTCTCGCCGTTGATAATTAGTTGAAGTTGGAACTGTGCGAGAGTGCCCGTGCGTCGAGCGCGTTGTCAAACAGATCGGGCCGGGAGGATGCGCGAGAGTTGAAAGAAAGAATTTCACCACAGAGGACTCAGAGGAACACAGAGAAAAGACAGAGGGATGCAAAGGTGCAGCGCTTCCTCTGTGTTCCTCTGAGTCCTCTGTGGTAAATCTCCGGTCGCGTTCATTGAGAAGTCGCAGTAGTATCGTTAGTAAACCTATGAGAGACACACTGAGCGTCAGTATCGAGAGTCCGCAGAGCGGCTGGATGTCTCTGCGCCTGCGTGCCGGAGAGCAGCAGAGCTTCGTCGCCGTCATGTCGCACGCGCCGCACGACTCACTCGCCGCGTTGATGCGCGCGCTGACCGCGCTGCTTAACAATTTATCAACAACTGCGACGGTGCGTTGGAACGCCGAGCCTGAAGAGTTCGACTTCGCATTCTGCGCGAGCGGCGAAGATAAATTCGAGTTACAAATCACTCGCTTTCCCGATCATCGTCGCGAGACGAGCACGAGCGACGTTGTCTTCTCGTTCGACGGCTCTCTGCGCGCATCGTGCCTGACGTTCGGGCGCGAGTTGCGCTCTCTGCGCGCGCGTAGCGAGACGGATGTCTTTACGCAAAACTGGCGGCGCGCATTTCCTGAAAAGGAACTGTCGGAATTCACGTCTGCGCTCGACACGCACGCCAAAGTAACATCAACGCAAACGGACATTTCCGCATAGTCCGGTCAATCTCACAGTTCTCGTCAAGCTGACTTGTCACCCTGACCGCGCTGCGATTCGCTCAACGCGCGCGCGCCGGCATATCCCGCAAACTCCCGCCTGTTTCCAAGTTTTTCGCTTTCAGATTGCTGCGGCACGCCGGTTGTAAAGGTATGCGGTGCGGCTTGCGGGAATGTCCTACGGGCGTTTCGCGGACTCTCCGCACAGAGTTCGTAAAGCCGCACAGTTTTAAGCGCGCGAACGGCCACAAGAGCCGCGAGCGCGTCGAGCATCGAACGAGAAAAAGATGCTCGCGATTTCTCACCCAGCAAGAGCGGGTTTCAAGTGCCCGAAGAAACGAACCCGCTCATTGCCCCACGCCGTCGCCGAAAGCGAGAGAACCGATTTGCTCCCGGCCTCGCTTTCGGCGGCGCACCATTCAAGAGGCCAGCAGAGCAAGACCCGGATCGTGTAGAGCCAAGCGGATGAACTTCATAGACATGTCAGACTACAGCCGCGCCGCCAAGTTTTACTGGTGGGCGTTGGTCTGTGCCGGCGCGCTCGCCTGCGCGTGGGGCGTGACGGGCTGTCTCGCGTTCACGCCGATGCAGTTGGCGCAATTGCTCGTCCTCGCTTCTCTCGTCGTTATCTCCGGCGCGCTTCCCATACGCATCCCCGGCACAAAGGCCAGCGTCACGGCGGGCGACACTTTCACGTTTCTCTGCGTCATTTTTCTCGGCGTGCCGGCGGCGGTTTTAATCGGCGCGATTGATTTGCTGACGAGTTCCGTCCGCACCTCGCACCGCGCGACGAGTTGGATCGCCGCGCCCGCGTGCATGGCTCTGACGGTCTTCGTCTCCGGCCACATCTTTTATCTCTCGCTCGCCGCCGATACGGGCGTCGCGCGCAACCCTGTCGGCTTCGGCCTGAGTTTGTCACTCGCGCAACTCGCGCTGCCGCTCGTCGTGATGGCGCTCGCGCAGTATCTTTTGAACGGCTTGCTCGTCGCGACTCTGCTCGCGCTCAAGAAGCGTCGTCCCATTCTCCAACTGTGGAGAGAAAATTATCTCTGGACATCTCTGACATTCTTCGCCGCCGCGCTCGCCGCGCTCGTCGTCTATAGCGCGATGATGAGCTTCGGCCTGCTCTACGTTTTGCTCAGTCTGCCCGTCATCATCGCTTCTTATGCCACCTACCGGACGTTCTTCGAGCGCGTCGCAGAGAAGACGCGCGAAGTCGCAGAGACGAGCCGCATTCATCTCGCCACCGTCGAAGCGCTCGCCACCGCCATTGACGCCAAAGACCAGACGACGCACTGCCACGTCCGCCGCGTGCAAATTTACACGACGCGGATGGGCGAATTGTTAGGACTCAACGTGAGCGAGATTAAGGCGCTCAAGGCCGGCGCGCTTTTGCACGACATCGGCAAGCTGGCCGTGCCCGATCACATTCTCAACAAGCCGGGCAAGCTCACGCCCGCCGAGTTCGAGAAGATGAAGATACACACTTCCGTCGGCGCGCAGATACTTGAGCGTGTCGGCTTCCCGTACCCGGTCGTGCCCATCGTGCGCTCGCACCACGAGCAATGGGACGGGCACGGCTACCCGGACGGCTTGAGCGGCGAAAGTATTCCGCTCACCGCGCGCATTCTCTCCGTCGTTGACTGCTTCGACGCCGTGCGCGAAGAGAGACCTTTTCGCAAAAGCATGACGCGCGATGAAGCGTGTACGCTCCTGCGCCGTCGCGCCGGGACGCACTTTGATCCGCATGTCGTCGAGGTGTTTCTGGAGCATCTGCCGGAGTTCGAGCGCGAGATCGTCGCGCAGGGACTCGACCATCAAAGCAACATCGCCGCTGAATGCGAAGTTCGCTCGCTGCACGGAGATGACGTGCATGTCTCCGAGTCTCCAACTGACGATGCATCATCTGCGACGCGACGTGACGTGCCTGCCGCATCTTCGACGCCGGACTATCTCAGCCAGATCAAGAGCGCGCACAGAGAAGTCTATGCGCTCTATGAAATCGCGCGCACGTTCGGCTCTTCGCTCGACATCGAAGACACCGTCTCCGTTCTCGTCAACAAGGTCGGCCACATCGTCCCGTTCGATTTGTGCGCCGTCTATCTCTATGACGAAGCGAACGAGTGCGCGACCGCCGCGCACGTCGCCGGGCGCAATTCGGATTTGATGCGCGGGCGCGTCGTCGCCTCTGGCGAAGGCGTGACCGGCTTCGTGCTCGCCAACCGCCGCGCCGCCGTCCATCTCGATCCGATGCTCGACTTCACGGGCGTCGAGCTTCCACACAATTGCGTCTATCGCTCGATGGTCGCCGTGCCGCTTTTGAAAGACGAGCGCGTCCACGGCGTGCTCGCCGTCTATGCGCTCGATGCGCGACGCTACACGGACGACCACCTGCGTATGCTCGACACCGTCGCGCGCCTCGCGGCGGACGCCATCGCCAACGCCACGCAGCACGCCGTCGCCGAGTCGCACGCGCTGACAGACACGCTGACGGAACTGCCCAACGCGCGCGCCATGTACCTGCGCTTCGAGCAGGAAGTCGCGCGCGCGCGTCGCACGAATCGTCCCTTTCAAGTCGTCATGCTCGACCTCGACGATTTCAAGCAGGTCAACGACACTTACGGCCACACGACGGGCGACCAAATGCTCCGCGAAGTGGCGCGCATCGTGGGGGCGCAACTGCGCGAGTATGATTTTCTCGCGCGCTACGCCGGCGACGAGTTCGTCGCCATCATGCAGGATTTGGACGACGAGCAGACCGCAGACTTACGCGAGCGCATCGAAACGGCGGTCGCCAAATTCGCGCTTCATGTGCGCGGCGACAAATACGCGCGCGTCGGCATCAGCGTCGGCTCGGCCAGCTACGGCGCGAACGGCGAGACGCTCGATCAACTTCTCATTGCCGCCGACGAAGCGATGTACTCCGCCAAGTCCGGCCACAAACAGCGGCAAGCCCTCAACGTCAACACGGAAAAAGCTACAGACCTCAACACCGGCAATCTCACTTCGACGGCGATCAACTAAACTACATGATGAATGCGGAATGATGAGTGGTGAATGATTGGCGAGGCTCTTGTCTTCATTCATCACTCATCATTCCGCATTCATCACTTCTTCTTGACTTTCCCTCCTGCAATCGTCTTCAATCGTTAAGGGCGCGCTGTGCGTCGCAAGCTGTGCTGTGAACATCGCTTGCGCGTGTCTCAGCGACGTTCGAGATATTCACATCGCGTTGCGGATTTCCCGCAGCAGCCTTCCAGCACCGACGAACTTTCCGGCACGTCAACGAAACCGAAGATGTCAGTTTCATCCATCGTTAACAACGCCAATGCGACCGCGCGCCTGCTCGTCATCGAGGGCGACGAGCGCGTGCGTCAGGAGTTGCAACGGACTCTGGAAACGGAAGGCCATCGCGTCACTTCGTGCGCCGACGCGACGGCGGCTCTGCGCGATTTGCGACAGCACCGCACAGACCTCGTCGTGCTCGACATGGAACTGCCGGGCGTGGGCGGCATCGCGCTGTGCCGCCTGCTGCGCGCGCAGGCCGCGACCAAACATCTGCCGATTATCATTATCTCCGCGCGCGACAGCGAAGAGGACAAAGTTGACGCCTTCGCCGCCGGCGCGGACGACTTCGTCGCCAAAGCCTCGACCTCGCGCGAATTGCTGTCGCGCGTGAGCGCGCACCTCGAAGCCGCAACGCGCGCGCGTGTGCTCGAAGGCAGCAACCGCGAGTTGAGTTTTCTCGCCGATCTCGGTCGCGGCTTGCTTCATGCGCTGAGTCCGGCGGAAGTCGTGCGGCGCGTGGCGGGCGCGACCTACGAAGGCGCGAACGCCGCGATGTGCGCCGCCGTCCTCGTTTCGCAAGCGAGCATGAAGACGAAAGGCGCGGGCGTCAGTGGTGTTGATAGTGTTGACGCGGCGGCGAGCATCTGCGTCTTTGACCGCGAAGGCAGCGCGGAAGAGGACGTTGCGCTGATTCATTTCGACAAACTGCTCGCGTGGCTTGATGCCGCGCCTTCTGCTTCGCACCGCGTCGAAGATCAGGCGCAATTTTTTATCCGCGACAATAATCACCACGCCGAATACGTCGCGCCGCTCAGGTTCGAGGGACGCGCTCTCGGCGCGCTCGTCGTCGCCTTCGACCGCGCGACGGATTGCGACCAGACGGAGGAGCGTCTGATTGACGCCGCCGCGCAGCAGGCCGCGCTCGCCGCGCGCATCTCTTCGCTGTATGAAGCGGCGCGGCAGTCTTCGTTCACGCTCGCGCGCGAGGTCGAGCGCCGCACGGCAGAGGCCGAGGCGCAGCGTCGTTTCACCGAAGCGATCATAGACACTCTGCCCGTCTCGCTCTATGCGATTGACCGCAACTATCGCGTCGTCGCCTGGAATCGCAACCGCGAGCAGGGCGGGCAGGGCATCCCGCGCGGCGAAGTTTTGGGGCGCAACGTCTTCGAGGTGCTCTCGCGCCAGCCGCGCGAAGTGCTGGAGAAAGAATTCTCGCGCGCCTTCGAGACGGGACGCATCGAGCGCATCGAGCAGGAGACGAACACGGCTGACGGAACGACGAAGCACTGGCTCGTCAGCAAAGTGCCGATGCGCGCCGAAGGGGGCGAGATCACGCACGTCATCACGGTCGGCGAAGAGACGACGGCGCGCGTCGTGGCGAGCCGTGCAGTGGCGCGCTCGGAAAAACTGGCGGCGGTCGGCAGGCTCGCGGCGGGCGTCGTGCATGAAATCAACAATCCGCTCGCGACGATTGCGGCGTGTGCCGAAGCCCTGGAGACGCGCGTCGGCGAAGGCGTCTATGGCGCGTCGTCGTCGGATGTGGAGGATTTGCGCGAGTATCTGCAACTGATTCGCAGCGAGGCTTTTCGTTGCAAGCACATCACGAACGGCTTATTAGATTTCAGTCGCGCGCGCGCGGGACAGCACGCGCCCGTCAATGTCTCGGAAGTCGTCGAGTCGGCGGCGCGACTGCTCTTGCACCAGCGTCGCGGCCCCGCCGTCAAGATAGAAGTCGAAGTGTCGGAACGTCTCCCGCTCGTCTCCGGCGATGAGGGGCAGTTGCAGCAGGCCGTCATCATCCTCGCCGAGAATGCGATTGATGCGATGTCTGAAGAGGGCACGCTGCGTCTTCACACGCGCGCCGGCGCGGGCGAAGTGCCGAGCGTCTTCGTTGAAGTGAGCGACACGGGGCACGGCATCCCGCCGGCAATTCTGGAGCGCATCTTCGATCCGTTCTTCACGACGAAGGAGGTCGGGCGCGGCACAGGGTTAGGGCTGGCCGTCTGTTATGGTATTGTTACAGAGCACGGCGGGCGCATCAGCGTTGACTCGTCCGTGGGGCGCGGGACGACTTTCACCATCCGTTTGCCCGCCAACACCATCCCAATATCTGACGGAGAGCGGACAAGTTGAGTCAGAACATCCAACCAGCCAGAATTCTCGTCGCCGAAGATGAAGCCAACTTGCGGCTCGTCCTGCAAAAAGAATTGCAGCGCATGGGACATGAGGTGCGTGTCGCGTCCGACGGCGAGGCGGCCTTGCGTCTTTTGGAAGAGAGCAACGTGGACGTGCTGCTCTGCGACATCAACATGCCGCGCATGGACGGCCTCGAACTTTTGCGTCGTCTGTATCAACGTCCCAATCCGCCCGAAGTCGTGATGCTGACGGGGCACGCGACGGTTGAGTCGGCGATTGAGGCGATGAAGCTCGGCGCTTATGATTATCTCTCGAAGCCATATCGCATCGCGGAACTCGACGTGCTCGTCAAGCAGGCGGCGGAGAAGCGCAGGCTGCGAGTTGATAATCAACGCCTGCGCGCCGTTGTCGAACGCGCGTCGGCGACGCCGGAGATCGTCTTCGTCTCGGACGCGATGAAGGAAGTGATGCGGCTCGTCGAGCGCGTCGCGCCTTCGGAAGCATCCGTCTTGATTACGGGCGAGTCAGGCACGGGCAAGGAACTCATCGCGCACGCCATACACCGTCTCTCGCGTCGCGGCGAAGGCTCTTTCATAGACCTCAACTGCGCGGCCATCCAGGACACGCTGCTCGAATCGGAATTATTCGGCTACGAGGCCGGCGCGTTCTCAGGCGCGAAGGGACGCAAGCTCGGACTGTGGGAACTCGCCGATCAGGGCACGATCTTTCTCGACGAAGTGACAGAGCTTCCGCCTCAACTGCAATCGAAGTTGCTGCGCGCGATTGAGACGAATTCTTTTTATCGCGTCGGCGCGGTGCGAAAAGTTCAAGTCAACGTCCGCATCGTCGCGGCGACCAACCGTGACATCAACGAAGTGGTCGGCGACGGCAGATTCCGCTCCGACTTGCTCTACCGCGTCAACGGTTTTCAAATTTCACTGCCACCCTTGCGCGAGCGTCCAGATGACATCGAACCGCTTGCCGCGCACCTGCTCAAACAACTCGGCGGCACGAATCCACCGGAGTTGACGCCCGAAACTCTCGAAGCTCTCAAGGCTTACGCATGGCCGGGCAACGTGCGGCAACTCCGCAACACACTTGAGCGCGCGATGTTGCTCTCGAACGAAGGGCGTATCACGACCGCCGAACTGCCGCCCGAAATCATGCGGCCTGCCGCGCCTGCTTACACATCCGCGAACGTCGCCACGTCAACCGGCGGCGCGTACACGGACGGTTCCGTCTCGTCACCAACCTTCAATCACGGCCTGCCCGCCGGAGCCACGCAGCAGACGTTGAGCGAAGTCGAGCGACAGCAGATTCTCTCCGCGCTCGAACAGACGGGCTGGCATCGCGGCAGGACGGCGGAAATGCTCGGCATCTCTCCGTCCACGCTCTACCGACGCCTGCGCGACTACAACCTGACACGCCGTCCATAAAACAGAAAGCAGTAGGCAGAAAGCAGAAGGCAGTCAAGACGAAAGAGAATCTTGACTGCCTTCTTTGTTGAATCGAATGTTAAAGGCTGCCGCTTCTTGTCTGCCTACTGCCTTCTGCTTTCTGCCTACTATCTTTAACCGCCGCCGCCGGTCGTCGTCTTCTGCGGATTCTTCGGCTGGCCGAGCGTGCGGCGCGCGGCTGCGGCGTCCATCTGGCGACCCGTGCGCGCGTAGAGCGCCATCAGGCGTTCGAGGATGGCGGAGGCGTCGGGCTGGATGCGAAGCGCGGCCTCGTAATGCTTGATGGCATCATTGTCGCGCCCGCGATCCGAGAGGACTTCGGCGAGCTTGAGATGCGCGTCGTATTCGCCGCCGACGCGCGTGAAATTCTTGAAGGCGTCGTCATACTTGCCAACGCTCGCTTGCACGATGCCGAGACTGTTAAGGACGGTTGGCGTGTTCGGTATCAAACGGTCAGCCTGTTTCAGACGTTTGAGAGCGTCGCGATAGTTGTTGTTAAGGTAAAGCGAGTAGCCGTAGTTGCTCAACACGACGCCGTCGCGCGGCGAAATTGAGAGAGCGCGCCCGTAGGCTTCGGCGGCCTGCGTGTGCCAGCCGCGACGGTCGTAGGCGAGGCCGAGCAGATTATTCGCTTCGACGAGTTCGGGGCCGATAGAGGCGGCGACGGAAAGCTCTGCGATGGCTTCATTGAGATAGCCGTGTTCGAGGAGGGCGCGGCCCTGCGAGAGCGGGTCTTTCCCGATGCCTTCGATGATGGGGATGAACATGCTCTGCGGCGTCGTCAACTCGCCCGTCGCACCGGGACGCACGATGCGCGTCGCTTCCGTCGGCTGATTGTGATTATTTTTCGCGGCCTCGACATCATGCGGCGCGGCGTTCCGTTTCGATTTTTGCTTCTCCGGCTTTTCTTTCTTTTCGACAACGGCGGGCGTGTTCACCGTCGTGGCGGCAACAGCAGCGGCGGCGGCGGAAGTCGCATTCTCGTCGCGCACGGTTTCTTTCTTGGCCGCTTCTGTCTTCTTGTTTTTGCTGCCTCCGCCGAACAACTTCCCGATGGCGCGGAAAGGCGCGGAGAGCGCGCGGCCAAACGCGCTATCGTTGAGCGGCTGCGTGTCGCCTGCCGACGATGAAGGCGCGCTCACGTATTGCTCGCCCGTTGTTTCGTCAAAGAGCGTGCGACCCTGTACGCTGAAGGGCGCAGCAGTCCCCACAATTAAAAGCAGGGCGAGGATGATTGAAGTAAGACTGCGCCTGGACATCACGTAACTCCTTGTGGCCTCATGCACTGGGATTCTTTGGTTGATGAACTTAACGGGCATCCCCGGTGAGCGGATGGATTATAGAACACCCCCGCTCGTTATTAAACCTGTGCGGCGCAGAGAGGCGCATGACAGATGAAAAAAGAGCGACGCGGCGAGTATCACGCTCGCCGCGTCGCTCTTTTGACTAATTGTGCCTGAGTCTCAGTTTAGGCTTGGGCTTTCTGCTGGCGCTGCCGGCGGCGACGATAGTAGAGACCGGCGAGGCCTGTGCCGAGCAGAGTCATCGTGGCCGGTTCGGGGACGGGAGCATTCGCCGTCGTGATTTCAAACATGATGCCATCGTTGAAGAAGTGGCAATCGGGGTCGAAGCCGAGCGCGAAGCGTCCGTCGTTCGAGATGTAGGCCATCAACGCCTGCATCTGCGCGGCGGTGAAATCATAGACGAAGTTCGTCGGCGTCGTCGTGAAATCGTGTTGCGTGAGGAACGTGTCCGCCGTGCCCGACGCGAGCAGCCAGTCGCTGCGGCTGTGATAGCGCGGGTCAACGAAGTCGTCGCGAATGTCTGTCACGGGCGTGGTGTTGGTCGGATCGTCTATAAACGACGCGACGCCGGCGGACTTCGCCGAGTCGAGCAGGTGGATGAACAGACGGTTGGCGTTGCTGTCCCAGTTGCGGATGTTTTTGATCGTGATTTTCGCGCCCGTGATGACCTTGCCGCCCAGGTTAACGTTGTCAACGCGCCACGTATAGATGCTGTGGTGATCGAGATCGTTAAGGTCTGTGGGCGACGGCTGAAACGTCAGGGTGTCGGCGCGCGTCGCGACCGGGAGGCCGAGGACAAAGAGTATGGCAAGAGAGACGAGTAACTTCTTCACGGGGTAATCCTCCGTCAACTGTGTTCGTTTAGAATCTGCGGAAACAACATGGGGAGAGTTTGTCCCCGGGTCATTCGCTTACCGGATGAATAAATGATGAGTGGCGCGGTTTTTCCAGAATGACGGTGAATTGTTGAGAGAATAGAGTTGATGAATATCGTCAATCACCATCGAATAACGACCAGCCATCACGTCACGCTCGCTTATTCGACGCTTCGCGCAAAAGCCTGACGATACTTGTCGGGAATCGGCACGGCGCGACGCTCGTCCACATCCATCGCCACCGCCACAATCTGTGCTGTCGCGCATAGCATTCCATCACTCGCACGCCTGAGCCGGTACTCGAACGTCGCCGAACTGTCGCCCACACGCGAGACAAAGACTTCGACTTCCGCCACATCGCCATAGACGAGCGGGGCGAAGAACTCCGCGCGCACATTCACCGTCGGAAAGCCGAGACGCTCATCCGCCAGCAGCCTGTCGTAACTGACTCCGCACCGCGCCGCAAAAAATTCTTCCATCGCGACATGGCAATAGTGAAAGAGGTTTGGGTAATAGACGAACCCCGCCGGGTCTGTCTCGCCGAAGCGGACGGGAATGAGCGTGGAGAAAGACATACGGGATGAAGACTGTGATAAGTGATAAGTGACAAGTGATAAGAGAAGAAACGCCTTTTCTTTCTCATCACTTATCACTCATCACTCATCACTGCCTTTCAGCTTTCTGCGATCAATTTTGCCGCGGTCGTTTTTCGGGAGCGACGCGACGAACTCGATCCAGCGTGGATATTTGTAGAGCGCGAGGCGGGATTTGACGAAGCCTTTGATGTCTTGCGCGAGTTCGTCGCTCGCCGCGTGTCCTTCGCGCAGCACGATGAAGGCTTTGGGTTTGATGAGTTGGTCACCCGCGTCGTGTGCGACGATGACGGCCTCTCTCACGGCGTGATGTTGCAGCAGGCAATTCTCGATCTCGGCGGGCGCGACGAAGACGCCGGAAACTTTCAGCATGTCGTCTGTGCGTCCGTGATACCAGTAATAGCCATCCGCATCAACATGAAACTGATCGCCTGTAGTGCATGAGTCGCCGGCGAAAGTCTCTTTGGATTTTTCATGTGCCTGCCAGTAACACAACGCCGCCGAGTCGCCACGAACGCGAAGCGTGCCCATTTCGCCGACGGGCACGACGCGACCCGCAGCGTCCACCACTTCCGCCTCATAGCCTTCAACGATGCGACCGAGACTGCCCGGCTTCACGTCACCCGGACGGTTCGTGATGTAGATATGAAACATCTCCGCCGAGCCGATACCGTCGAGAATTTCCACGCCGAACGTCTCCATCCAGCGCCGGTACAATTCGACGGGCAAGGCTTCTCCCGCCGACAGGCACATGCGAAGCGAAGACACGTCGCGCGCGCGCGCATTCTCAAGATTGAGCATTGAGTTAATCATCGTCGGCACGCTCGTCAGAATCGTCGGACGGAAGCGTTCGATCATTTCAAACATCTTTTCCGGCGTCGAGCGTTCGGAGAAGAGAGCCGTCGCGCCGCCCGTCGCGAAAGGGAAAAGCAAGTTCGTGCCCGTCGCGTAGCCGAAGAAAAGCTTCGGCACGGAGACCGTCACGTCCATCTCATTCATGCCGAGCACGCGCTTCGCATAGCATTCGGTGTTGTAGGGCAAATCGTGTTGCAGGTGTACCGCGCCCTTCGGATGCCCGGTCGAGCCGGAGGTGAAAAGCCAGATGGCGATGTCGTCGCGATGCGTGTCGGCGGGCGTCAACTCATCCGTTTGCGCGTCCAACGCTTCGGCGAACGAGTGAAACTCTCCGCGCTCTTTGCCGACGACGAGCACGCTTTCCAAGTGTCGCGCGCCCTGCGCCGCCTCCGTGAAATTTTCGAGCAGCGATTCGTGGATGACGGCGATGCGCGCCCGCGTATATTCGAGATAGTATTTATAATCCACAGCGGGCAAGAGCGGGTTGACCATCGTGATAACCGCCCCGATGCGGCTCGTGCCGAACCACGTCCACACGAATTCAGGGCAATCGGGCAGCACGATCAGCACGCGGTCTTCGGCGCGCACTCCCAACTCGCGCAGAGCGTTGCCCGCGCGATTCGACAGACGCACGGCATCGCCGTAAGTGTACGTCTCATCCTGAAAGTAGAGACATGTTTTATCCGCGCGCCCTTCCTCTACGTTGTGGTAGAGAAAATAGTCGCTCATGTTGAAGCGTTCTGGGAACTCAATGTCCATTGTTCAAGTAATCTTCTTAAGAGCTAGTGATGTCTCGCCTGCATTAATCAACATTTCATACTCGAATAGCTCAATGTCGGGATGGCTGATTATCGATGTTCGTAATTTATCTACACTGCGAGCGATGATGATGCCTCTAACCTTTTGATGAGATGCAGCAAATTCACTCTTTATTCCCTCCATATAACGCTGTAACTGCGTAAGTGCCGCAGACGATGCATCATCTCTCTTAAGTTCTATTGCCACAAAATCTCCTTCTCTGTCTATACAAAGAAAATCTACAAAGCCCGCATTGCCGATCTTGCAGCGAATTCCTGATTTGCCATTCCATAGCTGAAGCCCAACTTCGACCTTTTCAAGATTTGTTTCCAAATAATGTTCGAGCTTTTCTTCGTAATCAACTTTCTTCTCTCTTTCATTCCGCTTTCTTCGTTCTGCGATAAGATTGGCTTTAGCTTTAACAGCGTTCGATGACTGATGACTCTTAAAAAATATTGAATCGCTGTCTTGTAGCAACTTCACAAATTCCGGCCTTCCTGAGAGCGAAAGCTGAGATGACCTTATCGAACTTATGTTGGCTAATACAAAGAGATCATCTTGGGGGTAGGATTTAGGAGAATTAATGTTACGACAAGGATAGTTAGTAGTCCTCTTTAATAAATGCTCGATGATGTTTTTAGGTGTCTTGTTAGTTCTACTCTTAACCCACGAGATCATATCTTTGGCAGTGAAAGTAGTCTCGTAATCGGGCAACTTGGCATTGATGAAGTCATGGAAGTAATTGAGATATTCATCTCCCATATTGCTAATCCTCTTTTAGTTGCAGATTTGTTTGATAGACGGTTAGTCGCCAGTTTTTTTAGCAAAGGGACAGCCCGCCGCGCCGCCGTGCTTCGTGTCGAGGTAGGTGCGCGCTTCCCAGAGTTCGGGGAAGAACTTTTTGTCGAGCGTCGTTCTTAAATAGCCGACGCCCTCCGAGCCGCCCGTCCCGCGCTTCGTGCCCACCATGCGCTCGACCATCTTGACGTGGTGCGTGCGCCATAGCGAAAAATATTCGTCGTGCGCGATGAGACTTTCCGCGAGTTGAAATTCTTCGTATCGTTCCTCGAAGTGCGTGATGACTTCGAGCACGGCGCGCGTGCGCTGGCCGTATGCTTTGCGGCGCGCGTCTTCCGAAAGCGATGCATCGTCGGGCGGCGCGTCCAGCCCGCGACGGCGGAGCAGCGCGTAGAATGCTTCTGAGAGCGTCGGAGCGTCGAAGCGCGTTTGCAGGCGCGCGTGCGCGAACTCGTCTTCACGAAAGGCGCGCAGAATTCCATCGTCCTTGAGTCCCGATGCGAATTCGATTTCACGAAACTGCATGGACTGAAAACCGCTCGCGGGATTCAACTCGTCGCGAAAACCGAGAAAACTCATCGGCGTCATTGTCTCTAAAATGTGTATCTGCTGGATGAGAAGTTTCTCGATTTCAACCACACGGACAAGCGCGCGCGATGCGACCGGCGCGCGGTCTTCACTCATCGCCGCGACGCTCGCGTCAATCTCGTGCAGCATCTGCTTGAACCACAATTCATACGCCTGATGAATCGTGATGAAGAGTAATTCGTCGTGATGCGCCGGGTCAGACAGACACTCCTGCAATCCGATCAAATCGGCCACGCGCAAATATTTGTTATATGAGAGCGGCGCGCTCGCGCCATATTCTTTAGACATAAGTGACGAGTGACAAGCAAAAAAAAGTGATAAGTGATAAGTGATGAGTGATGAGTTGAAGACTTCTTCTTGCTCGTCACTGCTTTTGTCCTTCACTCGTCACTCGTCACTGCTTTCAAAACACTGCGCCGGCGGCTTCGTGCGCGGCATAAGCGCGCGTGTCGAGTATGTCGCGCATGGCTTGGACGACCGCGTCGAGTTCTTCGTCCTTCGTGTAAAAGTGCGGCGAGATGCGGACGCCCGCGCCGGGTCGGTAGTCCACGATGATTTCGCGGCGGATGAGTTCGCGCGTGACGGCGGCGGCGTGATCGGCGGCGACGGTCAGCGTGCCTCCGCGTTGCGACGTGTCGCGCGGAGATGTGACGCGCAAGCCTGCCTCTTCGCACAACTCGAAAAGCCTCTGCGTCTGCCGGATACTCTTGGCGCGAATGCGCTCGACGCCGATCTCATTGATGATTTTGTAGCCGGACTCTGCGGCGTAGAGCGCAGGAATCGCTGGCGAGCCGTGCAGAAAGCGCGCCATGTTGCCGGCGTAAGCAATCGGCGCGTCCTCGAACGAGAAGGGCGAGGCGTGCGCCATCCAACCCGTGACCTTCGGCTCTAACTTTTGTTGCAGGCGCGGCGCGACGTAGAGATAACCCGCGCCGGGGCCGCCGCAGAGCCACTTGACCGAGCCGCCCGTCGCAAAGTCAACGTCCAAATCCGCGACGCTAAACGGCACTGTTCCGGCGGACTGGTACGTGTCGAGCACGACGAGCGCGCCGACTTCATGCGCGCGTTTCGTAATCGCAAGCGCGTCCTGCAAAAACGCGCTCTTGAATAAAACGTGCGAGAGCGGGACGAGCAAAGTCTCTTCGTCAATCGCCGCCAGCGTGCGTTCGAGCGAGACCGTGATGCCGTCGTCGGATTTTATCTTTTCGATGCGGAAACACCCGTCGCGCGCGTGCGCTTCATAGACGTACATGACGGAGGGAAATTCGAGTTCGGAATAGACGATCTTGTTGCGGCGCGTCTCCGGCGTCGTGTCGAAGCAAGAGAGGATAAGCGACTGGCAGATTGAAACGTTCTGGTGCATCGCGACCGTATCCGGCGCGGCTCCGATGATGCGCGCCACTTCGTCGCCGACCGTGAGCGGCATGTCCCACCAGCCTTCCGCCCACGCACGCACGCCGCGCGTCGCCCACACATCGGCGTAAGTTTGCACGCGCTCGAACGTCTGTCGCGGCATCGCGCCGAGACTGTGCGAGATGAGATACACGGCCTTGTCGAGAATCGGAAACTCGCCACGCCACTCTAAAAGCTCGTCCGTCAAAAGCTCTGGCCTCCTCAATCAAGATAAAGCTCAAGAAGTGATTGCGAGGGTCAGTATATTCGACGGCGCGGGGAACGTCTATCGAGTGAATTTGAGATGGCGGCGTCAATCTTCACCACAGAGGACACAGGGGGTTTCACAGAGAAAGAAGCGAGAACACACTATCTCCGTCTTTCCTCTGTGTTTCTCTGTGTCCTCTGTGGTGAATCTCTAAAACATCATTGGACAGGATGCTCCGGTGCATACGCTCGTCTAAAACTGCTACACTCGCCCGCGCTCAAGAGACTCCAAATTTATATGTGGCATCACGAACATCCGATTCGACACGACATCCCTGAGACGCGCTGGCCGAACGCGGAAGAGGCCGCCGCGTCGCTTCTTTTTCAACCGCTTGCAGTTGGCGCGTTGACGCTTGAAAGCCGGACGTGGGTTCCGGCGATGGTTCCGTGGCGCGCGACCGATGATGGTTTCGTGACGCGCGAAAATCTCGACTGGTACGCGCGCTTCGCCGCCGGGCGTCCGGGCGCGATTGTGGTCGAAGCGACCGGCGTGCGCGACATTCCTTCGGGGCCGCTCTTGAGAATCGGCCACGAACGCTTCGTGCCGGGCTTGCGCGAATTGGTCGAGACAGTCCGCCGCGCAAGCGCAGGCCACACGCGCCTCTTCATACAGATTATTGATTTTCTCTCCGTCAAGCGTCGCCCCGACAAGGCGAAATTCTTCGAGCGTTTCCTGATGCTAAATTCGCGACATCGCCGCGCGCTTGCCGACTCAACCGGAGACGCGCGTTGGCTCGATGCAGAAGATGGAGACGTGCGTGCGTTTCTCACAAACGCGCCAGAGGAAATGCTCTTTGTCGTGCTCGACGAGCGCGAGCTTGAATCGCTTCGCTTCGGCTATCGCGAGCGCGTCACGGACACGCACCTCGAACACATACGCGAATTGTCGCGCGTGCTGCCCACTATGTTTGCCGACGCTGCCGGGCGCGCGCGCGAAGCGGGCTTCGATGGCGTGGAACTGCACTACGCGCACGCCTACACGATGGCGTCATTTTTGAGCGCGCGAAATTCTCGCGCGGATGGTTACGGCGGCGCGCTGGAAAATCGCGTTCGTCTGCCGCTCGAAGTTTACAGGGCGGTGCGCGAGCGCGTCGGGCGCGATTACGCCGTCGGCGTGCGCTTCCTCGCGGATGAAGTGATTGAGGGCGGAAGCCGTATCGCCGACGCAGTCTATTTTGGCAAAGAGTTCGCGCGCGCCGGTTTCGATTATCTTTCGATCTCGAAGGGCGGCAAGTTCGAGGACGCGAGGCCGCCGAAAATCGGGCAGGCCGTCTATCCTTACACCGGTCGCAGCGGCTACGAATGTATGCCGACGGTGATGTCGGACGCGCGCGGCCCCTTCGGGCGCAACGTCCCGCTCGTCGCACAGATCAAGCGCGCGGTGAATGACGCAGGCTTTCACACGCCCATCGTCGCGGCGGGCGGCATCAACAATTTCGAGCAGGCGGAAGCCATCCTTCAACAGGGCGAGGCCGACATCATCGGCGCAGCCAGACAAGCGCTCGCCGACCCTGACTGGTTTTTGAAAGTGAAACTCGGACGGGGCGAAGAGGTGCGCCGTTGCACGTTCACTAATTACTGCGAAGGCTTGGATCAGACGCACAAGCAGGTGACGTGCAAACTGTGGGATCGCGCAGGACTCGACGAGCCGGGCGTCTCTTTAAGCAACGACGGACGACGACGCTTGCTCGCGCCGTTGTGGAAAGAAAGCGAGGGTACAGGGGACGGGGAACAGGAAACGGAGTAAGGTATCGCAATGCGGGCGGAGCGAGTTCTGTCTTTTATCTCTGCTCCTTTATCTCTGCTCCTTTTCCTCTCATGTAGTCTTCGTATGCGGCGATGAACTCCGGGTCGCGCTTGCGTAAATTTTCCGCGTCAACCTTCTTGCTTCTCGTCATTAACTCGTAAGCGAACGGGAGCGGGTCGAGATGCATGAAATCCTTCACATTCTCGAACCAGACGCGGCTCTCGTCCGCCGCTTGCTGGTACGCTTCGATGACGGGACGCCGCACGCGCTCAAACTCCGTGAGCGCATCCGCGACATCCAACCCGGTGGCGAAACATTGAAAGAGCGCGATTGAGTCTTCGAGCGCGAGCTTCGTCCCTGAGCCGATGGAGAAGTGCGCGGTGTGCAAAGCGTCGCCGAGCAGGACGATGTTGTCGTGGCTCCAACGCCTGTTCTTCACCAGCAGAAAATTAACCCAGCGCGAATTGTTCGACAGCAACTCGTGCCCGCCGAGATCGCGTGCGAAAACTTCCGCGAGATAAAGGCGCGTCTCCGCGTCGTCGCGCGCGTCGAAGCTCGCGCGCCGCCACGTCTCCGCATCGCATTCGATGATAAAGGTGCTTAACTCTCTGTTGAATTTATAAGAGTGTGCGGAGAATGTGCCCGCCTCCGATTCGCGAAACGTGAGCGTCAACCCGTGAAAAAGTTGGCGCGTGCCGTACCAGATATATTTGTTGCGCCCCTCGCTCAAGGTCGGCTCAAAACTCTCCGCGTCTTGACGGCGCACTTCACTGTTGACGCCGTCCGCGCCGACGAGCAAGTCGCAATCTTTTAACTCGTCAACGCACGCGACGTTCGCGCGAAAGCGCAACGCGACGCCGAGTTCGGCACAACGCGCCTGCAAGATATTCAGCAGCCGCAGGCGCGCGATGCCGGAGAAACTGTTGCCGCGCACGCTGATTTTTTCATCGCGGTAGAAGACATCCACGTTGTCCCACATCTCGAAATCTTCCGTGATGCGTCTATGCGACTCCGCATCCGCCGCGCGCAAATTCGAGAGCGTCCTGCCGGAGAAAACCACGCCCCACCCAAACGTATCGCCCGGCGCGTTCCGCTCGTAGATGGTAATCTCGTGCGACGCATCCTGCTGCTTCATCAAAATCGCGAAGTACAATCCCGCAGGCCCGCCGCCGATGATGTTGATCTTCATGTGGCTATCTCACCGCCTGCCACGACCATGCTTCGGAGCGGCCTTTCTTTTCTTGAGCGGTTCTTTGACGAACTCGACATCGGCAGAGTCAACCGTCGGGGTCGGTGTGAATTTCATACCCGCTGGAAACATCCAGAGGAAGACGGTTAAGTATTCCCGATACCCACCATCAATCAGGATAAGCCTGTTCGGGTTTATCTCTCGGCGACTGACAAGATATTTCTTAGCACGCTCGCACCGCCTCATCGCCTCCCCACGGTATCCCTTGCGTCCACCATAACAGACGATGTAACCATTCATCTCCTTGTTGCTCTGCACATCAAAGGCGAAGTTATCGAGCCGCGCCTGCTCGTCCTTAAACTTAATATCGCTGTATTCGTCTAAATCTTCTATTTCGTGCGGGTGCAATATTGGGCTTGTGCAAGAGGCTTTATTAGCACACGATTCATGGAGACCACTGACCTCAACCGTGGCAGTGACAAGCGAATTGCCCGGCAGTCCTGTTGTATCTACATTGATTGTTGTCGTACCTGCGCCGGAAGTGATTGACCCAGCCGACACTGTCCAATGGAAAGTGAGCGACGCCGAAGAAATTACCTCGCTGACCTTCGCAGTAAAGATGATCGGTTCGCCCGGCCTCATTACTGTATCAGGGCACTCGACGGCGAGGGTTGGACATAGATGCTCGTGTAGAGTCCGCGTGGAGATGCTACGTTCATCCTCACTCCGTGCTTCGCTCACACCTGCAAGTAGAAGACAGAGGGTAAAGGAAAATAGGATGGGAATTTCGATCTGAGTCTTCATCAACTTTAGGAGCCTGCTCAGTAGCCTTCCTTCTCCGGGTCCCAGTCGAAGATGCGAATGACATCCTCTCGTGGCAGGAGGCGCGCGGCCAGCCTTTTGCGAAGCTCGTCCGCGTCGGCCTGCGGATAACGACGGCGCAAATCGGCGAGAATCAAGACCTGCCGCGCGTGGATGAGTTCAAAGAGTTGCTCGGCACGCTTCGCGATGGGCGTGCGTCGAATTATCTCGATTAGAACGCGCTCAGTTTCTCGCTCGGTATCCGTCATTTTAATGATATTCAATTTCACCAAGCTCAAGCTTCAAAGTCAAAAGCCAGCCCGCGACTTTGAACTTTGAACCTTGAACTAATCTTTCAGCATCTCGCGCGCGATGATGAGCTTTTGAATCTCGGATGTGCCTTCGTAAATCCGCAGCGCGCGCACGTCTCTGTAAAGACGCTCGACGACGCTGCCGTGTGTGACGCCCTGCCCGCCGTGTATCTGGACGGCTTCGTCTATGATGCGCCATGCCGCTTCGGTGGCGTAGAACTTGGCCTCGCTCGTCGCGCGCGTCAAGGTCGAGCGGCTCGCGCCCGCGTCTTTCAAATGCGCGGCGCGATAGACGAGCAGGCGCGCGGCGTCGAGTTCCGTCTGCATCACGGCCAGCTTCGCCTGTATCAACTGGTGCGCGGCGAGCGGCGCGTCGAACTGCGTGCGGTGCTTCGCGTAATGCAGGGCTTCGTCGAGCGCACGCCGAGCCATCCCGCACGCCGCCGCGCCGACGCTCGCGCGGAACATGTCCATCGTCTGCATGGCGAGACGAAAACCGTCGCCCTCCGCGCCCACTCGATTCTCGACGGGCACGCGCAGGTCTGTGAATTCGAGTTCGCCAATCGGATGTGGCGAGATGAGGCGCGTGCGCTCGACAAGACGCAAGCCCGGCACGCGCGCTCCGACGACGAAGGCGGACAGTTGCGCGCGCCCGTCCGCGCGTGTGCCTGTCCGCGCGAAGACAGTGTAGAAATCAGCCACGCCTGCGTTCGAGATGAAACACTTGTGGCCGTCTATCACGTAAGCGTCACCATCGCGCCGCGCCGTCGTCTGGATTGCAGAGACATCCGAACCCGCCTCCGGCTCGGTCAGCGCAAAGGCCGCGACGTATTTCCCCTCGCGCGCCTTCGTCAGAAAAAAATCGCGGACGTGCTCCGTCGCCGCGAGGCTGATGGCGAACGTGCCGAGTCCCTGCATGACGAAGGCGAGATCGGCGAGCGTCGAAGAATAGCCGAGCGCCTCGCGTACCAGACACAGGGCGCGCGCGTCGAGCGTCTCATTACTGCCGTCTTCTCCGCGAGCCACCGAGTAGCGCAGCAAGTCGGCTTGCGCGAGCAGCCCGAGCGTCAGACGAAAATGCTCGTCAACGCCCGCCGCCTCTTCTTCAACCATGCGCGGCTCGATCTCGCGCGCCACGAAATCCGCCACGCCCGACGCCAGACGCCGGTGCTCGTCCGTAAAGAAAGGAGTCTCTTCTATGAATTGATCTCTCAACATAAAAAATCGGTGATAAGTGATGAGTGATAAGTGATAAGAAAATCCGCTTGCTCTTATCACTCATCACTCATCACTTATCACTCCTTTGTCGCTCCCTTGAAAAGCGGCTCGCGCTTTTCGGTGAACGCCTCAAACGCTTCCTTGTAATCGGGGTGCTGCATACAGAAGGCTTGCGCCTGCGCTTCCCATTCGAGCGCGGTGTCGAGCGAGACATCTAACTCTCGATCAAGCATTTCCTTCGTCATCGAGAGCGCGAAGGCGGGGCCGCGCGCGAGTTTTTCAGCAAGCGCGCGCGTCTCCGTTGCGAGTTCATCCGCCGCCACGATGCGATTGTAAAGTCCGATGCGGTAAGCCTCTTGCGCCGTGATGAAATCGCCCGTGTAGAGCAACTCAGTTGCGCGCCCAAGGCCGACGAGACGCGGCAGCAGATGCGCCGCTCCCATGTCCGCGCCGGACAACCCCACCTTGACGAAGAGAAAAGCGATGCGCGCCTCTGTGGACGCGAGGCGAATGTCAGAGGCCAGCGCGATGCACGCGCCAGCGCCGGCGGTCGTGCCGTTTAGAGATGCGATGACGGGCTTTCGCAACAGCCTGATGTTTCGCACCAACTCGCAAGTCATGCGCGTGAACTCAAGCAATCCTGCGGCGTCGCGTCCCTGCAATTCGCCGATGATGTCGCGCACGTCGCCGCCCGAACAAAACGCCCGCCCGCTTCCCGTGATGACGACGACGCGCACTTCTTTTTCATCACGCAACGTGGCGAACATCTCCGTCAACTCGCGATAGACTTCGAACGTCAGCGCGTTCAGACGCTCCGGCCTGTTCAGCGTAATCGTCGCCACGCCGTCGCGCGCTTCGTAGAGAAAACTTTTAGGCTCAAACATATCGTGATGAGTGATAAGTCATGAGTGATAAGTGATAAGAAAGAGCAAGCGGGTTTTCTTATCACTTATCACTCATCACTTATCACAGTATTGCAGCGATCCCCTCAATCTCGACCTTCGCGTCGTCTTCAAGCAGCCCTTTGACTTCGACGAGCGCCATCGCGGGGAAGTGTCGCCCCATCAGCGCGCGCCAGCGTTCGCCGATCTCGCCTGTGCGCGCGCAGTATTCCGCTTTGTCGGTGACGTAAATACAGATGCGCGCGAGTTGTTGCGGCGTGCCGCCCGCCTCCGCGACGACGGCGAGGACGTTCGAGAGCGCGCGCTCGAACTGTTCGACGAAATCGTCGCTCACGAGTTTTTGATTCTCGTCCCAACCGATCTGGCCGGCGACGAAAAGCAGACGCCCGCCCGCCGGACACAGCACGCCGTTCGCGTAGCCGCGCGGTGCGCCGAGCGATGCGGGATTGATGTATTCAAGAGACATGGCAAATAGTGGTCAGTGGATAGTGGACAGTAGTCAGTATCTAGTTCGGGCAATCAGCGTTTAGTGGTTGGTATCAGCAATCAACAAAACGCGCTTCACTGACCACTGCCTACTGCTCTAAAACAACACGCTGCCGCCGTCCACGTTGATAGCTTGGCCGTTGATGCCGCCGCCTTCTTCGGATGCGAGCAGGACGGAGAGCGCGGCGACTTCTTCCGGCGTGACGAGACGATTTTGCGGACTCATGCGCTTGAGCGCGTCGAGCGCATCATCGGCAGACATGCCCGTCTTCGCCGTGATGTTTTCGATGCCCCGCCACGTCATGTCCGTCTCGACGAAGCCGGGACAGATGGCGTTGACGGTGACGCCCTTCGCAGCGACTTCGAGCGCGGCGGTGCGCGTCAGGCCGATGACGCCGTGCTTCGAGGCGGCGTAGGCGGCGATGTACGGCGCGCCCGTCTTGCCCGCGATGGAGGCGACATTGATGATGCGCCCCCATCCATGTTCAAGCATCGAAGGCAACGCCGCGCGCATACAATAAAAAGTCCCCGACAGATTGACCGCGAGATGACGTTGCCACATCTCATCATCCGTCTTGACGAACGGCGCGCTCTCAGCGATGCCGGCGTTGCTGACGAGGATGTCAACGCCGCGCCCGAAAAACTCGCGCGCCGACGCGAACGCGCTCTCGACGCTGCTCGCGTCCGACACATCGCAGACGGCGTGCAACGCTTCTACGTCGCACTCGCTTTTAATTTCTTCGGCGACGCTCGCAACCTCCGCCGACGTGCGCGCGACGACCGCGACGCGCGCGCCCTCACGCGCGAACGCGAGAGCGACGGCGCGACCGATGCCGCGCCCGCCGCCCGTGATGAGCGCGATTTTGTCCGTGAGTCTCTTCATAAGTTCAAGGTTCAAAGTTCAAGGTTCAAAGTTCAAGTAGAAACATCGCATTCCAACTTTGAACATTAAACTTTGAACCTTGAACTATTCTTTATTTGCCGTGCGCGGCTCGCGGCGTTCGAGGAAGGCGCGCACGCGCTCGCGCGCCTCACGCGATTGGAAGCACTGTAGCTGCGCCTCAGTCTCGTATTGCAACATGCGCTCAAGACTCTCCGTGTCGCTCAGATAGACGGCGTGCTTGGCGGCGGCGATGGCGGCGTGCGGCGCGTCGCGCAGTCGCACGGCGAGTTTGCGCGTCTCTGTGGCGAGTTCCGCATCCGGCACAATGCGGTTGACGAGGTTGAGACGCAAGGCCGCTTGCGCGTCGAAGGCATCGCCGAGAAAAAACATCTCGCAGGCGATATTCGACGGCACGACGCGCGGCAGAAAGTATGAGCCGCCCCAGTCCGGGTGTAAGCCGACTTTGACGAACGACTGGCTGAACGAGGCCGACTCGGCAGCGAGACGCATGTCGCACGCCAGCGCGAGATTGAAGCCCGCGCCGTAAGCCGCGCCGTTGATGGAGGCGACGACCGGCTTTGTCATCTGGCGAATCGTCGTCAGCACGCGCCGCCCCGCATTGAGCAGACGCTTGAACTCTTCCACGTCCTCGCGCTCCATCAACTCCTGCATGTATTTCACGTCCGCGCCCGCGCAAAAGCCGCGCCCCGCTCCCGTGATGACGACGACATAAGCGCTCGTGTCGGTCGCCGCGCGCTCCAACGCCTCGGCCAGATCGCGGCGCATGTGCCCGCCGAAAGCGTTCAACTTCTCCGGGCGATTGAGCGTTACCGTCACGATCCCGGCGTCGAGCGAGACTTTGATGTTGTCGTACATAGGCTTCGGCGGGTGAATGGTCAATGGTGAATAGAGGTTGCGCGCTATCAGGCTTGAACATGTGCCGCGCTACTTGAGTGACATCCAAGCGCCATTCACCATTCACCATTTACTATTTACCCTTAAAGATCGGTTTGCGTTTCTCGACGTAAGCGGCGATGCCTTCGCGCGCGTCGTCTGACTGGAAGAGTTGTTGCTGCAATTCGCGTTCGAGCGCGAGCGCGGACTCGAAGGGAATTTCCGCGCCGGTCTGGACGCTGCGCTTGATCGAGCCGACGGCGCGCGCGGCGCGTCCCGGCGTGGTGAATTGACGCGCGTAAGTCATGGCCTGTTCCATGAACGCCGCGTGCGATTCAGTTTCGTAAACGTGATTGACGAGTCCCAACTCCGCGCCACGCTCAAAGGTGAATAGCTCGCCCGTCGTCATCAACTCAATCGCGCGCGACTTGCCGACGACGCGCACGAGACGTTGCGTCCCGCCCGTGCCCGGCAGCACGCCCAAAGTGACTTCGGGCAGTCCCATCTTGCCCGCACCTTTCCGCGCGAGACGGATGTCTGCGGCCAGCGCGACTTCGAGTCCGCCGCCGACGCAGTGGCCGTTGATCGCCGCGATGACGAGCTTCGGCGTCTGCTCTAATCTCGACAAGGTTTCGTTGGCGTGGAGGCAGAAATAGTATTTGAACTCCGGCGTCACGCTCGACAGCATCGAGATGTTCGCGCCCGCGCAGAAAAACTTTTCGCCGCTTCCCGTAATCACGATGACCTGCGCGCTCTCGTCCATCCGCGCCGCCAGAATCGCGCGGTCGAGTTCCTTCATCATCTCGTAAGAATACGTGTTGGCCGGTGGGTCGTTGAGCGTCAGCAACGCGACGCCCTCTTCGACTTGATATTGCACCAGACTACTGCCGCTCGCTTCCTGAATCTTCGCTTCCGCTTCTGCCATACTTATTTACTCCGTTAAAAATGAATTACCTATTGACGAATTATGCTGACGGCCAATATCTAGGCTGCAAATTCATAGACAGGGGTTTCGATAATTCGCTTGGGTTGTAATTCGCCTCGAATGATTTGTTGCAACCGCTCGACTACTTCCGGTGAGAAAAGTTGTTCGCCAGTTTCAACACACACACGCGCCGGTACGTTCTCAATCAAGTAAAACTTGCCGTCAACTTCCAACGTGTAATTGACCTTGTGCTCGACGAATGTCTCTTTCCAAGTGTTGATGCTCATCTCAATCTTTCCTTATCTTGAAATCAATCCATAAGGTTTGATCCGGCTCATACAGCGTGATGATTTTTATCGTAGGACGAGAAGGATAACTGCATTGAAGATGTAACGCTCTTGGCGCCGACGTGAAGCCTAGAATCAAACAACTCGGACCGTATTTACCATTCGGGTAATCCTCAATAACTTCACTGCCCACTATGGCCTCGCGTATCTCCTGCACGGTGATGTGACGCAGAATGCTTTGATCAACAGCGTGTTTGGAGAACTCGAATTCCCCTGCGGCAATCTTCTCGCGTATTTCTTCGATCATCACTGCCGGATTATATCGCTTGCGAGGTTAAATAACCTGCGCCTCTATGATTGGCAATCGTCGCTCCCTGTGCCGCAATTTGCAGAATTGACGTTTTATGTTTGCGGCGCGCGCCACACGCTGAGGCGTTCCGGCTTGTTCGTCTGCGCCTTGAATTGTAATTCATCATTCGTCGCTCCGGCGAGGAAACCGGAGAGGAAGAGGCGCGAGATGTTGTCCACGAGGTCTGTCACAGAGAGCTTGCCGAGCGGGTCATACCAGTTGTAAATCCAGTTCATCATGCCGAAGAGCGCGTAGGTCGCGACGGTCAAATCAACTTTCTGCGCGTCGCCGCCTGTGCGCCCCTGTTGCACTTCCGAAAGAATGCGCCGGACGAGACGTGTGTAATTCTCTTTCTTGCCGGTGACGTGCGCGTGCATCTCGCCCGCCAGCGAGTCGGCTTCGTGCGAGAGGACTTTCATCTCGGACATGTTGGCGGCGAAAAACGACAGGTGATTTTCAATCACGAGTCGCAGCTTTTCCACCGGCGCGCTCGTCTCACCCAGACGCTGTTGGAGTCGTTCGAGGACGTGGCCGAAACAGTTGTCCTGAATCAGAAAGAGCAGTTCGTCCTTCGACTTGAAATAATAATAGAGACCGGCGAGGCTCATCCCCGTCTCGCGCGAGATGTCGCGCATCGAGGTCGAATGAAAACCCTTCTCGGCGAAGATGCGCGCTGCCGTGCGGAGTATGAACTCCAGCTTTTGATCATAGCGCGTGAAATTTGTTGAAAGATTAGCGACCATTGAATCAAATGATGAACGCGGAATGATGAACGATGAATTAGAAAACTAAACACCGGAATTTGGGCGTCCGCCGTTATCAAGCATACTTTGCCTTATTCCTTCGGTAGATAAAGGCTGCGGCGATAATTGAGAAAATTCCAAGAGTGGGAAAACAAAAGTGCATAATGAATTTCTCACGCCCAAATGCAGCGTCGAGGGATTCAATCTCTTGACCACTTACCCACAGACCAAATGACTTTACTGCGCCATCTGTCGTCACATTTGTTGAATTGGCCTCAACATATAACCGAACCTCTATGCCGCGCGTATTGAGAAGAGACTTCGCGGTATCTTTATTAAGCGCATCTGTCCAAAAACGAGAATCCTCTTCCAGAATCAAAACCGTATTGTAGTCGTCGTGCCCACGCCCCCACTGATTAAAGTAATACGATTCCAGATGCCCGCGCACTTCTGAAAGATCAGTAGCTTTCGGGTTTGAAGTAGTAAAGGTAAGCACAACAAAGACAATGCCTAAACATAGCAAGAGCAATGGAGCTACATAGACATCCAACAGTTCAATAAAACTGGTGTTTTTATTTGTTGCACTGCTCATCTACATTCAACAGATGCCCAACGCTCATTCGACCCCAAACAGCAGTTTTAGAGTCGCACGTATTCAAACTCGAACGGCAGACCCTTAATGCCGCGATCCGGCGGGGCGATCCAGTTGGCGATCTGACCGGGTTCGGTGACGGGATGCATCAGGCTGCGGACGTACTCGCGATCCTCAAACGTCGGCAGCCATTCGTCCTTGCGTCGGGCGAAGTCTTCCGACGCGATGATTTCACCATGCACGTCGAAGCTGTGGCCGGCGTATTCGCCGACGTGTCGGTGAAAGCGTGTGCTCGGCAGATAGAGACGCTCGCTCAAACCCGCGTCAGCGAGATAGCCGTTCCAACGTTTCATCGCGCGCTCGCAGTCGCTGACGTACTCGCCGCGCAGGACTTCGTTGAGCGCGTTACGCATCGGCACTTCGCGCGTCGCGAGCGCGCCGTCTTCCACGACGTTGAGCGTGAACATCTGGTCGGCGATGTGATGCTCGGTGTATTTCTTCTGTTCCTGGTAGCGACCTTTGAGTCCGGCGGCGAAGAAGTCCGCGGAGTTCGAGCTAATCTCGCCGCCAAAGAGATCGAGCGAATAGCTGAACCAGAAATTGATGTAGCGTTGCAGGATGTCGAGCGGGATGCCGCCAAGCGCGCGCACGTCACCGCTGTTACTAATGCCCGCGCCGCTCTCATTCATCAACTGCGCCGTGCGTTTGACGACGCGACCGACGCCCGTCTCGCCGACGAAGAGATGATGCGCTTCTTCCGTCAACATGAATTGGCAGGTGCGCGCGAGCGGCTCGAAGCCGGATTCGGCGAGCGCGGCGAGTTGATATTTGCCGTCGCGGTCTGTGAACATCGTGAAGCAGAAAAAGTTGAGCCAGTCGTCGCACGGCTGGTTGAAGGCTTCGAGAATGCGCGGCTTGTCGGGGTTGCCGCTGCGACGCTCAAGCAGTGCGTCGGCCTCGTCGCGCCCGTCGCGCCCGAAGTAGCGTTGCAGCAGATAGACCATCGCCCAGAGGTGACGGCCTTCCTCGACATTGACCTGAAACAGATTTCGCAGATCGTAGAGCGAAGGACACGTCTTGCCGAGTTCGCGTTGCTGCTCGACCGATGCGGGTTCAGTGTCGCCCTGCGTGACGATGATGCGGCGGAGCGCGTTGCGAAATTCGCCGGGCACTTCCTGATAGACGGGCTGCCCCATGTTGTCGCCAAAAGCCACGGTGGCGTTCTGGTCAGCCGGTTTCAAAAAGATGCCCCAGCGATAGTCGGGCATTTTCACGTAATCGAAGTTTGCCCAGCCGTCCGTGTCCACGCTGATGGCGGTGCGTAGATAGACATCCTTCTGCTGAAAACCGTCCGGCCCCATCTCGCGCCACCAGTCCAGATAATTCGGCAACCACCTCTCCAGCGCGCGCTGAAGTTTCTTGTCGCCCGATAGATTCACGTTGTTAGGAATGCGTTCGTATAATTGCATAATTCAAACTCCTGCCGGATCGAAACGGTCTAAAAATTCAACATGCCCGGCGGGTCAACTTCTGTGTTGGCATAAGAACGAAGCAGCCCGCATTTCACGCAGCGATAAGTTTCAACCGAGCGGCACTCGTGCCCCTTCGTCTTCACTCCCGTCCAGATGGATGATTCGGGTTGCCCTTTCAACCAGCGCGGCACAAGCTGCCCGCCATAAGTCATATCGAGTATAAAACCCTCGACCATCTCCCCCTCGCAATCAGGGCACTTCTTGTTTTCCGTACTCATGTAATCAACTCCTTGCTGACGATGATGATCTTGACGCGCTCAACTTTCCGCAACGGCGATGTCCTGCTGTTGACGCGCGACGGAAACGCTTAGGTCCTTTTATAGTCGAACTGCGACTGCGTCGGCTTGCCGTAATTCGTCAGCGCGCCCTGCGGCCCGACGGCGTTGGGGCGTTGGAAAATCCAGTTTTGCCACGCGGTCAGGCGTCCGAAAATTTTCGTGTCGTGCGTCTCCGGGCCGGCGAAGCGGAGCGACGCTTCCATGCCTGTCAAGGCGTCCGGCGAGAGCGACGTGCGCTCTTCGATGGCGACGCGAATCTCATCTTCCCAATCGAGATCGTCCGGCGCGAAGGTGACGAGGCCGAATTCTTCGGCGGCCTCCGTGTCGAACGCGCCCGCGTGCGCGAGCGTCGTGCCGGCCTGTTCCGGCATGGACAGGAAACGCGATTGCAGTCTGGTCAGTCCGTTCGACATCGGCAACGCGCCCGCATTGAGTTCGCTCGTGGCGAGTTCTACTTTTTGCGCGGGGTCGTTGAGCATGTACGTGCGGTCGGACGCGAGCGCGAGTTCGAGCAGGTTGCCGGCGAAGCAACTGCCCGGCTCGACGAGCGCGAAGAAACTCTTGGCCGTTAGATCGAGACGACGCAGCACGCGCGCCATGTGCAGCGTGATCTCGCGGACGAGCCAGTGTTCGCGATGGGCGGCGAGCGTTTGGTCAACGGCGAGCACGGCGTCAATGTCACCTTCGGTACGCAGGCAGACGAGTCCGATTTCAGGCTCGTTGACGCGCAAGTGCAAGAGCGCGTCGTCGAGTTCGCGGTAGGCGCGAAGCGGCCAGTAAGCATCGCCGAGCGCGTGAATCTCATCCGTCGTTGACGGCGAATCCGCTTCGGGGGCGCGCACGGTCAAGTCCGCGTAACGTCCTTCGCGATTGAGCTTGACGCTCACGTATTTATATTCGCGCCCGTCCTCTGTCGCTTCAACTTCGAGCGGATTGAGCTTGATGCCGGAGACGATTTCCGTCCGGCTGTCGGCCTCGACTAATTCGTTGACGTGCGCCGTCATGCCTTCGTCGAACTTGCTCGTCGGGAAGTGCCCGTCAATCAATCCCCACTCTTTCGCGCGCGGAGCTTTCAAGCCTTCGGCGAGCGTCGAGAACACGTCGGCGCGGTCGCGTCGCACCTTGCGCTTATCAACGAGGCGCGTCAGCCCGCCCGTGCCCGGCAGCACGCCGAGCAGCGGAACTTCCGGCAGAGAGATGGCGGAGTTGCCGTCGTCCACCAGAAAAATTTCGTCGCACGCAATGGCGAGTTCATAACCGCCGCCCGACGCCGTGCCGTTCAAAGCGGCGACGTAACGCTGTCCTGAATTGTGCGAAGCGTCTTCAATCGAGCAGCGCGTCTCGTTCGTGAATTTGCAGAAGTTGACTTTGAAGGCGTGGCTTGAAGTGCCGAGCATGTAGATGTTCGCGCCCGCGCAGAAAATGCGCGGCTTGAGGCTCTTGACGACTACGACGCGCACCTCCGGGTGCTCGAAGCGCAGGCGTTGGACGGCGTCGGCGAGTTCGATGTCCACGCCGAGATCGTAAGAGTTGAGCTTGAGCTTGTAGCCTTCGGCCAGCGTCTCGTCTTCCTGCACGTCCATCGAGAGCGTGGCGACCGCGCCGTCGAACGTAATCTTCCAGTGGTGGTATTGATCCAGCGAAGTTTCAAAATTAATCATCAAAGACTGACTCCGTGTAAATTGATCCAAAATAATGACGGCGTACCGCATCGTGACAAAGATTTTGATGCGCGACGATAGTTTATCGAACGCTCGTTCGGAAAAAGATTTTAGCCTCTCCGCACCCGACGGTCAAGGAGGCAAAACTTGACACGCGCGGCGAGGGGCGGGTAGGTTTCACACTTCCGGCACAGGGAGGCGCATCTGTTCTGGTGAATGGCGCGGTCTTCAAAACCGTCAGCGGGACTGTGAGAACAGGCCCGGGTGGGTTCGATTCCCACACGCCTCCGCCACAAGAAAGCAGTCAGCAATCAGCAGTCAGCGGTCAGCTTTGCAGTTATCGGAGGCTGTCTGTTCAACCAGTGCTGGATTGCTTGCCGACATTATAAGGCTGACTGCTGATTGCTGACCGCAGACCGCTTCCTCATATTATGAGAGATTGGATCGCACTCAACATGACGCCGGGCGTGGGGCCGCGCGCGGTGGCGAAACTGCTGGAACGCTTCGGGTCGGCGGAGGGCGTCTTCGCCGCGCTCAGGTCGGAGTTGGAACGCCTGCGCCTTCGACCGGAAACAATCGAGAGCATCGCGCTCAAGGACAAACACGAAGAGGCCGCGCGTGAGTTGGAGCGCGTGCGCGAAATTCCCGGCGCGGATGTGTTGATTCTCGATGACGGGACGTATCCGGCTCTGCTGCGTGAAATCGCAGACCCGCCGATTACGCTCTACGTGCGCGGCGCGTGGGAGGTGTGTCTTGAAGCTCCGTGCGTGGCGATGGTCGGCTCGCGTCGTTGCTCGACCTACGGGCAGAACGTCGCTTCGATGCTGGCGCGCGATCTAGCCTCGCGCGGCGTGACGATTATTTCCGGCCTCGCGCGCGGAGTGGACGCGGCGGCGCATCGCGGCGCGCTCGAAGCGAATGGCCGCACCGTCGCCGTCCTCGGCACGGGCGTTGACGAAGTCTATCCGCGCGACCATCAAAAACTCGCGGCGGAGATTTTGGAAAAGGGCGGCGCGCTCGTCTCGCAGTTTCCTCTGGGGACACCGCCGGTGCCGGAAAATTTTCCGTACCGCAATCGCGTCATCAGCGGACTCAGTCTCGGCACGGTGATCGTCGAGGCGGCGGAAAATTCCGGCTCGCTGATTACGGCGAGGCTCGCGATGGAGCAGAACAGGGAAGTGTTCGCCGTGCCCGGCAACATCACTTCACGCAATTCTTTCGGCACGAACTATCTCATCAAGGGCGCGGGCGCAAAGCTCGTGCAACAATGGCAGGACATCGCCGCAGAGTTGCCGGCAGACATCGCGGCCAGCCTGCTGCCGCCAGCCGAAGAGTCGAAGAAGAAAAAAGAGAAGGGCGTCAGCGCGCAGTCGTCCATCGTTCCCGAAGGCTTGACGGAAAATGAAGTGCGCGTCTTCAAGATGCTCTCGACGGATGAAGCGACGCACATTGATGCGCTGGCCGAAGAGACGCAATTATCAATCTCAGAATTGACCGGCGCGTTGCTCGGACTCGAAATGCGCGAGTTGATACGGCAACTGCCCGGCAAGTGCTTCGTCAGAAAATTGTAAGCGCGCGAAAGGAGTGAGCGAGTTGCCGTTTCCGATTGTCGCCATCAGCGGTTTCTCGTCCGACGCGGGGAAGACGACTGTGCTGTGCGAGTTGCTAAGGCGCGCGTGTCCCGGTTGGGAGGCGATTAAGATGACGCGCGGGCACTATCGCTCGTGCGGCAAGAGCGCGCACGCTTGCTGCGTCAGCCACCTGCTCAGTGACGAGCCGTTGATTATGTCGGGGCGCGAAGCGACGGACACGCCGGGCAAAGACACGGGGCGTTACTGGGAAGCGGGCGCGTCGAACGTTCACTGGGCAATCGTGACCGACGAGCAGGTCGAGCGCGGCGTGCGTGTGTCGCTTGAGCGTGTGCGCGCTCCCGGCGTCTTCATCGAAGGCACGAGCTTTCTCAAATTCGTTGACGCGGATTTTGTCTTGATGGCCGCACGCGCGAGCGGCGACAAAAAGATCAAGCCATCGGCGCGTCGCGCACTCTTAAGCCGTCGCGTGTCCGCGCTCTATCTGTTCGACGACACGGGCGACGGCGCGACGGCGGCGCGCGAGCGTTTCCAACAATGGCGTGAGAGTTCAGCCGACGGCGCGCTGGTAAAAGAGTTGCCGATTTACACGTCTGAAGATTTGCCGCAACTCAGCGCAAGCATCGGCGCGTTTCGCGCTTGCGCCATACAGTAAAATTCAAGTTATGCAGAATCTTGATGAGCTATTAGAAGAATGCGAGCGTTTGCACGGGCACATGTGCGCGGGGCAGTTGCTCGGCGCGCGGATGGCCGTGCTCGGTTGCCGCCTGATTGGATTGGATGACCCGCGCGGAGTTGATCGCAAAAAACTGATCGTGTGGGTCGAGATTGATCGTTGCATGACGGACGCCGTGAGCGCGGTGACGGGCGTGCGTCTCGGCAAGCGCAGTCTGAAGTATCTCGATTACGGCAAAGTCGCGGCGACGTTTTTCAACACGGAGACGAACGTGGCCGTGCGCGTCGTCGCGCTCGAAAATTCGCGCCAACTTGCGGACGCGCGCCACCCGGAAATCGAGAGTAAGAAGGAGCGGCAGTTTCTCACTTACCGCGAGGCGACGGACGAAGAGTTGTTTAAGGTCGAGCCGGTCGGCGTCGAATACGGCGAGTTCGATCAGCCGGGACGACCGCGCACGCGCGTCCTCTGCGCGCACTGCGGAGAGGGCATCAACGACGGGCGCGAAGTCGTCAACGACGAAGGCGTGATGCTCTGTCGCCCATGCGCGCGGGGCGGATATTACACGCGGCTTTCTGCTTGATTCGCGCGCCCTCGCGTGCTGCCGTGCAGTCACGCCCGCACGCGCACGCATGGCCTTAAATTGTTGATACTGCGGGAAAAATCGTCGCTGTCGCGGCGAGCGTTTCGGCCTTCATTTGCATCTCACAGTGAAATGGAGAATAGTAAAGAGAGTTTGCGAGTCGGGCTTTAATGAGCTTGAAAGATGTCTCTGTGCGGCATGAAATGCGAGCCGCGAAAGTTGTTTTGCAGCCACGTTACTTTTAACAAAGGAAGACTAATGTCGAAGAATTTGGTCATCGTCGAATCGCCCGCCAAGGCCAAGACGATCAATAAATATCTGGGTTCGGATTTTAAGGTGATGGCCTCCTACGGCCACATCAAAGATTTGCCGTCGAAGGGTTTGGGCGTGGATGTCGAACACGATTTCGAGCCGACGTATGAAGTGACGGAGAAAGCGAAGCGGCACGTCACCGAACTGAAGAAGGCCGCGCGCGAAGCCGACACCATTTACCTCGCGGCTGACCCCGACCGCGAAGGCGAAGCCATTTGCCAGCACCTCGCTGAAGAGATCGTCCCGAAGCGTCCCAAGAAGCCTTCGTATCGCGTGATGTTCAACGAGATTACGAAACGCGCCGTGCAGGACGCCTTCAAAGAGCCGAAGGAGATCAACAAGAATCTCGTGGACGCGCAACAGGCGCGGCGCGTCCTTGACCGCCTCGTCGGCTACAAAGTCTCGCCGCTTCTGTGCAAGACGGTCGGCGGAAAGTTGAGCGCCGGTCGCGTGCAGTCCGTCGCGCTTCGCATGGTCGTCGAGCGCGAGCGAGAGATTGAGAGTTTCATCAAGACCGAGTATTGGACGATTGCCGCCAATCTCTCGTCGAAGTTGCCGCCCGCGTTCGACGCGCGGCTTCTGAAAATCGGCGAGCAGACGGTGAAAGTCGGCGGCTTCGATCAGGACGTTAAGAAAAACGAAATCATCATCGGCAAAGAAGATCAGGCGCGCGAGATTGTCGCCGAAGCGGAGCGTGAAAATTTCACCGTCTCGGAAGTGGCGACGAAGGAGCGCAAGCGCAACCCTGTGCCGCCATTCATCACGTCGAAGCTGCAACAGGAGGCTTCGCGCAAACTTGGCTTCGCCGTCAAGAAAACGATGATGCTGGCGCAGAAACTTTACGAGGGCGTAGAGGTCGGCGCGGAGGGCGCGGTCGGTCTCATCACCTACATGCGTACAGATTCAACGCGCGTCTCCGAGACGGCGCTCGGCGAGGCGCGCGATTTTATCGGCACGCAGTACGGCGCAAATTATCTGCCGGAGAAGGCCATCCACTATCGCTCGAAGAAGGACGCGCAGGACGCGCACGAAGCGATTCGCCCGTCCGATGTGTCGCGCACGCCGGAGTCTGTCGCGAGCTATCTCAACAAGGAAGAGTTGAAATTGTACAGGCTCATCTGGCAACGCTTCGTCGCGTCGCAGATGATGCCCGCTGTCTTCGACCAGACGACGATTGACATCGCGGCGGGACGCTTTATGTTCCGCGCGACGGGTTCAGTCTTAAAGTTCGACGGCTTCCTCCGCGTCTATGAAGAAGGCCGCGACGAGAAGTCGGACGAGGACGAAGAGGCCGCGCGCAAGTTGCCGCTCGTGGAAAAGGGCGAGCAACTAAAACTCAACGGCGTGAAGCCGGAACAGCATTTCACAGAGCCGCCGGCGCGCTACACGGAAGCGACTTTGGTCAAGGCGCTCGAAGAAAAAAGCATCGGTCGTCCTTCGACCTACGCTTCGATTATGACGACGATTCTGGATCGCGAGTACGTCGAAAAACTCGAAGGACGCTTTCATCCGTCCGCTCTCGGTACGACGGTCAATGATTTACTCGTCGCGAGCTTCAACGATCTCTTCAACGAATCGTACACGGCGCGGATGGAAGGCGCGCTCGATGAAGTCGAAGAAGGAAAGATGAAGTGGACGGACGCGCTGCACGAGTTCTACGAAAAATTCGCGCGCGATTTGAAGGACGCCGAAGCGCACATGAAGGCGGCGAAGCAGCAGTCCATCCCGACCGACGAGATTTGCGAAAACTGCGGCGCAGGGATGGTCATCAAGTTCGGACGTTTCGGACAGTTCCTTGCCTGCACGAACTATCCCGAATGCCGCACGACGCGCGAAGTCGCGAAGCCGCAGAGTGCGTCGGCAAGCGCTGACGGTGGGACGGCGACGGGCGCAGCGGCGAGCAGTGGCGATAGCGCAATGGAAGAAGAGTTGTGCGAGTTGTGCGACAAGCCGATGGCTTTGAAGCGCGGACGCTTCGGGCAGTTCTTAGGCTGCACGGGTTATCCAGAGTGTCGCAACATCCGCAAGATCAGCAAGACCGGTGCGGTCGCGCCCGCGCCCGTCCCCATTGAGGGCGAGACGTGCCCGGTGGACAGAGCGGGACTCGTCCGCAGGCACGGGCCGTATGGCGAGTTTACGTCGTGCGCGAATTATCCGAAGTGCAAATTCATCAAGCGCGAGACGATTGGCGTGGCGTGCGCGAAGCCGGGCTGCAAGGGCGAGTTCGTCGTCAAGAAATCGAAGCGCGGGAAAATTTTCTACGGCTGCTCTGAGTATCCGAAGTGCGACGCCGTCCACTGGGACAAGCCCATCGCCGAACCCTGCCCGCAATGCAGCGCGCCGTTTCTTCTTTTGAAGACGACGAAGAAAGGCACGTCGCGAATTTGCGCGAAGGAAGAATGCGGCTATCGCGAAGAGGCCGCGCTGCCCGAAGGCGTTGAAGCGCAAGCCATCGCACCGAGCAGCCGCGCCGAGCCACGCGCGTCGCGTTAACAGTTTTTTTTCTGTCAGTACCGCGAGCGGTAGCGAGTGGGTCGTGCCTGTTGAGCAGACCCGCTCGCTACCGCTCGCGGTACTGACTTGCCACTCCCGACGTAACTTTCAAGCTTTCACCAACTTCAGGAGAACTTCTGTCATGCCACGACGCTACGCCGCCGCCGCGCTGCTGCTCTTCGCTCTGCTGTCGCCGACTCTTTTAGCCATCGCGCAACAACCGACGCCGACTCCCGCCTCGCAGACAAACGTGACGCCCGCGCTTGATGTCGTCGCGCGCATCAAGGATGAGGGCATCAATCGCTCGCAGATTATGGAGACGCTCGACTATTTGACGAACGTCATCGGGCCGCGACTCACCGGGTCGCCCGCCTTGAAGCGCGCGAACAACTGGACGCGCGAGAGGCTGACGGGTTGGGGACTCCAGAACTCTCATCTCGAAGCGTGGGGGCCGTTCGGTCGCGGCTGGACATTGAAACGCTTTTCGGCGGAAGTCGTCGCGCCGCAGACGTTTCCTATGCTCGCTTACCCGCGCGCGTGGTCGCCGGGACTCGACGCGCCGCTCACGGCGGATGTCGTGCTCGTGGATGCCAAAAACGAAGAGGAGTTACAGAAGTACAAAGGGACTCTGCGCGGCAAGATCGTATTGACCGGCGCGCTCCGCGAATTGAAGCCGGGATTCGAGCCGGCGGCGAAGCGGCTTTCGGAAAAAGAATTGCTCGAACTCGCCGACGCGCCCGACCCGGCGACTTTGGCTGCGCGTCCGCCACGCGCGCCGCGCACGCCCGAACAAATCGCGACAGCGAAATTCAACGACCGCAAGACGCAGTTTTATTACGATGAAGGCGCGGCTCTGCTCGTCGGCTCAAGCCCGGCGGGCGACGGCGGCATGTTGCAGTTCGTCCAATCCGCGAGCGTGCCGCAGCCCTTCGATACGCCTTTCGACAAACGCATCGGAGCATGGGACGCGCGCGCGCCGAAGTTGATTCCGCAGATCGCCGTCTCGAACGATCATTACAATCGTCTCGTGCGGATGATTCAGCAGGGCGAAAAAATCCAGTTGGCCGTCAATTTACAAGTCGAGTTCAACGACGACGATTCCATGAGCTACAACACTGTCGCGGAGATTCCCGGCGGCGACTTGAAGGATGAAGTCGTCATGCTCGGCGGTCATCTCGACTCCTGGCACACGGCGACGGGCGCGACCGACAACGCGGCGGGCGCGTCTGTGATGATGGAAGCTATCAGAATTTTGCAGGCGCTCAAACTTCAACCGCGCCGCACCATCCGCATCGCTTTGTGGAGCGGCGAAGAGCAGGGCTTGCTCGGCTCAAGCGCTTACGTCAAAGATCACTTCGGCCCCGTGCCTGCGCCGGCGATTGCCGCAGCGACGAAGGACGCGGCGCAGCCGGATGCGGCAGCGGCGGTGGCACAGAAGACCGGACGGACGCCGCAGAAGCGCGACGCGAGCGTGGAAGCGGCGAAGACTAAGACGCCCGTCGTCACGCCGCCAACGAACACAACAGCGAGCGTCAACGCGACTTCGCAGGCGCAGGCCACACGCTTCAAACCTGAATACGACAAGCTCAGTGTCTATTTCAATCTCGATAGCGGGACGGGCGCGGTGCGCGGAATTTATTTGCAGGGCAACGAATCCTTGCGTCCCATCTTTCGCCAGTGGCTCGAACCGTTCCGCGAATTTCAGGTCGGCACGAACAAGTACAATGCCTCGACCATCAGCGTCGCGAACACGGGCGGCTCGGACTTTCTCTCATTCAATGCCGTTGGCCTTAACGGGTTCGACTTCATGCAGGATGAAATCGAATACGAGACACGGACGTGGCATACGAACCTCGACACCTACGACCGCATCATTCCCGAAGACGTGAAAGAGGCCGCCGTCATCGTCGCCACCTTCGCTTACAACGCGGCGATGGCGGACGAGAAATTGCCGCGCAAGCCTTTCAAAGAAACAAGGACGAGGTTCTAACCCTCACGCAGAAGTACAAACGCCGCGCTGATGAACTGAAACGCAAAGTGTTTTCAGTTCATCAGCGCGGCTTTCGCTTGTCGCGCCCGCGTCAGAGTTTAATTGCCGAACCGCTTTCGGTACTCGGATGAAGCGATGAAAGCCTTGACCATCTCGGCGCGACGATAGTCGCCGTTAAATTGGTTGAGCTTCGAGAGCCAGAAGAGATAGCCGGAGATGTTGTTGTCGTCCGGCGGGTCGTAAGGATTCCGGCGTAGGTAGCCGAAGTATTCCGACAGGACGAACGCCCTGTTGAATTGCGCCCGCTTGAAGTTATCGTTTTCGACGATTTTTCTCAGCACTGTGGCGCGCGTCTCTGTGCCGCTCGTCAGCCCCGCGACGAGCGCGTCACGCTCCGACTGCGTGAGCGGAGATTCCGCGTTCCGGTTGAGCGCGCTCACGTATTCCGACGGCGTCAGTAACAGATTCTTCGACACGAAGTTTGGCGTGGAAACGAAGCGGTCGAAGTATGCGCGCTTGTTTGCCTCCAACAATTCCGCCGCGCCCGGCTGACCGATCACGACGCCGCGCCCGATCTGCTGCGTGTCGGAGAGAAACTCGCTCAACGTGATGGGAAAAGGATAAATCTGGAAAAAACCGTTCGCCGCCTGATGAGTCAGGTAGGCGGTATAACCCGTCTCCTGAAATTCGATGGAGAGGAAGAAGGCCGCGCTCGTGTCTATGCGTTTGACCTCGCGGCATTGCGCGTCCGCGCCGCACGACTCGATGTTGTTCGTCCAGAAGGCGAGACCGGCGGCGTCCGGCTCGCGGTTGAGAAAGTCGTGATATTGCTGGCGGACGAAAGTTACGGTGTCGTCAAGCGGGTTCGACGCGGGCGCACCCGCGTCTTCGTCGTCCTGTATGAAGAGCATGGCGGTGCGTTGCGCGCCGAGGTTGAAGTTGCTCGTCGGATTGCTCAAAGTGAGCAAAGCGATTTCGCCTCCCTGACCCGCCAGCTTCTCGTCGTAAAAGTCTTCGTTGATGAGAACGTCGAAGCTCGCAGTGGTCTGGCCGGCGGCGAACAGGAGCGTGCCCGACGTGGACTCGTAGTCGCTGCGGCTCGAAGCGGGATTGATGCCGCCCGTGTCGCTCGTCGCGTAGTCCACGCTCGCCTCGTTCGAGGTGTCGCCGGTGCGCGTGACGGTGATGTGCGCGGCGGCGTTGTCTTCGACGACGTTGAAGGTATCCGCGCTGAACTGGAATGTGCCCGACGGCGCGACGGCGATGTCGCGTAGATGTTCGACCGGACTCGCTCCGACAGCGCCGACTTCGGTGCTCGCGTTGCCGCGTTTGACGTTGAAGGTTGAGAGGCGCGAGAAGCCATCATCCATCGAGTTAGTCGTCAAGTAAGCCGTCCCGTCCGAGCCGTGCGCGATGTCGAAGCCGACTTCGTCAACGGGGAGGCCGACGCCGACGGACATCTGCGTAAAGAGTTGGCCTCTGACCGGCGAGACGAGAACGCCGCCCGTTGATCCCTGCCTGACAAGCCACGTTCCAGACCCCGCGAAATCACGGTCAATGTCATAGAGCGTCGTCATCGTCGCGCCCGCGTAGTTGTCGCTGAAGGCGGAGGCGACGATGTGCGGGTCGCGACCGGCGCGCGTGTCGTTCGTCGCGTAGGCGAGCGAAGTGTCAACGCGCGTCGAGAGATTTCCGTCGGGGTCAACGGCTAAGTTCTGGTCGGATTCGGTGACGATGCGGAGCGCGCGCGCCGAGTCGGACGGCAGAGGGCTGAAGTCGAAGCCCGCGTCGCCGACAAGCGCAGGGATGCTGAAATTAACTGAAGCGGGAACGGGCGTCGTCGCGCCGTTCGTCGTGTTGATGATGTAAATGTGGCTGCTCTGCGGCGTCCCGCCTGCGGTCGTGCGTCCGAGACCGTAGAGTTGGCCGTTCGTCGGGCGGAAATCAAGCTCGTAAATTTGTTCGCCCGCGAGCAGGCCAGTGATGGGGGCGCGGCTGTCAATCGTCTCCGGGTTCGCGCTGCTGAACTTGAGCAGTTCGTTCGCATTGTTGACGGCATAGAGCATTGACGACGGCGGCATGACGGCGATGTCCGTGACGATGCCGGGTTGCCCGCCGATGTCGCCGACGAGCGTGGCTGCGCCCGTGATGAGGTTGATCGTGTAGAACTGCGTGCGCGTGATGTTGACGCTGTTCGTCTTCATCGAGACATAGCCGATGCCGCTCAAGGGCGCGATGTCGAAGCCGATGTCTTGCGTGACCTGCGCGCCTGTGTCTGTGCCGATGAGTGCGCCGATGGTGTGCGCCTGCCCGCCGTTCGCGGGAGCGATGCTGACGAGGAAGGGAACTTTCAAGGCGTTGCTGCGATGGATGCCGTAGAGTTGCGTGACGGTCGCGCCCGCGAAGTTGTTCGTGTAGGCGAGGCCGTAGAGGCTCAACGTCGAGAATGAATTGGCGTCGCCGGTCGCGAACTGCGCGGGCGTCTCGGCGCTGGCATTGCCGCCGAGCGACACGTCTGGATTAAAGAGAAAATTCTGTCGCGCTGCTGTCTCGTCGCTGACGACACGCAGGCGGTCGAGCGTGGGGTCGAAGCCGGAGCCGACCGCCGGCCCATTGAGCGTAGGTGCGTTTGCTGTCCCGTTGCCGACGACGCGCGTCGCAACTCTCGTCTGCGGATTGATGATGTAGAGACGGCTGCTCGCGCTGAGGCCGTAGAGTTGTCCGGTCGCAGGGCGAAAATCAAGCGCGATAATTCTCTCGCCGGACGGCAAGCCTGTAATGTCGCCGCTATTGCTGATGACGCCGGGCGTGGCGCTATCGAAGACGATGAGCCGGTTGATGTCCGCCAAGCCGACGATTGGCACGGCACGCGCCGACGCGGGTATGACGAGCAATAAGATGAGCAGGACGAGAGCGCGTCTCATCCATCTTAGTTGTATCTGCGAGGAGGTGTTCATCATCCGTACTCCTTAAATTATTTGCCCGACATGACGTAATTCATCAGGTAGCGGCGTAACTTATCGCGGTTGGCTTTGCGGTAGGCGTCGTAGTCTTGCGCGATGCCTTCATCGGCGCGTGCGAAGAGAATGTAGGCTTCGAGCAAGCCTTCGTCATTGAGCTTCAAGAGTGTGGCGAGTGCGGGATCGAGTCGCTTAATCTTTCCTTCCTTCGTCTGTTGATTGACGAGTTCCGCAACTCCGCGAAAGGCGCTCGCCTCTTCGCGCAAACTGTGACGATATGTCTTTTCGTCGGGGTATGCTTTCTTGAAGTTGGCATAGTCGCTCGTTGTCCAGGCGGCGCGGGAGATGCCGTAGAATATCCATGCAGACGTGCCATCGTCTGTCTTCTCAAGCGACTTCGGATCAATCGTGATCGTCATCTTGTTATCTTTCATCGGCGAGACGCTGGCCTGCGGCTCAATCTTCGGATGCGAGAGTTGAATCTTGTAGCGATCCGCCCATTGCGTCAGCCCGACCCAGGACGAGCGCGTGTAAGGCTCGGCCACGACCGCATCCACGAACTTAACGCGCGACTCATCCCGCTTGTCCTGCCCCATCATCAGCGCGTCGCCCCAGTAGCGATAGGCCGTCTCACGGTCGGGGTTGATGGCGATGGCTTTAGCGAACCACTCGCCGGACTTGTCCGGCTGGTTCAACTTGAAATACATATCGCCGGCGAAGAGCGCCGCTTCGTATAGATGAGGATCTGCATTCAAAGCGCGCTCGTAGGCTGAAGCCGCCTTCTGGAGATCGCCATGCGCGAAGGAGGCTTCGGCTTCCTGCATCGCATGATCGGCCTCTTTGTTCTCCGAGAAGGTGGGCTTGCCGCCGCTCATGCCACCACTCCCGACGACTTCAAGCGCTCCCTGTAAAAGATTGCTGTTGTCGCCGAGTTCTTTGGCGTGTAAGAGCGCCACGCGCGCGCGGTCAATCATCTTCTGTCGTGACTTCTCGTCTTTGATAGCCCGCGTCGCGACGATCAGCGAAAAGCCGTATGCTTCAAACACCGCCGCGTCGTCAGGATGTGAGGCAGCAAGTTTCTCCAACAGCGGTAGAGCCTCTGTGAATTTGCTCTCTTGGAACAACTGAAGGGCGCGTGCGCGGTCGGCGTCGTCCGCCGTCTGCACTGCTGCTGCGGTCGCGCGCAAAGGTGCGGCGTGCGCGAGCGTGAGTGATGCGAGCAGGCATAAGATGAAAAGAGTGAAACGCGGCGTGGCAAGTTTTTGTGTGTGCATGAAGTGTCCTTAATTTAAGAGAGATAAGGTTCGGGAGACGAACGCCGAGCATGTCGTGCAGTCTAAATCCTGTCTGTTGCTCTGTAAAGTAAAAACATTTGTGAGGCGCGGGATAACTTAAACAGGCAGTATGCGAGTCGTTGTCGTCAATCTTTCGACACGTCGAGCTGGTCGTTGGATTGTAGCCCGGTCGTTTCTTCCTTTGAGAAGACGATGCCGGCGGCGACTTCATCGGGGATGCGCGTCCAGCCTGCGGGCGTGTGCCTGAACGTCTCGGACGAGGCGGGTTGAAAGACGTTGCTTTCAGGATGCCACGCGAGACGCTCGACGTTGATGTGCGGGTGCTGGATGCGAATGACGTTGAACGAATTCGTCTCGCCGCGCCCGCGCGTGGAGGTAGCTGTGCCCGCCTGCACGATGAGCGCGGAGTGGCCTTGAATCTTGTAACGCTCGGCGGTGTGTCCGGTGTGCGTGAGGTGTAGGTGTCCGGCGAGAAGCAAGTCCGCGCCGCACGCGGCGAGCGCATCCATCGCCATTTGCGCGCGCCCGACGAGTTCGCGCTCGTCCGTGCCTTCGGGCACGTCGAAGGGATGATGCGTGACGATGATCTTCGTCACATCGTCAGGGTAAGCGCACATCATTTCGCGGATGTGGGCGATTTGCTCCTCGTTGACGCGCCCGTACTTGACCGTTAAAGAGCGCGCGGTGTTGATGCCGATGACGGCGATTTCTTCATCCGCGAAAGACGGCGTGAGATCGTCCGTGATGTGGCGCCGGTACTTATCGAGCGGGCGCGCGAAACGGTCGAAAACGTTGTGCAGAGGGATGTCGTGATTGCCCGGCACGACGATCTGCGGCGACGGCAGCGCGTCTAAAAATGCGCGCGCCTCTTTGAACTGTTCCGAGCGCGCGCGCTGCGTCAAATCACCGGAGACGACGATGACATCCGGCGCGCTTTCGTTGACGAAGGAGATGAGCGGCGCGAGCGTCGCTTCATCAACGTGCCCGAAATGCAGGTCTGAGAGGTGAATGATTTTACGCATAACTTTTTAAGTGATGAGTGATGAGAGATAAGTGATGAGAAAGAAATTCTTGCTTTCTCTTATCACTTATCTCTCATCACTCATCACCGTCTTCGGAACGATGACATTGAGCGCGCCGGGGCGCACGCGGTAGTGGAGCGGCGTCGTCATAATTGTGACTTCGCCGTCGGTGGCGACGGGCAGACGCTTTGGCCTGTGCGTCTCGATCCAGACTTCTTTGACGCACATCGCGTCGAAGTCTTTCGACTCACGCAGACGCCCGAAGAGCGCGCGCACGCCGAGCCGCAGCAATCCTAACCGTCCCGTGCGATGCGTGACGTAGAGACTGAGCTGTCCGGCATCGAGGCAGGAGCGCGCGCCGACTTGAAAACTCTCCATCTGATATTCGTTATTGCCGATGAAGACGAAGGGCGTGCGGCGTCTAATCTCTTGCTCGTCGGCGTTGAGTCGGACGTTTAGAAACGGATAGCGGCGCAGCACGGAAAGCGCAGCCCAGAAAAACGCAGGCCACTTGCCGCGCCCCAGACGCTGCTGCATTTTCTCACGCTTACGCACGATGCGTGGGTAAAGTCCGAGACTCGAATTGTTGAGAAAGATGCGCCCTTCGACTTCGCCCACATCAACGCGCGAGATGCGCCCCTCGCAGACGTTGCGCGCGGCGTCGGTAAGCGCGAGCGGAATGTGCAGGTCTTTAGCGAAATGGTTGAGCGTGCCGAGCGGAAGGATGCCGAGCGCGGCGTCCGTCCCGATGAGTTCGGAGGCGACGGCGTTGATCGTCCCATCACCGCCGCCCGCGACGATGATGCGCGCGCGTTCGTTGACGGCGCGGCGCGCGAAAGCGACGATCTCCGAGCCATCGCGCGCCACAGAGATGTGAGCCTCGACGCCGCACGCCGCGAAAGCTGCGGCAACTTCACTCTCTGCCGCATCCTTGTCGTCCGCGCCCGCGGTTGAATTGATGATCACCTCGACGCGCGCCGTGTCTGCGGCTTTCGTCGCGGTGTCGCGATTCGTCGTGCTTTGCGGAGCGGCCATGTTATTCAGGAGAATCGCATCGGACAGAAACTAAAAAGGGCGAGTCTGCTGCGGAAGCGGCTCGCCCTTTTGCGTTTTGAACACGGCTTGATGAATGGCTGAAGGCGATTCATCTTTCGCGCGTCCGGTCGTTCCAATGTTGCCGGAACACAAGTTTTACGAAGCGCCGCCCGCGCGTGAAGCGGAGGCCGATGACGTTGCGCCGCCGACTGCTGACGACGGGTTGTCAGTGACAGCATCGCTGGCCGCAGATGCGCGCACCGCTTCATGTTCGGACTGACCACGCTGCGTCAATTTCTTCTGCGTGCTGAGATCAATGCCGATCATGTCTTTAAGCTTGCCGAGCAACGCCGGAAGAATGACGTTCTGCGCCGTCTTCGATAATTCTTCGACGGCGCGCGAGCCGAGCGTGGAAATCTCATCCTGCAAGCGGTCGTAAGCCTTCGTCTCTTTGAAACGATCAAGAAGACTGGGGCCATCCGGCTCTGCATCCTCTTCCGCAGATGTTGGTGACGGCGCGTCAGGAGCTTCGTAGCCGCTGCTGTAAGACGGTCGCGTCTCCGGCCCGACATCCGCGCTCATTCTCGAAGGCGAGGCTGCCGCGTAAGCCGCCGGTGCGCCGATGATCGCCTGCGCGGCGTAAGGACGCGACGAAGCGGATTCATTGTTCGCACGGTACAGAGCGTCCTCGGTATCGTAATCGTCATAATCATCGTCATCGTCGCTCTTGAACGCGCCGGCGACGCTATAACCGACGACGAGTCCGACGCCGAGCGCGCCGATGGCAAAGGGAATTGGGCGGCGACGATATTGCTCGCGCCAGTCGAGCGATTCGTTGATTGTGTTTCGCACCTGCTGGTATTGGTTAGACACAGTTTCCTTGATCTCCGTCACGGTTTGTGTGATTGATTCGCGCGCCTCTTCCATGCGACGCTGAAGCTCCGCTTTGGTCGAGTCTTCGTCCGTATCCGCATCCGAGACACGCGTGAGACTTAAATTTCGTTCTTCAGCCATTGCTTATCCTTTCCGAGTTCCTCGATGCTTCTCTTCGGCGAGGGGTCAAATTTAGCGAGCCGGCTTTTGCCCATCAAAGCGATGACGCCGCCGCCGACGAGATAGACGACGCCCGCGATCAGAAAGCCCAGCCCGTAGCTCTTCGGCCCGAATCTCTGCACGACGGCGGTTGGATTCTCAGTCGCGAACAATAAGGAGACGAAGCAAGCGACCGCGACGTTGACGAGCGCGAAGCCGATGATGGCGATCACCGCGCCGACCGCGATCATCACCGCGTTGCGCGCATAGACGGAAGCATCCTCCTTCAGCTCGACTTTCATCAAGCTCAATTTGGTGTCCACAAGCTGCATCACGTTGTCGCCCAGACGCCCGAACAACGAAGGCAGGCTGTCAATGTCGCCCCCGACATCCGCCGTCGCCCTCCTCTCTACTTCAGCCATCGCTTTCCTCCCGACCACGCAGAGTTCAAAGTTGAATGTTCAAAGTTCAAAGCAAACGCTTGACGCAAGCGCGAGACTCAAGATTCAAAGCGAAATCTTTGAACCTTGAGCCTTGCGCTTTGAACTTCCTAGCTTCGGCGACCGCCGCGCAGCAGCAGGCCGAGCACGAAACCGGCAGCCGCCGCCACGACGAGCGCCTGACCCGGATTCTGACGCGCGTACTGCTTGGTGTCTTCCATCACCTGCGCGTAGTCTGCGTTTCGCAAATCCTGGAACTTATCGCCGACGACTGACGCCTTGTCCGTGATGTAATCTTTGGCCTGCGTGGCCGCATCGGCGACCTTCTGGCCGTACTCTTTGGCCTGATCGGCGAGACCTGTTGCCGTGCCCGTCGCCGCGCCGCTGGTGCGCGCGATGCCGGTGTCGGTCGCGCTCGTCGAAGCCGCGCTGCCAGTTGAGGCGGAGCCGCCCGTGCTGCCTGTCGGGCTTGAATGACCCGCGTTGCCGGTCGCCGTCTTTGTCTCGTGATCAGATTTATTTTGTGACATTTTCTTCTTCTCCTTCAATTGTGAATTACGCCGTCTCAAGTCTGAAGCCGGATAATAAAGCGCGCGAGCGTCTCGCCTCAAGGTTATCGCTTTACCCGCCGCGCAGGTGCAAAAGGCGTGCCGACCTGCGCGCAAACGCTGGTACCCGAATGAAAGTCCGCCAGAGTTCGCGCTTCGACCTGCACGAGGCTCTCCAGAAACCCTTTTGTTTTGTTGTGAAAAGGTACGCGACACTCTAGCACAAGGTCGGGAACAATACAGCCTCAGGGTTTAGAGTAGGCAGAAAGCAGAAGGCAGAAGGCAGCTTAAGGCCAGTAGATGACGGCAGCCAACAACTTCCAACCGGAGACTCTGCCTTCATAACTCTTGTCTGCCCATTGCTTTCTGCTTTTTGCTTTCCATCGTCGCTTGACAGCCTGCGCGTCCTGATGTAAGTAAGTACTTACTATTTAACTCTCGTCAACTTATTTGGAAGAGTGTGGAGGGGCATGACCAGACACGCAGACACGGCGCGCACGAACGCGATTTCGCCGGCAGCTTTAGGCGGTGGGGGGCGGATGGCAGCCGGAGATCGTCGCTCGCAGATCGTGCAGGTCGCGATGCGCCTCTTTTCCGAGCGCGGCTTTCGCGGCACGACCACTAAAGAAATCGCGTCGGCGGCGGGCGTCTCCGAAGCCATCATCTTTCGCCACTTCGCGACGAAGGAAGATTTGTACACGGCCATCATTGATTTCAAGGCGTGTGAGGGAAGCCTCGCGCAGCCGGGCGGCCCGGCCATCGAATCCATCCAATGTTCGTTTGCCGACGCCATGAGTAAGAAGGACGATCTCGCCGTCTTCGAGGGCATCGCCCTTGAGATGATGCGCCATCACGAGCAAGACCCGCAGTTTCTGCGACTCCTTCTCTACTCCGCGCTTGAAGGACACCAACTCGCGCAGATGTTCTGGGACAGGAACGTGCGCGTGATGTACGAATTTCTGGGCAACTACGTCCGCGAGCGTCAGCGTGCAGGAGCGTTCCGCGACGTTGACCCGCTCGTCGCCGTGCGCGCCTTCATCGCGTCGGTCATCCATCACTCGCTCAATAATACGTTGTGGGAGAAAGACCCCGCGCGCCGTATTTTGAACCTCTCGAACGAGGACGCCGCGCGCGAGTTCACGGGGATTTTGCTCAAAGGCATTTCCATCGAACCGAAGTTGCGTCGTCTCGTACAGCAAGGACGGCGACAAAAATTGACGATCAGTAGCAACGCGCCGCGCCGTTCGCGTGGACAGAGCAAAGAACAGATTAAAGAGAGTCACTCGAAAGAAAAGTCCTTGAAAAAGTAGAGACGAATTTATGCGTAATTTCTCACGTCAAAACACACAGACGCTCGCGCTCAAATTGATGGCTGTGTTCATCCTCGGAGTCGCGGCCATCTCGTGCGGCGGCTCGCGCGCGCAGTCGAACAAAAAGGAAGGCGCGGCGGCGAACGCGACGCCGACGCCGGGCGCGGTGGACGTGACGACCGCCGCAGCCATCACGCGCGGCCTGCCGCGTTTCATCGAAGCGACCGGCGCGCTCGCGCCCGACGAGCAGACGGACGTTGCGCCGACGGTCGGCGGGCGCGTCGTCGCGGTCGGAGTTGACCTCGGCAGCTACGTGCAGAAAGGGCAAGTCATCGTCCGTCTCGACGACGCGGACGCGCGTCTTCGCGTCGAGCAGTCGCAGGCGCAACTCGAACAGGCGCAGGCCGGCATACGCCAAGCCGAGGCGCGTCTCGGACTCAAACCGGGGCAGCGTTTCGAGCCGACGCGCGTCGCCGAAGTCGGGGCTGCGAAGGCCGCGCTCGATCTGGCGGAAAAGCAGTTGCATCGCTTCGAGTTGTTGATTGAATCGGGCGATGTCTCGCGCTCGGCCTACGATCAGCAGAAGGCGCAACGCGACCAGTTGCAACAGCAATACGAAGCGCAACTGACAGCCGCGCAGCAGAATTACGCGGCCATCAGCACGGCGCGCGCGGCGGCTCAGGCGTCGGCGGTCGCCGTCCAGCAATCGCAGAAAGGCGTGCGCGATGTGGTCATCTATGCGCCGATTAGCGGCTACGTCTCCGAGCGCACGGCTGACCTCGGCGAGTACGTCTCGACGAGCACGAAGGTCGCCACCATCGTCCGCACCAACCCGATGCGCGTCCGCATAGACATCCCGGAACAAAGCATCTCGAACATTCATCCGGGGCAGAGCGTGTCGGTGAGCGTCAGCGATTTTCCCGAACGCTCTTTCTCCGGCACGGTCGCGCGCATCTCGCCGAACGTGACGGCCACTTCGCGCACGCTGACGGTCGAAGCCGAAGTGCAGAACAACGACGGCGCATTGAAGCCCGGCCAGTTCGCGACCGTCCGTATCCTGTTGCCGCAGACGACGCCCGCGATTCTCGTCCCCTCGCACGCCGTCCGCACCGAAGGCAGCACGAGCCGCATCTTCGTGATTAAAGACGGTATCGCGCAGGAGCGTCTCGTCCAGGTCGGACAGCAGGAAGGCGAACTCGTCGAAGTCAAAGGCAACATCGCCGAAGGCGAAGCGGTCGCCACCGGCAACGTCGAACAGTTGAGCGACGGCTTGCCCGTCAAACAGTAAAGCGGTCAGCAGTCAGCCATCAGCGATCAGCTTTTCTCTTTGCTGACTGCTGACCGCTGATGGCTGACTGCTCTTAAACAAGCGGAGCTTGTGCTATGCAGAAACTTGCTGAAATTTGTGTCCGTCGCCCCGTCTTCGCGACGATGTTGATTTTGTCTCTGACGGTCGTCGGCGCGTTCTCTTTCTTTTCGCTCGGCGTTGATCTGTTTCCGAAGATTGACTTGCCGACGATCACCGTCACGGTCGTCAATCCCGGCTCCAGTCCGCGCGAAGTCGAGACGGAATTGACCGACAAGATCGAGTCCGCCGTCAACACCATCAGCGGCATAGACGAGTTGCGCTCGACTTCGGTCGAGGGCGTCTCGCAGGTCTTCATCACGTTCATTCTTGAGAAGAACGCGGACGTGGCGGCGCAGGAAGTGCGCGACAAGGTCAACCTCATTCTCGGCGATTTGCCGGAGACGGCGGAAGCTCCGATTATTCAGAAGCTCGACACTGATGCCGCGCCCGTGCTTCGCATCGCCGTCAGCGCGCAAAAGTCTCTGCGTGAAGTGACGGACATCGCCGACAAGCAAATCAAGAAGCGCATCGAATCAATCAACGGCGTCGGCAACGTGGAGATCGTCGGCGGCGCGACCAGAGAGATTCAGGTCAGGATTGACCCCGACAAGATGCGCGCCTTCGGCATCGGCGTCCCCGACGTCGTCGCGGCGGTCAAGGCGCAAAACTTAGAAGTGCCCGGCGGTCGCGTGGACGAAGGCGCGCGCGAGTTGACCGTCCGCACGATGGGACGCATCACGAACCCGGCGGACTTCAACAACATCGCCATCGGCACGCGCGGCGCATACTCCGTCAAACTTTCAGACATCGGTTACGTCGAGGACGGATCGGAAGAGCAACGCACGAGCGCGCGTCTGAACGGCCAGCCTGCCGTCACGCTCGTCGTCTCGAAACAGTCTGGACAAAACACCGTGCAGGTCGCCGATTCGGTCAAGGCGCGGCTCGAAGAATTGTCGAAGACCTTGCCGAAGGGCGTCACGACGCAGATCGTCGGCGACCAGTCAATCTTTATTAAGGCGGCGGTCGAATCCATCGAGACTCACCTCATCGAAGGCGGCTTTCTCGCGGCCATCGTCGTCTTCGTTTTCCTGTGGAATATCCGCACGACGATGATCGCGGCCATCGCCATCCCGACATCCATCATCGCCACCTTCGGCTTGATGGCGGCGATGGGCTACACGCTCAATCAAATCACGATGCTGTCTTTGACGCTGATGGTCGGCATCGTGATTGACGACGCCATCGTCGTGCTCGAAAACATTTATCGCTTCGTCGAAGAAAAGGGAATGCCGCCGTTTCAAGCGGCCATTGAGGGCACGAAAGAAATCGGTCTCGCCGTCATGGCGACGACGCTTTCACTGCTCGCCGTCTTCCTGCCCGTCGGTTTCATGGGCGGCATCGTCGGGCGTTTCATGTCCTCGTTCGGACTCACTTCATCGTTCGCCATCGCCGTCTCGCTGATCGTTTCATTCACGCTGACGCCGATGCTCGCCGCGCGTCTCATCAAACGCCGCGAAGCTCTGGAAGGCGCGGGCACGATTAACATTCCGTCCGAAGGCAGCGCGACTTCTTTGCTGGCCGACGAGTCGAAGTTTGAAGCGGGCGAGCCGTTCAAGAATGCCGTGGCGCACGAGACGGCATGGGACGAAGAAATTTCCGCGCCGCCGGGCGAAGAGGTCGCGCAGCCGCACGAGTTGGGCGCAAGCGGGGGCGGCGGCCATTCGTCGAAAGAGTCACGCTGGTATCGCCCGATTGACCGCACCTATACGTGGCTGCTCAGGCTTTCGATGGCGCATCGCTGGATAGTCGTCGCACTGTGCGCGCTCGTCATCTTCAGCATCGTGCCTCTGTTCAAACTCGTCGGCAAAAACTTTTTGCCCGTTGATGATCAATCGCAATTTGAAATTTCCGTGCGCGCCCCCGAAGGCTCGACGCTCGCCGCCACGTCCACGCTCGTCGAGAAGATTGCGATTGACGTGCGGAAATTGACCGGCGTCACCGATACGCTCGTGACCATCGGCGGCGGCCAGCAGGCGCTCGTCAACAACGCCTCGATTTACGTCAAGCTTGCCGACCTCAAAGAACGCACACAGGGTCAGCAAGACTTGATGCTCAAGGCGCGTGAGCTTCTGCAAAATTATCCGAAGGAACTTCGCACGAGCGTGCAGCCGGTGGCGGCCATCTCCGGCGGCGGCAATCGCAACTCGGATATTCAATACGTCATCGGCGGCCCTGATTTGCAAAAGCTGACCGGCTATTCCGAGCAGTTGCTGGCGAAGATGAAGACTATCCCGGACGTGGTTGACGCGGACTCGACGCTCGTCGTCGGCAAGCCCGAAGTGCAGGTCATCATTGACCGCGCGCGCGCGGCGGACTTGGGCGTGCGCGTCGGCGACATCGCGCAGGCGCTGAACACGCTCGTCGCCGGCCAGAAGGCTTCGACCTTCAACGAAGGCACAGATCAATACGACGTGCGCGTGCGCGCCATCGGCGCATCGCGGACGAGCACGGAGGCGCTGGCAAACATGTCCATCCCTTCGACGAAGGGCGGGCAAGTCACGCTCAACAATGTCGTCCACCTGGAAGAGGGGACGGGGCCGTCGGCGATTGATCGTCTCAACCGCCAGCGACAGGTGACGCTGCTTGCCAACGTCAAGCCCGGAGGCTCGCAGGCCGCCGTCATTGACCAGATGAACGCCGCCGTCAAAGAGTTGAACGTTGACCCGGCGTACACGACCGGACTCGCCGGACGCTCGAAAGAGTTGGGGCGCGCGGGCTATTACTTCCTGCTCGCCATCACGCTCTCGTTCATCTTTATGTACATGGTGCTGGCCGCGCAGTTCGAGTCGTTCATCCACCCCGTGACGATTCTGTTGACGCTGCCGCTCGCGATTCCGTTCGGCATTCTCTCGCTGCTTCTGACGGGGCAGACGGTCAACATCTTCTCCGGTCTCGGACTGCTGCTTTTGTTCGGCGTCGTCAAGAAGAACGCGATTTTGCAGATTGACCATACGAACGAACTGCGCGCGCAAGGCATGGAGCGACTCGAAGCCATCGTACAGGCGAACCGCGACCGCCTGCGCCCGATTTTGATGACGACCATCGCGCTCGTCGCGGGCATGACGCCGCTCGTCGTCTCAAGCGGGCCGGGTTCGGGCACGAACCGTTCCATCGGCGTGCTCGTCGTCGGGGGACAATCGTTGTGTCTCTTGCTGACGCTCTTAGCCGTGCCGGTTTTCTATTCGCTGTTCGACGATCTCGGACACAGCCGCGTCTGGGGACGCATCGGCTCCGGCATCGTTATGCCGTTCGCGTGGGCACGACGCCGCGCCGCCACGACCGCGAGTTCGTTCTTCGGTTTGATTGGCAGACATTGAAAAGCAATGATGAGTGATGAATGCGGAATGATGAATGATAAGCAAGCCGCTTGTCTTCATTCATCACTGCCGCATTCATCATTGTCTTTCAACGGGTTGAAATTATGAAGCAACGCATTTATCCATTCTTCGTCAAACTCTTAACCATCGCGCTCGTCTCGACGCAATTGTCGCTCGCGACTTTCGCGCAGCAGCAGGCGGACACGAGCGCGAAACAGACGCCCGCTCCCGCCGGGTCATTCGGCGGCTCGCTCTTTGGCGGGCGCGCCGGTGAAGCGAAACCGCCGTCGGATGAGACGAAGACGACGGATGATACGAAGACGGCGACTGAAACAAAGACGAGTGACACGAAGCCGTTGACATCGTCGCGCGTGGCTGCGTCTTTCGTGACAGTTGCCGCAAACACAACCGCCGCGCCCGCGCCGTCGCCGATTCCTTATCTCGCCGTCGCGGTCAGAATGTCAGCGTCCGCATCGTCGCGCGAATCCGGTGGCGATGCGTTTCAACAGACGACCGCGCCGCAGACGCCTTCATCGCCCGCGCCGTCTGCGAACACGCCCGCCTCGTCGCCCAATCCGCCCGCGCCTTCGGCCAACTCGCCGGTGCAGGGCGCGCCCGTGCAGTCGCCGCAGACGGCTTCGCCCACGCAGTCGCAGACGCAGCAGTCCGCGAACCCCGCCGCGCCCGCGTCACAGACGAACACGACGGCGCAGCCGACCGTCCCGCCGACGGCGCAACCCGTTCAACCGACTTCGGAACCGCAAGCCCCTGTGGTGCAGGGAACACAGGGACAGACGCCCACGACGATTTCCGCGCCCGGCACGCAGATTCAATCGCCGCAGGGCGTGACCGTGCCCGGAAGAGAGAGCGTGCAGACGGCTGCGCCCGCCGACGTGACGCTTAACGTGCCGCAGGTCGCCAACGATTATCGCGCGACGCCCGCGCCGATGCCCGTGCTTGAGCGCGTCGGCGTGGACATGTCGCAGCAACGCACACTCGGCGTCCGCGAGGCTATCGAGATGGCGTTGACGAACAACAAGGACATTGAGGTCGCGCGCGAGAACGTCCGCAGCGCGGAGTTCGACTTGCAAGGCGCGCGCGGCGTCTATGATCCGCGCTTCGCGACGAACTCTTATTACGAGCGCACGGAGACGCCGACGGCGAGCGTCCTGAGCGGCAGCACGAGCGGCGCGGTCACGCAGTCGGGCTTCTTCAGCTCGTCATCTTTTCAAGGCTTGACGCCGAAGGCCGGCGGCGGTTATCGAGTGGACTTCGTCTCGAATCGCATCACGACGGACAATCAATTCGCGTCGCTCAACCCGCAGTATCCGACTTCGCTGACGTTCAATTACACGCAGCCCATCTTGCGCGGTCGTCAGTTCGACGCGAATCGTCGTCTGATTGAAATCGCGAAGAAGAATCTCAACCTGACGGACGTGCAGTTTCGCCAGCGCGCCATCGAGACGATCACGAACGTCCAGCGCGCTTACTGGGATTTGGTCTTCGCGCTGAGGAACTTGCAAGTACAGCGCGACGCCGTGCGTGACGCGCGCTCTCAACTCGAACACAACGAGCGTCTCGTCAAAGAAGGTTTCCTCGCGCCGATTGATGTCGTCGCGGCGTCGGCGCAAATCTCCGGCTTCGAGCAGAGCGTCTATTCCGCGCTCGACGACGTGGGACGCGCCGAGAACACGCTCAAGAACTACATCGCGGAGAATCGAGACGCGACGATCTGGAACGTCGCCATTGTGCCGACGGATTCGGTTGACTTGAAATCTCCCGTTATTGACTTGCAGAGCGCGTTGACGACGGCGCTTAAGAGCCGCCCGGAAATTCAGTCCTCCGATGTCGCGCTCGCCATCAACGAAATCGAGAATCGTTTCGCGCGCGAGCAGTCGAGGGCGCAAGTTGACCTCGTCGGCTCTTACGGACTCGTCGGGCTGGCCGGGCCGCTCAACTTAACAGCCGGCGCGAATCCGCTGACGGCCTCGAACGCGGCTCTGCGCGACCGCGTCAACCAACTTTCGACGATTGCTGGCCTGCCCGTCCTGCCGCCGCAGCAGACGGCGGCGATCCCCGACATTCTCGTCGGCGGCTACGCGCAGTCGCTGACGAATCTGGCGGCCAATCGCTTCACGAATTTCCGCGTCGGCGTCAACGTCAACATTCCCCTCCGCAATCGCACGGCGGAAGCGCAACTCGGACGCACGCTCGTTGACAGGCAGCGCATCGGCACGCAGCGCGAGCAGCTAGAGCAGTTGATACAGGTGGACGTGCGAAATTCTCTCCAACTCGTGAGGACGGCAGAGTCGCGCCTGCGCTCCGCCGCCGCCGCGCGCTCTGCCAGCGAGCAGCAATACGCGAGCGAGCAGCGCCGGCTCGATGCGGGACAGTCAACGGTCTTTCTCGTCCTCGAACGACAGACCGCGCTCGCCACTTCGCGCGGCAACGAACTGCGCGCGCAGACCGAGTTGAACAAGGCGATTGCCGATCTACAGAGGGCGACGGGCAACGCGCTCGAAGAAAATCGCGTGGAAATCCGAGTTCATTAGCACAATCATCTCCTGTCAGTACCGCGAGCGGTAGCGAGCGGGTCTTGCTCAGTAAGCAGACCCGCTCGCTACCGCTCGCGGTACTGACAAAATTCCTCTCTTCCGGCGCATCCTTCTGTCAACTTGCACGCTTGACCATCGCGCATCGCTTGGGCTACATCTAACCGCACAGATGAAGAGAATAGAGAAGCGAAGGACGCGAATTGAATGTACGGCGTAGTGTCTCTGCTCGATGACGCGCACTACGAGCGTGTCCAGCGCATCTGGAACGATCTGGCGAAGAGGTTTGACGTGCGCGGCATCTACGTCACGCCGTTTCCGCACCTCTCGTTTCAGGTGTCGCAAGAGTACGACGTGACGGCGGTCGAAAAACGCCTGCAAGAACTGGCGAAGACGACGCGCCCGTTCAAAATTCACACCGCCGGTCTTGGCGTCTTCAACGTCGCTTCGCCGGTGCTCTACGTGCCGGTCGTGCGAAGCCCCGAACTGTCACATCTACATCAGCAAATCTGGGAGACGGTGACGCACGCTAACCCCTGCGCGGTCACACGATATTACAGCCCTGAGATGTGGATGCCGCACATCACGCTGGCGCACGGCGACATCAATCAAGACAAGCTGGCGGAGATCATGCGCGTCTTGTGTGGCAGCAGTTTTCACTGGGAGATGACGGTCAACAATCTCTCGATGATTTACGACACGGGGACGGAACAGGGCCTGCGCTGCCGTTTCCAGTTCAACCATCAGGCGGACGCGGCGTGTTGGAACTGCAAAAACGAAACAGCGGCAGGAAGTTGAAACTACTGGGGGTCAAATGAATGCGGCCAGAGATTGACCACAGAGGACACGGAGGGACACAGAGGCAGCACAGAGGAGACCATCAAACCTCCCTCTTTCCTCTGTGCCCCTCCGTGTCCTCTGTGGTGAACATTCTTTCGCTCAACTCGCACTCATTCGCAAACCGCTATAGACGGAGCGAAGTAGAAAGATGAGCGCACAGGAAATCGAACTCGACGTGCTGGCTGTCTATTCGCACCCGGATGATGCGGAACTGACCGCCGCCGGCACGCTGCTCAAGATGAAGAGTCTGGGTTATCGCACGGGCGTCCTCGACGTGACGCGCGGCGAGATGGGCACGCGCGGCACGGTCGAGGGACGCGCGGCTGAATTACAGGAAGCGGCGCGCATCCTCAAGCTCGACGTGCGGCTTAACCTCGCGCAACCCGACGGGCACGTCTGGGTGACGGAAGAAGCGCGCACCGCGCTCGTGCGTGTCATTCGCAGGCATCGCCCGAAGGTCATCTTCACCGCGCACTGGGACGACCCGCATCCCGATCATGCCAATACCGCGCGGCTCGTCCGCGAAGCGGCGCGGCTCGCCAGTATGCGCCGCTACGATGAAGAGTACGGACTCGCGCAAGTGCCGATGCCGATGCTCGCGCACTCGGCTTACTCGCGCCTCGTCGTGCCGTCGTTCATCGTGGATGTTTCGGATTTCGTCGAAGGAAAGATGGAGGCCATTCGCGCGCACGCCTCGCAGTTCTACAACGCGACATCGGAAGAACCGAAGACGCGCATCAGCGAAGAAGGTTTCCTCAAACAGATCGAGAATCGGATGAGCTACGTCGGCTCGCTCATCGGCGTCGCGGCGGGCGAAGCGTTTTATGTCCGCGAAGCTCTCAACGTCCACGACCCCGTCGCACTGCTCACGCGCCCGATGAATATCTACTCGTAAAAATCAAAAAGCAAAAGTAAAAAGGCAAAAGGTAAGACCGGAAGCTGCGTTCTTGTCTTCACTTTTGCCTTTTGGTTTTTGCCTTTTTACCTTTGCCTTAAGTCCGCGACGATTGTTTCATCAACACTTGCAAAAGCATCTTAAGCTGGCTCGAAGAGAAAGGTTTCGGGAGATAGACGACGGCTCCGGCGGCGAGGCTGTCGGCGGAGTATTGCGGATTCTGTTCGGCGGTCATCAGCATGACGGGGATTTTCATCAGGCGCTTTTCGGTCTTCATGTGGAGAATCAAGTCGAGACCTTTGAGATGCGGCATCATCATGTCGAAAATGCCGAGCGCAAAATCCGAGTCTCTCTGAAGAATCCTGAAAGCCTCGCGTCCATCGCAGGCGATGACGGGCGTGTAGCCCTCTCGCTCGACGACAACTTCAACCAGACGCCTGACCGTCGGATCGTCCTCGGCGATCAACACGCGGCGCGGGGCCATCGCCGGTTGCGCTTCCGTCACACCATAATGCGCTCCCTGCGGGAGCGTCGTGGCTAATGTTTCGATCATTTGTCTAATCCAGCCTTCCTTTCCGTCGAAAGTATCTTTCGCTTGAAATAATTCCTACGCTTGAAAACGCCGGCGCGCGACTCGCATCAGGCAGCGATGAGCCTGTCAGCGTCGAGCGCATCTTTGATGAGTTGAAACTCAGACATCAACTGCATAACGAGTTGACGCATGTTCGCGCCCGGCGCGCCTTCCACCTTCGCTTCCTGCTCAAGTTGGAGGCTGAGTTGCGCCATGCTCTCCGCGCCCATACTGCCGCAGCTTCCCTTGAGCGTGTGCGCCTCGCGCGCCAATCCTTCGCAGTCGCCCGCCGCGAGCATCGGCGTCAAAAACGGCAGACGCTCCGATGTGTCGTTGATGAAAATCTCGACGAGTTCGAGCGTGATGTCTGCGCCGAGGTCTTCACGCATCTCCTCAAGTTTGCGGCGCACTTCGCACGCGCTTTCAGAGCGTGACGCCGTGGCCGCCGCCGCGGCGGCTGCTGCTGGCGCATCTGCCCGCTCGCCGCACGTCTCCGGCGCAGCGTCTGCTTCGATTGAAGGCAGCCACCGCTCCAGCATGGCGGCGAGTTCGTCCTGTCTGACGGGCTTCGGCAGGTAATCGTCCATTCCCGCTTCCAGGCATCGCTCGCGGTCGCCCTTCATCGCGTTAGCCGTCATGGCGATGACGGGCGTGCGGCGTCTTGGTGGTGGGGCTGATGACGATGAGTGGGTCGCACTCTCTTCGCGGGCACGGATGGCGATGGTGGCGTCGAAGCCGTCCATCTCCGGCATCTGGCAGTCCATCAGCACGAGGTCGTAAGGGACAAGCGCCAAGGCTTCGAGCGCCTCGCGCCCGTTGCCCACGGCATGTGCCGCGTAGCCGAGTTTCTCCAACTGGCGCAACGCGACTTTCTGATTCACGCTGTTGTCTTCGGCGATGAGAATGCGCGCCGGCTTGCGCGGTGTGTTGGCCTTGGCATCGTTCTTTCCCGGCGCGAACTGCGTGCCGTCGTGTCCCGTCTGTGACGTTTGCGAATTCTTCGTGGGCGTGCTGCCTTCAAGGTCAGTCGCGTCGGATGAGACGAGTGTGGCGAGGCCGTCAAAGAGTTGCGATTGCTTGACCGGCTTCGTCATGTGGACGACGATGCCGGCCTGCCGCAGGTCTTCGCCATCGCCCCAGTTGCCGAGCGAGGTCAGCATCATCAATTTCGTCCCTGCGATGTGCGGGTCGGCCTTGATGCGGCGCGCGAGTTCGAGTCCGTCCATCTCCGGCATCTGCATGTCGAGAATCGCCACGTCGAACGGATCGCCGGCGGCGGCTTCCTGACGCAGCATGATGAGCGCGTCGGCGGCGCACGGCGCGCTCTCGTTGCGAATGCCCCACGACGTGAGTTGATAGAAAAGGATATTGCGATTCGTCTGATTATCGTCAACCGAGAGGACGCGCATTCGCGCGAGGTCTGTTTCGGCGCGCGTCCTGGTGTGCGTCTGCTGCGCGGGTTGCTGTTGCTTCTCGAAGCGCGCGGTGAACCAGAAAGTCGAGCCGCGCCCCTCTTCGCTCTCGACGCCGATGGAGCCGCCCATCATCTCGACGAGTTGTTTCGAGATGGCGAGACCGAGTCCCGTGCCGCCGTACTTGCGCGTCGTCGAGCCGTCGGCCTGCACGAAGGGACGGAAGAGTCTTTCGCGCGCCTCTGCGTTGAGGCCGATGCCCGTGTCCGTGACGGCGAAGCGGAGCGTCGCGTGTGTGTCAGCTTCCGAGATGATCGTGACGCGCAACACCACATCGCCGCGCTCCGTGAATTTAATGGCGTTGCCAATCAGATTGGTGAGCACTTGACGAATGCGCCCCGCGTCTCCGCGCAAGGCCTGCGGCACGTCGCCGTAAACAAGCGAGGCGACTTCCAAGCCCTTCGTATGCGCTCGCGCGGCGAGCAACTCGACCGCCCCTTCGACGATTGATGAAAGCTCGAAGTCGAGCGTCTCGAAGTGCAGCTTGCCCGCTTCTATCTTCGAGAAGTCGAGAATGTCGTTGATGATTGTCAGGAGCGAATCCGCGCTCTGATTGATGGTCTCGGCGAAATCGCGCTGCTCGCTGCTCAACTCGGAGTCGAGCAAAAGGCCGGTCATGCCGATGACGCCGTTCATTGGCGTGCGTATTTCGTGCGACATGTTGGCGAGGAATTCAGATTTGAGACGCGCCGATTCAATCGCCACATCTCGCGCGCGCTCCAGATCCGTCTCCATCCGCTTGCGCTCCGTGACATCTATGAAGGCAGCGATACCATAAGCGATCTGCCCATCTGTGTCGTAAATCGGCGCTGCCGACACTTCGAGAGACGCAATCGCATCAGGGCGATGTATCTCAATGTCACTGACGACCACTTTTTCTCCGCGTAAGGCCATCGCGACTGGCATTCGCTCGGCGGGGTATATCTGGTCAGTATCTGCCAGATAGACTTTATATACCTCGCCCATATTATCGAGTGAGGCATTCGGAATGATGCCCGCGCCGAGAATTTGCTGCGCGGCCTGGTTGGCGTAATAAGGTTTTCCGCTCCTATCAACTACGAAGAGTCCGACGGGTGTGGCGTCCATCAATTGAAAGATCGTTGTCTGACTCTCAAGCAGAGCTATCTCGGCTTGTTTCCGCACAGTGATGTCGAGCGCCGTCCCCACCATCTTCAACAGGCTGCCGTCTTCGTCGAGCACGACCTTGCCATCTATATGGACGAATCGCACCGTCCCGTCGGGACGAATAATGCGATGATCATAGCTCTTGAATGTCTTGTCGCGAAGAGACGCGCTGGTGAGCGCCATCACCATCTCGCGGTCTTCCGGGTGCAGGCAACCGAGATATGTCTCATAAGACGCGCCGAACATTTGAGGGTCAAGGCCAAAGATGTAGAAATGCTCGTCCGACCAGGTGACGACTTTGGTCTTCAAATCTAACTGCCAACTGCCGACGCCGGCGATGTGCTGCGCCTCTTTCAACTGCGCCGCGCTTTCCTGTAGAGACTCTTCGGCGCGCTTGCGTTCGATGGCGAGCGCGATCTGCCCGCCGACCGAGGAGAGAAATTCGAGGTCGCGCTCCGAGTAAGCGTTCTTGTTATCGTAGTGTTGCACGACAAGCACGCCAAGCGTCTTAGAGGGCGTCCGCAAAGGCACGCCGAGCCACGCGGCGGGCGGCGTCCCGACCAATTCGATTTCACCTTGCCGCACCAATTCCTCAAACATCTCAGTGTTCATCAGGAGCGGTCGCTCCGTGCGATAGACGTAGGCTGTGCCTGTCTTCTTCGTTTTGAACGTGAGCGTGGGGCTATCAAACTGGTCAACGTGGAAAGTCTGCTCAAATAAACCCGTCGCATGGTTATGGAGCGCAACGAAACAGTTCTCCGCGTACAAAACTTTTTTCAGCGAGCCATGAACGAGATGAAGCAACTCGTCGAGATTCGCGGTCGTGCTGACGCCCTCGATAATCTCGGAGATGACCTGCCGCTCGGCCTCCACGCGCTTGCGCTCGGTGATGTCTCTGGCGACAGCCTGAAAGCCGGCGACGTTTTCGCCTTCGACGAGGAGTTGCACATTCTGGCCGAGCCAGATTTCCTCTCCATCCATCGTCACCGCCGGATACTCGTAATAAGTGTTGGCGATACGTTTGATCAATTGCCGGCCATAGAAGCGGCTCGCTGCGGCGTGCCAGTCCGGGCGAATGAGACTGAGAAAATGGCTCCCTACTAATTCTTCCTCCGACGCGCGCATCATCCGCGCGCCCGTCGCATTGATGAAGGTGAAATGTCCCTCCACGTCTGCACGATAGATGATGTCGCTCGCGTCGTTGACGATCTGCTGGTAACTCTCTTTGCTGCGGCGCAGGTCTTCCTCCATGCGGACGCGCTCGGTGATGTCGCGCGACGCGCCGACGATGCCGGTGACACGCCCGATGGAGTCGAAGATGGGAGCTTTGGTGGTCAACACCCAACACTCGCTGCCGTCCGCAAACGTCTCTTTCTCAACCTTGTCAACGATGGGCACGCCCGTCGCGATGATGCGCTGCTCGTCTTCAAATGCGGGGCGCGCGTGTTCCTCCGTGAAAAAGTCGAAATCACTTTTGCCGATGGCCTCTTCCGGCGAGTTGATACCGCGCAGGTGGACGTGGCGGCTCACGCGCACGAAGCGGCTCTCCGTGTCCTTAAAATAAATGGCGTCGGGAAGATGATCTAACAGCGTCTGGAGCAGGTTGCTTTCGTGACGTAGCGCATCCACTGCGCGCTGCCGCTCGACAACGCGGCCAAGCTGCGTGCCGATATGCGCCACGACTTCGAGAAACCTTTCGTCCGGCTCTATAACCTCGGCGATAAAGAACTCAAGGACGCCCACGATCTCCGTGCCGACCAGCAAAGGGAACGCGAAACCAGCTCGAATGCCAATGTCGCCGGTGGCTGCGAATCGCGGAAAATTCGACTCTTTCCTAGTATCGGCGATCCATTGTGGACGCGCGCTTTCCAGCACGCGACCGGGCAATCCCTGTCCTACGGCTAGCCGCGTTTTTTCGGTGATACGGCGAAACGCATCGAAGCGCGCGGGGTCGTTGAGATGCCAGATTTTCGAGGAGACGAGTTCATTCGTACCATCGCCCGCCATGAAGTAGGCGTGGCCGACCGGCCAATCCGTGAGCCGGCAAATTTCCGTCAGGCAGATGCGCGTCGCTTCTGTGAGGTTGGCGGCTTCATTGGCGGCTGTGGCTGCCACTTGTAGCAACTGCACGGAAGTCGTCTCGTGACGAAGCGCGTCGTGCATCATCTCCAGCGCGTTAATAGATTGGCGAACTTTCCGCGCGGCGGGACGAAAGATAAACAATCCTTCGGCCAGCAACAACGCCAGCGCGACGAAGAGCCATGACACTTCAAGCTTGCCAACCATGACGCTGTGCGCCTCTGACTCTTTCTCGTACTGCCCCACAATCCCGCTCATCATTTCGAGATACGGCGGCTCCGCGTCGAGAATTTTTTCAACCAGCGCGCGGGTCTCCGCTTCACGCGGCGGGATGGTGGACTCCGAGACGTGGAACAACAGAGCTTGCGCTGCATCATGGAGGGCAAAATATGACGGGTCGAGGCGAGCGAATCTGCTCCTTATCTCGTCGCTGTTTGTGCCTGGCAGCATGAGTTCCGCGTCGCCATGCTGCAAACCGAGATGCACGCGCTCCAGCGTCCGCAGTGATGCGCGAAGCTTCGCGCTCCACCGTTGCCGCCCGGCGGCGTCGGTTGCCGCCAGCAGCGCGAGCGCATCTGTGCCCAACTCCTCACTGAGCACTCGCTGTCGCCCCGTGACATTGAGGATGTGCGCCTCGTGCGCCTGTTGATCTCCGGCACGTCTGACAGCGAAGAATCCGATTGCCAAAACGAGCGCCGTCGCGCATAACGCCGCGACGTAGAGCAGTGTGAGATGTTGGCGGGGCGTTTGTTGAAGATGTGTTGAAGTCATGAATCAGTACGGCGTCGGCCTCTTTGATGGAGAAAATGGGCGGCGTGCAAGTTCATCTCACGGCGAAGCTATTGGTGCGCCCCGAGGTGGGTGCGCGGCGAGACTGCCGCTTGCGAGTAAGCGAAATCCATGCCACGCACACATGCGGGCGCGACAGTGGAGCAACGACGCGCCGAAGTGACGGAATACCGTCGCGCCGGAGCCGGATGCGTCCAACTAACCGTCACCGGCGCGGGAGGGAAATGTTGATGAGACATTTCTCAACGCCGGGTTGCTTGATAAAAGAAATAAAAGCTGTTGCGGAGTGACTGTGGCGACGGGGCACACCAGTTGCTCAAACACTGTGTGAGGCGATGGTTGTGTACGTCACCATGACGCCTGTGAAGGAAATAAAGCGATGAAGAAATCCATACTCTATCTTGACGATGATGCGATGTGTCTCAGCGTCTTTGAGGAAATGTTCGACGCGGAATTCGACGTGCGCGTCGCGCTGACGGCGACGGAAGCGCGGCGGATGCTGGCCGAGCGCGGGGCGGACATCGTCTTCAGCGATCAGATGATGCCGGACACGCGCGGCACGGAGTTTCTGCGCGAGGTCGCCGCGGCCGGACGCGACCAGAGTTATCGCGTGCTGCTCACGGGCAGCACGGTCGTGGGCAGCGTGCTGGCGGAAATCACCTCCGGCGTCATCCACACATTTATCACTAAGCCCTGGACGGAGGAGGGCATCCGCAATGTGCTGGAGCGCGCTGAACTCAAGAAGCGGGAACCTGCGCCGCTCTGCGATTCTCTGCCGGGCGGCGCGGGGCGTAGTTTTGAGGCTCGCGCTTTTTCATCACATCGTTAATCTAAGGAGGCGCGCGAGTTGCGCTGTGAAAGTTTAATGAGAGTTTTGATTGCCGAAGATGATCCGGTTTCGCGACGCCTGCTCGAAGTGACGCTGGCGAAGTGGGGCTATCAGCCGATTGTTACCACCGACGGCGAGGAGGCTTTCCGGCATCTGTCGGCGGACGACGCTCCGCACCTCGCTATCCTCGACGTGATGATGCCGAAAATGGACGGGTTAGAAGTCTGTCGCCGCGTGCGTGCTCTGCCCGGCGGGCGGCAGACTTACATCATCCTGCTGACGGCCAAGAGCGCCAAAGACGATGTCGTCGAGGGACTCGACGCGGGGGCTGACGACTATCTCTCTAAACCCTTCGACCGCGCGGAACTGCGCTCGCGGATGGGCGTCGGCGTGCGCGTCGTCGAACTTCAACAGAGTCTCGCCGAGCGCGTCCGCGAACTCGAAGAGGCGTTGGGCAGAGTGAATCAGCTACAGGAACTGCTCCCGATGTGCTCTTACTGCAAGATGGTGCGCGACGATTCTAATTACTGGCAACAGGTGGACAGCTATATCTCCGCGCACTCCGCGACGCGCTTTAGCCACGGCATCTGCCCGGATTGCGCGAAGTCTGTGCTGGAGCCGCAGATGCTGAGGATGCGAGCGCAGCGAGCGGGCGAGTTGCCGGGCGAAGCGTGAAGTTGCCCCAGTCTCTCAGCCTCTCTCAATCTCTCTCAATCACATTCGATGATGGTCGCCGGCAGGTGCGTGAAGATTCGCGTCGGGCGCGGCCCCGGCGTGTCAGCTATCCGACATGCGTCTTCTATGTTTTGAGCGACATAACCCGGAAATCTCTCCAGAACATATCTTCGACACGCGGAACGGCGCTTGCACAGAAGATGTGCGCTGAGGCTGACTCCGGCCTGTCTGTCGCCGGAAATCTCTCTTTCAATCAATGCCAGTACCGCAAGGGCGAGTTAATCAAGGCAAGTGCCGTTAAAGTGTGACGCGAGCCGCCGATGACAAGTTTGAAGACCCTTGAAGCGCATCACGCGCAACCCGCCGTCAAGACACGTCATGTTGTTGACGCCGCGCCCGACGATGGTTTTCACGACCTCGTGAAACTGGCGGCGCAGATTTGCCGGACGTCTTTCGCCCGCGTGACGCTGATGGATGAAGACCGCTTCTGGCATCAGGCGAGCGTCACGTCGGACGACACACCTCTCTCTCTCAATCCAGACTTTTACGTCCACACTTTTTTGCGCGACGAAGTCTTGTATGTGCCGGACACAATCTGCGACGCGCGATTCGCGAAGAGCCGGATCGTCTCCTCGTCTCCACACATCAGATTTTATGCCGGCACGGCGTTTCACTCCTCAGATGGCCGCACGCTCGGCACTCTGAGCGTGATGGACACGCGCCCGCACGAGCTTTCGGACGCGCAACTCGACGCACTGAGCGCGCTGGCACGCCAGTGCGTCAGGCTGCTGCTGCCACATCAACACGTCGAGCGTCTGACACTACTGAATGAGTGTCTCAAACGCGAGCGCGCCGAACGCGCCGAGGCCGAGCGCACCTTGCGCGAAAGCGAAGAGCGTTACCGCCTGCTCTTCGAGGATGCCAACGATTGCATTTACACCACAGACCTCGAAGGCAACTACACTTCGTCGAATCGCGCCGCCGCGCGCGTGTGCGGCTATACGCGCGCGGCGATCTTAAGACTCAACGTCTCACAGGTCGTCGTGCCCGAGCATCTCGATCTTGTCCGCAACATGTCCGGCAACAAACTGGCGGGTCGAGATTATAAGACGAGTTACGAGGTGGACATCCTCACCAAAGACGGGCGGCGCGTGACGCTCGACCTCAGCACGCAGTTGATCCATCGCGGCGGCGAAGTCGTCGGCATTCAGGGCATCGCACGCGATGTGACGGAGCGCAGGCGTGTGGCGCTCGCGCTGCGTGAAAGCGAAGAGCGTTATCGAGAGTTGTTCGAGAACGCCAACGACGTGCTCTACACGCACGACCTCGCGGGACGTTTCACCTCGCTCAACAAAGCGGGCGAGCGTGTTATCGGCTACACGCGCGAGGAAGCGATGCGGATGAATGTCGTTGATGTGATCGCGCCGGAATACGTTGCGCTCGCGCGCGGGATGATGACGCGCAAGACCGACGAGAACACGCCGACCACCTACACGCTTGAAGTGATCGCCAAAGGGGGGCGTCGCGTCGTCCTCGAAGTGAACACGCGGCTGATCGGAGAGGGCGAGATGGTTGAGGTGCAGGGCACGGCGCGCGACGTGACCGAGCGCGAGCGCGGCGCAGAGGCTTTGCGAAAGGCCGAAGAGAATTATCGAAACATCTTCGAGAACGCGGTCGAGGGCATTTTTCAGTCCACCGTTGAAGGACGTTTCATCTCCGTCAACCCGGCGATGGCGCGTCTCTTCGGCTACGATTCGCCCGATGAGATGATCGCGAAATTGACGGACATCGGGCGTCAGTATTACGTCGCGTCGAACGAGCGCGACAGGTTGGTGCGCGCGCTCGCCGAGCATGGCATCGTCGAGAAATTCGAGTCGCGCGCATACCGGCGCGACGGCAGTGAAATCTGGGTGTCCGAGAACGTCCGCGCCGTGCGCGATGCGGATGGCGCGCTCCTTTATTATGAAGGCATTCTCGAAGACATCACGGAGCGCAAGCGCGCCGAAGCGGCTCTGCACGAAAGCGAGGAACAGCTTCGACAGTCGCAGAAGATGGAGGCCGTCGGGTGTCTTGCGGGCGGCATCGCGCACGACTTCAACAATTTACTCACAGCCATCAACGGCTACAGCGATCTGCTGCTCAGGCGTCTGCCCGAAACCGATCCGATGCGCTTCAAGGTCTCGGAGATCAGGAAGGCGGGCGACCGCGCGGCCAGTCTCACCAGACAACTTCTCGCCTTCAGCCGCAAGCAGGTTTTGCAGCCCGTCGTGCTCGATCTCAACCTGCTCGTCTCCGAGATGGATAGAATGTTGCGGCGTCTCATCGGCGAAGACATCGAGCTGCGAACCGCGCTCGAACCCGACCTCTGCCCGGTCAAAGCCGACTACGGGCAGATCGAGCAGGTCTTGATGAATCTCGTCGTCAATGCGCGCGATGCGATGCCCGCGGGCGGCAAGCTGATGATTGAGACAAGCGTCGTCAAATTCTGCGAGCAGGACGCTCCACAACATGCGCTGCAATCCGCCGACGGCAGCCCCGGCGACTACGTGCGAATTATCGTCTCGGACACCGGTGCGGGGATGGACGCAGAGACGTGCGAGCGCGTCTTCGAGCCGTTTTTCACGACGAAGGAGCCGGGCAAGGGAACCGGGCTTGGACTCTCGATGGCCTACGGCATCATCAAGCAATCGGGCGGGCATGTGAGAGTCGAGAGCGAGTTGGGGCGCGGCTCCTCCTTCGAGATTTTTCTGCCGTGCATAGAGAAAACGAGCGCGCAGGCGTGCGAGGCTTCGGAGATGCGCGAGGAGGCGTGGCCTTCCGGCAGCGAGACGGTACTGCTCGTCGAAGACGACCCGACCGTGCGCGAGATGACGCGCGAAGTTCTACAGTTAAGCGGCTATGAAGTGCTCGTGGCTGAAGACGGCGCGAGCGCGCTTGAGCTTTGCCAGAGCCATGGCAGCCGCATCAATCTGATTTTGACCGACGTGATTATGCCGCGCATGAGCGGCAAGCAGATGGCCGACCTGATCGCCGAACTCGGCTACGCCAGCACGCCCGTGCTGTTCATGTCCGGCTACACGGCTGACGCCATCGCGCATCATGGCGTGCTCGAAAGCGGAGTTAACTTTTTACAGAAACCATTCACGCCCGAAACCCTCGCGCGGAAAGTGCGCGCGGCGCTCGACGCCGGATAGCTGCCTCTCATCCGGCGTGCAGCGACGTGAGGACGCGACCCATCGCCAGCGGCGCTGCTGTTTGCAAGGATGAAGCGCTTGCGATAGTCTGCCGGCGCACAAATAAAGCACGGAAGCAGATTCGATGCAGCGCTGTTTGATGATTCTCAACAGTCACGGCAGCAAGCGCGGACGGGCAGTTTTGTGCGATCTATCCCTCTGCACAATTTATCGCCGGACGTTTTTCTGGAACCGGAGAGAAATCTCCCTCTTATGACTGACAACAACGAGCGCACAAACATCGAAGGGGAGCGCGGCCACTTCTTCAACGTCTCCGCCGACATGCTCGCCATCTGCGATTTCGATGGGAGATTTACGTGCGTTAACCCGGCGTGGCACAAGACGCTTGGCTACACGGACGAAGAGTTGATGAGGCGCCCGTTTACTGAATTCGTTCATCCCGAAGATCGCGCGCGCACCGTTGTCGAGTTGGACAGGCTCGTCGCCCGCGGCGAAGTCGTCAACTTCGAGAATCGTTACGTCTGTCGCGACGGGTCTTTCAAGTGGTTGTTGTGGAAAGCCACGCCAGTCCCTGAGCGGCGACTCATCTACGCCGTCGCGCACGACATCACGGCGCGCAAGCAGAGCGAAGAGAAATTGCGCGAGAGCGAAGACCGTTATCGCGACCTCGTCGAAAATACGCACGAGTTGTTGTGCGTGCATGATCTGGATGGCTTCATCATCGAGTCTAACCAGGCAGCTGCGAGTACTCTCGGATACGATCTCGAACACCTGATCGGGAAAAACCTCCACGACATTCTCGCGCCGGAGGGTCGCGAAGGGCTTGCCGACTATCTCGACAACCTCCGGCGCGACGGAACCGCGCAGGGGTTGATGCGGGTGCTGACCGCGAGCGGCGAAAAGCGCGTCTGGGTCTATAAGAATATTCTTCGCACGGAGGATGGCGAGTGTCCCGTCGTGCGCGGGATGGCGCACGACATCACGGAGCGAGTCAGGGCTGAAAATTCTCTGCGTGAGAGCGAGGAGCGTTATCGCATCGTCGCCGAGACGGCGACCGACGCCATCGTCACCATTGACGAACAGGGCGCGATTCATTTCGTCAACAATGCGGCGTGCAACATCTTCGGCTACAAGAAAGACGAGTTGTTAGACAGCAGCCTCGACATGCTGATGCCGGATTACAGGCGTTACGTGTTCCCGGCGAACATTCATCGTGAGGGTGAAACGGGAGTGCGGCATATTTCGAGCCAGGCAGTTGAGATGGCGGGACTGCACAAAAGCGGCATGGTGATTCCCCTCGAACTCTCGTTCAGCAACTTCATGAAAAAGGGACAGCATTTTTCGACGGGCATGATTCGCGACATCAGCAACCGTAAGGCTTCTGAGGAAATTCTTCGCGAGATGAACTTGCAGCTTATTCAAGCGCAGAAGATGGAGTCCATCGGAACGCTCACGAGCGGCGTCGCGCACAACTTCCGAAATATTCTCGCGGCGATTGATCTGGGGACGGGGCTGCTGCGTAAGAATCTCGCGCGGCGTTACCATCTGGCGGAGGGCGACGACATTCTGAAGTATCTTCAGATCGTTAACGAGGCCAGCGCGCGCGCGGCGACGGCCACCGGCCAACTGCTCGCCTTCAGTCGCAGAGAAATGTTGAAGCCCGTCCTGCTCGACCTCAATCATCTCATCGCCAGCGAAATAGACAAGCTTCTCCAACAGAGTCTCAACCCGCGCATTCATCTTCAATGCGAACTACAACCCGGACTCGGACAAGTCCGCGTGGACAAGATGCAGATGGAGCAGGTCATCATCAACCTCGCGCTCAATGCGAGGGATGCGATGTCGCAAGGCGGCGAGCTACGCATCAAGACGAGCGACGAATATGTTGATGCCGAATCCGCGCGGCGACTCGGCCTCGAGGACGCAGGCCATTTCGTGCGGCTGGCCTTGACCGACACCGGTGCGGGGATGGACGCAGAGACGTGCGAGCGCGTCTTCGAGCCGTTTTTCACGACGAAGGAGCCGGGCAAGGGAACCGGGCTTGGACTCTCGATGGCCTACGGCATCATCAAGCAATCGGGCGGGCATGTGAGAGTCGAGAGCGAGTTGGGGCGCGGCGCGACCTTCGAGATTTTTCTGCCGCGCGCCGACGAACGCGCCGTGACGCGCGTTGCCATCGAGTCGCCGCCGGAAGCCGCCAACGGGCATGAGACCATCCTGCTCGTGGAAGACGACGATCTGGTGCGCCCGCTCCTGCATGAAGAGCTTCAATTAAGCGGCTACGAGGTGCTGGTGGCGGAAAACGGCATCATGGCAGAGAAAATTGCCGGCGAGTATCCGGACACGATTCATCTGATGATTACGGATTTGACCATGCCGGGAATCGGCGGCGAGGAATTGGCCGCGCGTCTCGTCAAGCTGCGTCCCGCGATGAAAATTCTTTTTATCTCCGGCTACCCGCAGGAGTCTCTGGCGCGGCGCGGCGCAGGAGTCGGTTTCCTACAGAAGCCGTTCGCCGTCCCGCTCGCGCAGAAAGTGCGCGAAGTAATTGATGCGCCGGCAGAGACGAATCTCTGAGACGAAATTCCACCACGCGCTTCGACAGTTGAAACACTCCTTCCCGTCAATCGTCGCCTTTCTATCGAACCAGCCGCCGGGCATTCTTTGTTTTCCTCAACCGCATCAGTTACCATCAACTCCAGCAGCCACAGAAATTTTTTTGCGACTCAACGTCTCACGATGTCCTCCAACCACACGGCACAGAGATGAGCACACGAGTTCTTTTTGTTGAAGACGAGGAACCGCTTCGCGGCCTTTTCCACGACGTAGCCAGAGATGCCGGCTACGCGGTCAAGGTCGCGTCGAACGCCGACGAAGCCATTCTGCTGCTCGAAAAAGAAGAATTCCAGATCATCGTCACGGACGTAAACATGCCGGGCAGCATGAGCGGACTCGACTTGATTCCGCATTGCAAACTGTTGTGCCCGGAGGCGGTCGTCATCGTCGTCACGGGCTTCACCGGCAATCTCGACGCCGTGCGCGCGATGAACTTCGGCGCGAGCATGTATCTCTCCAAGCCGCTCCGCGTCGAAGAGTTGGAGGAAGTTCTGCGCGCCGCCGAAGCGATGGTGCAATTCAGGAAAGATGGCGGCAAGACTGCCGCCGCTTTCACCGCGCCCGTCTCGCCGTCCACCGCATCCAAAAAATCCGCCGCCTTGAAGACGGGCATTCTCGCCGTCTCGCCCGTGATGACGCGCATTCTCAAACAGGTGGAGTTGGTCGCGGAATACGACGTGCGCGTCCTGATTACCGGCGAGACGGGGACGGGCAAAGAGTTGGTCGCGCGCGCCATCCACGAACAGAGCAGCCGGCGCGCGCAGCCCTTCATCGCCATCAACTGCGCGGCCATTCCCGCAGACCTGCTGGAGAGCGAACTCTTCGGCTACGAGCGCGGAGCATTCTCCGGCGCGCAGACCGCCCGCAAAGGCTACTTCGAGCAAGCCAACGGCGGGACGCTCTTCCTCGACGAGATCGGCGACATGAGTTACGGGTTGCAGCCGAAGTTGCTGCGCGTGCTGGAGGAAGGAAAGATACAGAAGCTCGGCTCGTCCGGTCGCCCCGTCGGATTCGACGCGCGCATCGTCTCCGCCACGAGCAGCGATTTGCAGCAGCTCATTTTAGAAGGAAAGTTCCGCGAAGATTTATACTACCGTCTCAACGACGTGGTTATTGACATCCCACCTCTGCGCGAGCGTCGCGAAGACATCCCCGTGCTCGCCGCGCACTGGCTCGCGCACTTCTGCGCCACGAACGGTCTGACGCCGAAAAAAATCAGCGACGAAGTGATGAACGCCTGCGCGTCTTACCAATGGCCGGGCAACGTCCGCCAGTTACAAAAAGCCATGATCGGAGCGGCTGTGCTCTCCGGCAGAGACGAGGAAGTTATCCGTCTCGAACACCTTCCGGCGGAACTACGCGCCTGCGCGCCGGCAGATACTTCCACCTCGCACGACGCCGCACTACCGCCGCCCTCTCTCAGCCAGCCGATTCCGTCGGAGGGAGTTGACCTCAACGACTTGATGGCGCAGCAGGAAAAACAGTGGCTCCTCAAAGCGCGCCAGCAAGCGGGCGGCAATCAGAAACGCGCAGCCGAGATGTTGCTGTTGCCGCGCTCGACCTACATCGAAAAGACCAAACGCCACCACCTCGATAAAGAGTCCGAAGGTTAACCCACTCAACTTACGACACGATGTCGGGAGTTGAATCACACCTCTCTCGTTCAGACCGTCGCCAGCGCGTGCGTCTCCTCCAACGCTTCCGTCGTCAGTTGATGAATCCTCGCCAGATCGCCTCGGCTCAGGCGTAGGATGTAGAGACGATCCGTGCCGAAGTTGTCGAGCGTGGCGATCTCGCTTGAATCCTTCGCGTGCGCGATGGAGTCCGCCAGATTGAGCAGCAGCGCGACCGGGTCGTTGATGCGCGCGGCATCGTGATGCGCCTGCACGGCGGAGGTCAACTGGCGCGGGACGCCGCACGCATCCAGCACCCACTGGCTGACCTGCGCGTGGTCAACGCCGAAGGCCGCGACCTCTCGATCAAGCCTCTCCTCTTTGAACCACAAAATATTTTCCATCGTTTCGGGAAAGAGCGAACGCAGCAGTAACTCGCCCGTGTCGTGCAGCAGCGCGAGCGCGTAAGCGTCGTCCGCATCCATCACGCCGGTCTGTTCGGCGAGCAGTCGCGCGGCGGCGGCGGAGCGCAAGGTGTGCTCCCATAATTCGTCCGGGCTGATCGTGCAACGCGCGCGCGCGACGTTCTCCGCGACGAGCGCGCGCAAAGCATCAACGCCAATGCGCTCGCACGCTGCGAGTATGCCGACGAGGGGCGCAACATTGCTGCCGGCATCACGCGCGCACTCGCGGTTGGCTCTCTGCACGACGCACGCGGCCAGCACCGGCTCGCGCTCGACCTCGCGCACCATTTCTGCAAACGAGAGATTGTCCGCCTCAACCGGCGCGGGTGAGAGTCTCTGCCCCCAACTCTGCTCGGCGATACTGCCGCGAATCTGCGTGATCTCTTCCAGCCCGCAGAAGGCGCGCACGACCTGCGGGTCGAAGTGCGTCCCCGCGCCGCGTTGCAGTCGCTCGACGGCGGACTCGTGATCGAAGGCTTCGCGGAACGGTCGCGGGCTGGTCATGGCGTCGTAGGCTTCGGCGACCAGAATGACGCGCGCCGACAGAGGAATCTGCTCGCCGCTCAAGCCCTCCGGGTAGCCCGTGCCGTCCCAGTTTTCGTGATGATGGCGGACGGCGGAGGCCACGTCCTGCATGTCCGGCATTCCGGCGAGCATCCGCGCCCCGCGCTCCGAGTGAAGACGGATGACGGCCAGTTCCTCTTCGGTGCAGACGCCGGGCTTGAGCAGAATGCGGTCGGGCGTGCCGATCTTGCCGATGTCGTGTAAGAGCGCGGCGAGCGAAATTTCTTCCAGTTGCGCCACATCGAGACGCATCCGCCGCCCGATGGCGACGGCATAACCGCTCGAACGACGCGCGTGCCCGTGCAGGTGTTCGTCCTTCGCTTCGAGCGCGTCAATGATGGCGCGCACGACGCCGCGCGACATCTCTTTAAGACTCGTTGAGAGACGTTCGTTGGCGCGTTCGAGTTCGTGGCGCGAGCGGTTCGTCTCGTAATGTTCGAGCGCGCGTGAGACGGTCATCCGCAACTCATCGTTGCTCCACGGCTTCGTCACATACTTATAGACGTGCCCGCTGTTGATCGCCTGGACGAGGTCTTCAACGTCCGTGTAGCCCGTCAGGATGATACGCACGGTGTGCGGGCGCATGGCAGCCGTGCGCTCAAGCAATTCGATGCCGGTCATCCCGGCCATGCGCTGATCCGTGATGAGCAGAGCGACATCGTGCTGCGCGAGCAGTTGCAGCGCCATGTCGCCGGAAGATGCGGTGAGGACGTGATAGTCGCGCCGGAATAATCTCTCCAGCAATCTTAAATTAGCCGGCTCGTCGTCAACGAGCATGATTTTGTAAGTCATCTGTATTTTGAACTCCCTGAATGTTGCGGAAAATTAAGGAATGGTCAGCGCGTCAAGTTCAATCTCAATTTCAGAGTACGCGTCGTCGTCCGCGTCGTCCGCGTCCATCTGATCGTTACTTTCATCTTTGCGTCGCGCGTCCGTCGGGATAGTGATGATGAAGGTCGTGCCCTCTCCCGGCGCGCTCTCGACTTTGATCGAGCCGCGATGCCTTTCGATGATGCTGTAGGTGACGGAGAGGCCGAGTCCCGTCCCTTCGCCGACGGGCTTGGTAGTGAAGAACGGGTCGAAAATGTTTTTCATGTATTCGGGCGCGATGCCGCTTCCCGTATCGCTGACGCGCACCACGACATTATCTCCCTCGCATCGCGTCGTGATGGAGACTTCGCCCACGTCATGCTCGATGGCCTGCGCGGCGTTGACGAGCAGATTCATCCAGACTTGATTGAGCTGCCCGGCGTAGCAATCCACGAGCGGCAATTCGCCGTAGTCGCGCCGCAGGTTGATGCGTCCGGCGGCGTAGTAACGCGAGAGTAGGCGGAGCGTCGAATCAATGCCTTCGTGGATGTCAACTTTCTTAAACTCGGCCTCGTCGAGGCGCGAGAAGAGGCGCAGATTCTGCACCACGTCGCGGATACGCTCGGCTCCATCGTGGCAATCGCTGATGATGAGCTTCAAATCGGCGAGCGTGTTGTCGTAATCAATTTCATCTCTGATGACGGCGACCTCTGCGGCCTCTTCCGGCGTCAGGCTGACGCGAGAGTAGAAGCCGAGCAGACGCTCGACGCTCGTGGCGCAATCGGCGAGAATTTCCATGTTGCCGTAGATGAAGCCGGCGGGATTGTTGAGTTCGTGCGCGACGCCGGCGGCGAGTTGTCCGAGCGAAGCCATCTTCTCGCTCTGCACGATTTGCGCTTTGAGTTGTTCGAGCTTGGCCTTACTTTCGCGCAACTCGCGATTCCATTTTTCGAGATCGAGTTTGTATTGTCTGGCCGAGCGCACGAGCGCGCGATGCTCAAGCGCGCGCGAGACGGCCATCTCCAACACGTCCAACTCGCAAGGCTTAATGAGATAGTCGAACGCGCCGAGCCGCATGGCATCGAGCACGCGCTGCGAGCGGTCTATGCCGGAGACCATCACGACCATCGTATCTGGAAAGCGCGAGACGACTTCGCGCAGCAGTTCGATGCCGCTGCGTCCCGGCATCGTCACGTCGCTGATGACGAGCGCGAACGGCTCGCGGTTGAGATGTGCGACGGCCTCTTCGTAATTGGCCGCCGTCGCGCACGAGTAAAGATCGCTCAGGCACTCGGCGAAAATGCCGCGCAGCATGTCTTCATCATCAACGATGAGGATGCGCCGGTCTGCTGATGCCGCTGTGTTTGTCGCCGTCGCGTCGCCCGCATTGGAGGCGGGCGGAAGAGACGCGGTTGCGGCGGGTTTTGAGGTGATATTCATAACGCTCATCGGGCGGTCATCTGTGAAGGTCTTGCTTTCATGCCGGTTGGGAGACAAACGTACTTGTCGCAAAGAACCGGGCGCGGGGTGTGCGAACCGTCAACTCTTTGACATCGCGAGTCAGCGTTTCGTCACTTGCACGGGCGCGCGCATTTCTGGAAGTCGAAGCCGCACGCGCCAAATTTGGAGATAACTTCGGGCAGGACATGGCGGCAAAGGACAAGCGCCGAAGCATCTCGCACGGCAGCGCCGCCAAAACCGAACTTCGCGTGGAGTCTCATAGCAAGCGTAGTGCCGCGTGTGTGAATGGCGTAGCGCAACGTCAGGGAATTCTTCATCAGCCCGAAAAGTCTCCGGCCCGATGTTTGCATCGAGTTTCTTTGCGAAGCGATAGAACGCACCCTCTTCGCGCCCAACTCGAAAGGAAAAAATAATATGTCTGTCTCACGCGAAAATTCTGGATTGATTCTGATTGTTGACGACGAAGCTCCGCTCAGAGATTTGCTCGCGCAGCTTCTTGAAGATACCTACGAGTGCGTCACGGCCTCGTCAGCGGAAGAGGCGTTGGCGCTCTTGCCGACGCGCCGCTTCAACGTCGTCTTGAGCGACATCAACATGAGCGGCATGACGGGACTGGAGATGCTGCCGCAGATACTCACCCTCTCGCCAGAGACGGTGGTCGTGATGATTAGCGGCGAGCAGACCATTGACTCGGCTATCGAGTCTCTGCGCGCCGGCGCATTCGACTACATTACGAAGCCGTTCGCCCTCGATCAGGTGGAACTCGCCGTCGCACGCGCGATGCGTCATCACGACTTGCGCGTGGCGAAGCATCTGTATGAAACAAGACTCGAAGAAATGGTGGCGCAACGCACCACACAACTCAACCTCTCGCTCGACCGCACCGAGAACGCTTACCGCATGACGCTCAAGGCGCTCACGTCCGCGCTCGACACGCGCGACACGGAGACGGCGGGTCATTCGGAGCGCGTCGTCAGTTTCAGTTTGCAGTTGGGGCGGGAAATGGGACTCGACGGCGAGCGTCTGCGCTCTCTGGAATTCGGCGCGCTCTTGCACGACATCGGTAAGATCGGCGTGCCCGACGCCATCCTCCGCAAGCCCGCTGCGCTCGATGAAGCCGAGTGGCAGAAGATGCGCCTGCATCCTCTCTACGGGCAGGAGATTTTGCGCGGGATAGATTTTCTCGAAGGGGCCGGGCGCGTCGTCGCGCAGCATCACGAAAAATTTGATGGCTCCGGCTACCCGCTCGGTATGCGCGGCGAGGAAATTGATCTGGGCGCGCGTATCTTCGCCGTCGCGGACGCCTTCGACGCCATGACGAGCGACCGCGTCTATCGCAAGGGACGATCTTACGAGCTTGCGCTCGAAGAACTTGATCGCTGCGGGGGCGCGCACTTCGATCCGCAGGTGATCGAAGCATTTCACCGCGTGCCGCCGTCCGTCTGGGACGAGTTGCGAATCGAGATGCTCAACAAGGTGCGCGAGAAAAAACTGGCGCATGGTGGTGATATTGAAGACGCCCTCGCGACGTGGAGCGCACGCCTCAAGCAGAGCGCGAGCGCCGAACTCGTCGCTGTCTAAGACGCTGCTGCATCAACGCGAGCGAGCCAGTTAAGGATAAAACGGCGCAGGCCGCGCAAGAGGTTGATTCCTCTTGCGCGGCCTGCGCCTGTTTGGCGTGTTGTCGCTCCAATCAATTTAACGTGGCGGCGCGGCGAAGTTTCCTGGCGAGGATTTAAGACATCGGAAGAGTGAGCGCATTAGAAGTATCTTCAAAACAACGGTCACTTAAATTTTCGTCTCGCGCGCGGCAACTCACTTGTAGCGTGCAGGGAGGAGTCTTTGCAAATGAGCTTGCCCCGCTCGCATCGTCAACCCGGCACGCTGTGCCTGCTATTACTGCTCGTCATCATCGTCGCCACGCCTTCGTCAAACGCGCAAGCGCACGACGCTTCTGCACGGAAGTTCAAACTTCAGACGGGACGCAACGAAGTCGCCTCTCCTTCTGACGTGAGTCCCATGCCGGAGAGCGCGACGGTGAACACGAAGGAAGTCGCCGCGCCGCCTATGGAAGAAACGCCATCTGACACGGACGCGCAAAATTTCATCAACGCTACAACCGCCGGACACGCGCGCGGCCAGTGTTGGAAGCTGCCCGCCAGAGCGACGCTCGCCGTCTTCGACGCGCAAGGCTCGGACAGGTCATTTCGTCGCCCTTTAATTTTCGGGATGAATATGAGAGATGGCAGCGACGCGCCGGTCATCACGCATGTCAGAGCGTTGCGTCCGGTCTGCCTGATGCCGCTGCCGTTCACGCCCGACAGAAAAAACAACGCGCGCCAGTTGGCCTCTGTAAGACGACCAGGCTTCAGCATGTCCTGACCGCTCGCGCAACTTTTTTAGAGAATGGCGCGTGCGACGGCCAGCGTCGCGACGGCGCGCGGCGACTCGCCGTTGAAAGAGCGCGCCACTTCGATGGTGCGATTGAGGTCTTCTTTCGCGAGCAACTTGAACAATCCCTCCAGATCGAAGCTGTCCACCGAGTTGCTCGTCGTCGAGGACATAAACTTGGTTTCAAGATGGACGCTCAGCTCTCCATCCTCGCCGGTGAAATTCTCGGCGGCGTTCGACGCTTTGACGATCTCATTCATCACTTCCCACGCGCGCTGCCGGTTGAGCGCGACCAACTGCGTGGCGATGGCGACGAGTGCGCTGACGCGCTCAGAGGTTCCGGCGTCAACGCGCTTCGCTTCCGTCGTCGCCTCATCGAGAAATTCCGTCGCCCGTCCCGGCTCTTTCTTCGACACCAACTTTGCTACTTGCGTGAGCGCCCACGTCCGTTGAATCGCCGTCAGATTTCCGGCGCGCGTGATGCGTAAAGTTTCCGTCACGTCCTTATCTTCGAGCGCGAGGCGCACGCGCTCGTAATCAACATAGGCACGCACGCGCGCGCGCAAATCCGCGTCGTTAATTTTGCTGATGAATTCTTCGACGCGAGAATCTTTCTTATTCATCGCGCTCAGGATGGCGTCGGCATAAGTGGCATCGCGCTCCTCATCCGTCTTCGCGTGGTCGAGACGATTGAGTACTTCCTGCACGCGGTCGCGGGTTGTGTCTTCAGGCACGAGTCCCTGCGTGAGCGCGAACCTGCCGGGGTCGCGCGCGTCGTCCGGCATGTCGGGCGTGAGCGCGGCCATTTGCGTTCTGAGCAAGGCGGATTGATCGGGCGCGGCGCTGTCGAAGAGCGGCAGCATCCGCGCGATAACCAGATACCAACCCGCGCGTCCCGCCGAAGAATGATCCATCTCGGCGGGCGGGATGGGTCGCAGCAAAATCGCCGCCGCCGTGCGAAGGAAGGCCGCGCGCAGAGGCGCAGGGATGTCCGCGGGCGCGGTCTGATCTCGATTGTAACGGCTGCTGTTCGTGCCGGCGTCGGCCATGAACCTGATGAAAAGTCCCGGCGTGTAAATGTATGAAGAGAGAATCGAGGCGACGTTGGCATCCGCTGCAGGGTCGCTCGCCGCGCGCGCGAGCAGAGACGCGAAACGCTCGTCAGCCGCCGCCACGTTTTTCAGACGCAACTGCGTGAGAAAGTAAATCGCCTGCACGTTGACGCTCGCCAGCGCGGGGTCTGCGATCTGTATCGCGCGCTCGACATCTCCGACATCGAGCAACTGCCCCGCGAGTTCCAGACGCTTGGCGACGGCGGGCGAGGCTTCCGTCGGATTGTTGCGGCTCGAAGAATCATCCTTTGATTTCGCGGCGTCCGTGTTGGCATTCGCGTCGGCATTCTTGTTCGAGTCGAGCGCGGAGTCCGCCTCCTCTTTTTTCTTTTCATCCAAACGCGCGAGGAACTCTTCGCCGAGCGCGCGGTCGCGTCGTGCGGCAAGCCGTAAGACTTCGGTGCGGATGCTCCGGCGGCCTGCGGCAAACTGCCTGCCGCTCGCCCTTTGTTTACGTAGCTCTTCATTGAGGCGACGCGCGGTCTCCACGTCAGCCGCCTCCGCCTCATCCCACCCGCGACGAAACAAAGCGAGCGCGCGTTCTTTATCCGTCTCCCACAAAACATCTGCGGCGCGAGCCTGCACGCGCGCGCGCAAAGCGGGGTCGCGGAAACTGCGCGCCTCATCCGCGAGCGACGTGACGAGCGAGATGGCCGTCGCGCGCCGCACGGCCAACATCGGATCAACCTCGCCCTCGCGCTTCGATGCAACCGGCGCTGTTTTGCCGGAAGGCTTTTTGGATGCGGGTGGCGTCGTTTGTTGCCGTGCGCGTACCGGCGCGTGCATGACGCACAGGCAGAGCATGACGGCGGCGACGGCGACGGTGAGAAAGCGTTGGGCACGGACGGCGAGAAAACATCGGGCACGTCGGAGCATTTCGTTGGCCTCCCGTTCGCGACCCGGAGCGCGGCGTGATTGCCGGCAACGTCTGTCGCGACGAAAATAATTTGCGGTGTCTTGACGAAGTGGCGCGGGTCTTTTGCCCTTGCAGAAGTGACGCGCGCTGGAAACTGAAGTTGAAAAGTTAACGTCCGGCGGAGAGAGATAGTTCCAGATTATGACGGGCGGCGCAAGAGTTAGGAGGGATGTGGGACGGGCAAAGAGTGTTGATGCCCGTCCCGCAAGTAAGTGCGCGAAATTTTAGACGGCGACTACTTCGATGTTCGGATCAACTTTATCCTGCACCATCTTTTCAATCGCCATCAACGTGCCGGTCAGGGAACTGGGGCAACTGCCGCACGCGCCTTGATAACGAATCGTCAGCGTGTCTTCTTTCAAACCGATAACTTCGAGCCAGCCGCCGTCGCCCGCCAGCGCGGGACGAATCTCTTCATCAAGGATGTCGTTGATCTGCATCAGGCGCGGATCGTCGCTCATCACCGCGCCGAGCGCGCCGCCGATTGCTTGCGCGCCGTTGCCATTTGTATCGCCGGCAATGTGCGCGACGTTTGCGGATTCAGCCGCGCGAATCGGGACGGCGAGACGCGGCAGCAGTTCGTCCCAGTCCGCATCCTCCTGTTTCTCGATGGTGATCATGCGATCCATGTAAAAGACCGACGCGACCTCGCCGACCTCGAACAGAGACCTGCCCAGAGCATCGCCCGCCGCCTGTTCGACGCTATGAAAGGAGCGCGTCGTCCCGTTCGTGACCGGCTCTTTGAGAAGGAATTTGACGGCGTTCGGGTTGGGCGTTGTTTCAATGTTATCTATCTTCGGCATGATACTTAATCTCCAGATGATCTCTTCAATAATCAAGCGTGCGCTCGGATGTCACGCGCGAAAGAAAATGAATTTAGTCGTTAATATTTGTCCACACGCATTATAACCGATTTCTCTCTCGCTCGCAGAGTTGACGACCACTCGCCCACGATATTGCGTTGCCGCGCGTTAATCGAGAGCAGTCCGAAACGCCTCCGTCCGGGTAGTCCCTGACATGAATTGTGACATTGTCGCCGGCTATTGAGGCATTTTAAGCGAATCTGCGAATCGCCATCGTCTTATTTCAGTGTGCAGGTAAGTGCTGCAATAATTGCCCTTGCGGAGAATCGCGCAGGTCAGCCGCCGCCGCGCGGAAAATTTATTAACTTTATGAAAGATTTAATTTGTCAAAATCAAAGAGTAAGCGTATATTCTGACACCTCGATTGTCCCCCTTTGCAGGTGAGACAAATTGAGACAAGAGGCGGATAGTAGCGAGGACTAGCCGCCTCTTGCTATTTCCAGTGGCCGGTGGTCAGTGGTTGGTGGTCAGTCAGAAGCCGAGGCTTTATACTGACCACCGGCCACCAACCACCGGCCACTGACTTTTATGAACATCGGCATCACGGTCTATCCCACCTACGGCGGCAGCGGCATCGTCGGCTCCGAACTGGGCAAGGAACTGGCGCAACGCGGGCACACGGTACACTTCATCGCCTCGGCGCTTCCGACACGTCTGACGCAGTTGAACGAGCGCGTGCGTTTTCACGAAGTCGAGATGATGTCGTACCCGCTCTTCGAGCATCAGCCGTACACGCTCGCGCTGGCGACGAAGATGGCGGACGTGGCGCAGACAGAGAATCTCGATCTGCTCCACGTTCATTACGCCATCCCGCACTCGATCAGCGCCATCCTCGCGCGCGAGTCTCTCAAGCCGCACCGCACGCTTCCCGTCATCACGACCTTGCACGGCACGGACATCACACTCGTCGGAGCCGACCGCTCGTATCTTCCCATCACGCGCTACGGCATCGCGCAGTCGGACGGCGTGACGGCGGTCTCGAATTATCTCAAGCATGAGACCGCAGAGATTTTTCGTTTCGATAACATCGCCGTCATCCCGAACTTCATCTGCGCGTCGGACTACCAGCGACGCGCTTCATCCGAACTGCGCGCGGAACTCGCGCCGAATGGTGAGCCGCTGCTCGTCCACGTCTCGAACTTTCGCCCGGTCAAGCGTCCGGTTGACTGCGTTGAAATACTGGCGCGCGTGCGCGAGCGCGGCGTCAAGGCGCGGCTCGCGATGGTCGGCGACGGCAGCGAGCGTGCGAGCGCCGAACACCGCGCGCGTTGCTTGAACGTCGAGCAGCATTGCATCTTCGTCGGCAAGCAGCCGCGCATCGTTGATTATCTTTCGGCATCGGATGTGTTGCTGTTGCCGTCCGAGCAGGAATCGTTCGGCCTCGCCGCGCTCGAAGCTCTGGCGTGCGAAGTGCCTGTCATCGCGTCGCGCGTCGGCGGCATCCCGGAAGTCGTGAACGACGGCGAGACGGGCTGTCTCAGTGAAGTGGGCGACATTGAGAAGATGAGCGCGGATGCCGCACGCTTGTTGTCGGATGAAGATGCGCGGCGCGAGATGGGACGCCGCGCGCGCGAGTCTGCGGTGAGCCGCTACAGCACAGACCTCGTCATTCCGCAGTACATCGAATTTTATGAGCGCGTCATCGCCGCGTCGAAAGACGAAACGGAAAAGTGAAGCGACGGCGACAAAGCACGTTGCCAGCGAAGACTTGAGCGACGAAGTTTCTTCGCGCAGCGTTGTCGCAGCACGCGGCAACGACGACGGCATCGTCCAAGTTGACGACGGGCGCGCGTCGTCCATCTCCGATCCCGCCGACGCATGGGCGCGAGCCATCGCCGAAGAAAAACCCGTCCGCTACATTATCCAGAATCTCGAACGCGCTTACGGCGTTCCCGTCAACCGTCGCGAGGCGGGGCGGACAGACCCGCTCGACGTGCTCGTGCAGATTATTCTCTCGCAGGCGACGAGCGACACGAACAGCGAGCGCACTTTCGCCGCGCTCAAAAAACGTTTTCCCACATGGGACGCAGCGCTGCGCGCGCGCGAACAGACGCTCGCCGACACGATTCGCTCCGGCGGACTCGCCAATCAGAAAGCCGCCGTTATTCGCGGCGTGCTCAAACAAATTAAGACGGAGCGCGACACGTTCGATCTCTCGTTTCTCCACGACGCGCCGATTGATGAGGCCGTCGCATACCTCTCGCAGTTTCGCGGCATCGGGCCGAAGACAGTGGCATGTACGCTCCTGTTCGCCTGTCACCAAAACGTCTTCCCGCTCGACACGCACATCTTTCGCATCCTGCGCCGCGTCGGATTGATTCCGCCAAAATGCACGGACGCACGCGCGCATCAAATAATGAACCGACTTGTGCCGCCGGGAAAGTTCTACTCGTTTCACGTCAACCTGATTCGTCACGGTCGCAAGCTCTGTCGCCCGCGCGAGCCTCTATGCGGACAGTGCCCCGTTGTGGAATACTGCGACTACGGGCAGACGCTCATCTGAGTTAAAAACATCCGCCCGCGCTTATCTCCCTTTCTTTGGAGGACAGGAAAAATGAATTGCAGCAACTGCGGTAATCAACTCGTCCCCGGCGTCAAGTTTTGCTCGAAGTGCGGCGCGCCCGTCATCACGCCGCCATCGGCCTACATGCCGCCAAGCGTCTCCGCGCCGCCGCCACAGATGCAGGCTTCGTGGAATCCTAGTCAGCAGGCCGCTGGCGCGCAACCGCCGCGCAAGTCGCGTCTGGGGAAAGTGCTGCTCATACTTTTCGCCGTCTTCGTGCTTGGCCTCGCGGGCGTGGGCGTCGCGGGCTACTACGGTTTCCGTTACGTTGAGAGCAACTTGAAATCTTCCGAAGCGTACCGGATGGCCGTCGCAGAGTTGACGAGCAAGGCCGCCGCCGATGCGCTCGGCGAGATTAAAAGCACGGGCTTTCCCATCGGTAGTTTCAAGGAGGAGGGCGACGGCTCAGGCGGCGCGGCCTTCACGATGTCGGTCGAAGGGACGAAGGCGAGCGGGCAGTACTTCGTCGTCATGCAGCGCGAGCAGGGGGCGTGGCGCATCGAGCGCGCCGTCGTCAAACTCGAAGATGGGAACGTCGTCAATCTCGTCGAGGAACAGAGCGGCGCGCACACTTCGCCGTTCGGAAACGGCAACTTGCCGCCCGGCTTTCCACAAGTCAACCTGCCTCCCCCGCCGCCTGTGCCGCCCGGCAGTGACCGCTCGGCCATCAGCGGCGGCATGTTGAACGGCAAGGCGATCAGCAAGCCCGCCCCTGCCTATCCGCCACTAGCAAAGGCCGCACACGCCAGCGGCACGGTGATCGTGGCGGTCACGGTGGATGAAAGCGGGAGCGTCGTCGAGGCTCATGCCACGAGCGGGCATCCGCTGTTGCAAGCGGCGGCGGTCGCCGCGGCGCGAGAGGCGCAATTCACGCCGACGATGCTTAAAGGCAAGCCCGTCAAAGTGGGCGGCATCCTCACCTACGAATTCAAATTGGAGTAAGGAAGCCGAGACCGTGTCGTACCTTGTTGACGGAAACAACGTGATGGGACAGCGCGCCGGTTGGCACACGGACAAGCCCGGCGCGCGTCGCGCATTGCTCGTCGAGTTGTCGCGGTTCGCGCGTGCGTCGGGCGTGACGCTCGCAGTCGTCTTCGACGGCGCGCCGGACGATTTCTTTCCCGACGGCGCGAGCTTCATGTGCGTGCGCGTTTTCTACGCCGAGCGCGGCTCGAACGCCGACGAGCGCATCAAGCGCATCGTTGACGACTCGCGCGAGCGTCGCACGCTCAAGGTCGTGACTTCGGATCGCGAACTCGCGAACTACGTCCGCCGTTCCGGCGTCGAGGTCATCCGCGCCGGAGACTTTCGCCGCCGTCTCGACGCAGAGAGCAACCTAGGCACGCGAGAGACGCCTGTCACGCGACGCGACAAAGTGGAGACGCCGGAAGTCGGCGAGTGGATGAACTACTTCGGCGTCACCCCGGAAGATGATGAATGAAATTGTCAAAGTGAACTTCGCGCCCGTCAGACACAAAGGCGCGTCTGTCTTAAGTCTGAAATCATTGACACACGCGAACCCGCGCGCATATATTCCGCACGCTTTTTTATTCCCCTGAGTTTGGAGAACACATGCGCCTGAAAATCCGTGCCGCCCTCTTCGTCCTGTTACTGTTTGCCGCACCGTGCGCGTTCGCGCAGGAGAAGACGCCGCCGCCGACTTCGCGCGACGCCACGCGCGAAAAGGTGCGCCTGTTGCTGGATGTCGCGGGAGCGCGCAAAGACGTGAACGCCGCTTTCCGCCAGAGCGAAAAGCAGCCCTACAACTTCATCGGCGTGATGAAAGGCGATCTGGCGAATTCCGATCTCCTTGAGATCGTCGTCAGCGTCACGCCCAGCGACACCGTCGGCTTCCGCATCTATCCGCATTACAAGAACGGCTACATCAACTTGCTCAAAGCCAAAGATTCGACGGGGTTGATGCACAAACTGCTTCGACTGAGCGACACTAACTTTCTCTTCTGGGGCGCAGACCAGACCGCAGACGTTTTCGCAGGCTATACCTTCACGCTCGAATCGGGCTTCCCCTCGGATGCCATGCTGGTGGTACTCCGCAGTATTCGCGGCCTCGACCCTTTCGTCGGCGACATGCGCCCGTTCATTGACGGCTCGACCGCGCCCGTGCCCACACCCGCGCCTGTGCCCACACCCGCGCCTGTGCCAGCGCCCACACCCGCGAAGTGATCGTCTTCAGTAGTCGGTGATGTGATTTTCACTACAGAGAAAGCAGAGATGAAGATCAAGTATCTCCTCTCTGCTTTCTCTGTAGTGAAAATTTGAAATCGCCGCTTATGCTTCTTGCTTGTTCTCGACCAGTTCCACGTCGAAGATGAGTTTCTGGCCGGCAAGCGGATGGTTGGCGTCGAGCGTGACGTGCGTGTCCGTAACCTCAGTGATAGCGACGGGAATCTGGTTGCCGTCGGGCAGTTGCATGGAGAGATTCATGCCGACTTCCGGCTCGCCTTCGAGGTTCATCCCCTCGCGCGGGACGGCCTGCACGAGTTGCTCGCGCCGCTCGCCGTAGGCGTCTTCCGGCGCAATCTCGACGGTCTTTTTCTCGCCGACATTCATGCCGCGCACGCCTTCGTCGAAGCCGGGAATGACCTGACCCTCGCCGACCGTGAACTCCAGAGGCTCGCCGCCCTCCGAGCTATCGAAGACCTGCCCGTCCGCCAGTCGTCCGGTGTAATGCACGCGCACCATGTCGCCGTTCTTCGCCCCCTCTGGCATAATCGCCACCTCACTTTTTTGTCCGGTTTTGAGCAGCATCGCACATTCATTTCGCAAAATCCAGCGAGAGCTTGAAACCATTTGTGTGTCGCATCTCAAGTAGGTTTGGAGGCACGCCAGACGCCTCCACCGCTCGCAACTTATCGGAGTCCTGACATGAAGAAACTCAACTCTGCTTCCGCGCTTCTCTCCGCTCTCCTGCTCGTCTTCGCGCCACTCGCTATGCTCAACGGCCAGCCCGTCAAACACAAACGCACAGACCGGCAACCCGCATCGCAAGCTGGCATGACGACAATGACGACTGCGCCCGTGCAGCAACCGTCACCGTCGCCGACGAACACTCCGGCGCCGAATGCGTCATCACCTAAAGCCACACCCGCGCCGACGCCCCCAAACACTGCGACCACACCGCCAACCACCAATCCACAACGCACGACAGGCGAGTCAGAAGAAGATGTAGTTCGCATCACTTCCAACCTCGTGCAGGTGGATGCCGTCGTCCACGACAAACGGGGTCAGGTGGTGACGGACTTACGACCCGAGGACGTCGAGGTTTTGGTGGACGGTAAGCCGCAGCAGATTACAAATTTCTCATACGTCTCGAACGAGTCGCGCACCGTCACGACGCAGCCCGCGAAAACGAACGCCGACAAAAACGCGCCGCCCGCGCCGCCCGTCCGCCTGCGTCCTGAACAGGTCAGGCGCACGATGGCGCTCGTCGTTGATGATCTCGGCACGTCGTTCGAGAGTATGCATTACGTTCGCCGCGCGCTCAAAAAATTCGTGGACGAGCAGATGCAGCCCGACGACCTTGTGGCGATTATGCGGACGAGCGCGGGGATGGGCGCACTCCAGCAATTCACTTCCGACAAGCGCCTGCTCTATGCCGCCATCGAGCACATACGCTGGTATCCGTCGGGGCGCGGCGGCGTCAGTGCGTTCGCGGCGATAGAAGGGAATCCGTTCGGACATTCGCCGGGGAAAACGGGCGCGAGCGGCTCTGCGGGCGGTGTCGCGCGCAATGATAACGACGGCAGCAACATCGGTCGCGACAATTCTTCAAGCACGCTCGACGATTTCCGCGAACAGATTTTTTCCGTCGGCACGCTCGGCGCGCTCAACTTCATCGTCAGGGGCTTGAAGGAACTGCCCGGTCGAAAATCCATCGTGCTCTTCTCGGACGGCTTCGTACTTTTCAGCCCGCCCAAAGGAAATGATTCTCCTGACATCGGCACCGGGCTGCGCGTCTTTGAAGCTCTCAGACGCCTGATAGATTTGGCAAACCGCGCCTCGGTCGTCGTCTATACGATTGACGCGCGCGGTCTGCCGACGCTTAGTTTAACGGCAGCCGACGACACGTCGAGGTTAGGCGCAGGCGGACTCGCGTCGAACGTGGCTGACCGGAGCGAGAAGTTCTACAACTCCCAGCAGGGACTGTCATACCTCGCCGATCAGACGGGCGGCTTCTTCGTTCGCAACACGAACGACATCGTAGGGGGCGTCAGGCGCGTGCTCGACGACCAGCAGGGCTATTACCTGATCGGCTACCGTCCCGACGAAGCGACGTTCAAGACGATGAACGGGCGCTTACACTTCAATAAGTTTCAGTTGAAACTGAGCCGACCGGGCTTGAGCGTGCGGACGCGGAGCGGTTTCTACGGCGTGCGCGACGACGAGCTGCGCGCCCCCGTCGGCCACACACGCTTCGAGCAGATGATCGGCGCGCTGTCTTCGCCCTTCGCCTCCGGTGACATCAGCCTGCGCCTGACCTCGCTCTTCAGCAACGAGGTGGACGAGAAGACGTCGAAGGAATCTTCCTATCTCAGCTCGCTCATCCACATTGATGCGAGCCGTTTCAAATTCACCGATGAACCCGACGGCTGGCACAAGGCCGTGATGGACATCGTCGCGCTTACGTTCGGCGACAAGGGCAACGTGATTGACGAAGTCAACCGCACGGAGACGGTGCGCGCCCGCGCAGAATCCTACGACGACATCCTCCGCAACGGGCTGATTTATACTTTGCGACTCCCGCTCAAAAAACCGGGCGCGTATCAACTGCGCGTCGCCGTCCGCGACGCCGCGACGGAAAAGCTCGGCACGGCCAGCCAGTTCGTCGAAGCGCCCGACATCGCCAAAAACAGGCTCGCGCTCTCCGGCATTATCATGCACAGCGCGGCTCAGGAAAATGCGGCGGCGTCAGCAACAGCGCCCGCGAACGATGCGAAACCGCAAGATGCAACGGGCACGACGACGGCATCGGCGAACGCACCCGACCCGTCGGCAAATCCGGCGGTGCGACGCTTCCAATCGGGCGCAACGGTCGAATACTTCGTCAACGTTTATAACGCGAAGCTTGATCGCGCGGCGGGACAGCCGCAACTGCAAACGCAACTGCGTCTCTTCCGCGACGGCCAGCCGGTGTTCACCGGAAAGCCTCTGCCCTTTCACACGCAGGGACAGGCAGACTTGAAACGACTCATCTACGGCGCGCGCTTCAAACTCGGCACAGACCTCTCGCCCGGCGAGTACGTCCTGCAAATCGTCGTCAGCGATCCGCTCGCGCCGGAGAAGTACCGCACGGCGACGCAGTGGACGGACTTTGAAATCGTTAATAAATAGTTCAAGGCTCAAGGTTCAAAGTTCAAAGCCGAAAGACTGGCTTCTCAACTTTGAACCTTAAACTTTGAACTTTGATTCTATGTCTCTTCTCTATGCCGTCACGCTCTTCGTCGCGGCGTTTTTGCTGTTCTGGGTCGAGCCGTTGATCGCGAAGATGTTGCTGCCGATGATGGGCGGCACGCCGACGGTCTGGAATACGTGCGTGCTTTTTTTTCAAGCGATGTTGCTGGCGGGCTACGCCTACGCGCTCGCGCTCACGCGCTGGCTCGACGCGCGCGGGCAGATGTTGGTACATGCGGGGCTACTCGCCGCCGCCGCGCTCGCGCTTCCGTTTGCTATCTCGGAAGCGACTCTGCGCGACGTGCCGGTGGCGAATGGCAATCCCGTCGTCTGGCTTTTGTGGCGACTGCTGTTGACGACGGGGCTGCCATTCTTCGTCGTCGCCGCGAGCGCGCCGCTCTTGCAAAAGTGGTTTTCGCAGACCGGCGGCAATTTGGCGCGCGACCCTTATTTTCTCTACGCCGCGAGTAACGCCGGCAGCCTCTGCGCGCTCGTCTTCTTTCCGCTCCTGCTCGAACCGCATCTCACGCTCAGGCGGCAGGGCGTCGTCTGGATGTGGACTTACGCCGCGCTCGCCGTCCTCTTTCTGGTGTGCGCGTTCGTGCTGTGGCGCGCTTGCGCTTCACGTTTGAGAGCAGACAGCGACGAGCGTGACGCACTGGCTGGCAACGAAGCGAGAGACGCGCAAGACGCGAACAACGATGCGAGCGACGCGCCCGAAGCGGACGTCGCGCGCGACACGCACGAAGAATTGTTGACGACGCGACGCCGCGCGCGTTGGACTCTGCTGGCTTTCGTTCCTTCGAGCCTCGTGCTCGGCGTGACGACTTACATCACGACGGACGTGACGGCGGTTCCGCTTCTGTGGATTATCCCGCTCGCGCTCTATCTGCTGACGTTCGTGCTCGCGTTCGCGCGCCGTCGAGTTTTAACTTTGTCGCTCGCGAGTCGCGTGTTGCCGGGTGCGGCTGTGATCCTCACGCTCGTCTATCTGTCGAGCGCGGCACAGCCGGCTTGGTTCATCGTGCTGCTGCATCTGCTCTTCTTTTTTATCGCATCTTTTGTCTGCCACGCGCAGTTGTCGGATGAGCGACCCGACGCGCGACACCTCGCGGAGTTTTATTTGTGGATCGCTCTGGGCGGCGCGCTCGGCGGAGTCTTTAACGCCATCATCGCGCCGCTTGTCTTTAAGACCGTCGTCGAATATCCACTCGTCATCGTCCTCGCGTGTCTCCTGCGTCCTCGTCCAGAAGCGCGCGGCGGCGTCGTTGGCGCAGGCAAAGGATTGTTCGGACTCTTGACGCTTCGCACCTCTGCCGTCGAACAGCCGCTGGAGCAACAATCTTTGACGGACGAAGAGCGCAGGCGCGAACGACAGTTAGATTATCTCTTGCCGCTTGGCATCGGCGTGCTGACCATCGCGCTCGCCCTCATCTTCACGCCGCTCGCGCTGCAAACGATTGAGAAAGTCGCGGCCATCATCGGCCTGCCGCTGTTCCTGCTCAATCATTTCTTTACGGGGCGGCGCGTGCGTTTCGCGCTCGGCCTCGCCGCGATCATGCTCGGCAGTCTCGCCTACACGGAGTCCGGCTGGCGGACGCTTCACGCCGAAAGAAATTTTTACGGCACGCTGCGCGTCAGCATCAATCCTTCGGGGACGCTGCACACGCTCCGCTACGGCAGCACGCTGCACGGGCGGCAACTGCTCGACCCCGCACGAGGCTGCGAGCCGCTTTCTTACTATCATCGCGAAGGGCCGCTCGGCTCCATCTTCAAGACGTTCAATTTCCAACACGCGACGGCAGCGACGACAGCAACGACAACATCGCCGGAAGTGGCCGTCGTCGGACTCGGCACGGGCGCGAGCGTGACGTACTCGACGCCGGACGAGCATTGGACGTTTTACGAAATCAACCCGGCGGTCGTCAGACTCGCGCGCGACCCCGCGTATTTCACATACCTGCAAGACTGCGCCGCCGCGCCCGTCAACATCGTGCTCGGCGATGCGCGGCTGAATTTGCGCGACGCGCGGGACGGGCAGTACGGCCTCATCATCCTCGACGCCTTCAGTTCCGATTCCATCCCGGCGCATCTCCTGACGCGCGAAGCTCTCGCGCTCTATCTCTCGAAGCTCGCGCCCGGCGGCCTCATCGCTTTTCATCTCTCGAACCGCACCCTCGACCTCAACCTTGTCGCCAACGGTCTCGCGCGCGACGCGCATGTCCACGCGCTTGCCTTCGACGATTTGAACTACGAACCCACGAGCGAAAAAGACCCTTCGCGCTGGGTTGTCGTCGCGCGCGATGCGGACGCTCTCGTCCCGTTCAACGCCGACGCACACTGGCATCCGCTCGATGAGCGCGGAAAAAAATCCGTCGTCTGGACTGACGACTTTTCCAACATCATCAGCGTCTTTCGCTGGCTGTAACGCGCGTGTGAATAGTCAATGGTGAATAGTGAATAGTGAATGGAAAGAACAGGTTTTATCTATTCACCATTGACCATTGACTATTCACCACCGCCTTTCACCATTGACCATTCACCACTCACCATCCGCTTTCGCCATTTACCATTTACCATTCACCATTTACCATTCACGCAGACATGCGCTCCATCATCGTCGGCACTGCCGGACACATTGACCACGGAAAGACTTCGCTCGTGTACGTGCTGACGGGCGTGGACGCCGACCGTCTGCCGGAAGAGAAGCGGCGCGGCATCACGATTGATCTCGGCTTCGCGGAACTCGATCTCGGTGACGTGCGCGTCGGCTTCGTGGATGTGCCCGGCCACGAACGCTTCGTCAAAAATATGCTCGCCGGAGCGCACGGCATAGACCTCGTCGCGCTCGTCATCGCGGCGGACGAAGGCGTGATGCCGCAGACGCGCGAGCACTTCGACATCTGCTCGCTGCTCGGCACGCGCGCCGGACTCATCGTCATCACGAAGACCGACACGGTGGACGCGGAGCTGCTCGAACTCGTGCGCGCGGAGGCGGAAGAACTCGTCGCCGGATCGTTTCTTGAAGACGCGCCCGTCGTCTTTGTCAGCGCGCGGACGGGCGCGGGACTCGCAGAGTTGAAAGAGACTTTGCGCCGTGTCGCGCTCAATGTGCCCGCGCGCTCGTCTGAGACAATCGCGCGCCTGCCCGTTGATCGCGCGTTCACGATGCGCGGCTTCGGCGTCGTCGTGACGGGCACGCTCGTCGCGGGAAGCATCTCCGAAGGTGAAGAGTTGGAGTTGCTGCCCGCAGGTCAGCGCGTGCGCGTGCGCGGCTTGCAGGTACACGGCGCGAGCGTCCGTGAAGCGCACGCGGGACAGCGGACGGCGGTTAATCTCGGCGGCATTGAGGCGTGTGCGGTCGAGCGCGGAATGCTGCTCGCGCCATTGGGGAGACTCCTCCCGACGCAGATTCTGGACGCGCGCGTCGAAGTTTTGCGGAGCGCATCACGCCCCTTGCGTTCGCGGCAGCGCGTGCGCGTCCATCTCGGCACGGCGGAGACGCTCGCGCGCGTGCAGGTGCTGGAAGAGTCGGGCGAGATCGAGCCGGGCGCGAGCGGCTTCGCGCAGTTGCGACTTGAAACGCCTGTCACGACGCTGCCGGGCGAGCGTTTCATCCTGCGCTCGTATTCGCCGCCGCACACCATCGCGGGCGGCGGCATCCTCGACGCACACGCCGCCAAGCATCGCGGGCGCGAACGCTCTCATGCGCGCGCGAGATTGTCAGCGCTCGTCGGAGCAAACGCGGGCGCGCGTCTCGCATACTTTGTCGAATCGGCGGGCGAGCGCGGATTGCGTCGTGCTGAACTGGCGTCGCGCACGGGCTGGCGTGATGAGACGTTAGACAACGCGCTGGCCGAAACGTCGGCGCATGGCGGCACGCTCATCATTGCTGAAGGTGTGGCGGTGACGCGCGAAGTTTTCGAGACGCTTGTGCGAAAGGCCATCGCGGAGGTCGAGGCGTATCACCGGCGCGAGCCGCTCGCTCGTGGCCTGCCCCGCGAGACTCTGCGTGAACGCATCTTCACGCACGCCGCGCCGGAAATTTTTCGCGCCGTCATTCAACGCGCCGAAGCGCAAAACGCGCTCGTCTCCGAGCGTGACGTGGTGCGCGCGAGCGCGCACAGTCTCGAACTCTCAGACGCCGATACTGCGTTGCGCGGGCGTCTCGAAGAAATTTACCAATCCGCTGCGCTCGAAGCGCCCGCGCTTGAAGACGCGCTCGCGCAAGTTGCCGCTGCCGCCGCCAAACAACGCGCACACGCGCGCAAAATCTTTCAACTCCTGATTGATGCCGGCACGCTCGTCCGCGTCCGCGAAGACCTCTTCTTTCATCGTGACGCGCTCGCGCGCTTGATCGAGTCTCTGCGCGAATACGCCGCGCTCCACGAGCCGGAGCGCGTGATAGACATGGCCGCGTTCAAAGAACTCTCCGGCGTCTCGCGCAAGTTCGCCATCCCGCTGCTCGAATACTTCGACCGCGAACGCATCACGCGCCGCGCCGGTGATAAGAGATTGATTTTGTGAGCGTGGAAAAATTTTTCACCACAGAGGACACGGAGGGTCACAGAGGAAAGACAGAGCAAGGACGAACAGATGCGGTTTTCCTCTCTGCTTCCTCTGTGACCCTCCGTGTCCTCTGTGGTGAATCACTGTTCGCCTTCATTATGTCAACGCCGAAGAACTAAACGCGGAATGCTTGTGAAAAACTTTCTTGCTTCTCGCGTCAGACGGCTGTAACATAAGCGCGCATCCAAAATCAGACCGGTATAGACGACCGGACAATAGTCGCGCCCGACGACATTCGCAAAATTTTAAGCGTCTCTGGGCTTTATCCGTTAAGGCCGTCACTTTTCTACAAACGAACGCCGGAGGTTCAGCATGAAAAGCATGTTAGACGTTTTGCTGGGGATCGTGGGATTAGCCGCGCTCGTGTTCGCGGTTTATCAATTTTACCTGTTTGCGGCGACCAAAGACCCGAACGGGAATACGCCGCATCTGTGGATGGCGATTGCAGGAGCTGTCGTCCTCTGCGTCTGCGCGCTCGGCATGTTCCTGCGCCACAATGCTGCGGAAGAAGAAATTCACATCACGCAGTGAAGACGAGAAGGGAACTCTCTGACCGTTGATTGCCACACACGACGACGGATGAGCTTCGCGCGCCGCGCAACTGTGACGGCGACGATGAAGGCCAATCCGCCGAACACTCGTGTTTAAGTTGAGAGCTTGCCGCCGTTTGCGTCCAGACATCGGGATCATCCTGAATGAATGAGACGCTGACGGCGTTTTCTTTTGGCAGGACTTTTGACGACTATTAAGGAGAAGACGCTCGATGCTCAACACTTCGATGCTCGCGCTGCAAGAGGCCGGAGATCAGGCTTACCGCGCGCCCTCATATTTTCAAGCGGTCTTTCTGGCGTTGCTGGTCGCCGGCGCGCTGGGCTGGCTGATCGCCGCCGTTCTCGGCTTCGCACGCGCGCGCGCCTTCGGTTCTTCGACGCGCTGGTTCGCGCTCTCGGCGGTCTGTCTCTTGCTCTATCATCTGCACTTTCTTTTGCTCGGACTCGGACTTTTCAGCAAAGACACAGACCTCGTTCTGAGCGTCGGCGCGTTTCTCAATCTCTTCGTCGCGCTCGGCGCGCTCTGCGCCATCATCGGTTTCACGCGCCTGACCAATCCAAGACCTTAGAAATGATGAATGCGGAATGATGAGTGATGAATATCATCAAGAGTGTCTTTGTCTTTCATTCATCATTCCGCATTCATCATTTCACTTTAACTCTCTCGCGGCTTCGCGCGCGTAGTAGGTGATGATGATGTCTGCGCCGGCGCGTCGAATGCTGGTCAGCGTCTCCAACATCGCGCGTCGCTCGTCTATCCAGCCGCGCTCCGCCGCCGCCTTAAGCATCGCGTACTCGCCTGAGACGTGATAGGCCGCGAGCGGCAGATCGAAACGCTCGCGCACCATCCGCAACACGTCGAGATAGACGGTCGCAGGCTTGACCATCAGGATGTCCGCGCCTTCCGCGAAATCTAGTTCCGCCTCGCGCATCGCCTCGCGCGCGTTCGGCGCGTCCATCTGGTAAGCGCGCCGGTCGCCGAAAGCGGGAGCGCTGCCCGCCGCATCGCGGAACGGCCCGTAGAAGGCCGAAGCATATTTCACGGCGTAAGACATAATGGCGATGTGCTCGAATCCCGCATCATCGAGCGCCTCGCGAATCGCGCCCACCTGCCCGTCCATCATTGCGGAGGGCGCGACGATGTCGGCTCCCGCCTCGGCCTGACTGACGGCGGTGCGCGCCAGCAGTTCCAGAGACTCGTCGTTCAAGACCTCGCCCCCGCGTATGACTCCGCAATGACCGTGCGAAGTGTATTCGCACAGGCACGTATCGGCGATGATGACCAACTCCGGCGAGGCAATTTTCACGGCGCGAATCGCACGCTGCACGATGCCGTCGCGCGCATATGCGCCCGTCCCCGTCTCGTCCTTCGACTCCGGCAGCCCGAACAAAATGACCGCCGGGACTCCCGCGTCAAATGCGCCCGCCGCCTCGCGCGCCAGCTCGTCCACCGAGAGATTAAAAACATTCGGCATGGACGGCACTTCGCGTCGCACCCCTTCGCCCGCGCACGCGAACAGAGGAAGCACGAGATTCTCGCGCACGAGACGCGACTCGCGCACCATCGCACGCAAACCCTCGCGCCGCCTGAGCCGTCTCGGACGATGTATGAGATTCGCCATCAGTCCACCATGCTTTCTTAGGTCAGGATTAAAACGAACGTGATGATAACCGCCCCGTACCTACCGCGCAAATCAGAGCCAGGCGCGGGTGTGACCCTGCTTGACCTTTCAACCTTCATCCCTATAATCACTACTTCAATTCAGCCTGTGGCGGGGTAGCTCAGCCGGTTAGAGCGCGGGATTCATAACCCCGAGGTCGCGTGTTCAAGTCACGCCCCCGCTACCAACATTTTCAATGATTTAATGCATAATTGAACTTGCTGCAATCGTGAGCAAAAAGTCTCTCAAGCTTATCTTCGCACTATCGCTGTTAGCGGGCGGGTGGAGCCATGTCTTCGCCGCCGCGCTGTGCCCGCATCAAGGGTGCTCGATGTCGGGCGTCGCGGGAGGAGACATGCGCGCGGCAGCGAGCGACGCTAACACGGCAGAAGAGCATTGCTCCGCAGGCATGGAACATTCCGGGCATCAATCGCACGCGGCGGCAGCCGTTGCGACGGGCAGCATCGAGACGCAGGCGCGTGAATCGGTTGACCTTCAAGTTGTCATTCAACGCCCGGAGGCTTGCGCGCATTGCGTCTGCGGCGGGCAGACCGCGCCGGTTGCGAGCGCGTTCGTGGGCGCGTCGAATCAACTGCGCCGCGATGCGGAGGTTTCAGCCGCGCCGCGCGACGTGAAGACGTGTATGCTGCCGGAAGTCGCTTCCTTTTCGTCGCGCGCGCCGTTCTGGAAGTCGCCGCCCGTCTCTGTTCAGCAGAAGTTTTTACTCACGCATAGTTTCCTCATTTAGCATTCACGCCTGAACGTGTTTCAGTCTGTCCGTAAAGACTGAAGCGCGCACTTCTTTTCTCTCAAATTTAATTTCAATCCAAAGATCGTCACTCGTCGGGGGCGTGTCTTTCAACGAGCCTGCACTTCTTTGTTTCAAACGGGAGTTGATTTATGAGTCAGTCGAATCTCTTGAAGATTAAGCCGCGCGCGTGTCTGTGCGCGTTGTTGTTGTTAATCGCCTTGCTCGCCGGCGCGCGTGTGCCTGTGCTGGCGCAACACGAAGGGCATGAAATGATGAAAATGCCGGACGCGGAAAAAAGTCCGCAAGGAGAGGCGACCGGCACGGTGATGAGCCTCGAAGATTTCGAGCGGATGGCGCTGGAGAAAAATCCGACGCTCGCGCAGGCCGAGGCGGCCATTCGCTCGGCGGAGGGGCGCGGTCGTCAGGCGGGACAGTTTCCGAACCCGGTCATCGGTTACGCGGGCGAAGAACTCGTCTTCCGCGCGCCCGGCCAGACGAGCGAGCACGGCGTCTTCGTCGAGCAGATGATTCCGCTCGGCGGCAAGCTCGGCAAGAGTCGCCGCATCTTCGCGCGAGAAAAAGATGTGGCGGAAGTTAACGCCGCAGCGCAGCGGCAGCGCGTGCTCAACTCCGTCCGCGTTTTGTATTACGACGCGCTCGGCGCGCAACGTCTCGTCGAACTGCGGACGGATTTAGCGCGGCTCTCGAATGAGGCCGTCGGCATCACGAAGGAACTCGCCAACGTCGGGCAGGCCGACCGTCCCGACCAGCTCGAAATCGAGATTGAAGCGCAGCGCGCCGAGATTGATGTGCTGCGCGCGCAAAACGACAGGGAAGCGGTCTGGCGCGAGTTGGCGGTGATGGTCAACAACCCTGAATTGAAGATGACGAGACTCGCGGGCAATCTCGAAGAGGCGGGCGACGCGCTTGACGAAGGCGCTTTGCTCACGACGCTCTTGCGCGACAGTCCCGAAGTGAAGTCGGCGCAGGCGAGCGTCGAACGCGCGCGGGCGGTGCTCGTGCGCGCGCGCGCCGAGCCGATTCCAGACCTCTTCGTGCGCGGCGGCGTCGCTTACAACAACGAACTGCTTGAGCAGGATCGTCGAAAAAAAGGAACGGAGGGACGCATCGAAGTCGGCGTCAGCGTGCCCGTCTTCAATCGCAATCAGGGAGGCATTGCGGCAGCCGAAGCCGAGCTTGCCATCTCTGAAAAGGAAGTCGAAAGACTGCAACTCGTGTTGCGCGCGCGGCTCGGTTTGGGCTTTCGCGAATATCGCAACGCGCAGCAAATGGCCGAGCGTTATCGCACGCAGATCGTCCCGCGCGCGCGCACGGCTTATGAGATGTATCTCTCGAACTTCCGCCAGATGGCGGCCAGTTACCCGCAGGTGCTGATCGCGCAACGCACTCTCTTTCAAGTCGAAGTGGAGTACGCGCGCGCGCTGTCAAACTTACGACGGAGCGCGTTGGCTTTGCGCGGCTTCATGCTGATGGGCGGCGGCCTCGAACGCATGGGCGCATCGTCGGGCACGGAAGGCTTCAAGCTCAGGTCGGCGAATGAAGCGACGGGCGACTCGGACAATCGTTGAGTCGCTTCAAGTCGTCGCGGAAGTTTCGACGAGGTTGATTCGTCACCTTTCAATGGTCAGGGTTTTTACACAGCAGTAGAGGAGTTAGAAATGAATAACAGCAGACGCAATTTTCTCAGACGTTCATCAATGCTCGGCGCAGCCGGCGTGCTGGCGACTGGAGCGCGCGTTGGCGTCGCATCCGCGCAGCACGAGGGTCACACGATGAAGATGCCAATGCCGGAGACGACGCCGTCGCCGCAGCATCAACATCAAATAATGTCGAAGGCCGACCAGAAACCGACGGATGCAGAGGGGCGCGCGCTCGTGCAGACGCCGGACGTGCCGAAGCTGCCGTGGACGCTCGAAGGCGGCGTGAAGGTTTTTCAACTGACCGCCGAAGTCGTCAAGACAGAGCTTTTGCCGGGCAAGGAAATGTACGGCTGGGGCTACAACGGCAGCGTGCCGGGGCCGACGATTGAAGTGAATGAAGGCGACCGCGTGCGATTCATCTTTCACAACAAGCTGCCCGAAGCCACGACAATGCACTGGCACGGACTCGAAGTTCCGCCGGAGATGGACGGCGTGCCCTTTATCAATCAGCCGCTCGTCGAGCCGGGCGGGATGTTCACATACGAGTTCACGCTTCATCAAAACGGAACTTTCTTTTATCACTCGCACATGGCGATGCAGGAGATGATGGGCATGGTCGGCTTTTTCATCGTCCACCCAAAAGGGGCGCAGACGCCGCGCGTGGATAAAGACTTCGGCATCATTTTGCAGGAGTGGGCGCTGTTGCCGAACAACCCTGTGCCGAACTCTCTGGCGATGGAGTTCAACTGGCTGACGATGAACGGCAAGGCCGGCCCCGCGACGACGCCGCTCATCGTCCGGCAGGGCGAGCGCGTCCGCATCCGCTTCGTCAATCTCGGCATGGATCATCACCCGATGCACCTGCACGGACAGCAATTTTACGTCACCGGAACGGAGGGGGGGCGCATTCAAGAGTCGGCGTGGTATCCGGGGAATACGGTGCTCGTCGGCGTCGCACAGGCGCGCGACATCGAGTTCGACGCCGTGCGTCCCGGCGACTGGATGCTGCATTGCCACCTGCCGCATCACATGATGAATCAGATGGTCTCGATGGTCGGGCCGATGGCGCACGCGGGACACGGCGCGCAGACGGGCAAGGGAATGCAGGAAGGCATGGGCATCGTGCGGCAGGGTCACGCGCTCTCCGAAGACATGGCTCCGGGTTTCGGTCGCGGGACGGGCGACACGCTGGAGACGGAGAAGAACACTTCCAACCTCGTCGGGCCGAGCCAGCAGCAACAGCAACATCCCGCCGGGCACAATCATCAAAGCGTGGATCAGGGCAAGGGCACGGAGGTGCAACCCGGACAGCAGAGCACGCTCGGCAGCGATGCGAGCAGGGGGCGTGTGCCCGGCTACCCGCAGGACATGATCATGGTCATGGACACAGAAGTCGCGAAGCCGGAAACTTATGGTTTACCGGCTGGCTGGACGGCGGCGATGATGGGCATGATGACGCTCGTGCGCGTGTTGCCGCCGGAGATGTACGACGAAGTGCAGAGAAGAATCAACGCCGGCATCGCGGAGCCGCCGCAGGGCGCGCAGCCGATGATGGAGCATCACCATCACGACGAGTAAATGACGGGCGGTGAAAATTTCCGTTCAGGAGTGTTTTGAAATTAACGCCGCTGGTCGTCTATAATGCGCTCGTCAATCAGCGCGCGACATTTATCAAAGTTTTGTTTTCGGAAGTTCCTCCTTGTGACGACATCCTCTCCACATGAAGTGACGAGTTTGCTCATTCGTCTGACGGACGGCGACGGCGCAGTCCTCGACGATTTGCTGCCGCTCGTCTATGCGGAGTTGCGCCGGCTCGCGGCGAGCTATCTGCGGCGCGAGCGGCAAGGCCACACGCTGCAACCGACCGCGCTCGTCCACGAAGCCTACATGCGGATGATTGACCAGACGCAGGTCGAGTGGCAGAACCGCGCGCATTTTTTCGGCGTCGCCGCGCAGATGATGCGGCGCATCCTCGTTGACCACGCGCGCGGGCAACAGGCGGAAAAGCGCGGCGGCGAATTTCAGAAACTCTCGCTCGATGAAAACATAGACGTGTCGGGCGAGCGCGCCGCCGATCTCATCGCGCTCGATGATGCGCTCGCGCGTCTCGCCGAACTCGACCCGCAAAAGAGCCGCGTCGTCGAACTGCGTTTCTTCGGCGGACTCTCCGTCGAAGAGACGGCGGAAGTCTTAGGTGTCAGCGCGCCGACCGTCAAACGCCAGTGGCGCATGGCAAAGGCGTGGCTCTTCGGACAGGTGCAAAAGCAGTGATGAGTGATAAGTGATGAATGATAAGAAAGAACCGCTTGCTTTCTCTTATCACTCATCGCTTATCACTCATCACCTGAATTATTATGTCCCCCGAACGTTGGAAGCAAATCGAGGAAGTGTTTCAGACGGCGCTCGACCTGCCGGCGGGCGAGCGTGTGAAGTACGTCAACGAGTCGTGCGCGGGAGATGAAGAGTTGCGCGTGCAGGTCGAGGGGCTCATCGCGCAGCACGACGAGGCGGGCGACTTCATCGAAGCTCCGGCCTTCCTGACGGGTGGACTGCGCGCCTCCGCCGAGTGGCAGGCGTCGGACGAAACAAACATCTCGGAAGATTATGCAGACCCATCCATCGGGCGGCGGCTGGGGCAGTACCGCATCGTGCGCGAAATCGGTCGCGGCGGGATGGGCGCGGTTTACGAGGCCGTGCGCGCCGACAGCGAGTTTCGTCATCGCGTCGCCGTCAAGCTCATCAAGCGCGGGATGGATACGGACTTTATCCTCAGACGCTTTCGCAACGAGCGGCAGATACTCGCTTCGCTCGATCACTCGCACATCGCCAAACTTCTCGACGGCGGGACGACCGACGACGGCTTGCCCTACTTCGTCATGGAGTACATCGAGGGGCTTCCCGTCTATCGCTTCTGCGACGAGCGCAAGCTGACGATTCGCGAGCGTCTGCGTCTGTTCCGCCAAGTCTGCGACGCGGTTCATTACGCGCATCGCAACTTCGTCATTCATCGCGACATCAAGCCGTCGAACATTCTCGTGACGCCCGACGGCGCGCCGAAACTTCTGGACTTCGGCATCGCTAAAGTTCTCAACCCGGAACTCGTTGCGGACATCACCGCCGACCCGACGGCGACCGCCATGCGTCTGATGACACCCGAATACGCCGCGCCCGAACAGGTGCAGGGGCTGCCCGTGATGCCCGCGACCGACGTGTATTCTTTAGGCGTGTTGCTCTACGAACTGCTGACCGGGCATCGCCCGTATCGCGTCCGCAATCGCGCGCCGCACGAAATCGCGCGCGTCATTTGCGAAGAAGCGCCGCCGCATCCGAGCTTTCGCATCACCAGCCCCGAAGACCTGCTTCCTGCGTCGGCTCCGACCGGCGATCACACGACGTTCAGCTATTTGTACTGGAGTCGCGGCGCGACCGCCGAATCGCTGCGACGCGAATTAACGGGCGACCTCGACCGCATCGTAATGAAGGCGTTGATGAAAGAGCCTGAGCAGCGTTATCAATCGGCGGACGAGTTGCGCGACGACATCACGCGCTACCTCGAAGGCCATCCCGTCAACGCGCCGGCTTATGCTCCCGTCGCGAATTACGATCCGCCGCAGACGCCCGCGCCCGAAGCGACGACGGGAGAAAAGTCGCTCGCCGTGCTGCCGCTTAAATCGCTCGACCCGCCGCGCTCCGGCGAGACGGGCGACGACTATCTCGGCGTCGGACTCGCGGACGCGCTCATCGGTCGCCTGAGCGTGCTGCGCCGCTTCGTCGTGCGTCCGACGAGCAGCGTCCTGAGTTACGCCGACACCGACCCGCTCGCCGCCGGTCGTGAACTCGGCGTTGACTACGTTGTTGCCGGCACGATTCGTCGCGTGGGCGATGCGATTCGCGTCTCGGCGCAACTTTTGAGCGTCAGGGAAGGCGCGACACGTTGGGGCGGCAGGTTCGACGAGAAAGACGGCGACGTGCTCCAACTCGAAGACTCGATCTCCGAGCAGGTCGCGCACGCCCTCGTCCCGCATCTCACGGGCGACGAAGAGCGTCAGCTACAGAAGCGCGGCACGGACAACGCCGAAGCTTACGAGGCTTACTTGCGCGGTCGTTATCACTGGAACACTTTCACCGAAGACGGTTTTGCGCGCGCGCTCTTTTGCTACCATCAAGCCATCGCGCTCGATCCCGAATACGCGCTGGCTTATGCGGGCATCGCGGACTATTACAACTGGGTCGGCGTTTATGGCGTGATGCCTTTCGATGAATGCTCCGCCTCGGCGAAGGAAGCGGCATCGAAGGCCGTCGCGCTCGATCCCGCACTCGCCGAAGCTTACAGCGCGCTCGGCTTCGCCATCATCACGCACGACTTCGACTGGGGCTCGGCGCTTCGTCAACACCGTCGCGCGATTGACCTCAATCCCAACTACGCGACGGGGCATCAATGGTACGGCTTTCATCTTTTGATGGAGGGGCGCTTTGATGATGCCGTGATGGAAATGCGGCGCGCGCGCGATCTTGACCCGCTCACGCCGAGTGTTTTGCAATCGCTCGGCTGGGGCTATTACATGGCGCGACGCTACGACGAGGCGCGCATCACATACCGCTCATTGCTCAACTCCGCGCCGGGCTTCGCCTACGGATACATCACGCAGGCGTGGATGCTCAGACACATCGGGGAACACGTCGAATCAATCGCGGCGGCGCAGAAGGCTGTCGAGATTTCACCCGGCAGCCAGTTCTTTCTCTCCGCGCTCGCGGCATCATACGCGGCGGGTGGACGCGCGGAAGACGCGCATCGCATCCTCGAACAACTCCGCGAGATGGCGGCGACGCGCTACGTCTCGCCCTATCATCTCTCGCTCGTCTATCTGCATCTCGGCGAACGCGAGCGCGCGCTCGCGCTGCTCGAAGAAGCGCACGCTATCGGTGACGGCTGGCTCGTCTGGCTCGGCGTCGAGCCGCAGTTTGACGCCTTGCGCGACGAGCCGCGTTTCGTCGAGACGCTCAGGCGCACGCTGAATCCACTCGTCGGGCGGCGCGCGCGCGCATCACAGGCGGCGCAACTCGCCACGACCGTCGAGGGTGTGGTGAAGACCGAGCCGGAACAACGCGCGGGCGCGCGAGCTTCGCAAGATGCGCCGCCGGCACAGGATAACGACGCGGCGAGCGCGACGCCTTCGCGCGAAGTGGATGCGTCGAAGCCGACGGAGAACGAAGAGGCTTATCAACTCTACGTGGCCGGACGCTATTTCGCGACGAGGCGCACGGCGGACGGATTATGGCAGGGCATCGAAAGACTGGAGCGCGCCGTCGAACTCGACCCGCAATTCGCGCTCGCGCTCGCCGAGTTGGCCGACTGCTATTCGCTGCTCAACTGGTACGTCGAGCCGCCGCCGCCTGACGCCTGGACGCGCGCCGGACAAATTGCGCGCCGCGCCGTCGAGGCTGACGAGCGTCTGGCCGAAGCGCACGCTTCTTACGGCTTCGTCAAACTCCACGCGGATCACGACTCGATGGGCGCGGAGCGCGAGTTTCGCCGCGCCATCGAACTCAATCCCGGCAATCAAGTCGCGCGTCGCTGGCACTCGCTCAATCTCTCCGCGATGGGGCGACACGATGAAGCCTTCGCCGAGATCAAGCGCGCGCAGGAAATCGCGCCGCGCTCGCCCGCCGTCGCCAACGCGCTCGCCAGCGTGCTCTTTTTCGCCGGACGCTTTGACGATGTCATCGAGCAGTGCCGCAATGCTCTGGAAATTGACCCCGGCTCGCTGTCAACTCACATCATTCTTCGCTGGGCTTATGAGATGAAGGGGATGTGCAACGAAGCGCTCACCGTGTTCGAGCGCGAGCGCGCCTTTGCCGGAGACACGCCCACCACGCGCACCAAGCACGCGCATGTCCTTGCCTCCTGCGGTCGCACGGCTGAGTCGCGCGCACTGCTCGACGAGTTAATCTCGCGCCGCCATGAGCAATGGGTGACGGCGTATGAGATCGCCGTGATCTTTTCGTTGCTCGAAGATGGCGACGAGGCTTTTCGCTGGCTCGACATTGCCGGGCGCGAAAACGCCGTCGGCCTTTCATACGTCCGCGTTGACCCGCGCCTCAACAAAGTGCGCTCCGACCCGCGCTTCGATGAATTGCTGCGCCGCGCCGACCGCCACAACAACGGCGCGCGAGACGCAACCATCTCGCGCGCCGAAGCCGCGCCGCCGTTGGCGGATACTCTCAATTCCTGAACAAACCCGACTACTGAATCAAGCCGCGCGCGTATGCAGAGAGTCGTAGATGCTGCTGCCGTGCGCCTCGCGCGACGTGTACGAAACCTTGCGCGCGTGCCTGAGCGCCGCCCTGTACTCGACGAAATCGAACGCCGCTTCGATGACGCGCGACAGTTCGTTGGCGAAGCCTTCGGAGACGAGCGCGAGCAGATAAGTTCCCGCCGCGAGCGCGATGGCGATGATGATTGGAAGCAATAAAAACATTTGAATCTCCTTCACGCCGGCCTGACCTGCGCCGGCATCCCGTTTAACTCTTCATTCATCAACGCGCAAAACTCGCTCGCGAGGGATCACACCTGCTCGACTTTTTTTTAGAGTGAGTTCCGCAGGTGTGATCCGCATCGCCGATACCGCTACTTGCTGACGGCTTCAATCACGCTGTAAGGCGAGCGTGTCGGGACAACGCGCGCGAGTCTGAGTCCCGCGCGCTCGAACAATTCGCGATACTCGGCTTCCGTGCGCTCTTTGCCGCCGGGCGAGACGAGCATCTCGATGTCGAGAATCTTTCCGGGATGCGGCTCGTTGCCGTCGGCGATGACCATCTCGACGAGCAGCACGCGCCCGCCATCTTTCATCGCGCGGCGGATGTTCTGCAAAATCAAGAGCGCGCGCGTGTCGTCCCAGTCGTGGATGATGTGCTTCAACATGTAAGCATCCGCGCCTTCGTGCGCCGCCGCGAAAAAGTCTCCGGCGACGAGTTCCACTCTGTCCGCCACCTCTTCAAGTTCGACGCCCTCGCCGCGCGCGCGTTCAATGACGTGCGGCAGATCGAAGAGCACGCCGCGCATCCCATCGTTGGCCCGCATCACTTCGCCGAGCAGCCTGCCCTGACCGCCGGCCACGTCAACGAGCGTTTCGATGCCTGAAAAATCATAAGCCTCGACCACCGCCTGCGCCGACATGCGCGACATGCTCGTCATCGCGCGATCAAAGATGGCCGCCGGCTCCGGGTTCGCCGCGAGATAGGGAAAGACATCCGCGCCGAGCGCGCGCTTCCAGGAAGGCTCGCCCGTCAACACGCTCTCAAGCGTATGACCCCAGACGCGCCAGTGCCACTCTTCGCCCATGAAGATGGCGGCGTCGCGCAGAGAATTCGGCGCGTCTGTCCGCAGCGGCGCTGCGACAGAGGTCAACTCGAAGCTGCCGTCCGCGCGCTCCGCGAACACGCCGACGGAAGCGAGAGCGCGCAAAATTCTGTAGAGCGACGGGGCGTGCGCGCCCGACGCTTCCGCCAACTCGTCCGTGTTCTTCGCGCCGTCGGCGAGCAGATCGGCGATGCCGAGTTTGGCCGCGACGTAAATCGCCTGCGAGACGAGGCTGCCCATCGTCAATTTCATCAACGCGGCCTCCGGCGTCTCCGTTGGCGCGACGGTGTGCGAGTCTTCTGGCCGCGCGCCGTGCAGATTATTCAAGGCTTTTCCCGCCTCTTCCTTAAATTCCAATGTTTGCGTGGACATCCTTACTTTCTCCTCTTTCACTGAATGCATGGATGAATAAATCATCGTTCCTCAACCTCTACACGCGCAAAAGCGACGCGGGAAGGATCACGCTTTTTTCATGCGCCAAAAAAAGTCTGCGCGCTGCCGCCCGCGTGATCCCTTTTCTCAATCGTTTGCGCGTTAGTGAATAGTGGAGGAAAAAATGATGAAACAGACCCGACCAATACGCATCGTCAAACACGGACAGAGAACGCAGTCTGCCGCGTGCGCCGCCGCCGTCGCAGAAGAAAAGAGAGGCTTGCGCGCGCCGGAGCCTTCCGAGCGTGAAGTGCGGACAGTTGTCTCAAGCTGGGTGCGCGAGCACCGGCAGCACGCGGAAGAGTTTCAACGCAACTACGCCTCGATTCTGTGCAAAGCCGGACTGATGCTGCCCTCTGCGTGCGCCGCCTCACGCGCGTGAAGCAGATGTGCGCTTGCTGCACAGCGGAAAATAAAGCCGCGCGGCGTCTCGTGTGAGCGAAAGCCGTCGCCGTCAATTGCTACCTCACCGCTTAAGATTCGCCGACCGTCGTGCGTCTTTTGCAACCTTTGAAATCACCTGCTAAAGTTTTTCCTCATCCAAATTTTTTATCCAACGTCGGGAAAATGTTCGTGACGAAACGGACTGTGAAAGCATCAGACGTGAGTTGCAGCGCCATTATAAAAAAGGGCAGCCCGTTTCATTGAACGGCTGCGCCTTTCATCTTCATTCGAGAGGTCAACTCTGATGCGAAACAATCGTCGAACAATCATCCTCTTGCTCTTCGCCGCGCTCGCCCTGACGGCGGCGTGCAAGAATCAAGAGGCGTTCAAACTGGCAACTCCCGCCGCGCCGTCGTCTGCCGCCAGCGCGGCGGCGGAGCCTTCGGTCGAGCATAATTCTTACGCCGACGTGGTGGGACGTGTCGCGCCCGCCGTCGTCACGATTCGCTCGGAGCGCGTCGTGCGCGCCCCACAGCAGCATCCGTTCGCGGACGATCCTTCCTTTCGCGATTTCTTCGGCGAAGGCGCGCAGCCACAGGCACAGCCGCGCCCGCAAGTGCAGCGCGGACTCGGCTCCGGCGTCGTCATCAGTCCTGACGGTTTTATTCTGACGAACCATCACGTCGTTGACGGCGCAGAAGAAATCAAAGTCGAGTTGACGGACAAGCGCATCCTCGATGCCAAAGTCATCGGCTCAGACCAGTTGAGCGATCTGGCGGTTTTGAAAGTTGATGCTGGTAATTTGCCCGTGCTGACGCTCGGCGACTCGGACAAGGTGCGCGTCGGCGACATCGTGCTGGCGGTCGGCAACCCTCTGAACGTCGGGCAGACGGTGACGATGGGCATCATCTCCGCGAAGGGAAGACAGAGCGGTTTGAGCGACGGCAGCTTCGAGGATTTCTTACAGACCGACGCGCCCATCAATCAAGGCAATTCCGGCGGCGCGCTCGTCAACACGAACGGCGAACTCGTCGGCATCAACTCGCAAATCTTGAGCACGTCGGGCGGCAACATCGGCATCGGCTTCGCCATTCCTTCCAACATGGCGCGCACGGTGAGCGAGCAGTTAATCAACAAAGGCAAAGTGCGGCGCGGGCAGTTGGGCGTCGTCGTGCAGGCTGTGACGGCGGACATCGCCGCGAGCATCGGGCAGAAAGAATCGCGCGGCGTGATCGTTAGTTCCGTGCAGGCGGGAAGCGCGGCGGCGGACGCGGGCATCAAGCAGGGCGACGTGATTACAGCCGTCAACGGCAACGCCGTCAACGAGCCGAACGTCTTGCGTAATCAAATCGCGGGGACGGAGCCGGGCACGGAAGTCACGCTCACCATCGCGCGCGATGGACACGAGCAGCAGATCAAAGCGAAGATTGGCGAACTCGTCAGCAAAGGCGCGAAGAGCGACGAGCAAGATGCGAACGGCAACGGGGAAGCGGACACAGGCAAGCTTGGTCTCGGCCTTGAGCCGCTCACGCCCGACCTTGCCGCGCGTCTCGGACTGCCGGAGACCGCGCAGGGACTCGTCATCACGAGCGTCGCGCCCGCGTCGGCGGCGGAAGAGGCGGGCTTGCGGCAGGGCGATGTCATCGAGCAGGCGAACCGCGAAGCCGTCCGCACGGTTGAGGACATGCGCGGCGCGATCAAGGCGGCGGGCGAGCGTCCGCTACTGCTGCTCGTCAATCGTCGCGGGCAGAGCGTCTTCGTGACCGTGCAGGCGCGCAAGTAAACGTGGAAGGCGCAGGAGGTCGCACGCGCCTCTGAAGTTGTGCGGCGTGAGAGACTTTTATGAAGCTCATCTTCATCACGCTGAGATGAGACTTGACGGCGGTGGGTCAGTTGAGAGTTCAACCTTTAGGTTGTGGCCTTCAGGCGGCGCAACCCAAAGGTTGAACTCTGAACCTTGCCTCCAAGCTGACACACTACCGACTTGACGGTAAGATTTTCATGCCTGAGAGGTCTCTGCTATGCTTCCTCACCTTATGAAACAAACCAGAAACCGGGCGGTGGATGTTCCGCAACGAATCCTTATGGTCATCGCGCTCTGTTTGATCTCAGGCGCACTGACCAGTGCGGCTTCACGTCACGATGCCGTTAACCTGAAGCCGACGCTCATCCTGATCTCCATAGACGGTTTCCGCGCAGACTATCTCGCCAAGTACAGGCCGCCGAATCTTATTGCATTGTCGCAGCGAGGAGTGAGGGCGAAGTGGATGACTCCGTCCTACCCTTCGCTGACCTTCCCGAATCATTACACCATCGCCACCGGCCTCTATCCGCAGCATCACGGCATCATCGGCAACGACATCTACGACCCCACATCCGGCGCTTCATTCTCTATGAGCAAACAGGACGCGGTGCGAGATGCGCGCTGGTGGGGCGGCGAACCGATCTGGGTGACTGCGGAGAAGCAGGGGCAACGCGCAGGGGCTTACTTCTTCCCTGGCACAGAGACTGAAATCGGCGGCGTGCGACCGACTTACTGGAAGCCCTACGACGAAAAGGTTCCGAACATCAACCGTGTGGGCGCAGCCCTTTCGTGGCTCGATCTGGCCGGGGAGCAGCGACCCACATTCATCGCTCTCTACTTCAGCGACGTGGATCACGCGGGACACGACGCCTCGCCTGACTCGCCGGAGGTCGCACAAGCAGTCACTACAGTTGACGACGCAGTCGGCAGATTGATTGAAGGGCTGAAGGCGCGTGGCATCTACGAGCAGGTCAACATCATCGTCGTTTCCGATCACGGCATGGCGACCGTCAACCCGACACACATCACGCTGCTGGACAACTATTTCGACGTGAAAAAAGCCGCGCGCGTCGTCTGGGGCGCGCAGGTCACACACATCTTCCCGAAGACGGGTGAAGAGACGACGATCTACCGGTCGCTGAAAGGCAGGCGGTTCGGCCATGCGCGCTGTTATCGCAAGCGTGACATCCCCGCGCGCTTTCATTATCGAGATAGCCTGCGAATCGCGCCTGTCATCTGCATGGCTGATGAAGGCTGGCGAATGATGTCGCGCCAGCGTTACGAGGAAGACCGGCAGAAAGGCAAAATTCCCGACCACAATATCGGCGCGCACGGCTACGATAACCGGCTCGCCTCTATGCGTGCGACCTTCATCGCGCACGGAGCCGCATTCAAGCATGGCGTCGTCGTCGCGCCGTTCGCGAACATTGACGTCTATAACATCATGGCGCGCATCCTTCATCTCAAGCCAGCGCACAATGATGGTGGCTACAGAGCGGCGCGCTCTGTGCTGAATTGACGCAGAGTGGAGAGAGGATTGTCGTGACGTTCATCTTCATCTTGCAGGAGGTTGGCAACGGTCTCGTCAATCCGCCGCACGCGGGCGGGGCGGAGAGCACGATTTCCAATCTCGTGCTGTGGTTGAAGCTGATCGTCGAGACCATCGGCGCGTGCATCATCGGTCTGGGAATTTTGAGCGCGGCTTATCAATTCGCGCGCGCTCTGTTTCCGCCGCAGGTCGAAAGCTTCAACGGGATACGTCTGACGCTCGCGCGTTATCTCGCCCTCGCGCTCGAATTTCAACTCGGCGCGGACATTCTCTCGACGGCGATTTCTCCAAGTTGGGATCAAATCGGCAAGCTCGGAGCCATCGCGATTATCCGCACGCTGCTCAACTATTTTCTGACGCGCGAAATGCGTGACGAGCGCGGCAACGTGGCCGCTCCCGCGCAGACTGCTCGCCAGCGAATCAGCGACGATGATTTGGACGTGAGCGGCGCGGAGACGAATGTGAATCGCGACTAACTGGTCGCACAGCAGGTCACGCAAAAAGCGAGCGGCCCGAAGTTGCCGGAGAGCAATTTCGGGCCGTCTTTCTGTGCGTGCGTTTGAGCAACCTGACTGCCGTGCGAGGACTGAAATTAGTCCGACGATAAATATAACTGGGAGGCAGGGACTCGAACCCCGATAGCCAGATCCAGAATCTGGTGTCCTACCATTGGACGACCTCCCAATAATTATGTAACGTTGAATTTACGGATGGACGCAATGATTGTCAACCGCGCATCCGGCGTGCTTGAAACGAGCCGGAAAGGGACGAAGCGATGAGCGAGAGAGAGCAGCAGAGCAAGAGCGGCGACGCAGCGGACGAAGCGGAAATGCGCCGCGCGCTCGTCAGCTATGAGACGCGCTTGACGGAAATTGCGGCGCTGGCTTTAGACGTGCGCCACGACATTAATAATGCTTTGACCGGGCTGCTCGGCCAAACCCAGTTGCTGCTGCGTGAAGATGTGGGCGATGCCGCGCGCCGTCGCTTAATCATCATCGAAGAGTTGGGCACGCGCATCCGTGACAAAGTAGCGGAACTGCACGCCGCCGAACACATTCCTTCTGAACGCCCGCGCGATGAGAAATCGGAGAAAAACGCGCCGCCGCGCCACTGAAGATCACCGTCTGATGTTTTCCGAATTGTCGCAGGCTATGTGAGGCCACGATAATCGGGCAGCGTTCAGTAAAATAAAAATGCGTGGCACTCTTGAGCGCCACGCATTTTTATTTTTGGCTATCAATGTCGGACTTTCATTGTGAAAGCCCGACATCGTTCGAGACTTTACTGAACCGCCACTTCTTCCTCTTCGAGAAGATAAGGCGAGACTTGCTTGATAGTTTCCCCGCGATCTTCGGCGAGAATGGCCTGCACGATGGGGAGACTGAGCGTGTGTTTCGTGGAGATGCCGGGCACGGCCTTGCCTTTGGCATAGACGGCGTGGCGACCGTGCTCCTGATACCACTCGGCGAGCGACGCGGTCTTGTGCATCTCTTCGATGATCTGCCGCCAGCCGACGCCCGTGTTGTAGGCGCAGAAGGAAATCTCGCCTTCCTGCGTGCCGTAGGGAATGACGCACATTTCCGTGCGGCGGAAGTCGTAGTTGAACAAATCCTGAAACCACATGCCCTCGACGCAGAGGACGCGCCAGATGTCGCTTGCGTCGTCCGTTGCTCCCGTCATCGCCGCGCTCTGCGTCTTCATGCGGTCGTTGCGATCCGAATTGGAGTTCGTCGAAGACGGCTTGAAGAGATTCAGGATTTGCGAGATGGGGAAGCCTTCGGGGGCGCGCGTCGCGTCGAAGTTACGCATGATCGCCATGCCGAGTTGCGCGTAGGAAAGTTTCTTGCCGCGCGCCGTGTCGGTGATGACGGCCACGTCCTTCATAAACTGCTCGTAGTCGAAAAAGTCAAAAAGCGACTTGAACTCGCCCGTCTCTTTGTTGACGATCATCAGCGTGAAGATGCCGCAGTTCGGGTGGCAGTTACACGAAGACCAGCCCCACGGCGCGTCCGCGCCTTGCAGCATGTCCATCACGGATGTGAAGGCCGAATAAGAAGAAAGCGGGAACCAATCGTTGAGCGCGCGCAGGCGTCCGCCAAGTTGCGTTTCGAGGTCGGAAGCCATGCCTGCCAGCGTGTAACGCTGCTTGTGGCGGATGTCGTCGGACACGTCCTCGTCGCGTCCCGTGAAGGAGACGGGCTGGAAGGCGATGGTCTGTACCTTGTCAATATTCTTCGCCGCGAACTCGACGATCTTGCCGATGGCGTCGTTGTTGATGGTGTTGACGATGGTCGTGACGAGCGTGACCTTAATCCCGACTGAAGCAAGATTTTCAATCGCGCGCAACTTCACATCAAATAGATTGCCGACGCCGCGATGGCTGTTCTTCTCTTCGCTGACGCCGTCGAATTGTAGATAGACGCCGTGCTGTCCGGCGGCTTTCGCGGCCTTGCAGAACTCGATGTCTTCGGCGTAGCGAATGCCGTTCGTGGCGGCGAGAATGCGATAGAAACCGACTTTTTTAGCGTAAGCGACGGCTTCGAGGAAGTAAGGCGAAAGCGTCGGCTCGCCGCCGGAGAAGAGAATGATAATCTGTCGCTTCGGTTTGAAAGAGATGGCGCGGTCGAGAATGGCGCGCGTGTCTTCGTAAGTCGGCTCATGCACGTAGCCGACTTGATTGGCGTCCATGAAGCACGGGTTGCACATCATGTTGCAGCGGTTCGTCAGGTCAACCGTCAAGACTGCGCCGCGCCCGAACTTGATGTCGGATGTGCCGTGATGATGGACGTGTTTGTCTTCGGCGGTGCGAAAATCGCGCCCGTAAAAAAGCGATTCGATGCGTTCGAGAAAGCGCGCGTCCGTCGCCATCAAATCCTTGAACTCGCCGTGCTTCGGACACGTCTTCTGCATGAAGACCTGCCCGTCTTCCTCAAAAATCTGCGCCTTGATTTCGCCCGGATGCTGGTGCATCAAACTCTCAAGCGTCGCCTTGCCGGTGATGACGGCATCGCGGACTTCCTTGACGCAGCGCGGGCACAAGCTGTCAGTCTCGCGCGGGAAACCGAGCGGCGGCGAGGTGCGGTCGTAAGATTTCAGGAGCGGCCCCGGCGCCCACGTCGGGCGAATGGCCTCGCCTTCGGGCAGGCGTTGATTGACCGACTGAAAAGCTTTCCACGCCACGTCCGAAAGATTCGAGATTAATTGGGAGGTTTTGACTCCGCTGAATCTCTGCTTCTCCGTTTCGCCACGGCGGAATTGATCGCTGAACAAGACTCTTTCTCCTTCGCCGGGAGGAAAATAACGCGCCTGATTAAAGTGCGCCCCGGCGGTTGAACATAAATGATTGCCTGTAACGTGAAAGCCTGCTGTCACCTTGTTGTCAGGCATCGGCAGGCTCTTCTTACACGCGACATAATAAAGGTATCTGCCTGTAAAGACAAGACATGCGCCGCGTAAATCGTGACCCATTAGTTGCCGCCGGGACGTTTGAAGTTCGCCGCTGCGGTTGAGAAATTGCTTTATCAAGCGCGTGCGATTCACGTCGCAGACCTTTTCGATGTACCATCCCGCGTCGAAATTTTATGGAAGCACACCCGACAGCCATCATCAATCGGCGCGCCTCGATTGCTGCGGACGTGCGCGTCGGCCCCTACGCCGTCATCGAAGAAGAGGCCAACATCGGCGCGGGATGCGAGATCGGCGCGCACGCCGTCATCAAACGTTTCACGAGTCTGGGACGGCGTAACCGCGTCTTTGAACACGCGACGCTCGGCGGCGAACCGCAGGACACGAAGTTTAAGAATGAGAGAAGCGCGCTCATCATTGGCGACGACAATCTGATACGCGAGTACGTGACCGTTCATCGCGCGAGCGGCGAGGGAGAGGCGACGCGCGTCGGCTCGCGCAATTTCCTGATGGTCGGCGTCCACGTCGCGCACAACTGCGAGGTCGGCGACGACAACATCTTCGCCAACGGCGCCGCGCTCGCCGGGCACATCTCGGTTGAGGATCACGCCTTTCTGTCGTCGAACGTCGGCTGTCATCAATTCGTCCGCATCGGTCGCTACGCGATGGTCGGCGGCAAGTCGAAGATCGTGCAGGACGTGCTGCCGTTTTTCACGACGGACGGCAACCCTCCGCGCGTGCGTGGCCTCAACGCGGTCGGACTGCGTCGCGCCGGTTTTACGACGGACGCGCGCCGCGCTCTGAAGCGCGCCTATGAGATTCTCTTTCGTCAAGCTTTGCCGCTCGCCGATGCGCTCGTCGAGATAGAGAAATTGGGAGATGAACACACGACGCATCTCGCCGACTTTATCCGTCAATCGCGTCGCGGTTTCGCACGCGCCAGCCGGCGAGAGAAGGGAAACTTTGAGACTTATGAAAACGACTGAAGGAAAAACTGTCCGTGAACTGGCCGCGCTTGTTGGCGGGCGCGTGGTGGCGGGCGAAGAGATGACGCGCATCAATCGCGTGGCGAGCATCGAGGCTGCGGGCGAGGGTGACATCGCATTTGTGGAAAGCGAAAAGTTTTTTGACGAGGCGCGCGCGAGCAAGGCATCGTGCGTGATCGTGCCGGAGGGCGCGAAGTTTGAGCGCGCGTCGTCTTCTTCTTCGTCGTGCGTGATTGAGGCGGCGCGTCCGAAGCTGGCGTTCGCGTTGATCGCGGAGGCGCTGCATCCGGCGAAGCGTTTCGGCGGCTTGATTCACCCTTCGGCGAACATCGCGGCGAGCGCGGAGCTTGGCGAGGGCGTCTATCTCGGCGCGGGCGTGTGCGTCGGCGTCGGCGCGCGCATCGGGGCGGGAGCGCAGATTCATGCGGGCGTCATCATCGGCGACGACGTGACGGTCGGGCGCGACTGCGTGCTGCATCCAAATGTGGTTTTGTATGACGGCGTCACTCTGGGCGAGCGCGTCGTGTTGCACGCGGGGGTCGCGGTCGGCGCGGACGGGTTCGGTTACGTGCGTGACGAACAAGGCGCGTATCGCAAGTTTCCGCAGGTCGGCACGGTCGTCATCGAGGACGATGTGGAGATCGGCGCGCATAGTTGCGTTGATCGCGGCGCGCTCGGCGAGACGCGCATCGGTCGCGGGACGAAGCTTGATAATCTCGTGCAGGTAGCGCACAACGTGCGAATCGGCGAGCGCGTGGTAATCGCCGCGCAGACGGGAGTTTCCGGCAGCACGGTGATTGAAGACGACGCGGTGATCGGCGGGCAGGTCGGGTTCGGCGATCACGCGCACGTCGAGCGCGGCGCGGTCATCGGCTCGAAGGCGGGGATTTTGCCGGGCAAGATCGTGCGCGCGGGCACGGTCATGTGGGGCATCCCGGTCAGACCGCTCGACGAGTACAAGCGGCTCAACGCGCACTTCGGTCGCCTGCCGCGGATGCGCGAGGAGATTGACCAACTGAAGAAACAGATACGCGAACTCTCCGCGCGTCTCGATGAAAAAAAGTGAAGCGCACCCGCCTCCAACAAAGCGGAGCGGACGCGCGCATTTAACTTTCGACAGACGCGCGTTCAACTTCGACAGCCTTTAACTCTCCGAATTTTTCCACGCACGAATCGAATTCAAGATGGCATCGGCGGCACGCGCGGACGCGCCGCCCGCGCCGAGCCGTGCGGTGGCGACGCGCAGAGATTCGCGGACGGCAGCGTTGCGCCCAGGTTCGAGCAGCAGTATGAGTTCGCGCGCGAGACTCTCGCCCGTGAAATCGTTTTGCATGAGTTCGGGCGCGAGCCGTTCGCCCGCGATGAGATTGACGAGTCCGAAATGCTCGACGTTGATGAGGCGTCCGAGCGTGTGCCAATTGAGCGCGGATTCCCGATAGACGACGACGAGCGGCACGCCGATGAGCGCGGCTTCAAGCGTCGCCGTCCCGCTCGCGACCGCCGCCGCATCTGCCGCCGCCAGCGTCTCGTGCGTCTCGTGTTGCGTCACGCGCAAGGTAACTGCACGTGATAAATTATTGAGTCCGGCGTCAGCGATGATGCGCTCCGCTTCGGCGGGCGAGCGGCTGGAGCCGAGCGCGAGGACGAACTGCGCGCCCGTCGCGTGCGTCGTCTGTGAAAGACGCGCGGCGGCGTCGAGCATGACGGGCAGAATGCGTTGCAGTTCCTTGCGGCGGCTGCCGGGCAAGAGCGCGACGATGGGACGCTGTGAGTCTAAATCGTGACGCGCGCAAAATTCCTCGCGCCCGTAGCGCGGGCTAACGCTGCCGGCGAGCGGATGGCCGACGAACTCGACGCCCTCGACGCCGCGCGCCGCGTACCATGCCGGCTCGAAAGGAAGGATGGCGAGCAATAAGTCCACGTCGCGCCGTATCTGCCGGACGCGGTGCGCGCGCCACGCCCACAGTTGCGGGCTGATGTAGTAAATAATTTTGCAGCCGCGACGATGCAGCGCGCGCGCGAGCGCGAGGTTGAAATCAGGCCAGTCCACGAGGATGACGGCGTCCGGCCTGCGTTCGACTGCGGCGCGTTTGAGCGTGCGGTATGCGTTGACGAAACGTGGCAGCGCGCGCGCAATTTCCAGCAAACCCGTAATCGCCAGATCGTCCTCGCGGATCACGGACTCGACGCCCGCCGCGCGCATCCGCTCGCCGGTCGAGCCGAAAAACTCGAACTCGATGTCCGGCGCGCTCTCATGCAAAGCGTGGACGAGCGAGGCCGCGTGCGCGTCGCCCGAATCCTCGCCCGCCACGATCATCAGGCGCAGTCTCTTCATTGGCTCACGATTCATCGAGGCGAATCATAGCAGGAAGACAAATGAGTGATGAGTGATGAGAAAGAATCTGTCTTTAACTCATCACTTATCACCTATCACTCATCACTGTTTTTGTCCGCTTGCTTGTCGCGTGTCGCGGGCGCGTGTTAGCATCGGCGCGTTTTTGAAACGGCGTGCGCTGCTAATCTCCTCTTCGTGCTCGCGACGAGCAGCGCTAGACGTTTTGCCTGTCGAAAGGGTTCAGTCAACTCGAAAGCTTGCGCGTGAATTTCCCCCTTCCCAACACAACGCATTTGGCGTCGTCATCGTCGCGTCTCGCGCTGCTCGTCATCAGTTGCGCGATGGGGATGTGCCTCGCGCTCGCGTCTGTACAGAGCGCGGCGGCGCAACAGCAACAGACGAACCAAGTCGAGCGCAAAGTCGAGAATCCGATTACCGATACGCCCAACGTCAACCCACTCTCGCAGGAACAACCGTTGCTGCTTCCCACCCCGCGACGACAAACGAAGCCCGGCGACAAAAACGCCAAGGGTGAACTTCAGGCGACGGATGAATTTGAAGTGCGCGCCGACCGCCAGACGGTGAGCGGGACGGAGAAGGCGCACGTCTTTTTGTACGAGGGAAACGTTGACGCGCGCATTGGCATTTACCGTATTCAGGCCGACAAGATTACCGTTTACGAAGCGACGAATAAAGTTATCGCCGAGGGCAACGTCGTCTTCGATCAGGGCGAGTTTCAACGCATCACGGGCGCGCGCGCGGAATGGAACTACGGCACGAAGCTCGGCTTCTTCGACAAGTCAACCGGCTTCACCAACCAGACGCAGGACGGCACGGTCATCTACTTCACCGCCGACCACATCGAGAAGGTGGGCGGCAATCGCATCATCATCATCAACGGGCAAGTCACGGCCTGCGACGAGCAGACGCCGAAGTGGAGTTTCAAGACGAAGCGCGCCGAGATAACTTTGAATGATCGCGTCCGCCTGAAGAGACCGAGCTTTCTCGTCAAGGGCGTGCCCGTCGCGCTGCTGCCTTTCGCCTCTATCTCGATTAAGCAGAAAGATCGCGCCTCCGGTTTTTTAACTCCGACCTTCGGCGGCTCCGGCAAAAAAGGTTTTCGTCTCTCGACCGCTTACTACCAGACGCTCGGACGCTCCGCCGACGTGACTCTCCGCAACGACATTTTCACGTCGCGCGGTCTCGGACTCGGCGTGGACGTGCGGACGCGCGCCAACTCGCGCTCGTTTTTCAACTTCGGTTTTTACGCCGTCGAGGATCGCGTTCTCGGACACAAGGCGGACGACACGCACCCGGATCAGGGCGGTTCTAGTTTCTACGTTGACGGCGTGCATTATTTCCCGAATGGATTTCTCGCCGCCGCCGACATCAACATCACTTCAAACCTCGCCTTCCGACAAATCTTTTCCGACAACATCCAGCAGGCCATCTCGCCGGAAGAACGCTCGCAGGTTTTCGTCAACAAAAATTTCGGCGACTACAGTTTCAACTTTCTCGCGCGCTCGCAGGTCACTTCGATTCCTACCGTCCGCATCCGCACGCGCCAGTTGCCGTCCATCGAGCTTGATAAGCGTCCCGGCCTGCTCGCGTTATTCGAGAAGATACCGCTCTACTTTTCCTTCGAGGGCAGTCTCGACGGCGTGAGCCGCAAGGAGACGGTCGAAGACAACGCGACGTTTCTGGCCGACGGCAACCAGAACCCGATCATCACGCCGTCCGTCGTCCAGCGACTCGACTTTCATCCGATGTTCACCGTGCCGTTCAGCGTCGGCGGCTGGGGCATCACGGCAATGGCTGGCGTGCGCGGAACTTACTATTCAAATTCGATTGACCCGACGACGCGCCTCATTCTCCCGACCAACATCGTGCGCGGCTACGGCGAGTTCAGTCTCGACGTGCGACCGCCCGCGCTTGCGCGCAACTTTCATCGGGGCGACGGAAGCTTTTTGTTTCGACATGTCATCGAGCCGTACTTCACTTATCGCAAGACCTCCGGCATCTCGAACTTCGAGCGCATCATTCGCTTCGATAGTGTTGACACCATCGCCGACACGAACGAAGTCGAGTACGGCGTCGCCAATCGCTTCTTCACACGTCGCTCGACCGAGAGCGTGACCGGCACAGTCTCTGCGAACAAGAAGGAGCGCGGCAGAAAGGTCAACGACAAAGATGCTGATGAGCAAACTGCCGGCGACGAAAGCGCAGACGATAAAATCGCCGGCGACGCCAAAGCCGTTGCAGTGAAGGGCGCGGTCGTGCGTGATGCGCTCGGCAATTTGCCGCCGCTCACGCGCCAGCCTTACGAATTTCTCTCCGTCACCATCCGGCAAAAATATTTCTTCGACTCGCTCTTCGACGGCGCGCTGATTCCCGGACAGCGCAACCAGTTTTCGCCCATCAACACCTTCTCCGGTTTCACCTACGGCGGCGTCCCGCGTCGTTTCTCGCCGCTCAACATCGAGGCGCGTCTGAGGCAAATTCAGACGACAGACCGCGAGTTGTTCGCCGACGTGCGGACGGACATAGACACGCTCGGCATCGGCGGCGGCCTGCGCGACCTCGCCGTCTCTTTCGGCATCAAACGCCGCACCAACCTCCTGCGCGTCGTCGAAGCTTTCCAGACTTTTTATTACACACGCGCCGTCACGCTCGCGCCTTCCATCAGACAATTCAGCGACCGGCGCGGCAACGAGCCGGGCACGCTGCAAGGCTCGCAGTGGAGTCCGTCCATCTTCGTCGGCAATCGGGATCGCGGCCTGTTCGGCGGCGTCTCTTTCTTCTTCGACTTTCAGAACCGACCGGGCAAGGGCAATAGCTCGCTCATCAACTCGACTTCCACCGTCGGCTACACATGGGATTGTTGCTCCGTCACCGCACAATTCACGACCTTCAACGTCGGCCTCCGGCAGGAAAAGCGTACCACCTTCAGCTTCCGTCTCAACGGCATCGGCGCGTTCGGCACAGAGCAAATCGGGCAGCGTTTTTAGCTCTCACCATGCTCGATAAAAGTTGCCGCCGGGTGCATCTTTTGCACGGATCGTCGCATCTATTGGAGGTTCGTTCCGAAGAGCTTTATTTCAAGGCAGCTAACCCCCCGAAACGCTTGCTTTTTAATCGCCGCGACCTTTAACACTCGCGTCCATCCGGCGCGAATCTTGTGCTGGACAATTCATCATCTCATCTTTTTTTAAGGGGAATTCCTCGATGCCAGACCGACATTCTCATCGTTATAGCGCGCGTGTGCGCGGCCTCGTCTTCGCCTTGAGCATTCTGCTGGCTTTCATCGCTTTTCCGTACACGAGCGCGCGGATGCAAGGAGCCTCCGACGACGGCACATTCAACCCGCAAACGAAAGGCGGCGCACCCGCCGAGTTCGTGCCCGGCGAAGCGCTCGTGCGCTTTCGTTCCGGCGCGCAGGCTACGCGCGCGCGTCTGGCGCATTTGAATGTGCGCTCGTCTCTGGGAGACGAAATCCCCGTCACGGTGGAAGACGTTGAAGGCTTCGAGATCGTCAAGGATTTGCGTCTCGCGCACGTCGCGCCCGCAGACACGCTCAAGGCCATCGCCGCGCTCAACGAACGCTCCGACGTGCTCTACGCCGAGCCGAATTACATCCTTCACAAAGAGCAGGCGACGCAGACGCCGAACGATGCGAGCTACGGCGATTTGTGGGGCTTGAAGAACACGGGGCAGACGGGCAACAACGACGTGACAGGCCAGTTGGCTCCGGGCATTCCGGGCGCGGACATCAAGGCCGAGCAGGCGTGGGGCAACTTCACGACCGGCAGCCGCAACGTCGTCGTCGCTGTGATAGACGAGGGCATAGACATCTCGCACCCCGACTTGCAGGCGAACATCTGGACGAATCCCGGCGAAGTGCCGAACGACGGCGTTGACAATGACGGCGACGGCTTCGTGGACGACGTGCATGGCTGGGACTTCGCCCACAACGACAAGACCATTTTCGACAACACGTCGGGCGTCTATCCCGCGCCGACGAGTTACACGGGCGACACGGACGATCACGGCACGCACGTCTCCGGCACTATCGGCGCGGTCGGCAACAACGGGCAGGGCGTCGTCGGCGTCAACTGGCAGGTCAGCATCATGTCCGTTAAGGTGCTCGCCAAAGGCGGCGGCTCCACGTCGAACATCATCAAGGGTTATAACTACGTCAAGTTGATGAAGGATCGCGGCGTCAACGTGCGCGTGACGAACAACTCCTATGGTGGCGTGGGCTTTTCGCCATCATCTTTCGACGCCATCAGCGTGCTCAACGACGACGGCATCCTGCTCGTCGCAGCGGCGGGCAACGAGACGGAAAACAGCGCGGAGTTTTCGCACTACCCGTCCGACTACAATCTGCCAAACGTGATTCCGGTCGCGGCGACCGACCGCTTCGAGCAACTCGCTGTCTTCTCAAACTACGGCGCGCAGAATATCCTGCTCGCCGCGCCCGGTCGCGGCACACTGAGCACGACGCCTTTCAATACTTACAGCTTCTTCAGCGGCACTTCGATGGCGACGCCGCACGTCACGGGCGCGGCGGCTCTCTGTCTCGCGGCCTTCCCGAATGTCAGCATCGCCTCCTTGAAGAACGCGCTCGTCCTGAGCGGCGACCCTTTGCCGTCGCTCAACGGCAAGGCCTACTCGCAACGTCGTCTCAACGTCTATCAGGCGCTCCAGACGCTCGCCGAAAACGATGTGACTCCGCCAAACCCGATTAACGATTTGCACGTCGTCAGCCAGAGCGGGCGCAGCGTGACGCTCGGTTGGACGGCGACGGGCGATGACGGCAACACAGGCGCTGCCGCCCTCTACATTATTCAAGCCGACTCAACTTTTCTCGCGACGAAAATTCCCGCGCCTGCCGGCACGCCGGAGACCGTCACCGTCAACGTTCCTTATCATCTCGCCTCGACGCAACTCAATGTGCGCGTGCGCGACAATGCGGGCTTCGATGTCGGTGGCGGCGCGGTCACAGTCAACAGCGATGCCAGCGCAGTCGAGCCTTACAACGTCAGCTTGAGCGCGAACGAAGCTCTGTCAACGGGCGGCGCGGCGCTCGGCGTCTCCGGCGATGATTCGTTCAGAGAATCTGTCGCGCTGCCCTTCGCTTTTCCTTTCTACGGCGTCAATCAAACGAGCGTCACTGTTTCCAGCAACGGCACGCTCTACTTCTCGAAGCTGCAACGCGCCACTCTCAGCACCGGCGAGATTTTCGGAGCTGATGCACACAGCTCGGTCGCAGACTTGACGAGACACAAAATGATCGCCGGGATGTGGGACGATTTGCAGACTGAAGGTAACGACGTGTACATGTCGCAGCCCGACGCCAACCGCGTCATCTTTCGCTGGCAGGGAAGAAATTTCGACAATGCACAGCCAGTCAACTTCGAGACCGAGTTGCGAAGCGATGGCACGATCATCAATCGCTACGGCGCGGGCAACACGGGACTCTACCCGGTAGTCGGTATCTCGTCCGGCGAACCCACGCCCTACGTCGTCTCGTCGCACACGTCGCAGCGAAATCTGGGGGGCGCGCGCATCAACTTGACGAACGCGCAGACGGTGACGTTTGCGCCGACCGCGCCCGTTAATTCCACCGTCACTATTTCCGGCAGGGTCAGTGAGCTGGATGGGACGACCGGCTTCGACAATGTGACGCTCACCTTGAGCGGCTCGCAAAACGGGACTGCACAGGCCGATGCGTCCGGCTACTATCGTTTTCAGAATTTGCCGGCTGGCGGAAATTACACGGTGACGCCGTCGAAGCCGGGCGCGGCATTTACGCCGTCCGTTGCTACCTTTAATAATCTGCAACAAAATAAGACCGCCGATTTTGCAGTCGCGCGGATACGCTTCACCGTGAGCGGGCGCGTGCAGAAAAGCGATGGTGTTGGCGTGAGCGGCGCGACCGTTTCCTACGACACAGGGCTGGCTCCCGTGCTGTTTCACATCCCGCGCACGACGACGACCAACAGCGACGGCAGATTCTCTTTTACGGGCTTCATCGGGGAGAATTATTGGATGTCTGTGGGCGGCGTCATCTCCAATCCGGCGCTTGCGACTATCCAGAATTTGAGCAGCGATCAGACGGTCGTGTTCGTTGTCAGGCGACCGAAAATTTCCGGGCATGTGAGGGACGGCGATGGCAACTTCGTCTCTGGAGCTTCCGTCTATAATGGCACGCAGTCAGTCACGAGCGGCGCGGATGGCGCTTACCAGTTCACGGACTTGTACGCGACGGGCAACTACACGCTGACTGCGTCAAAGGCGGGGCAATTCACCTCGTCCACGCAGACGGTTAATAACTTACAGGACGACGTGACGGTTGACTTCGTGGTTAGCCCATACATCACCGTTACCGGGCGCGTTAAGGATAGCGCCGGTAATCCCATCTACTTCGCCGGAGTTAAGTTAAGCACTGAATCTTTCACGCGCAGTGGCGCTGGCTTTGATACTTACTTCACCAGTATTTCGCCGACGGCCAGCACGCCGATTACGATGTCGTTGGTGAAGTACGGTTATCAGTTCAATCCGCAGAGCGTGACTTTTACGGGAACAAGCGGCGGCAATCAAGTGATAGATTTCGTCGGCACGCTCGGCAACCAGATTGATGGAAGCCAGTTCTTCGTGCGCCAGCACTACGCAGACTTCCTAAATCGCCAGCCCGATGCCGCCGGTGGTGGCTTCTGGACGAGTGGCATCGAGCAGTGTGGCTCTAACATTCAATGCGTCGAGGTCAAACGCATAGACACGAGCGCGGCGTTCTTCCTCTCCATCGAATTTCAACAGACGGGCTATCTCGTCTATCGCACTTACAAGGCGGCTTACGGCAACATCGTCGGCCTGCCTGTTCCCGTGCGACGCGCTGGATTCATGTCGGACACGCAGGCTATCGGGCAGAATGTGGTCGTCGGCGCGACGGGCTGGGAGCAGCAACTTGAAACGAACAAGCAGGCCTACTTCGATTCATTCGTCGCGCGCCCGGAGTTCATCGCCGCGCATCCGCAGACGTTGACGACGGCGCAATTCGTGGACGCCTTGAACCTCAGCGCGGGCGGCGTACTCTCGCCGGCAGAGCGTGACGCGCTCGCCAGCAGCACGTTGATGCGCGGGCAAATCTTGCGCGCCGTCGCGGAAGATGCCGACATGGCGCAACGCGAGTTTAATTCGGCGTTCGTCCTGATGCAGTACTTCGGCTACTTGCAGCGAGACCCGAACGCCGCGCCCGACACTGATTACAGTGGCTACCGCTTCTGGTTAGCAAAGCTCAACGAGTTTGGCGGCGATTACCGGCGCGCAGAGATGGTCAAGGCGTTTCTCTCTTCGAGCGAGTATCGCGCACGCTTCGGCGCACAGCCTTAGCGTTGCGGCAAAGTCTGAAAGGCGCATGATGCGGTTTTCTCCGCCGCGCTTCCCGCGCTTGCAAACAACAAATAAAGACCCGGCGCGTGCTGCCACCGCCGGCTCTTCCAGTGATTCGTCAGCGACAAGCTAAAGGAAATTTCTATGATGAAAAAGTCCATCACAACAAATCAGAATAATTTTTCCGCAAAGCGGAGACGGGCATTTCGCGCCGGCGTCTTCATGTGCATTTTGCTGGCGGCTGGCGCTGTGACGGCCATCGCCAAGTACGAGTCGGGAAGCGGCGGCGTCGCGTCGTCGCACGCCGAACAGAGCAGCGCTTCCGCTCAACCGACGAGCAATTACGTCTCGATAGAAGTTGGAGGAAAGAAATTGAAAGTGAACGCGCAGACGTTGCAGCAAGGGCCGCTGACGCCGGAGCAGTCGCGACAACTCGCCAACGCTCTCACAAATAACAAATCAAGTGACGGCCTCGTGCAGGTGCAGCAAGCCGACGGCACGGTCTCGGTGGATTTAGAGGGGCGTTTCCAGAATGTGATGATAGCGAAGAAGAGCGACGACGGCAGCGTCACTCAAGCGTGCGTGGACAATTCCGAAGCCGCCGCCGCATTTCTCAAGAGCGGGGAAGCGACCGCCGACTCAAGCGCCGACGCCAAGGCGGGAGCGAAAAAATAATGACCAGAGCCATCCTCGCAAAAGCCTTGACCGTGGTCTTCGCCCTGACCGTGATGCTGGCGGCGACTTCGCGCGACGCCTTCGCCTCGGCGGCCATTGTCATCTTAAACAACGACCCGGCGAACGTCGGATTCAACGACCGGACTCCGGTCAGTCCTATCGGGAACAATACGGGCACGACGCTCGGCCAACAGAGGCTCAATGCTTTTCAGTTTGCGGCGAATGTCTGGGGCGCGACGCTCAACAGCAACACTCCCATCACGATCCGCGCGAGTTGGACTGCGCTGTCCTGCACGGCGACGACGGCGACGCTCGGCTCGGCGGGAGCAGTCAGCGTCTTTCGCAACTTCCCGAATGCGCCGAACGCCGATACATGGTATGCGGCGGCGCTCGCCAACTCTCTGAGCGGAATTGATCTCAATCCCAGTTCGCCGGAAATCAACGCACAATTTAACGTCAATCTCGGCAACACGGGATGTTTAGACGGCACGCATTTTTATCTCGGTCTCGACAATAATCACGGCAGCGATGTTGACCTCGTCTCCGTACTCATGCACGAGTTCGCACACGGGCTGGGATTTCAGACCTTCACCAATTCAAGTACGGGCGTGCAATTTAACAATCTCCCATCCGTGTACGACCGTTTTCTGACAGACGACACAACGGGAAAGACCTGGATTCAAATGACGGACGCCGAGCGGCAGGCTTCGGCCATCAACACGGGCAATCTGGTCTGGGGCGGAGCGCAGGCTGACGGCGATCTGCGCGGCGTGTTAGGGTCGCCGCGCTTAAGGGTCAACGCGCCCGCGTCAATCGCCGCCAACTATGTGGTCGGCACGGCGGACTTCGGCCCGCACGTCGCGTCCGCAGGCACGACCGGAAGCGTCACGCAGGCTTCTCCCGCCGACGGGTGTACGGCGCTCGCGAACGCGGCAGCAGTCGCAGGCCGTCTGGCGTTGATTGATCGCGGCACTTGTAACTTCGTCGTGAAAGTCAAGAACGCGCAGAACGCGGGCGCGATTGGCGTTATCGTCGTCAATAACCAAGCGGGCGGGGTGATTCAGATGGGCGGCGGCGACGCGACGATTATGATTCCGTCGCTGATGATTTCGCAGGCGGACGGTAACACTTTGAAGAGTCAACTGACCGCCAATCTGAACGCCACGCTGTTGCTCGACACATCCGCGCTCAGTGGGGTGGACGCGCAGGGACGCGCGCTGATGTTCGCGCCGAACCTGATTCAAAGCGGCTCTTCGGTTTCGCACTGGGATACGAGCCTGTTTCCGAATCAATTGATGGAGCCGAACAACAGCGGCGATCTGATCCACAGCGTTGCCGTCCCTGCCGACCTGACCACTTCGCAACTGCGCGATGTCGGTTGGTCGCTCAACCCGATAGGGGACGTGAACTTTTTCGTCCGCCAGCATTACCTCGACTTTCTGAATCGCCAGCCTGATGCGAGCGGGCAAAACTTCTGGCTAAACGATGTCTTCGGATGCGGCATAGATCAGTCGTGCGCGGAGGCGCATCGCATCAACGTCTCTGCCGCGTTCTTCCTCTCGATTGAGTTTCAGCAGACGGGAAATCTCGTCTATAAAATGTACAAAGCCGGTTTCGGCAACCTCGCGGGCGAGCCTGTGCCCGTGCAGCGCGCCAACTTCATCGCCGACACCAGACAGATCGGAAACACGCCCACGCAAATCATCGTCGGGCAGGGCGACTGGCAAACGCAGCTTGAGAATAACAAGCAGGCCTTCGCCCTCGCCTTCGTCCAGCGCGCGGCCTTCCAGTCGGCGCATGGCGCGCAGAACGCGGCCACCTATGTTGACTCTCTGTTCACCAACGCCGGAGTGTCGCCGACAATCTCCGAGCGCAACGCGGCCATCAACGCTTTCGGCGGCGGCGGAGTCGCCGGACAGTCGGCGGCTTTACGTTCGGTGGCTGAGAGCAATTCAACTTCGACGAGTCTCTTCAACGAGTCGTTCGTCCTGATGCAATACTTCGGCTATCTACAGCGAGACCCGGACGCTGCGCCCGACACGGACTTCTCCGGTTACAACTTCTGGCTCTCGAAGCTCAACGCCTTTAACGGCAATTACATCAACGCCGAGATGGTCAAGGCGTTTCTCGCGTCGAGCGAATATCGTGGACGCTTCGGGTCTTGAGCGCGGTTGGAAGGCTGTCCGGTCGTGACGTATGATACGGATGCGCCTTGTTTTCTAACCCCTTGGATAGCAAGGCTTGTGCAATAAAATTAGCAGTCTCTTTTATCAATAAGGATCAGGAAATGAAATTGAGAAACAGTTCCCTCGTGACGCGCCCATCCACGCCAAACGCGCGTCGTCGCCGCAAACTCTCGACGCGCACGCGCTTCGCCTTCTTGCTGACGCTCGCGCTGCTTTCGTCGCTGGCTTCGTCGCTCATCTTCCGCGCTCGCGCGCAGGAGAATGAAGCGCCCGCGCCGAAGCCGGGTCATGCCTACGTCGCAGGCCCCGATGCGGGCAGCACGTTCATTATCTATCAGACGCCGGACGGCGAGACCAGGCGACGCGCGGCGACTGCGGATGAGGCGCGTGCGATGCGAAGCGGCAGGGCAACGGCGGACGGGCTGCAACAGATCAACCACCTCGACACGCTCTCGACCGACGCAGCGGGCACGGGCGGCGTCACGCCGCAATCATCAACTGGCTTAACTATTATTCTCCGCGCGACAACGCAACTCAACAATAATCCGACGGCGAAGGCCGCGTTCGTTGCGGCGGCGGCCAAGTGGGAGGCTTTGATTAAAGACCCCATCACCATCAACATTGACGTGGACTACGGCACGACCGCTTTCGGCACGCCCTTCTCCGGCGCTAATGTGTTGGGCGAGACCTCAACGCAGGAACTTTTTTTCACCAACAACTATTCAGAGATACGCCAGCGTCTGATTAATCACGCCACCGGCACGGAGGGCACGCTTTACAACGCGCTGCCGGCGACGAGCGTGCCCACAGACATCGGGGCGGTCAACACTGTCCTCGTCTCAAGCCCGATTTTGCGCGCGCTCGGCGAGATCAATGCGGTCGCCAGCGACTCAGAGGGTTTTGGTCCCGCGCCGACCATCGGTTTTAACTCGGCCTTCGGCTTCGACTTCGATCCGAGTGACGGCATTAACGGTTCGCTAACAGACTTCGACGCCGTCGCCACCCACGAGATCGGACACGCGCTCGGCTTCGGCTCGGATGTCGGCTCGCACGAGCTTGATGCGTCGCGCCCGCTCTTCGTCACCGTCTGGGACTTGTTCCGCGTCCGTCCGTCAACCGCGACCATCGGCAACTTCAACACCGTCTCGCGCATACTCTCTTCGGGCGGCGAGCAGGTGGAATTTGACGGCGCGTCTGAGGTGCGTCTCTCGACCGGCAGGCCGGATAACAGCGGCGGCGACGGCAATCAGGCGAGCCACTGGAAAGACGACTCGCTTAACGGCAACGTCTTGATCGGCGTCATGGACCCGACCATCCGTCGCGGCCAGCGCGAGACGATATCCGCCAACGACCAGAAAGCGATTGATCTCTTCGGCTACACGCTCATCGCCGTCACCGCACCTGCTAACGACAACTTCGCCAACGCGCAAGTCATCAGCGGCAACTCCGGCACGACGAGCGGCACGAACTCCGGCGCGACGAAAGAGACAGGCGAGCCGAGTCATTCACCCGACGGCAATGTCGGCGCTAAGTCCGTCTGGTATCGCTGGACTGCGCCGGGCAGCGGCACGGCGACGTTCACCACCGCCGGCAGCACCTTCGACACTGTGCTGGCCGCCTACACCGGCTCAGGCGTCAGTTCGCTCGCAGCCATCGTTAAGAATGACGATGTGAATACCAACGGCGGCATTTACACCAGCAGCGTGCAATTCAACGCCGTATCCGGCACGACCTACCAGATCGCGGTTGACGGCTACAACGGAGATCAAGGCAGCGTCACTCTCAACTGGAGCCTGCCGGGTGGTACACCGACTCCAACACCTACGCCCACTCCAACGCCGACACCAACTCCAACTCCGACGCCGACTCCCACACCCACCCCGACACCGGGGCCGAGCATCGTCCAGTTTAACGTGAGTACGGCGAGCGTCACCGAGACGACGGGCGCGACGACGAAAGTCACGCTCAACGTCACGCGCTCCGGCGACACGTCGGGCGATGCGTCGGTTAACTACGCGACGAGCGATGGTTCGGCCAGCGAGCGTTCCGACTACATCGTCGCCGTCGGCACGTTGCACTTCTCTGAGAACGATACGGAGACCACCAAGCCCATCACCATTTTCATCGTCAACGATGCTTACGGCGAAGCGCCTGAGACCTTCAACGTCACTTTGAGCAGTCCGGTCGGCACGACGCTCGGCTCGCCCTCGTCGGTCGCCGTCACCATCAACAGCGACGAGAGCGTCAACGGCGCGAACCCGGTCAGACCCGCCACCTTCGACACGGACTTCTACGTCCGCCAGCAGTATCTCGACTTTCTCAACCGCGAGCCGGACGCCTCCGGCCTCGCTTTCTGGAAGGGCGAGATTGACGGCTGCGGAGCAGACGCCGCGTGCCGCGAGGTCAAGCGCATCAACGTCTCGGCGGCCTTCTTCCTGTCGATTGAATTTCAACAGACGGGCTATCTCGTCTATCTGACTAATCAGTCGGCCTTCAATGCGGGCGAGAATTTGAAGCTCAGAAATTTCCTGTCCGACACGCAGGAGATCGGTCGCAACGTCATCGTCGGGCAAACCGGCTACCAGCAGGTGTTGGAGTTGAACAAACAAAAGTTCTTCGCTGACTTCGTCGTGCGTCCCGCGTTTCTCACCGCTTATCCGACGACGATGACGGCGGCGGCCTTCGTGGACAAGCTCAACGCGAACACCTACGATCCGCGCAATCCGACTTCGGGCGGCGCGCTGACCCAGTCGCAACGCGACACGCTCGTCAATCAGTTGGCAGCCAATCCTGCCTCCGCGTCTTTGCGCGCGCAGGCCTTGCGTTCAGTCTCGGAGAACTCGCTTTTCAGCCAGCGTCAGACCAACAAGGCGTTCGTCTTGCAGCAGTATTTCGGCTACCTGCGCCGGAATCCGAACGACGCGCCCGACGCGGACTTCGGCGGCTACAACTTCTGGCTCGGCAAGCTCAACGAGTTCAACGGCAACTTTGTGCAGGCCGAGATGGTCAAAGCCTTCATCGGCTCGACCGAGTACATCCAGCGTTTCGGGCCGTGATGAACTGAGGAAAGCAAAAGGCAAAAGGCAAAAGGCAAAAGGCAAAAGGTAAAAGGCAAAAGTGAAGAATAAGGAGTCTGCTCCCCATCTTCACTTTTGCCTTTTACCTTTTGCCTTCTTCATCATCCGCGTCCGACGAGGACGAAGGGCGACCAGAAGAAGGGATGCGGCTGTTCTTTCAATGATGCGAGTTGGGCGCGGCGGAGCGCGGCGGCGGGGCGCTCTCCGCCGCGCAGAGCGGTGTAGAAATTCGTCATCAAGCGCGCGGTCGCTTCGTCGTCAACCGTCCACAGACTGAGCAACAGGGTCTGCGCGCCGGTCGAGAAAAATCCGCGCGCGAGTCCGATCACTTCGTCGCCGGGCGCGACCGCGCTGACGCCCGTCTCGCAAGCCGAAAGTGTGACGAGTCCGCCATGAAAGTCGAGCGCGTAGGCGTCGCGCACGGTCAGCCAGCCGTCGCCGAGTTTCAGAGAAGAGAAGAGCGGATTGTCCGGGCGAAACTGGCCGTGACATGCGAGGTGCAAAACGTCCGCGCGCGCGGCGTGTTCGCGCAAAGCGGCGAGCGTCGCTTGCTCATCCAGGAGCGCGATGGACTCTGCGAAGAGCGGCGCGAGCGCGGCGATTTCTTCGCGGACGTGCGGCGTCTGTTCGTCGGCAACTCCAAGTAAGAGAGCGCGCGAAAACTCTCTGCGTGTCCCGCGCAGACAGTGGCGCAGCACGCCCGCGCTCGGCGCATAAGAGACTTCGCGCCGCTCGATGACGTAAGCCTCGCCGTCGTGGAGCGCGTGGAACGGAACGTAGTGCAGCGCGCGATGAGGGACGACGACGAGACGTGGCCGCTCGCCGATGTGCGACTCTAAGGGGCGCAGCAGCAAATCGTAGAGCACGCTGAGATAATGCCGCGCGCGCGCCGTCAGAGGTTCGAGGAAAGATCGCATCCGCGCCGCGCCGTAACGCAAACTGCCAATCTGAAAACGAAACTGTCCGAGCGCGTGATTGACTTCCTCTTCGCTTCCTAAATCTCTAACGACCTCGATGCCATCCTTTGTGACGACGAAAGCCAGCAGTCTGCCGTCGAGACTCGTGTATTCGACGAGCGCGGTCTGCGCGCCGAGTTCGCGTTGCAGAGCTTCCACATCAAGCGGCTCGATGCGCGGCAGCATCGTCGAGCGACTGTCAACCTCATCATCGCCGCCGCGTTGTTGAAGCTGTCGCATGATCTCAAGCGTCTTCGACTCGCGCTCGCGCACGGCCTCGTGAAGCGCGTGCATTGCACTCGCATTGCGCGATGAAGACGATGCTGTTGTTGCTGTCGGATCGTGTTCTGGCGGGCGATTGATCCGGCTGTAGAACCAGTTCAACTCTTCGCGCAGTGCGTTGAGTTGGCTGTTCAGTTGCGCCTCGAACTCGTCGCGCGGTTGCGTGCTGCTGCGCGCGTCGAGCGTGCCGCTCATCATCTCGACGAGCGCGCGCGAGCGTGCGCGTTCGACGTAGCTGAAAGCTTCCGTCACGCGGCTCTTGTTCTTGTCGGCGAGACAGAGGCGGACGAGTTCGTCGTAAGGCGCGAGTTTGTCGGCGAGAAAAGCCGTGCGGAATTCTTCAGCCGGCAGCGGCGCGCGCAACTCTTCGACGAGCGAGACGGCGCGCTTGAAATTTTCTTCCGCCTGCATCGTGTCGCCGCGCGAGGCGGCGAGCAGTCCGAGCGAAGTGTGGCAGTGTTCGGCGATCTGCGGCAACGCCTGCGCCTCCGCGTCGCGCAATGTGTTGTCGAGCAAAATTTGCGCGAGACGTTCCTGCCCCAGAGCGCGCGCCGCCTCGCCGCGCAGCCAGCGCGCCAGCAGCAGACGCCGCCAAGTCCCCGCGCGCGCGAGCGGAGCTTCGGCCTGCGCCGCGAGCACGCCCGTCGCAACGTGATCGCCCTCCGCGTGATGCAGTTGCGCCTCGGTGAGCGTGACGAACGCTTCGCCCACGTCGTTGCCTTCGGCGGCATAGAGAGAGCGCGCTTCTCCGAGCATCCGGTGCGCCTCGTCCGTGTCGCCGAGCAGCAGCGCGGCGCGTCCGCCCTGCGCCAGAGAGCGCGCGCGTTCGGCGCGCATCCCCAATGCGGCGAAGACGGGGGCGACCCGCGCGTAGATAATTGCGGCTTCGGTGGCGAGGTTTAATTCAAGATAGGCGTCCGCGAGTTCGAGTTCGGCGATGGACGATTGATGCTGCATTCCGAGCGCGGTGTAGCGTCGTCGCGAACGCTCGAAGAGATCGAGCGCGCGGTCGTAGCGTCCTTGAAAGAGCGCGAGGTTGCCGCGACTCGCCTCGATCTCGGCCTGCGTGACGGCGAGACCGGCGCGCTCGGCACGCTCGAACGCCTGCTGATAAAGTTGCTCGGCGGAGCGAAAGTCGTGTTGCAGCGTGTAGTTGTAAGCCAGCGAATTTTCGATCATCGCGAGCTGATTGAAATCTTCCGTGTCGAGGAAACGCTCGCGCGCGAGTTTCAGATAGTGCTCGGCTTCCGTGTAGCGGTCGCGCCGCCAGCAGATGTTGCCGATGTTGTGCTCGATGCGACCGGCGGCGAGCGTGTCATTGTGCTTGAGAAAAATTTCGCGCGCGCGCAAGCCCGTCCCGATGGCGTCGTCGTAGCGACCGAGCATCGCCAGCGCGTAAACTTTGCTGACCTGCGTCGAGGCGGCGTTGTGTGATTGGTCGAGCGAGAGGAAGCGCGCTTCAGCGTCATCCAGATGTTCGATGGCGCGCTCCATCTGCCCGGCGGTCAGCGCGGCGATCCCTGCGACCCACGCGGCGAGCGCGGCGATTTCCGGGCATTGAGAATTTTCGGAAAGCGTGTGAAGGGCGGCGGCGGCTTTCGTCGCGCGTTGCGGCTCGGTGCTCCACGCCTCGTAGCAAATATCCTTGAGCGCGTAAGCGAGCGACACGTCGGACAAGCCGGGACGCTCGCGCAAGAGTGCGAGGCGTTCCGACTCGCTCTCCGCCGAGACCAGTCGCGCGGCCAAATCCGACCGATCCATTTCTTTTACGCTCTGAGGTTGAGTCCGGGAATTTCAATTTCCGTGTCGCCGAGCCGCAGGCGCAGCGTGTAGTCGCCCGTCGGAATTGGGGGCAGCAGTAAGAACTCACACAGGTCGTTCAATTCTGCGCGCACTGTCGGCACGGTCTCGCCTTCGCGCACGATCTCGACGTGGCCGCCGTCGCATTCTCCCAACACTTGACCGGAGATCGTGCAGCCCTCGCCGCCCTGTGCGAGTCTGAGGTCAACGCTGACATCACCGGCGGTAAATAAAAGTTGACGTGCGGGCGCGGCCTGACCCGAACGCACGCCGAAGGCAGGCGTCCACGATCCGCTATCGAAACTCAATGTGGCGAGTACGCGGCGCAACAAGCCCGGCGTTTTTTCTTCCGTCCGTCGCGCGCTGAACATCCCGATTGCGCTCAACAGCACGTCGCGCGGCGCGTCAACGCTCGTGTCCGCGCGCATCAATTGCGTGACGCGCAGCAGTTCCGCCGCCTGACCCGCGCAGCTTTGACAACCGGCGAGATGCTCGCGCGCATCGCTCTCGTCGTTCGCGGACAGGCGTTTTTCGGCGAGGTCAGCCAAACGCGCGAAGGGAATGTGTTGGGCTTTGATAGTCATCGTTTCAGTTCTACGAAAAGCGTTCCTCGAACGCTCGCTCAACATGACAGTGCGCGGGCAAAGGCGAAAAATACATTTCGTGGATAGTAAATCTTACAAGGCATTTGTGAATTACACCACGAACTGAGGGAATTCTTTAACTCACAGTCCGACGCTCAGGGATGCGCTCACCGACCGCGTCTTGCGCTCCCACTCCGCCCGAGCGCGAGACGAGTCCGTGCGCGCCGAAGGTGTTGGTGCGGTCGCCCGCGTCCGTGAGGTCGGTCTCGAAGACGGGCAGCGTGCCATCGTAGATGAAGTAGGTGCGCGTGCCGTTCGTTTCTTTCCATGCTCTCAGCCCATCGCCACGATAGCCCGCCGTCATCTGTGTGCCGTATGAGGTGAGACGATTCTCAGGATCGAAGGAAAACCGCTTTGTTATTAGCATGAGATAGACTGTTTGTGACATTGCACGTTAGCCTGACGATGCTAGGGTTGAATTGGCTTTTGTCCACACCAAGCATGGACAAAATCATCAACTGTTATTACAGGGTATACCAACTCAAAAATGTTATGCTTGCGAAGCCTTTTATTGAGTTGGTAATTCAATTCGCTTTGCTTATCTCCGGCCTTGAGTTGATATTCCAACCATTTTAAGGGATTTCTAGTAATTACTGGCTCAAATAATTTCGTCAGCACATCGTCCGGCCTCAAGATTCCCACCGAAATGCCGTATTCTGACTCGATTAAGTCAAAGCACTCCAACACAGCCTCACGAGGTAATTCGTCGCTTTTGAAATACCTTTTGTATAAGCCATCTTTCCCGAAGTCTTCTCGCTTACCGAATCTACTTAGTATGGCATTATGCCACTCACTGTTACCTTTATTCATTTGAGCACCCCGCAACCGCACTCAACGGCTATTGTAGAGTTGTAACTTAAAGTGAAAGTACCAGTCACAGCTAACACTGGTGTTGCTACGTCACCAATTGCTATCAACGAACCTCTTACTGAAGAACCACCAACAACTGGATTTCCCATAGCATCAGCAGCTCTTCGAAATATGAAGTTCAAACCGCTAGCATATGGTTGGGGATTGCCCAGCGTCTTACCACCTGCTTTAGCCGCTGTTGCAATCATATCTCCACCAAGAGACATTGGAGGGCCAATTTCTGAAAACTCTGCCGCTGCATGTGCGTAGGGAATACCACTAAACAGACTTGAGAACCGATTCTGATCATAGCATCGAGTGAATGCCCTATCGTCTCCCCTTGCCGTAGGCATATTATTTATTTGCCGTTGAAGGTCTCGTGCCCACTCAACATCACCCGAGCTATCTCGATCAGAGCGCATCTGTGTGCCATCAGGATCAATAAAGTTCGAGGGATTATTACCGACATACGCATACAAGTTAATGCCGCCGCGATAACTAATCGGGTCTCTCGTCACGAATCTCCCCGCCTGCGGATCGTAATAACGATGCGTCAAGAGTTGTAGCCCCGCCTCGTGGTCAGTGTAATAGCCCCACTGTGCCCCGTACCCGAACGGCGTGTTCGCATCCACCGCACTCAACTCCACGCCGTGCGCGTCGAAGGCGTGAGAGGACACGGCTTGTCGGCGCTCGTTCAAAGTTTGTGAGACGTTACCCTGCGCGTCGAAAGTGTAGAAGGACGACGTGCTTGTGCCCTGCGCGCCCACTCCGCCCGAGCGCGAGACGAGTCCGTGCGCGCCGAAGGTGTTGGTGCGGTCGCCCGCGTCCGTGAGGTCGGTCTCGAAGACGGGCAGCGTGCCATCGTAGATGAAGTAGGTGCGCGTGCCGTTCGTTTCTTTCCATGCTCTCAGCCCATCGCCACGATAGCCCGCCGTCATCTGTGTGCCGTATGAGGTGAGACGATTCTCAGGGTCGAAAGCGAGCGTCGCTCCTTTGTAAGTTGTCGGGTTGCCATTCGCGTCGTGCGTCAAGCCTGTGCCCGTTTGCTGGTTGTTCAGGTTGAAAGTTTGCGTAATGCTCTTGAAGGTTGTCGGATTGCCCGCCCCAACTTAGTAGAAGCTTCTGAAGCAGTGAAAAATTATTTACATATGTTATTTAGTTAAGCTGATGTCTGGACACATTTTGTAAGCCATGTGTTTACTCCACTTACCTGTGCAGCTAGCAAATCAATTTTGCGCTGTCAAGGATTCGACAAGGATGCGATTTGTGCAGCTTTTTGAACTAACCTGAGAGAAATCGTTAAGTGCTCGGTTTCTGGTCAATGCCGAAATCAAGTTAAGCGATGCAATCACAGGGCTTAAAAATGTGTCCAGACATCAGTTAGTTAAGTTAAAACTTAAGGCTATAGTTATCATAAGATTTTGTTTTCTGATTTCCCCCTTCTTTTATTTGCTAGTCTGCGTGGAACAAATCTGAACCATTGATAATAGCCGGTAGCGAACATTCCGAACCACACTAGAATAATAATAGTTAGCCATATTGCTCTAGCGCGCTCCGAATAAACTCCAGTCGCTGGGACAAATGAAGGGGCAAAATTAGTAAGCAATATACTGATGAGATAAAGAAACAGATATTCAATCAGCATAACAATCAATCCACATGGAAAGGTTAATACTGTCATGGCTATCACCATTCCAATAATATAATGCTGGCCTTCATGAGTTTCATCGAAATGATAAAGTGTATTGGCAAGTATATATGAGCAAAGAACAACATATATAACTTTAGCAATTAACGAGAGGTACCATTTCATTGTGTCCAACTCCTAATGGTTGTGCTTTACTATTGCCTACAATTATCCGTTTACTTCCGACACCTGCTTTCGACAGTGTTTGCCCATGACCAGCAATTTTCTCCTTCAAAAGGGAAAAGCTGATAGTTTGGTTTTGGCTCCTTTATCGCGCTCGTTACGCATGACCCGGAGACATCCGGTGTTATGAAACAATTATTCGCCTTAGGTTTTGCATAATCGTCAGTTGTCAATCCCGGCACAGGTCCAAATAAGCCACCCCATGATGAGTTTGGGTCAGGTCCTAGCCCCCCACAGGTGTTCCCTGCACAAAGATAATCGTGTCCTGCTGGAAAGGAAGATGGATAACCTTCTATAGGCCTTGTACAGCGATACACTGTTAATGGGTCACTGGAATTAGGGTATCTCGTTATAGGAGGAGGAGTATGATGAGGAGTGTATTGTTCGTAAGTCAATAACTCTAACCCCGCCGGATCGATTCCATTGATGGAATTGTTCTGGACATAAGCATACAAGTTCACACCACCGCGATAACCAATCGGGTCTCTTGTCACAAATCTTCCGCTCTGCGGGTCGTAGTAACGATGCGTCAAGAGTTGCAACCCACTCTCCCTGTCCGAGTAATAACCCCACTGCGCCCCGTACCCGAACGGCTCAACACTCGCCGTCGTCGCTTCCACGCCATGTGCCGTAAACAGATGACTAGAGAGAGCGTTGCCCCAAGCGTCTACACGTTGCACCACACTGCCCTGCAAATCGAACGTGTAAAACGTGCTGGTGAGATACTCCGTGCGCGACACCAGCCCATAATCACCGAACGTATTAACGGCGATGGCCTCGCCATCCTTATTGAGTTCTATGATTGGTAGGCTGCCGTCGTAGAGAAAGTAGCGACGGCCTGTCACGCCCGGTTGCTTCCACGCTCGCAACCCGTCGCCGCGATAGCCCGCCATCATTGCCGTGCCGTATGAAGTGAGACGGTTTTCAGGGTCGAAGGAAAGCGCGACGCCTTTGTAGGTCGTCGGGTTGCCGTTCGCGTCGTGCGTCAAGCCTGTGCCCGTCTGCTGGTTGTTCAGGTTGAAGACCTGCGTGATGCCATTGAAGGTCGTTGCATTGCCTGCCGCGTCATACACGAACGTGTTCGTAAAATCGTAGTCGTTGCGCGCCGCCTTCTCTCTCGTCAACTGATTCTTGCTGTCGTAGGTGTAGAAGGCGTTACCGTCGAGCGTCAGCAGTTGGGGAAAGGAAGCGGCCATCTCCGTGCGGTTGCCTGCCCCATCATAGTGCATGCTCTGGAAGTCGGAGAGAGTTGTGCCGCCCTGCTCGTTGATCAGATCGAGCAACTGTCCCACCGCGTTGTAAGTGTATGTAGTTTGCACGCCGTTCGAGAGCGTCTGCGTGTGCCGCCAGTTGTTGTTAAAGTACGTCCAACTCGAAGTCTCGCCGTAAGGATTGGTGAGGCTCGTAGCGCGCCCCGCCGCATCGTAAGCATAGGTGAAATCACCGGCGGGCGTGGTCATCGCCTGCCGGCTACCGTCCGGGTAATAGAGATAGCCGATGGTCTGTGGGTCTATGCCGGTGTAGGTGGTCGTGACGCTCTGCAACTCGTCCGTGTCGCCGTAAGTGTAACTGTGGCTGCCCGTCGCATCCGTCATCGAGGTGCGTCGCCCGTATGCGTCGTAGCCGAGATGGACGTTTGAGGCGGACGTGGCGGGATACTGAATATCTGTCAGTTGATTCTCCGCATCATTGTAGATGTAGTTCGTCACGACGCCGTTCGGGTCTATGCGCCGCAGCACGTTGCCCTCCGCGTCGTGCAGGGGAAACTGCACGCTCTCGCCGCCCGGCATCTGCACGCTCTCCAGTTGGCCGACGCCGTTGTAGTTGTACGTCGTCTGGTTGTTCCGCCCGTCCTTGAGCGTTTTCAAACGATAGAGCGCGTCATAGGTATATGACACAGGCTCCGTGCTGCCCGCGACCGACAGCGTCTCTCCTTCCGGCCCGTAGATGTTGGAAACGAGCCGCACCTGCGCGCCGCTCTCGTCGTAAATCGCGTTCGTCGTCAAAGTGCCGCCGGGATAAAGGTACGTGCTCACACGAGTCCCGCGGCCCGTCCCCGTCTGCCCCGTCGCCGGCAGTGTTGCAGTGTCCAACTGTCCGACTATGTTGTAGCTCAGGTTTGTCTCATTCCCGAGCGCGTCTTTCTCTGAGATGACGCGCCCCTGCGTGTCATAACGCATGTGCGAGACGTGCCCCAGATTATCCGTCATGGTGAGCGGCTGTCCCACCTTCGCCGTCTGCGCGTACGAGCCATCAGTCGTGTAGTTGAGTGTCGTTGTGATCTCGCTCGCCGCGTCGTTGCCCGGCCCCGTCTCGGTCAGTACGTTGCCCAGACTGTTGTAAGTGTACGAGGTTGTCACCGTTCCGCTACCCGTCGGCGAAGGTGAAGTGACGCTCTGCACCAGCCCGCTCGGCTCGAAGTACGCGATGGTCGTCACCGGCTTGCTTCCCTCCTTCACGCTCGTCAGGCGACCTAGCGCGAACGCCGTGTAAGAATATGTATAGACAGTCGTCACGTTGCGCGGCGAGGTGACGCTCAACACGTTCCCATGACCGTCGTAAGTCAGCGTTGTAACTTTGCCGTTCTTGTCCGTGATCCGTGTCGGTTTCGACCTGTTCGCGGGATCGTTGTACTCCCTGATAGTGCTCTGATTATTGGCGTCCGTGCTGCCCGCATCGTGCCCCTCTGTGTTGATGTTGCGTGTCCACGAAGCCAACACACTGCCCGCCGCGTTTTTAATCTGCACCCCCGTGCTGCCTGCGCCGTAGGTATAGACGCGCCCGTTGCCGTTGGCGTCAACGAGTGAAGTCACCTTGCCGTTCGCATCGTAGTTGAGCGTGGCGGCCACCGTCCATCCTTCCGGTCAGGAAATTCCTCGCCGCCAGAGTAATCTCGTGGCGACAGAGAACTAACATGCGCGCACTGCACGAGCGCAAGTCGCTGGCTAGGTGGTTGACAAATATGAAGTGAGATTAACGGGAGCGAGGCTGGCAGTCCCTCACATGTAAACTAAAGCGCGACGAGAGATTATAAAAAGCGTCCGCGCCTGTCAATTATTTGTTTTGCAACGTGTCGTGACAAGGGAATTGAAGATCACCGGATCAGTTTTCTACTCGTGCTGTGGCATTCTCGAAAGGCGTGCTGCATTACACGGAGCCGTCAAAATCCTTTTTCATTGAGCATCGCGAGCAGCTTTTTCAGACAGCGCGCGCGCGTCGGCCCGATGCTGCCTTCGCTCGTGCCGAGGGCGTGGGCGATCTCGGAGTAGGGCGGCGTCTCGGCGGCGTAGAAAAGCATCGTTAAGAGTTTCGCGCAACGCTCGTCCATGTCGGCGAGGGCGGCGCGGACGAGATGCTGCTCTTCGAGTTGTTGCAGCGTCTCGTCGGGCAAAAGCTGCGCGTCGGGAATGTCGTAGGCTTCGTCGCGCTCGTCTTCATCGCCGCCGGAGAGCGAGCGGAGCGGAGCGTTTTGGCGCACGACGCGCCACGTTTTGCGCTTCGTCGTCGTGACGAGCCAGGCGTGGAGGCGCGAGGGTTGTTCGATGCTTTCGATGTTTTGCAGCAGCGTCGCGAACACGTCTTGAAAAACTTCCGCCGCCGCGTCTTCGTCGAGTCCGGCGCGGCGCGGGATGGCGAAGATGAGACGTTGATAACGCTTGACCAGCGACTCCCACGCGGACTCTTCACCGCGACGGCAGGCGAGTAATAATTGTTCGTCCGTTTGTTCCATCAATTCTTCATCGGCGCGAGTCTAGGGGTGAGTCAGGATAGGTCGTGGCTTCGCAATTTGTCCAACGCGAGCGCGCGTCGTCGTCCTGCGCCCGTTTTCGACGTGCGAGAGACATCTGATAGACTCGCCATCTAAAATATCGAGAGGGGAAAATATTCTTGCACCAACGAAAGACGTGTCCCGTTTTCGCGGCGACGATCAAAGCTTCGAGACTTGCCTGCGTGCTTATGGCGTCCGTTCTGCTCTCAACGAATCTGTCTGCGCTAGCCGCAGGGAAGTGCATTGGGGGTGCGCCGAATTTCGTCGTCAAGGAAAGTCTGGAGACGGGAGCGGAGCCGGTCGCCGTCGTCGTTGCGGACTTCGACAATGATGGCAAACCTGACCTTGCGGCAGTCAACAACGGCTCGCGCGACATCTCCGTTTTTCTCGGCACAATGCCACGCGGCAACTTCTCCGCCGCGACGCGCTATGCGGTGGGCGATGAGCCGCGCGCCATCGTCGCGGGCGATTTCAACGGCGACAAAAAAATAGACCTCGCCGTCGCGAACTCTGCGTCCGGCAGCGTCTCCGTTTTGCTGGGCGACGGAAAGGGACGGTTCACGACGGCAACTCCCGTCACAGTCGGCTCCGCTCCCGTCGCGCTCCTCGCCGCTGACTTCAACGCGGACGGCAAGCTCGATCTCGTCACGGCGAACTCGAAGGACAACACCGTTTCGATTTTGACGGGCGACGGGCGCGGCGGCTTTCAGTCTGCGACGATGCCGGCGGGCGAAGAACCCTTCTCCGTCGCGGCGGACGATTTCAACGGCGACGGCCACATTGATTTGGTGACGGCCAACTCGCACGCGGGCGACCTGTCTGTGATGACGGGCGACGGCGCGGGACGTTTCTCTCCGGCGGTGAAGTATGCGGCAGGTAAGACGCCCGTCGCTCTGCTCGCCGGAGATTTCAACCGCGACCGCAGGCGTGACCTCGCCGTCGTCAACTATGGCTCTAATACTCTGTCGCTCATCTTCGGCGATGGCAAAGGCAAACTCGGCGCGGCGCGAAATTCTCTGTCCGAACTCGCGCCGCTCTTTGGCGCGCAGGGCGATTTCAACAAAGACGGTCGCGCCGATCTCGTCGTCGTCAGCGGCCTGAGCGCGACCGTGTCGGTCATGCTCGCGCGCGCCGACGGCGAGTTGACGCGAAGCTCTTCCATCACTCTGCCGGGCGATGAGGCGGTTTCATTCTTCGTCGCCGTCGCAGACTTCGACGCGGACGGCAACGCAGACCTCGCGGTGGCGAATAGCGGCAGCATCTCCGTTCTGCGCGGCGACGGGCGCGGCAATTTCGCTGCGCCGGATAACTACGCGCTCGCCGGCGCGTCGTCCATCGCCGCCGGAGATTTTAACGGCGACGGCAAAAGCGATCTCGCCTTCACGGTTGCGAAGAGCGTCGCTGTAATGCTCAACGACGGCACAGGAAAATTCGGAAAGCCCGCGAGCTTCGCCGTCAAGGGCGAGCCGGTCGCGCTCACCTCCGGCGACTTCAACGCGGACGGCAAGACCGACATCGCGGCGGTCAATCCAAAGACCAGTAACATTTCCGTGTTGACCGGCGACGGGCGCGGCAACTTCGGCAAGTCGAGCGAGTTCGCGGGCGAGCCGACCGCGCGCTCCATCGTCGCCGCTGATTTCAACGCGGACGGCAAGACCGACATCGCGACGGCCAACGACAAGTTCGGCAACGTCTCAATCTTCATCGGTGACGGCACAGGCTCTTTCAACGCTCATAAAAATTATGCGGTCGGCGGACGTCCGTTCTGGCTCGTCGCCGCAGACTTCGACAAGGACGGCCACGTTGATCTGGCGACGGCCAATCACCGCACGGGCGACGTGACGATCATCAAAGGCGACGGGCGCGGTGGCTTCTCTGCGCCCGATAATCATGTTGTCGGACTGACGCCGACTTCGCTCGCGCTCGGCGATTTCGACGGCGACGGGCGCGACGATTTGCTGGCGACCGACTTCGGCTCGCGCAGTCTCTCGACGCTTCTCGGCGACGGGCGCGGCAATTTCAAGGGAGCGAAAAGTCTCGCCGCCGGAAACCAACCTTACGCGGTCGTCGCCGCCGACTTTAACGCTGACGGCTTCGGCGATCTGGCCGTCAGCGACGCAGGCTCCGGCGAGATCGTCGTCTTTGTGGGCGATGGCAAGGGCGGTTATAAGAGTTTGCCCGCCATCGCGACGGGCAAGAAACTGCGCGGCCTCGCCTCCGCCGACTTCAACGCGGACGGCCTGCCGGATTTGGCCGTCGCGGACTCGGCTTCCAATAAATTATTCGTGCTGCTCGATGCGTGCCGGTGATGTATGAGCCGGAATGAAATTTTGTCTCATTTTCCCGCGAAATGCCTTGCCGGAGTTGAATATTTCGGCTACTATTCACTTCCGTATTTCAGATGAAAGTTGAGCCGCCGGTTTGCTACAGAATTACGCGCCAGCGTGCATCCTGAATCCAAAGCAAGAGATTTCGATGACGGCGCGGTTCACGCGCTTTTTATTCGCCGCAAAATTGAGATACAAGGTCAAGCTCTTAGTCCCCGTCGTAGAGCATTCCTTCCAGCCTCCGGGTTATGGAAATGATGCTTTTCATCGGCCATCCTTCGCCTAGTTCCTCGCACGGAAGTTAGAGCGATTGTTTCAACATCTGGAGAATTCCGAAATGAGAAATGCCAAACGAATTGCGCCCGCCTTCGGTTCATGGGCAAACGCTCTCCGTATCACGTTATGCGCGCTGCTCGTCCTGCCGGGACTCGCCTTTAGCCCGGCCAGCAACGCCTACGCGCAGAAGAGTGGAGGGTTGACGCGCGCGCCGAAGCCAGCCCCGCCCCAACCAGTGCCGACCGGAGCCGGCGGCGCAGTCATGCTTCCGACGAGCCGGGAGGTGAGCGTCGCCCCGCCGATTAATGTGCGTGCCTTAGCGCGGCAGGAAGCGCTCGCGCCGTCAACGAACGTTCCTTCCGAAATCAGATCAATTGACCCGCCGAAGGGCGACCGTCCGACGCATCGCACCGTGCCGATTGCAAACTCCGTTAATAGCGTTTCAGTAGGCGACGACGCCACGCCGCAGGCTCCGCTTCCTTCGGCGCAAGGGCCGTCGCCCGGGCCGACCAAAGGTTTCAAGGGCGAGTTCCTGAGCGGCACGACCATCCCGCCCGACACGATGGGCGCGGTCGGCACGACGCATGTCGTGACGGTCTCGAACGACCGGATGCGTATCCAGACTCGCGAAGGCGTCGAACTCTCGCGCGTGACGATTAACAGCTTCTGGTCAACGGCGACCGTCAAAGGCGTGGCAGTGACCTCCGCCTTCGACACCAAAGTCTATTTCGACCGTTTCAACAGTCGCTTCATACTCATCTCTTCGCTCAACGGCCCCGGCATCAACTCCGGCGCGGGTCTCGCTGTGACGGCGACCGCCGATCCGACGGGGACGTGGTATCGCTACACGGTCGCTTCCGACCCGGCGTCCACCGCCAGCGCCGGTCATGCGATTGACTATCCGTCCGTCGGCTTCAACAAGAACTGGATCGTCATAGACGAGAACACGTTCAATTACAGCGGCGCCTCTTTCACCTCATACTACGGCCAGCAAATCTTCGTCTTCGACAAAGCCGCCGCCTATGCCAACACGGTGGGCACTGTCCCGCTCTTCGAGGGCGCGTTTACGACGTGTCAAGCCAGCGCCACGCCGGAGACCGAGTTGGGCTGCGGCTTCACGATGGCTCCGTCAATCACTGAAGACAACACGACCACGACCGACTATCTAACTGAGGACTGGGACAGCACGGCGGCTCAACTTCGCATGAGCAAGATCACCGGCACACCCGCCGCGCCGATCATCACTGTCGGCACGCAGTTCCCGCAGTCCGCGCTTTCATGGCGCTTCGATGCCGCGCGCATCGGGACGACGGGCGGCTACGCGCCGCAGCGACAGCAGTCCGCTAACCTGCCTTCCGGCACGCGCCTCGCGAACAACGACTCGCGCATCCAGAATTGCGTCTATCGAGGCACTACGCTCTGGTGCGCGCATCATGTGATGGTCGCGAGTACGCCGACACCGGCAGGAACCTGCGTCGGCGGAACAAGCGCTGGCTGCGCCACGAACGCGGTAATTGACAATCACTCTGTCATTCAATGGTGGCAGATTGATCCGACACAGGAGACCGGCGCTTCCAATGCGCTATCCGTGCTTCAGCGCGCGCGCATCGAAGACCCGACCGCCGACAACTGCCACGATGGTAATGCCGGCACGCGGACAACGGGCACTTGCACTTCAACCGCCACGCAGGTCGGTCAGTTTTATGCGTTCCCGAATATTTCGGTCAACCAGAACGGCGACATGCTGCTCGCTTTCACGCAGTTCTCGAATTTGACTTATCCGAGCGCGGCCTACGCGATCAAACTCAACGCCGATCCCGTCAACACGACGCGCGACCCCGTCGTCTATCGTCCCGGTCAGGCCAACTACAACATCGGCTCAGGCTCAGGCACCGCGCGCAACAATCGTTGGGGTGATTACAGTGAGGCGCAGACCGATCCCTTGAACGACACAGACTTCTGGGCGGTGCAGGAGTACGCCGGAACCGTCCGCGACTTCGGCATCGGCCTTGCAGGCAACTGGGAGACGTGGTGGGCTAACATCAAGCCTTCGACCGTCGCGCCCTCGAAGACCGGCACTCTCATCATCAACGAGTTCCGTCTGCGCGGGCCGCAGGGCGTGCGCGATGAATACGTCGAACTCTACAATCCGGGCACGACGCCCGTCATCGTTAACACGACGGATAACTCCGACGGCTGGGCGCTCGCTTTCAGCACCACGGCAGGCGTCGTCTCCGGCGTCGCCGACATTCCGAACGGCACGGTGATTCCAGCGAAGGGACACTTCCTGATCGCCGACAACCCGGACGGCGCGACCGGCCCGACGCTCGTTTACAGTCTCAACGCCTATCCCGGCAAGACAGCCGCCACTGCGCCGTTTGTGCGTACTGCCGACAGCGACACCGGCTGGTCTTTCGATCTCGCCGATAACGGCGGCATCGCCCTCTTCAAAACGTCAACGGCGGCGAACTTCAACGCGGCGAACCGGCTTGATTCCGTTGGCTTCTCCGGCGTTCCCGCAGGCGTCTTCAAAGAAGGCAACGGCATCCCGGCGATCACGACGCAACCGACCACCAACTTCGCTTACCAGCGCACCCTCTGCGCGAGCAACGTGCCGACCTTCGGCTCCGCGCTCGGTTGCAGTCCCGGCTCCGGCGGACAGCCCAAAGACAGCAACGCCAACGAAAACGATTTCATCTTCGTTGACGTTAACGGCTCGGTGCCGACCGCCGGCATTCAGCGTCTCGGCGCGCCCGGCCCGAAGAATCTCGATTCTCCGATTGAGCGCAACGACACTGTTCAGGTGGCACTCTTTGACACGACCACGAGCGTCAACAACGCGCCGAATCGCACCAGAGACCTGACGGCTGGCCCCGCAGCTACCTCCACCTTCGGCACGCTCTCGTTCCGAAGGCGTGTGACGAATAACACGGGCAGCCCCGTGACTCGTCTCCGGTTCCGCATCGTGGACGTGACGACGTTCCCGGCTCCCGCCACCTTCGCAGACCTCCGCGCGATCACCTCGGTGGACGCCACGTCGGTCACGAGCAATGATCCGTTGACTTGCACGGCAGCAGGCCAAAGTACGCCTTGCTCTCTGGTCGCACGCGGCACGACGCTCGAAGAGCCGCCCACGCAGTCAACGAACAACGGCGGCGGCTTCAACTCGACGCTGTCGGTGGGATTCGTGACGCTCTCCGCTCCGCTCGCCGCCGGCGCATCCGTCAACGTGCAATTCGTGACGGGCGTCCAGCAGACGGGTAGCTTCCGCTTCTTCATCAACGTCGAGGCGCTGCCGTAAGGCGCGTCTCCAAAAACGAGGTGAAGAACCTTCAACCGCGTGCGGCGCTTTCACAACAACCAGCGCCGCACGCATTCTTAAACTCGAAGAGGCGCGGACGAGCACGCAATCGTCCGCGCCTCTTCGAGTCTTTACATATCCGGCGTCACACGCGCGAGTTCTCAAAAGTAATGACGAGAAAAGTATTTTCCATCGCCATGATTTGTCTCGCCATCGCCACGTTGCGCCAGACCGCAATCATGGCGGCGGCGCAGGCGAACGGCGCGACCACAGCAACGCCGTCGCCGACGACAACATCACCGACGACAGGGGCATCGCCGACGCCATCATCGCCGCGTCAGGCCGCAGTCACATCGAGCGAGGCCGAAGCGAAACTCGTGGCCGGATCGAAGGCCGCGATTCTCGCTGCCGGTCTCTCCGCAACTTACTTCGAGAAACACTTTCGCCTCGTCAAAGTCTATGACGCGCCCGGCGACCGCCGTGTCGTCTGGCAATTCACCGTGAACGAATACCAATCCACGCTCAACGACTCGGTCGGTTTCTACATGGACGAGCGCGGGCGGCGCGTTGACACGCACAGCGTCAAAAACATTTTGCCCGCCGCGCACGAGATCGAGCGCACCATCCCGCGCGCGCGCGCCGAGCGAATCATGCGCGCCTGCATCGGCAGCTTCACACGCGGCGGCGTGGTCTATGCCGCGCAGGGAAATCCGGCGCACGACACGCTCGTCTTCACGGCCTCGCAGCGTAGCCCGACAATTAACGCCGCGCGCGAGCGACGCGAGAAAGCCGAACGGAAAGAGCGGGAGGAGCGGGAGCGAAGGCCGCACCGCGCGTCCGCCAAAAAGACAAAAGTCGAGCCTCGCGATGAAATCGAATCGGAAATCGGAGAGGGCGGCTCACCGGTGATACTCGGCACGGTTGACCTCGAAACCGGCGTTTGCACGAAGGGCTACGGCATCAACGGCCATCCGTGAATCGCGCGATACGAGAACGCGCTGAAGTCTCGCGCTGTTTTTTCTTGAAAGTTGCGAGGCAATGTTCTTTCGTCTATCATGCCTTGCGTGTCCATAAACTTCCTGAATTGCCTCTGGCTTAATTCTTAAACACGCGCGATTGAGCATATCTCGAAGAAGGTTTGACCATTCAACTGAAATTCTTCCCGGCAGGGTGGAAAGCAAAATCGCCTGTCAGATTCTCAACATCCTGAAGCCCGCTTCTTTTCTTGATCGAATCAAAACATTAAGTCGCCGGCACGACGCAGATTAGGATTGCGTCTCGTGCCAGTGTCCAAAGCGTGACCCCGCACGGCATTTCGCACTGAACTGTGGAGTGCCCGTAGCGCAACAACTTGAACCCACATGGAGAGTACGTCCCACATGAGAAATCAGAAGTCCATTGAAAGCTCTAGCTCTAGGAGCCTGACGCTCCGCGAGGTTGTGCGTCTGACGCTCTGCCTCGCGCTGCTGCTCGGCCAGAACTTCCTGCTGTTCCCGTCAAATGCGCTTTCCGGCGCAACAGCAGCGCAGGCGCAGACTGTCAGCAAGCGAGGCATCAGTACGGCTCCGCCGCAAACTGCCACTCCGCCCGCAGACGTGAACACAACGCGAATCTCGCCGGTCTCCGTCACGTCCGTTAATTTCACAGACCTCGCGGCCAAAGACGCTTTGCGCGCGCGCGCGGCGAAAGGCGCGAGAACCATTTCGACGGGACAACCGATGCCCGTCCCCGGCACCATCAACGATTCGCCGGCGGGCGTGACAGTCGGCGGCGAAGAAGAAGCCGCTCCCGCGCCGCGCGCGCAGATAAATGATGAGACGGGCGGGCCGCTCGTCCCTTCGCCCACGCCTTCGACGAGCTATCAGGGCGAATTCGACGAGGCTAAAGGCGGCGGCGCGACCGGCAGTTTCACGATCCCGCCTGACACGAACGGCGCGGTCGGACTCAATAAGGTCTTCGTCAACGTCAACAACAACTACGTCATTCAGGACAAGGCGACGGGCGCGCGCCAGAGCGTCGTTTCGGTGGACACGTTCTGGGCGCCGACGGGCGGCACGGGCTTCTTCGACCCGCAAATTCAGTATGACCCGTACAACAATCGCTGGATACTCGCCATCGCCTCCAACTCAAGCTCGGCGACCACTGCGGTCGAGGTTGCGCTCTCGCAGACGAGCGACCCGGCTGGCGCGTACACGATGTACCGCTTCAATGTCGGCAGCGCCACGCTCAATTTTGCCGACTTCCCGATGCTCGGCTACAACCAGAATTTCGTCGCCGTCGCCGCCAACTTGTTTAATACGGCTGGAACCTTCACGGAAGGCCGTGTCCTTGTGCTCGACTACCCGCAACTTCGCGCCGGCACGGCCAGCGCGGCACTCATCACCGGCATCAGCAGCGCGAACGGCGGCTTCTGCTTTCACCCTGTGACGACCTTCTCGCAGACCGAGCCGACGCTGTATTTTGTCAGCCATCTCAGCAGCGCGAGCGCGACTTACAAAGTCAGTAGCCTGACCGGCACGCCCGCCGCTCCGACACTCACCATCGGCGCGACCAAGACACGCACCGGCGGCGGATGGACGCAGCCCGGCGGCGACATCCTACCGCAGACATGCGTCGGCACGGTGGGCACGACTTGCCCGGCGACCCTGCGTTTTATAGACAGTGGCGACTCCTACGTGCGCTCGAATCCTGCCTTTCGCAACGGCAACGTTTACTACTCGCAGACCATCGGTTTGCCGGCGGGCGGGCTGACGCGCACCGCCGCGCAGTGGACAGTCGTGGATGCCGTGACAGGTAATTTCGCGGACGGCGGGCGCGTGGATGATCCGACCGCGACGAGCACGAACGGCGGCAAGTGGTACGCCTATCCGAGCATCACGGCGAACAAGAACGGCGACATCTTGATGGGCTTCTCGCAGTTCGCGTCGAACCAGTTCGCCGCCGCCGGCTACACCTTCCGTCTGATTAGCGACGCGCCGGGCACGATGCGCGACCCGAACATTTACAAGGCGGGCGAGGATTATTACTCGAAGACCTTCAGCGGCACGCGCAACAGGTGGGGCGACTACTCGCACACGCTCGTTGACCCGGTGAATGACCGCGACATGTGGACGCTTCAGGAGTATGCGAATCCGCGCACCACCCCTGATGCTTTAACCACCACGAACAACAGCCGCTGGGCAACGTGGTGGGCGAATGTGGCCGTCCCGCCCGGCGCGTCTGACCTTAAGATCAGCGAGTTCCGCGTGCGCGGCCCCAACGGCGCGAACGACGAGTTCGTCGAACTCTACAACAACAACGACACGCCGCTGACCATCAACACGCTGGACGGATCAGCCGGCTACTCGGTCGTCGCTTCGGACGGCGTGGCGCGCTTCACCGTCCCGAACGGCACGGTCATTCCCGCACGCGGCCACTACCTCGGCGTCAACAGCGTCGGCTATTCGCTCGCGTCCAATCCGGCGGGCAACGGCACGACCGCGACGGGCGATGCCACTTACACCACAGACATTGTGGACAACGCCGGCATCGCCTTGTTCAATACGGCAACGGTGGCGAATTTCACCTTGGCGAACCGGCTCGATGCGGTCGGCTCAACGAGTGAGGCCAACACGCTCTACAAGGAAGGCACGGGCTATCCGGCTCTCACGCCTTTCTCCATTGACTACTCGTTCTACCGCTCGAACTGTCCGAACAATACGAGTACGAACGGTATTCTCGGCTGTCTCTCGACCGATGCGGGACGCCCGAAAGACAGTAACGTCAATGCGGCTGACTTCGTCTTCGTGGACACGAACGGCACGAGCGCGGGCGCAGGTCAGCGTCTCGGCGCGCCGGGACCGGAGAATCTCTCCAGCCCGGTGCAGAAGCTCAACGTCGCGGTGACCAGTCTCGATCCGGGCGTCAGCACGAGCGTCCCGCCGAACCGCGTGAGAGATTTCACGTCTGATCCGGCGAACAACTCGACCTTCGGCACGCTCGCCATCCGTCGCACGGTGACCAACAATACGGGAGCAAGCGTCACGCGCCTGCGTTTCCGCATCATTGACTTCACGACGTTCCCAGTTCCTTCGGGGACTGCCGACCTGCGCGCGCGCACCTCGGGCGCAACGCCAATCGTGGTGACGATTACCGGGCCGAACGCGGCGTGTCCGGCGAATTCATGCGCCGTGCAACAGACGACGCTGGAGCAGCCGCCTTCGCAGCCCAACGGCGGAGCCTACAACTCCACACTGTCGGCGGGCACGGTGACGCTCGCCACGCCCATCCTTAACGGGCAAACCATCAACGTTAACTTCCTGCTCGGCATTCAGCAGACGGGCGGCTTCCGCTTCTTCATCAACGTTGAGGCTCTGCCGTAAAGCTCCCGCCGGGAATGTTGACGACAGTGAAGCGCGTCAACCACTAACCATCGCAGGCGGGATCAAGTCTTGACGCCGCTGCGATTAACAACAAAATAGGGGCGCGTGCGAATCAACTCGCACGCGCCCCTCTCTTTCATGCCTCGAACCTCTTTCAAGTCCAGACGCCGCGCCAGTTCTTCCTCGCCCCAGCAGCGCATCGCCACATCGTGATTCCAACAAAAGAGTGAGCGTGCATCTTCCTTATCTGCACGCTCGTGCCTGAAAGCCTTAAAACGGCATTTTGAGCGGCAAAAGGCCGAAAAATTCACTGCAACCCGCGAGACCTTTCATGCGTCTAAAAGGTTAAGTAAGATTAAGCAGAAGAGGTCTTGATGGCTCGTTTGACGACAACTGAAGTGGAAAATTTGCTGGGCAATTTCGCCGAGGTGATGTCGCGTCTGTTGATGGATACTTATCAACAGCATTTCGCGGAACTCGATCTCACGCTCGTACAGGCGCAGGCGCTGAGGATTCTGCGGCGCGGCCCCATCCCGACGGGACAAATCGCGACGGAGCTTAAAATTTCCGCGCCAGCGGTCACGCAGTTGACGAACCGTCTCATCGCCAAGCGTCTCATTGAACGTCAGACCTCTGCCGGCGACCGCCGCCTGGTGCTGATCGCGCTCTCGTCGAAGGGGCGTCGTCTGGTCGGGGAGTTCCGCAAGCGGCGCGGAGAAATTTTCGGCGGCGCGCTGTCGCGTCTGAGCGCAGGCGAGCAAGAGGCAGTCGTCGCCGCACTGCGAAGGATGGGCACGGCGCTCGAATCTTACGAGTCTGATACTCCCGCCGGTGTGAATGGAAAGTCACCGCAACGGGTCAAACACAAATCGAGAGAAGTAAATTCAAAAGGGAGTAGGAAAATGAAAACGATCACTAAAAAAATCATCGCGCTCGTGGCTGTGCTTGCCATTACCGCTTCGGCGGCGTCGGCTGCTCCGAGCGTTTCAGTCGAAAACGGAAACAACGCGCAGGTCTCTAAACAGGTGCGACACGAACTCGTGACGCTGCCTTACTACGGCATCTTCGATAATCTGGCGTATCAGATTAACGGCCACACCGTGACCCTCTCCGGGCAGGTCGTGCGTCCAACGACGCGCACGGATGCGGCGCGGCGCGTGGCGCAGATCGCGGGCGTGAGCAACGTGGTCAATCAAATCGAAGTGCTGCCGCTTTCGCCCTTCGACGATTCGATTCGCGCGAGCGCGTACCGCCAAATTTTCAGCACAGCCGGCCTCTATCGCTATGCGTTGGGCGGCAACCCTTCGTTGCACATCATCGTGGACAACGGGCATCTGACGCTCGAAGGCGTGGTGGCGAACGAAGGCGATAGTCGTCTGGCGTACATCGCGGCGCGACAGGTGTCGGGCGCGTTCTTGGTGACCAATAATCTTCGTACCGAGCGACAGTCGAAGGCTTACTAATCGCTTGCAACTGTCGAAGCGAGTTAACAACCAAGAGGCACGGCTGTGATGGCCGCGCCTCTTTCTCTTTGCCATGAGTGACTTTTTAATTCCGCTCAATCAGCACGACGCGCTCATCGTCGGCGATTACGGCAAGGTCGGTCATGCCAACGAATAGCCCGCACTCGACAACGCCCGTCGTTAATTTCAACTCGCGCTCAAGACGTGCCGGGTCGTGAATTGTGCCGCACGGGCAGTCGAGAATGTAGTTGCCGTTGTCCGTGATGTATGCGTCGCCATCCGCCGCGCATCGCAAGAGGGGCTGGCAGTTCGTCGCGCCGGCGACCCGACGCGCCGTCACTTCCCACGCGAATGGCACGACTTCGACGGGCAGGGAAAACTTGCCGAGCATTTCAACTCGCTTGCCCGTGTCGGCGACAATGACGAGACGGCGCGATGCGGAGGCCACCATCTTCTCGCGCAGCAACGCGCCGCCTCCGCCCTTGATGAGCGCGAGCGCGGGGCCGATTTCATCCGCGCCGTCAATCGTTAAATCCAGCTCGCGCACCTCGCCGAGTTCGATGAGAGGAATGCCCAGACCTCTGGCCTGTTCCTCCGTGCGCCGTGAAGTCGGCACGCAGCGCACGCTTAAATTTTCTTCACGCACGCGCGCGCCCAGACGCTCGATTGTCCAATAGACGGTCGAGCCGGTGCCCAAGCCGAGCGTCATTCCGTCTTCGACAAATTCGCACGCCCTCTCGCCGGCAAGTTGTTTCGCGTTCATCTTTTTCAAATCCTTTCGCGACGATTCATTGGCGAATAAAAAGCATCGAGAGTCCCATCAGCAAACCGATGACGATGACGACGATGCGGACGAAGCGGCGTCCGAGCCGGTAGGCGAGACACGCGCCGGTGTAGCCGCCCGCGATGGCCGCGAACATCATCACGAGCACGTCCGTCCAGACCACCGCGCCGGATACGATGAAGTAGGCGGCGGCGATTCCATTGATGCAGATGGCGAAGAGATTCTTGAGCGCGTTCATCCGGTGGATGTCCGCGAAGCCGAGCAGCGCAAGCGCGGCCAGCATCAGGATGCCGATGCCTGCGCCGAAGTAGCCGCCATAGACGCCGACGAAAAACTGGAAGACGAGCGCGCCCGCCCACCAGGCGCGCGACGGCTGCTCATCCTCTGCGCGTCGCAGGCGTTTCGCGATTGGTTCCTGCACGATGATGAGCAGCGTGGCGAAGAGAATCAAAAACGGTGCGATGCGCGCGAACGTCGTCGAGGGCGTGCTGAGAAGTAAGTAAGCTCCGACGATGCCGCCCGCGAGCGACGGCGCGCCGAGCATGAGCACGAGTCGCAAACTTCCTGTGAGTTCGCGTCTGAATCCGAAGACTCCCGCGAGCGAAGCAGGCCAGAGCGCGACGGTGCTGGTGGCGTTGGCGATAACGGGATCGCGCCCCAGCCAGACGAGCGCGGGGAAGGAAAGCAGCGTGCCGCCGCCCGCAATCGAGTTAATCATCCCCGCCGCAAACGCGGAGGCCGCAATCAACGTTATCTGCCACAATCCCATCACCGGCCTGAGACTAACACAATGGCGAAGACGCACGCGCGCGTTAAGTACATGCGCCGCTTAAGTTCGCGCGCTCAACTCGTGCCGGAGCGCGTCGAGTTGTTCCGTGATTGAATCGAGCCGGGCGAGCATCTGCGAAGTCTCGCCGCTCAGTTCGCGCGTCGTGGCGGCGGTCGCCTGCTCTTTCCCTTCGATGTAGAAAGTGCCGCCCGGCTCCAGCACGCAGGTCTGGATGTGTTCGAGATTGCGAAAGCCTTGCTTGTGCGCCACCGTCAACAACTCCGATTCAGACAGCAATTCCTTCGACATCGCATCAAGCTGTAGCTCGCCGTTTTCGATGAGCACGCTCGGCTTGCCCTCGAAGAATTGGTCGAGGCGGCGATGGCGGAAGACGAAACGCACGACGAGATAATTGACGAGCAGCAACGTGAACGCGCCGAGCACGCCGCCCGTGATCGTGTTGTCGTCGCCGATGAAGGCGTTCTGCACCGTGTTTGAAAGCGAGAGCAGGACGACGAGATCGAACGGGTTGAGTTGCGCCAGTTCGCGTTTGCCGAAGACGCGCAGCAATACGACGAGCACGAAATAGACGATGATCGAGCGCAGAATTTTTTCCACGAACGGCATGGTCAGTTGAAACAAATGTCCCCAGATGTCCGAACTCAGCCACGCGCTTATTTGAAATAGCAACGCTGTATGAAGCATCTCTGATTTCTCCCTAGTTCTCGCGCGACAACTACAACTGCGCCGCCTCGCGTCTCACAATTTCCCGGTCGCGATGAGCAACTCCGCGTTGAGCACGGCTGCGCCCGCCGCGCCGCGGATGGTGTTGTGACTGAGCGCGACGAAACGATAGTCGAGCACATTGTCGGGACGAATGCGTCCGACCGTCACGCTCATGCCTGCGCCGACGTCGCGGTCGAGGCGCGGCTGCGGGCGGTCAACTTCGTCACGCACGATGATGGGTCTCGCGGGCGCGGTGTGCAGTTTCAACTCCTGCGGCAGAGAAGTGTACGACGCGAAGGCTGCGCGCACTTCGTCCACATCGGCGCGGCGCGCGAGCTTGACGCGCACGGCGGCCAGATGACCGTCCGAGACGTGTACGCGATGACACTGCGCGCTGATCTTGAACGGTGCGTGTTCGATTGCTGCGCCGTCGCCGTTTGTCGCGCCGAGAATTTTTCTCGTCTCCGTCTCGATCTTCTCTTCTTCGCCGCCGATGTGCGGCAGCACGTTGTCTATGATGTCGAGCGAAGGGACGCCGGGATAGCCCGCGCCGGAGAGAGCTTGCATCGTCGTTACCACGACCGACTCAAGGCCGAAGCGCGCGTGCAGAGGCGCGAGCGCGAGCGCGAGCATAATCGTTGAGCAGTTCGGGTTAGTGACGATCATGCCACGCCCGAAATTGCGTCTGCTGCGCTGCGCGTCGAGCAGAGAGAGATGGGCGTGATTGACTTCGGGAATCAACAGCGGCACATCCTCGTCCATCCGAAACGCAGACGAGTTGCTAATCACCGCAACCCCTGAGCGCGCGAAAGCTTCTTCCGTCTCGCGCGCGATGTCGCCTGGCAGACTTGAAAAGACGATGTCGCAATCCAGAGGCGGCTCCGGCGCGCGCACCGCAAGCGACGCGACCGACTCCGGCATCTCGCCCGACAGACGCCACGCGCACGCCTCGCGATACATCTTCCCGCTCGAACGCTCCGATGCCGCCAGCGCCGTTATCTCAAACTGCGGATGGCCTTCCAGCAGTTGAATGAAACGCTGTCCCACCGTCCCCGTCGCACCGAGGATGCCGACACGATATTTCTTACTCATAGAATCTCCTTACAAAAGCAGTGACGAGTGACGGGTGACAAGTTAAAGACAGTTTCTGTCTCGTCACTCAACACTGCTTTTGTTTCTTGCTCGTTACTCGTCACTTGTCACTCGTCACTGCTTTTAACGCTTTGCCCATCCGTCGCACGCCCTCTTCAAGCACGGGCAGGTCGGCGCAGAATGAGACTCTGAGAAAGCCCTCGCCTTCTGTGCCGAACGCAGAGCCGGGCACGGTGATGACCGCGTGCTTAAGAAATTTCTCGGCCACTTTCAACGAGTCGCCGTGTGCGCTCACGTCAAGCATCGCGTAGAACGCGCCTTCGGGCGCGACGGCGCGCAAGTTTAGTTGACTCGCAAAAAGTTCGAGCAGGTGATCGCGGCGCGCGTGAAAAATCCGGCGCATGTCGGCGCGTGTATCGGCGGCTTCCGGCGTCCATGCGGCGAGCGCGGCTTTTTGCGAGACGGTCGAAGCGCAGGTCGTGACGTAGCCGTGCAGGACGAGCGCGCTCTTGATGACCGCCGCCGTGTCGCCGCCGCCGCCGAGCCAGCCCAGACGCCAGCCCGTCATGCTCATGCTTTTCGAGAGGCCGCTGATGACGAGCGTGCGTTCCGCATAAAATTCCGAGATGGAATCGGGGCGCTCCGCCGTGTAGTAAATCTCGCGATAAATTTCGTCGCTGATGACGTAGATGCCCGTGCCGCGCAGTGCGTCGGCCATCGCCTTCAGTTCATCACGCGACAGCACGCGCCCCGTCGGGTTTGATGGGCTGATGCAGACGACGACTTTCGTGCGCGGCGTAATCGCACGGCGAAACGCTTCGGCGTCGAACGAAAAATCTACATTGGCCGGCAACTGATAAAAGGTCGGAGCGCCGCCCGCCATCCGCACGATGGTCGGGTAAGCGACGAAGCCCGGATCGGGCAAGAGCACTTCGTCGCCCGCGTCCACGAGCGTCATCAGTGCGAGGTAGAGAGCTTCCTGCGAGCCGGCGGTAATGATGACATCATCGTGCGTCGCGTTGAGGTGCGGATAGTCGGAGGCGACGCGCGCGCGCAAAGCCGTGAGTCCCGCGTGCGTCGTGTAACCGTTCTGTTCTTCGTTGACGACGCGCGCTGCCTCGCGTCGAATGCAATCGGGCGTCGGCAAATCCGGCTCGCCCAGACCGAGATTGATGCTGCCGGGAGGCGCGCGATCTAAGACTTGCCGGATGATGCTCTTTTCGATTCCGCGCAGTCGCCGCGCCGGTACAAACTCGCTCAAAGTAAATCGTCCTCCGACTCGCTCAACGTAAATAGTCTTCCAACTGCGCCGCCGCGTCCGTCCGCTCGTCTCGATATTTGACGATGACGGGCGCGTACAGCGACAAGCCCCACGCGCGCCCCTGTTCACTTTCAACCGCGCGCGCGCCGGGCACGACGACCGCACCCGATGGAATCTCAAGCGGCGCGTCCTTCGTGCGACGATAAATCTCTCCGCGCACGAGATCATAGACGGGCGTCGAGCCGGTCAGGATTGTCCCGGCGGCGAGCACCACGCGCGCGCGCACAATCGTCCCTTCGTAAACCCCGCAGCCGCCGCCGATGAGCGCGTCGTCTTCAATGATGACGGGTGCTGCGCCGACGGGTTCGAGCACGCCGCCGATTTGCGCCGCCGCCGAGAGATGCACGCGCTTCCCGATTTGCGCGCACGACCCGACGAGCGCGTGGCTGTCAATCATCGTCTCTTCATCAACGTATGCGCCGACGTTGACGTAACAGGGCGGCATACAGACGACGCCGGGCGCGAGATATGCGCCGTCGCGCACGCTCGTCCCGCCGGGCACGATTCGCACGCGGTCTTCAAGCGTCGTCTCGCGCACGGGGTAAGTGTCCTTGTCGTAGAAGAAAAAATTCTCGTCCGCCGAAGACATGTCAACGATCTCGCCCATGCGAAAGCCGAGCAGGATGCCCGCCTTGACCCAGGTGTTGACGCGCCACGCGCCGCCGTCGTCGCTGTCCTCGTCTCTTTCGGCGGCGCGCACTTCGCCGAGCGTGAGCGCGGCTTTGAACTCCTCGAACAGTTTGAAGTCGTCCTTCGCGTATTCCGTTTTACGCGCGGCGACCAGCGATTCGATGCTCTCACGCAGCGACATGCGTCGTCTCCTTCGACAAATTGAGTTCATCAATTACTTCGCGCAAACGCGCGCGCGTCTTCTCTTCAACAGGCACGAGCGGCAGGCGCAAGTTTTCTTCGAGCAGTCCCATCGCCGCCATCGCCGCCTTGCACGGCCCCGGACTCGACTCGATGAAGTTCGCGTCCATCAACGGCAGCAGGCGATAGTGTGACGCGCGCGCCGTGTCCCACTCGCCCGCGAGCGCGGCGTCAACCATCTGCGACATCAAAGCGGGCGCTTCGTTCGACGCGACGGAGACGAGTCCGTCCGCGCCGAGCGCGATGAGGGCGAGCGTCATCGCATCGTCGCCTGAGAGGACTCGGAAATTTTCCGGCCTCTCGCGCAGGATTTCCATAATCTGCGCGAGATTGCCCGAAGCCTCTTTGATGGCGACGATGTTCTCCACTTCGCGCGCGAGTTTGAGGACGGTCTGCGGCGCGATGTTGGACGAGGTGCGGCCCGGCACGTTGTAGAGCACGATGGGCACGTCTCCCGCCGCTTCAGCGATGGCGCGAAAGTGCGCGACGAGTCCCGCTTGCGTCGGCTTGTTGTAGTAAGGCGCGACGGAGAGCAGCGCGTCCGCGCCCAACTCGCGCGCGCCTTGCGCGTACCGCACCGCGTCGGCTGTAGAGTTGCTTCCCGTCCCGGCAATCACGCGCGCGCGCCCACGTGCGATTTCAACCGTGATGCCGATCACGCGGCGATCTTCCTCTTCCGTCATCGTCGCGCTCTCGCCCGTCGTCCCGCACGGCACGAGCAGCCGCACGCCGCCCGCAATTTGCCGCTCAACGAGCGCGCGCAGGCACTCTTCGTCAACCGCGCCATCCTTCCTGAACGGCGTCACCATCGCCGTCGCGCATCCGCGCATCCAATCCAGCTTCAACGTCATGCGTACACCTCCAAAGAGGTGATAAGTGATGAGTGATAAGTGATGAGAAAGAGGTTCTTGCTTTTCTTATCACTTATCACTCATCACTTATCACCGTCCTTAAGTATCTCGTCAATCGTTTCCGCAAATTCATAGACGCCCCGGCGTCCCTGTATCCAGCGCGCGGCGACGAGCGCGCCGGCAGCGAAACCATCACGCGAGCGCGCCATGTGCGTGAGCGTAATCTGGTCTTCCAAAGAATCGAACGTGACGCGATGCGTGCCGGGAATGTGGCCGGCGCGCGTCGAAGTGACGGGCACTTCCGACTCGATGCGCGAGACGATAATGTCGCGCAGGTGATGCGCTGTGCCCGAAGGCGCGTCGCGCTTGCGTGCGTGATGCGCCTCTTCGATGAAGGGCGCGTAAGTGTCAAAGTTGACGAACAACTCGGCGGCGCGCGCGACGATGCGATAGAAGAGATTGACGCCCACGGAAAAGTTCGCGCCGTAGATGAGCGCGCCGCCCGCTTCCTCGACGATGCGCCGCGCCTCTTGCTCGTGCGCGTGCCAGCCCGTTGTGCCTTCGACGAGCGGGACGCCCGCGCGCGCGCACGCCTCGATGTTTCTGAGCGCCGCGCCCGTGACGGAAAAATCTATCGCGGCGTCGTGGCGGCGCAGGCGTTCGCTCAACTCTTCGACTCCTAGCGCGGCCTCGTTTGATGAGATGATCGCATCAATCTGATGACCATCTTCACGCGCGCGCGCGGCGACGAGCCTGCCCATCGCGCCGTTCCCGATTAACGCCAGCTTCATTTTCATCTTCCTTCTATCGTGTTCATCATTCGTCGTCGCCCGCATCCGCGAGCAGCGTGCGTGCGAGATGTGCGTACAACTCGACCGCTTCCGTCAATTCAACTTTCGCCACACGCTCGTGCGCCGTGTGCGCGTCGAGGATCGTGCCGGGGCCGAGCAGGAGCGGCGTGCCCCAGTTCGGAAGATACGGGATGTCCGTCGTAAAACGCACGACCGTCTGCTCGATGCCGGCGACGGCGTGCATCCGCACCGGCTCGGCGACGGAGAGATACTCTACGTGCGCGCGTCCGGCGATTGCTCGCTCAAGTTGTTCTTTGACGGGCATCGAGTTTGTGACGAGACGAATTTGCAAATCCGCGCCCGCCGCCGCAGCGATCACATTGGGGCGCGTGCCGCCTGCGAGCGTGCCGATGTTGCATGTCGTCTGGCCGAAGAAATTGTCCGACGGCCACGCTATGGCGCGCACGTCGCGCAGCACGTCGAGCAACTTTTCGATGGCTGATTCGCCGCGCTCAGGATAGGCAGAATGCGCGGCGCGTCCCTCCGTGGAGAGACGCACGCGCAGTGAACCTTTCGAGCCGACGGCAAGACGATTCTCCGTCGGCTCGCCGTTAATCAGAAAGCGACACTCGCGCGCGAGCCTGTGTTCGTTGGCCGCGCGCGCGCCGAGGCTGCCGAGTTCCTCGTCAACCGTGAAGAGTAAACCGATCTGCTCGCAGCCTTCCGCGCGCAACTGTTCGGCGGCGAAAATTTGCGCGGCGATGATGCCTTTCGCGTCGCACGCTCCGCGCCCGTGAATGTGCGTCGCGTCTTCGCTTGAGGGAATCGCGGGCGGCACTGTGTCCAGATGCGTCGAGAAGACGATGCGTGGAGGCGCGTTCGTCGTCGCGATGAGATTGGCGCGACCCGGCGCGATTTCCTGCAACTCGACAGAGAAGCCGCGCTCATCGAGATGCGAGGCGAGAAAGCGTGCGACCTCGCCCTCCTCGCCGGAGACGGATGGAATGTCAATCAACTGTCTGGTCAACTCGAACAGATTCATAAGCAGAGCGCGCATGTTTCGCGGGATGAATTAGATGATTGCTTTGTCGTGTGGCCGCGACTCCGGCTCCGCGCGCTCGAAGAACTCCGCGTGCAGGCGCGAGACGGCTTCCCTGACGCGCTCCTCTTCGATGACGAACGTCAGGTTGATGTTCGACGCGCCCTGCGAGATGAGCAGGATGTTGATGTCGCGGATGGCGTGGAAGACCAGCCCCGCAATGCCGGGCGTGCTTCGCAGACCTTCGCCGACGACGGAGATGAGCGCGCGTTTCGTCTCGACCTTGACCGCGCCGACCTTCTGCAATTCGGCGACGATGGCATCGAGCGCGCTCGTCTCATCCAGCGAGAGAGAGACGCTGACCTCCGAGGTGGCGACGAGATCAACGGCGGTGCGATAGCGGTCGAAGACCTCGAAGATGGCGTGCAGGAAACCGTATGCGCCGAGCATCCGCGCCGACGTGACGTGGACGATGGTCACGCCCGTTTTGTGTGCGATGGCTTTGACGGTGCGCGGCGTCATCTCGGCGTCGAAATAGACGACGGTCTCGCGTCCACAATTTTCGCGCGAGTTGCAGATACGGACGGGGATGCCGCAGACGACCGCCGGCAAAATCGTTTTCGGGTGCAAGACCTTCGCGCCGAAGTAGGCCAACTCCGCCGCCTCCGCGTAGGAGAGGCGCGGGATGGTGCGCGCGTCCGCGACGAGGCGCGGGTCTGCGGTGAGGACGCCGTGTACGTCCGTCCAGATTTGTATCTCGCGTGCGGCGAGCGCGGCCCCGACGAGCGCCGCCGTGTAGTCGGAGCCGCCGCGTCCGAGAGTCGTCGTCGTGCCGTCCTTCATCGAGGCGATGAAGCCGCCGAGCACGGGCACTTCGCGGGCTTCGATGATGGGCAACAGTTCCGCGCGCGTGCATCGCTCGGTTTCTTCCTTGTGCGGCGTGGCGCGTCCGTGCTCGTCGTCCGTGTTGAGACAACGCCGCGCGTCAACGTAGCGCGCCGAGACTTTGTGCGCGCGCAGGACGGCGGCGAGCAGCGACGCGGAGAGGCGTTCGCCGTATGCGACAATCTCATCCTGCAAGCGTGCGAGCATTAACAATGACGGCGGCTGTAGCACGGCGTGATTTTCTTGTTGGCGCACATCGGCCACGTCGCGCAGCAGTCCGGCGATCTCGCGGCTCGCGCTCGCCATCAACTCTTCGATGTTTGTCCGGTCGTCTCCGTGCAAGAGAGAGCGCGCGACTTCGTGGTGACGCTCGAAGTGTTCATCGAGTCCGCGCGAGGCCATCGCGGTGTCTCCCTGTTGGGCTGTCTGCACGCTCGAAAGAAGCGCGTCCGTCATGCGGGACATCGCGGAGACGACGACGACGGGACGCGCCGTTTCGTGTTTGTGTACGAGCGCGGCGACGCGCGTGAAAGCGTCTGCATCGGCGACGGACGTGCCGCCGAATTTCATAATGATGGGTGTCTGTGTCATTAAACCGGGAGCGCGCGAAAATAAAATAAATTCGTCTGGCTGCGTCATCAAAACAAAATAAAGAGGTCGGTCGTGAGCATACACGACTGCACGCGGCGACGTAAATATGTGGATAAGTTTTCCGCATTTGCATCACCATTGGAAGAGCGCAGTTGACAAACACGCTCGTATTTCTTAATTATTAAATGTCGCCGTCGTTTTAACGCGATAGCGCGGCCATTGCTACTGCTCCTCTCACGCAAGACAGTTCACGAATAAGCATCACAGTTAATGACGCGCCGCCGGTTGCTCGCGCAGACGTTTGACGCACCTCGTATTTTTCCACGCTCCACATAACTCTCCGCACGCAAGGCCGCGCTCGACGGCCACAGGCGCGCACACTTCTTCGGAGAGGACGGATGAGAAACAGCATGAAACCCGAAAGTGAAATCTGGCAGGTGATGACGCAGGGCGAGATTTATCAGGCCGACCTGACGACGCTCAAAGAGTGGGTCGTCGAAGGATTGGTGCAAGCGACCGACACGGTGCGAAAGGGCGAATTGAGATGGATCGAGGCGGGGCGCGCTCCCGTGCTGCGCCGCGTTTTCACGGGCGATGAGAAAATCGTCCCGCGCGAAACTCCTCCCGACGCTGCCGCCAATGTTGTCGCTGCTGCTGCCCCTGTCATCGCCGGCGAGCCGCCCGCGCACGTCCCCGCTCATCATGCCGCAGAGTCTCGTGCGACGTTCACGGAGTCTGTTGCGGAGCCTCCGGTCGAAGCGTCGGCGGAGCCATTTCTGATGTCCGTCCCGACATCGGCGACGGGCGCGGCGGCGGCAGTGGCATCGCCTTTGGCGGGGTGTTGGAATCATCCGCAGCAGACGCCCGCTTTCGTCTGTCGAGAGTGCTTCACGGCTTTCTGTCGCCCGTGCACGAAGTTCGTCAAGAATACGGAAGTCGCTCTCTGCGAGCCGTGCGGCGGATTGTGCCGACCATACGAAGACGTGAAGGGGAAGCAGGACTTGTTCGAGCAACAGAGCGCGAGCTTCGGTCTCGCGGATTTCAAGCGCGCCCTCGCTTATCCGTTTCAACATCGCATCAGTCTGGCCTTCGGCGCGGGACTCTACGGTTTGATGTTGCTGTCGGGGATACGCGGGCGCGTGCTGGCGTTTGCGGCGCTCTTCGGTTGTATCTCAATCGTCATCAACAAGGTGGCGTGCGGCAAATTCAACGGCGACTTTCTGCCCGACTTTAGCTCCTTCAATTTTCTGGACGATGTGTTGATGCCGGCCCTGCTCGGACTCGGCGTGACCATCGTCGCGCTGGGACCTGTGATTTTGCTGATGCTCGCGCTCCTCTTCGGCTGGCTCGGCGGACTCAAAAGTCAGGCCACGCAGCGCGCGGCTGACGAGCGTCTTCAACAGATGCAGAGACAGGCGCACGAAGAGGCGCAGAAGATCACCGGCAAGGAACTGAACCCCGAAGACATAGATGCCATCGCGAGCGGCAACGCGGAGCAACAGCGAGCCGCGACGGAAAAGCTCAAGTTGCCCGTGCCGGAGCGCACCACGACGCAGAAACTCGAACAGGCGGACGACGGCCACGACATGCTGACGACCTTCGCCATCCAACTCTTGCAGCGTCCCGGCCTCATGCTCTTGCTGGGGGTGCTGTCAATCGCGTGGGCGGTCTTTTACTACCCGATGGCGCTGGCCGTGGCGGGATACACGGAAGATTTCAAGTCCGTCATTAACCCGCTCGTCGGCCTCGACACGATCCGTCACATGGGCAGCACTTACGCGAAGGCGTTCGGCATGTACCTCGCCGTGCAAATCGTCGCGCTCATCATCAGCCTCGGCGTCGGCGTCATCACTGCGCCCTTCGACATGCCGTTTTTCGGTAACCTGCCGGCGACGTTCATCAACGGGATGGTGACGTTCTACGCCAGCCTCGTCATCGCGTGCGTGCTGGGGCTGGCGTTGTTCAAGTCGGCGGACAAGCTTGGGATAGAAGTTTAAGGGAAGAAGGTTCACCACAGAGGACGCAGAGGGACACAGAGGAAAGACAGAGAAAGAATTGACCAATCCGGTTCTTCCTCTCTTCCTCCTCTGTGTCCCTCTGCGTCCTCTGTGGTTAATCTCTCTTAAAGCACGAAACGCTTAATCCCGTCCTTCAAATGCAGGACGTGGAAGTTAATCAGCAGCGCGACGGGCTTGCCGCTCAGTTTGAGATAGGAAAGAACCTGCGCGTGATGCACGGGCGCGAGGGCTTCGACGGCTTTTAACTCTACGATGACGAGGTCTTCGACGAGCAGATCGAGACGATACCCGGCTTCCAGCTTCACGCCGTCGTACACGACCGGCAGCGCGACCTCGCTCGCCACCTTCAGACCACGCCGCACCAACTCGTACTTCAGGCACGCCGTGTACGCACTCTCCAACAACCCCGGCCCCAGCGCGGTATGCACGCGCATCGCCGCGTCCACCACCGCCCCGCTCACCTCATTCTTTTTCACTTTTCTGTCCCGCCTTCCCTCCGTGTTCCTCCGTGCCCTCTGTGGTTAATGTTTTGGGACGCCCCGCACGCTCGACGTGTCTCGCGCTGTCCCATGCGGCGAGTGTAGCGGGGTCTTCGCGATAGCGGTTACGGACGACGGCGTCGAGTTGGCTGACGATCTTCGCGCCCTCCGTGATGGCCGTTTTGATGGCGGTGGTGGCGGCGATGCGCGCGGCACGGCTCTGGTTTTGACCGGCGACAGACTGCTCGAAAGCGTTGATGTCGGCTTGCAAAGTTTCGATGAAGTCGGCGGGCATGGCGCGGCGGATAAATTCCGCTTTGAGCGGCAGGGCGTCGGCGGCGAAGGCGCGGGCGGCGGCAAGCAAGGTCTGATCGTTGCGGTTATCGCGCGGGCGTCGGAAACGCTCTGCGAGTCCGGGCGTGTCGAAGTCCATCGCGCGTGCGGTGCGACTGATGGCTTCGAGGTCGGCGTTTAATCTGGCGCGTGCGTCGGCGCGTGTCGCGCTGTTCTGCGCGGCGGTGTGGAGGCTGGAAGCCTGTGTGGTGGTGTGCGCGTTGAGCGCGTTGACGTGCGTGTTGAGGGTGGCGGAAAGTTGCGCGCCCATTGTGTCGGCGGGAAAGTCTGCGGCGTGTTCGGCGCAAAATTGGCGCACGCGCGCCAACGCTTCGTAGTGGCGTCTTTCGGTGTCTTTCATCTGTGCTCCTTGTGGTTGAGGGAAGGATTCATGGGCATCCTTCCGGTGAGTTGAAGGTGACAAGGCATGTGCGACCGCTTGAAGGGGGAATTATACAAATTTCAGGCGCGCATGAAAGAGAAAAATGTGGTGGGCGAAGAGTTTAACGTGGTGGGCGAAGAGTTTTACCACAGAGGGCACGGAGGAACACAGAGAAAGCAGAGATAAAACACGCGCAGCCGGATGTGTGACACGCGCAACGGCATCTCTTCCTCCGTTTTTCTCATCTTTTCCTCCGTTTTCCTCTGTGTAACTCTGTGTCCTCTGTGGTTAATCCTGTCTTCCCGCTCCCCACACATGCGCGTTCATCTTCACCGCCCTGTAATTCTCATCTAACGCCGGTTCGAGCAATAAAATCGCCGCGATGCGCCGTGCCATATTCGTTACTTCGCGCGCTTCCTCGACGCTCAACGAGCGTTTGAGCAATTCGTGCTCGCGATAACTGAGCCACTTCTTAATCACCTGATAGCCGCCGATGTGATAATCCCAGACGCGCGCGGGGACGTTGCGCCAGTAGGCCACATCGTTGAGTGAGACATCGTTCGTCGTCTGTCCGAGACGTTCCTGTGCGAGTTCGAGTGAGAGTCCGCGTGCGGAGGCTGTCTGCGAGATAAGGTCGAGTTCGTCTGCGGTGTAGTCGCGCGCGTTGAGTTTGCCGCGTCCCGGCATGGTGACGCCGTTTTGCCCGGCGTGTCCCCAACCGGCGGTGATTTTCAGTTCGTCCTCAAGATTTCGAGGCTGCCCGCCCGCGATTGGCGTGAAGTTCGCGACGGTGCGAAGCGCGGCGTCCAGCTTGCCGCTTGTGACGCCCGCGACTGCCGCTTCGGTGTCGAGCAGTTGCGCGATTTGCCGACCGAGCGCGGCGGAGGCGCGCAAAGCTTCGAACGTGGCGGGCAGAGGAATGCGCGGCCAGTCGCCGCGTATGCCGTCGGCGTTCTCCGCGAGGTAAGCGGGCGAGTAGCCGATGGCGAGCGCGTGCATCCAGACGAGCGCGGCGGTCTCCTCGTCGGCGTCCGCGTCTGCGATGCCGAGCGAAGCGAGATAGGCGCGTGCGGCAGGCGAGAGGTTGGCTGTCGCTTCTTCATTAAATGTTTCGTTGTAACCGAAAAGAGTATTTTGGTCATCTGTTTGTTTCGTCTGCTTATCGCGTACCCTGATTGGAAAAGCTATTGCGTGTCCGCGCATTGCATCTCGTGCGATTAAATCTTTGACGAACAAAAAAGGAACCCCTTCGGGGCTGGCTACCGATGATGGCCTGCTAACAAGAAATGAATTGCCGCGCCAATTTTGTTGCAAGAGGCTAGGACGTGGCTCCTTCCAGATAGGACGAACAGAAGTGTAATAGCACCACCGCACGTCAAGTGGACGTAAGTGGTATCTAGCTATTTGTTCTTCTGAGAAAGGTTCCGTTTGGATTAGTCTTTCCCTAGCCTTTTGTGCAACATATCGCGCACTGTCGCGCGTCAGACCCGGTGCAATCTTCTTAACTGAATCAAAGTCTGCTGTGGGGTCAAGGAATAATTTTATGCGATGTGAGAGTTTTTTCTTATCAATGTCTATTAAATCGAAAGCTCGATCTTCATCCATCCCTTGTAGCGGCCTGCTGTCACATAATTCGGCCAACTTCGGCCATTGTTTGTATTCTGCGGTAACATCTGAGGTGCGAAAAGAGAAGCGGTCGTCCTCGTTCGCCTCAACAATGGTATATCCCCCGTTTATATCTTTTGCCTCAAGACTTTCAAGCAAATCGGCGCGTTTGGTCACACCCCAGAACTCGCGGTAGCGCACGACGGGCTGCGCGTCGCGCTTCTGTTTGCGAACCATCAGGCCGATGGCCGTGCCGACGCGGATACCTTCGCGGTTGTAGTCGGTCGAAAACACGCTCGGATCGGGCTTGCCCTCCGGCGTCAGCTTGCCTGTCTCGCGGCTGTCGCCGTTGAGTGAGTCGAACCACAGCGCGTCGAACTCCTTGAGGAAGCGTTGACGCATCACGACGAACGAAGGGTCGCGCAGGTAAGAGAAATTCGAGATGTAGCAGACCACGCCCTCGCCGCCCACCGCGCCGCTCAACTCGCGCGCCACGCGACGCTCCGCCAGACGGAAGAAGCGCACGTACAAATCGTCGAGGTTGAATTTCTTGATGCCCCAATCGCTGATGAGTCCCGCCTTGTACGGCTCGACCAAGCCCTGTTCCTCTTCGGGACTCGTCCCCGCGAAAGCGTTGTACGGCGGGTTGCCGAGAATGACGAGAATCGGCTTCTCTCGCTTCACAAGCTCCGCCGCGTCGCGTTCCTCCTTCAACTCCGCGAAGGTGAAGGCCAGTTGCTTGAGCCGCTCCTTGACCGCTTCCGACGGCGGCTCCCATCCCGTCAGCGCGTTCGTCAGATACACGCCCGCGCGTTCTTCCTTGCCATCCTTCACGCCGAGCGGCGCGTCCAGACTTTGCAACAGCAAACCGAGTTGCAAATGCGCCACGACGAACGGCGCGGGCAGTATCTCGAAACCGAAGACGCGATTCATCGCCGCCTGTTTCAATTCGTGCGCCGCAAACCCTTCCTGGCCGCGCTCGCGCAACGTCTCTCCGATGCGTCTGAGCACTTCGACCAGATACGCGCCCGTCCCGCAGCACGGGTCGAGCACATAGACGCGCTCGTCCGCCAGCCCGTCGGCGATGCCGAGTTCTTCGCGCAGCACCGTGTCCACGCGCTCCACCATGTAACGCACGATCTCGCGCGGCGTGTACCAGACGCCGAGTTGCTTGCGGAGCGTGGGGTCGAACTCTTGCAGGAACGGCTCGTAGAAATACTGCACGGCCTGCGTCTCCTCGAACCTCTGGAAGAACTCCGCGCGCTCCACGCGGTTGAGCGTCGCCGCCGTCCAGTCGAGCACCTCGACGAGATTGAACTGCTGCAACGTCTGCGGGTCGGCGATGCGGTGAAACAGAGACTTAATCATCGGCACGCGCAACAAATACGTCGCCGTCCGCCAGTCGAACTGCGCGCGATGCTCGCCCGTGCGCGAATTCTGTTTGTCCCACAGCACCCACGCCGAGAAGATGCCGTAAAAGAGCGTCTGCACGAGCGTCGAGCGAAAGAAGTGCTCGCCCTCCGCGCCCTCGAACTTCAATCCCAGAGCCTCTTCCAGCGCGCCCCGCACAGATGCCAGCGCAGGCAACTCCGCGCCTTCCAGACGCGCCCGCGCATCGCGCGCATAGGAAGCCAGAAACCGCGCCAACTCCTCCGGCGAAGTGAGCGGCGCGGGCGTCAGCATCACACGCCGCAGATATTCCACGAAACGCTCGCCCTGCGCCGTCGCCGTCTGGCGTGCGTGCTCTGCCGTCTGCGTCCAGAACTCCGCCTCGTTCGCCGCGAGGCTGTAACGCTCAAGGTTCTTCTGTTCGCCCGCCGCGTCTATGCCGACGAGCACAAAGTCGCGGTAGTTCGTGACGAGCACCTGCCCGTAGTGCTGCAAATATTTTTTGACCTGCGCGCTGGCCGCGACGACGTTCACGTCCGCGCTCGTGCCTTTCACTTCAACGCAGCCGCGCTCCGGCGCAGTGCCTTCGGCGGGCGTCCCCGTCGTGCGCTGGATTTGCGAAGCGGTGAACAATCCACCGTCGGGGATGCCCGCGCCCTGATTCCTGATGTTGACGACGCAGCGGACTTTGGGCTTGAGCGTCTTGCCGACTTCGTTGAGGAGTTGGGAGAGCGCGGGGTAGTAAGAAGTTTCTTTGACCGCCGAGCCGGTGCGGTGCGTGTCGCGCAAGTCGTTGAGGTATGTTTCGAGTGGGTGCATGAGTTTGTCGCCTTTGGGAATTTAACCACAGAGGACGCAGAGGCGCACAGAGGAAGACGGAGGAGGAAGGTGTCTTGCTCCCTGCTTCCTCTGTGTTCCTCCGTGTCCTCTGTGGTGAATCTCTCCCCGCCGGGAACGGTCAGGATGCCAACTGATAAATCGCCGGACGATAGCGCGGCGCAGGGATCGGTTTGCCTTCGGCGCAGGCCGCTTCCAGCCAGAGCCGTTTGGCATTTTCAACTTCGGCCAGAGCCGCAGACGGTGATTCGCCGAAAGCCGAGCACATCGCCAAGTCCGGGATGTCAGCGATGTAGCCTTCATCTTCTTCACTGTAGAAAATGTTGATGTGATAGTCTTTCATTAGTCTTCTTCCAAGCGCAAATTATACATCTCCACTAGACGGAGAAACTGGCTGATCTGATACGGCTTCGCCTTGCCTTGAACTTCCTGCAAGTTTAGCAATTCTGACACCTCCGGGTGAATGAAGATATGATGACTTCCGCTCGTGCGAGTGAGTCGAAATCCAAAAGCCTCGACCAGGGTCACCATTTCGCTGAAGCGAAAATTTCTCGGACTCGTGACTGCCTTCCGCAGTAGCTTCTGTTTCTTCATCAAGCGTGCCGGATTGTTTTTGAACCTTTGTGGCTACTCCACCGTCACCGACTTCGCCAGATTGCGCGGTTGATCCACGTCACAGCCGCGCCTGACCGCGATGTGATAGGCGAGCAGTTGCAAGGGGATGATGGAGAGAATCGGCGAGAGCAGGTCTGACGCTTCCGGTATTTCAATCTTAAAATCCGAGACGGTGGACGACATCTCGTCGCCTTCCGTCAGGATGGAGAGGATGACGCCCTCGCGCGCTTTGACTTCGACGATGTTCGAGTGCGTCTTTTCATAACGCAACTCGGAAGCTTTGTTGCCCGACTCGCGCGTGTTGATGATGACGACCGGCAGGCGCTCGTCAATCAGCGCGTTCGGCCCGTGCTTCATCTCGCCCGCCGGATAGCCTTCGGCGTGGATGTAGGAAATCTCCTTGAGCTTCAACGCGCCTTCGAGCGCGACGGGGAAGTTGATGCCGCGCCCCAAATAGAGAAAATCCGTCGAGCGGAAAAACTCTTTCGCCAACTCTTCAATCTCATCCGACTCTGAAAGCAGGTGCTCGATCTTGACGGGCAGTTCTGCGAGTTGCTGCGCGTGATAGCGCGCCGCACTCTCATCGAGCGCGCCGCGCAAGCTCCCCAAGTACATGCCGAAGAGATAGAGCGCGATCATCTGCGAAGTGAAAGCCTTCGTCGAGGCGACGCCGATCTCCGGCCCGGCGTGCGTCAAAATCGTGCCGTCTGATTCGCGCGTAATCATCGAACCCTGCACGTTGCAGATGGAGAGAATCTTCGCGCCGTGTCTCTTCGCTTCACGAAGCGCGGCGATGGTGTCGGCGGTTTCGCCCGATTGCGAGATGACGAGCAGCAGCGTCCGCTCGTCAATCACGGGGTCGCGATAGCGAAACTCCGAAGCGTAATCAACTTCGACGGGGACGCGCGCGAGTTGCTCGATCATGTACTTGCCGGCGAGTCCGGCGTGCCAGCTTGTGCCGCACGCGGCGATCATCACGCGGTCGAACGATTTGAACTCCTGCGGCGTGATGTTCATCTCGTCGAGATAGACGCGCCCCGTGTCGAGCGAGAGACGCCCCTGCACGGTGTCGCGGACGGCGCGCGGCTGCTCGTAAATTTCCTTGAGCATGAAATGCTTGAAGCCGCCCTTCTCCGCCATGATCGGGTCCCAGGTGATGCGCTGTTGCTGCGGCTCGACCGCGTTGCCCTCGAAGTCCGAGACGCGCACGCCGTCGCTCGTGAGAATCGCGATCTCGCCATCGCCCAAGAAAAACACGTCACGCGTGTGTTGCAGGATGGGCGGAATGTCTGACGCGACGAAGTATTCGCCGTCGCCGAGACCGATGACGACGGGCGGCCCCTGCCGGACGGCGATGATCGTGTCCGGCTCGTCCGTCGAGATAATCGAGAGCGCGAAGATGCCGCGCAAATCTGCGACGGTGCGGCGCACAGCCCGCTCGAAAGAGTCGTCCTCTTTCAAATATTCTTCGATGAGATGCGCGACGACTTCCGTGTCCGTCTCTGTCACGAAGCGGTGGTCGCGCGCGCGCAGGCGTTCTTTGAGCTGGACGTAGTTTTCGATGATGCCGTTGTGGACGACGACGATGCGTCCCGTGCAATCGCGATGCGGGTGCGCGTTTTCTTCCGTCGGTCGCCCGTGCGTCGCCCAGCGCGTGTGGCCGATGCCGTAAGTGCCGTCGAGCGGCTTCAAGCGAATCGCTTCTTCGAGATTGCGGAGCTTGCCTTCGGCGCGGCGCACGTCGAGATGATGCGCCTCATCCACGACGGCGATCCCCGCCGAATCGTAGCCGCGATATTCGAGCTTCCGCAGCCCTTCGATAATCACGGGCACGACCTGTTTGTTTCCGACGTATCCGACAATGCCACACATAAAGTTAATCCTTCGGGTTTAATCTGGACTCAAATCAACAGATGATTGCGTATCGCAAACTCTAAGAATTGTGAGAAGCAGCGAGAACGATAATTGTTGGCCTGACTATCAAGCGACACGCGACAGAGCTTCTTCGACCTCACGCGGCAAGACGATCAGGATGAAATAATCTGCGGAATAAATTGCGGTGTCTCCCGCGTCATCAATCACCGACATCAATCCGTTTGCAAGCGGCATGACCTGATACAGCTTGCGCGTCTGTAACAACTCCGGGTCATCGGTCGCCACGCAAATGGCGAAAATTTGTCCTGACACAGTCGGCGCGTTTTGCGACGTGTACTGAAAAACCCTTGAGGGCTTTTGCTCTCCGCGTAAAATCGCGCCGCCTTCACGAACGCTCTCGATTAACTCTCCGAATAATTCTTCGTTCATGAAAATTCTCCCTCGACCGTCGCGCGCAAAACTTTGAGTTCCTTGTCCGTCACATCCTGCCGCTCATTCTTGGCATAAGCCGTGAGCATGAGAATCGTGTCGCGCCTGACTGACCAGTAATAAATGATTCGCGCTCCACCGCTTTTTCCCTGTCCCGCTACCGCCCAACGAACTTTGCGGATACCTCCGCTGCCCTTTATGACCTCACCGATGTCCGGTCGCTCCACTAACACCTGCTGCAAGCGACTGTACTCTTCATCACTCAGCAACGACATCATCCGCCGCGTAAAAGATGTCGTCTCCACAAAGATCATCTGTAACTAAACGCCCTACGATGAAACAATCACTATTTGACGGCTGCCGTCGTTACTTCTTCCACATTCTTATCTTCCGATATCGTCGCCCCTGCCAGTGTGTTCGCGGAATTCTCTCTCACCAGTTTCCGCCTCACTTTCGCCGGGACGCCGGCGACGAGCGTATCGGGCGGCACGTCTTCTGTGACGACGGAGCCTGCGCCCGTCATGGAACGCGCGCCGACGCGCACGGGCGCGATGAGCATCGTGTCGGAGCCGATTTTCACGTCGTCTTCAATGACGGTCGAGTGCTTGTTCTTGCCGTCGTAGTTGCAGGTGATGGTTCCCGCGCCGATGTTCGTGCGCTCGCCGATCTCCGCGTCGCCGAGATACGAGAGGTGCATCGCCTTGACGTTTTTGCCGAGCCGCGACTTTTTCACTTCGACGAAATTGCCGACGGTCGCGCCGTCTTCCATGCGCGCGCTCATTCGCAGGTGCGCGAAGGGGCCGATTGTGCAGTCGTGCGAAATGTCTGAGTCAACGATCACGCAATGGTCTTTGATGGTGACGTGGTTGCCGAGCCGCGAGTTGCTGATGCGCGCGCCTGAACGGATTTCGCAGTTCTCGCCGATGACGGTGCGCCCCTCGATGTGTACGTCCGGGTAGATGACGGTGTCGCGACCGATCTGCGCGTCGAGACTGACGTAGGTGTGCTGCGGGTCAATGAACGTCACGCCGCCGTCGAGCATCAGCCGGCGCATCGTCCGCACGCGCAGGATACGCTCGAACTCTGCCAGTTCGACGCGCGTGTTGATGCCTGCGACTTCGCGCGCGTCCGTGTGGAGAAACACGCTCACGTCCTCGCCGTCGGCGCGCATAATGCCGGGCACGTCCGTCAAATAATATTCGCCCTGCGCGTTTTCAGGTCGGACGCGCTCGATGGCGTCGAAGAGCAGTCTCGTCTCGAAACAATAAATCCCCGCGTTAATCTCGTTAATCTGCCGCTCTTCCGTTGTCGCGTCCTTCTGCTCGACGATGCGCTCGAAGCGCCCTTCGGCATCACGGACGATGCGCCCGTAGCCGGTCGGGTCTTCGAGTTTGACGGTCATCATCGTGCAGGCCGCGCCGTGCCCTCGATGCGTGCGGTGTTGGTGGATGAGCGCGCCGAGCGTCTCCGCGCGCACGAAAGGCACGTCGCCGGAAAGCACGAGCAGTGTCGAGCCGGCATCCTTGAGAACTTCGCGCGCAGACATGACGGCGTGCCCCGTCCCGCGTTGCTCGGCCTGTGTGATAAAGACCGCGCCGCCCTCTTCTCCGCGCATCTCTTCGCGCACCGCTTGCTCAACTTCCGCCGCCTGATGACCGACGATGACATAGACGGGACGCGCGCCGTTAGTCAAAGCAGAGGCCGTGCGGCAGACATGCGCGATGAGCGGGCGACCGCCGAGTTGATGTAAAACTTTCGCCGTCGCCGAGCGCATCCGCGTGCCGAGTCCGGCGGCGAGGATGAGCACATCGAGCGGCGTTGATGCGCTCGACGTTGACGTGCTCGTTGACGGCGTCGTGTTGCTCTGGTTTGCTTTCTCCATATTGTAATTCAGCGTGTGGCGACGGCGTCGGTCGTCAACGCACGGCTCGCGCGAGCCTGCTCGTAACAGGCGACGATGACGCGCGCCAATTTCTCCGGGCTGTGCCGCACTTTCTCGCCCTCATCCAGCAAGTCCGCGCGGACGACTTCCGTCTCGTCGCCATAAGTTTTTTCCAACTGATGATCGTTCATGCCGATTTGTTGCGCGCCCTCAGAAGCGTAGCGCGCGGCTTGCTCTTCGCTGATCGGGCGTTCGTTGGCGACGACGTAATCGAAGTTAATTTCAGGCGCATAACGGCGCGCCACTTCGATGTGCTTCCGCGCCGTGTAGCCGTCGGTCTCGCCCGGCTGCGTCATCAAGTTGCAGATAAAAATTTTGATGGCGCGCGATGCGCCGATGCATTCGGCCACGCGCGCCACGAGCAGGTTCGGCAGGATGCTCGTGTAGAGCGAGCCGGGGCCGATGGTGATGATGTCGGCGGCGCGAATCGCCGTCAGCGCTTCGGGCAGCGGAAGGCACTGCTCCGGTTCGAGACGCAAATGTTTGATGGGTACATGCGAAGCTGTAATGCGTGTCTCGCCGCGCACCTCCGTGCCGTCTTCGAGTTCAGCGACAAGGCGCGCATCGCTCAAAGTTGAGGGATAAATGCGTCCCTTGCTGGCGAGCACTTCTGATGAAAGTCGCACGGCCTCGACGAAATCGCCGGTCACTTCCGTCAGCGCGGCGAGGAAGAGATTACCGAAGCTATGTCCGCCGAGATTGCCGTCGCCGGGAAAGCGATAGCGAAACAGACGCGAGAGGAGTGTCGAATCTTCAGAGAGCGCGACCATGCAGTTGCGTATGTCGCCGGGCGGGAGCATCTGTAGCTCGTCTCGCAGGCGACCGGAACTGCCGCCGTCGTCCGAGACGGTGACGATGGCCGAGAGCGCATCGAGCCACACGCCGCCGAGTTGAGAGTTGCCGACGAGATTTTTGAGGCCGGCCAGCACCGTCGAGAGTCCCGTGCCTCCGCCGATGGCGACCAACTTCAGCCCGTTTTCCGTTTCGTCCTGCAACAAATCTCTTTCCCTCAGGTCAAGGCACAACGCGCGCGAATTTATCTCCGCGTTGAAATCATACTCAAAAGACAATGGGTTTGAAAGTAGTGAGCGCAGACTTGAAGACTAACGTCCTCAAGGGAAGGCGGGTCGTAAATCATTCAGGAGCGTGAAGCGGCATAAACAATGCGCTCGAACTCAGGCTCGTTACGCAAAAGCGAGAGATCGGGATCGTGCTGCGCGCGCACACGCAAAGCGGGTTTCAATTCGAGCGCGCGTTCCAGAGATTGAAGCGCGAATTCGACCGAGCCGAGGCGCGCGCGCGTCGCCGCCAGCGCATAATGGCTATCAGGCGACTCAGGCTCGCGTTTGACCGCGCGCTCGAACATCTCCTGCGCCGCCACGTAATCGCCGCGATTCAGTTCAATGACTCCGCGGTCGTAGAGCGACTCGGCATCGCGTGGCAGCGACGCTTCTGTCCGCAGCCGCGCCTCGGCGATGGACAGATAAGTTCTCGCGCGTGCGGTTACTTCCACGACGCCGGAATGTTGTTCGATGAGCGCGCGAAACAGGCCGCGCGCATCCGTGAAACGTCCGCGCGTAAACTCTTTGTGCGCGCGCTCGAAAGCCTTCAACGCGGCGGCTTCATCAACCGTCGGCTTGCGTGGCGGCGGCGGCGCTGGTTTCGGAACATGCCTGACTGCCGGCGCTGTCTTGGTAGGTCGCGCTTTGGTGGCTGCGGGAGCGGGCGCAACCTTCCTGACAGGTTGTGGCTTAGGTGCAGCAGCTTTCGCCTTGCTCGCAGGAGTTGTGCGTGATGTAGCGCTGGCTTTCTTGGGCGACGCGGTGATCTTGGCCTTTTTCGTCGCTGGCATCGCTTTAGTTTGTTTGGTTGTGGGGCGTGACGCCTTGACGGGAGTCTTGACCGATGAGGCTTTGGTTGATGTGGCTTTGGACTTTTTGACCGGAGTGGCTTTGCGTACCGGCGCTTTCTCCGCCGCAGAGCGTTTCGGTTTGGGCTGTGGCCGGGCGGACTTAGCAGTCAGCTTGCGGCTTTTGGCCGAAGACTTTGTTGATACGCTCTGCGATGCGGGGCGGGTGGCTGATCTTTTGGCACCCTTAATGACTGGATCGCTCATGCGAAGCACTCGGTTTTGACAAATAGCCTTTAAGATGGCTGCTCAAACATGTGTCAGCCTAACACACAGTAGGTCATAAATCAACGTAGTAGTTGAGTTTGCGGGAATGCGCGACGTTTCAGTCGGCTCTGAGTCTGCCAACAGAGAAAAACAGTTGATGTCAAGTTTGGCTGTATGTTAGAGTGATTTAGAGTCGCGATGCGCGTTTATCGCACTCAGCCCAGCGATTTGATATGGCCGGAAATATGCCAAGCCTTCTTGAATCTTCAACTTAAGCTCTCAGCGGACGCCTCCTGCGGCTTCCTGCCACATCTTCAGCCCGCCCCTGCGAGAGAAAGCGCCTGTGTACGCATGACAGACACTCCAATCATAATGCACGAGCAGCAATATCAGCAGCTCGGACGCATCCTTTCCAAACTTCGCAACGATTCTTTCTCGCGCGTGGTCTTTCTGGTGGACAAAAACGGCCAGCAGATCGCCGCGCAGGGCGAGATAGGTGACCTCGACACGACGAGTCTCGCGAGCCTCGCTGCCGGCAACGTTGCGGCTACTGGCGGGATGGCGCGGCTCATCGGAGAGAAAGAATTTCCCACGCTCTCGCATGAAGGCGAGCGGGAGAGCATCCACATCTGCATCATCGGGCGCGTCCTGCTCGTCGTCGTATTCGACGAACGCTCAAGTCTCGGTCTGGTCAAACTGCGCGTCAAACAGGCTTCGCGCGAATTGGCCGCAGTGTTCGAGGAAATGTCGCGCGTCGCGGAACAAAAGAAGGCGACGGAAGAGTCGCTCTTCGCCGAAATTACAGACGACGACATAGACAGCCTGTTCAATTAAAAAGGCGAAAGGCAAAAGGTAAAAGGCAAACGTAGAGACATCAAACCTGTTCCCGATTGAACTTTTGCCCTTTGCCTTTTGCCTTTCGCCTTTTACCTTATCACTATGACATTCATCAATTACGCTTCGCGTGAAATCAACTGCAAGATCGTGTACTACGGGCCGGGGCTGTGCGGAAAGACGACGAACCTGCAATACATCTACGACTCGACCGCGCCGACCTCGAAGGGCAAGCTCATCAGTCTGGCGACGGAGACAGACCGCACGCTCTTTTTCGATTTCATGCCTTTGGAACTCGGCACGGTGCGCGGCTTCAAAACTCGCTTCCATCTCTACACCGTTCCGGGTCAGGTTTTCTACGACGCCTCGCGCAAGTTAATTCTCAAGGGTGTGGACGGCGTGGTCTTTGTGGCCGATAGCCAGGAAGAGCGCATGGACGCCAACATCGAGTCGCTCTACAATCTGGACGAAAATCTCAAATCCAACGGCTACGATCTGGACAAGATTCCTTACGTTCTGCAACTCAACAAGCGCGACTTGCCGAACGTCCTCCCCGTTGATGAATTGGTCGGCGAACTCAAGCGCAAGGAGGAGCCGGTTCACGAGGCCGTCGCTGCCACCGGCGCGGGCGTCTTCGACACGCTCAAGTCCGTCGCGCGTCAAGTGCTGAAACAGTTGAAGGACAGCTAAAAGCTCTCAAGCCGAAAATTAAAAATCGTGCATCGTCATAAGAAGGGAAGCGGTTTCCCTGTCTTCACGATGCACGATTTTTAATTTTTCTGCTGTTGTTATTCCAGCGACTTAACCATCAGCAAGCCATCGCCGCCATTTGAGTAGTAGCGTGGAAGGCGTTGCGTGACGACGTAGCCGTGTCGCCGGTAAAGTTCCTGCGCGCCGTTGTTGACGGAGCGAACTTCGAGACGCATGACGCGGACGTGGCGTCTGCGGAAGCCGTCTTCGACTTTGCTCAACATGCGATTGGCGACGCCGCGCCGGCGATGCTCTGGCGCGACGCCGATAGTTGTGATGTGGCCTGTGAATTCCGGTTCGACGATGCCGACGATGAAGCCGATCATCGTTCCGCCGTCGCCCGTCACGGCGCGATACGAGACGGAGTCGGACGAGTTGAGCAAATATTCAAAAGTGTCGCGGCTGTAGGCCTCGCCGTCAACGAAGCAACGCTGGTCGAGACGCCAGCACTCGTCGAGGTGCGAAGCCGTCATCGGGCGAATGTCGTAGCGCACTCTGTGCAACGAGGTGGCAGGAGTTGTTGCCGCGCGCAATTCATCGCCGACGATACTTGCGCTCGCCGCGTTCGACGAAAATAGACGTGAGCGAATCTTCTTCAGGACGGCCATAAAAATTTTGGAGACAGATTAACGCTAACCCGTGTCGAGCCGGAACGAATTTTAGCCTTTGGCCTGCCGGTTGTCACCTGTCACTCGATGAGCGTGCCGCCACGTCACTCAATCAACATGCAATCGCCGTAGCTGTAGAAACGATAGCGCGCGGCGACGGCGTGCCGGTAGGCGTCGAGCGCGAGTTCGCGTCCGGTGAAAGCGGCGACGAGGACAAGCAGCGACGAGCGCGGCAGATGAAAATTCGTGAGCAGCGCATCCACCGCGCGAAACTTGTAGCCGGGCGTGATCGTGAGTTCGGTCTCGCCGCGCCCCGCGCGAATGCGCCCGTCCGTTTCAGACGCAGATGACTCCAGCGCGCGCACTGTCGTCGTGCCGATGGCGATGATGCGTTGACCCGCATCGCGCGCGTGGTTGATCTGTTGCGCCGCCGCTGCGGAAATTTCAAAACGCTCGGACGCGACTCGATGAGCGGCGAGGTCTTCGGCGCGCACGGGCGCAAACGTGCCGTAGCCGACGTGCAAAGTAATCTCGACGAGCGAGACTCCGCGCGCGCGCAATGTTTCGACGACGTGCGGCGTGAAGTGCAGTCCGGCGGTCGGGGCGGCGATGGCTCCGCGACGCCCTGCGTAAATCGTCTGGTAACGCTCGCGGTCTGCGGCGCGGCTCGCGAGGTCTTCGTGCGCGCGTTTGATGTAAGGCGGCAGCGGCATCCGTCCCAACTCTTCGAGCAGCGCATCGAAGTCGCCATCCGTCTCGAAGCGCACGATGCGCGCCGCCGCGTCATCCGTCGCCTCCAACACGTCGGCGCGCAAACGCCCGTCGCCGAAAGTGACGCGCGACCCCACGCCCAGACGACGCGCCGGACGCGCCAGCGTCTCCCACACGCGCGGCTGACCTTCATCCAATTGGCGCACGAGCAGCAACTCGACACGCCCGCCGGAAGGCTCGCGCCTGCCGATCAAGCGCGCGGGAATCACGCGCGTGTTATTGACGACGAGTGTGTCGCCCGTCTTCAACTCGTCCGGCAATGATGAAAACGAACTGTCGCGCCAGTCTCCGCGCACGCGGTCAACGACGAGCATCCGCGCCGCGTCCCTCTGCTCAGGCGGATGCTGCGCGATTAGTTCGGCGGGAAGGTTGTAATCGAAGTCGGAGATAAACATAGGAAAGAAATGATGAATGCGGCAGTGATGAACGATGAATGAAAACAAGAGCGCCTTGCTCATATTCATCACTCATCATTCCGCATTCATCATTTTTAAGATGGTGATGCAGGCGCTTCCGTCGCCAGTTCCGCGACGTTGTGCTCTTGATGAAGCACGACGGAGAGTTGCGCGCCGAACATCAGGATGAGGCTCGACACGTAGCTCCACGTCAGCACGGCGACGACGGCTCCGACCGAACCATAAAGCTGGTCGTAGTGAAAATATTGCAGGCTCCACGCGAAGATAAATTTGGCCGCTTCCCAGAGCAGGCCGGCGACAATGGCGCTCGGCAGAGTATCGCGTAAGGTGACGCGCCCGCTCGGCACGAGGCGATAGACGACGGTGAAGAGTGCGATGGTGACGAGCGTGCTCGCCGTCGCGTAGATGAGTTGCCAGAAAGCGTTCCCGACGACACTGAGCCACGCGAGTTGATTGATGACGCGCAGAGGCACTTGATCAATTAACTGCTGCAAGCCGACGAGCACCGAAGTGAGAAACACGGAGACGATGAGCAGCACGCCGACGAGTCCGATCATGCCGAGCGTGAGTGCGCGACCGTGCAGAAAGGCGCGCGGCTTCGTGCCCCAGATACGATTCAGCGCGCGCTCGATGACGGCGAAGACCCACGAGCCGGCCCACAGCATGACGAGCAGCGAGACGATCACGCCCGACGCGCCCACGCTTGAGAGCGAGCGGACGGTCGCGCGTAAAAATTCTTTCGAGCCGGGATACACCTCGACGATGCGCGTCATCATCTCGCTGCCCGCCGCGACGCGGTTGCCGATGGCGAGCATCGCGAGCAGCGCGGGAAAGAGCGTCAGCAAACCGAAGTAGCTCATCGCGGCGGCGGGCGTGAAGAGATCGTTTTCGTGAAATTGATGGACGGTGTGGCTGACGATGGTCGTCCACGGCGCGAGATTACGCACGCCCCATCTGCGCCGCGTGAAGAAAGGAAGCCTCTGCATCTTTGAAATATCGTCGCCCGCGAAAAGAATGAAAATTAAGAGCGCGGCGATTATCGAATCTTTCCGCCCCGACCGCAAACTTCAATCCGCGTCGAAGAGACCGACTCTCTGCGGCGGCATCTGCGTCGGTTCGATGCCGAAGTGCTCGAAGGCGAGGCGCGTGGCCGTGCGCCCGCGCGGGGTGCGGTTGAGGAAACCGATTTGAATTAAGTAAGGCTCGATGATTTCCTCGATGGATTCCTTGTCTTCCTGCAAAGCGGCGGACATGTGATTGAGTCCGACGGGGCCGCCCGCGTGCTGCTGAATAATCATCAACAAGAGTTTTCTGTCCTGCTCGTCGAGGCCGAAGGTGTCAACCTCCATGCGGTTGAGCGAATCGTCGGCGACCGCTTTCGTGATGCGCCCGTCGTACTCGACCTGTGCATAGTCGCGCACGCGCCGCAGGAGTCGGTTGGCGATGCGCGGAGTGCCTCGCGCTCGTCTGGCGATTTCACGCGCGCCGTCGTCGTCAATCTCGACGTTGAGAATTTCCGCCGAACGATTGACGATTAGTTCAAGCTCGGCGTGCGTGTAGAAGTTGAGATGAAAGACGATGCCGAAGCGTCCACGAAGCGGGGCGGTAATCATGCCCGGACGTGTCGTTGCGCCGACGAGCGTGAACTTCGGTAAGTCTAATTTGATGGAGCGCGCGGCGGTTCCTTGCCCGATCATAATGTCGAGCTGGTAGTCTTCCATCGCGGGGTAAAGGACTTCTTCAATCGCTGGATTGAGACGATGAATCTCGTCTATGAAAAGCACGTCGCCTTCCTGCAAGTTGGTCAGGATGGCGGCGAGGTCGCCCGGCTTTTCGATGACGGGGCCGGCGGTGGAGCGCATCTCCGCTCCCATCTCGTTGGCGATGATGACGGAGAGAGTCGTCTTGCCGAGTCCCGGCGGGCCGGTCAAAAGCACATGGTCGAGCGCCTCTTTGCGCGTCGTCGCCGCGCGGATAAAGACGCGCAGATTCTCCGTCGCCTTTTTCTGCCCGATGTACTCGGCGAGGCGCGTCGGGCGCAACGAAAGTTCAAGCTGTTGCTCGTCGTCCACCGCGTTTTTCTCGCGCACGCTAACGGGTTCAGTTTCCATCTATGAAGCCTACTTACTTTAAGCTGAATTTCGTCTCAAGCTCGAAAGAAATATCTGCGTTGAGATCGGAAACTTTCGCCTTCACTTTATACTCGCCGGTTGGATTATCCTTCCCCAGTCGGAAGGCAAGAATTGCTTTACCTAACTGAACATTGGGAGGAGGCGGAGCTTGCTCCTTCCACAAAGGCTGCCCTTTGCGTTCGTCATATAAACTGCCGTCGGGTTTATAAATCGTGTAGTCAACTTCCGCATTACACGCTCCTTGAGCGTCAGTCTTGCAACCTGCGAACAGCACAAAAGCGCCGAGAGTCTCATCTCGTTTGACAAGCGTTGCGGATTTGATTTTTGGAGTCTCGGGCTTGAGCCATTCCTGTATGAAGGCGCGGGGATTTTCGACCACAATCAGATGGCCGCCGAATCCACGCACATCTTTACGGTCAGGCGCATCAGCCGCGTGTTCTCCGTTCTGCTTCCATTGTGAGAATGTAACTGATGAGCCAATCAAGATTAAAAACAAAACTGCACCGATAGTTTTCATGAGGTTCCTCCAAAAGTCTTAGAGATAGCTTGCAGCGAATTGTTTTACCCCTTAGAAAGGTGACGCAGGCTGCGGCGCAAAAGCGTCTCGACGGAGATGTCGCCGCCTTCCTGCATGGCCTGCATGATGGCACGCTCCGCCGCCGCCTTTTGATAGCCGAGATTGGAGAGCGCGGAGAGCGTGTCTTCGCGCAGAGAGTCTTCGCTTGGCGGCGCGTCGGACGCTTGACCCGACGCGAGTTCCGCATCGAGCGCGGGATTTGAAAGCGCGGCCATCTTGTCGCGGAGTTCGATGCAGAGACGCTCGGCGGTTTTTTTGCCGACGCCGGGAATCGAGGTCAGCCGCGCGAGATTGTTGGTGCGAATGGCGGTGATGATCTCGTCGGCGCTCATGCCGGAGAGCATCGCGATGCCGGACTTCGGGCCGATGCCGCTCACAGAAATGAGCAACATGAAAAGCTCGCGCTCGCGCGCCGTGCGAAAGCCGAAGAGTTGCAGCGTGTCCTCGCGGACGTGCGTGTAGATACGCAGCTTGACCTGCGAGCCTTCGTCTTCCATCCCGTAAAAAGTCGTCACGGGAATCGTCACTTCATAGCCGACGCCGCCGACTTCGAGAATCACGCCGGTCGCCTCTTTGGCGAGCAGCGTGCCGTGCAAATGTGCAATCATTATTCAGGTAAACTTTAAGAGAAGAAATTTCGGGAGCGCCTCTTGTTTCGTGTGAGATTGTAGAGGAATGAAGGTGCTTCGGCAACGCCTCGCTATCGTTGAAAGGGCGAAGAGATTAACCACAGAGGACGCAGGGTCACACACAGAGGGCTGGCATGATTTCTATGTGCTTCTCTGAGTCCTCTGCGGTTTATCTCTCTGTCGTCGCGCTCAACTGAAGAAGGTTCCCGGAGCTTTGATGTCAACGCGCCGGCGCGGGCGGCGCATTCGTGTCGGACGTTTGCGCGCTCGTCTCTCTGAACGTCTGCGTCACGCTTCGCAGCACGGCCTGATTCTGGTCGAAGCGCGAGCGCAGCGTCCACGTAATAATCTGGTGAAAGTTGCCGGGCGTTTCGACGGCGGTGATGATGTAAGAGGCTTTGATGTCTTTGATCGCGCCGTGCAGTTCACACTGACGCGCGGGATAATTGTTGACCGTCGTCGGCACAGGCTCTGTGGTCTCCGGCGAAGTCACGTTCTTCGACATGTTGTCGCGCATGAGGACTGCGTATTTATCGAGCGTCATGCCGTCCGACATGTCTTCTTTGGTGTCGGTGATCACGATGGCGTACAACTCTTCCAGACGGTTCGAGGCTTTCAAGACCGCCTGATCGTTAAGCGCGGAGTCTTCGCGCCAGCCGCCGGGAATGGTCAACTCCGATTTGCCGTTGGAGCTTTTGAGAACAACCGGCTGGCTCATGCCGTCAACGCCCTTCTTCGCCATGCGCGCCAGATTGCACGCCATGCCGACGCACAGGACGAGCAGGAGCGCAGAGAGTTTGCGGATGAGTGTAAGTCGCACGGGCGTGTACCTCTCTTGAAAGTGTTCGGAGCGTTCGTCGCTCAAAGAATTGCCGGACGAAACTTCGGAAAAAGCCGCGCCGAAAATAACACAAACGCCAACAGAGCGACAGGCAAAAGTAGAAGAGCGACGGGCGCAGAAGAGGCTGACTTCGGAACGCAACTTATAAAGTTGCGTTCGACTCTTTCTGCGCCTGTCGCTCTGATTTTCCTGCGCGCGGGCAGTCCTAAATCCAGTGGTTTATTTTGCAGGTTCGCCGCCGCTGTCGGGTTTGACGAGCATGAGGGCGGTGTTGTCGCCGCCGAGCGTTGACGATTGAGCTACCAGAATCGAGTCGCCCATCATCACGCCGTCGCTGACCATCACGCCGTCACCGATCATCACGCCGTCGCTCAACATCGCTCCGTCACTGAGCAGCACGCCGTCGCCGAGCATCGCGCCGGTGCTCATGAAGTACGACCCCGTGCTTATTGTCTGCCCGTCGCTCAGAGAGAGATGATCGGCCAGCAGGACACCGCTCGACATCAACTTCTGGTCGCACAGCATCGCACCGTTTGAAATGACTACGCCATCGGAGAGCAAGACTCCTGTGCCGTAAATTTTCTGGTATTTCGTGATGAGATTCGCGCCGGTGGCGAAGGTATGATCGAGCACGACGCCTTGCGACCATTTGAAGGTTTGGCCGGCGAGCGTGGTCTGCGGAGTCGGAGCGGTGGCCGTCGTCAGAAGCGTCGCGCCGACGGCGGTCGTGGCGGATAAATCAGTCCGCACGAGTTTCGCCAGCCGCACCGCGCCTTCAACGTTCAACTCACCCGCGCCCTGTTCCAGAGTGTTGAAGTTGGCGAGCGGCTGCGCCGTGTACATGAGAAGCATCTTAACGATGTTCGGCGTCAGTTTCGGGTTGGCTTGCAGCAGGAGCGCGGCTGCTCCCGCGACGACGGGCGTCGCCATCGAAGTCCCGTTGAGGAACATCTGGTTGTGCTCGACGACGCCGGGCGTGACGGCCTGCAATGAAGCGAGTTGGCGCAGCAGCAGATTGTTGGGCGACTCGGCGGAGATGATTTTGTTGCCGGGCGCGACGAGGTCGGGCTTGACGAGATTGTCGTAGTGTTTGACGCTCGCGCCGTCCGTCGTGTAGCTGCGCGTCGGGCCGCGCGAGCTGTAAGTCGTCACGCCGTCGTCGTTGCGATAGTCCGTGCCGAAAGTGTTCGAGGCTCCCACCGTGATGGCGGACAGCTCGTTGCCGGGCGAGTGAATCTGTCCGTAGATTTTTTGTCCCGCCGTGTTCTTGCCGTTGTTGCCGGCGGCGGCGACGACGACGACGCCCGCGTCCACGAGTTTGCGAACGGCTTTGCAGACCGGATCGTTTTTGTAAGAGTCAACGGCGGCAGTGCCGAGGCTCATGTTGACGACGCGGATGTTGTAGGTCGTGCGGTTCGTCATCACCCAGTCGAGCGCGGAGAGCAGGCCGGAAGTTTTGCCGTGCCCCAGTGAATCGAGGACGCGCAGGTTGATGAGGTTGGCATTTGGCGCGATGCCCGTGTACGCGCCCGATGCGACGTGCGCGTTGCCGGCGGCGAGCGCGGCGACGTGAGTGCCGTGCCCGTAAGGATCGTCCGTGCGATTCTCGCCCGTGAAGTCGCGGCTATAGACGACGCGCGTGCCGAACGAGTGATGCGCCGTGTAGATGCCGGAGTCAAGAATGGCGATGCCGATGCCCGTGCCGTCGAGCGTTGTGGTGGTGACTGCGCCGTTCGAGGCCGTCGTGGTCTGCGTTCGCACTAAGTCTGCGCCTGTCGTGGCTGTGACGTGGCCGAGCGATTGCACGTCGTTGTCTTCAGAGACGTAGTTCACTTCATCGAAGTCGGCCAGTTGCTCGACGATGCTGGCGGGCACTTCAATCGTCCGCGCATTGAAATTTTTATGAAGCGCATGAACGCGCACGTCGTTGCGCTTGAGCAAGTCGTTGAGTTCATCGCTCGGTGGGGCATCGAGTTGCAGGACGACGCGCACGCGCTTGTTGTCGCGACCGCGTCCGCGCAGTCCGTCGCCGACTCTCGCGCGTCGCCGTTGTTGCTGCTGTCCGTTGTCATCGTTCTTGAGCGGATGCGCGTAAGTTCGGAGGATGCGGATGTCCGCGAGCATGAGACCCATGCACAGAGAGACGATCAGGCCGAGTGAAATCGTTCGTGATCTTCGGATATGAATTTTGTTCTGCCGCACCATCGAGTACCTCAAAAGCGAAACTTGAAAATTTGCATTGCTTGTTCTTCGCAGGCTCGTTTCGCAGCGCGCCTCTATGCGTCGCCGGCATTCCTATTACAAGCGGGATGCCAAGGCGAAAAGTGCGAAAATGGCGGGAATTTGCGTGATTCTGACAAATTGTCAGCGAGCAGGAAACGGTCAGAAAGATGAGTGGGCTGTCAGTCTGATTGAAGGTCGTTCAAGAGCGCGAGCGGCGCGGCGCGTGAAGTTTGCCGTCAGGCGAGTGGCGACGACGCGGCGCGTGTCAGCTTAGTGCGGCGTGGCGTTTCTTTCCCCATTGGCTTCGCACACGCTATACTAATCGCGTTCTCCTGAAAGAGAGATGAGTTCTTACAGATGCGCCCGTACTTTTCAAACAGATTGTTGCCCTTCGCCGTGACGCTTGGTTCGCAGTTACCGGAGTCGCATGAATTGACGGACGCTGCCATCGAAGCTGTTAAGAAAATCAAGTTCACGCCGGAACAGAGCGCGGGCGTCTCTGCCCTTACGCATGGCCTTGTCGAGTGTGTCTTTCGTTTGGATTAGAATGCGTTGCGGTGGAGCGCAGAATGAACAAGCCGCGCCGCGCAATGAACAGGAGTTACAGGGTTAAGAATTAAGGAGTAACGGTGTCATGCTAACGTGCATCCTGAAAAGAGTATTGCCCTTTACTTTGACTTTTATTGTAGGTGCTGCTGGTGGAGGATTTGTTAAGCTATTTAGCGTGGGCGAGAATGAGCAAGTTGAAGCCCCAATGCCGGTAATGAGCAGTATTGCGAATCCAGTTGCCGCCATCTCTGATTATCAGAACTGTTGTTACTATGACTTGTCAGACCATGAATCAGAGCCATTGCAAGTTGACTGTCCATTGAGTGTACTTAACCAGCGTGAAATCACGGAAGGCATTAACGATATTATGCTTCTGCGGGCAACGTTCGGCGCTGATGGGCGCGTTCATAGAGTCGAGCCAATTACTCCATTGCCACAAGCTCTCAAAGATGAGGCTTCAAATGCGGCGAAGAAAATCCTATTCTTTCCTAAGACCTTGAATGGAAAGCCAATCTCCGTCACAAAAGAAGTCATCGTGAATTTCAAGAAGTAGTCGTCAAACTCTGATGGACGAGCAAACAGCCAGACGCGAGATCGTGCGCGTCGGACAGTTATTGTATGAGCGGAGTTACGTCGTCTCTTCGGACGGCAACGTGAGCGTGCGTCTCGACGACGGGCGAATCGTGGCAACGCCGACGCAGACCTGCAAGGGTCGGATGACGGAAGACTCGCTCGCCATCACGGACATCGAAGGCAAGCCGCTCAACGAGCGTCGCGCATCAAGCGAGTTGGCGATGCACCTTTTGATTTATCGCGAGCGACCGGAAATCAAAGCCGTCTGCCACGCGCACCCGCCGCACGGTTCGGCTTTCGCCGTCGCGGGGCTGGCGATTGACCAGCCGATTTTGTCGGAAGTGATTTTAACTCTGGGCTGTGTGCCGCTCGCGGAGTACGGCACGCCTTCGACCGAAGAGTTGACGCGCGCGATGCTCCCGCTCGTCAAACATCACAACGCGCTCTTGATGGCGAATCACGGCGCGGTGGCGTATGGCGCGGATGTGTGGCAGGCTTTCGACCGGCTCGAAACTCTGGAGCACACGGCGAAGATCGCGATACTCGCGCGCGCACTCGGCGGCGCGCAGAATCTTTCGCCCGACGCGATTGAAAAACTCATCAACGTTCGAGAGCAGGCCGGCTACCTGGACGAGCGCGCGCGTTGCCAGTCGTGCGGCTACCTGCACGAAACGCGCATCACTTGCCCGACGGGCGAGCGCGCGACGAATACAAACAGCGGCGCGAAGAAGGCGGCGACGAACGGGGCGGGGAAGATTTCACTGACGCGCGAGGAATTGATAGAGTTACTTGGTCAGGCCACTAGATTGAACAGTCAAAATGCTGGTGGATAAGTTGGCTGTAGATTGTTAGAGCATTGCTCATGTCTGATACGATTTTCGGTCTTATCGTCCTGGTCGCGCTGAACGTATGTCCCTGGTATTTAGTTTCCAGCCAGAAGGCTCGGAGAAAGCTAGTCAGGTCTGCATGGTGGAACTCAAAAGCAACCGAGAAAGATATAGAGTCTGGCGAACCAATAGTTTTAGGCGTAGCTCTCATCGCCGGAATGTTTTTTAGCATCATCTCTTTCGTGGCTGTTGTTGCCGCTCTGGTGAGGCTAACATCGCCTTAGACAGTATGTGTTGGATGCAGTTGCAGAAAATTTACTAAGGAGAATAGCGAATGCCACAAGAAGCACTCGGCATGGTTGAAACGAAGGGTCTGGTCGCGATGATCGAAGCGGCGGACGCGATGGTCAAGGCGGCGAACGTCACGCTCGTCGGTTACGAAAAAATCGGCGCGGGGTTTGTGACCGCGATTGTGCGCGGCGACGTGGCGGCGGTCAAAGCCGCGACGGATGCGGGTGCGGCGGCGGCGCGTCGCGTCGGCGAACTCGTCAGCGTCCACGTCATCCCGCGCCCGCACGGCAGCGTGGACGAAGTACTCCCCATCGGCGAGTAAAATACAGTGATAAGTGATAAGAGATGAGAAAGAAGGAAACGCGTTCTCTTAATCACTCATCACTCATCACTTCTTTATGATTATCGCGCGCATACTCGGCACGGTCGTCTCGACGCAGAAGGACGAGCGTTTGAAGGGCACGAAGCTGTTGCTCGTCCGTCCGCTCAATCTCGATGGGACGGAAGGCAGCGGCTACGTCGTCGCCGTTGACACGGTCGGCGCGGGCTATCACGAGCGCGTGCTCGTCGTCGCCGGCTCCAGCGCGCGTCTCGCCGAAGGGATGAAGGATAAACCCATTGACGCCGCCATCGTCGGCATCATTGATACGGTGGATTTGGTGAATGATTGAAAGCGTTCAGCGTTCAGCGTTCAGCAGTCAGCAAGAAAGGCTGTTCCGCTCTGGCTGATTGCTGACTGCTGAACGCTGAATGCTTTTATGCAACTTGCGCGTGTCATCGGGACGGTCGTGGCGACGGTGAAGAACGATTCGCTGGAGGGTCGGAAGCTGCTCGTCGTGCAATCACTTAACTCGGACTTGCGTCCGCAGGGCACGCCGCTCGTTGCGCTCGATGCGATTGGCGCGGGCGTCGGCGAACTCGTCGTCTGGTGTCGCGGCAAAGAGGCGAGCTTTCCTTTCAGGCGCGAGAACACGGCGACCGATTGCACGATTATCGCCATCGTTGACTCGGACAGCCATGTCACGAAGGGAACGAAGCGGAGATGATTCTGGCGCGCGTGTTGGGCAACGTCGTGGCGACGCAGAAGAACGTGCGTTATCAAAATGCGCGCGTGATGTTGTGCCAGCCCGTCACGCCCGGCGGCGAAGAATACGGCGCGACGCTGATCGCGCTCGACTCTGTGGATGCGGGCGTCGGCGACACGGTGCTCGTCGTGCAGGAAGGTTGGGGCGCTTCGACGGCGGCGACCGGCGAGCAGGGCGCGGCGATTGACTCCGCGATCATCGGCGTCGTGAATTACGTGGAGTTACTCGCAGACGAGGTCAAAGGATAGACGCGGATGAGCAGTAGTAGCGAGCAAGATCACATTCGTTCTGTGGCTGAACGCATCGCGCGCCGACTCTCCGGCGCGTCAGAGCAGCGCGGCGCGACGGATGGCACACGGAACGGCGTGGAAGAGAAGGAAGTCGCAGCCTTGCGCGCCAAGCTATCGGACGTGCAGCGTCGGCTCGCGCACGTCGAGTCGCATCTGAAGAACGGCGAACAGCGCGAGCACGAATCGAACGACGCTCCGATTTTTAATCAAGCACGTGCGAGTGCCGCGTCAGATGAAAACGAAGCGCGACTATCGAACGTGACCGTGACGCGCTCGCCCTGGTTAAGCGGCACATACGTTCCGGCCACCGCCGCGCATCCGAGCGATGAAAAATTCGCGGGTATCGGCGAGGCTGTCTCCGAGCTGGTTGATTATTTCGAGAGCGAAAAGACCTGCACGATGGAGCCGGGTAACAAGCCCTGCGATCACTGCGCGATGTGCAGCACGCGCGGCTTCTGAAACGAGCGCCGTCTTCGACGCGCATTCACATCACATCACATCGAAAGCAGAGATGCCGCGCTAATAAAGTTAGCGCGGCATCTCTGCATTTGTTGAGCATTGCTCGCCGAGTCTCAAAGCGATTTGACGGCGAGAGTTTCGCGAAACATTTTAACGGGTGGGTGCGCCGCCCGCATTTCTTCGCAGTGATTCCGAGTTGATCGTCGGCGCTTGCCGCGCGCTTGCGTCCGCCTGGAAGAGCGGCTCTTCCTTGAAGCCGTAAATTTTCGCCGCGATGACCATCGGGAACTGCGCGCGCGAAGTGTTGTAATCCTGCACCGCCCCGTTGTAATCGTTGCGCGCCGTGCCGATGCGATTCTCCGTCCCTTCGAGCGAGTCCTGGAATTTTATAAAGCTCTCGTTCGATTTTAGATTCGGGTAATTCTCGGTCAGCGAGAGAAGCCGCCCGATAGTGCCGCCGAAACTGTTATTGGCGGCAATGACCGCCTCTTTTTGTTCCGGCGACTTGTCACCATTCTCGCCCTGCGGCTGCGCGCTCGTCGCGTTCAAGAGTTGTGAGCGCGCCGCTGCGATCTGGCCGAACACTTCCTGCTCCTGCACGCCTGCGGCCTTCGCCGCCTCGAAGAGATTGGGAATCAAATCAGCGCGACGCTGGAGTTGAGTTTCGATGCCTGCCCACTTCGCCTTCACGTTTTGTTGTTTCACCGTCAGCGAGTTGTAGCCGCACCCACTGGCTGAAACTGTGACGAGAGCGACGAGAGCCAGCAGCAACATTCTTTTCTTGTTCATTACTATCCTCCTGATGCAAGGGGCGACTTCTGCGATGCGCCCGCCATTCTTTCTGAAAAATTCGTTAAACCTCACCAGCCACTTCCAAACGATCTACGGCTTCGATGACGCGCTCGATTTGCGTGAGATACGAAGCGAACAACTCGTGCGCTTCACGCTCATCAATCACACGGCCATCGTTAAATTCACGCAACGCGAAGATACGCTCGAACGTCGCGCCGTCGAGCGACAGTTGTTTGACAATCGCCGCCACGATCTCGCGTTTGAGCACGGGCGGTTGCGCGCCATTCAACATCAGCACGGGTGCAAAGAGCGTGGCGAAACTCGTCAGTGAGTCGCTCATCAACTCTTGCAATCTCTCAGCCGAGGCTGACGCCGGAATGTAGAGGCGTCGCAGTTGAATCAACTTGCTACGCAACTCGTACTCCGTCTGGTGTCGCAAATTTTCATTCGAGATGTGAATCGTCTCGAACGGGTCTCTGCCGTGCAGCACGCGACGCGCGCGTCTCATCTGCTGAAACTCGATGGGAAACACATCCGCCGCATCGTTCAATTCCGCGAACGTGAAATACACGGGCAGAGGATGTCCCAGACGTTGCCACTCGCGCATCGGAGCCTGCGCCTGTCGCAAATCTTCCGGCGTGATGCGATGCAAAGCGATGAGCAAATTGTAGTCCGAATGCAACTCGATGTGATCGCCCGCCGCCGCCGAGCCGTAGAGCACGACCGACGCCAGATTCTCGCCGTGTGTCGCACGCAGATCACCGATCAGATGATTGAATGCGTCCTGCGCTACTTTGTTAGCCATCAGTCTCCACCAAACTTAAATGATGAGTGATGAATGCGGCAGTGATGAATTGAAAACCGGCTATCTTTCATTACTCACCCTTCATTCATCGTCTGCCTTACCAGCTTCCGCCCGCACCGCCGCCCCCGAAATCTCCGCCGCCGCCGAATCCTCCGAAGCCACCACCCCCACCGCCGCCCCAGCCAGAGCCGCCGCCACCACCGCCCCAACTGCTGCCTCCACCGCCGCGCCCACCGCTAAAAAGATTCGCCAATAGTAGCGCATTCAAACATCCGCCGCCGCCACCGCCGCCTCCACGCTTTCCCCTCGACATCATTGAAAACAGAATAATCAAGACGAATGCAATCAGACAAAGAGTGCCCATACTTAAACCTTGTGTTTCACTTGTGCGCCCACTCGAACGAGAATCAACGGTGCCGCGATAAGCGTAGCTCTGGTCAATGCCTTCGATGCTGAAGTTGCGCTTCGTCGCCAGCGTCGCGACGATGGTCTGGACATAGTCCGAGATGCCCTGACTGTAATTGCCTTGTTGAAACGGCGCGCGCAGGCGTTGTCGCCCGATCTCGCCGACGAGTCCGTCCGGCAAGTCACCTTCCAGATGACGGCTGACCTGCGTCCAATACTTTCGATCATTAACCGCAACGACGAACAGCAGCCCGTTCTTCTCGCCTTCTTTCGAGCCGATGCCCCAGCCACGCGCCATCGCCAGCGTGTAATCGAAGATGGTCGTGTCGCCCGTCGTCGGCACGGTCACGACCGCAAACTCAATATCGGCGCGCTCCTTCAGCCGGTTGAGAATCGTCGCCAGACGCTCCTTCGTTCCCGCGTCGAGGACGTTCGCATTGTCACTAACATATTTATAAAAGCCCGTGGGTTGTGGCAGCGGCGCTGCCGGTTGAGATTGCGCGCGGGTTGTGGCGGCACATGCGAGTAAACACAGGAGCGCAAAAAATGTGACGGGGAAAATTGAGCGTCGGGTCTGCATTGATAAGCTGATGATACCAGCAAGAGACTAAAAGAAAAATCTCAACGGATCAGCCTCTGTCGGTTTTAGATAACGATAATTGAAGTGTGCAAGTTCATCCTTCAATCAGCACATGCATCAAATAGAAAAGCGCGACGCCGACGAAGACGACCACTGACACGATAGGATTCTTTTCTTCCTGATGATTAACTTCTGGAATCAGGTCGCTCGCCGCGACGTACAGCGTCACGCCTGCTGAAAAGGGCAACGCATACGCGACTGCTTCATGCACTCTTGCTTGCAGGAGTCCAACCGTCAGCGCTCCGACAAGCGTCGCCGCCCCAATCACCAGCGTCGCCAGGAACGCGCTGCGCGACGAGCGACCGGATGCCAGCATAATCGAGGCCGCCGTAAAACCTTCCGGCACTTTATGCAAAAGCACGGCGATAAAAACGAGCACGCCGACCTTGTGATCCACGCCGAAAGCCGCCGCGACGGAAGCTCCGTCGAAGAACGTGTGAATCGAGAGTCCCATGATGGCCGTGTAAGCCGCCGACGGGCGCACGACGGCTTCCGGGTGAGTCTCAGCCCCGAAATGAAAGTGCGGCGCAATCGTGTGTTCAAACAGATGTATCAAAAGATAACCGCCCAGCAACAGCGTCATCGCGCCCAGAATGCCTCTGCCCGTCTCTACGCCCGGCGTTGCTGGCTGTACCCACAACGTAACCACTTCCGGCACAATCTCGATAAAGATGGCCGCCAGCATAAAACCTGCGCCGAGAGCCACTAAGTACCTGAGAATGTGGATGTTACGAAGGTTGCTGCCAGCCCGTGAGAGCAAGAATCCGCCGAGGACATTACCCATCGCCACCAACCCGCCGAACAAGACAATATCGCCTGAAATCATCTGTAATCTACTTATCCCGCCGCGAAAATTAGGTGTCGAAAAGACTTAGCGCGTCACTATACAGGATGAAGTTACGCTTGGCTACGGCGGAGTTTAAGCGTAGTTGCACCATATCGTGCTTAAAATTATTGATTTAACAGTATTTTACCTCTTGACATGCTTAAGCAGTCGGGCGTACTATTCGCGGCAGGTGGTCAAAAGTGGTTGAAAGTGGGCTACTCAGAGCATCTAGCCGGCAAAGCTTAGAGTGTTCCTTTAAGGTTTAAGCATCTTGCGCCACATCTAATTTGGCCGAACTCCTATGCTCAGAGGAAATTACACGGCGCGCATAGACGAGAAGGGGCGCTTAAAAGTGCCGACCGCCTTCAGGCGCTATATAGAGGAGAAACACGGCGCGGAGTTTTACGTCACCAGCCTGACGGGTGAATGCGTCCGAATTTACCCTCTGCCCGAATGGGAGTCAATCGAGCAGCGTCTGGCGCTTCTGCCTTCGATGGACCCGGCGCGGCGGAAGTTCCTCGATAGATCGAACTATTATGGACAGCAGGCGACTTTAGACGGGCAGGGACGCATTCTCGTTCATCCTCTGCTGCGGAAGGCGGCAGGCGTCATCGGTGATGTGGCAGTTCTCGGTTATTTGACATACCTGGAAGTTTGGGAGCTGGAGCGATTTGAGCGTCGTCTTCTCTCTGACCCTTATGGAGAGGAAGACGAAGCGGCGATTGCGCGGCTCGGAATCTAAAGAGCAGCGACCTTGTGATGAGTGATGGCAATGAATATTGGCTTGATAGAGCAGTGCCTGATTCGTGCCGACTCATCGCGCAAGTTTGAGCGATTATTGCTCAACGCTTGGCATCGGTCACTGTTCGACGAGACCACGGGGCGGTGGTGATGGCGGAGTTCGGAGGGGGGCCGGGCGCGCCCCATCGCCCCGTGTTGCTTCAAGAGGCGTTGAGATGGCTCACACCTGAACGCGGCGGATTGTTCATTGACACGACGCTCGGACTCGGCGGGCACAGCGAGGCGATTCTTGAGGCCTCTGCACAGGCACGAGTCATCGGCATTGATCGCGACACCACAGCGTTGCATCTCGCGAGCGAGCGACTGGCACGCTTCGGCGATAGATTCCGCGCGGTACACGCCAATCATCGCGACCTCGCGCGCGTGGTGCGGGAAGCAGGCGAGAGCGAAGCGAGCGGCGTGTTGGCCGATCTGGGCGTCTCGTCTTTGCAGTTTGACACGGCGGAGCGTGGATTCAGTTTTCGTCACGACGCGCCGCTTGACATGCGGATGGATGCCGCAGGCGACGAAGAGACGGCGGAGGAGTTACTGGCGCGACTGACGGAAGAAGAGATCGCGCGCATCATCTTTGAATACGGTGAAGAGCGGCATTCGCGTCGCATCGCGCGCTGGATAGTTGAGAGGCGCGAACGCGGCGAGCCGATTAAGACGACGAGAGAGTTGGCGGAGTTGGTCGCGCGTGCGGTCGGGCACAAGCGCACGGATCGAATCCATCCGGCGACGCGCACATTTCAGGCTTTGCGAATCGCCGTCAACAAAGAATTAGAAGGCCTCGGCGAGTTCATCGAGACGGCAGTTGATCTTTTACAGGGACAAGGGCGTCTGGCGATCATCAGCTTTCATTCGCTGGAGGATCGCACCGTGAAGAGGACGCTGCGCCGTCTGTCGGGTCAATGCGAGTGCGGGCCGCGCGTGCCGGTTTGCTCGTGCGGCGCACGAAAGTTGGTAGAGATTTTAACGCGGCGACCGATTACGCCGACGGACGCGGAAGCGGAAGACAATCCGCGCGCACGAAGCGCAAAATTGCGCGCCTGCTTGAAACTTTAACGCTCGACCGGACGGGCTGAGAAATATATGAGAGTTTCTCCCTCCCTTCTCAGTTGCTCCGGCGCTTAAACCTTACAACTTATTTCGAGGCCGAAAAGAGATGAAAAGATTTCCCCAGCCACAGCAACAGCATACTCGCCTCCGTCGCGAGCGCGACGAGCGTTCGTTCAAGCGGCAGTTGTTATTACTCGTAAGCTGTCTCGCGCTGGCCGTCGGTTTCATACTGGCGGCGCGGCAGCAGATCGTGGCCGTGCAGTACGGCTACAAGATAGAGGCTCTACGTCGCGAGCGCGATGCTCTGTTGGACGATCAGAAGCGTTTGCGTGTGGCTCTCGGAGAGCATTCTTCGCCGGCGCAACTCGGTCAGGCCGCGCGCGATCTGGGTTTGCAACCCACACGCGCTTCGCAGATTGAAGCGAGCGCGCCGCGTGAAGCGGATGAGACGCGGGCGGGAAGAAATGTGTTCGTCGGGACTGCCGCCGCCACGCTTCGCCGCTGATGAAAGAATTGATAGACAGATTGATCAAGCCCGCGCCTCCGCTCTCTCTCCCAATCGTCGGCGGACGCCTCAGTTTGAAAAGTTTCGCGCCTTCGCTCTTTGCGTCGCCCGGTTCAAAGCTGTGGCGCACCGAGTCGAAAGATTGTTGAGAGGGTCGTCTCAAATCATGCCAGCAAGATACAACGAGCGATCAACAATGCGTCCCGATACTTCACGGCGGCGCGCTCTCGTAGTCGCCGGTTTTCTCTGCGCGTGGATGATGATTGCCGGCGCGCGGCTCGTCTATCTGCAAACCGCCGAACACGATTGGTTGAGCAGACGCGCGCGCGCGCAGCAGACGGGCAGCGAGGCGGTCAGCCCTGTGCGCGGATTGATCGTTGACCGGCAGGGGCGTGAGTTGGCGCGCAGCGTGGACTGCGATTCGTACTTCGCCGTGCCGACCGAGATTGAAAATATAGACGACGCGGCGAAGCATCTCGCGGTCGCGCTCAAGATGGATGCGACGGCGCTGGCCTCGCGCTTGAAGGATGCGAAGAACGCGCATCGCGGTTTCATCTGGCTGGCGCGCAAGCTGGAAGTGGAGCAGAGCAAGGCCGTCAGCGATTTGAAACTGAAGGGCGTGTACGCGCAGCAGGAGCCGAAGCGACGTTACCCGAACGGCGACTCGGCGGCGCATGTGCTCGGCTATGTCGGACTCGATGACAAAGGCCTGGGCGGCGTCGAGCAGTTCTACAACGCTTCGCTGACGGGCGAGACGGGCAAGCTCACTTTTGAAGGCGACGCGCGTCGTCATGCTTATGAAAGTGTCGGCGTCACGCCGCGACCGGGACAGTCGCTCGTGCTGACAATTGATCAGACGATTCAATATATGGCCGAGCAATCGCTGGCGGCGCAGGTCGAGCGCACGCACGCGAAGTCCGGCACGGCCATCGTGCTTGATCCGCACACGGGCGAGATTCTCGCGCTGGCGAACGCGCCGGCCTTCGACCCGAACGACGCGGGACAGGCGAGCGCAGAGTCGAGACGCAACGATGCGCTGCAAAATATTTACGAACCCGGCTCGACGTTCAAGGCCGTCGCGTATTCGGGCGTGCTCGAAGAAGGATTGGGCCAGCCCGACGACCGCGTTGATTGCCAGATGGGTTCAATCACCGTCGCCGGTCGCGTCATCCACGACCATTCGCCTTACGGCACGCTGACGTTGACGGAGGCGTTGGCGAAATCGTCGAACGTCGCCGCCATCAAGATGGGACTCAGACTTGGCGACGCGCGGATGTACGACTACATACGTCGCTTCGGATTTGGCGCGCGCACGGGCGTCGAGTTGCCGGGCGAGACTTCCGGCCTCGTGCGTCCCGTCGAGCGTTGGCAGGCGAGTTCCATCGGCTCCATCGCCATGGGACAGGAGATTGGCGTCACGCCTCTGCAAGTCGCGGGGGCTTACGGCGCGCTCGCCAATGAAGGCGTGCGCGTCGCGCCGCACATCGTGCGCGAAGTACGCGATGAAAACGGCGCGGTCGTGCAAGCGACGCAGGCCGAGTCGCATCGCGTGGTGAGCGCGGAGACGGCACGCAAGATTCGCGAGATGCTGAAGAGCGTGACAACAGATGGAACGGCGAAGGCCGCGCAACTCGAAGGTTATTCGGCGGCGGGCAAGACCGGCACGGCGCAGAAGATTGACCCGAAGACGCGCAAATATTCAGCGACGAAGTATGTCGCGTCGTTCGTCGGCTTCGCGCCCGTCGAGAATCCTTCGGTCGTCATCATCGTCGTCGTGGACGAACCCGTCGGCGGGCATCACGGCGGAGACATCGCCGCGCCGGTCTTCGCGGAAATCGCCAATCAGGTGCTGCCGTATTTGAACGTCGCGCCCGATCAGGATTTGAAGACACCCGCGCCCGCCACCGAGCGACTGCTCGCGCAGGCGGCGCGCGTCGCGGCGGAGGCAAAAGCGGCGAGAGAATCAGCGCCGGATGAAAGCGACGGCGTGAGAGCGCCGGAGGTCGCGCGACGCGCCAGCGACGGCGGCGAAATTATTTATGCGACGGCGGGCGGGCGCGCATTGATGATGCCGGATTTACGTGGTCGCAGCGTGCGCGACGCGGCACGCATCTGCGCGCAACTCGGTCTTGAGCTTGAAGCGCATGGCGAAGGTCTCGCCGTGCGGCAGAGTCCCTCGATTGGCGCGAGCGTCGAGGCGGGTCAGGTCGTCCGCATTGATTTTGGGAAGAGTGATTGACGTGAATGTTTGATTTGTGATGGCGAAGCGCAACGCTGAAGTTTGAGCGTTGAATTGCTTCCTTCAATTGCGAATCGAAAATTTGAGAATGAGAATTTTATGAATGTTTCGCGACGCAATTTTTCTCCCGTCAGCAGCGAGACGAGACGCAGAGCCAGCGAATGCCGCGAGCGTTGTCGTCGTCACAGACTGGCGCGGAAGATGTCGGCGCGCGATGACATGAAGGCTCTCGCCATCGGCGCAGAGGCGACAGAAGTGAAGTTCGCGACGGCGGACGCGGCTGTTGATTTCGCGATGAGCGCGCGGAATGAGGAAGAGGCGCAGGCGACATCCTGACGAAGCCGCATGGCGAGCGCGTCTCGCGTGCCGTGCCTGAGACTAAGCGCATAAGTGGAGCAAAGACCGGGCGTGAAGATCAAAGCGGCGGCACAATTGATGGGCGCTTCGACAAACGCGAACGAAGAGTTCTTTGACAATGAAATAAATAATTTCTCGATTGACTCGCGCTCGCTTGCGCCGGGCGATTTGTTCTTCGCTCTCTCGGTGGAAGATTACCGGCGACATTCTTTCACCGGTGACTCTTTCGCGGACGCGCACGAGTTCATCCCGCAAGCGTTCGAGAGCGGCGCGCTGGCCGTTGTCGCACGACGTGAGCGTGTCGAGCGCGACGCACAACTCGCAGTCTATCGCGAGCGTTTGTTGCTGGTGGAGGATGTCATCGCAGCGTTGCAACTCGTCGCGCATAAGACGCTCGCGGCGTGGGGCCAGCCCGTCATCGGCATCACGGGAAGCGCGGGCAAGACGACGGCCAAGAATTTGACGGCGCATATACTCAAAGTCGCGGGACGCAAAGTTCTGAGCAGCCAGAAGAACTTCAACAACGAGTTGGGCGTCGCGCTCTCGGTCTTGCAAATGGTCTCGCACGGCGCGAGGCCGGAAGACTTTGACATCGCAGTGCTGGAGATGGGCATGTCCATGCCGGGCGAGATCGCGCGACTGTGCGTGGTTGCGCCGCCGGACATCAGCGTCGTCCTGTTGGTCGCGCCCGTGCATCTCGAATTCATGGGCACGATTGAAATTATCGCGGAAGCCAAAGGGCAACTCGTCGAAGGCTTGAAGCCGGGCGGCATCGCCATCTTGAACGCAGACGACGAGCGCGTCGCGGCCATGCGCGCGAAACATCGAACAGGTCGGACGCTCACTTTCGGTATCGAGCATGAGGCGGACGTGAGAGCTTTGAACATCGAAAGCAAGCAACTCGGTCTGACACGCTTTCGACTCCGCACGCCGCAGGGCGAGGCGGACGTGGAGTTGCCGATGCCGGGGCGACACAACGTGATGAACGCGCTGGCGGCGGCGAGCGTCGCGACCTGTTTTGACATCGCGCCGGAAGTTATCGCCAATGCGCTCGCCACCGCCGCGCCCTCGCAGATGCGCGGCGAGGTCTTGCGCTTTGAAGGTGGATTGACGGTCGTGGATGATTCGTACAACTCCAACCCGCGCTCGCTCCTGAGCATGGCCGAGGCCGTCGCGCACGGCGGCGAAGATGTGAAGCGGCGCATCATCGTGGCGGGCGAGATGCTCGAACTCGGCGCAGAGTCGGCGAAGATACACCGCGAGACGGGACGCGAGATTGGTGGTTTAGGCGTTGACATTTTCTGGGGCGTGCGCGGGCACGGGCGCGAGTTGGTCGAAGGCGCGCGCGAGGGCGGCATGAGCGATGCGGCAACGAAGTTTTTCGAGTCATCAACAGTGGCCGCGCGCTCGCTCGCTGAATTCGTGCAGCCCGGCGACCTTGTTCTCGTCAAAGGCTCGCGCGGCGTACATACGGAGATAGTTGTTGAAGCGTTAAAGGAGCGACACAAAAATAAATGATGAATGATGAATGCGGAATGATGAATTAAAGAAAAGACACTCGCCACATATTCATCATTCATCAATCATCATTCATCACTTAACTCGATGATCTACTACATCCTCTACGAGTGGCTCTACAAAAGCCTGTCGGCGGGCGGCACGGAATCCGTCTTCGTCAAGGCTCTGAACGTGTTTCAGTACGTCACGTTTCGCACGGCTTACGCGACAGTGACGGCGCTTTTCATCTCGCTCATCTTCGGCGGGCGCGTCATAAACTGGCTGCGAAACATGAACGTCGGCCAGCAAATTCGTGAGGAAGGGCCACAGGCGCATCAGGCCAAACGCGGGACGCCGACGATGGGCGGCGTGCTGATTATCGGCTCGGTTCTGATTTCCACATTGTTGTGGGCGCGTCTGTCGAGCTTGTACGTCTGGATTGTTTTGATCGCCACGACGCTCTTTGCCGCCATCGGGTTTATTGACGATTACAAGAAGGTCGCGCTGAAGCAAAGTCTCGGCCTGACGGGACGCAAAAAACTCATCGGGCAATTTTTAATCGCGGCGGGCGTGTGGGGCGCGCTCTACATTTCAAGCTATTACGGCTGGACGGATTACTCCTGGAAGTTAAGCCTGCCGTTCTTCAAGCAGACGGCGCTCAGTCGCATCACGGACATCGGGCCGGTTATTTATCTGCCGTTCATCGCGCTCGTGCTCATCGGATTCTCGAACGCGGTGAATCTGACGGACGGCCTCGACGGGTTGGCGATTAGCGTGACGGTCGTCGCGATGGCGGCGTTGACCGGCTTCACGTACCTGAGCGGCGACGCGCGTTGGGCTGAACGTCTGGGACTCGAACACCAGCGCGAGATCGGTGAGTTGACGGTCTTCTGCGGCGCGATGGTCGGCGCGAGTCTGGGATTTTTGTGGTTCAACGCGCCGCCCGCCGAAGTTTTCATGGGCGACGTGGGAAGCCTCGCCATCGGTGGAGCCATCGGCACTATCGGCGTGCTGACGAAACAGGAGTTGATACTGCTTCTGGTCGGCGGTGTCTATGTGGTCGAGGCGTTGTCGGTGACGTTGCAGGTCATCTCGTTCAAGACGACGGGGCGACGCATCTTCAAGATGTCGCCGCTTCATCACCACTTCGAGATGTCGGGTTGGAAAGAGCCGAAGATCGTCTTTCGCTTTTTGATTATCGCGATTCTCTTCGCGCTGCTCAGTCTTTCGACTTTGAAACTGCGTTAAAGCAGCACGGAAAATTTACACGGATGGACAGGATAGACAGGATGAAGAAAAACGCGGAGGAACAACTGCTGAATGCTGAATAAAAAACAGACCGCCTCGTATTATTCATCATTCATCATTCCGCATTCATCATTTGATTCGATGGAACTCGACGGCAAAAAAGTTCTGGTCATTGGCGCGGGGCGCAGCGGCGTCGCGGCGTCGCGTTTCATGGCGAAGCGCGGAGCCATCGTCGCGCTCAATGATCGCAAGCCGTTCGTGGACTGGCCGGACGACGCGCTGACGCTCAAGTCCGAGGGCGTCGTCGGGCTGATTCCCGGCGAAGTGCCGTGGCCTCTGCTCGACCAGATTGAGCTTGTCGTGTTGAGTCCGGGCGTGCCGGCGTCGAGCATCCCCGTCAGATATGCCGAGCGCGCGGGCGCGGAGGTGATGGGCGAGATCGAGTTGGCATCGCGCTTTTTGCGCGGGCGCATCGTCGGCATCACGGGGACGAACGGCAAGACGACGACGACCACGCTCATCGGTGAATTGTTGAAGGGCGCAGGATTGCCCGTGCAGGTTGGCGGCAACATCGGGACGCCGCTCGTCTCGCTCGTCGAGTCGTCGCGCGAAGACGGTTGGACGGTGGTCGAGTTGTCTAGTTATCAACTGGAAGCCATCAACGAGTTTCGTCCGACGGTGGCGGTCGTGCTGAACGTGATGCCCGACCACATGGATCGTTATGAAACCTTGATGGACTACGCGGGCGCGAAGCACAGGATTTTTCGCAACCAGCAGACGGGCGACGTGGCGATTTTGAATGCGGACGATGCGCTCGTCGCTTCTTGGGCGCGCGGTTTGAACGCGCATGTTGTTCTATTCAGCACCGAGCGCGAATTGGAAGAGGGATTGTTTTTGCGCGGCGGGCGCGAGTTGGTCTGTCGCACGCGCGAGGGTGGCGAGCGTGTGCTGCTCACGCGAGACGAGATGTTGTTGAAGGGCTTGCACAATGTTCAGAACGTGCTCGCCGCTCTCGCCGCCGGACTCGCGTGCGGCGCGGCTCCCGATTACATGCGCGAGACGATTCGACGCTTCGCGCCCGTCGAGCACAGGTTAGAGCGCGTCGCGGAAGTCGGGGGCGTGACGTATTACAACGACTCGAAAGCGACGAACGTGGACGCCGCCGTCAAAGCTCTCGAAGCTCTGGCGGACGAGCCGGGACAGATCGTTCTGATTCTCGGCGGTCGCGGCAAGAACGCGCCCTACGCGCCGCTCGCGCCGCTCCTGAAAAAGAAGGGACGCGCGCTTGTCGTCGTTGGCGAGGACGCCGCGCGCATCGAGTCGGAGTTGAAAGACAGCGTGCCCGACGTTTTACGCGCCGCCACGATGCCGGACGCCGTCCGTCTCGCACACGAAGCGGCGCGCGACGGTGATGTCGTTTTGCTCGCGCCCGCGTGCGCCAGTTTCGACATGTTCGACAACTTCGAGCACAGAGGCCGCGTGTTCAAGGAAGCGGTAAAGAGCATTGAGCAGTCAGCAATCAGCGATCAGCAAAAAGAAGCTGTATTGAATGCTGATAGCTGAATGCTGATGGCTGACAGCTAGTTTTATGGCGAAGAAGTTACAGGCAGACGAGTGGTTGTTCGCGTCGGCGATTGCGCTGGCGCTGTTCGGCGTGATTATGGTCTATAGCGCGTCGGCGGTGCTGGCGGCGAGCGAGCCGAATCACACGCAGTATCACTACGTCGTGCGGCAGGGCATCTGGACGGCGGCGGGGCTGATCGCGATGCTCGCGGCGATGCGTTTTGACTACCGGCTGCTGCGTCGTCCGGTCGTCGCTTATGGATTGGTGGGTCTGACCGTTGTGCTGCTCGTCGGCGTCTTCGCGTTCTCGCCGGTCAACGGCGCGCGACGCTGGATTAAAATTCCCGGCGGGTTTTCGATTCAGCCTTCGGAGATGGCGAAGCTCGCGCTGGCGATTTTCCTCGCACGATTTCTGGAGCGGCACGCGGGCGACGAAGGCTCTTTCAAAAGAGTGTTCGTGCCGTGCATGTTGGTGACGGGCGCGCTCGCTTTGCTCGTCGTCAAAGAGCCGGACTTGGGAACCGCGATGATTCTCGCCGTCATCTGCGTTTCGATTTTGTTGACGGCGGGCGCGCGTCTCAAGCATCTGGCGCTGGCCGGTGCGCCCGCGCTCGCGGGACTGGCGGGACTGCTGATTTTCGTGCCGTTTCGTTTGAAGAGGATGCTGGTTTTCCTCGACCCTTGGTCAGACCCGCAGGGCGCGGGCTATCAAGTCGTGCAGTCGCTTTTGGCCGTCGGCTCAGGCGGCGTGCATGGACTCGGGTTCACGGATGGGCGGCAGAAAATGTTTTTCCTGCCGTTCGCGCACTCGGATTTTATCTTCGCCGTCGTCAGCGAAGAGTTAGGACTGCTCGGCGGACTCGGCGTCATCCTGCTGTTCGCACTTTTCCTGTGGCGCGGAATGCGCGCGGCATTGAATGCGCCGGACAGGTTCGGAATGCTTTTAGGCGTGGGCATTGTGACGGGCATCGTCGCGCAGGCGATGTTCAATATCAGCGTCGTGCTCTCGCTCGTGCCGACGAAGGGCATCCCGCTGCCGTTCATTTCATACGGCGGCTCGTCGCTCGTGCCGACGTTGTTGTCGGTCGGCGTGCTGCTCAACATCTCGCAGCAGGCGAGCGTCAACCATGCGAGCGAACCGCGCTGGCGTGCGGACTCGGAGCAGCCGACAGCGCGCGCGTCCCGTCCTCGCACTGCCGACTCGACACGCGCGACAGTTCCGCCGCGCATCTCTGCGACGCGCGAGCCTTTGCGTGGCGAGGCGCGTGGATAAAAGGCGATTGCCGATGCGCGTACTCATCGCGGCGGGCGGAACGGGCGGGCACATTTATCCGGGCATCGCGGTGGCGAAGGAAGTGATGCGCCGCGACGCTTCATCAATCGTCAGGTTCGTCGGCACGGCGCGAGGGTTGGAGACGAGGCTTGTGCCGCAAGCGGGTTTTGAATTGTCGCTCATTGAAAGCACGGGGCTGGTCAACATGAGTCTGCGCGAACGCCTGCGCGGGCTGACGTTGCTGCCGAAAAGTTTTTTCGCGGCGCGTCGTGTGATTCGAGAGTTCAGGCCGGACATCGTCGTCGGCGCGGGCGGCTACGTGTCGGGGCCTGTGTTGTTGACGGCGTCGCTGATGAAAATTCCGACGCTCGTGATGGAGTCGAACGCCGTGCCGGGATTCACGAACCGGCAACTAGCGCGCTTCGTGGACGCGGCGGCAGTCTCGTTTGAAGCCGCGCTTCCCTACTTTCGCGGCAAGGCGTTTGTGACAGGCAATCCCATTCGCCGCGAGTTCTTTGACATCAAACGCAAGCCGCGCGACCCGGCGGAGTTTTCGCTGCTCATCTTCGGCGGCTCGCAGGGCGCGCGCGCGGTCAATCTCGCGATGGTTGATGCGCTGCCGCACCTCGCCGCGCAACGCGACGTGCTCCGCATCACGCACCAGACGGGCAAGCTCGATTTCGAGCGCGTGCGCGCGGGCTACGCGGCAGCCGGGTGGACTGAACGCGCCGATGTGCGTGAGTACATAGACGACATGATGTCGGCCTTCGCGTCAGTTGATCTCATCATCTCGCGCGCGGGCGCGACGACAAGTTTCGAGTTGATGGCCGCAGGCAAACCGGCTCTGATGGTTCCGCTGCCCGGCCAACTTGAGCAACAGCGCAACGCCGAAGTGATGCAGGACGCGGGCGCGGCGCGGATGATTTTGCAAACGGAGTTGACGGGCGCGCGGCTCGCGCAGGAAATCGCCGCACTCATCACAGACCCGGAGCGCGTCACGCGCATGGAAGACGCCAGCCGCCGGCTCGCACGCGGCGACGCGGCGGGCGTAACGTTCGAGCTAATGGAGAAATTGATAGAAGGCAGAAGGCAGTAGGCAGAAGGCAGTAGGCAGAAGGCAGAAGGCAGCAAGGACACGGACATGCGCGACATTCAACAACGATTCAATCATTACTCAGGAGCGCAAGCTACTGCCTACTGCCTACTGCCCACTGCCTACTGATTTTTATGTTTCGTCGTATTCAACAAGTCCATTTCGTCGGCATCGGCGGCGTCGGCATGTCCGGCATCGCGGAGGTGCTGGTCAACATGGGCTTCCGCGTGTCGGGTTCCGACCTGCGGCGTTCGGGCGTGACGGAGCGTTTGGAAAAGTTGGGCGTCAAGGTCTTTGAAGGTCATGCGGCGGAGCATGTGGGCGGCGCGCACGTCGTTGTCTGCTCATCGGCGGTACGCGAGGACAATCCTGAAATTATCGAGGCGCGTCGTCATTCCGTGCCGGTCATCGCGCGCGCGGAGATGCTGGCGGAGTTGATGCGACTCAAGCCGCACACCATCGCCGTCGCAGGCTCGCATGGCAAGACGACGACGACTTCGATGATCGCCACGATTCTCGCGCACGCGGGACTCGATCCGACGGTGGTGGTCGGCGGCGTCGTCGGCGCGATGGGATCGAACGCGCGTCTGGGCAAGAGCGATTTGATGGTGGTCGAGGCGGACGAAAGCGACCGCTCGTTTCTGATGCTGACGCCGACGTTTGCGGTCGTCACGAACATTGATCGAGAGCACATGGACTCTTACACAGACATGACGGACGTGAGGAAATGTTTCGCGGACTTCGTCAACAAAGTGCCGTTCTACGGCGCGGCGGTGCTGTGTCTCGACGATCCGCACGTACAGGCCGTGATCCCCGAAATCGGCAGGCGGCGCATCACTTACGGCTTGAGCGCGCAGGCCGATGTGACGGCGCGCGAAGTGCGTTATGACAAGCAGTTCGGCTCGATTTTTCAGGTACGGCAGATGGGCGAGCCGGTCGGCGAAGTGAGTTTGCAAGTGCCGGGTTTGCACAACATTTACAACTCGCTCGCGGCCATCGCCATCGGTTTCGAGTTGGACGTTGAGTTTGAAACTATCGCCGCCGGACTCGCGAGTTTTGCGGGCGTCAATCGCCGCTTCCAGTTCAAGGGCGAGGAAGCGGGCGTGCTCGTCGTGGACGACTACGGACATCATCCGACGGAAGTGCGCGCGACGCTCGTGGCGGCGAAACTCGGCTCGGCGGGGCGGCGCATCGTCGTTCTCTTCCAGCCGCATCGTTACACGCGGACGCAGGATCAAATGGACGAGTTCGCGCGCGCGTTCAATAACGCGGACGTGTTGCTCGTGACGGACATCTACGCGGCGAGCGAAGAACCGATTGAAGGCGTCACCGGCGAAGTTCTCGTCGAAGCCGTCCAACGCTACGGGCACAAGGACGCGCGCCACGTCGGTTCGGTTGACGATGCGACAGATGCGCTCCTTCAAGAAGTGAGACCTAACGATCTCGTCATCACGCTCGGCGCGGGTAACGTCAATCGCGTGGGCGAGCGTGTGCTGGAAATGTTGAAGGGGAGAGGTTAGAGATTAGATGTTGGATGTTAGTCAAAAGCCGATGGCCTTGCCCATCTCTAACCTTCAATCTCTGATCTCTATTGAAATGGCAGAAGTTGAAAACATGACTGAGAGTGCGACGCGCGATGCGTTAGTCGCGCGGATCGCGGCGCGATGCGGCGTGCGTGCGGAGCGCGGGCGGCGGTTCGCGGAGTTGACGAGCCTCCGGGTGGGCGGCGTGATTGACTGGGTCGTGTTGCCGGAGACGGAGGAACAGGCGGCGGCAGTCGTCGGCGAGTTTGAAAGTGCGCGCGTCAATTGGCGCGTGCTGGGCGCGGGCAGCAACGTACTGGCGGATGACAGTGACCACCACTACGTCGTGTTGAGTATGCGCGAAGTGAAAGGCGAGGCGACTTTCGACGGCGAGCGTGTGTCAGTCAGCGCGGGATTTTCTCTGCCGCGCCTATGCGTCGAGGCGGCGCGCCATGGCTTGTCGGGCATTGAAGGCTTGGGCGGCATACCGGGCACGGTCGGCGGCGCGCTGTGGATGAATGCGGGCGCATACGGACACGAAATCGGCGAGGTCGTCGAGACGGTGCGGGTCGCGCGCGGCGGGCGCATCGTGGACGTGGCGGGGAGTGAAGTCCGTTGGGACTATCGCCACACGTCTTTTCGTGAAGGCGAGTTGCTGCTCGGCGCGACGTTGCGCCTTCGTCAAGACGATCCCGCGCAGATCAAGGCGCGCATGGAAGAGGCCAAGCAGAAACGTTTCAGCACGCAGCCGCACGGAGCGCGCAGCGCCGGTTGCTTCTTTAAGAATCCGCCGGGCAGCGGCCTGAGCACGGGCAAGATGATTGACGAGATGGGCATGAAGGGCGAGAAACGCGGCGGCGCGGTCGTCTCGCCCGTCCACGCGAACTTTATCGTGACGGAGGGCGAGAACGCGCGTGCCTCTGACGCGCTCGCGCTGGCCGAAGAGATTCGCGAACGGTTTCGACGCGAGCACGGCGTCGAACTGGAATACGAAGTCGAGTTATGGAGCGCGACCGAGAGCAAAGACGAAGGGTGAAGTTTTGAGAGAACAAGTCATTACACAGAGAGCCGGACGCGGCAACGGGAGCGGCACGTCAAACAACCTCCGTGCGGGCGTCAAAGGGCAACAGCAACGCACACCGGCGCGACGCGGGCGCACGTCTGCCGCCGCGCCCGCGCGTGCGAAGAAGAGCGTGGATTGGAAAAAAGTTCTCGGCTATGCGCCCGCCGTAGCGAAGTTGACGCTGGCCGTCATCATCGGCGTACTCGTCTTCGCGGGTTATCGAGCCGCCGCCGCCGCATCGTTTTTTCAAGTGAAGAATGTGGATGTGGAGGGCACGTCGCACGTCTCGCGCGATGAAGTCAAAGCGGCGGTGGGGCGCGGCGTGGGCGCGTCGGGCGTGTGGCGCGCAGACCTCGAACGCATCAGCCGCGAAGTTCGTGAATTGCCTTGGGTGCGCGCGGCGGTCGTCTCGCGCGTGTTGCCTTCGGGGTTGCGCGTGCGGGTCACGGAGCGCGAGCCACGCATGATCGCGCGCACGTCGGGGGGGCGGCTCGTGTGGGTTGACGAAGACGGCGTCACGCTCGGCGCGGCGACGCCCGGCGAGCACGACTTCTTTATTCGCGGCCTTAACGAAGCGGGCGGCGATGCGTTCCAGCAGGAGCAGAATCGCGAGCGGATGAGTCTGGGGATGGCGTTTAAGAAAGACTGGGAGCAGACAGGACTGAGCAGCCGCGTGAGCGAAGTCAATCTCGAAAATCTGCGCGACGTGCGCGTGCAACTCGCGGGCGATGACGCGCGCATCGAAGTCCGTCTCAACGGCGGCGAAGACCACATGACGAACTCATCGGGCGAAGCGGCGCAAGAGTACGTCAAAATGTTCGGAGATGCATTGAAGACGCTGGACGGAGAGCGCAATACGCCGCGTGGACAGTTGGTCAATTACATCGTGATGACGCCGGGCAGGTCGCCCCGCCTCGGTCTGCCGCCGAACATTCGCGGCGGCGCAGGAGAGGCCGGCACGAGCGTGACGACGAACACTGCCGCGCACGAGGTGTCGAGCGCGGCCAGCGTCGCGCCGTCGAATCCGGCGGCACATCGCAGTGGAAAGTCGCCGGCGCATGTGCAGAGTTCGACGCAGCAGAAGAAAGCGGCGGTCAAAGATCACGAAAGCAAAGAGGCGAAGGCGAGCCAGCCGGTCGTCGCCATGCGCCCGCGCCGCGTCGGATGAAAGTGAAACTTGTCTGGTGGAGGAGTTGAAGCTAAATGTCTAAACACGTATCGCACACCGTCGGCCTCGACATCGGGACGAGCCGCGTGACGTGTATCATCGGTGAACCCGGCGAGGGCGGATTGATTGACATCGTCGGCATCGGCGAGACGGAGGCGCGCGGCCTGCGTAAAGGCGTCGTCGTTGACCCGGAGTCGGTCGTCGAGTCAATCACGCGCGCCGTCGAAGAAGCCGAGCGGATGAGCGGACTCGAAGCCGAAGAAGTCGCCATCAATCTCTCCGGCTCGCACATTATGAGCTTCAACGGGCAGGCCATCGTCGCCGTTTCCGGTCGCGAGCGCGAACTCCACTACGAGAACGGGCACGGCAATGGCGGCGGCAGACGCGCCGGTCATAACAATCACGCGCCCATCATCGTCGCCGGGCGCGACCGCGAAATTACGCAGGACGACGTGCGCCGCGCGATTGAGTCCGCGAGCGCAATTCAACTGCCCGCCGGGCGCGAGATCGTTGACCGCCTGCCGCAGGAGTTCATCGTTGACGATCAGGACGGCATCAACGATCCGGTCGGCATGATCGGCGCGCGGCTCGCCGTCAAAGTCCACATCGTCACCAGCCCGATTACGGCGCGGCAGAACGTTATCAACGGCGTCAACCGTTCGGGGTTGATGGTGGGCGAGATGGTCTTGGAACAACTCGCTGCCGCCGAAGCGACTTTGACCGACGACGACAAAGAATTTGGCGCGGCGCTCGTGGACATCGGCGCGGAGACGACCGGCCTCGTCATCTACCAGCGCGGCGCGGTGCAGCACACGGCGGTCTTCGCGCTCGGCGGCTCGCATTTCACGAACGACATCGCCTTCGGACTTCGCACGCCGATTCCCGAAGCCGAAAAAATTAAACGCGCCGCCGGTTGCGCCGCCAGTTTGTGCTTGAGCGAAGGACAACGCGGAGAGTTAATCGAAGTGCCTTCGGTCGGCGGGCGTCCTCCGCGTCAACTGTCGAGGCAGATTTTGTGCGACATCTTGCAGCCGCGCGCGGAGGAAGTTTTGTCGCAGGTGGCGGACGAGATTCGCGAGTCGGGTTGGGAAGGGCAGTTGTCGAGCGGCATCGTTTTGACGGGCGGCGGCGCGCTCTTGAACGGGATGGTCGAGGTCGCGGAGCAGGTCTTCGACGCCGCCGTGCGCGTCGGTTACCCGGAGCGGGATCGCTTCGGCGGTCTCATCGAAGACATCCAGGGTCCTTCGTGGGCAGCCGCGACGGGGCTTTGCCTGATGGCACAGCGAGCGAAAACTGCGGAAATGCGTGCATCGGCAACCAGAGTGCCGCAGGCGGGTGGACTTGGCGCGCTCGTTTCAAAATTCCGCCATCGTTTTGGTAGTATTTTCTGAGAAGATGTTGTATGCTGCCGCGCCAGCCGGCACAAGATATAGTCCACTAAATATTGGAGTGGCCGGCGCGCAAAGCCCAACATAATCGCATACGAGCTTTCGAGGCATTGAAAGGCCGAAGAAAGAGAGAGGAATCATAATCATGACATCGGAAAGCCGCCTGCTGGGTAGCGCAATCAGTATTACACTCGACGACGACCCGCCAATCACGGGCGCGCGTATCAAAGTTATCGGCGTCGGGGGCGGCGGCAGCAACGCCGTCAACCGCATGATCGAGGCCGGCATCGAGGGCATTGAGTTTCTCGTCGCCAACACGGATTTGCAGGCGCTCAAGCGTTCGCGCGCGCCCATCAAAATTCAACTTGGAGGCAAACTGACGAAAGGGTTGGGCGCGGGCGCGAACCCGGACACGGGTCGCAACGCCGCGCTCGAAGACACGGAGAAAATTATCGAGGCGCTCGAAGGCGCGGACATGGTTTTCGTCACGACGGGTCTCGGCGGCGGCACGGGCACGGGAGCCGCGCCGATTATCGCCAGCCTCGCGACGGAATTGAACGCGCTGACTGTCGCCGTCGTGACCAAGCCGTTTCACTTCGAGGGCAAGCGTCGCATGGCGCAGTCCGAGCAGGGCTTGAGAGAGTTGCGCGAGTGCGTTGATACGGTCATCACGATTCCGAACGAGCGTTTGCTGCACACGGTCGAGCGCAACGTCTCTTTGCAGGATGCTTTCAAACTCGCCGACGACGTGCTGCGTCAAGCCGTGCAGGGCATCAGCGATTTGATTACCGTGCCCGGCCTCATCAATCTCGACTTCGCGGACGTGAAGGCGATCATGCAGGGCATGGGACTCGCGCTGATGGGCGCGGGGCGCGCGAGCGGCGAGAATCGCGCGATGGAAGCCACGCAGCAAGCCATCTCATCGCCGCTCTTGGAAGAGGCGACGATTCAAGGCGCGAAGGGCGTGCTCATCAACATCACGGGCGGCTTAGATTTGACGCTCTACGAGGTCAACGAAGCAAGCACCATCATCCGCGAGGCGGCGGACGACGACGCCAACATCATCTTCGGCGCGGTCATTGACGAGACGATGCACGACGAGATGAAGATCACCGTCATTGCCACCGGCTTCGACAAAGAGATGGGCGACACGGGCAACAATACGCACTCTGCCGGCGCGCAAATGCCGCCGCAACAGTCGCGCTACAGTCCGCGCACGGGCGACGAGCTTCCCTCGCGTCCCGCCGCAGGGCAGGCGCGCGCCGACGACCTCGACGTGCCGACGTTCATCCGCAAGAAAGCAGACTGAAATCGCACTAGGCAGTAGGCACAAGGCAGAAGGCAGTCAAGACACAAGTGATGTTTTGGCTGCCTTCTGCCTTGTGCCTACTGCTTTCTGTTCTTTGAACCTTGAACTTTGAACTTCCCTCATGTAGCATGTCGCGCATTCCGAACAGGATTGAAACCAACGACGGGCAAAGACCGTTTCTCTTCCGTTTATTTTAGACCGCAGACCTGGTTGAGGTTGAAGTGGCCGTTCAAGACGCCGCGCCTCTGCTGTCGTCTCGATGCGCGATTTATGAGAACGGGACGTGAAATTCGATGCAATTTTCCGGCAATAATTTTGATAGATGGTGAGGAGGCTAAGTGAATCGTAAACTCATACGCACGACACTGGCGGAAGTTAAAGGACGCGGCGACTCGCCGTCGCACAGAGAGCGCGGAGAATCCTCCGGGCGCGAGCGCGCGCCGATGCGCGGCGGTGGTGGCGGTGGCTCGTCGAGAGACTCATCCAGTTCGTCGCTCGCCGCGCAGGGACGCAAGAGGATTCCGCCGGCAGAGACGAACGCGGAAATCTTTTACTACAAGAAGCAGATGGACGCGCACACGCTGATGGTCATCGTGCTGCTGGACGACTCGGAGGTTGAAGGCACGATTGAGTGGTACGACCGCGCCGCGCTCAAGATCAACCGGCGCGGCGAGCCGAACATCATGCTGCTCAAGCACAACATCAAGTACATGTTCAAGGCCGAAGACCGCGACGGGGGCGGCGATGATGAGGACGATAACGACGGCGGCGAGGGCTAAAGTGTCAAACTAACCTTCGCTATGTTGTGGCGTTGGAAAAGTATGATGGGCACAGTCTCCTCGTCCCTCCTCACTTGTTCGGGCATCAGGCCATGAGCGAAACTTCACCAGCAACATTCTCCACCGGCGCGAGCGAGCGGCCACACGGTAGCCGCCCGCGCATCGGCATTACGATGGGCGACCCCGCAGGCATCGGGCCGGAGGTCGTCTTGAAGGCCGTCGCCGAGCCGGAGGTCTGGCGCGCGTGCGTGCCCTTCATTATCGGCGACGCGCAACTTCTCGCGCACACGGCGCGCACGCTTGACCTGCAATGCGGTTACGACATCGTGCGCGCGGGCGAGACACTGCCCGCCGAGCCGGACGCGCCCGTCATTTATCATCTCGACAACATCAGAGGTTACGTCACGCCCGGCGTCGAGTCGGGCGAGGCGGGACGAGCGTCCGCCGAGTACATCAAGGCGGCGGTGGATTTGTGCGGGGCTGGAGAGTTGGACGCCATTTCAACCGCGCCGATTAACAAGCGTGCCATTTTCTTAGGCGGCTACAGCTTTCCCGGCCACACGGAATTTCTCGCGCAGTTAACGGGCGCGGAAAATTGCGCGATGGCCTTCGTCGCCTCGAACCTTCGCATCGTTTTAATCTCGACGCACGTTCCGCTTTCCGAGGCGATTCGGCTGGTGCAGAAAGAGAGAATCGTGCGCGTCGTCAAGCTGACGAACCGCGAGTTGAAGCGTTGGGGCATCAGCGAGCCGCGCATTGCCGTCGCGGCGTTGAATCCGCACGGCGCGGAGGGCGGCCTGTTCGGCGTTGAGGAAGCGGCGGAGATCGCCCCGGCGGTTGAGGAGTGTTGCGTCGTCGAAGGCATTGACGCGCGCGGCCCATTTTCGGCGGACACGGTTTTTTTGCGCGCCTCGCGCGGAGAGTTTGACGCCGTCGTTTCGTGTTACCATGATCAGGCGATGATTCCCGTCAAATGTCTCTCGTTTGGCGAAGCCGTCAACGTCACGCTCGGACTGCCGTTCATCCGCACGTCGGTGGATCACGGTACGGCTTTCGACATCGCCGGCAAGGGTGTGGCGGAGCATTCGAGTATGGTCGCCGCCATTACGCTCGCCGCACGTCTCTCGCGCGCCGACGGGAGTGGCGGAAATGCAGAGGTCTAAAATGAAGTGATAAGTGATGAGTGATGAGTGATGAGTGAAAGATCGTTTCTTTCTCATCACTCATCACTCATCACTTATCACTTCGAGAAGCGGAGATTCTCGAAGTGTCTGAGCAAGCTGTATCTTCACGCCGGATTCTGGTCGCGGATGACGACCCGGCGATTCTGCGTTTGATTACGGCCATTCTTGAGAAAGAAGGTTACACGGTCGTGCCGGCGCGTGACGGGCGCGAGGCTTACAAGCTGTTGCAATCGGACAGCGACTTTCTGGCCTGCGTCTTCGACGTGATGATGCCGAACATACAGGGGCCGGAACTCGTGCGCCACATGAAGTCGGAGCGGCGTCTGATGAGGATTCCGGTGATGATGATGACCGCCGAGCAGAATCCGAAACTTTCTTCCGACAGCTTCGCGGCGGGCGCGGTCGTGTTTCTCCCCAAGCCGTTTACGACTTCGCAACTGCAAGTCATGCTGCGAATGTTGATCGGCAAAGCTCAGGGCGGATGAAACCCGCGGGGCGGCGTCCCCGTAAGACAGCGACGAAGACTTGCCGCCTTCAGATGTCGGGACGCAGGCGGGACGAAAAGGGAAGTTCAAGATGTTGAAGTTTTCACGCATCCCTTCCGAGTTGATGAGCGCGCGGCGCAGGTGTGCAGGCTTGGTGTTTCTCGTCTCGCTCGCGTTGTGTATATCATGGACATTGAGTGCGACAGCGACAGCGGCAGCGGTGACGACGGCACGCGCGCAGTCAGGGCGACGACAGACGCCTCCGGCTAGTCCGGTCGCGACGCCGACGCCGGACGATAAAGCCACGCAGGGCGAGTCGGAGTCAGAGTCGAAACCGAGAGGCGCGTCTTCATCGTCGAGGCAGGCGGGCGCGACGCTCGTGGATTTCATCATCATGGAAGACGACAACGCGCTCATTGACATTCCGTATGGCGTGAAGGATTTTGTCGTCGAAACGTTTCTGCAAAGGTTGAGACAATCCAGCAGCGTCTCGGTGCAGGGCGCAACCAAAGGCAGCATGAATGATGCGCGCAAGCGTGCGAAGGATGAAAAGGCCGCCTTCGTCGTTTTCTTCCAACTTCAGGAAGAGGGCGCGGACATGGGGCGCGGGAGCGTCGGGCAGGCGGATACGCAAACGTTGATTATCAAAACATACGTCTTCGCGCCGACGACGGGGAAAGTTAAATTCGGGGATCGGGTGGTGCAGCGTCCGTACCGGCAGACGGCGACCATCGGCGGCGTGCGCGTCCCTGTTCCAGCCTCGCGTCCGCAACAATTTCCATCGCAGAATGAACTCGGACAGGCCGCGCAAGAGGCGGCTGATCGGTTGATGTCGCGTTTCAACGTGATTCTCCCGCCGGAAAATTAAGAAGGGGAAATAGAAGAGAACTATGCCTGAGCTACGTGGCAAACAAGCAGAACCCGATGTGAAGGAAGAGTGGAAGCGCGCTTATGCGATTTATCGTGAAGCGCCGGGCGCTCCGCATGATAAGAAGGCCGACCGCACTGAGCGCATCAACTACGTCGCGCACACGATGCGCCTGACGCGCAAGCAGGCGAAGCGGCGCGTGCGGAATTACGAGGCGTGGCAGCGCAACATCAAGCGCGGACTCGTCGAGCCGTAAGCCTCTGGCGCGCGAAGATGACGAAGCCGCTTTCTTACTCAACTCACATTCCGTCGCTCTCGACACACCGGCGCGTGCGGAGTCTGTGGGGAAACGCGCGTGCGTGTGCGGTGTTGGCCGTCGCGCTCTATTGCTGTCTCGTGCCCGCCGCCGCCGTCTTCGCGCAAAAGAAACCGAAACCCGCGCTCAAGGAAAAGGACGCGCGTGCTGCGATTGCGAACGCAGCGGGCTTCGCCTTGAGCAAGGGCGCGGTGCGCGTCCGCAGCATCTCTGATGCGGGCGTCTCGCCGATTGTCGTCGTGGCTGAAGTGACGACGGCCTTTCGTTTCAGAGATGAGTCAGAAGGCGGAGCCGGCGCGTTGCAGAGCACGTTCAAAGGCGCGGAAGGTGCGGGCGCGCCGGCGGCGATGACGACGAAGTGGCATTTGGCGGAAGTGCGAACCGGCGACCGCAACTGGGAAGAGATAGACTTTCTCACTGCTCCGTTCGGCGCGGAAAAGGTCGAACGCGCGCGTGTCTCGCTCGAAAGCCTCGCCGCAGAGTTTGAGACGCAGCAGCGCGAGCGCAAAAGCGACAAGGAGATCGTGCACGACAATCTTCGCATCAAATCTTTTTCCGCGCTCATGTCGTCGGCGGTTGCAGAGATCGGCGTCGAAGCGTCGTTTCGTCTTGAGAGAGATGCGCGCGGCAAGTGGCGTGTAATAGAAGTCCGCTTCGGCAATGACACGAGCGGCGACTTGGACACGCTTCTCGCTTCCGTCAACGCGCAGAAGTTGGAGCGCGCGCGCGTCGAACTCGCCGAGATCAAGACGGCGCTCGAAGCTTTCCACGTCGAGCGCGGCTTTTATGTCGTTGCGAAGGACGAGTCGGCCTTGATGGATTTCCTCAGCCCCCGCTATGCCAGACGCATCATCCGCATAGACCCCTGGCACAGGCCATATCGTTATGAAGGGACGCGCGATAATTACTCTCTGCGCTCTGACGGGGCGGACGGCGCGGCGGGCACGGCGGACGATGTGGCGAGCGGCAAATAGCCAGCAGCAATCAACAGTCAGCTTCTCTCAGCGAAAGCTCGCGCGGTCGCATGAAACGTGTTCCCACATTCACAGACAAAAAGCTGAGTGCTGACCGCTGACTGCTATTTGCTATCTTTCATCTTGACGCACAATTGCCGCGTCTGTTAGGTTTGAGTTGCGGGTATTTGTTGCCGATGAAGGCCGCAGTCTCGCATGTCCTGCCATCTCGTCCCACACGTTTTGCCTACGCTCAAACCCCAGACGGATGGTGCTCCACGAAGGAGAATTCTTTTGCCCACGGGACGCCCCACATTGCTTGTCGCGGATGATTCCGTCACCATTCAAAAGGTTGTCACGCTGACCTTCACGGACGAAGGGATGGACGTGTCCGCCGTCGGCAATGGCGACGATGCGTGGCGGCAGTTGGAGGCTGAGACGCCGCCCGACATCGTGCTCGCCGACGCCATCATGCCGGGTCTTTCCGGCTACGAGTTGTGCTGGCGGATCAAGAACGACAGCCGTTTCCAACACATCCCTGTGCTGCTTTTGGTCGGGGCATTTGAACCCTTTAACGAAGCGGAGGCGCGCCGCGTTGGCGCGAATGAAATTTTGACCAAACCATTTCAATCCATACGCGATCTGATGAGCAAGGTCGGCTCTCTCCTCGGCGCATCCGAAGCCTCGCCGGAGGCGGAAACTGAGGAGCCGCAGCACGAGACGCCGCGCCAAACGGAAGTCGCTGTATCCGATGCATCACACTCGCCCGCACAGGACGCGCAGGCTGCCGTGAGTCAGACCGCCGCGCAGAGCAACGTTGACGCGCAGCATGAGACGGGCGGCGCGCAGCACGGGACAAGCGTGCAGGACAACCCCATGAGCGACCGGCATCCGGCTTACTCTCCAAACCCCGCCGCATCTTTCGCAGACCTCGGAGCCGACGACGAGATGATCGAGCAAATGCCCGTCCTCGATAAAGACGATGATATGTCGGAACAAACTATCTCTGCGGAAGCGCCGTTCGCAGCGTCGGCCACGCACGCGGACGACAGGTTCGATCAGATGAGCGCGGGCGATGTGCGCGCGAAGATGGACGAATGGAGCGGCGGTCTGAGTCACAGCTTCGCTGCCGCGCACGTTGTTGGAGAGGACGTGATGCTGGCCGGACAGCAACAAGCCTTTTCCACACACGTCGCGAGCGTCGTTGCGATTGATGATGCGCTGCTCGATTTGGGCATGATTAACACACCGCCCGTCAATCGCGTCGTCAATGCGGACGACCTCATCCTCGACCTCGATGACATCAATCCGCCCGCGCCGCCAGCGTTCTATGACGACGCGCCGCTGGATTCGGCGCAGGGCGTTGACGAGCCGGTGCCGGTAGAAGTTATCGAACAGGACGCGATACCGCAGCATCAAGTTCCGATGCCGACGTTCGGCGTTGAAGATGAGTCGCACCCGTCGCGCGAGTTTATCGAGCCGACCGTCGTCCCCGCCGATGAATTCGTGTCCGCCGATGCGCTCGGCGACTACACGGACGGAAGCGTCGAGGGCGATGTCGCCAAACCACCAGCCGCAACATCTGTCGAGCCGTTGAACGAAACGGAGACGATGCACCCCGCTTTGTCTATGGAAAACGCCGGAGAAGATACCGACTGGCAACACTCTGTCAGCATCGCGAGTGCCGCCGCTGCCGGGGAACAACTCATCAACCCCGCACAGCTTTCACCCGAAATGATAGAAGCCATCGCGCGCCGCGCCGTCGAGATGCTCTCGGAAAAAGTCGTGCGGGAGATCGCGTGGGAAGTCGTCCCGCAACTCGCCGAACTGCTCATCAAGCGAAGACTCGACGAGGAAAGGCAAAAGTAAAAAGGCAAAAGGTAAAAGTTAAAGCCGCTTGCGCCGCACTTGACGCAAAGCAGCAATGTCGAAATCAAAGGCAAAAGCGAGGTTGTGGCAGCTTCCTCACTTTTGCCTTTTTCCTTTTTCCTTTTGCCTTCGTATAATCATTCCTCTTATGGAAATTCCCAAGACTTACGATCCGAAACAGGCGGAGGAACGCCACTACGCGCGCTGGGAAGCGGCGGGCTGTTTCGCGCCTGAGATTAACAAAGACGCCAACGCGCCAGTCTATTCCATCGCCATCCCGCCGCCGAATGTGACCGGCTCGCTGCACATGGGACATGCTTTGCAGCACACGATCATGGACGTGCTGACGCGCTATCACCGGATGCGCGGCTATCGCACGCTCTGGCTGCCCGGCATGGATCACGCAGGCATCTCGACGCAAATTATGGTCGAGAGAAAGTTGAAGAAAGAGGAGAAACTGTCGAGACACGACCTCGGACGCGAAGCATTCATCGAGCGCGTGTGGCAATGGAAGCGACAGTACGGCGGCGAGATTCTCAAGCAGATGCGGCGCGAAGGCGCGAGCGTTGACTGGTCGCGCGAGCATTTCACGATGGACGAGAAACTGACGCGCGCCGTCCGCGAGTTTTTCGTCCGCAGCTACGAGGAAGGTCTCATCTATCACGGCGAGGGCATGATTAGCTGGTGTCCGAAGGATCAGACCGCGCTCTCCGACCTCGAAGTCGAGAAAGAATCGCAGGCCGGAAAACTTTATTACTTGCAGTATCCATTGAAGGGCGACGCGCGGCGCATGGTGACGGTGGCGACGACCAGACCGGAGACGATGCTCGGCGACACAGCCGTCGCCGTCAATCCGAACGACGAGAGGTACGCAGACCTCATCGGCACGACGCTGGAACTGCCTTTGACGGGACGCGAAATAACAATCGTCGCGGACGACTTCGTTGACCCGGAGTTCGGCACGGGCGCGGTGAAAATTACGCCCGCGCACGACCCGAACGATTACGCGATGGGGCAACGACACAACCTTGCGCTGGTCAAAGTCATAGACCAGCACGCGCGCATGACGGCGGAGGCTGGCGCAGAGTTTGAGGGGCTTGACCGTTACGAAGCGCGCGAGAAAGTCGTCGGGAAATTTGAAGAGTTGGGGCTGCTTGAGAAAGTCGTTGACTACGAATTTTCCATCACGAAATGCGGGCGTTGCCGGACAGTCATCGAGCCGCTCATTTCTCTGCAATGGTTTTTGAAGCAGGCGGAGTTAGGACGCGCCGCGCTCGAACTCGTGCGCGAAAAGCATCAGCCGCGCTTCGTGCCCGAAACGCCTTACGAGAAGGTTTATACGAACTGGCTGGAAAATCTGCACGACTGGACGCTCTCGCGCCAACTGTGGTGGGGTCATCGCATCCCCGCGTGGTACGACGAAGAGGGCAAAGTCTATGTTGCGCGCAGCGAGGAAGAGGCACGCGCGCAGGCCGGCACGGAGAAGTTGACGCAGGATGCGGACGTGCTCGATACGTGGTTCTCATCCGCGCTGTGGCCGATCTCGACGCTCGGCTGGCCGGACGAAGACGCGCCCGACCTGAAAACTTTTTACCCGACCTCTGTGCTCGTCACGGCGCGCGACATCATCTTTCTGTGGGTCTCGCGCATGATGATGACGGGGTTGAAATTCGCGGGCGAGCGCGCGTTCGATGATGTCTATATCACGGGCACGATTTTCGACAAGCACGGGCAGCGCATGTCGAAGTCGAAGGGCAACGGCGTTGACCCGCTTGAAGTCTTCGACAAGTACGGCGTGGACGCGACGCGCCTCGTGCTGGCGTCTATCGGCTCGACGGACACGCGCTGGAACGACAATCAAGTCGAAAGTTATCGCAACTTCGCCAACAAAATCTGGAACGCCGCGCGCTTCTGCCTGCTCAACTCCGAGGGCGCGCAAGCGGGGCAAGGCTTCGAGGGTGAGGCTACAAGCTGGGCTTTGCATGATCGTTGGATCGTGTCGCGCCTCAACCGGACGGCGCGCGACGTGTCGAAGGCGATTGAAAGTTATCAATTCCACGAAGCCGTCTATGCGCTCTATCATTTTTTCTGGGACGACTTTTGCGACTGGTACATCGAGCTTTCAAAGACAGATGTCACGGCGACGGAAGCGTCAGACACACGCGACGCCGCGCGCAACCGCGTCATCACCGTGCTCGAACAGGCGCTGCGTCTGCTGCATCCGTTCATGCCGTTCATCACAGAAGAACTCTGGCAGAATTTGCCGGGCATCGGGAGCGCGTCGCTCCATGCAGCTTACGCGGGCGCGGAGCAGACGATTATGCTCGCGGCTTATCCGCAAGCCGTCGAGTCGCTGATTGATGAGCAGGCGGAAAATGAGATGAAGTCAATTATCGAACTCATTTCGCGCGTGCGTAACATTCGCTCGGAGTTGAACGTCAAGCCGTCCGAGGAAGTGCAACTCATCATCAGTTCCGCGAGTGACAGCCACGTCTTTGAAGAGAGCGTGGCGCAGATCAAAAAACTGACGCGCGCCAGTAATATCACGTTCACAAATTCGCTGGCAGACGTGCCGCGCGCATCGGCACGCGCCGCCCTATCGGGCGGCGTGGAAGTCGCCGTGCCGCTCGAAGGCTTGATTGATTTCGAGCAGGAGCGCGCGCGCATCGGGCGCGAGCGCGAGAAGTTGGAGAAAGAATCGGAGCGGCTTGTGGCGCAGCTTTCCAACTCGCAATTCACGGAGCGCGCCCCCGCCGAAAAGGTCGCGGAGTTGCAGCAACGTGTCGCCGACATCCGGCAACGAACAGACGCGCTCGTACAGATGCAGGAGGCGCTCGCATAAATGAACTGGCTTGACGAAGGCGCGCTTTTCTCTCAAATCGGCGCATTTTTACAGGAAGATTTAGGACGTGGCGACATTACGACGCAGTCTTGCGTGATGCGTCAGCAACACGCGCGCGGGCGTTTTCTCGCTAAAGAGCCGATGGTCGTCGCCGGCATCGAAGCGGCGGAAGCTGTCTTTTCGACGCTTGACTCGCAGCAGCAAATCGAGGCTTTCGTCTCGGACGGCGATGAGGTCGAAGCGGGAAAGGTCATCGCGCGCACGAGCGGCTTCGCGGACGTGCTGCTCGGCGGCGAGCGTCTCGCGCTGAATCTCATGCAGAGGCTTTCCGGCATCGCCACGCTGACCAAGAAATTCGTCCTCGCCGTCGAAGGCACAGGCGCGCAAATCGTGGACACGCGCAAGACGACGCCGGGCTTGAGGATGCTGGAAAAGTACGCGGTGCTGGCGGGCGGCGCGCGTAATCATCGCTTCGGCTTGGACGACGGCGTGCTGATTAAAGACAATCACATCGCGCTCGCGGGCGGTGTCGCGACGGCGGTCGAGCGCGCGCGCAAAGCGGTCGGCCACTTGCACAAAGTTGAAGTCGAGGTCTCGAACGAGGCGGACTTGCGCGAAGCGGTCAAGAGCGGCGCGGACATTCTCCTGCTCGACAACCAGACGCCGGAAGAGACTGCGCGCCTCGTGCTCGTCGCGCGCGAACTCGCTCCGCAAGTCGTGCTCGAATCGTCGGGCGGCATCACGCTTGAGAATGTGCGCGCATACGCGGAGGCGGGCGTCAATCTCATCAGCATCGGCGCGCTCACGCACTCGGCGCGCGCGATGGACATCAGTTTCAAGATTCAGGCCGGATGAGAGGCGGGGAACTATCGCGCGTGCGCGGCGTGTAAGCTCTATGTCAGGGAATGAACGAGCGATGCCCGTCTCCGGGATGTTGATCCAAATCGCGCATGATGGCTTTGACCGTGAAATGAGTGTAGCCTGCACTGGCAGGATTCATCGGAGGTTTATGATGAAAACCAGATTGACTTCAATCTTCTTAACGCTGCTGGCCGCGCTCGTCTTCGCGACGTGCATCGTCTCGCCGCAGGCTCACGCGCAGCGTCGCCGCACCTCGCGCCGCGTGACGCATCCGGTGCGAACGCCGTCTGCGACGCCGACGCCCGCGACGACGGACGAGAATACTTCTTCGTCCGACCCGACGCTCGTCAGCACCGCCGAAGACGACGCGCAACGGCAGACGCCGACACGCCGCACGTCGAGCCGCACGACGACGCGCCGCACATCGTCGCCATCAACAGATGCGGAGCAGGGCAACGCCACCAAACTCTCTTCAGAGGTCAACCGGCTCTCGGAAGAGTTGAAGAAGATGCGCGCCGATCAACAAGCGATGGTTGATCTCGAACGCATGACGCGCGCCGAGCAACGCGCCGAAGCCCTGCGCTCGCAACTGCGCGACGTGACCGACAAAGAGTTTAACTTGCAGGAGCGCGCCAACGAGATTAACGACGAGCTACAGCCGGACGCGATTCAACGACGCGCGGCGGGCTACGGCTCGCTCGACGCCTCCGCCACGCGCGATCAAATTCAGCGCGGCCTGGAAAGAGAAAAAGAGCGTATCAGAAAACAGCTTGAGTTGATCAGCCAGAGCCGCACGCGCCTCGAAGCGGCAGTCGCCGGCGCAGACGCAGAAGTCGAAAAACTTCGCCAGCGACTCGACGAAGCCGACCGCAATCAAATCAACACGAATACAAATACGAACGCCAACACCACCGGCAACGAAGGCGCGAGCACGACGACCAACAGCAGCACGACGGCAACGCCCGCGCCTACGCCGGCGAGTACGCCGCCGAACTAAATGATGAAAGATGAGTGCGGAATGATGAATATGGGGCGGAACTTCTTTTCTTCAATTCATCATTCCGCATTCCGCATTCATCCCTTGATACGATGAGTACGATTTCACCGGTTAAACTTTATCAGTTGATTGAGGAAGCAAGCGCGCGCGGCGAGCGCGTCGTCGTGGCGACGGTGGCGCACACGCGCGGCTCGACACCGCAACGGCGCGGCGCGAAGATGCTGTTTTTTGAGGACGGCGAAGTGGCGGGCACGGTGGGCGGCGGCTGCATCGAGGCGGAAGTCTGGGGCGAAGCGCGCGCCTGCTTGCGGACGGGTCAGCCCGCGCTCTACAACTTCAGCCTGACGGCGGACGAAGCCAGCGAAGAGGGCATGGTCTGCGGCGGCACGATGGAAATTTTCATTGACGTGTGGGGGAAGGCAAGGTGATAAGTGATGAGTGATAAGTAATAAGAAAATCTCTGCCACTGTTTTGTCTCATCACTCATCACTCATCACTTATCACTCCTAAGGAGTTCACATGGCGACATCTTTTGTTGAAGATTACAAGGCAAAGCATACGCATCCTTTGAATCGCCTGACGCATAGCATCGGCATTCCGCTCATCGTTCTGAGTCTGCCGCTGTTTTTCTTCGCGTGGCGTTGGGCGCTGGCGATGTTCGTGGTGGGATGGATACTGCAATTCGTCGGGCACGCGATTGAAGGAAATCAACCGGCGTTTTTTCGCAATCCAGTTTACTTGCTCGTCGGCCCTCTATGGCTCGCGCGTCGCGCTCTAAGCGTGGTCGGACTCATGGCTGCACATCCGACTGCTGCCGTCGCCGCGAAGCCGCTCGACAGGCGCGTCCGGTAAATTGATGCGCGACGCGGACGACCATGGCGGCCACGAACTTCTCACAGCACAACTCACGGCGGCACTGACGCGCGTGCTGCGTGACGGCGCGTTGGCCGTGCTCGTCACACTCGTCGAAGCTCCGCGTGGCATCGTCGGCGCAAAAATCCTGCTTGAACTCACGGGCGCGCGGACATGTACGACGGGCGATGGCGCGCTCGACGCAAGCATCTCAGATTTCATTCCAACTTTTTTAGATTCGCGTGCGGAGGCGCGCACCGTGCGCGTCGAAGAGTTCGCGCCGCATCTCGCGGCGTGGCGCGGCGCGCGTCTCCTCTTCGAGCGCATCGAGCCGGAGCCGCACATCGTCATCTGCGGCGCGGGTCACGTCGGCGCGGCGCTCGCGCGGCTGGCACACTCCATCAATTATCGCGTCACGCTGATAGACGACCGCCCGGACTTCGTCGCACGCGCGCGCTTCCCCGAAGAGCAGATCGTGCTGGTCGCCGCCGCGAGTTGGGCGGGCGCGCTCGAAGGCGCGTTGGGCACGTCGGCGCGCGGCGTCTCGGTCGCCGTCGTCACGCGCGGCCACAGTGAGGATGAAGAATGCCTGCGTGCCGTGCTGGCAACCCGGCCTGACTACGTCGGAATGATCGGCAGCCGACGGCGCACGAACATCGTGCTTGAGCGCCTGCGCGCAAGCGGTTTCACGGAAGAGTCTCTTAGCGAAGTGCGCGCCCCCATCGGACTGGACATCGGCGCGGTCTCGCCCGAAGAAGTCGCGCTCTCGATCCTCGCGGAGATAGTCAATGAGCGGCGCGGCGGATCGGGACAGTCTCTCTCAAAATGGCGACGCGAGTAGGAGAAGGCAAAAGTAAAAAGGCAAAAGGTAAAAGTAAGAACAAACCGCACGCGCCTTGTCTTCACTTTTGCCTTTTATCGCGGAAAGGGGAGGATCGCGGGGACGCGGCGCGCGTAGTCGTCGAACTCTGTGGGGAAGGCTTCGCGCAAAAGTTTCTCTTCGCTGCGGACGCGAATCAGCGTGCCGATGTAGAAGATGATGAGCGCGGGGAGGATGGCGACCCAGTGCGTGACGGCGAGCGTCGTCGCGATGAGCATCCCGAACATCCCCGTGTAAATCGGATTGCGGACGAGATTGTACGGCCCCTCCGTGACGAGTTTGTGTTCTTCGACGAGCCGCGCGGCGAAGCTCCATTGCTTGCCGAGCGTCCGCACCGCCGCCTCTACCAGCCACGCCGACGCGATGGCGAGCGCCACCGTCAAAATCCCAAGTGCGATTTCCAGCCACAGGCCGAGCGGCGCGATGGGCGTGAAATATTTGCGGCGCACCGTCCACGCGAGCGTGTAGGCGACCACTTGCAGCGCGATGCCGTAGAGAGACGCACGCACACGTTTGCGCTCGGTCGTCGCGGCGGCGGACGGCTTGCGGCGAAAGATGAAGACGCCGGCGAAGATCATCCAGCAAATCATCACGCTGGCAAAGACGATGGTCGGAATAAGATTCAATTCGATGTTCATAAATGTTTGATGACGGGCGAAAGTTTTCTCAAGAGGAGCGTTGGGCGTCGTATGTCAAAGAGTCGGCAGAAGCGTCGGCGGCAGCCTGCGAGGCGATGTGGCGCGACTCCACTTTTCTACGGTTGCGCCCTGAGATGAATCCGTGGATGGTGAGAGCCGGAGCGAGAAGAAGGTAGCTTAGTCCGGCGAGCGGCGCATAGCGCGTCCCGCCGAAATACGCGGTCAAGATTGACACCACTCCGACAATGACATTGATCGAGCTGCCTTCGATTTTTTCCCGAGTGTCGAAAGTTTCCAACTCGTTCAAGTCGAGCGCGTGGCGCTGGCGATAAGCGTGCCAGTAGAGCAATACGAAGACGAGAAAAACGGCGACGTATCCCGCCCCGAAAATTATCATCATCCACGGAACCTGCGCGACGGTGACGGCGGGTTCATAACTTCCATCCGCGTGATGGATGCCGCCCGGAATGTGCATAAAACCGTCAACGACGAGCGTCCAGACGAATTTGAGCGGGTAGATATAAAACAAGACGACGAAGAGCAGCACGCCGTTTAAGACTTCGGTCGTCAAGTCCTGCAATCCATAGCGACGAAAGAATGTGTATTGAAGGTGCCAGACCAGAAAGAGCAGCGCGAAACTGATGGCGAAGGCGATGAAGCCGTGCATCGTCTCGGCCAACTCGGAAAAAGTTTTGGGCACTTCGAGCGAGACGACGAGCAGCGTGATGGCGAAGCCGAAGACGGCGTCGCTCAACCCCTCGATGCGCGAGACTTCGTGGCCGCGCCAGCGAAAGCCCTTCTGGTGGTGCGCGTCTCTGTTTTTCTCGATCAACTTTTCGCGTAGCATAACTTTCCTGTGCGGGTTCGTGGCTGCCAAGCGGTGTGTGTTACCGTGTCGTTTGAATTTACATTTTCACGGGTCGGTAAGGCTCAGTAGCTTAAAGGCGGGGCGCGTGTGATGGCAAGGAAATTTTGCCATTGACGAGCGCGCGCCGCGTGTAAATTTTTTCGCTCGCACTTTTATTAAGGCAGATGGAAACAACAATTGAGCGCGTGGGGACGCGCGGCGTGGCGGGCATGTTTCATGCGCTGTCGCATCGCAACTTCCGTCTTTTCTGGGCGGGCGCGTTCCTCTCAAATTCGGGCACATGGATGCAGACGGTGGCGCAGGCACTGCTCGTCTATAAACTGACGAGTTCGCCCTTCTGGCTCGGCGTGGACAGTTTCATGGCGACTGCGCCGGGACTTCTTTTAACTCTCTTCGGCGGCGCGCTGGCCGACAAGGTTGACCGCAAGCGGCTCGTCATCATCACGCAAATCTTCGCAGGACTGTCGGCGTTGACGCTGGCCGTGTTCGTCACGACGGGCGTCGTCAAAGATAGTTCGGACATCTGGATCGTGCTCGTTTTGTCGTTCGTGACGGGTTGCTGCTGGGCGCTCGCGGGGCCTTCGTATCAGGCCATGACGGTTGATCTTGTCGAACGCGAAGACCTCGCCAACGCCATCGCGCTCAACTCCACGCAGTTCCAACTAGCGCGCGTCGTCGGGCCGACGTTGGCCGGTGTGATGATCACGCTCTTCGGCGTGCAAGGATGTTTCTACGGCAACGGCCTCTCTTACGTGGCGATTGTCGCAGCGCTCTGGTGTGTACATTTTCGCCCGAAAGAAACAAGCACGACGAGCGTTGAGACTAACTTGACGGCGGGCGCGGAGGCGACGCTCGCGACCGGCGCGGAGGGGACTTTGCTGACGGAGGCCACAGAGGGCGCGACGAATAAAAACGGCGCGATCTGGCGCGACCTCATCGCGGGCTTTCGCTACGTCGGAGGCCGCCCGCGCGTGCGCCTGCTGCTGCTCTGCTCGGCGTTCGTCGCGATGTTCGGCGCGCCGTACCTCGTGCTCGCTCCCGTCTTCGCCAAACAAGTTTTCGGGTGGGGCGATGCGGGCGTCTCCGTCTTGATGGGGACGGCGGGCGCGGGCGCGTTCTGCGGCGCGCTGCTGCTCGCCTATCTCGGAGACTTTTCGCACAAGGGCAAGTTCGTGTTGGGGAGTTCGCTCTCGGCGTCCGCGTGCCTGTTCGGTTACGCGCTGGCCGGCCATCCGTTAATCGCGTTGCCGCTATTGTTCGCCGTCGGCTTCTCGATGGTCTCGTTCTTCGCCGTCACGAACACGCTTCTCCAGCAACTCGTGACGGACGAAATGCGCGGGCGCGTGATGAGCATGTGGATACTGACCTTCATCGGCACGATGCCTATCGGCAGCTTCATCGCGGGCACGGCAGCCGAACGCTACGGCGCACCGCGCACGCTTGCCTCAGGCGGCATCATCATCGCCCTCTTCGTCCTCTTCATCGGCTTTCGCAACACGCGCCTGCGCGAGATTTAACTTCTTCGCCGGCACAGACGCTCTCCGTTAACCGCACGACGAGCAACTACTACTGCGCGTGCCGCCCGGAAAAATTTCTTCAATCGTAAGGTTGACGTGATAAAACCATCTCCGAACTCGCAAGAACGAGCGACGGCGGCGTTCTATCTGACAGATGCGCGAAGAATTGTCAGCCATCGCGCCGTTCAAATAAGTCACGAGAAAGCGTTGAGGGAAAATTTTTCATGCGACACAGTAGAATTTTGAGATGCCTCGTTTTCAGTCTGTTCGTCCTCTTCACAGCAGCCGCTGGCGCGAGCGCGCAGGGCGTGATTATTCCGCGCCCGTGCGGGCGTTGCCCCGACGGGCCGCCGCGCCCCGTTAATTTGCCGCGCGCGTTGCCGATTAAATCAATCAAGATTGACACGAAAATCGCGGGACAGGTGGCGACGACGCACATCGAGCAAATCTTTCGCAACGACTCGGATGCGACGCTCGAAGGCACTTACTTTTTCCCCGTGCCGGAGGCTGCGTCTATCTCTGAGTTCGCCATCTGGGACGGCGAGCGCAGGCTTGTCGGCGAGGTGCGCTCGCGCGAAGAAGCGAGACGAATCTACGACGAGATCGTTCGCAAGCAACGCGATCCGGGGCTTCTCGAATACGCCGGGCGCGACCTCTTTCAAGCCAGCATCTATCCCATCCCTCCGCACTCGGACAAAAAACTTGAGCTGACCTATTCGCAAATCTTGAAGGCTGAGACGGGCACGGTCGCGTATCGTTACCCGCTCGGCACGGGTCACAATCTCACGTCCATCGGCAGCGTCTCCGGCGCGGTCGAGATTGAGGGCGCGAAGGCTCTGCGTAATATTTATTCGCCGAGCCACGAGATTGACGTGAAGACTTCGCAGGGTGGGCGACGCGCGCGTCTCTCTTTTGAAAACAAGCCGGGACAGGAGCCGCAGGATTTTCAACTCTTCTACACGCTCTCCGGCGAGGACTTCGGCCTCACGCTTTTGACGCATCGCGAGCCGGGCAAGCAAGGATATTTTCTCCTCATGCTCTCGCCGAAAGATGAACTGACCGAACAGGAATATTCATCGAAAGACATCGTCTTCGTGCTCGACACTTCCGGCTCGATGGCCGAGGCGGGGAAGATGGAAAAGGCGCGCGCCGCCCTCCTCTTCGGCGTCCGCTCGCTGCGTGCCGGCGACCGCTTCAACGTCATCAACTTCGCCGGCGAAGAACACTTGATGACGAACGGGCTGATACAAGCGGACGACGCGGGCAAGCGGCGCGGCGAAGAGTTCGTCAAGCAACTCAGACCTGTGGGCGGCACGAACATCAACGGCGCGCTCTTAGCCGCCATGCAGCAATTTGAAAGCGGTGGCGGCGAACGCCCGCGCCTGCTCATCTTTATGACGGACGGGCTGCCCACCGTCGCCGAGACGAACCCGCAGCGCATCATCGAAAATGCGCGGCAGGCGCGCGTGCCCGGCGTGCGGCTCTTCAACTTCGGCGTCGGCTACGACGTGAACACCGCGCTCCTCGATAAGCTGGCGTCGGAGAACGGCGGCGTCGCCGAGTACGTCGAGCCGAAAGAGGATTTGGAGATTAAGGTCTCGAACTTTTTCACGAAGATTAACTATCCCGTCCTGACCAATCTCGCGCTCGACATGGGCGGCGTCGAAACCGACCTCATGTATCCGCGCGAACTGCCCGACATCTTTCGCGGCTCGCAACTCGCGCTCATCGGTCGCTACCGCAACGAATCCGATTTGCGTAACATCGCGTTGCGCCTGACGGGTCGCACGGGACAGCAGGCGCGCACCTTCACCTACAACAATCTCGACTTCCCTCTCACGCACAGCGACAACGATTTTCTGCCGAGACTGTGGGCGACGCGGCGCGTCGGTTGGTTGATGGAGCAGGTGCGCTCGAACGGCGAACAGAAAGAGTTGCGCGACGAGATCGTTGACCTCGGCACGCGCTACGGCATCGTCACGCCGTACACTTCCTATCTCGCGCTCGAATCAAACAGCGATGCGGCGTCGCCCGTTACGTCCAGCAACAACAATTTTGTGCTTGGCGGCGAGATTAGCTCTCGTCCGTCGAGCAGTCTGCCCGTCAACGGGCGTGCGGCGGGAGGCGCGGGGAAGATGCCGCCACCTGCGCCAAAGGACGCGAAAGAAGTCGCGAAGGCGACGACGGGCGAATTCGCGGTGCAGCAGAGCAAGCGTGCGCGCGAGCAACAGGATGTCGTCCGCGTCGAAAGCGAGACGCCGCAGGAGAGCGTGCGGAAAGTCGGTGACAAAACTTTCTACCTGCGCGCGGGCGTGTGGACAGACTCCGAGTTCAAGCAGGACGCGCGTCTGCCTGAAACAACGCTCGTCTTTGGCAGCGACGAATACTTCGCCCTGCTCAAACGCGAGCCGCAACTCGCGCGCTACTTCGCACTCGGCGAGCGCGTCCTTGTAGTCTTCAAGGACAAGGCTTATCGCGTCGGCGCGAAGTGAGCCGCACGACAGAAAAATGACGGGAGCGTGAGAGCGGCGGGCAGTCAAATTATTGACGATGGCCCGCCGCTCTCTTTTCAAGGACGGACGCTTCTTGTGTCGCGCGCGGCAGTTCGTGTACAAACACAGGCGGCATTTGTGCCTGAGAAACAATTTCAACGGAGACCGGAGTTCAAATGATCGAACGCGAGATGCGCGCGGCGAAATGGAAACGCGCTGTCAAGTTAGCCTTAATCTTCGCGGCGTCGGCGGCGATGTGCGTCGCTGCCGTCTGCGTCGTGAGGGCGCAGGAGGGTTGGGTCGCGCAGAAGCGGCGCGTCGGGCAGGCGGGGAAAGATTTGAACGCCGTCTATTTTGTGGACAGCAAGCGCGGCTGGGTCGCGGGCGACGGCGGCGTCGTGTTGCACACGGAAGACGGCGGCGAGACTTGGACGCCGCAGTCGTCGGGGACGCGCGCGAGCATCAACGATATTTATTTTCGCGACAAAGACGACGGCTATCTGCTCGCGGGCGATCAGATTTTCGTCACCGAAGACGGCGGCGCAGCGTGGCACATGTCGGCGCGTTTCCCGGCCTCCGGCTTTGATGGAGCCGAGCCGGAACTCTACAGCGTGCGCTTCACGAGCAAGAAGCGCGGCTGGATCGTCGGCTCTGTGAGCAAGCGCGAGTCGGTGGTGGACAGTCTCGTTATTCGCACGACGGATGGCGGTGTGTCCTGGCAGCGTCAACTCGTGCCGACGCACGGCGAGTTGATACATCTCGACTTCGACGGAGACAAACGCGGCTGGATTGTCGGCGGCGCGGGCGTCATCCTCCACACGCGCGACGGCGGCGAGACGTGGCAGCAGCAAATTTCGCAGACGCGCGCAGACCTCTACCACGTTGATTTCGACGGACACGATCACGGCTGGGCGGTCGGCGAGAGCGGCACGGTCTTGCGTACCATAGATGGCGGCGAGACGTGGAGAGCGTTGAGCGCGCCCGTCGTGCGCTCGATGCTGTTGAGCGTCAAATTCGTCAACGAAGACGAGGGCTGGATCGTCGGACGCGGCGGCGCGATTCTTCGCACAGGCGACGGCGGCCAGACGTGGCTTCAGCAGGACAGCCACACCAAACAAAATCTCTACGCGCTGTTCATAGACAAGAAAACCGGATGGGCGGTCGGCGGCGACGGGTTGATTTTGCGATACGCGAGATGACAAAAGCAGTGACGAGTGACAAGTGACAAGTGACGAGCAAGAAAGAACCTTGACTCGTCGCTGCTTTTTCTTACTCACCACTCAACACTGCTTTTAGATTCTTGCTTATCACTTGTCACTCGTCACTGCTTTTGAAGCAACGCGGCGGCGGGGCGTCGCATCCGAAAGAATTAGCAGAGCAAATACCTGTGACGGACACGTAGAGAAAACGGCCTTGCAGGTAAAAGTGATTCCTCCTGTGGTTTTCCGCCCGACGCGAACGACACGCCGGGCGGCTTTTTTTTTGCCTTGCGATGTCAGGAGGCGTGGGCGGCGCGGCAGAGCATCGAGAGCAGTTGAGAGGCGTGCGCGTCGCCTCTTCCTTCGACGCGAAGCAGGCGCAGGGTCGGCGCAGGCGTCACACGATTAGGCGAGTCGGCGGAGATTTCCTGCCACGCCTTTTCCAGCAATTCGCAGATGGTTTTGAGGTCTGAGGTCGCGTCAATGGTGAGGACGATGTTACTCAAAGGCTTGCGACTGAGAAGTTGAGCCAGCTCGAAGCTGACGCCCGTGTTGCGCCGCGCGAAGCCGCGCAAGTCCATCAGCACCGCATCGTTCTCATCAACCATGCGGAGGAGCGCCGCGCGCCATGTATCTTCAAGGCAGAAAAATTCGTTGACGCGAAATCGCCCGTCCGGGTCTGGCTGCTCGTCTATCTGGCGCACGTTTCGTTCGAGGTCGTCGGCGCTTTTAATAAAACGCCGCGCGGTTCTGCCGAAGAGGAAGTCGAGGAACTCGTGCGGCTCAAGATTCGCCAGCGCGAGATCGTCGCCCGCAATGAGTTGAATGCTGCCGACGTAGCGCCAGCGCAGCCCAATTGTTTCGAGAAAACGCTCGCTGCGTCCCGGCGAGCCGAAGACGCGCAGTAAAAGCAACTTGACGTTGCGATGCGTCACAGCCTCTCGCCTGAAACGGCGCAATCCGAGCCAGAGGACAAGCGAGAATCCGGCATAAGCCAGTAACCCGGCGAGCGCGCCGAGTCCCGCCCGACGAATCAAAAACAAGCACTGCCATTCGGTGAAGAGCAGCCAGTACAAATGCAGGATGCCGGATTGATCGCTCGCCCATTTTCTCTCGTAGCGCCGTTTGATCGAGATGATGGACGCCAGCGCGGCGACGGTGAAGAGAACGATGAAGCACAACGTCAGCACGATGATGAGCGGCGCGCTCTGAGAGCCGAGATTCACATTGACGAGATGGAGCGCGATGAACGGAGAGGACATCAAGCCGAACGTGAGCACGGACATGAAGACCAGCACGATTGGCCCGACAGACCTGAGCCACCAGTTAGCGATCAAAAACATGGCGAGCGTCGGGATGACCATCTGCTCGAGCCAGAGCGTGCCGATGATGATTCGATATTCTCCGCTCACGAGCAGGACAGCGAGGGCGAATAGCAAGGGCGCGACGAATTGAAGTCGCCGGTCAGCCACCGCGACGATGACGATGGTCGGCATAATCGGCCACGCCAGAGTGAAGACCGTCAGCAAAGTTCGGAGGAGTAAGAACTCGATTTTTTCGACGCGAAATAAAATCGCCGTCGCGATGACGGCATGTGTGAGGCCGGCCAGCGCGTAGATGATGGCGGCGCGGCGCGGCGTCTGCGTGGCGCGGCGGAACAGAGAAGCGACATTGCCGGAACGTGGCGGCAGCAGCGCGTCGCTCTCAACGATCTCGATGCGAAGCGGTGACGACGGCGGCGATGGCGGCGGCGCGGTTTTCTGTGCGGTCGCGTGCCGGTTAGACGCTTGTTCTCCATCATGCGCGGGCGGAGTTTGTGAATAACCGAACATGGATTTTTTGATGCTGCGGATATACAGCCAGCGCAACAGGATGGAGATGGGGACGGTCAACGCCACCGATGCCAGGAGGACGATGAAGAATGCGCCGCTCCAATCGAATCGAATGTCTCCATTCATCGAATTTGCCTCACAGTTCAACGCACGGGCAGAGATCGCAACAACCGGCTATAAGTGCGAGAGATATTCAGCGCGAGGATTTTAGGCGGCCTTGTGCATGTTGGCAAAGATATTGGAAAGGCTGCGTCCGCAAGGTCAGGATTATTTCTTTTGCAGCATAGCGGCGGAGGCGCGTGTGTCGAGCGTGTCGCGGAGCAGGGAATTGAAACGCTCGGCGTGTTCCTCCTGCGGCATCATGCGGCAACGGTCGAAGACTTCGAGACGCGCGCGCGAATTGAGTCGCAACAACATGGCGGCCTGCTCAATCGGGTTCGTTTCGTCCTGACGACCCCAGACGAGCGTCGTCTCCTGCGTCAGGCGCGCGAAGGCTTCGCGAATGTCCATGTTGAGATAGCCGGAAAGAAAGGCCGCGATGGCGTACTGCGCGCCGGGCAGATGTCCGACCGAGTAATAGTGCGCGATGAGGCGCGACGTGGCGAGGCGCGGGTCGTAGAAGAGTTGGCCGCGCGCGTAGTCGCGGATGCTGCGCTCGCTCGCCACGGCGTTGTAAAAGGAAGTGCCGAGCACGGGCGAGTTGAGCAGGCCGTAGAAGGCCGCGCCCGTCATGCCGGGACGTGCCGAGAGATTCTGCGCGCCGGTCGGGGAAACGAGCGTCAGCGCCTCTATCAAATGTGGCTGCTCGACGGCGACGCGAATGGCATAGGCCGCGCTCAAAGAACTGGCGACGATGGAAGCGGGACGCTTGACGACTTCGCGCAGAAAATCCGCGATCAATTCGACGTAAAGGTCTGCGGAGTAAGGCGCGTGCGCCGGTTTATCAGAGTAGCCGAAGCCGAGCAGGTCAACGGCATAGACGCGGAACGCATCCGACAGCGGCTCGAAGTTGCGCCGCCACATGAACGAACGCGCGCCCGCGCCGATGCCGTGTATGAAGACGAGCGGCGGCGCATCCTCTCTTCCCGCAAAGCGATAAAACACGTTGCCGTATTTCCATGAGAACGTCCCGGCCTCGCCGCCGAGCGCGCCCGTCTCAGGCTCTAACGCTTCACGCGCAATCGTCCGGTTGAACGCCGCCAGAGCCGCCACGCCCGCGCCGCCCGCCGCAAGCCCTTTAAGAAAATTACGGAGCTTACCCATAAAAGGAGTTCAAGGTTCAAAGTTCAAGGTTAAAAGTTGACATGTAACTCTTCCTACTTTGAACCTTGAACCTTGAACTTAGATTATCGCGAAGTCGAACTGTTCCTGATGGACGTGCGCGTCGCTGGTCACGTCAACGGCTCCGAGATAGTCTTCGATTTCGGCGAGCACATCGCGCTCGGTGGTTCGCAGCGCACGCGCGACTTCGGGGTGGACGCGCAAGGTCGTCTGCTTAATGGGCCCGTCGTTGTCGCGCGAGAGACGCCGCGCATCTTCGAGGATTTCGTAGCAGACGGTCTGCGGCGATTTGACGAGTCCCGCGCCCGTGCAATACGGACAGGGTGAGCAGAGCGTGCGTTCGAGCGATTGCTTGACGCGCTTGCGGGTCATAATCACGAGGCCGAAGTCGTTGAACGAGAGAACCTTCGTCGGAGACTTGTCATCCCTGAGCGCGTCCTGCAAGGCGTTCATCACTTTCTGGCGATTGCGCCGGTCGTCCATGTCAATCAGGTCGAGGACGATGATGCCGCCGAGATCGCGCAGGCGTATCTGGCGCGCGATTTCGTCCACCGCTTCCATGTTGGTGCGCGTGATCGTGTCTTCGAGACGGTTGCTGCCGCGCCCGACGAACTTGCCCGTGTTGACATCAATCGCGACGAGCGCCTCGGTCTGGTTGATGACGAGATAACCGCCTGAGCGCAGCCACACGCGCGGCTTGATGGCCTTGTCAATTTCCGGTTGCACGCCGTAGGTTTCGAGAATCGGTTCGGGTCGCGTGTGCAGCTTGACGCGATTGACGAGGCGCGGCTGGATGCGATTGATGAACTCGACGATGGCGAGATATTCCTCTTCGCTGTCCACGCGGATGGCCGCGAAGTCGTCGGAGAGTTGGTCGCGCAGAATGCGCTGGACGAGATCGAGGTCTTTGTGGACGAGCGTCGCGGGCTTCGTCTTCTCCGCTCCGCGCCGGATGTCGCGCCATGTACGGACGAGATAGCGCGCGTCGTCGCGCAAGTCCTGCTCGGAGATTCCGACGCCGGCGGTGCGGACGATGAAGCCGCCCGACGGCACGTCCTCTTCCTTGACGATGGCCGCGATCAATTTACGCAGGCGCACGCGCTCGGAGTCGGACTCGATTTTGCGCGAGACGCCGACATGCTCGACCGTCGGCATATAGACGAGGAAGCGACCGGGCAGCGCGATGTGCGACGTGATGCGCGCGCCCTTCGCCGAGATCGGTTCTTTGGCAATCTGGACGATGATCTCCTGGCCTTCGCGCAGGAGGTCTGTAATTAAAGGCTGATGACGATTACTGCCGCCGCTGCGTCCGCCGCGCGAATCGCGCGAGTTGCGCCCGTCGCCGCTGCCGCTACTGCGTTGAGCATCACCGCCGACGCGCCCGTCCGTGCGTGGCGTTGCTTCACCGCCGCGTCCGTCTGCGCGCGGCGCTTCGTTGCTGCGCGCGCCGCGCGGCGCATCACCGCCGCGCGCGTTGTCTCTGCCGCGCGACGATTCACTCCCACGACCTCCGTCGTTGCGTGAACTGCCGCCGCGTGGCCCTTCGCCTGAGCGAGGCGCGCGTTCTCTGTTGGCAGGCGGCTGGGAGACTGGCGCGGCGATGGCTTCTTCAACCACCGGCTCCGGCGCTTCCACGATCATTTCCGGCTCTTCGCTGTGGCCGTTCTCGCCGGCCTCTTCACCATCTACCCCGTCCTGCCCGTTCGCGCCTTCCGGCGTTGTGCCGGGTTTGCGACGGCGACGCCCGCCGCGCCGCGCGAACTCGCCGCGCGGCTTGCGTCCGGTGACGCTCGCGGTGGCGTCTGCGAGCGACGCATCATCCGGGTCGTTCGACTGCGTTTCCGCAGTAACTTCACTCTCCGGCTTGGCGCGGCGCGAACTGCTTTTGCTCGCCGACTTGCTGGCGGCTTTAGCATCCGTCTTGCTGCCGGATTTCTTCGACGCGACGTTGTCGGAGCGTAAACGCCCGCGGCTTTTCGTCGTCGCCGCCTTCGCATCGTCCGTGTCCGCGCTTGCTTCGGTCGTGACGGCGTCGGCAGCTTTGCTCGCAGACTTCTTCGAGCCGCTCTTGGTCGTTGTCGCGCGTCCCGCATCGGCAGTTTTCTTGCCGCGCTTGCCCTTGCTGCTACTCGCGGCGACGGTCGTGTCCGGCGAAGTGACGACGGCCTCGACGGCCTTTTCATCATCGCTGACACGCTCGAAAGACTGCTCGCCCGCGCTGAAGGCGTCCGCGCCCGTCAACTCTTCGGCGAGTTGACTGACGGAAGCCGCGACTTTCGGCTGTTGTGTGCGCGCGGCGCGCGAAGTTCGCGCGGATGTTGCGTCGTCGCCGCCATCATCCACGCGCTCGAAGGATTGGCTGGCGGATGAAGTTGCCGCGCCGAGCAGCGAGCCGACCTCTGCGGTCGTCGTCGCTTCCATATCGAACTCGGCGGCGCGCGTCTGGTCAAGCAGACGCTCCTGGATGCGCGCGTCCTTGAACATCGAGCCTTCGCTGGCTGCCGTCTCTTCGGAATCTTCTACGCGCTGGAATGAATCGGCTCCGGTGGTGAAGGGAGTCATAATATCTTCGACCGGCGCAGCATCTCTCGCGGGTTTCTGCTCGCGCCCTCTGTCCGCGCCTCTGTTGCTACTGCTACTGCTGCTGCCGTCGCGCGTGCCTCCATCACTGCTGCTGCTGCCGCTTCTCTCGCGGCCACGATCACGACGGCCACGCTTGTTGCGCTCGCCGCCGCCGCCGTCATCCTCTCTGGCGGCCTGCTGCGGCGGCGGTGGCGGCGCTTGCGCGCGCGCGTCGCTGGCTCTGGAAGAGTCTTCGGATTCCATCGTTGCGCTGCTGCTGGAAGCGGCGACGGGAGATTCGTCGTGTTCGTCGCGCTCTTCGTCGTTCGTTTCCGGCTCGGCCTGATCCTGCGCCGACTCCATCGCGCGCTCGCGCTCGATGCGTGAACGCTCGATGCGTTCGGCGGCGGCGCGTGCGGCGGTCTCTGCGTCCGCGCCTTCCGTCTTCTTCTTGTCAACGACGATGCGCTCGAACTCTTCCTCTTCGTCGAAGAAGTCCGAGACGTAGAGGAAGGCGTCGCGCTCCAAACCGATGTCCACGAAAGCGGACTGCATTCCGGGCAGGACGCGCATCACGCGACCCTTGTAAATGTTGCCGACGATGCCCTGCGACGCTTCGCCGCGCTCGATGTAAAACTCTGTGACGCGCCCGTCTTCGACGATGGCGATCTTTTTTTCGCGCCCGTTGAGGCTGACGATTAATTCTTTTGACATAAGTGGAAAACTCTCTTTTGTTTTAGTGGCGGAGCGCGCCGCAGGTTCCCGCGACGTTCGCGGCGGGGCGCGTCTCTTCCGCACGGTTGAAAAAATCCGACGCACCGCACGGGCGCACGCGCGCCACGCGGCCTGCAAGCCACACGGATGTGGCGAGGCCTGTGCGCGTCGAGTTGCGTGCCTGCGATGCTCGAATGCTCGCGAAGCCGCATTGGCTCCGCTTCTGCTGTCTGGATGAAAGATGGTTGGAAGTTGACCCGTGGAGAACCGGGTCGTGAAAACGGATGATACTGTTGACGACGACGCTGCGACCTGCGCGTAAGACGCATGAAGGGCGACGTTGAGAAGTTTGCTCGGACGAGAGAAGCGAGACTTCTCCCGTGCGGAAGCAAATTGAACTGTTCACTGAAAACTCCGTCTGATGCCATGCACGGGGCGCGGGGCGGGTCGTCGCGTGGCATACGTGCCGGAGCGCATCGTGCCGGAGTCGCGGCGGGAAATTAATCCCCGGCGCGGCGGCGCGTTAAGACTCCTGCGCGTCGCTGTAATCTCGTGGCGACCCTCGCAGCCCGGCGAGCGGGTGTCTGAAGAGGACGCGCAACAACATCATGCGTCCACGCTTCAGACACTTTGCCCGGCGGCTTCAACTAATTCATTTCAAATCGAGACAAACGAGAGCGTAGCTTTTTTCGGCGTCGCTCGTATCGGTCTCAAAAAATTTGTTTGATCTCTTCTGGAAAGCGCGCCGGATAACATCATCATCTTTAATTACGAGAGTGTTTCGCGTGCGCCGTGCCGGAAAGTTTAAGTTCAGGCGAGAAGAACCAAGCGGACTTAGTATAGACGAGCGCGAGTCGAATTGGCGAGCAACAAACGCCCACCACGATAAGCGTGAAAGATTTCCGCCTCATACACGAAGGTAAGGTATGATGCGCGAACTGCATTCGCAGATTAAAAAGCGCGGCGCTCGCCGTTGATGAAGGCACACAATCTATGTCTGAAACTAAAAATACACTGCTTCGCGGTTTGACGCTGACGGATTCAACATCACTCGTCGTCGGCACGGTCATCGGGACGGGAGTGTTCCTGAAGACCGCCGTGATGACGCAGCAACTCGGCTCTCCGAGTTTAGTTTTGCTGGCGTGGCTGGCGGCGGGACTGCTCTCGCTGGCCGGCGCGTTGACCTACGCGGAACTCGGCGCGATGTTTCCGCAAGCCGGCGGGGAATACGTCTATCTCGGCAAAGCCTACGGCGACGCGCCGGCTTTTCTCTACGGGTGGATGCAATTCGCGGTCGCGGCGACGGGCGGGATTGCGGCGATCAGCACCGGGTTCGCCATCTTCCTCTCGGCGTTGATACCGTTGGGCGGCGCGTGGGTCGAGCGGACTTTTCATCTGTTCGGTCAGGAGTTTCACTGGCAGTTTGGACTGGCGCAACTGGTGGCCGTCGCCGCGATAGTTTTATTCTCGGCCATCAACTGCATCGGCGTGGTGGTCGGCGGTCGCGTGCAATCGATCTTAACGGGCGCGAAGATTTTAGGCATCGTCGTCATCATCGCGGGCGTCTTCTTTTTCTCGCGCGGCGCCAGTTGGTCGCATCTGGCGACGCCCGCCGAGACTCCGCAATGGAGCGGACTACAATCGTTTGGCGTGGCGATGATGGCGGCGCTCTGGGCTTATAACGGCTGGTATGCGCTGCCGCTCGTGGCGGGCGAAGTCGAGAATCCGCGCCGCAATGTTCCGCGCGGCTTAATCTGCGGGATGCTGCTGGTGTTGGTGATTTATCTGCTGACCAATCTCGCGTATTTTTACGCGCTCCCGCTCGCAGAGATTGTGACTTCAAACTCGACGGCGCATCGCGAAGCGCTGCCGGTCGCGGCCAAAGCGGCGCAGACTTTCCTCGGCCCGGTGGGGACGGCTTTCATTTCCGTCGCCTTTATCGTCTCGACCGTTGGCGCGCTCAACGGAATCATTTTGTCGAACGCGCGCATCCCGTTTGCGATGGCGCGCGACGGCTTATTTTTTAAGCGGATGGGTGAAGTGGGAAAGAGTAGCCACGTACCTGTGTGGGCGATTATCTTTCAGGGCGCGTGGGCGAGCGTGCTGGCTCTCTCCGGCACGTTCGATCAAATCACCACTTACTCGATTTTCGCGCTGTGGCTGTTTTTCGGCGTGACGGCGAGTTCGGTCTTCGTCCTGCGTCGAAAGATGCCGGACGCGGAGCGGCCTTACCGGACTCTGGGATACCCGGTCGTGCCGTTCATCTTTATACTCGTGGCGGCGTGGCTCGTCATCAACACGATCCTGACCAGTCCGGTCGAGTCTCTGGCCGGACTCGTGCTCATCGCGCTCGGATTGCCGGTTTATTTTTACTTTAAGCGTGGACGGCAGCAGCGCAGCGTTTGAATGAAGAAGTCAGAGCGTCGTTTCAGTTGACGAAGCGGCGCAGGCGGACGCTGATGGCGAAGCCGATGGTGATAAGCGTGGCGAGGACGGCGGAGATGCCCGCGCTCATCAAAGGCAGAGGCACGCCGATGACGGGCAGGATGCCGAGCGCCATCCCGACGTTGACGAAAATTTGAAACGCTAACCCGCCGACAATCGCCATGATGACGAGCATCCCCGTGCGGTCGGGCGCGCGCCGTGCGCCGGCAATGAGTTTGGTGAGCAGGACTGCATAGGCCAGCAGCAACAGTCCCGCGCCGACGAAGCCCGTCGTCTCAGCGGTGACGGCAAAGATGAAGTCGGTTTGCGGCTCAGGTAAAAATTTGAGACGGCTTTGCGACGCGGGGTCGTCGGACGCGCCGGAGCCGGTTAAGCCGCCCTTGCCGACCGTGATGATGGACTGCCATGTGTGATAACCCACGTCGCGCCGGTCTGCGTTCTCTGGGTCGAGAATGACTTCGATGCGTTTCTGTTGATACTGCTTGATAACTCCGGCCTTGACTCCCACCACCCACGCGGCGGGCACGGCGAGCGTGCCGAGGACGAGCGCGGCGATGACCAGCCACATCCGCACGGCTGAAAGAAAAAGGATGACGGCGAGCAGAGGGAAGTAAGTCAGCGATTGTCCCGCGTCCGGCTCCAGCATGATGAGGCTGATGGGCAGGATGAGGATACCGACGCCGACCATAATCTCTTTGATGCTCAGAGCTTTCTGGCGCGGCCTGCCGAAGTAGCGCGCGAGCATGAGCACCGTCGGAATCTTCATAAACTCCGACGGCTGAAACTGTCCGAGTCCGGGAATGCCGATCCAGCAACGCTGCCCGTTAACTTTGAGACCGATGCCCGGCACGAGCACGATGACGAGCAGCAAAAGTCCGAAGACGTAGAAGGCGGGCGCGAAATGGAGCAGCTTGCGATAGTCCGTGAAGGCGACGACGAGCATCAGGACGAGCGAGATGCCGAGTCCGATCAACTGCTTTTTCCAGAAGCCCGCGTCGGGCGTCGCGGTGTAAATCATCCACGTCCCGAACAGCGCAATCGCCACCGCCAGCAGCGTCAGCAGCCAGTCGAAATCACGGAAGCGTTTGGTCTCTAGGATTGCAGACATAGACAAGTGATGAGTGATGAGTGATGAGTGATGAGTGATGAGAAAGAACCTGCTGTCTTCTCTTATCACTCATCACTTATCTCTTATCACTGTTTTCGAGCTACCTGCTCCGTCGTCGCAGGCTTTGACGCAAGCTCCGGGTGCGCTTTCTGGAGGTAGGCTTCATAGACGCTATGCACGGCGGGAGCGGCGAACTTGCCGCCGAAGCCGACGTTTTCGATGAGCGCGATCATCGCGACTTCGGGCTTGAAGGCGGGCGCGTAAGAGACGAACCACGAATGGTCTTTGTTCTTGCCCGTGTCCTTGCCGAGTCCGACGACCTGCGCCGTGCCGGTCTTGCCCGCGACATCGAAGCCCTCGATGCGCGCCGCGTTGCCCGTCCCGCCCGCTTCATTGACGACGCCCCACATGCCGCCGACGACGAGTTCGTGCTGGTCTTGCGGAATCGGAATGATCTTCGGTTCGAGCCGGTCGAAGATTTGTCTTGGGCGCGCGGCGAACGGCCCGACCTCACTGACGGCTTTCGCTTCTTTCAAAAGATGCGGGACGTAGAGCTTGCCGCCGTTGGCGACTGCGGCCTGCGCGCGGAGCATGGCGAGCGGCGTGACGAAATCATAAACCTGTCCGAACGAGGCATAGACCGTGTCAATGTCTCTCCATTCGGGGTCGCGCGGATTGAAGCGCGCCTTGAACTCGCGCGAAGGCGTCCAGCTAATCAACTCGCGCGGCAAATCAACGCCCGTGCGCTTGTTGAGTTCAAATTCGTCAACCATCTGCTCGATGCCTTCGAGTTCCATCTTGAGGCCGAGACGATAAAAGTAGCCGTCGCAAGAGGCGCGAATCGCCGCGTGCAATTCCGGCGTGCCGTGGCTGCCCATGCAACGCGTGAATTTGTTGCCGATGGTGATGCCGCCGCCGCAGACGAGGTGCGAGTTCTTGAGGGTGATCGCGCCCTGTTGCAGCCCTGCGGTCGCCATCAAGGTTTTCCAGGTCGAGCCGGGAGGATAGCGTCCGCGGATGGCGCGGTTCGTCAGCGGCGTAAGCGGATCGCGAAGCAGCAGGTTGGCTTCGGCGCGTCCGGCTTTCGTGCCGATGCGTTGCGAGAAGAGGTTCGGGTCGTAAGTCGGATACGAGGCCATCGCCAGAATCTCGCCGTTGTTCGGGTCGAGCGTAATGATGACGCCGCGCTTCGACGGCGAGTTGCGGAGTTGCTCTTCGGCGGCCAACTGCAAGTCGAGATCAATCGTCGAGACGATGTCCTGCCCCGGTTGCGGCGCGACGACTTCGAGTTCGCGCTGAATGCGCCCGCGACTGTCCACTTCGACCTTGCGATAGCCGTCGCGCCCGCGCAGTGTGCGGTCGTAGGTTAGCTCCATCCCGTCCTGCCCGACGATGTCGCCGGAGATGTACGGATTCTCTTTGTAGTCTTTGTACTTCGGCTGCTTCAACTGTTCGGGGCCGATCTCGCCGACGTAGCCGAGTACGTGCGCGAGCACGCCGTTTTCAGGATAACGCCTTTGCGGTTGCTCGCGGACACTGAGCATCGGAAGCTCAAGGTTGTGCGCGTCAACCCAGGTGATGTCGTTGGTCGTCGCGCCCTCTTTGACCGTGATGGGTTCTGACGGCGCGAGAGATTTCATCTCATCGAAACGCTCGCGCAGCAAGTCTGCGTCGAGGCCGAGTCCCGGCGCGATCTGGTCAATGATGGACGAGAGGTCAACGCCCTTGATGTCCTCGCGCAATAGAATGATGTTGTAGGTCGAGCGCGAGTCAACGAGAAGTTTGCCGTTGCGGTCGAAAATCGCGCCGCGCGGTGCGGGAATCCGCAACAAACGGATGCGCTGGTTCTCCGCGCGCTCGGCGTAATAGTCGTGGTTGACGACCTGTAGAAAGTAAGCGCGCACGCCGAGCACGACCAGCACGGCCAGCACCAACCCGTGCAGAATGTTCACGCGCAGGCGTAGATTTTGCGACTCGTCTTCAAATTTCATAAGGCGGATATGAGATGTTGGATGTTGGAGGTTAGATGTTAGGAAAAATGCCTGTTTTAACTAACATCTAACATCTAACCTCTTCCTCGTTTACCTTCTTCTTCCCACAGAGCGGCGCGCGACGCGGCGGCGAAAGGCGAACTGCCGGCGCGTGCGTGCGGTGTCGCTGAAAAATATGTCGAGCAGGTAGGCGAGGAGCGTTCCTGCCACGGTCGTACAAATAATCTTGAAGGCCATCGTGTCGGCCAGAGAGTCGCCCATCGGCGTCGGCAACTGTCCAAGCAGGCGATGGAGCAGCAGATAGATGAGCGCATCGAAGGCCGCCGCGCCCGCCAGCACCGGGATGCGGAGCAAAGGGTTGTCGAGCATGATGCGCGTCACGACGGCGGCGATTAAGTAAGCCGTCAGCGTCTTGGAAAATCCGCCCGCGCCGATCAGTCCCTGACTGAGCAGGTCTGTGGCGAGTCCTGAGACGGTTCCCACCACGAGCGCGAGCAGCGCGTCGCGACGCAGCGCGAAATAGACCACCATGATGAGCGGCAAGTCCGCGTAAGCCAACGGCGGCCACAGCGCGCGCAGGCTCGACTGCAAAATCACGGCCAGCGTTACGCAGAGAACTATCTTCCATTTCATAAGAGCCAGTGATGAGTGATGAGTGATGAGTGATAAGTGATAAGAAAAAGCAAGAAGTTCTTTCTCATCACTTATCACTCATCACTCATCACTTGCTTTTCCCCTTGCTCACATTCGGCAGCGACTTCTCCGGTGCGGAGCGTGTCGGCGGTTGATATTGAAGGACGAGCACCTCTTGCAAAGAATCGAGCCGCGCGCCGGGCTTGACGTAGATCGTGTGCGGTGTGGTCGCCGAGCCGGGTTTGATTTCTACCACAGAGCCGACGTTCAACTGAGGTGGATAGATACCGTCTTGTCCGGTGGTAGCCACAGCGTCGCCGACGTTGATCGTTTCCAGACCCGACACGTAGCGCATTTCCAGTAAACCGTTTTTGCCGTAGCCGCGCACCGAGCCGATGGCGTTCGATGCGCCGAGTTGCCCGACGACCGCGCCCGCCGCCGTCCGCTCGTCCGTCAACAGCATCACCTCTGACGAGAACGGGCCGACTTCGACGATGCGCCCGACGATGCCTTCGGGCGTCGCGACCGGCATGTTCAAGTCCACCCCGTTGGCGGAGCCTCGATTGATGATGATGGAATTGAACCAGACGGACGGGTCGCGTGCGATGACGCGCGCCGCGACGGACTTGTAACCCGCGCCCTGTTGAAAGTCGAGCATCTTCCGCAGACGCTCGTTTTCGTCGCGCGCCGCTCGCGCCTCACGCAGTTCGGTGTCGGCATCAACGAGGCGTTGCTTCAAAGACTCGTTCTCAGCTTCGGCGCGGCGCATATTGCCGATGCGTTGGAAGAAGCCGACGCCGGAGCCTCCCGCCCACGAGACGCCGTTCTGGAATGGCGACGCGGCGGCCTGCCCCCAGACGCGAATCACGCGCTGCTTACTGACGGGGTCTTTCGCATCCCACGCCATCAGTCCGAAGTTGAGCGCGAGCAACACGAGCAGCCACACAGGTGCGCGCTGCCGTATCTCTTTCTGCGTGCTGCGTACCATAAAGGCAGTGGGCAGTAGGCAGTGGCCGGTGGTCAGTTGCAATCAGGTCTTTGACTGCTCACTGACCACCGGCCACTGACCACCGCTTTTTACGTTCCGCTCGTCAGATTGTTGTCCCACTTGACGCGCTTGAGGAGGTTGAAGTCGGAGAGCATCTTGCCCGCGCCGAGGACGACTGATGAGAGCGGGTCTTCCGAAATGGAGACGGGCAGTCCTGTTTCAATCGAGAGGCGTCGGTCGAGATTCTTGAGAAGCGCGCCGCCGCCCGTCATCACGATGCCGCGCTCGACGATGTCTGCGGAGAGTTCCGGCGGCGTGCGCTCCAGTGCGACGCGGACGGCGTTGACGATGGTCGCCACCGAGTCGGCCAGCGCCTCGCGGATTTCCTCGTCGCTGATGGTGATGGTCTTCGGGATGCCTTCGATCAGATTGCGCCCGCGCACGTCCATCGAAAGCGGCTCATCGAGAGGGAAGCCGGAGCCGAGTTCGATCTTGATGGCTTCCGCCGTGCGCTCGCCGATGAGCAGGTTGTACTTGCGCTTGATGTACTGCGTGATCGCTTCGTCCATCTCGTTGCCGGCGACGCGCACGGCGCGCGAATAGACGATGCCTGAAAGAGAGATGACGGCGATGTCGGTCGTGCCGCCGCCCACGTCCACGATCATGTTGCCGTGCGGCTCCGTGATGGGAAGCCCCGCGCCGATGGCCGCGCACATCGCTTCTTCGACGAGATAGACTTCCGAAGCCTTCGCGCGATAAGCCGAGTCCTCGACGGCGCGACGCTCGACCTGCGTAATTTCCGAAGGGATGCCGATGACGACGCGCGGGCTGACCCATGTCTTGCCGTTGTGCGCCTTGCGTATGAAGTGTTGCAGCATCTTCTCGGTCACTTCAAAGTTGGCGATGACGCCGTCTTTCATCGGGCGGATGGCGACGATGTTGCCGGGCGTGCGGCCTAACATCTCTTTGGCTTCCTTGCCGACGGCCTCGACCTGATTGGTGACTTTGTTGATGGCGACGATGGACGGCTCGGAGACGACGATGCCGCGCCCTTTGGCGAAGACGAGCGTGTTGGCCGTGCCGAGGTCAATCGCTAAATCGCTGGAGAAAAGACTGAAAAGAGATTTGAATGCCATTTAATCCTGTCCGTATCTGTAATTTTAACTGCGTCAGAGAATAGTCGCCGCGCCGGTCGTGAGAGAGTTCTAAACGGTCGTTCTCATCGAAACGCACAGCAGCACGAAACGGCAAAGATACACCGAAAAGCGTCTCAAACGCTAACCGCGAGGACTTTAACGAATGTGTCCGGGACAAGCAAAAGCTCCGACCTCAAAACGCGCCGGTCGCCTCGCTCTGGCAGGGGGGCTGCAAGCGGCAACTAAGCTACACGAATGCTTTACCGCATGAGCGGGAAAATGTCTATCACTTTTTTCGCGGGCGGGAGCTGATTTTGCTGCCGGTCAAAAATTTGAGACTTCAAAGGTGCGGCATTTTCAGGAGGGATGTGAAGTTAAAGCGAATGACGCAACTTCGGTATTCGTTCGGCGCTCATCTCCTGCTTGTTTTGACCCGTTGGTGTAGCGTACAGTAATTCTGTACATCTTTTGCGGAGTATCCAATGCCTAATCAGACGACCTATACCAAAGCGCGTGCCAACCTTGCCAAACTCTGCAACCAGGTTGCAGACAATCGAGAGATCATCATTATCAACAGGCGTGGCTCCGAAGACGTTGCTTTAGTCGCAGCGTCGGAACTTTCCAGCCTGCTCGAAACGGCTCATTTGCTTCGCTCTCCGAAAAACGCCCAACGCTTGCTCACGGCGCTGAATCGCGCCACCGCCCGGAAAGTGAAACCTCAGAGCGTAGAAAAGCTGCGTCAGGAGATCGGGCTTGACGAAAAAGAGTAAATCTCACGAGGGTCAGCAAAAAGCGTTACGAGCGGCAGTCTTTCATCCAGAGTTCAGGGAAGATTTGCGTTACTGGGTGGAGACGGATCGCAGAGTTGCTCTCCGCGCCTTCGATTTGATCGAAGCGGTCATGCGCGACCCGTTCGACGGCATCGGTAAGCCTGAGCCATTGAAATATCTGGCGTCAGGCGCATGGTCGCGTCGCTTAACGCAAGAGCATCGTCTGGTGTATCTGGTCACCGATGATCGAATTGATTTTCTGCAAGCGCGTTATCATTACTGATACGCCGCCCGCGCATGACTCGTCGGATAATAAAAGCGTCGGAATAGCTATTGACGCGCGCGGTGCGTTGGACGTATCTTGCGTCCGTTCGTCGAGCGTTATTTCCTGCCGGCGCGTCAGACTCGAAAAGTCGCCGGCCTCACATCAACTCTTCAAACCGTCGGGACATGGCGTGTCTTGAAAGATTCAACACGCGCACGAGTCCTGACAAGGAGAACCCACGATGCCTGACAATCGCATCAGCGCGCGTCTGTCCGCCGCAGACCAGCAGGCGGTCTTGGCCGCCATCCAAACCATCCGACAAAAGCTCCCGTTCCTGATAGACCTCTCGCCAGACGAGCGGCGCAAGCTGCCCAAGATGGGCGACACAGGGCACGGCTTCGTCCAACAGGCTTTGACCGTCGCCGCGCAGAACACGGACATCCTGCCGCGCTCCTTCGACGTGGACGAGTTTCAGCAGGACGTGGAATTGCTCGCCGCGCTGCAACCCATCGCCGCCGCGCTCGCGCAATTGGGGGAACTCGTGGACGACACCTATCTCGAAGTGGGAGCCGAAGCTTATGCTGCGGCGCTCGCCGTCTATGCTTACGCCCGCACGGGCAACAAAGGCGCGGCGCTCGACACCGCGCTCGACGGCATGGCGCGACGCTTCGCACGCAAAACGAGCAAAGAGCCGCCCACGCCCGCGAAATAGCCACCCGCCCGCCTCAACGCCCCGCGCGACCTTCACGCGGGCGAGATTTTGCGTCCCGGAGAGTCAACAATGGCTCTCCGGGACGCAAAGTCGAGTCTCGGAGACGCAACATTGGGTCTTTGGCAAGGAAACTTGGGTTTCCGGGAGGGAAAGTCGGGTCTTTGGGACGGAACGATGGGTCTCCGAGAGGGAAAGATGACTCCCAAAGAGGGAATATTGGGTCTCCGGGATAGGTTGATGGCTCTCGCCGAGGGAATGTTCCTTCCCACAGATAGACCGACGAGTCTCTGAGAGGGAACTTTTACCATCCGAGACGAAACAGTGGGCATTTACAGCAGTTAGCAGGATTTCTATCAACAATCAGGCTGCTCTCTCATAATCAAAGAGGTCAGCGTGAATGTGCGGTACAATATGCGTTATGCGCTTTGCTTAAATTTCTATGGGAATACAAACTACAGCAAATAAACTGCACTGGAATTATTTCTTGGCGTTGGAAAATGACATGGAGGTGGTTTCTCGCTACGTCGAATTTTCACCTGATAATTTCCAGACTTATTCCATTGAATTAGCTCATCTCCTCTTCGCTGCTTCCTCCGAAGTTGATGTTATTGCCAAATCCTTATGTGAACTATTGAATCCCACAGCAAGGAGGCGCAATATTAATGAGTATCGTTCAATAATTATGGCGGGGATTCCAAATCTATCAAGTGAAAGGGTATTGGTTCAACGGTATGGCCTTACTTTAATTCCTTGGGATAATTGGCAGGGTCGTACAAATCCTCTTTGGTGGCGTAGCTATAACAATGTGAAGCATGAGCGAAATCAATATTTCCCTGAAGCCACTCTTAAAAATGCTCTGAACGCGCTTGCGGGGCTACTGGTAGTTACTTTCTATTATTACAAGCACTCATTGGCTTCTAAAACAGATCAGATGATAAATAATAAAGATGTTACGCGAGAACTTGAGCCGCAATCCAAACTATTACGGTTATCGGATGAGTTCTATGACGATTATTTGATCTTGGAATAATCCACTTAAACCGTTCGCGCGTAACAACTCATTCAATCGGAGCGCAAATCGCGCGGCTCTCATCTGCGAGACTTGCATGTTTGTTGTGGCTCGCTGCATCCGGTTAAATTCGGGCGTGACGCTTCTACCTTGATGTGACCGGATTTCTCAACATCATGACAAATCATCTCTCGCGGTTTGTGCCGGGCATCTTTGGTGTGTTCTTTATTTCATTTGCCGTCATAGAAATTTCGCAAGGTGAGTACTATTCCCAGAGAGGCGGGCGAATCGTTGTGGCGGCGCGCAGTCCGATCTCATTTTGGATTATGATCTGTGTGGAATTTGCCGCAGGGATTTTCCTGATTGGCATGACGTGGTATGGACTCAGACACACGGACAAGAAATGAGTTCAAGCTGCACACCGAAGCATCACAACGGTTGTCTTATTGAGCGGTGTCGGCCTATGCTTGGCGCGAAGTTCGATCTCTAAATTTCTTTGCATAAAAGGAGAGTGTAACAATGGCGAGAACCATGAATTGCAGGGATGCCGGGCCGGATTGTGATTTCGTCGCGCGTGGCGAGACGGATGAAGAGGTGATGGGGCAAGTCGCGGAACATGCGCGCACGGCGCACGGGATGGATGAAGTGCCGCCGGAATTGGCGGCGAAGGCACAGGCCGCGATCAGGGATGAAGAGGGAAGCTAAAACGCTCTTTCGCGCCGTACGAGTTGAGTGATACCGCCGGTCGTCACAGGCCGGCGGTATTTTTATCTATCTGGTCAGATTTCTCTTTTTAATCAGTGGTCTCGGCGGCGAAGCGGACGCAGTTTTTGCGCGCGGCTTTGGCTTCGTACATGGCGGCGTCGGCGCAGGCGATGAGTTGTTGCGGCGAGTGCGCGTGTTGGGGGAAGACGGCGATGCCGAAGGAGGCCGTCAGGCGCAGGCGCAGGTTGCGACCGCCCGTGAAGATGTGAGCGGCGATGCGTGCGCGGATGCGTTCGGCGACGAGCGCGCCGTGTTCGAGTCCGGTTTCAGGCAGGATGGTGACGAACTCGTCGCCGCCGTAGCGCGAGACGACATCCGTGTCGCGCAGGCAAGAGAGAATGACGCGCGCCATCTCGAACAAGACGTGCGAGCCGACGAGATGTCCGTGCCGGTCGTTGATGAGCTTGAAGTCGTCGAGGTCGAGAAAGACCGCCGAGACGGACGAGCCGTAGCGTCTGGCGCGTTTGAGTTCGCCGACGAGATACTGCCGCAGGAAGCGCGCGTTGTGCAGTTTCGTCAGATCGTCTGTCTGCGAGAGACGCTCCGCTTCGGCGATGCGGACGACGTTCGTAAGCGCGGCGGTGAGCGGCAGAGAGAGAACTGACAGGAGCGAAGTGTCCGCATCGGAGAACGCGCGCGCCGACGCTCCTTCGCGCACTGCTTCGAGCACGCCGATGACGCGCTCGCCGCCTGTCAGCGGGATGGCGACGATGCGACGCGCGCCCTCATGTCTTCTCGACGGCTCGGCGGACGCCACAGCCTCGCGCGCGGCGAGCGACTGCGCTCCTGCGAGTCTCATCGCATTGCCCGTTAATGCGCGTCGCCAATCTTGTGCGGGCAGAGCGCGCTCGCTCTTCGTCAGTCCACGCGCGGCGAGCGGCTCGAAGAGCACTTCGTCCTCGTCCTCTCCTTCAGTGATTAAATAAATCGTCCAACGGTCGGCGCGCACGAGACCGGCGAGACCGGCGAGCGCGGCGTCGGCGGCTCCCCTCTGTTCTGTGGCGAAGTGCAGCGAGGCGACGATCTCAAAGGCTGCGCGCAGTCGCTCCGTGCCGAGACGTTTGGGCAGCGACAGATTCGCCGCGGGCGTGTGCTGCGTCGCGTTGACGTTACTCGCAGGAGAGCCGCCGGACGATGCGCCTTCCGTTTCGAGCTTGCGTAAAACAGATGCGAGTTGCGCCGGCTCATCCGCGACGGCGTGAAAGCCCAGACGCCGGAGCATCGCGGCGTCAAGTTGTGGCGCGTGTGGCTGGCCTTCATCAACGGGCGCGGCACGGTGACAGGCGACGAGCGGGATGCCCGGCCAGGCGTCGGCGGCGCGCGCGGCCTCTGTGTGAAGCACGCCGACTTCCGCACATGGCGTCACGTCGAACACGACGGCGAGCGCAGACGGCGGCGTCTTCGTTGACGGCGATGCCGTTATCGTTGCGCCGCCGATGAACTTCGTGTGCGGCTCATCCTCTATGAAATTCGACGCGCAGACGAGCGTAAACGTCACGCCCGCGTCGCGCAAAGCTCCGCACAGACCGCCCGCAGGCATCTCGCGTGCGCCGCTGATGAGTATGACGTGCCGCATAAGAAGTGATGAGTGATGAGTGATGAGTGATGAGTGAAAGACAAAAACTTTTATCTTGTCACTTGTCATTCAACGCTTGTCACCGCTTTTGTCAGCCGGACGCGAGGGGCAGGCGGAAAGTGTTTTTGTTGCCCTGCGTGTCTTCGGCTTCGATGATGACTTCGCGTGCGCCGCGCGGCGCGTTGATCTGTAGTTGGAAGTTGCCGTCGCCGGCGGCGAGCGTCTCGCGTCCCGCGCAGCGCACGGTGTTGCCGGCCTGCGTCCGCCCACGCACGAGATAGATGCTGCCCGCGATGTATTCGACCGCCGCGTTCGAGATGGTGACGCTGTCGCCCGTCCCGCCTTCGGTGACGACGAGAAACTTCTGCGGCTCGCTCCAATCGCTCGCCTGCCCTGACTGAGCGAAGGCCGCGACGCGCCAGAAATAATTTCCCTGCCGCAGATCGTCCACCGTGAACTCGGTCGCCTGCAACTGGTCGCGCTCGATGACTTTTCCGGCGGCGACAAAGAAGGGCGAGGTGGCGACTTCAACCCGGTAATGCGCGGGCGTGCCCATCGCGGGTTTCTGCCAGCGCAGGGTGACGCTCGTCGCGCCGCCCTTTCGCGCGGGCACTTTTTCGAGATTGCGCGGCGCGGAGGGCGACGGGATGGCAAGCAGTTTCTCTCGCTCGGCGATGCCGCCCTGCTGGTTGATGGCGACGTACTCGCCGTTTCGCAAAGTCGTCTGGTCGCCGTTGCGCGTGCTGGTCTCGACCGCGCCGCTCTGGACGCGAATCGCTTCGGTCTTGTCATCGCGCACGTCGAAGCTGGCCTGCGTGTCGGAGGTGATGTGATTTTCCGAGAGGTGCGTGCCGACGATGTTGCTCGCGCCTTCCGATTGCTGCTCGGTGCGGACGTTGATCTGCCCGTTCTCGACGGCGACGCGCACTTTCGTCTTCGCGCCGCTGTCGCCGCCGCCCGTGTTCTCGGCGATGGTGATGGTGCTGTTTGGTTTGACGAAAAGCGTCGAGCCGTCAACGAGCGAGATGCGCGCCCGCCCGTCTTCCTGCGTCTGGACGGTGTCGCCGGGCAGGAGTCGCGTGTCGGCGCGCGCCAGCACAGTCTCGCGCGTGTTGGCGCGGATGACGCGCACGCCGCCCTCGAACGAATCGAAGCGCGCGCCCGTCGAAGCGCCTGCGGCGACCGGCGTCCCCTTGAACGGGTTGCCATAAAACCACGCATACACGCCAGTGCCCGCCGCCGCCAGTACGAGCACGGTGAAAAACACGGCGATGTAGATGTTTCGCTTCGAGACGACCCACCATTCGAGATCGAAGCGACCGAATTTCGTGGACATAGAAAGAATCTGAACTCGTACAGGAAAATTAACGGGGCGAAGCAGCGGGACTTGAAGAGGCGTCGGAGTGAAAGGTTAACCGTCGCCCTCTGACAGGGACTTTTGTTCAGTCACTGCCACTTAACGAACTTAACACACGCGGACGATTTGGAAAAGGCAAAAGTAGGGAAGCGTTGCCGTCTTCACTTTTGCCTTTTGCCTTTTTACTTTTGCCTTAATCCTCGTCCGCGCCAAGCCGTCCCTGATCGTCGTCAAATGGCGAGTTGAAGTCGGGCGGCAACTGGACTTCGATGTTCGTCTCGCTTTTTTGCGGCCAGATGAGAGAGGCCGCGACCGAGCCGAGCAGCGTGAGCGCGACGCCGCCGAGCGAGACGGCGATGATCAGTTCCTTGTGGAAGTAGGGAAGCAGAAATCCTTCCGTCAGCATCTTGAGGCCGACGAAGGCGAGGACGATGGACAGCCCCACTTTGAGATAGTGAAACTTCTCGACCATCCCGGCGAGCAGAAAGTATAGCGAGCGCAGTCCGAGAATGGCGAAGACGTTCGACGTATAGACGATGAAGGTGTTCGTCGTGATGCCGAAGATCGCCGGAATCGAGTCCACTGCAAAGACGAGGTCGGAGACTTCGACGATCACGAGCACGAGCAGCAACAGCGTCCCCACCCGCTTGCCGTTCTCCATCGTGAAAAAGTTCTCGCCCTCGTAAGCGCGCTTAATCGGGATGTAGCGCGTCACGAAACGCACGACAGGGTTCTGCTCAGGGTTCGCGTTCGCCTCTCCCTGACGCAGCATGTTGATGCCGGTGTAGATAAGGAAGACGCCGAAGACGTAGATGATCCAGTGGAAACGCTCGATGAGCGCCGCGCCGAGACCGATCATCGCGATACGCATCACAAGCGCGCCGAGCACGCCCCAAAACAACACGCGATGCTGGTATTTCGCGGGCACGCGAAAGTAAGAAAAGATGAGCAGGAAGACGAACAGGTTATCAACCGAGAGCGAGAGTTCGATGACGTAGCCGGTGAGAAATTCGAGTCCCGTCTGCCGGTTAGTTTCGTGAAAGACGATCCCCGCGAAGACCAGCGCGAGCAGCACCCAGACGACGCTCCAGATGGCCGCCTCGCGATATTTGACGACGTGCGCCTTGCGGTTCAGCACGCCCAAGTCCAGAGCCAGCATGAGCAGGATAAAGACGCCGAAGCCCGTCCACGCCCAGATCGAATATTCCATGATGATAAAGATATAGCACAGGAAGAAAGCGTGTCGTTAGAAGCGGCGTGAAGTGTGCGTGTGTCTGCTCATAACTACTGCGGGTTGCAAATGAATGTGACCGGAGATTCACCACAGAGGACTCAGAGGGGCACAGAGGCAGAACAGAACAGAGCAGACCAGACCAGACCAGACCAGACCATCAAACCTCCGTCTTTCCTCTGTGTCTCTCTGTGTCCTCTATGGTGAAAAATCTTTCTCTCAACTCTCACTCATTCGCAAATCGCTATAATTAAGGGAACGTGCGACAAAAATGCGCCGGGCGTCGCGACCTCGGAGGAAGTGCGACGCCCGGCGCGGTGTTGCCACCACATTGGCTGCTTCGGAATTTGTCGCCGTCGAGGTGTCCAGTCCCAAAGGCATTCAGAAGCAAAGGTGACTCCAACCCACAGGCGGCACTCTAGCGCGGCGCGAGTTTCTACTACCAGCATTCGTTTATTTGGAGTGCAATTTTTTAGCATGAGGCTTGTGCGTTGATGCGACGCGCCCGCGAGTTGCTGCACGGTTGCGACGGCGCGCGTGTGTCCGCTACAATCCGCGTTTTGCGGGAACGTCTCGCCGGGAAGCCTACACAGACAAACCATCCCTTGTGAACGCGGTTCTCGAAATTCGTCAAGGTTCTTCAGGAAGGTAGAGAGTTATGCTCAAACAGTTCAGCCGGCTGGAGAAGACGCGCAGCCTGCTCATTCTTTTTTTCGTCGTCATTCTCCTGCTCGGACTGCTCGTCGCGGGCGCGGTCAATCGCGCTCCTTCCACCGTCGCCAACCCTCTGCGGAATCGCGACGTGCTCGCCAAAGTCAACGGCGACTCGGTGAAGGTGGCGGAACTCGCCGCGCGCAAAAAGTTTTACGAGCAGCGTCTGGGCGGGCAGTTCAGTCTGGCGCAGATGGGCATGACGGACGAACGTGTTCTCGATGGCCTGATTAACGACCGCATCGCCGCGCAGGAAGCCGCCCGCCTTCATCTCACGCCCTCGACCGAAGAGGTGCGCGACGTGATTCGCAAGCAGTTCACCGATGCCACCGGCAATTTCGATCTGGCGCGCTACAAGGAATACGTCAACCGCAATTTCGGCGGCATCGAACTCTACGAGGCGCAGATTAGCGACGGCATCGCCATTCAAAAATTGCGCGCGTTCGTCACCGCCGGCGTGCAGGTTTCAGACCTCGACGTGCAGAAGGATTGGGAGCGCAAGAACACGAAGTACGATCTCGCATACGTGCCCGTGACGGCGGCTGACCTCGCCAAAAACGTCAACCCTTCCGAAGAGGAACTGCATAAATATTACGACGAGCACCAGACGGATTTTCGCGTGCTTGAACCACAGAAGAAGATTCAGTATCTCTACATCAGCCAGGAAAAGGTCGGCGATAAAATCAACATCCCCGACGAAGACTTGCGTAAGGAGTTCGATCAACTGAAGCCGGAGAACAAAGAGGCTGGCGTTAAAGTACAGCAGATCGTTTTGAATGTAGCGAGTCCGCAACTCGATCAGACAGTGCTTCAGAAGGCGACCGAACTCGTGGGGCGCGTGCGCGGCGAAGACTTGAAGGCAGACGAGAATGCGTTTGCCGAACTCGCGCGCGGCAACTCGCAAGACGTGGCGACGGCGAAGGCAGGCGGCTTTCTTCCCGCGCCCGTCAAGAAAAATCCGAACAGGCCGAAGAATCCCAAGGTCAACAATCCAGCCGAGCTACTTCAGAACGTCTTCGACCTGCAACAGGGGCAGGTCAGCGACCCGATGAAGACCGGCAACGCTTACTACATCTTCCGTCGCGGCGACTCGATTCCGAAGACGTTCGAGGATGCGAAGAAAGAACTGCTCGTCTCTCTGCATAACCGGCGTGGCTACGCCGCCGCCGCGCAACTCGCCGCGCGCGCCGTCGAGCGTCTCAAGGCGACCAAAGATTTTCCAGCGGTGGCGAAAGAGTTGGCGGGCGAGGCCAACATGAACGCCGCCGAGATGGTGAAGACGACGCCGTTCGTCAAGCCGGGCGATACTATCCCCGACATCGGAAGCTCGCCGCAGTTCGAGCAGGCCATCGAGCCTCTGACGGAACCGGGACAGATCGGCGACCGCGTGAGCATCAAAGGCGGCTTCGCGATTCCGTCGCTCGTCTCGCAGAAAGAGCCGAACGTGATCCCGGAGTTTGACGAAATCAAAGACAAGATTGTGGAAGGCGTGCGGACAGACCACGCCAAGTCGCAACTCGAACAGACGGCGCGCGACATCGCGAATGATGCGGGCAACGCCGACGCGCTCAAGGCCGCCGCCGAAAAGCACGGCCTGAAAGCTGAAACCGCCGAAGCCTACAAGCTCGGCTCGCCGCTCGGCACGGTCGGCACAGACCCCGCCGCCGACAACGCCATCGCCGCGCTCAAGTCCGGCGAGATTGACAAGACGCCGGTCAAGATCGGCGAGTCGTGGGTTGTGCTTGCCATGACGAAACGCACGGACGCAGACCTCGCGGAATTCGGCAAGCAGCGCGATCAACTCGTCGAGTCGGAACTGATGACGCGCCGCAGCGAAATCTACGATGACTACATCGCATCTGTGCGCGCGCCTCTGGAAAAAAGCAACGACATCAAAATCTATAGCGACGTGCTCGAACGCCTCGCCGACGCCGAAGAGCCGCCGGTCGCCGCGCCCGCGCGTGCCCCGCGCTCGCCCATCCAGATTCCGGCGAAGTAGAAGGAAGGCAAAAGTAAAAAGGTCAAAGGCAAAAGTGAAGACAGAGCGTTTGCCGATCATCTTCACTTTTGCCTTTTACTTAGGCACAGATTTCTGGACGACGCTCTACGTCGAGTTGCGCTGACACACAGATGAAGCAGGCTATGAAATCGAAGATGATGTTGACGATTACGTTGTGCCTGCTTAGAATCTTTGACGCGACGCAATCAAGCGTCGTCCATACTCGCAACGGTTCATTCATCACTCGGTCTTGTTGAACATATGGAAAGGCATTCCATTATATAGAGTGCGAAGTCGCTCTCTTGACCTAACAGGAGAAAACATCATGCGTCAGCCCGTCCGCTATTTCTGTGCGCTCTTCGCCCTACTGACTATGTGTACACTGCTCTCGTCCAGCATGTACGCGCAGAAGGGGTCGTCAGCCTCGCCAATATGGATAAGGAGCCCAGCGGTAGTAGCGTCGGATACGACCAAGCCGACCAACACCGTCAACGTCGTGCATGGTCTCCCCACACAAGCCGTATTTACGATACGGGACACCGGGTCGGGGCTTGCTTCAATCGTGGTCACACAATCCGACAATGCCGACACCCCGACTCCTTCCTTCACTAGCGGGACAACAAACACCGTCACTGTTACGAGCACGAAGATTGACCAGAGCCAACCTTTTACAATAGGACTGAAGGTGAGCGACGTTGCGGGTAACGTTAACAGCTTTGTGGTCGCCGTCGGCGCTCAAGCAGGGCAGTTGATCATCAGCGAGTTCCGCGTGCGCGGCCCCAACGGCGCGAACGATGAGTTCGTCGAACTCTACAACAACACCAACGCGGCCATCACCGTCGCCACCACGGACGGGTCAGCCGGCTACGCGCTCGTCGCCTCGAATGGCGTGGCACGTTTCACCGTCCCGAACGGCACAGTCATTCCCGCCAGAGGCCATTATCTCGGCGTCAATAGCGTCGGTTATTCGCTCGCCTCTTCTCCTGCCGGCAACGGCACGACCGCCACGGGCGATATTACTTACGCAACGGACATCGCAGACAACGCCGGCATCGCTCTTTTCAATACAGCGACGGTGGCGAATTTCACTCTGGCGAACCGGCTCGATGCCGTCGGCTCAACATCGGAAGCCAATACGCTCTACAAGGAAGGCACGGGCTATCCGGCTCTGACGCCTTTCTCGATTGACTATGCCTTCGTCCGCGACACCTGCGGCAAGGGCGGCTCCATCACCATCCTCGGCCCGTGTCCGATAGCCGGCGTGCCGAAGGATACAGACAACAACGCGGCGGACTTCATCTTCGTGGACACCAACGGCACATCCGCCGGCGCAGGCCAGCGATTAGGTACGCCGGGGCCGGAGAATCTCTCCTCGCCCATTCAACGTAACGCCAGCGTTCCCGTCTTGCTGCTCGACTCGACTCTCTCGACGGGAGCGATACCCAATCGCGTCAGAGATTTCACGTCTGATCCGGCGAACAACTCGACCTTCGGCACGCTCGACATCCGTCGTCGCGTGGTCAACAGCACGGGCGCGAATGTGACGAGACTGAGGTTCCGCGTCATTGACATCACGACGTTCCCGGCTCCTTCGGGGTTCGCGGATTTGCGGCCACGAACTTCGACATCGGTGGTCGTGTCAGGAATCAATGATGTGGGGACATGCGCTGCGACTGGAGCGCCGACGACCGCTCCCTGCACGGTGACGGTGCAGGGGACGACGTTGGAGCAGCCGCCATCACAGCCGAACGGTGGAGGCTTCAACTCGTCAATGTCGGCGGGGACGGTGACGCTGGGGACGCCTCTGGCGAACGGGGCGAGCGTCAACGTGCGGTTCCTGATCGGCATTCAGCAGACCGGCACGTTCAAGTTCTTCATCAACGTTGAAGCCCTGCCGTAAACAATAAGCCAAAAGGTCAAAGGCAAAAGTGAAGATAAGGAGTTCGCTCCCCGTCTTCACTTTTGCCTTTGACCTTTTGCCTTTTTACTTCTTCAGAACACGCTTCGCAGCGCGGTGATGTCGCCGGGCGCGAGTTGCAGGCGAAGCTGGACTTCGTTGCCCTCAGTCGTCACCTTCAGATTCTCAATCGCGTTTTTCGCGAGCTTGCCCTTTTCGCCGCCCATGCCGATGAGCGCGGGAGCGAACTGCCGTATGGACTCGATGGTGTCGCTCAGGTTTTTGGCGTCCGGCGCAGACAAAGTGCGAAGCGCGGCCAGCATTTGAAAGCCCTCGCCAGCCATCGCGACCGAGCCGTAAAACTGTCTGATGGAAGCGATGCTGCGCGAGATTTCAGGATTGCCGAGGTCAACATTCGTGAGCGTCTGCGGCGCGTTGCCGGCAAAGCCGATGATTTGATCCGCGCCGCCCGTCGCCATGTTGACGAGCATTTGATCCACGCGATTCTTTCCCGCCTGCGCGTCAATCGCCGCGCGCACCGCACCCGGTTCACCAATAGCCAGCGTGTTCGCATCGAGCGCGCACATCGCCAGATCGCGCACGTGCATTTTGAGTATCCCGAAGAATTTGACTTGATTGTTGATGCTGAAGATATGCACGTCCTTGCCCGCGTAACGCTCCAACTTGTACTGACCTTTTGAAAGGATGCGACCGGCGGCGACGAGCGCGCCCGCGTTGAACGTGCCGCGCGCGATGGCAACGATGTCGTCAATCTTCGTGACGTTCGGCGAAGGATTGGTGAAACGCGCGCCGACGCTCAAGGTGTCGAACTGCCGCGCATCAAGTCCCGTCTGTGTTTTGAAACGCTCGATGTCGGCGTTGACCTGCGCCGTCCGCGCCACATCGTCGCCGAGCGCGCGAGGTATCGCCTCCGTCAACAGGCGACGCAAATTGACGATGAGCACGGCGTCCGAAGCGGGAAGCGGCACGAGCGCGAGCGCCGGCTGCGGTGCGGCGTTGGACGGCGAAGGCGCGGTTTTGTTCTGGCGTTTCGTCTGCGCCGACAAAGGCGTCACCAGTAAGACAAACGCCGTCGTCAACGCGAGCAGGGAAGCGTATAAATTTTTTCTCATCAGCTTGTTCTTTTCACCTTGTTGTAAATTTTGCGACGAGGCCTTCGCGTCTCGCGCCCGAATGGTTTGTGACATCAATTATGCGGGAGAATTTCTCGAACGTTCGGATGCGCCCGACGCCAACGATGGTTGGCTTTCCGGCACGATGACTGGTGACATGAACGCACGTCAACGTCTGCGATGTTGCTCGACCGATACAGTATGACGCGCGTGCCCATCGCATCGTTAACACGCGACGACGTTTCTCACATCTGGCTTCCGACGCGACACTCAAACGCTTTCGACGAGCAGCGCAATGCCCATCCCGCCGCTGATGCAGAGCGTTGCGAGTCCGCGTCGCGCGCCGCGTCGCTTCATCTCGTGCAAAAGCGTCGTCGTGATGCGGACGCCCGTGCAGCCGATGGGGTGTCCGAGCGCAATCGCGCCGCCGTTGACGTTCAAGCGCGCGGGGTCGAACTTCAGTTCGCGGTCGCACGCGATGACCTGCGCGGCGAAAGCCTCGTTGAGTTCGACGAGGTCAATGTCCGCGAGGGACAGTTTTTGTCTCTCAAGCAGAGCGCGAATTGCCGGGACGGGGCCAAGTCCCATCACTTCAGGCGCGACGCCCGCGAACTCGTAGTCAACGATGCGCGCGAGCGGCTCGACTGCATTAGCTGACGACTTCAAGGCCTCCGCGCTCAAGACGACGATTGCCGCCGCGCCGTCCGTGATGCCGGAAGAATTGCCTGCGGTCACCGTCCCATCTTTAGCGAAGACGGGCGCGAGCTTTCGCAAATGCTCGATCTGCGTGTCGGCGCGTGCGTGCTGGTCGCGTGAGAAAACAGTCGTCTCGCCTTTGCGGCCTTTCATCTCGATGTGTACTGTCTCGGCGTCGAAGCGTCCACCGTCAATCGCTGCGGCGGCGCGTCTCTGCGAGCGTAGCGCGTACTCGTCCTGTTCCTCGCGCGTGATGTCGTACTGGCGCGCGAGATTCTCCGCCGTCTCGCCCATCACGAGCTGCGAGAGCGGATCGAAAAATCCGTCACGGTACATGCCGTCCACAAGTTCGGCGTTGCCCATCCGCACGCCCCAACGCGCGCCCTCCGCGAAGTACGGCACGCGCGACATGCTCTCGACGCCGCCTGCCAGAACTGCCTGCGCGCGTCCAAGTAAAATTTCCTGCGCCGCGAGAATAATCGCTTTCAAGCCTGAGCCGCATGCCTGATTGATGGTCGAGGCCGGGACAGTTTCGGGCACACCCGCGCGATGCGCGATCTGTCGCCCGACGTTCGGCCCGCCGCCCGCCTGTCGCGCGCAACCCCAGACCACTTCCCCCAACGCGCCTGCCTCGACACCTGCGCGCCGCAAGCTTTCAGCCGCGACGATTGCGCCCAACTCTGCCGCCGTCATGCCCGCCAGCGCGCCGCCGAACCGACCGATGGGCGTCCGCACCGCGCCGGCCAGATAAACTTCTTTCATGCTGTGTTCGTCCCTCGAAAAGAAATCGCAAAGCAAGAGCCGGAGATTAAAAGTTGAAAGCGTAGCTTGTTGTTTGAAGCTCTGACTTCTTCGTTAATTTCTGAGCGGTTGATTGCCGTTTGATGTTAGCATACGCGCCGCATCGTCTCACGTTGGCAGGCCATAAATATGAAACGCCTCACGACACAAAGCGAAATTGAAGACGCGCGGCGCACGCTCGACGCATTGCTCGATGCGCGCGGCGAATGGTTCTGCGCGGAGACACAGGTTGGCGTTGGCGCGAGCTTTGAACTGCGGCGCGGCGAGTGGGAATTGAAGACCGCGCATGACGTTGCGTTGCTGCTCTCTTACTGGGGCGCGACGGGCGCGCGTGTGTGGCGCGTCGCGGCGTGGGAAGTGTGCGGAGAAAAGTTGCTGTTGGAAGCGACGAGACGCGCCGGCGCAGAGCGCGCGACGTTGGAATTCGTGCCGCGCGCATCGGCGCGTGTAGCGAAAGAGATGGTCGCCGCTGCGCGTCAGCGTGAGTGCGAGCGTCTGGCCGCGCTCGCCTGCGAATTTGTGGCGGGCGCGAAAGTCGAGCAAGCGCGTCTGAGCGCGGGGGCGCGGCGCAGTGAGCCGGGACGCTACGCGCGCATATTGTTGAGGCGCGGGCGCGAGTTGCTGGCAGTCACCGCTCCCGTCGTCGCGCTCGGCGCGGAAGAGGCTGAAAATTTTCTCGCGTCGGCGCTGCTGTGGTTCGCGCGTCTCGAAAATAGAAAAAGCGGGACGCGCGCGCCGCACAAGTTGTTGCTGCTTGTCCCGCCCAAACTCTCCGAAGCGACGGCGGAGAGACTCGCGTTGCTGCGCGCAACATTACGCCGCGTCATTTCGCTTGTTGAGGTGGATGCGGAGAGTCCCGTTCTGACGCAAGTCCGCGCGCCGGAGTTGGAAGAGTTATTGTGTGCAACCACGTCGCGTCTTTATCGCGCGTCGCAGTTTGCGCGCAGCGAGTTGGTCGAGCGCATCATCGCCTACGCGCCCGACGCGATTGACGTGGTGCGCGCGCGTCACGGCGAGACGTTGCGTTTTCACGGCCTCGCTTTCGCGCGCGTGCGGCGTGTGATGAATGACCAGCATCTCTGGTTCGGGACGGGCGCGGCGCGGCAGAGAGTTTTGCTCGACGAGTCGAACTGGCCGGAGCTTGTGAAGCTGCTCGAAGACCTTTCCGCGCATCGTCGCGCGGAGGCGTGCGAGCGTCGCCACGCGCTCTACACGGCGTCGCCCGAAAGTTGGCTCGAAACGATTTTGCGAAGAGACATCACACGCCTCGATCCGGGGCTGCGTCTCTCGCCGCTTCACGCGCAGTTCCGTGCCTCGCGGAGCGCGACTTCAAGCGGAGCGCGACCCGTTGACCTGCTCGCGCTCCGACGTGACGGGCGTCTCGTCGTCATCGAACTGAAAGTCTCCGAAGACGTCGCGCTCGCGCTTCAAGGCGCGGACTACTGGCGACGCATCACGGCTCATCAACGAGCCGGGCACATCAAGCTCGCGAGACTCTTCGGCGACGCCGAGATTTCAGATGAGCCGCCGCTCGTCTATCTCGTCGCGCCGCTGCTGCGATTTCATCGCTTCTTTGAAACGCTCGCACGCGCCGTCACGCCGGAGATCGAGTTGTATCGCTTCGACATCAACGAAGACTGGCGCGCGGGCGTGCGCGTCGTGCGCCGTCTGCGGGTCAACTGAGCGGCGACGGGAATGTTTGGCTTCCTTGTTGAACATCAAGACGCAAAACCTTTGATTTCCCGCCGTCATGTATTAAATTCGCGGCGTTCATTTGCGTTAGTGAAACCCTTCGCTCGATTTCATGCCTTTCGCTTCCGGCATACGTCTCGGTCAATACGAAATTCTCTCGCTGATTGGCGCGGGCGGGATGGGTGAAGTTTATCTTGCCGAAGACACGAAACTCGACCTGCGCGATGACCCGCGTTTCGCCGAGTTAGTGCGCCGCGTCGAAGCGGCAAAGATAGATTGAGTTGCGCTTTCGACCCGCGCTTCGAGGATTGCTGAAACGGATGAATCTGCTGGAATAAATTTGAGAGAAGATGAATCGAGAAACAAAAATAAATCCTAAAATCATTCTTATCGCGAGTTGCAACGGCGCGGGGAAATCTACGCTCGCGCCGCATCTTTTGCGCGACACTTTCGGGCTGACCGATTACGTTAATGCGGATACACTCGCGCAAGGGTTGTCAGCTTTCGCGCTGGAAAAGGTCGCGCTCGAAGCCAGGCGCGTGATGCTCAAGCGTCTGCGAGATTTGGCGCGGCGAAGCGAGAATTTCGCTTTTGAAAGCACGTTAGCAAGTCGGTTTTATGCGTCGTGGATTGCGAAGTTAAAACCGCGTGGCTACGAGTTTGATTTATTTTTTATCTGGCTTAATAGGCCTGAACTGGCGATTCGGCGAGTTGAGGAGAAAGTAAAATTTGGCGGTCATTCGATTGAGACTGAAACGATTCGTCGCCGTTATGCGCGCGGGATGAAAAATTTCTTTGCGCTGTATCAGCCGTTGGCCGATTCCTGGACGGTCTATGATAATTCATCCGGCGAAAGTCCGATACTTGTCGCCGACCGCGAGGCGAATGCGCCGATCCAAATTCACGATGCCGCTTTATGGGAGAAAATATGCGAACTGAAAAACCAGCCATAGATTTGAAGATGACGAAAAACTTATTTGTCGAACATCGGGAAACGATTCGTGAAGTTTTCCGCCGCGCCGTCGCGCAAGCCTTGCTCGAACACAAACGCGCCGGGAATCCAATTGCCGTTTCCGAAAACGACGAAGTCGTGTGGCTCGAGCCAGAACAAATTCAGATCAATCGCAGCGCATGAAACTACTCGCGCAAAATTTAATAATTTCACAGTACCGCATCGTTTCAAAAATCGGCGCGGGCGGCATGGGCGAGACGTATCGTGAGCGAGACCAACTGACATGTGAACTTGAAGCAGCAAATGACGAAAGGAAAAACAGATGAGCAATCTCGATGCGGTGCGAAGCGTTTATGACGCCTTCGCCAGAGGCGACATCCCGGCGGTGCTGGGCTTTTTAAGTCCCGACGTTGAATGGACGGAGGCCGAAGGCTTTCCCTACGGCGGAACATACGTCGGCCCCGACGCCGTGCTGTCAGGCGTCTTCATGCGGCTCGGTACGGAGTGGGACGGTTTCGCCGTTGTGCCTGATGAGTTCATTGACGGCGGGGAGGCGGTGGTCGCGCTCGGCAAGTACAGCGGGAAGTACAAAGCTACGGGCAAGAGCTTTCAAGCTAACTTCGCGCACATCTGGCATGTGCGCGAGGGGAGAGCCGTCAGGTTCGTGCAGTACGTGGACACGCTGCTCGTGCATCAAGCCTTACAATCATAGGCTACGATGTTTCGAGGGCAGACCACCTCGAAGCATCCGCCGCACTAACTCATCATGTCCGTGAGCCGCGCGTGCGAAAAAGGCGAGCTTTATTTCAAACGGGCATCGGGTTCCGCTTCATGGTACGCGCCCGTCGAAGTTCTCGACGGGCGCGCGCCGCATAATTAAGCGTGCTTCCAAAAGCCGAACTTGCGGAACTGCGCTCCCGTCCACCAGACCCTTCCGCCATAACTGAAATTGCTCGCGCCGGCCTGACTTTGCAGAGGTATCGTGACATCTGCGCCGCTTCGTTTAGCTTGTTGGGTCGGCGTCTCAGGCGCTACCGCGCAGATGTGGCCGGATCGGTTCAATTCTTTGCGCTGGCCGGAGATGATGCAGACTTGTCCGGCGTTCGCTGCGTTCTGTAGGTCGGTCAGGTCGAAGGTGCGTACCCATCCGAAGTCCTGGCCGAATTCCTCGAACCAGTTGAACAGGCTGTTGGCGTTGAGTTCGGTGACGGTGACATCATAGTCGGGGGTCACGGAGCCGCCCGCTGCGAGAGTCGCAATCGCCTTGCGCGTCCACCAGACACGCGGCAGAAAGACGCCGGAGAGAAAGCAATAATCGTAAGCGTAGATGTTGCAGAAGGTACTGCCGCCCGTCGCGATGTAGCGCGCGCTCGTCTCGACTTTGAGGTGTTTGATAATGGCCGTGAGATTGGCGGCCTTCCCGGCGTCTGTGGTTGCGTTGCGTCCGGGCTGTCCGGCCTCGTTGAGCGGGAACGCGCGTCCCGACGTTTGATTGCGCGCGATGCTCTTGCTCGTCTTCAAATGCACTTCCGTGATGCCGGTCTGAAGCGGAGGCTGCTCAAACTTCGCGGCGGGCGCGAGGAATTTATGACTGACAAAACCCTCGACGTGGCTCGACCCGATGATCGTCGAGACCTGCCACCAGTCCGCATCGCTCGCCTCCGCGATCTTCGTCACCGCGTCGCCGAGTGAAAGCGTGGCGATGAGATTTCCGGGTCTGACGCGCGGCTCCGAACGGAGGTTCAAGCCGGTGGAGTTCACCTTGAATTCCTGATGAGATGACATGAAAATTTTTCTCCTTCCACTGTAATTTTTATTCAAACTGATCGTCGAACCTCTTAACGAACGCGCCTTTCATTTACACGACTTGCGCGCCGGCGTTAAAGGTGTACCCGGGGTGAGGCCGGGTCGCGGGGTGAGTTGCTACAGACGTGGCCGTCACGGGCAACTTCGGGGATGCCCGTGAGGAGTGGGGGGCAGCTTTTTATGCTTGATGCTGTGCAAGCCGATGAGCCGGAAGCATCGGCCATCGAAGCCCAGCCTCTCGATGGCTATCTCCAGATCAACATCTTTCTTACGACCCGGATTCTTCTCTCCGAAATCGGATAGGTTAATCAAGACCATTGATGACCACATCCATTTTTTATTCGGCAGCGAAATCAATCCGTCAGGCCGACGCTAATGAATTATGTCCGGCGACAAGGATTGTCCAAATGTTAGCCGGAGTTCTATAAACTTACCAATGGCTGCTGAACAACTATCTGATCTGCCGCAGGCCGTTTGTCATCCAGAAATTCAAAGGGCTGGGCTACGCTCTGGCGCAGGACGGTGATGTTGAGCATCGCGCTTGGATTCACCTGCGCGAAGGTGGGGTCAAACGCGCAGGCAGCCTCAAGTAGAATCAAGCTGCCGAACGGACGCATGTGATTGCCCCCGTAGATGCCGCCGACGTTGGAGTTGAAAGTGGCGGTCACCTGTGCGCCGAACTTTGCCAGCGCCTCGATTGCCTTCGAAGGACTATTCGGCGCGCTGTTCCTAAACTTGGTGATGTCGCGCGCCGCTTCGTAAGCACCCTTGATGATCTCGCTTTCGGTGACAATCAGGGAGCGCAGGTTGTTTGCGACCACCGAGCCGGTAGTGCTCGCCTGCCCCTGTAAGAAATGCACTTGGCCGGGCGAATAGAAGTCGGGATCAATGTCGAGTTCCGACCTCTTGCTCTGAAGCAGGTTGAAGACCTGTTGGAATCTCGCCGCCAGATTAGCCGTCGTCCTTGGGTGACCGACCAGCGCGTTGCGGTGATCAACGCTCGGCCAGTTCCAGTAGTATTCGCCGTTGGGCACAGGCGTCAGCAACGTGTTGTTATTCTCCAGACGGAACTGATTGATCGGCGGCAGAGACGCATAGAGAAGCAGCGCCCCGGCCACACCGGTACTCTGGTAGCGGCGCGGGTCGCTGAAGTAGGCGAGCGGGATCAATCGCTTGAGCGCCTGTTGCACTCGCAACGACATCTCCCGGATTAATGGGTCTTTCTCCCCACCGGAGGCTCCGAGCCATGCCGCCATCACGCGGCCCGGCAGGTTCACCTCGAATGAGATCAGGGCGTTGCCGAAGTTGTTCGCTCCGTTAAACTCGATCTGGTCAACGCGATTGTCCAGATGGCCGATTAGCTCGCTGAACGAAGAGACCCCTAGAGAGCCGTCCGCGCCGAAGGCGTGCGGAAAGTAGAGATCAACGAGCGGCTGGAACTCGAACCGCAGATCATCGCTACGCATGTTCATCTTGACCTGCTTGAAGGCGTAGGAGTGGTTGAGCGTATTCTCGTTATGCACACGCACCGCGCTGCCAGCTGTGCCGCCGGTGACGAACTCCTTCCAGAAGCCGCCCACCGTCAGCCTGCTGATGCGCGCCGTCCGTGAGTTCTCCTTTGCAATCACCTTGTCGGTGGCCGAGAGGTCGTAGAAGAGGACACGCTGCCCATCGTCGGTCGCCTTCACGTTCGCCACCGACGTGTTGAAATTATCTTTCACGCTCTTGAAGAACGGGAGGCTGACCTCGACGTGAGCTTGACGTTCGATCTGATGGGTAAGCGTGGCGGAGTTCAACTTGATACCTTCGCGCCGCGCTATGAGCAGGTTGTCGAAGCGTCCGTCAATGGCGTCTGACAGGAAAGGGGCGACGCCTGCTTGTTTGAAATCGAACTCGATGTCGAGGAGCGCAGACTTCGTCGTCGTCTGCTCGTAGGTGTAGGAGAAGTGAAACTCGTAGGTACGTGCGAGCGCCTTGAGCGCGGCCTCGTAAATTTCCTGCCGCTTGCCGATCAGCTTGTGGAGGGCGTTCCTGATGTCTTTCAATCTATCGAGATTGAGTTCGGCGTCGAGGAACGCGGCCAGCCTTGATTGCAACCACTCGTCCAGCTTCTTCACGTCGGCGGCGTTGATGGCCTCTTCGATCTGAACGAGGTCAATCTTCAGGCGGTCGGTGACGGCCTTCTGCAAGCGCGTCAACACATCTTCAAACTTGGAGCCGTCGAGCAGCGCCTTAGTCTTGTTGGCGATGTCGCGCAGCTCATCAAGCGCCGGCTGATCGTTGACGACCTGAAGGATGCCCTTCTCGGCGGCGGCGCTGAGCCAACGCCCGATGGGGGTCGTGAAAAAGTCCGCTCTCTCCAAGTGCTTGCCGAGGAAGTTTTTGATGGCCGCATCGTCTATGGCCGCCAGACGGTTGATGAAGTCGCGCAACTCGGATAGGTCAGCTCGCTCGTCTATGAGTTTCCAGACCGTGGTCTTGACGGTGTGAGGCAGATTCTTCCAGCGCCCGATAAGATTGAGCAGCAATTGCCTGGCCTCGTCAAAGTGGGTGATCAGATCGTCTATGCCTGTCGTCTCACTAAGAAAATTCTGGAGGTACTTGGAACTGACGCCAGCGAACAACTCGCCGAGACTTTTTTCGGGGTCTGTCCATTTCTCGATCACCCCGATGGCTTCGACTATCTGCGGGCCGTGTGTGCCGAAGATGGCGGCGATAAAGTCGTCCGGTTTCTCCGGCAGCACGTCCTGAATCGGCGTCACATCCACCCCGGCGTCGAAGGCGAAGTTCCACCCGCGGACGCGCTGTTTGAAGAGGCGCAGTCTGAGTGTCTTGTCGTTCGCATCGCTCGACTCTCTTCCGATAAGCAGGGCGAACTTCCCCGCCGCCTTGAAGCCGAGCGCGACTTCGAGGCCGAGTTGCACGCGCAGCCCGATGTCGCCGGTCAGCGTTCCGAGACTCGTCTGCCTCACCCAACTCAGGTCATAGCCGAATTGCGCCCCGAGCGAGACGGCGATGCTGCCGTCCACTTCCGCCACCAGCCATGTGCCGGGCTGGAGGTCGTTGAACGAATCAACCTGCGTCGGCATCAGCCAGCTATCTCCGGTCTGCTTGACGGCGTCCAGAATTTTCGTGCCCTTCGCCAACCGGCGGACGACTGCATAGACACCCTCGCTCTTTCCCTCGAAGCCGAAGGTGATGCCCCCTTGCATGAGCGCGATCTTACCCTTGGTCGAGCCGCTGATGTCGTAGCCCCAGCGGAGCACTGTGAAATATGAATTAGGATCGCCATTTAACTTAGCTGCCGGGGCGATGTTGTCATCGAGACCGAGAGTGGCTAACGCGCGCTCGGCATCAAAGTAAACGCCCAGACCCGCGAATCCTCCGCCGCCCGCCGCAAATTTCACTTCACCTTTCTTGCCGGCGAACTTCAAGTCCAGACCCGCCGCGCCGTGCAACTTGATATTACCGAGAACGATTTCCTTTTCCGGTGCTTTGTTGTGCAGCAACAGATCGCGCGCTTCTGGACTAGCCGAGCCTTCGACGCTCACCTCGATGCCGTTAGCCGCATCAGCTCCGGCAATAAGGAATTTATTATTCAGTAAAACGGTGTCAGCCATTTTCGTCTCCAAAATCTTTAGGATTTGTCAGGCGGGCGTTGAAGTGTCTGCCCCTGCTCAACGAAGCCGCCGACTGTCTGAGGAATATGTCTGTCATAGCATCAGGTATGTGAGATGACGCGCACGACAGTTTCGTCATCGAGGTTAAGGCTGTGCGCTCACTTAAAGAGCATCAGCTTGCGAGGTGTCTTTCTTCATCTCTCAAATGGATAACGGATTTGTGGTCAAACCATTTCCCGGCGCGCGAATTTTTTTTTGCTGATGGCTTGATGGCGACAGTATGAGGCTTCAGGCTCTTGCCGTGATGCGGTCAAATTTATTGAATTTACAGGAGACATCATCAATAATGCCCGCGTCGTCAGAATATCTAAATTAACGCCTCCAGAGTCTCCTTCCATTCCACTATGGGAAAACAAGATCGGGAACTGACCGAAGTGTCGTTCAACCTCTTTCTCTCGTGGCTCGACCCTGACCGGGACTTGGCAGGGAAAAAGTATGAGGACATGCGCCGCCGCCTGCTCGTCGTCTTCGACGGTCGAGGCTGCCTGCGGTCGGAGGAACTGGTGGATGAAACGTTCAAGCGTTTCATCCGCCGGCTGCCCGCCATGGTCGAGTCCTTCACCGGCGATCCGATTCCGTATCTCCTCGTCACGGCTCATCACCTGCACCTCGAATACATAGAGAAACAATTTCTCCCGCTGCCGGAAAACATCTCCGAGACGCTGGCGACGGATGATGACGCGAGCATGGAAGCGGAAACCCTCGATGGATGCCTCGAGCGATGTTTGGAAAGGTTGGAGCCGACAGACCGCGCGCTGATGCTCGACTATTACCGGCGGGAAAAACAGGCCAAGATTGACTTCCGCAAAGAGTTAGCCAGACACCTCGGCCTCAGCGTCAACGCGCTGCGAATCAAGATTCATCACCTCCGTATCACGCTCCGCGCGTGCATGGACGAGTGCCTCGAACGAGAACTGCCGGAAATGAAATGAGCCGTTTCCTCTTTCCAAGATAGAAGCGTGAAAACGTTTCGGGATGTATTGCTGATGATTCTGAACCCTGAGGACGAGAAAAGCATTAAAAGTTATCTTCTGGGCGAACTGTCGCCCGAAGGAACGCAGACGCTGGAGGATCAGTTGCTCAGGGACGATGATTTCGTCGAGCAGGTGCGACTCATCGAGGATGAGTTGGTTGAGGACTACGAGCGCGGCGCGTTGAGTCTTCACGAGCGCAAACTGTTTGAGACACATTTCTTATCCACACCGAAACGGAAGAGGAAATTAATGTTTGTGAGGCGCATGAATGAGTTGGCCGGAAAGTCGTCTGCGCCGCCGAACTTCGCGCCTCATCCCTCGAGTTGGATAAATTCGCTGTTCATCCCTCGTTGGAAAATAGCGGCGGCGTTCGTCTTGCTCATCGCGCTGGCGGGAGTGGGAGTCTGGCGCGCGTACTTCGATCAATCTGAAGTGCGTCAGGGACTCAAGGCGCTCAACGTCGCCTACCGCTCACAACGCCCGGTCGAGGCGCGCATCACAGGGTTCGGGTATGCCCCCTGGAATGTGACCAGAGGCAACGCGCAACCCGTGGTTGATGCCACTTCCCGTGACCGCGCTGAACGTCTGCTGCTCGATGCCTCGCAGGAACATCCAAGTCACGACGCGGAACACGCGCTCGGCAGACTTTATCTCGCGGAGCACAAGTACGATCAGGCGATAGCCGCTTTCGAGCGCGCGTTGCAAACCGACGGGCGCAACGCACTGCTGCACAACGATCTCGGCGTCGCGCATTTCGAGAAGGGAAGGAATGAGCGCGCCGTTGACGGGGACGAAAAAGACATTGAGGCTTTCGGACAGAGCATCGCGCTCTTCAACAAGGCGATTGAGTTGGACGAATCGCTCCTTGAAGCGCATTTCAACCGCGCCCTCGCCTATCAACAGATGACGCTGCGGCGGCAGGCGGAGGAAGGTTGGAAAGAATATCTGCGGAGAGACGCGAACTCGCCATGGGCGGATGAGGCGAGGAGAAATCTGAAGCTGCTTGAGGAAAGCGGTCAAACGCTCCCGCCGAACATAGACGCTGCCGTCAAGTCCTTTCTCGATGCGTCTCGTTCGGGAGACGGCGTCGCGGCGTGGAAGGTCGTCAGCCACAACTACACGTCCGCCGGCAACGAGGTCGCCAACAGATTGCTCGACTCCGAACTCGGACTGCTGGCGTCTCCCGTTGACCCCGTCGAGCGCGGCGCATCTCTGTCGTCTCTTTCCTATCTGGCGCGGCTCGAACGAGAGCGTGACGGCGACCGCTACACGTCGGAGTTGGTCAGCCAGTACGAGCGCGCGACTTCCAGGCAACGCGCGCTGCTGGGCGAAGCGCGCAGGCACATGAATGCGGGCTACGAATTGTTCACCAAGTCGAATTGGGCGGAGGCGGTCGGCGAATACGAGAAGGCGAAGATAGCTTACGAGCGTGCCGGCGACGACGCGGAGAAAACGTTCGTCGAGTACCGGCTGGCGCATTGCTATGTCTTCCTGCCCGATCTGGAGAAGTCGCGCGCCGGCTTCGAGAAACTCTCATCCGTTTCTGAGGCGCATGAGTATCGCTGGCTCCACGCACACGCCCTCTACGGGCTGGCGCACGTTTGCATCAACAGCAGCGAGTTCTCGCAGGCCGCAGACTACAGTGGCCGCGCCTTGTCCGCGTTCGAGCAAGCCGGCGATCTCAACGGCACGTTGCGGTGTCTGGTGCAACTCGCCGATGTCAACCGGGACTTGAACCGTGTCGGGCGCTCGCTCGGCTATCTCCGGCGCGGACTCGTCCTGATGGACGAAGCCCCAGCCGAGCCGATGCAGCGATGGGGCATTTTGGTGCAGGTCGCGCTCGGTCTGAGTTTGCGACAACTGGGACACGCCGCGCTGTCTTATCAGAAAGAGGCGTTGAGCAACGCGCTCGACATGAAAAGGCCGCTGCTCGTCTCGCGCTCTTATGGCTACGTCGGTTCCGCTTATGCAGCGATGAAGATGTACAGCGAGGCGCTCGACAGCGCGACGCGGGCGTTTGAAATCGGGAGAGGGATGCCGGAGGGCGCGGGCGGAGTGGAGATCATGGCTAACGCCTCGCAGCAGTCTGGAGACATCCTCCGGCAGTCAGGCGAGTGCGGCAAGGCTGTCGAAGCTTATGATCAAAGCATCCGGCTCTACGACGGACTGCACGTCGAGTATTACAGCTATGCGGCTCATCGCGGAAAGTTCCTCTGCTTTATGGATGCGCGCGACGACGTGTCGGCGGGCGGAGAACTCCAGACAGTGTTGAGTCTCTTCGACCGCTACCGCTCAAAGATCACCACCGAGAATCAACGCAACAACTTCTTCGACAAACAGCAGGGCATCTACGATCTGGCAGTCCGCTACGCATACGAGAGAAAGCATGATCCGGTTAAGGCTTTTGAATACTCGGAGGAGAGCCGCGCGAGGTCTCTGTTGGAGTTGTTGCGGCAGGGCGGAGAGGTCTTGCAGAAAGGCGACGCGCTTGACCTCAATCTCTCAGCCGACACCAGACCTCTGACGCTCGCCGAGATTCAGAATGGCCTGCCCGAAAATACACAGGTGCTCCAGTACGCCGCGCTCGAAGACAGTGTGCTCATCTGGGTCGTCACGAAGTCGGGCATCCACGTCGCAGAGGCGGGCATCGGCGCACAGGAGCTTAACGAGAAAGTGCGCGCGTATCTTGCGGTGGCCAGCGTGCCCCCGTCGTCCGATGGCGACGACGGATTAACCACACGCGCCGCAGACCTCTATCGCATCCTCGTCGCGCCCGCCGAGCCGTTCCTCGATAAGACGAAGTTCCTCTGCATCGTGCCCGACAAAGTCCTGCACTATCTTCCTTACGGCGCGCTCGTCTCGCCCGCGTCGAATAACTATCTGATCGAGGACTATGATCTCGGACTGGCTCCCAGCTCCAGCGTCTTCGTCGCCGAGTCGTCATCGGCGAGCGAGAAGGCGGGCGCGCACGATAAGCGTGAGCGTCTCCTGAGCGTCGGCGAGCCGAGCTTCGACCGCGCCGCATTTCCCGCGCTCGCTGCGCTGCCGTCGGCCACGCAGGAGGCGCGTGCCGTCTCGGATTTTTACACGCCGGATTGTCGTGTGCTGCTGCACGGCGAGGCTGGCGAGCAGGCGGTCAAGTCCGAGCTACAGAAGGCAGATGTCGCACACTTCGCGATGCATTACCTCGTAGATGAAAGTTCCGAGATGCGCTCCGGCTTCCCCCTCGTGCCGGAGCGCGACGCTTCGGCTGAACACAAGAGCGACGATGGCTTTCTACAATCCTACGAGATTTACCAGATGAGACTTTCGCAGACGCGCCTCGTCGTACTGTCCGCGTGTCAGACGGGAATCGAGCAGCAATACGATGGCGAGGGAGCGGTCAGCGCGGCTCGCCCGTTTCTGGTGGCAGGCGTCCCCACCGTCGTCGCCAGCCTGTGGCCGGTTGAGACAGACGCTTCCATGGAATTGATGATCAACTTCCACAGATACCGCCGGCGCGATGCGCTGCCCACGACCGAGGCATTGAGACGCGCGCAGGTCGCGATGGCTCGCGGCGCAGACGTGCGTTACAGACATCCTTATTACTGGTCACCGTTCGTTGCCATCGGCGGCTACGCAAAATCTTAGCGAGAAGGAGAACTAACATGCCGTTCACATCAGTCACAAAGTTGCCGGATAACCCGGACGTGAGGATATTTTTTTCCGGCCTCCTCATCCTAGACCCGAACCCGTCCCCTGATCCTATTCCGGGCGTGAATACGTGCGAGGTGTACGTCCACCGCAGCGCACCAGACCACCAGTTGTCCATCGAGGTCAGGCGGAAGCGTGCGGGTAAGCCCGACATCATCCTGATGAGACACATCGGGCAACTCGCCTTCATCGCGCCGCCGTCGGGCGTTGATCCGAGATTCGGAATGACGATCCGCGTCAATGACGACCCGAAGGGAGTCAAAAGGTACGATCCGCCAGACCCTGACCACACTTCTTCGGAAGGCGAGGGGCTGGGACTCGCCATTGACCTCGAACATTTGCCCGCGCAGCGGAGGGAAAGCGTTGGTGGCGTCAATTCTCTCGACGGGCGACCCAGCATCCTTTTCAACGATGCCGTCTTCTACACTGCCGCCAAGACGAGCAAAGATGTCACCGTCCGGCTGAAGAAGGACGATGTCGTCGTCGTGGAGAAACTCGACCCGTTCGCGCGCGTCATCGGCGCAAACATCTACCTTGATAATGCCGACAGCAGCGTGCTTGTGGAATGGGTACAGCAGGGACTGCCCAAGGTTCTGGAGTTGTTGAAGCCGGAGGATGAGAGTCTCAGTTACGAAATTTACATCGTGAACGAGCCGCTCTACGAAGAGGAAGAGCCGACGCTTCCTCGCCACGATGAACTCAAGGAGTATTTCAAAATACTTCCTGAAGCCAGAGAACGTTTTGAACTGGAAGTGCCGAGCGACACACCCGACGCTGAACGCGGCTCGACGACGACACCATGTATGCCGGTCATCAAAGGCGGCTGAGTGTCAGGTCAGTCCGTGTTGAATGGAAGACGCACGGCGGCGGGCGGGGAAACTCTATTCTGCCCGCCGCCGTGAAAAGTCGAAAGCGCTCAAGCAGTGTTTTCACAATCAGTCACTAACAAATCAGAAAGTGAGGAGCTATGGCGAGAGGAATGTCACTCCATGTGGGAATCAACAAGGTGAGCGTTGCCGCCTTCAGCGCACAGATTCTGAGGGGCTGCGAGAATGATGCGACCGAGATGCGCGCCATCGTCCTTGCGCGCGGCTTTCAGGCTCAAGATACAAAGCTGCTTCCGGGTGACAAAGCGACGTTCCAAAATGTAGATGGTGAGATACGGCGGGCTGCCGGTCTGCTTTTGCCGGGTGACATTTTCCTCTTCACCTTCGCCGGCCACGGCGCACGTTTACCTGATACGGACGAGCACGATGAGGGGGCGGCAGGTGAACTGGACGGACAGGACGAGACCATCGTGCTCTACGACCGCCTGCTGCTCGACGACTATATGCATCGCGTTCTGTGGCCGCTGTTCAAATCCGGTGTGCGGATCGTCGGAGTCGCGGATAGCTGTCACAGCGGCAGCGCCCTCTTCGCGCTCGCGAATATGGGCAATGATTCCAACGCGCATCTTGGGATTGCCGCACACTCGCCGGGCGTTGCCGCCGTCGCCAATATCCACAAGTCGCCAGCGAATGATGCCGGGATGGTGAAGGTCATCCCCCGAACCCGCGCACTGACCGGCGAGGCGACTGAGACACATCTTGAGCAATTTAATTCCTTCTACGAAGGGCTGGACATTCCCTCAAAAGAGGATGCTCTTCCCGTCAACGCCGACCTGCTTCTCATGGCAGCGTGCCAGGATAGGAAGACTACGCCGGACGGCTTCCCCCACGGCGGATTCACCGCCGCGCTCCTCGATGTCTGGAATCAAGGATCGTTCACCGGCAGCTATGTAACGTTCATGGAGCAGATCAAAGCGTTGGTTGCCGCACGCTTTACGGGGCAGGTTCCGGTTCTGACCGTCAAGCCATCACCGGCTTTCAGCGACCAGCCGCCCTTTAGTATCTGACGCGCCGGCGCAACGACACGCGCGCGCTGACCCGCACAGCACAGGCGTTAACAATGGCTTTGATGTCGCGTCAAAGCCATTTCTATTTGGCCGGCTGCAAATTCGCGCGCGTCAACGGCGCTCCGCAAGCCTGTTGAAGCATTCTCCGGTTTGTGTAAGACTTCGCGCCGGTAACTCTCGGACAGTACGAACCTGTCTCCAGACGGCGGCAAACAAAAATTTCTTTCTGACCGGACAAGTACGCACGGCTTGATGATGAAAGCGCAGCGCAAAGTAATATCTTTCTTTTGCGGGCTACTGTGGTTGTTTGCGTCCGTTCCCGCGCGCGCCGAACGGCTGCCTGTCAGAATCTACACTTCAGCCGACGGCTTAGGCAGCAGTTTTATCAGTTACCTGATGCGCGACTCGCACGGCTTTCTGTGGGTCTGCACGCGCGACGGACTGAGCCGCTTCGATGGCGCGCGTTTCGTCACTTATCAGGTCAGCGACAAAAACGCTCCGCCCGGCATCGAGCAGATTCTCGAAACCAGCAGAGGCATCTACTGGATCGTCACGACCGGCGGACTATATCGCTTCGACCCCAACGCTCCTGTCTCGAATGACACGCACAGCACAGACCGCCCGACGCTCAACGCCGAGTTGATGAGCGAGCAGCGCGGCACACTCTACGAAGACCGTCGCGGCAATCTCTGGTCTGGAGGCGATGGTCTTTATCGTCTGGAAGAAAAGGACGGAAAAGTTTCTTCGCAGAAGGTCGAAATAAATCTGCCCCCGAATCCGTCCACCGAGTTCGCCATCCCCGCCATCCGCGAAGGGCAAGACGGAAGCCTGTGGCTGGCGACTTCATGGGGACTCGTGCGACGCCTGCCGGACGGTCGCGAGATTTTCTATGGCGTCGGCTCGTCACGCACCGACGCCTCAACTTCTTTGCTGGAAGATCGCGAAGGGAGAATCTGGCTCGGACGAACGTCGGGCGTTTACGTCATCAAGCCTGAGCCGCTCGATGAGTTGACGCGACTTGGCGACCTGACCATCAGAGAGTTGGATACTCTGGCGAAAGTGCAACCGCCTGATGAAACGCGCGTGAGCCTGCCGGAATATACGGGCGAGATTTTTAAGTACGCCGGACTCGGCAACGCTTCCTACGGCAAGTATTTATATCAGACCGCCGACGGGCACGTCTGGATTTCCGACGGCGACGGCGTGGTCGAATACGACGGCCATACTTTTCACACGCACACCACCGCACAGGGCTTGCTCAAAGGCGGCGGGCAGATGGTCGAGGATGCAAGCGGCAATCTCTGGCTTGGCTGGCCGACCGGACTGATGCGTCTCGACCGGCGCGGACTGATTACTTACGATCTCGCCGACGGGCTAAAAAATATTGCCGTGCTGACCATCAACGAAACCCGTGAAGGCGGGTTGTATGTGGCGGGCAGCGATTTTTCTCTGAGCCGCTTCGACGGTAAAGGATTTGAAACCATCCGCCCGATGCTCCCGCCGGACGCCAAAGCGGTCTGGACTTCAAATCCCCTCTTTGAGGATGGAGCGGGTGAGTGGTGGGCTTTGACGAATGTGAAGCTTTACCGCTTTGCTGCCACGCCAAGCTTCGACGCTCTCGCGCGCGAACGCCCGCTCGCCGTCTATACGACTCGCGATGGTCTGAAGGGCGATCAGATGTTCCACGTCTTTGAAGACTCGAAAGGAGATTTGTGGTTCAGCTCGCGCGGGGCCAGCGCCGTGCAAAGCGGCTTGTCGAGATGGAATCGCGCCACGGAAAAGTTTTACACCTTCTCGGAAGCGGAAAATTTTCCGGCGGAGAAGGCCGCTTCTGCTTTCGCCGAAGACCGCGACGGCAATCTCTGGTTCGGCTTCTACGAGGGAGGGCTGGCCCGTTACGCGCAGGGACGTTTTACCGAATTTACATCTGCCGACGATTTGCCGAACGGTCTCATCACCGCTCTCTACACAGATCGGCAAGGCAGATTGTGGATCGCATCGTCGCTCGGCGGTCTGAGCCGCATTGACGACACAAACGCCGCGCGGCCTCGCTTCGTCACGTACACAATTGATAACGGACTCGCGAGCAACAACGTCCGCTCCATCACCGAAGACTTGTACGGCAACATCTACGCGGGCACGGCGCGCGGCGTTGATAAACTCTCGCCGGACGCGACGCGCATCCAGCATTACTCCGTCAAAGATGGTCTGGCCGGAGATTTCGTCAACGCCGCCTTTCGTGATCGAAGCGGCACGCTCTGGTTCGGCACTCCGAGCGGATTGTCGCGGCTCGTGCCGGAGGCGGGGCGTGAAACGGTCGCGCCGTCCGTCAGGTTCGGCGCGCTTCGCATCGCCGGCGAAGGTCGCCCCGTTCCCGAACTCGGCAGCACGGAAGTTTCCGACCTTGAGCTATCGCCCGCACAGAACAACTTGCAGATAGATTTCTTTGGCATTGACTTCGACGCGGGTGAGGCTCTGCGCTATCAATACATGCTCGAAGGCGCAGACCGCGAATGGAGCGCGCCGACCGAGCAACGCACGGTTAATTACGCCAACCTCGCGCCCGGCTCGTACAGATTTCTGGTCAGAGCCGTCAATGCAGGCGCACTGACTGAGGCGAAACCGGCGACGATCTCGTTTCGCATTCTGCCGCCCGTCTGGCGTCGCTGGTGGTTCATCACGCTCGCCGTCATGCTTCTGGCCGGGAGCGTCTTCGCGCTCGACCGTTATCGCGTCAACCGCATGAAGGAACTCGACGCGGCTCTCACGGTGTCGCAGACGCTGACCGAAACGCTCACCGAGCAACGCGCCGAGTTGAGCAAAGCGAATCGCGCGCTCGAACTCGAATACGACGTGACGAGCATCCTCGCGGAGGCGACGACGCCCGTCGAGGCCGCGCCGAAAATTCTGGAAGCGATCTGCCGGAGCGCGGGTTGGGATGTCGGGGCGATCTGGAATGTTGAGGAAGATGCCGTACAACTTCGCTGCCGGGAAGTGTGGCATTCGGAGCGCGCCGCCGATGCCGCAGAGTTTGAGACGCGCACGCTCAACCATACTTTCTTGAAAGGCGAGGGTCTGCCGGGTCGCGTCTGGGCGAGCGGCGAGTCGCATTGGATTGTTGACCTCAAGAATGACGAGAACTTTCCGCGTCTTGGCGTCGCCAACGAAGACGGCTTGAAAAGCGCGTTCGGTTTTCCCATCACGCTTGAAGGCGAAGTGATTGGCGTGCTCGAATTTTTCAGCCGCGAGACGCGCGCGCGCGATGAAGAGTTGTCGGAGATGATGTCGGGCGTCGGCGGACAGATCGGGCAGTTGATCGAGCGCAGGCGCGCCGACGAAGCGTTGAGAGAATCGGAAGACCGCTTTCGCACGCTGGCCGAGACGGCCTCCGACGCCATCATCACGATTGACGAAGCGAGCCGCATCATCTTCGTCAACGCGACCGCAGGCCACGTCTTCGGCTACTCGACGGCGGAGATGATCGGCGCGGATTTGACGATGCTGATGCCCGAATACATGCGCCACGTTCACGATGCCGGACTGCAACGCTACGTCACGACGGGGCGCAAACATATCGCGTGGGAGGCCGTCGAGCTTCCCGGCCTGCACAAAAGCGGGCGCGAAATTCCGCTGGAACTTTCCTTCGGCGAGTTTACCAAAAACGGCCAACGCTTCTTCACCGGCATCGCGCGCGACATCACCGAGCGCAAGCAGGCGGAAGAGGCTCTGCGCCGCTCGCGCGAAGAGCGTATGCGCGAGCTTGAGCGCGTGCGGACGCGCATCGCGACAGATTTGCACGACGACATCGGAGCCAGCCTGACGCAGATCGTCGTCTTAAGCGAAGTCGCGCGCCAGCAGCAGCAGCAACAGGCCGGAGGAGGAAACGGTCAGGATGCGTCCTCCGAGCCGCTCACGAAAATCACGAACGTCTCGAACGAACTCGTCGAGGCGATGAGCGACATCGTCTGGGCGATTAATCCGAAGAAAGATCACTTGAGCGATCTCGTGCAGCGTATGCGCCGCTTCGCCAGCGACATCTTCAGCGCGTGCGGCATCAAGCTCACTTTGCGCGCGACCGGCGCGGATGCCGACGCGCAGTTGGGCGCGAACGTGCGGCGCGAGTTGTTCCTCATCTTCAAAGAGAGCGTCAATAACATCGCCAGGCATTCCGGCTGCACCGAGGCCGCTGTGGAATTTTATTCTGAGGGCGACGATCTCGTGCTGAAACTGAGCGACAACGGAAATGGTTTCGACCCGTCGCTCGCCGTGGTTGACGATGGGATGAGAAAAGGCGGCAACGGTCTTCTCAGTATGCGGCGTCGCGCGGAGGAGTTAGGCGGCACGTTCGAGATTAGCTCCACGCCGGGGCAGGGGACGAACACTGTTCTGCGCGTGCCGCTCGGCCAACATTCGTCCCCTGATAGTTCCCGCCTGAACGGGCGGTGACTTCACAGTGCACGAACCATTAAGCTCTTCTCCGTTCGCCGAAGTTGGCCGTAGGGGGAAGCACGTAATGTTAACGATAGTCGAAAGCAAAATCACCATGACGCAGAATCAGTCGCTCATCAAGACGGCCATCATCGAAGACCAGCGCGACATCCGCGAGGGGCTGGCGATGCTCATCAACGGCACCGAAGGCTACTCCTGCACGGGCAGTTATCGCTCGATGGAAGAAGCGTTGGAGAAGATCAGCCGCGAGCTGCCGGACATCGTGCTCTCTGACATCGGGCTGCCGGGCATGAGCGGCATCGAAGGCATCCGCATCCTGAAAGAACGCTATCCCGCGATGTTCATTTTGATGATTACCATCTATGACGACGACGAGCGCATTTTCGACGCGCTGTGCGCTGGCGCGTGCGGCTATCTGTTGAAGAGAACCAGCCCGACGCGCCTGCTGGAAGGTCTCAAAGAGGCCGTCACAGGCGGCGCGCCGATGTCGCCCGAAATAGCTTCGCGCGTCATCTCTCTCTTTCGCGACATACGCCCGCCTGAGCGCGCCGACTATGAATTGACGCCGCATGAAATACGCCTCTTGAAGCTGCTGGTTGACGGCCACAATTACACCACGTCGGCGCAGGAGTTGAGCGTCAGCATCAACACCATCAAATTCCACATGCGGAACATCTACGACAAACTTCAGGTTCACTCGAAATCCGAAGCCGTCGCCAAAGCCCTGCGCGACCGTCTCGTCAATTAGAAGTCAAATCACTCTCGCAGCCGACACGCGCTCCCTCACATATCATTTCGGAATCTTTACTGCGGGTTGCAAATGAATGCGGGCAGAGATTAACCACAGAGGACACGGAGGGGCACAGAGGCAGACCAGAGAGAGACAATCAAACCTCCCTCTTTCCTCTGTGCTCCTCTGAGTCCTCTGTGGTGAAAATTCTTTCACTCAACTCGCACTCAATCGCAAACCGCTATAGACAGTAAGCCCGACGACGCGCGCGCGCGAGGTTATGCGTTCGCGCAGGTTGCGTCTCGTCTCATCGCGCGTTCAGCGCAGACACATTTTGCCTCCTGAAAAAACTTTTCTTTGCTACCCAAACGGGTGGCGACGCTTTCGATGATCTTTGCGAAACTCGATTTCGTCGCAAGCCGAAAGCGAGGGGGCTTCACGGGATGCGACGCAACTTGAAAAGGGAACTGAGAGGACGTTCGGCGCGAGCGCAAACCGTCATTCCCAAACTTTAATTCGATGATCCTCTAAACGCATGAGGTCACTTGATAAGGAGCTTTAGGAAGCTCCGACAGGAGCAAAACAATGAAAATCATTCGCATCGCGATGTTCGCACTCGCAGTTGTGTTCGCCGCCACCTCCATCGCCCCGTCGGGCTCTCTGGCGCAGACACCGAGGATTAAGATTATCCGGCGCACGAACACGTCCATCCAGGTTCGACGCTACAGCGGCGACATGTCCGAGTGGAGACAGTCAACGGACATCTCTTCGCCGCACGCCGTCACGTTTCGTTGGGAGTCGAAGGAGGCGGGCGCGACGAAAGGTTACTATCAGGTATCGGAAGCAGACCTCGGGGTCAGCACGACGACGGAGACGATGCTGAAAGCCATCGCGCGCGCTTCGCTCGGCAGTCTGCCGGCGGCTGGCTCGGTCAAACAGTTCGACATTGACTTCGCCGCCTTCGCGCCCGCCACGCCGCCCGCGCAGGCGAAGACCTACTACGTCCGCGTCATCACAGTGGACGATCAAGGTCATCTCGTCGGCACGCCTTCGGCTTCGGTGCAGGTGCTTTATGCGGGGCCGAACGCGCCCGTGAAATTCGACGAGCCGAGCAACACGAGGCCCCGCCCCGCCGTGCCGGGCAGACACTAATCAAACAAGCGGGTTCCGCCTTTTCGGCCTACCCCAACACCTTCCGCGCTTAATGCGCCAAGCCGCCGTGCCGGTTTACGAACCACACGGCGGCTCTTTCCTTTTACAAGCCCAATGCAAACACAAGTCGGGTCGTTCGCGCAGAGAACCGCCCGAACAGGCGGGCGCGCCCTCATTGTACTTTCGCGTGATTGCTGATGCATCAAGCGTGGACAGGCGCACTCACGCCACGTTGAAGCGAATCATTGAAGCAATAAATAAAAAGCTTTCATGCGGTTTGGAGCCGACCGTTGAGGAGCGGTCGCGTCAAGCTCATGGGCGTTGAAAAGTTGCTACCCGAACAGGCGGCGCGCGTTGCCGGCGCTTCAACTATTTTGGTTGTGGCAGGACGAGACTAACTTTGACGGAGGAGAGAGATGAAAACGCAACACGACACACAGACACGCACGCGCCGCATGGTCAGTCTCGCACTGGCTTTGATCGCTTCGATATTTTTACTAACGGCTTCGGCTTCGGCCAAGACGATCACCGTGACGGGCACGGGCGACACCATCGCGGTTGATGGCATCGTCACCTTGCGCGAGGCCTTGACGGCAGCCAACACGAACGCGGCGAGCGGTGATGCTCCGGCGGGCGATGCCGGTCTCGACGTGATTCATTTCAACATCTCCGGCGGCGCGTTCCATACCATCACACTGGCTGCGTCGCTGCCCACCGTCAATGAAGCGATTACGATTGACGGCACATCGCAGCCGGGCTACGCGGGCACGCCCGTGATTGAAGTGAGCGGCAACAACGTGGCCGTCAATGGTTTCTTCCTTGCCGGCGGCAACAGCCTGATCAAAGGACTGGTCATCAATCGCTTCACGGGGCATGGCATCATCATCTCAGCCAAAGATTTGAGTTCAGTCGTCGGCAACTACATCGGCACAAACGTCAACGGCACGAGCGCGCTCCCCAACGGGCAGGACGGAATCAGCATTCAAAACACATCTAAATTCAATACCATCGGCGGAGTTGGCGCGTTGCGAAATGTCATCTCCGGTAACGGCGCGAACGGCATCACCGTCAGTAGCGGCGGCAACTTCAATACTATTCAGGGCAATTACATCGGCATCAACGCGGCGGGCACTGCGAAGCTTGGCAATGGCTCAAGTGGAGTCGCCATCTATAGTTCGACCAACGTCGTCGGAGGCACGACAGCGGGCGCGCAGAATATCATCTCAGGTAATACTTACGGCCTGAGCATTGCGACCGGCGCGACGGACAATCAAGTGCAGGGCAATCTGTTCGGCACGAACGTCAATGGCGCGGCTCTCGGCAACACGCAAGAGGGAGTTTACATCTCCGGCGCAAACAATACGGTCGGCGGCACTTCTGCTGCCGCGCGTAATGTCATCTCCGGCAACGGCAGGGGCGTCCTCATTTTCGGCAATGCGGCGAATGGCAATCAGGTGCAGGGCAACTACATCGGGACGAATCTGAGCGGCGATGCCGCGCTCGGCAATGCAAGCTACGGCGTTCGCATCATCGGCTCAAACAATACGATTGGCGGAACAAGCAACGGGGCGCGCAACCTCATTTCGAGCAACGGGGGCGGCGTTGAAATTGACGCCGGCATGTCGGGCAATATCATTCAAGGCAACATCATCGGACTTAATCTCGCGGGCACGGCCAAGCTCGGCAATACAGGTTCTGGAGTTCAAATCTCCGGCTCCGGTAATACTGTCGGCGGCGCGGTCGCCGGCGCGGGCAATCTCATCTCCGGCAATGGCAATGACGGCGTGGATTTCTCCGGCAGCGATGCGAATGGCAATCAAGTGCAGGGCAACTTGATCGGCACGAACGTCATGGGCGATGTCGCGCTCGGTAACGCCGGCTACGGCATACGCATCCTCGGCGCGTCGAACAGCGTCGTGGGCGGCACGACGACGGCAGCGCGCAACATCATCTCGGGCAATGGTCGCGGCGTAAGCATGGAGACGCCTGCGGCGACGGGGAATATGGTTCAAGGCAACTACATCGGACTCAACAGCGCGGGCACGGCGGCGCTCACCAACAACGGCTCCGGCGTCGAGGTCTCAGGCGTCGGCAACTTCATCGGCGGCACGGCGTCGGGCGCGGGCAACGTCATCTCCGGCAACTTAAACGACGGCGTGAGCGTGAGCGGCAACACGGCGACGGGCAACAAGATTCAAGGCAATCTCATCGGGACGAACGCGACCGGAACCGCCGCGCTCGGAAATTTCGGCGAGGGCGTGCGCGTGATTAATGCGGTGAACAACTTGATCGGCGGCACGACGGCGGGGGCGCGCAACATCATCTCCGGTAACTCTCGCGGCATCACGATTGAATACTCGACGGCGGCCAATCAGGTGCAGGGCAACTACATCGGTACGGACATCACGGGCACGATTGATCTCGGAAACAGTCAGGAAGGTGTCGCGCTCTACTCATGCTCCAACGCCTTAATCGGCGGCACGGTCAAGGGCGCGCGCAACGTCATCTCCGGTAATAACAACGACGGTGTTTACATCTCCGGCTCGACGGCGACGTTGAATCTCGTGCAGGGCAATTTCATCGGCACGAAGGCGGACGGAGTTTCGCTTTTGCCCAATAACGAAGTCGGCGTGGATGTGTACGAATCTTTCAACAACACCATCGGCGGCACGCAGGCGACGGCGGGCAACGTCATCGCCGGAAATGGTTATGCGGGCGCGTTGATTCAATCGGGGAGCGGCAACGCGCTGCTCGGCAACACGTTTTTCAACAACGCGCGTCTCGGCATTGACCTCGACCGGAACGATCCCATCGGCCTCGTCGCCAACGATCAGGGCGACCCGGACTTGGGCGCGAACAAGTGGCAGAATTATCCTCTGCTCACCTCCGTCATCGTCTCAGGCGGCAACACCAGCATCATCGGCAAACTTAACAGCACACCGAACAAACAGTTTCGTCTTGAGTTCTTCGCCAACAGTACGTGCAACAACTCCGGCTTCGGCGAAGGGCAGACTTTCATCGGCGCGGCTTCGGTCACAACTGACGCCAACGGCGATGCTGTGATCAACTCGACGCTGCCAATTGCTCCCGCCGGACAATTCATCACCGCGACAGCCACGAGTCCCGGCAACGACACTTCGGAATTCTCGCCGTGCGCGCTCGCCGGCGGCCCGAATCCCGGCACGCTCCAGTTCGTCAGCAGCTTTTTCCTGACACAGGAAAGCGACGGCGCGGCCACGATCACCGTCACGCGCTCAAGCGGAATGCTCGGCAGCGTGTCGGTTCACTACGCGACGAGCGACGGCACGGCGAACGCCCCGTCTGACTACGCGATCACGAGCGGCGACTTAACTTTCGCCGACGGTGAAGTCATCAAGACCTTCACCATCCCCGTCGTCGCTGACGCCGCGTCCGAATCGCAGGAGACTGTGAATCTGACGTTGAGCGCACCGACGGGCGGCGCGTCGCTCGGTGCAAACGGGGCGTCCAAGCTCTACATCAACGATGCCGATCCGAATTATCCGGGCACGAGTTTGTCGGACGCCAGCGTTGTCGAAGGAAACAGCGGAACGACGAATATGGTCTTCCACGTCAACGTCACGCCGCACGCTGGGGTAATGACGGTCGGCTACACGACAGTTGATGGCACAGCTCTGGCCGGTTCTGATTATCAGGCGACGAGCGGCACGCTCTCCTTCAATCCCGGCGAATTGAGCAAAGATGTGAGCGTGCCCGTCATCGGCGACACGTTGCTCGAAGGCGATGAAGTTTTCTTCCTCAACGTCACCACGTTGAGCGCTGGCTATCTCAACAGAGCGCCGGGTGAAGGCGTCATCGTTGACGACGACGCCACGCCGACGCCAACTCCGACACCGACACCGACACCGACACCGACACCAACTCCCACACCTAATCCAACACCCACGCCGACGCCCGATCCGACACCAACCCCGACTCCTGATCCGACGCCAACTCCAACACCCACGCCGACGCCAACACCTATGGCAACGCCGACGCCGACGCCTATTCCGACTCCGACGCCCGCTCAGAATCCGTCGGTCGGATTCAGTCAAGCCAACTACGACGCGCAGGAGTCCGACAACATCACCACCATCACCGTCACCAGAACGGGCGACGCTTCGCAGCCCGCCTCTGTTGACTATGCCACCTCCGACATCACGGCCAGCGAGCGCGCAGACTACACGACCGCACTCGGCACGCTGCGCTTTGCTGCCGGCGAGACCTCCAAGACCTTCGATGTCTTGTTGACCAACGACGCTTATTACGAAGCCGACGAGCAGGTGCAACTGACGCTCTCGAATGCGACGGGCAACGTCTCGCTCGGAGCGCAGAGCGTCGCCACTCTGACGATCAAGAGTGATGTGCAGGAGCCGGCGATGAATCCAGCGGACGACGCGCCATCGTTCGTGCGTCAGCATTATCACGATTTCCTGAATCGCGAGCCGGACGCGGCAGGTCTGGCGTTCTGGACGAGCGGCATTGCTTCATGCGGCGCGGACGCGGCCTGCATTGATGGTAAACGTCAGGACGTGTCGGCGGCCTTCTTCCTCTCCATTGAATTTCAGGAGACCGGCTTTCTCGTCACGCGCTTGAACCTCTCTTCTTACGGCAAGATGCCGCGCTATCGAGAGTTCCTACGCGACACGCAAGAGATCGGACGCGGCGTGGTGGTCGGTCAGGGCAACTGGCAGGCGCAACTGGCGGTGAACAAGCAGGCGTTCGCCGACCGTTGGGTTGCGAGGCCGGAGTTCATCTCGGCTTACGGCGCGATGTCGGAGGCGCAGTATGTTGACGCGCTGTTCGCCAACGCGGGCGTGCAGCCGACGGCGGGTGAGCGTGCCGCGCTCATTGCGGGATTGCAGAATCAGACGGAGACGCGCGCCACGGCGCTTCGCAAGGTGGCCGATCACGGCGGGGTCGTGGCGAAGGCTTACTCTCCGTCGTTCGTGCTCATGCAATACATCGGCTACCTGCGTAGGAACCCGGACGATGTGCCCGACGCGAATATGGACGGGTACAACTTCTGGCTGACGAAGCTGAATCAATACGGCGGAGACTATCAGAAGTCGCAGATGGTCAAGGCCTTCATCATCTCGACCGAGTACAGAAGCCACTTCGGGCTGTGATGATTCAATAGCCCAAACTCACGCAACAAAACAGGCTGGAGGATAGTATCCCTTCGGCCTGTTTTATTTTCGTGGCATCTACACTTATTCGGCGCAGTCTCGCGCGCCGTCCGCGCCGCAACTGAACAGACGCGGCACGTCGCGTCTGGTGAATTCGTTGACGTTCTTCCAAACGCGCGTCTGCCCGTACAACTCTCTTGTCCAACCGAGTTGCGACTTGCCGCGCCAGACGCTCTCTAAAGTTTTTTCTTCGCCCGCGCCCGCCAGATGCTGCGCCTCGTGGAGGAGGATGGCGGCGCGCTCTGTGTCGTCCGTCGCGAAGTTGAAAAAGTCCGGGTAGAGCGTCACGACCTCGAACGGAAAATTGGTCGCGGCGTAAGCGTTGTCGTGCCCCATCGAGCGATTCCACCAGTTATCCGAAGTGCGATAGGTGGTGAGATGGCGCAGGAGAAACGCCTCGCGGCTGAAACCTTTTTGCTCGATGACATCAATCGCACGGCGCACGAGTAATTTCTGCTCGTAGTTGGCGGGCGTCGAAGTCGCCAGCAGCGAGAGGTAACAACCGAATAGCAGCGATGCCGTCATGCCGACGACGACCAACGCGCGCTTGAGAATGCTGCGGCTTTTGTGTGTCTCAAGCTCTGCGTCCGTCTCTGCAAATTCAGTCGCGCACACAAATTCATCTGCCGCTTCCGTTTGTGGAGTGAGACGCACGCCGCAACGACGACACTCTTCCGCCGTCGAGAAGTTGACCAGCCCGCACTGCGCGCACTTCAAATTGTTCATGGAAGCAATGTGCCGGACGGACGCGGGCGTGCCTCGCTTTACGAATTTCTCGTCTGGGAATTGGCGACGGTGGTGACGCGCTCCATGTCGTCTTTCGCTTGATCGGCGGCGGAGCGAATGCCGGAGACGCGCAGGCGAAACTCGTCCGGGTTGCTCGCGCCGCGCAGAGCTTCGTCCATCGTGATGAGTCCTGATTGTTGGAGATTAAAGAGCGACTGGTCGAAGTTTTGCATCCCGTATTGCGAAGTGCCGGCGGCGAGCGCGTCGCGTATGAGCGAGGTCTTTTCTTCGTTGATGATGTAGTCGCGGATGAGTCCGGTGGAGATCATCACTTCGACGGCGGGGACGCGCCCGTGACCGCTCGCGGAGCGGATCAGCCGCATTGAGACGACGGCGCGCAAAATCCCTGCGAGTTGAATGCGGACGCTCTTTTGCATGTGTGGCGGAAACGAAGAGACGATGCGGCGGATGGTCTCCGTCGCGTCGAGCGTGTGCAGCGTCGAGAGCACGAGGTGACCTGTCTCGGCGGCGGTCAGAGCGGTTTCAATCGTTTCGTGGTCGCGCATTTCGCCGACGAGAATCACGTCCGGGTCTTGACGCAGAGCGGAGCGCAAAGCCTCGACGAACGAGCGCGTGTCCACGTCAACTTCGCGCTGCGTGACGAAAGATTGTTTGTCGCGATGCAAGAATTCAATCGGGTCTTCGATGGTCACGATGTGGCCGCCGCGCGTCTGGTTGATGTAGTCAATCATCGCAGCGAGCGTCGTGGACTTGCCCGATCCGGTCGTGCCGGTGACGAGAATCAACCCGCGTTCCTCCTGTGCGATGCGCTCGATGATGGGCGGCAGTCCGAGGTCGGTCACGCTCTGCACTTTGTCGGGGATGACGCGCAAGACCATGCCGACGGTTCCGCGCTGCTGGAAGACGTTCGCGCGAAAACGCCCCAAACCGGAGACGCCGTAAGCGATGTCTGCTTCGGAGACTTCCTTGAAGCGTTGCTTCTGGCGATTCGACATCATCGAAAAGGCCATGTCGAGCGTGTCTTCCTGCGAGAGCCGCGCAGAGTCAACGAGCGGGCGCAGTTCGCCGCCGATGCGTATGAAGGGCTGCGAGCCTGCTTTGATGTGCAGGTCGGATGCGCCGAAGTGCGAGGCGGAGCGCAGGAGATCGTCAATTTTGACTGGCATGTGTGGAGTTAAAACCTCTTCTGTTGGGCAAATCGAAAAATGTGGAAAGTCGGATGCGCGAAAAGTTTTCGGAGGCGCGTGTTGAAGTCTGATTTAGTGAGAGGCTGATTTGAAGGGCAAGATTCGCAGGGAGCGTCTCCGGGAAGTTTGACGCTGACCAGCACCACAAACATTGTAGCTTGGCGGTTTCTCTCCGGTCAATAGGTTGATTTTGAGCGGCGTTGCTCTTGTCAGTACCACCTGCGGTAGCGGGTGGGTCTGCCGTTGTGAATACCCACCCGCTACCACAGGTGGTACTGACAAGAAAGGGCGTCCAACCTCATGCGAAGTTGAACGCCCCTGTGGTGGAAATTTTCGGCGAACGCTACTCGGTCATCACCGTCTGCAAGCTCACCGGCTCGTTTTCATCTTCCGTCACTGCGCTGACGGCCTTGCGCGCGTCGCCGTTTTGCGCGGGATGAAAACCATTGCTGCCGCCTTCCGGCTTCGTCGCCCGCTTCTCTTCGTTGACGAACGTCAGCCACGTGCCGGGCGCGGTACGCTCGCCGGAGGTAATCTCGAAGAAGGCTTTCTGGATGCGTTCGGTGACGGGGCCGCGCCTGCCCGCGCCGATCTCGATGCGGTCAACCGAGCGGATGGGCGTCACTTCCGCCGCCGTGCCGGTGAAGAAAAGTTCGTCGGCGACGTAGAGCGCGGCGCGTTGAATCCCCGACTCGATAACCGGAATTTCCAACTCGCGGCAAATCTCGATCACGCTGTCGCGCGTGATGCCGGGCAGAATCGAAGACGAAAGCGGCGGCGTGACGACTTTGCCGTCGTGGACGAGAAAGATATTTTCGCCGGAGCCTTCCGAGACGAAGCCGCGATCATCAAGCGCGATGCCCTCGGCGTAACCGTTCGTGATCGCTTCCATCTTGATGAGCTGCGAGTTCATGTAGTTCGCGCCCGACTTCGCCATCGCCGGCATCGAGTTCGGTGTCAGACGATTCCATGAAGAGACGCACGCATCCACGCCGCGCTCAATCGCCTCGTCGCCGAGATATTTGCCCCAGTCCCACGCGCCGATGTAGCAGGTCAGCGGATTCGGGAACGGGTTGACGCCGAACGCGGGACGCGCTTCGTCCAGCGTGCGGAAAATAATCGGACGGATATAACACTGCTCGATGCTGCTACGCGCGATGAGTTCGACGGTCGCGTCAGTGAATTGCTCGACCGTCCACTCGTGCTCCATGCGGTAAATTTTGGCGGAGTTGACGAGACGCTGCATGTGTTCGCGCAGGCGAAAGACGGCGGGGCCGCGCTTGGTTTTGTAGCAACGGATGCCCTCGAAGACGCTCGAACCGTAGTGTATGACGTGTGACATGACGTGGATGCGCGCGTCGTCCCACTTGATGAATTCTCCGTTGTGCCAGACTTCCGAAACGATGGTCGGCGTCTTCACGTCTTTCTTCCTCGCGTCGTCTGCAAACATATTTCTCGACTCCTTCACACTGGAATTACGCACTCCGAAACTGGCATCGGCGAAAGCTTGAGGCATCGCCTGTACTTGCATGGGGGCGGATACTAAAACTGACGGAAACTAACTCGACTCCGAAGACTGTGGCACGCGATTGTTTAAGGTATTGCACGATAGCGCAGACGCGCCGCCGTTGGCAAGGGAGGCCACGCCGGACGCTTTCATCCTCAAACAAAAGGAGCGTTGTTTGACCGGCTCCAAGTTTTCAGTTAAAGAAGTCTTGCTTGAAAGGGTTGCGCGCGGGACAGGGCAGAGGTTGACGAAATGCACATCACGATAGACATGCACGCCGACACAGTGCAGTTCATGCTCGACGAGGGCGCGGACATCAACATGCGCCTGACGACGACGCACCTCGACGCCGTGCGGATGCGCGAGGGGAAACTCGACGCGCAGTTTTTCTCCATCTGGGTCGAGCCAGAATTTTACGGCGCGGGCGGCGAGACGGCCATCCGTCGCGCCGATGAACAAATCGCTGCGGTGCGCGCGCTCGCCGTCAAACACCCGGAGACGTGGACGCTCGCCACGACCGCCGCAGACATTCGTCGCGCGGCGGGCGCGGGCAAACTCTCCGCGCTTTTGGGACTCGAAGGCGGCTACCCGATTGATGAGAAACTGGAAAACGTCGAGCGTTACTTTCAAATGGGCGTGCGCTACCTGACGCTGACGTGGACGCACAGCCTCAGTTGGGCCGGTTCCTCCGGCGACGACGCGGGACAGACGCGCGGCCTGAATGATTTCGGGCGGCGTGTAGTGCGCGAGTTGAATCGTCTCGGCATGATGGTTGACGTGTCGCACGTCTCCGACAAAACTTTCTGGGATGTCGTTGAAACTTCCGCGAAGCCCGTCATCGCCACGCACTCGAACTGCCGCGCCATCTGTGATGTGCCGCGCAATCTGACGGACGACATGATTCGCGCCATCGCCAAAACGGGCGGCGTGGTCTGCGCGGTTTTTTATCCCGCGTTCATCGAGCCGGGCTGGAAAAAATTGAAAGACGCGCTGGACGAAGAAATCGCCCCGCTCGTGGATGCGGCGGGAGATAGCGCGACGGGACGCGGCTCCATCAAACGCATCGCCCGCGACCGCGAGCGCGAGCGCGAATATGCCGCGCGACTGCCGCCCGTCCCGCTCGCCCGCGTCGCCGACCACATCGAGCACATCATTCGCCTCGTCGGCGTCAATCACGTCGGCTTAGGCTCGGACTTCGACGGCATCCAGGCCGTCCCGCAGGGACTCTCAAGCGTCGCGGAGCTTCCCAATCTTTCAGCAGAGTTGCTGCGACGCGGCTACAATGAAGACGACTTGGGAAAAATCTTAGGCGGCAACGTGCTGCGTCTGATGGAAGAAGTGGAAAAGCATTGACTCGAAAATAAATTCACGAACGACGTTTCAGTCAGAGGGGAACAAGACTTTGATGGAAATCCAGTTGAAAGATCGCGCGGCAGGCCCGGTCTATTTGCAGGTGCGTGATGAAATCGCGGCGCGCATCAAAGAGGGGGCGGTCAAGTCCGGCGACACGCTGCCCGCGCCGGGCGTGCTGGCGAAGAAAATTTCGACGGCGGAGGCGGCGGTGGACAAAGGCGAAGTCAAGCGCGCCTATTACGAACTCGAACACGCGGGACTAATCTCAAAGACGGTGAGCAAGGATTTTCTCGGTCAGGAAAAAGAGACGTACACGGTCAAATAATCGGTAATGGTGAGCCGGCAATCGCCTGACTCACAAATAGAGTAGTGGGTCAGTTTGGTCTGCAAGTTATTGTCGCACAACGAGCTATTTTTCAAACTGACCCACTACTACAAATAGGAAAGCCTTGACAACGACGGCCATTATCAAGGCCACAGAGGGCGCGAAGACGGTAACTTGTCTTCGCGCCCTCTGTGGTTTTCTTTTGACGGAACTCCGACCTTACTGAAGGCCGAATCTTTGCCTGAACTCGGTCGAGACGATAAATGCCTTGACCATCTGCGACTTCTGGTAGTCGCCGCCGAACTGATTCAACTTCGTGAGCCAGAAGTTATAACCGCTCATGTCCACATCCGGCGCGTCGTCCGCGTTGCGGCGCAGATAGCCGACGTATTGCATGAGCACGAATGAAGGCGCGTAGGCTTTCGCCACGACTCCACTGTGCTCGGCCACTTGGCGCAGCACGGTGGCGCGCGTCTCACTCTGGCTTTGCAGGCGGTTGACGAGCGCGTCGCGTTCGGCTGGCGTCGGCTGGACTCCGGCGTTGGCGAACAGCGCGTCAACGTATTGCGCGTCCGTCATCGCACCAAACGCGGCGACGAACTCCGGCCTCACCACCCAACGGTCTGCGAGCGCTTGCTTGTTCGCTTCGAGCTTGACCTGCCAGTTGCCCTGACCGACCACCACGCCGCGCCCGATGGCTTGCGTGTCGCGCAGGAACTCTCGGTAGCGCGGCATCTTGCCGTAAGAGGCGAGATTGAAGCGTGTCACGAGGTAGCCCGTCTGCTGAAACTCTATCGAGAGGAAGAACGCCGCCGAGACGCTCTCGCGCTTCGCGCTTGTGCAGTCCGCATTCGCGCCGCAACTGGCGATTTCGTTCGTCCAGAACTGCAAGCCCGCAGCATCAGGCTCGCGGTTGAGGAAGTCGTGATAGTGCTGGCGGACGAACGATTGCGCGTCGTCCGCCGGATTGAGATTCGAGGGCACGCTGTCGTTGGCGAGAATGGTCAAGGTCGCCGTCGAGAGATTGCCGAGTTGCGTGCTGCCGCCGGTCGGGTTCGAGAGCGTGAGTTGGACCTGCTCGTCGGCTTCGGTGTAGGCGTCATCGGTTAAAAGCACGTCGAAAATCTTCTGCGTCTCGCCGGGCGCGAAGTAGAGCGTGCCCAAGCTCGTGGTGTAGTCGCCGCGCTCGGAGGCGTTGATGTCGGTGGTGGCGTAGTCAACGGAGGAGCGTTGCGAGAGGTCGCCGGTGCGCTTGACGGTGATGGTCGCGACGTTTGCAGACTCCTGCGCGTCGTAGTTCGACACGCTGAACTGGACAGTCGTCGTGCCGCCTCCGGGCGTCGGCGTGGGAGAAGGCGTCGGTGTTGGCGCAACGTCGTCGTTGATGATGACGCCGGTGCCCTGCGCTCTATTGATGTTGGCGTTGACGGGGTTCGAGAGATTGACGAAGTATGTTTCGTCAGGCTCCGGCGTCGTATCGCCGTTGATAGCGACGAGGATTGATTTGCTGACTTCGCCGGGGGCGAAGGTGAGCGTGCCGCTCTGCGCTTGATAGTCGCCGCTGCCGCTCGTCGCCGTGCCGTCTGCGGTCGCGTAGGCGACGGTGACCGGCTGCGTGCTGGCGTTCGAGAGTGTGACGTTGAAGAAGGCACTATCGGAGCCGCTATTATCTTCCGGGTCTATCGAGTCGCTGATCGCGATGGCGGGCTGCTGCTCGTTGTCAATGATCGTCAGGACGCTGGCGCTTTGATTGCCGAGCGTCGCGCCGCCCTGCGGGTTCGAGAGCGCGAGGTTGACGGTTTCGTTGCCTTCAAACACCGAATCATCGTTGAGAGGAATGGTGAACGTCGCGGTCGTCACGCCGTTAGCGAACTGGAGCGTGCCGCTCGTCGCGGTGTAGTCGGAACCAGCCTTCGCCGTGCCGTCTGAAGTCGCGTAATGCACAGAAACTGCGCCGCTCGAACCACCGGAGCGCGTCACGGTGATGGTTGCCATCCCGCCCTGTTCATTGACGCTATAACCGGCGGCTAATGTAAAGCTGCCCGGTCCCCCCTGCCCCGGCGCTGCGACTTGCATGCACTGCGAAAACTCGGAGGTGTTGAGCGGGCCTAGGTCGGTCGCGGTGGCGGTGACGAACTGGTTGAGGGTGAAGCCGGGGAAGCTGGCGTTGAAGGCCGCATTGTTGCCGCTCGTCGTGACGTTGGTTGAGCCGAGGAAGGTTTTGCCTTCGCCGTTGCCGGAAGCGCTGCAATCGGGGCTGGCGAAAAACTCGATGCGGAACGGCTCGTTGGCTGTGCTGTTGAGCGTGCCGGTGATCGTCGTCGTGCCGTTGCTGCTGACGGCGGAAGTAATGACGGGGAAGTTTTGCAAACTGTTCGCGCCCGTGTCCGCGTCGTTCAAATCGTTGGGCGTGAGTCTCTGGTTGCTCGTGTCGGCGGGCGCTTCGAGATCAATCCCCAGATCGTGATTGTGGTGGATGGAGTTGCCGTTGATGCTGTTGCCGGTTCCAGCATCCTTCAGCACTCTGACGCCGCTGCCGCCGAAATTCGGAGCGACGCCATTGAAGGCGATGACGTTCGCCGCGCCGGTGGTGAAGCTGCCGATGTAGTTGCCGGTCGCGCCGTTACTTAACTCGACGCCGTTCGTGCCGTTGCCGATATCGCTCGCACCGTCGGCTTGCGTGCCGATGAAGTTGTTGAATACTTCATTGAGCGTCGGGTTGCCGCTGTTGCCTCCATAGAAGAGGATGCCGGATTGCGTGTTACCTGAAATGACGTTGCCCGCGTTCGCGACGGCGTCGCCGATCTTGTTGGCGTTGGAAGCTCCGATGATAGCGATGCCATAGTTATTAGGGACAGTGAAATCAAATCCATCCGCCCTCATGCCGATGAGGTTGCCTTCGATGACGTTCGAAGATGAATCAACAATCTCCACACCGTCCTGAGAGTTGCCGGAGATCACATTGCCTGCGCCCGCCGTCGTGCCGCCGACGATGTTGCCGTGCGTTCCTGCTTGCATGTAGATGCCGATCTGATGGTTCGCGAGTGCGCCGATGCCGGTCGCGCCCGTACCGATGTAGTTGCCCTGTATCTTGTTGTTCGTCGCGGTGTTCTTAAAAATCTCAATGCCCGCCCCGGTGTTGATGGGGTAGGTATTGCCGGAGATGAGATTGCGCGCCGACGGGCTGATGCCGCCGATCACGTTGTTGCTTACGCCGGAAATGTAAATTCCGCTCACACCGTTCGGTTGCGCGAATACGCCGGTCGGGTCGGTGCCGATAAAGTTGCCCGTAATGAGATTGCCGTTGCTGTTGACGTAAATCCCGTAGTCCTTCGAGCGATTGAGCGCCAGCCCGCGAATGGTGCAGTTCGGCGCTGCAAGAAAAAAGATGGAGGAGCTGACACTGTTGTCCGCCGCCCCGTTGATCTCAATCATGAACACCGCGTCGTCTCCCACAGCCAGCGTGTTGGCTTTCGCGCCTGCTTGCGTGTAGCCGTCAATGGTGACGGTGTCAGTGATAGCCGGTAACGGCGTCGCAGGGATGATCGTCTGCACACCGGAGAAAGGAATGTTGAAGGTGATGGTATCTGCGCCCGGATGAACATTCGAGGCGGTGATCGCTTCACGCAGCGAGCAATGATTGACGCCACAGCCACCACCGCTAGCAACGTCGTCAGCGCTGATGACGGTGTAGGTGCTTGCCTGCGCCGTCGCCGCGAAGAGAAACATCATGCCGATTAAAGCCAGTACGAGACTGACCATACGGCGTGTGCGTGTTGTTGTGTTCGATTGCGTTTTCATCTCTCGATCTCCTCTATCAAAGTTAGTCTCGTCTGCCGTCATCAAAATAGTCGCAACGCCTGCGGACGCGCGCCGCCCGCTTGGGTAGCAACTTTTCGCCGCCCCTTAAGCCTCCGCCGAACGCTGCTGCCCACAGGCACGCTAACGAGGAAAAGCCTTTAATTGCCGCTAAAAACAACCGTCCCGCTTGTCGAGAGCCGCTCGCGACTGTCCTTCATGGCGCGAGCAAAACCGCTGACATCTAAGGCCGCACCCTACCCGTGCGGGCTGCTGGCTTAAGCGGGGACTGGCATCTCTAACAGGTTCAGAAAAAGAGAGAGCCGCCGTGTGATCTCTGGAATCATCACGGCGGCTCTTGCGCTTTATGCGCGGAAGGTTTCGGGGTCGGGCTAACGGGTTAACGCGCCCGTGCCGCCCACACGCACCGACAGCGAGGGCGCGCCGCCGACGCGGCCTTTATCGTCCATCGTGATGATGCGGACGTAGAAGGTCTTCGTCGTCGAGGGCGGCGTCTTGTTCGGCGGTCTGCACATGCGCTACACTGCCGGCAGTTTCCGATGCGATGAATGCGAACGACATGAGACATTTTCAACAGCCAGTCAAACTCCTCCTTACGGTGCCGCTCGACGGCCTCGCGTAACTCTACAGGTTGCGCGCACGGTCGGCGACGCGGCGACGACGCTTCCGCGAAGCAAGATCAACTTAAAAATTTGTGTGGCCGGCGACGATGCTTGAGAAAGTTTCGCGCGGGCTGTTAGTGTTTCAACCGTCAATGTTTGGAAAGGTGTGAGAATGATGGACGAAAAATATTTTCCCGAAAAGATCGAAGAGAAGTGGCAGAAGCATTGGGCTGAGACGGGCGCGTTCGAGGTCGAGCCGGACGACACGCGCGAGCCTTTTTATTGTCTGGAAATGCTGCCGTACCCGTCGGGCTTTTTGCACATGGGACACGTCAGGAATTATTCAATCGGCGACGCGCTGTCTTGGTACAAGCGTCTGCGCGGCTTCAACGTGCTGCACCCGATTGGGTGGGACAGCTTCGGCCAGCCGGCGGAACAGGCGGCGATTAAGCGCGGGATTATGCCGCTCGAATGGACGGAAGAAAACATCGCGCACATGCGCGGGCAACTCAAACGGATGGGCGTCAGCTACGACTGGCGACGCGAGATCGCCGCGCATCGCCCGGATTATTATCGCTGGGATCAATGGTTCTTCCTGAAGATGCACGAGCATGGATTGGTGTACAAAAAAATGTCGCCGGTCAACTGGTGTCCGCAGGAACAGACCGTCTTGTCGAACGAGCAGTCGTCGGGCGGCGTCTGCTGGCGTTGCGGCGCGAGCGTCGAGAAGCGCGAGATCGCGCAGTGGTTCATCCGCATCACGAAGTACGCCGAACAGTTGCTCGATGACATGCGCGAGATCGAGGCGGGCTGGCCGGAGCGCGTCCTGACGATGCAGCGCAACTGGATCGGCAGAAGCACGGGCGCATACGTTGATTTCCAAATCAAGGATGTGGACGCGCGCGTCCGCGTCTTCACGACGCGCATAGACACCATCTACGGCGCGACTGCCATCGTGCTCGCGCCCGACCATCCTTTGATCCAACACGCGCCGTTGAAAGAAGACGTAGCGCGCTTTGCCGACCGCGTGCGCGCCGCCGCGCCGAAGGCTCCGGGCGAGGAGGAAGAGAAAGAGGGCATCAATACGGGTCTGTTCGCCGTCAATCCTTTTAGCGGCGAGCAGATTTCCGTGTGGGCGGCGAACTACGTGCTGATGGAGTACGGCACGGGCGCGGTGATGTCCGTCCCGGCGCACGACGAGCGCGACTTCGAGTTCGCGCAGAAATACAGCTTGCCGGTTCGTCGCGTCATCGAGCGCATCTCGCACGAGCAGGAACAAATCCCGCACGATGAAGAACAGTTGGATCAGTCAATCGCGATGCCGCACGCCTTCACGGACTATGGCATCCTCGTCAACTCCGGCGACTGGAGCGGCAAACTCTCGGCGGATGCGATGCGCGAGATGAGCGATTTCGCGCGCGAGAAAAATTTCGGCGAGCCTGCCGTCACGTATCGCCTGCGCGACTGGGGCATCTCGCGCCAGCGTTTCTGGGGCGCGCCGATTCCGATGATCTACTGCGCGAGTTGCGGCACAGTGCCCGTGCCGGAGAAAGATTTGCCGGTCGTGCTGCCGTCGCGCGCGGAGTTCACGGGCGCGGGCGAGTCGCCTCTGGCGGGCGTCGCGGAGTTCGTCAACGTTAGTTGTCCGAAGTGCGCGGGCGCGGCCAAGCGCGAGACGGACACGATGGACACGTTCATTGATTCGTCGTGGTACTACTTTCGCTACTGCGACCCGCATAACGATGCCGCGCCGTTCGATAAGCAGAAGATCGCTTACTGGACGCCGGTTGATCAGTACGTCGGCGGCATAGACCACGCCGTCATGCACCTGCTGTACACGCGCTTCTGGACGAAGATGATGCGCGACATCGGTCTCATCTCGTTTGGCGAGCCGGTCAAAAAATTGATGACGCAGGGCATGGTCACGAATCTCGTCGAAGGCACGAGCGAGTGGAAGCGCATGTCAAAGTCGCTCGGCAACGGCGTTGACCCGGACGACATGATCACGGCTTACGGGGCGGATGCCGTGCGGCTGTTTGTCCTCTTCGCCGCGCCGCCGGAGAACGAGTTGCGCTGGCAGGAGACGGGCATTGACGGCGCGGTCAGATTTTTGCGTCGCGTCTATAACACCGTCTTTCGCTGGCGTGATACTTTGCGCGACGTGACGAAGGATGCGCCAGCCGGAGAAGAATTTTCCGCCGACGCGCGCAAGTTGCGGCACGAGACGCATCGCGCGATTGAGCGCGTGACGGACGACTTCGAGCGTCTGCACTTCAACACGAGCGTCGCCGCTCTGATGGAGTTGTCGAACGCGATTGGCGATTTCCCCTCCGCGTCGCGGGACGCGACGCGCGCCGACAGCTACGCCGTGCGCGAGGCTCTGGAGTCGCTGATCTTGATGCTCGCGCCGTTTACGCCGCACGTCGCGGAAGAGATGTGGGCGTCGCTCCGGCGCAATGACGATGAAGGGGGCGGCATCCTCAGCGCGCGTTGGCCGCAACTCATCGAAGAGTTGGCGCGCAAGGACGAGTTGGAGATTCCCGTGCAGGTCAACGGCAAGCTGCGCGGGCGACTGCTCGCGAGCGCGGAAGCGTCGGAGGAAGAGTTGCGCGCGGCAGCTCTCGCCGACGAGAAGGTGCGCGGCTGGACGGAGGGCAAGCAGATAGTCAAGGTCATCGTCGTGCCCAAACGTCTCGTCAACATCGTCGTTAAGTAAAGTCGAGATGAAGAATGAAAGCGCGATTGTTGAAAGATGGTCGTGCTTATTCTTTCTTTCTTCATTACTGCGGGTAGCAAATGAATGCGACCAGACATTGACCACAGAGGACACGGAGGAGCACAGAGGCATTACAGAGCAGACAATCAACCCTCTCTCTTTCCTCTGTGTCTCTCTGTGTCCTCTGTGGTGATAATTCTTTCACTCAACCCGCACTCATTCGCAAACCGCTATAAGCCTCACAAGCAGGCTACTGCACAATGCATGTTTGTGTTGCCGTCGCGCTTCGTTTGTTGACTGCCTTGCCTCAACTAACTTGTGTTGTTAGAATTTTTTCGCACGTCCGAACCGTCGCTGTCTTTATAATCGCACGAGTCGCAAGCGGTTGTTGAAACCATCAGATGAAAGAGTGTCCGGCCTGTAGCCGCTGTTTCCCCGATCACGTCAATCACTGTCCGAGCGACGGTGATCTCCTGAAATCCACGATTGCGGGCGAGCCAGTGCTGGACGGTCGTTATCAACTTGAGAAGCGACTCGGACAGGGCGGGATGGGCATCGTCTTCAAGGCACGCCACATCTTCCTTAAAACTCAACTCGCGATTAAAGTCATCCTGCCAGACCTCGTCGGCAACGACCCCTCGCTGACGACGCGCTTCCGTCAAGAGGCGATGGCCGCCGCCGCCGTCCACCATCAAAACACGATTCGCGTGACGGACTTCGGCATCGTCAACGGGACGATGCCGTTCCTCGTCATGGAATTTATCGAGGGGCCTTCGCTCCACGAAATCCTGCAACGCGAAAAACGTCTCGCGCCCGCGCGCGCTTTGGAAATCATGCTCGCCGTCTGTGCGGGCGTCAGCGCGGCGCACGAGTACGGCATCGTCCATCGCGATCTGAAACCGCTCAACATCATCTTGCAGAGCGGGCGTCCTTTGAGCGAAGGCGTCAAGGTGCTCGACTTCGGTCTGGCGAAAATCAAGTCGGGCGATTTGCTCGGCTCGTTCGTCGCCGCGCAGACACAAGGGATGATGGGTTCGCCCTTCTACATGGCTCCCGAACAGTGGAGCGATGAAGAGGTTGACGTGCGTGCGGACATCTACAGTCTCGGCATCATCCTCTACCAGATGCTCGCGGGCGATGTGCCGTTTCGCGGCGGCTCAGTCCCCGCGATTATGAAGAAGCATTTGATAGACCCGCCCGCGCCTCTGTCCGAGCGCGGCGTGTCCGTGCCGCCGGCGGTCGAGGCCGCCGTCCGTCACACGCTTGAGAAGGAAGCGGAGCATCGTCCGGCTTCGGTCGCCGAGTTCATGGACGAGTTACGCGCCGCCCTCGACGCCATCAATGCCGAGGCGGCAACGGCAGAGCTGGGCGCGCGCACGATTCAGATCGGACAGGACGAGACGCTGGAAGAGCTTCGTCGTCAAGCACCAGCGAAGAGTGAGGAGTCGTCTGCGCCCACGCCGCCCGTCGGCTCTGTCACGGTCGCGAGCTTGCCTGTCGTGGAGACGGGAGGCGCGGCAATCGGGGAAGAGTCGAACGCCGCGAGCATTTCAAGCCCTGCCAACGAGCCGCAGCAGAGCGCGCCCGTCGTGGCGAGCGACACCGCCCGACAACAGGCGGGACGCACAGGCGTCGTGCAGTCGGATGACGCGAGCGAGTGGACGCGCCTCGCTGAAGGAAGCGGGCCGGTGCAGGCGGACGCGGAAGAGTCCGCGCGTCTCGCGCAAGTCGAGGAACAACGCCAGCGAGAAGAGGCTGTCGAGCGCGAGCGAAGCGAAACGGAAGCGCGAGAACGTCACGAAGCGGAAGAGAAAGCGCAACGAGAGGCGGAAGAGAGAAAGCAACGCGAGGCTGAGGCAGCGCGTTTTGCCGCCGAGCAACGGCGAGAGCGAGAGGCGAAGGAGCAAGCGCAACGAGAGGCTCTTGAGAAAGAAGAGCGAGAGGCCGCAGAGAGCGCGCAGCGCGCGCTCGAAGAGCGACAGCAGCGCGAGGCCGCCGAAAGGGAAAGAAGAGAAGCAGAGGAGACAGAGCAGCGCGCGGCGGCGGCAGAATTAGCGAGACGCGCGGAGGCGGAACGCCAACAGGCCGTCCAAGCGCGGCTTGAAGCCGAGGAACAGGCACGTCTCCAAACGTTGGAGCGCGAGCGGCGTGAAGCGGATGAGCGTGCGCGCAATGAAGCGGCGGAGCGTCAAAGGCGAGAGGCGGAAAATCTCGCGCGTCTTGAGGAAGAGAAACGCGCTGCCGCCATTGCCGCCGCGCAAAAAGCAGAGCTTGAGCGACAGGCCGCGCTCGAACGACAGGCCGCGCAGGATGCGTCCTCCGCTTCGCGCGTGCAGTCCGCCAGGCGCGATTCGTCAACGCCTGTTTCTCAAACGTCGTCCGTCGCCAATGTCGCTAACGTTGCGCCGCCGTCGTCATCTTCGCGCACAGTCTTAATCGTGCTGGGCGCAGTCGTCTTGCTCGCGCTGCTGGCGGGCGTTGGCGGGTTCTTGGCTTATCGCGCGGGATTTTTTGGCAGCGCGGCGAATACGAACGTCGCGCCCAACATTAATTCCGTCGCGGGCACAAACACGAACGCGGGCGTCAAACCGAACGTCAAGCCAACGACAACGCAGCCCGAACTGGTGACGTTGCCCGGCGGCACTTTTATGATGGGGCGCAAGGGCGTGCCCGCCTCCTCGTCTCAGTTCTCGGCAACTTATCTGGGCTGGGTGTATAGCCAGTGGCCGGCACACGCCGTCGCCGTCAAAGCATTCGCGATTGATAAGACGGAAGTGACGAACGCGGAGTATGCGGAATTCGTGAAAGCGACGGGGCACGCGCCGCCACCTGTCTGGGAGGGCGGCACTCTGAAGACCGGCGAAGAGACTCTGCCCGTCAGAAGCGTCTCGTTTGATGACGTGCAGGCGTTCGCTGCCTGGCGTTCAAGCCGGGACGGCGCGGAGTTTCGACTGCCGACCGAAGCGGAGTGGGAGTATGCCGCGCGCGGCGGGAGCAACGATGTGGCGCGAATGTTCCCGTGGGGCGAGACTTGGGAAGCGGGACGCGCCAATTTGTCCGGTGAGTCCGTGAAGCCGGTCGGGTCATTCCCTACAGGCGCGACCGCTCAGGGCGTCCAGGATATGATCGGCAACGTATGGGAGTGGACGAGTTCGCCAGCCGCCATCTACACGGGCAACAGCAGCACGACGCTCTCCGCCGACGCCCGTGAAAAAGTGGTCACGCGCGGCGGCTCGTACAAAAGCAAGCCGGACGGCGACACGCCGATTACGTCGAGCGCGCGAAATTGGACGGCGAAGGACGTGCGCGACCCGACGCTCGGCTTTCGTCTCGTGCGCGCCGGCGTGCCTTAAACCGGAACGGCGCATCTGATGTATGTAAATTAGAATTTACGCGCGGGCACGAAGAAGTTTTGACGCTTTGATTCAAAAGCTTTTTGACAGACAAAGGAAATTCGCCGACATGATTTTCAACAAATTGATTTCAACTCGAAAAAAGTTCTGGACTGTTCCGCGTCTGATGCTGACCGTTCTGGCCGCGACGCTCACGCTCGTCGTCGCTTCCAGTTGCACGTCCAACGACATCTCGACGGAGACGGCGAACAGCGCAAACAAGCCGAAGGTCACCATCTCTTCGTCATCGCCTTCGCGTCAGACGCCACCGCCGCCGGCCAACGGCACGGTCGCCGCTGACATGCTTGCGCCGGATGTGATGAACGCGGAGATTACGGACACTACAGGCCAGACTTTCAAGCTCTCGGATTATCAAGACAGAGTGGTTGTGCTCGATTTGTGGGCGACGTGGTGCGGCCCCTGCAAGGCAGAGATTCCGCATCTCGTGGAATTGAACGCGGACTACGGCGCGAAGGGCGTGGAGGTGATCGGTTTGACGACCGAAGACCCGCAGAGCGACGGGCAGAAAGTTCAAGACTTTGTGAAGGCGTACAAGATTAACTATCGCGTCGGCTGGGCGGGGAGGGATGTGGCGGTCGCACTGATGCGCGGCAACTACAGCATCCCGCAGACTTTCGTCATCGCCCCGGGCGGTCGCGTGGTCGCGCATTATCTCGGTTATGCCGAAACCGTTCCGGCGATGATTCGCGCGGCGATTGACAGAGCAAAAGAGACGAACGGCGACTGACAAGGCGTTGAGGCGTCTGATAGATTTATGCGACAGACGTAAGAGGCGGCGCACATTCTCAAGAGTGTGCGCCGCCTCTCGCCGTTCTACTGTTTGTCGCGTTGTTCTTCGAGTTCGCGTTTGCCTTCCTCTTTCAACTCGCGTCCCTCGCGCTCTTGCTCTTCATTCCCCATTCCCTGTGCGACAGTTTCTTTGGCGCGGCCTTCGATGCTCTTCATCTCTGCATCAACGCGCTCCTGCACTTCGTCCATCGGCGCGACTTCGCCGGTCTCTTCCTGCGTGACGATTTTGTCCTTATCAATAGACATCTGGCTTTATCCTCTCAACGTAAATTTTCGTGTGGTATCAACGCACGTATCGTCGCACTGTTTTCGCCGGACGGTCAAATCCGTGCCTCGCCGCTATCCTTATCTTCAATGCCATGCTCGCCAATGTGCTCGTCCGCGCGCGTGTCTCGCTCGCGCTTTGACTTGCTGGACACGGCATACAGAGCGGGGCTACTATCGTCAACGATGAAAGCGACGCGCACACAAATCAAGTCTCGGAGAAGCGAATTGTTTCGTCGCCTGAGGGCCATCGTGTGCGTTCTCTGGCTCGGTGGCGTGGGATGCCTGTTGGGTTGCAGGACGGTTGTCTTCGGCGCGCCCGCCGTTGAGTCGGACGGTCAGAGTATCAAATCGGAAAATCAAGCGGAGACTGATTCATGCCCGATGCCTCCCGCCGGCGAACATTGCTGCCATCACGCTGGAGTCGCTCGTGTTGCTACCGCTTCGGTCGAGACGCTTGCGCCGATGCCCGTTCAGATGAATTGCTGCCCGCTGGCAGGACAGACCGCCGAACATGCCGGCAAGACTCGATTCGTCAACGCGCCCGCCGCCGCCAACGCGAGTCGGATGTCGTTGTCCATGCCGCAGATGATAAAAGCTGCCAGACCTCCCGGTCGGCAGCGCGTGCCCGATAAGGGAAGCACACGCCTCCGTTGTTGTGTGTTCCTGATTTAAGAAGTGTTGAGATAAAAGCGCACCGGTGACGGTTCACCGGCACAGTCTCGACACCTAGCATAAATCAGGAGACGACACAGATGAAATCCATTAAAGTTCTCGCGCTCGGCTGTCTGCTCAGTCTGACGGGCACAGTTTACGCCGCCAACAGCAGTGGCAGCGGCGCACCATCCAACACACAACACAAAGCCGATAGTTGCTGCGTCAGGAAGGGCGGGCAGGACGGTGCGAGTTGTTGTAGCGAAGGCGCAAGCTGTTGCAGTGAAGGCGCAAGCTGCTGCCATGCTGAACACCACAGCGCGAGCGGTAAGCGCACTAAAACGCACAAGCGCTGACTTGCGTATTTGAAAGACAAAGGTCGGGGACGCGAGGAGTTAATCCTTGCGTCCCCGAATCTTTTATACATGTCCCGAAATGCGCGTGCGAAGCTTGCCTCTCGTCAATATTCGCACGCGCGATGTGCGTCTTGAGCCGTCTGCATGGCATAATCAATCTATCCCCTTCGCATCAAACCGGAGCGACGAGCGAGCGCATCTCTTCCTTGAATTTCTGTCGCTCGCATCCGGCACGTCTCAAAGAGTAAGGAGCAAAAAGAGCATGAAATTATTCTGGCAGCGAACAATCGCGCCCGCGTTCTGTCTCGCGCTGGCGATGGTGTGTCTGACGCCGTCACCGGCTCAGGCGGTGGCGCAAAAGACGAAGACGACGAAGGTGACGAAGATCGTCCGCAAGAGGGCAGGCGATGCCGCGCGCCACTCGAACAGCGCGGCGCAGGTTCTCAATCAAGTGATGGCCGTGCCGGACAAGGCGATCCCGCGCGATTTGATTGACGGAGCGGAGGCCGTCGTCATCTGTCCCGGCGTCCTCAAGGCCGCTTTCATCGTCGGCGGTCGCAACGGCGATTGCGTCATCAGCCGCCGCCTCGTCAATCGCGGCTGGAGCGCGCCCGTTTTTTACAACATGACGGGCGGCAGTTTCGGCGCGCAGATCGGCGGCTCCTCGACCGACTACGTTTTGCTGTTGATGAACGAGGGCGCGCTCAAAGGTTTGACGGAAGATAAGTTTGAAATCGGCGGAGAAGCGGAGGCCGCCGCCGGCCCCGTCGGGCGCACGGCGGGCGCGAGCACCGACGCGAAGTTGAGCGCGGGCATCCTGACATACTCGCGCAGCAAAGGAGCTTTTCTCGGCGTCTCTTTGAAGGGCGTCGCGATTACGCCCGACAACGATCTCAACGAAGCTTTTTACGGCAAGAAGGCTGCGGAGTTGATCGCGAGCCGCGAAGATGCGCCCGTGCCGACGATGGTGCGCGTGTTGCCTCTCGCGCTCAGTCGCTATTCAAAACGCTAGACAGCCTGTGTCGGGATGAAGTTAAAAGAGACGGCGCGGATGCTCGTGCGCGAGATTGATGCGGGGGCGTCCGCGCTTCGTTAAAAAAATTGAAGGAGATCGGATGAAATTTTCGATGCAGAGAATCATGTTGCTTGCCGTTGCGCTCGTCGTCGTCATCAGCGCGACGGCGGCGCAAATCTTCGCGAACGCACAGGAGCAGCCGGCGCAGCAGACTGAGAGACAGCGCCGCGCCGTCAAGCCCGTCTCGCACGCGAGCGCGAAGCAATTAAAGGAGGCCGCGAAGAAGGCCGAGAGCGCGTCGCGCGTCTTCGATCAAATCATGGACACGCCGGATCGCTCGATTCCGAAAGAGTTGCTCGCGAAGGCCGAAGCCGTCGCCGTCTTTCCCGGCGTCCTGAAAGCGGGACTCGGCATCGGCGGTCGTGGCGGCAGCGGCATCATCAGCCGGCGCATCACGGGCGGATGGAGCGCGCCTGCCTTTTTCAAGATGGGCGGCGTCAGCATCGGCCCGCAAATCGGCGCGTCGAAGACTGACTTCGTGCTGCTGTTTATGAACGAAGACGCTTTGAAGGGACTGCTTGAAGACAAGCTCGAAATCGGAGGCGAAGCGAGCGCGGCGGCTGGCCCCGTCGGGCGCGCAGCCAGCGCGACGACGAATCTTACGCTCGACGCGGGCATCCTCTCTTACTCGCGCAGCAAGGGACTCTTCGCCGGCCTCGAATTGAAGGGCGCGATCATCAACCCTGATAACAATCTCAACGAAGCCGTCTATGGTTTGAAGGCTAAAGATTTCTTGACGGGCAGCAACAAGCTCAACCTCGCCGACGTGCCGACCGGCGTCATCATCTTTCCCAACACGCTCGCGCGCTACTCGATAAAGTGAATGATGAATGCGGAATGATGAGTGATGAATTTATGGCAGAGCTATTTTTCTTTCACTCATCACTGCGGCATTCATCGTTTAACTTGACGCTTTCGTTCGCGCGCACATAGAATCCATCTCGCCCCCCCAAGGCATTCCGACGCGATACTCAAACGAGCGTCGGCTTCACCCGTAGAGGTTGAGCGAATTCATGCACCCACGCACGCAGAGACAGAAAGAGATTCTCGAATACATCACGCGCTTCATCGAGCGTCACGGCTACGAACCTTCCTACGCGCAAATCGCCAGACAGTTTCGCGTCTCGTCGAAGGCGACTATCGCCAAACACATCGAAGCGTTGGAGCGTCAGGGACTGCTCTCGCGCCGCCGCGCCGATGGCGGCTTCGGCTTGAGCGTGCCGGAAGAGGAAGTTGACGTGGCCGCGACGTGCGAAGTGCCTCTGCTCGGACGCATCGCGGCGGGCGCGCCGATTGACACGGTGGTCGAGCGCGAGACGGTGACGATCCCGCGCTTCCTGCTCGGTCGCGTCAAACCGAATCGCGTCTATGCGCTGCGCGTCGCAGGCGACTCGATGATTGACGAGCACATCTGCGACGGCGACATCGCGCTCATCGAGAATCGGACGGAAGCGCGCGACGGAGAGATCGTTGTCGCCCTCGTTGACAACAGCCGCGCGACGCTCAAGCGTCTCTTTCGTCACGGGCCGGAAATCGAATTGCGTCCCGCCAACTCGCAGCTTGCGCCTTTGCGTCTCCACGCCTCGCAGGTCATCGTGCAGGGAATCTTTCGTGGCCTGCTGCGTCCGGCGTCGTAAAGTTTGACCAACCTCGTGACTTACGAAAATGAAGGGCGCGGCAAGATGATGCCGCGCCCTTTCGTTCCGATATGCCGTTCTCCGTCCGAATAGTTGTTTGCGATGACGATGTGACGCTTCTTTACGCTGCCCGGCGTCTTTGCGTGATCGTGGTTTGTTGTCAACGAACACGCCACCGCCATTATAGCGGTTTGCGATTGAGTGAGAGTTGAGAGAAAGAATGTTCACCACAGAGGACACAGAGGGGCACAGAGGCATTGTAGAGGAGACAATCAAATCTCAGCCTTTCCTCTGTGCCTCTGTGTCCTCTGTGGTTAATCTCCGGTCACATTCATTTGCAATCCGCAGTAAGTAACGTAAGCGAACATCGCGCGCCCTCTGTCTGTACGGGTTTGTGAGCGATTCTCATTGCCGTGTGCGGCTAAATGCTGCCGTCGTCGCGCCTCCGCGCTGGCATACGGCTTGCCGCTTCTTTCTCTCAAAGACACACATAAAAATCAGGGATGCCGGCGACACGGCTCGTCTCTGTATGAATATCAAAGGAGCAAAAAGATGTCAGAAAAAAGTCAGACAAAGAAGGTCGCCATCCTCATCGAGAACGATGTCGAGGACAGCGAATTTCAAATACCTTATGCGGCGTTGCAGCAGGCGGGCGCGGAAGTGACCGTGCTCGGCTCGCGCCTGAGCGAGAAGTACACGGGCAAGCAGGGCAAACTTTCCATCGCGGCTGACGCGACGACGACCGACGCGCGCGCCGAAGACTTCGACGCCATCATCATTCCCGGCGGCGCAGCTCCCGACAAGATGCGTACCAACATGAAGACCGTGCGCTTCGTCAAGGATGCTTCGGAGCGAGGCAAGCTCATCGCCGCCGTCTGCCACGGGCCGCAGTTGCTCATCGAAGCCAACCTGCTCAAGGGCAAGCGCGCGACGGGCTTTCGCGCGATCCGCAAAGACATGCAGAACGCGGGCGCGAATTACGAGAACGCACCGGTCGTCGAGGACGGCAATCTCATCACGTCGCGTCGCCCGTCGGATTTGTCGCACTTCACGGTGGCCATCCTGCGCCATCTGAATTTGAGCATCAAAGACACCGTGCTGCCGAACGAGAAGGATACAACCGATGAATGGTGGCAACTGGCGGAGCAGTGGGGCGGGCAGGGGAAAGATGAAATCGTCGCCGGCATCAACACTGCGATTCGCGGCGAGCGTTATGCGCTGACGGCCTTCGAGCATTACGCGGAGAAGGCGACCGACGCGGGCATCAAGTCTCTATTTGAGGATGTGGTGACGAACAAGCGTCGCCACGTTCAGATGCTCGAAACACGCCTGTCCGCGCTCGGTGGCAAGGAAGATTTTCAGGCGACGGGCAGCGGTGCGTGGGCGACTTTGAAGAGTTGGCTGCAATCAAACGACGACACCGCGCTCTTGCAACGCGCGATGGGCGATTTGCAGACCGGCGTCGTTGACGCTTTCAACTTGACTAACAATTTCACAGACCCTCTGACCGCCGCCGTCTTCGACCGCATCGAGGTTGACCTCGCATCCAACGAGCAGCAAGTGGCCGACCTCTATCACGCGCGCCTTGCTAGCGATGAGAAGAAGAAGCCCGCGCAGCCGACGACGGGAGCCGCCGTCTCAGCCTGACGTGACAGGTTGGAAATTAAAAACAAGTTAAGGAGAAGACAAGGCCGTCGCGCTTTGCCTTCTCCTTTCTTTTTCTCGCAGGCGGCGCTCAGGCGGCTTGTAAATCAATTGTGCAGTCCTTGCAGCGCGTGGCCTTGAGCGGGATGGTCGAGAGACAAAAAGGGCACGTCTTCGTCGTCGGCTCACCTGACGCCGCGTTCTGTTTGCTCCACATGCGATTGACGGCGCGCACGACGAAGAAGAGGACGAGCGCGATCACGAGGAACGTGATGATGTCGTTGAAAAATTGCCCGTAGGCGATGACGGGGACGCTTCTCGCTTTGGCGTCGGCGAGTGAAGTTGGAATGCCCTTTGATTTATCGAGGACGTAGAAGAGATTGGAGAAATCCACCGGGCCGAGCGCGACGCCGATGGGCGGCATCAAAACTCCTTCCACCAGCGAAGTCACGATTTTGCCGAAGGCCGCGCCGATCATCACGCCGATGGCGAGGTCAACGACGTTGCCGCGCGCGATAAATTCGCGGAACTCTTTGAACATTTGTCTGTTGTCTCCGTGAGTAAAAATTCGTTCGTTAAAACAAGTAGGCTTGTATGGCAAATCACGCCCGCCGTCAATCGCGAGAGCACCTTTCGCTCGTCAGTCATTTTCAGTTTGATTGAACGAAACATTTCAAGATGACCTCTCCGGTCAGGCGACGCCTCACACGATTAGACTCAAAAAGGCAGTAAAAGACAGTAAAAGCCTCAAATTGAGGCGCGGCATGGTCGTTGCACTTGGGAAGCGCGGCGAAAATTTCATTTTGATATTTCGCACAAGGGGTCAGTCGGAACGGTGAAGCGCGGCCAGCAAGTTGAGCGCGAACGCCGGACAGTTGAACGTCGCTATGAAGAAACAGAAAACTCACCAGAGCATCTTTCTCATCGTCATCCTTTCGTGCCTGTGCATTGCCGGACTTCCGTTGCAGTGGTCTTCGCGCGCAGTTGTCGCAGCGGCGCACTCGAAGTCCGTGAAGTCGAAGATGTCGGGCGATCTCAAGGACAAGGCGAAGAAAAAAGATACGGTGCGCGTCATCATCCAAACCACTTCCGACAAGGAAGACGAAGATTCGCCGGAATTAACTTCCGACATTGGCCGTCGGAAAGGCTCGGTCAGAGGTAAATATCAAGAGGTCAGTGCCGTCGCGGCGGAAGTGCCCGGCGACGAGTTGGAAGAATTATCGCAGCGCGATGATGTCGCATACATCTCGCCTGACAGACCGACGCAGCAGGCCGGCCATCTGGAAGTGACGACGGGCGCGAGCCTCGTCAGAAATTACGGGACGACTGCGACGGGCAAGATAGACGGGCGCGGCATCGGCATCGCCATCCTCGATTCGGGCGTCCGTCAAAGTCATCACGCTTTCCTCGATACGAGTTCGCCGAATAATCTGAAATCGAGAATCGTCGCCAGCGTGAATTTTTACAGCGGCGACGCTAAGAAAATCACCGATGACGCATACGGCCATGGCACGCACGTCGCGGCGATTGCGGCTGGCAATTCGCACGTCGCCAACGGCGCGTACACAGGGATCGCTCCGCAAGCCAACATCATCAACGTCCGCGTGCTCGGCAACGACGGCAGCGGCTCGACCTCCGACGCGCTCGCCGCTATCCACTGGATTATCAAGCACCGCGCGGAATACAACATCCGCGTGATGAACTTCAGCATGGGCGCGGTCGCCGTGGACTCGTACACGAAAGACCCTCTGTGCAAGGCTGCGGAGCGCGCGTGGAAGAAAGGTATCGTCGTCGTCGCGGCGGCGGGCAATTCCGGGAAGGACGAGCGCGGGCGAAAAATTTACGGCGCGATTCACTCGCCCGGCACAGACCCGACGGTCATCACGGTCGGCGCGGTCAACACCTTCGGCAGCGATGGGCGCAGCGACGACGGCGTCGCGACTTACAGTTCGCGCGGCCCGACACGCGGCTCCACGGAGGAAGGCGAGAGCGGCAAAAAACATTTCGACAACATCATCAAGCCAGACCTCGTCGCGCCCGGCAATAAGATTATCTCCGCCGAAGCCGTCAACAGTTCTCTGATTAAAGAGAATCCGCAACTCGACGTGACGACCGCGTCAAACAAAGATTCGCACAGCATGATGTACCTGTCGGGGACTTCGATGGCTTCGCCGGCGGTGGCGGGCGCGGCGGCGCTCATCATTCAGCGCAATCCGAAGCTGACGCCGAACATGGTCAAAGCCGTGCTGGAAATGACGGCGCAACCGCTCGCGGGCTTCAACACACTGGAGCAGGGCGCAGGCCAACTTAACGTCGAGGGCGCGGTGCGGCTCGCCGGACTCATCCGCACAGACTTGTCCGCGAACACGCTCGCCGGCTCGCCTCTGCTCGTCGGCAACGCTCCGGCGCAGCGCACGACCATCGCGGGCTACACGTTCACTTGGGGCGGTGGGCTGTTGCAGAAATGGAACGTCATCAGCGGCGCAGGGTTGTTGACGAAGTATCAAAACATTTACGGCTCCGACGCGAAGATGTCTGAGGGCGTGATGCTCGCGGGCGGCGTGATGCTCAACGACGGGTCGCTCCTGACGGACGGCATCACACTCTCGGAAGGAGTCTTGCTCTCGGATGGAACCACGCTCAAGAGCGGCTCGCTTTTCGTCAGCGGCATCACCATCTCGGAAGGAGTCCTCCTCTCGGATGGAGTGTTGATGGCGGACGGCGGCAAGCTGACCTCCGACTCGACGGAGAGCGGGACGCAAGCGTCCGCGACTTTCAGCGAGCATTCAGTGCTGATCGAAGGCGATCCCGGCGTCTGCATGAGCGCGGCGCAGGATAACGTCAACTGGTAGTATCACCGTCCAGAATCATCGCTGCCATTTCGACGAAAACATCGCTCGACAGGCGCGCCTTGATTTGCCTCGCACAGTCACGAGTTGAGTCAAGCTCTGCTCGTGACTGTGCGGTCATTCTGGCGTGCCGGTCTGTCAACCTGACTAAATTACTCTCAACGTGAGAAATTCCTGCCCCGCTTCCTCAAGATGAAACGGCTAATTTGAAGGACTTAGCCTGTTGCACCACATCGGCACAATGATTGCCACTGAATTCGCGCGCGTGTTGCCGCGCAGAGTTGAAGGGCACATGCGACCAATCTCGCGTGTACGTCAAATCCTCCCGATTCGAGTTCGATCCCACAGAACATTCAAGAAAAGTTTTTGCTAAAAACTGTGAACAGGAAAAGCGTAGCTATCCCGTATCAGTGGCTCGTCATCGTACTCGGTGCGGCGACGACGCTCTACTCTCTGTATCGTCTCTCTCAGACGCCCGTTGACCTGCGCTTCGTGCTGCTGACGCTGGTGACGGTTGCCGTCGGCTCGCGCATCACGATTCAGATTCCGCGCGACAAAGGCAAAATCTCGGTCTCGGATACTTTCGTCTTCCTCGCCATCCTCCTCTTCGGACTTTATCCTGCCGTCCTGCTGGCCGCGAGCGAGGCGTTTTTCTCTTCGCGCCGCTTCTGCAAAAAAAGGGTCACGGTTTTTTTCAACGCGGCGGTGATGGCCTGTTCCACTTTCGTCACCGTGTGGCTGCTGCATCGTTTCTTCGGCTCGGAAGTTGATCTGCGCGGCGGTTACTCGGCCAACTACATCATCGGCATTTGCTTCGCGGGGCTGGTGCAGTTCGCCGTCAACTCCGGGATGGTGGCGTGCGGTTATGCGCTGCGTGCCGGCGCGAAGTTCTGGCAAACGTGGCGCAAGCATTTCCTCTGGACTTCCGTCTCCTACTTCGCGGGCGCGTCCGCCGCCGGCATCATCGCCCGGCTCATTGACACGCTCGGCTTCTATGCGTTGCTGGCGACGACGCCGATTATCGTCATCGTCTATTTCACGTACTGGACTTATCTCAAGAACGTCGAGGCATCGGTCGCGCAGGCCGAGCAGGCAGAGAAGCACATGGCCGCGTTGCGCGAATCGGAAGAGCGTTTCCGCAGCGCATTTGACCACGCGGCGGGCATGGCGCTCGTGGCCTCCGACGGGCGTTGGCTAAAGGTCAATCGCAGCCTCTGCGAGATGCTCGGTTTTACGGAAGTGGAGTTGCTGGCGAGCAACGTGCAAGCCGTCACGCACGCGCAAGACCTCGGCCCGATGATGGGACAGATCGGCAAACTTTTAGAAGGCAAAAGCTCTAACTTTCAAATCGAGTTGCGCTACCTGCACAAAAGCGGGCACGACCTTTGGGTACTGTTGAGCGTCACGCACGTCCGGCACGCGGGCGGCGAATCGGCCAACCTCATTTTCCAGATTCAGGACATCGCCGACCGCAAGAGCGCGGAGGAGCGTCTGCTTCACGACGCCTTCCACGACGCGCTGACCGGACTCCCGAACCGCGCTCTCTTCATGGATCATCTCAAGCTCTCGGTCGAGCGTGCCAAGCGTCGCGACAGCCGCAAGTTCGGCGTCCTGTTCCTCGACCTCGACCGCTTCAAGATCGTCAACGACTCGCTCGGCCACATGGTCGGCGATCAGCTTTTAATCGGTATCGCGCGTCGTCTGGAAGGATGCCTGCGTCCCGGCGACACGGTCGCGCGTCTCGGCGGCGACGAGTTCACGATTCTCCTCGAAGACATCACACGTTCAAGCGAAGCCATCGAAGTCGCGGAGCGTTTGCAGAACGAACTTGCGTTGCCTTTCAACCTCAACGGCAACGAAGTCTTCACCACTGTGAGCATCGGCATCGCGCTGTCAAAGACCGGCTACGAGCGCGCCGAAGACGTGCTGCGCGACGCCGACACGGCGATGTATCGCGCCAAGACTCTCGGCAAGGCGCGTCACGAAATTTTCGATCAAACGATGCACACGCGCGCGCTCCATCTTTTGCAAATGGAGACGGACTTGCGCCGCGCCGTCGAGCGTCAGGAGTTCACGCTTTATTACCAGCCCATCGTCGCGCTCGACGGCGGCGCAATCGCCGGTTTCGAGGCGCTCATCCGCTGGCAACACCCTGAGCGCGGCTTCATCGCGCCGGACGATTTCATCCCGCTTGCCGAAGAGACGGGCATGATCAATCCCATCGGGCAATGGGTCTTGCGCGAGGCGTGCCGGCAGATACGCGAATGGCAGGATCGCTATCCGACCTATCCGCCTTTGCAGATCAGCGTCAATCTTTCGGGCAAGCAATTTATGAAGGCAGACCTGGTTGACCAGATTCGTGAAGTGCTCGCGGAGTCGGGCATCAACCCGCGCAGCCTGAAGGTTGAGATCACGGAAAGCATTATGATGGAGAATATCGAGACGGCGGTGATGATGCTTCATCAACTGCGCGCGCTCGGTATCGAACTCTCCATAGACGACTTCGGCACGGGCTATTCGTCTCTCTCCTACCTGCACCGATTCCCCATCTCGACTTTGAAGATTGATCGCTCGTTCGTCAGCCGCATGGACGGCAACAACGAAAACGCGGAGATTGTCCGCACCGTCATCATGCTGGCGCGCAACCTCGACATGAACGTTGTGGCCGAAGGCGTCGAGCAGGAGACGCAGTTGATTCAACTACGCGCGCTCAAGTGCGAGTACGCGCAAGGCTATTTCTTCTCGCGTCCCGTTGACGCCGCCGCCGCCGACCGCCTCCTCGCCGCCGGCGAGTGTTACGCCATGCCGCTTTCCAACGTCCGCGAATTTCCCACTCTCCATGTCGCGCACGACATGTAAGAAGAAGGCAAAAGTAAAAAGGTAAAAGGCAAAAGTGAAAACAAGGGGCCTGCTCCCTGCTTCACTTTTGCCTTTTGCCTTCTTACTTACTTAAAGTGGCGATTGATCTGGTCAAGCTGCGAGACGGCGAGCGCGCTTTTCGGGTTGGGGACGCGCGTGAGGATAAGGCGAAAATCGGCGACCTGTTTGTGGAAGGCGGCGCGCTCTTCCTTCGGCACGTCGTATGAGTTGCTCGCGTTCTTGAAATCATCAAGCACTTGCTTGAATGATTCGGAGATGCTGTCGAGCGCTGTTGCCGCGTGTACGCCGCGCGGGTAAAGCTTCAGATACTCGCCGCTCGTCTCGGCCTCGTAGCTGAGGTGACACGGCAGGTAGCCTTCGCACTCGCCGGGCAGGGGAATCTTCGACGCTTCCCACGCGATGCGCTCGGCGATGACCGGCTGCTGTGCGCGATATTTTTTCTCAAGATTCCAGAATGAATCAGCGCGCACGTACCACTGGCCGGAGGGTTCGCTATAGACGATGTGATCGCCCTGCGCTTTCGTCCAGGCCTGATAGGGCGGCTCTTCCATCTTGCTCATTTGAATCAACGCCAGCGATTTTTGCAGCGCGAGCAGGCGCAGCAACTCAAGCTCGGCCAGCGCGTTTCGTTGCGTAGTTTCTTTGACGGCGCGGTCGAGAAACGTGTACAAGTCCGCCGCATCGTTGAAGCTCGCCGCTTCTATTTTCAAACGCTCGTTGGCGACGCGCAGGTAAATCTCTTCGCGCCGCGCAGGAGTGTATGGTGCGGTGAGCGCGCCGAAGACCCAGCCCTCGACGCCGTTCGGCGCACTGATGCGATACCAGAAATCCTCCGCCGTCCCGACCTGTTCTTTGCTCGCCGATTGCTCCAACTCGCGCACGATTGTGCCGAGCGGAAGACGCGCGATTTCCGCGCCGCTCACCTGCGCCGCGTCACGCACGCGCACGCTCGAGGCCGTCGTGATGCGCGATTTCGACGTGGCGGCAGCCTGCGAATAACTTTTCGAGACGGGAGCCGCCGTCGCTGCCATGACGAATGACATCACAAGGATAAGCGCCGGGCAGCAGCGCAACAGTCTCCCGAACGATTGTTGATTCAACATTCTCCACCTCATTGCGTTGAACTGCGCGCGCATCGTTTTCAAGTTGAGAGTCATGTTGTTCCTCATAGTTTTTAATTGCTTAGACTTTGGAGTTTGGCGGCCAACTCAGGCTTGAGCGTCTGTAAGATTTTTATTTCAGCCTGCGCCGCATTCTTGTCTTCAAGCGCGAGATACGCGAGGCCGAGATTGAAATGCGCTTCGGCATAAGACGGCTTGAGTCTGACCGCTTCCTTGAAAGACGCGACGGCCTTGTCGTATTGCTCCAGCGCGCCGTAGGCGATGCCCAAATTGTAATGCGCCAGCTCGAAGTCGGGCTTGAGTTGGGCAGTCTGTTTGAACTCTTCGACGGCTTCGTTTTTCTTTCCGTCCGCCGCGTAAGCGAGCGCGAGATTGTAATGCGCGACCGCTTCTTTGGGCGCGAACTCGACGACCTTGCGATACGCCTCGACGGCTTCCTTGTTCTGATGCTCCGCCGCATACACATTGCCGAGATTGTAGTAGGCGTAAGCATCTGTGGGCGCGAGCGCGACGGCCTTGCGATAAGCCTTGATGGCTTCGGCGTTATGCGCCGCCGCTTCGTATGACGCGCCGAGATTATAAAACGCGCGCGCGTCACCCGGCATCAATTCGCCGGCCTTGCTGAAAGCCGCGATGGCTTCTTCATACTTGCCGGCCTCGTAAGCGTCCTCGCCCGCTTTTTCATAGTTGACCGCTTCGTTGCCGAACGTGCGCGTCGCGCCGCCGGCGATCATCCGGTTGGAAGAGTCGCGCCCTGCATATTGCGCGAAGTTAGAGCTGGCCTGCAACTTTTTCTTCGGCGCGCGCGGCTCCGGCGTCGGCGTTTGCTGCGCCTGTTTCTGCCCCGTGCGTTGTGCGCGAGCGGCGTCGAAGCAACACAGTCCGCACAGAGAAGCGAGCGAGAAAAAAAGCGCGACGGCGGCGACAGTCGCGCGCGGCTTGATTTTGAATGGATGAATCATCGTTTGATTTCTTTCCCTTAATAAGTTCTTACCTGAAACTTCTCCAAATTTATGCTGTGACTGTCGGGACAGGGATAGTCTCAGCCGTCTTTTTCCGCGCGACGGTGAAGACGGCGGTGCTCTCCGTCTTGCCTTTGACTTTCACGTCGCCGAGCGTCTGCATCTCGAAATTCGCGTCGTCGAGTCGTGCGGCGGTCGCCGCGCTGATGATGAGCGAGACGCCCGCGTCTTTCGTCGCCGACTCAAGCCGCGAGGCGAGATTTACCGTGTCGCCGATGAGCGTATATTCGAGCCTGCCGGGCGCGCCGACCACGCCGCACGTCGCCTCGCCCGTGTGGATGCCGACGCCGATGGCGAGTCGCGGGCGTCCGCTTCCTTCCCATTCCACATTGAGGCGTTCGACTTCCGACAGCATCTCCAGACCGCACAGCACAGCCGCGCGCGCTTCGCGTTCACTCCCTCGATCAACGGGCGCGCCGAAGACGATCATCAAGCCGTCGCCGAGAAATTTGTTGATGTGCCCACCGTGCGCGGCGACAACAGTTTGCATCCGGCTGAAATAATCGTTGAGCCAGCCGACGACGTGCTCGGACGTGACGGACTCGGAGAGCGTCGTGAAGTTGCGTATGTCCGTGAAGATGACCGTCACGACGCGCGACTCGCCGCCGAGATTCAAGCCGCCGCGCTGACGCCAAAGTTGTTCCGCGACTTCCGTCGAGACGCAGCGCGAAAAGATGTCCATAATGCGCGCGCGCTCCAACTCCTGCTCCTCGCGCACCGCGCGCTCGCGGGCGAAGCGCAAAACGAATCCGAGCGGGGCGAGCAACCCCACACCGAGCCACGCGCTCGCCAGAGGCAACACGACGGCGTGCGAATTGAACGCCCAGGAAGAGACGACGAGCAGCGCGGCGGCGACGCCGGCGATGACGACGACGCTCAACCACGCGCGCAGCAGAAAGACGCCGAGCGCGACGAAGAAAAGCGGCAACAACAGCATCAACACTTGCTGCGAATATGACGGGCGCACGGGCGTCTGGCCGAACAGCATCGTGGCCGCGACGTTCGCGTGAACCTCGATGCCCGGCATCCGCGAAGGGACGCGCGGCAACTCTCCGTCAAACAGACGCGCCAGCGCGCCGGGTTCATAGAAGGGCGTCAGAAAAAGATCGGGCGCGTCGTTGTTCGTCGCGCCGATGATGACGATGCGGTCGCGGAACAAGTCGTCGGAAGGCTTTGCGCTATCGTCGCATTTGATGTCGCGCGCGGATGTCTGGCGAAACACGTCGCACAAAATATCTCCAGCCGAAACGTGACGGAAAGACGGCACGCGCCCGCGATAATCGAGTTGCAGCGCGACATCATTTCTGAGCGGAAGCGTCCTCTCGCCGAGACGCACGAGTCCTTCAGCTTCGTTCTTCAATTCCTTGCCCGTGTAAAGCTGCGCCAGCGCCGCGCCGAAACTGTATTGCGCTTGTTGCGCGCCCGCGTCTTGATGAAAAAGTTGCACGGCGCGCACGAAGTTGTCGCTGTCTTCGGGGAAGTCCACGAAGCCGACGGCGGTCGCGTTGGCGGCAAAAGCGGGCGTGTGTTCTTCGTCGTCGAAGTTGGCGAGCGGCACGATGGCGGGGACGCCGCCTGCCGCCAGTTTCTGCGCGATGACGATGTTCTCCGTGTTGTAAATCGCGTCGGCCAGCGCACGGTCAGCGCGCTTGTCCTCTTCAGTCGTCCCGCCCTGTTCGCTCAGGTAGATGTCGAGTCCGACGACACGCGCGCCGCCCTCGTTCGCGCGTTCGAGGAGGCGCGCATACCAATCGCGCGGCCAACGCTGCAAGCGCACGTTTGAAGCGCGGATGGACGGCTCGTCAATCTCGATGAGCGTGATCGGCTCGGACAATCCGCGCGCGCGCAACTCTGGATGAAGCGCGTCGCGCAGTTGAAAGAGAGTGTCGAGCGCGCGATTCTCAAGCGGCGTCGTCAGTCCGTAAGGATAAGTCACATAGCCGCCGCCCGCCTCGCGCAAGGGCTGCATCGCCAGCGCCACACACGCCCACACCGCGAGCGACAACAGTAACGCGAGCAGCCAGTAGTAACGGCGTCGCAGCAAGTCGGAGATGAAAGTTGAAGCGCGTGAAGGCATGAAGCTATTAGTCGAAGGGGCTTGGCTCTCTCCTTGTGATACTCACGATAGAAACGGATTATCAAGCGCGGTGCATTCTGCTTGATAAGGGCGCGGCTGTCCACACGAATCAATAGTTCCGTGATGAGAATGAGGAGTGGCTGATTGAAGATTGATGCTCAAAGAAGTTTGCCGTATAACTGTGTGGCAGCTATACGGCAACTAAAAATTCTGGAGCCACCTGTCGGAGTTGAACCGACGACCTTTCGATTACGAATCGAACGCTCTACCAACTGAGCTAAGGTGGCTTGTGTCGCGGAAAAAACTATACGGAGAGGCCGCGCGCACTGTCAAGCGAGTGCGCGCCGTTCCATTCAAAAGAGGGAGAAAGAGATGCCGAAAGATCGCGTCGGGGTGCAGGATCAATTCAATAGCGGCGGGACGCTCAACGAGTTCGAGTTCGCGCAAAACCAGCGCGCGCTCGTCGAGCATGAGCATCAGACGCCGCAGGGTCAAACGTCGGGCGGGGAAGAGGCGATGGCGTCGCTGCCTTCGCCGCTCGATGAGGCGGAGCGTATCCGGCAGGTGACGGCAGCCGCGCACGAGATCGTCGAGCGTCGGCGCGCGAAGCTGGCCGGGCATAGCTCGAAGGATAAGGCGGCCAAGAAGACGAGCGCGACAAAGAAAGCCGCAGTGAAGAAATCGGGAGCGAAGAAAGCGGCAGTAAAAAAGGCTGCGGTGAAGAAAGCAGGCGTTAAGAAGTTTGCTGCGAAGAAATCTTCTGCTCGCAAGAGTCCGGCGACAAAGTCGGCTGCTAAAAAGGCTGTGGCAAAAAAGAGCGCGGTGAAGAAGTCTGCGAAGAAAAGCGCGTCGAAAAAGAGCGCGGGTAAGAAGTCGAAGCGTTAGGCGCGCGATAAGCGTCTTATGCGTGTCGTCAAACGCTTCGCGCGTGCCGGCGTTCAAACGCTCCGGCGCGGATAGTTGAAATTCAAAAGGAGAGGTGAATATCATGGAGAGTAAAGGACAACAGCAGGGCAATCAGGATAATGATGAACTTGAAGCGGAACAGGAGTCTGCGGAGGCGATGGACGCGGATGTCCCGCAATCGGCGGATGATGATGACGACCTGACGACCGAAGGCCAGCCATCCTGAGACGGACGCTTCGATGCAGTTGTGCTAGAGCGAGTATGGGCGACGAATGAGCGCGTGCCGTTCGTCGCCCGACGCTTTTCTGCGATGCGTATTTCTTCTTCGAGTTTGATTCGTTTACAATCCACGCACACTCCCTACACACCTGCGATTGACGAATTTTCTATGAGCACCATGCTGCACGCGAGACTCAAACTTCATCCGGCCCATTCATTAAACATGACGGTGCGGCAGGCGGCGTTGAGTTTCTTTCTACTCTTGACGGCGACGCTCTTTGCCTCCGCCGCGAATTGCCACGCGCAGACTCCGTCCGTCTCAGCAACGCAGACGCCGAAGACCGCGATGCGCGCGTCGAAGCTGCCCGCGCCGGAAAAAATCATCGCCGATTTTCTCAAGGCATCGGGCGGCAAAAAGCGTCTGGCGGCGATCAAAGACGCGACTTATGAATGGACTATGCAGGATTCGCAGTACGGGGCGGAGGCGCGCGCGCGGACGTTGCTTAAATTTCCAACGTCGGGACGCACTGACATCATCGCGCCCGGCGGCGAGTACAGCGCGGCGGCCACTTCGCGCGCGGCGTGGCGGCGCACGCCCGACAGTCCCGTGCAGACGCTGACGGGCGCGGAGGCGTTCACATCCAAACTCGGAGCGACGCTGTTGGCGACGCGATTCGTGGACATCAAAAAGTCGAACATCCTCGCCAACACCGTCGGCATTGAGCAGGTCGCCAATGGAGAGACGGAGAACGAGACGGCCTACGTCGTCGAGTTCTCAAGGCGCGAAGGCGGTCGCGTGCGTTGCTGGTTCGGCATGACGAGCAAGCTGCTGTTGCAGGTCGCAGACGTTTCGCGCGGAATCTTGATTCATTACAGCGACTGGCGAAGCGAGAGCGGCATTCTTGAGCCGCATCGCGTCGTGCAGGAAACCGGCGGGCAGAGAGTGGCGACGCTCGTCATGGGAAGCGCGCGTTACAACGTGAGCTTGAGCGATGCGGCTTTCGATCCGCCCGGCGATGCCGCGCTCGACATCCCGGCGCTGCTGCGCGAGTTGTCGCGCAATCAATACGACGTTGACCGGCGCATCAACGACTACACGTTTATGCGGAAGGTGACGGAGCGCAAGCTGAACGATAAGGGCGAGGTGACGAAAGAGATCATCAAGGTTCACGAGATTTATCCTGTGGCCGGATGGGGTCGGGTCGAAAAGTTGATCAGCGAAAACGGCGTCGCGCTCACCGGCGAACGTGCCGAGAAGGAAGCGAAGCGCGCCGGAGAGGAGTTGGCAAAAGCCGAACGCGAACTGCCGAAGTTCGAGGAAAAGCGCGAACGTAAACGTGCCGAGCGCGCGGCGAAAAAGCAGAAAGACGCCGCCACCGACGGCGACGCGGTGGATGACGACGACGTAGAAATCAGCACCGTGCTGCGCGCCGCCGAGTTAGTCTCGCCGCGCCGCGAGCGTTTTCAGGAGCGCGACGCCATCGTCTTCGACTTTCGCGGGCGTCCGGGTTTTCACCCTGCGACGCGCGCCGAATCAATCGTCACGAAACTCGTCGGGACGATGTGGATAGACCCGTCTGACAAACAGGTCATGCGACTCGAAGCGCGTTTCGTCGAAGGCTACAAAGTGGGCGGCGGGCTCGTCGCCACGCTCAAGCCGGGCGCGGCCTTCATCTTCGAGCAGACGCGCCTGCCCGACGGCGTATGGCTCCCGCGCTTCGGACAGGTCAACGCCTCTGTGCGCGTCCTTCTTTTAGGCGGCATCACCATCAACGAGACGCACGAATACAGCGACTTCAAACGCTTCAACTCGAAGACCGGCGACGCCACGCTCGACACGCCAAAGCCTGAAAAGCAGTGACAAGTGACAAGTGACGATTGACAAGTTAAAGTCACAGAACTGTAAGTTGACTTCATAAACATTATGAGCAAGCCCGTGCCTGACAGCCCAGAACATAATTTGCGCTTCACCACAAAACAGGAGACATCGCTTCTGCTTATCACTTATCACTTATCACCGATCATCTCTTCCTTGCTCAACACTCATCACTCATCACACATCACTTCTTTTATGCTCGTCACTCTCCACTCGTCACTTGTCACTGCTTTTGTATGAAAGATGTGGTGGTCATCGGCGGCGGATTGGCCGGGACTGAAGCCGCTTGGCAGGCGGCGGAGGCGGGCGCGCGCGTGCGTCTCTACGAGATGCGACCCGTGCGGCAGACGCCCGCGCATCGCACGGACAGGCTGGCGGAAATCGTCTGCTCGAACTCTCTGAAATCCGACGAGACGGGAACCGCGCCGTACCTTTTGAAAGAAGAATTGCGGCGCGCGAATTCGCTCGTCCTCTCTGCCGCGATGGAGACGCGCATCCCCGCCGGCGCGGCGCTCGCCGTTGACCGCCTGCGCTTCGCCGAACTCATCACCGAACGCATCGCGGCGCATCCACGCATCACGCTCGTGCGCGAAGAGTTGACGAAAGTTGACGAAGACGAAGTGACGATTATCGCCGCCGGGCCGCTCTGCTCGGACGATCTCGCGGCAGAGGTGATGCGTCTGACGGGCGGCGACCAACTCTACTTTTACGACGCCATCGCGCCCGTCATCGCCGCCGACTCGATCAACGAGGACATCGCTTTTCGCGCCGCGCGCTACGGCAAAGGCGGCGACGATTATCTCAACTGCCCGATGAACGAATTGCAGTACGCCGTCTTTTACGAGGCGCTCATCAACGCGCGCAGCGTGCCGCTCCATCGCTACGAAGAGACGCGCTGGTTCGAGGCGTGCCTGCCGATTGAAGAACTGGCGCGGCGCGGAGTTGACACGCTGCGTTACGGGCCGATGAAGCCTGTGGGCTTGCCCGACCCGCGCACGGGGCGCGAGCCTTATGCGGCGGTGCAACTGCGTCAGGAAAACTTGATGGCCGACGCCTACAACCTCGTCGGCTTCCAGAATCATCTACGTTATGGAGAACAGGAGCGCGTCCTGCGTCTGATTCCCGGCCTCGAATCGGCTGAGTTTTTGCAGCACGGACAGATTCATCGCAACACTTACATCTGCGCGCCGCGCGTGCTCGCGCCGACGCTTCAGATGCGCGAGCGTCCGTCCGTCTTTTTCGCCGGGCAGATTAGCGGGGTTGAAGGCTACGTCGAGTCTGTGGCGACGGGCTGGCTCGCGGGACACAACGCCGCGCGGCTCGCTGCCGGCCACGCGCTCATCGAAGCTCCATCGAAGACGGCGACGGGCGCGCTCGCGCGTTACGTCTCCGGCGCGAAGGCGGAAAATTATCAGCCCGTGAACATCACGTTCGCGCTGCTTGAGCCGATGCCTGAAGACGAGCGGCGTCGTTTCAGGAAGAAACGCGAGCGACATCTACGACAGGTCGAGTTGGCATTACAGGAATGGGACGAGTGGTTACGAGAAATCCTCAAACAAGACAGCGCGCCGCAGATCGCCAGCGTGTGAAAAATCATTTTAACTTTGCATCTTTGCGCCCTGGCGTGAGCAATGAATCTCACGCCAAGGCGCAAAGACGCGAAGCAAAGCGCGTGCTGATTGGATGCGTCTGTCTGCTTGCGTTGCTCTGTGCGCTGACGCCGCAACTTCTCCGCGCGCAGTCGGGACGTAATAAAGAGACGACTCCCACGTCCACGCCGAACGCCGCGCCACGCCAGCGCAACGCGACTGCTTCGACGCCGACTCAGACGCCCACGCCTGCCGCGACGCCCGTTCAGAAAATCTCCGGCCCCATCGCTGCGCCGTCGCCGTCCAACGATTCCGCAAACGCCGCCAGGACAAAAGCAAATAACGCGCACGCGAGCGAGAAGACGGCGGGCGAGGATGAAGTTGGCGCGGAGGAAGTGGTACGCATAAGCTCGAACCTCGTGCCCATTCCAGCCTCCATCGTGGACGCGCGCGGGCGTGCCGTCGCAGATTTGCAACTGAAAGATTTCGAGTTAATGGTGGATGGTGAAGTGAAACCCATCGGCGACATCAGCCGCGCGGAGACGCCCGTCCAGATGGCTCTGCTCTACGACAACAGTTCCTCTCTGCGCGCCGGTCGTGAATTTGAAAAGCAGGCCGCCGTCCGTTTCTTGAAAAGCGTCGTGCGTCCGGTTGACCGCGCCGCCATCTACTCCGTCGCGACCGAGCCGACGCTCTCCATACCACTGACGAACGACGTGCGCGCGCTCGTCCGAACAGTTGAAGGATTCAACAAGCCGGAGGGTGCGACCGCCTTGCTCGACGCCATCGCCGAAGCCGCGCGTTATCTCAAACCGCAGACGGGAAGGAAGGTTATCATCATCGTCTCGGACGGCACGGATACGTTAAGTGATCTCGACTTCGACACGACGATGGCGCGCGTCATCGCCTCGGATTGTCAGATTTTCGCAGTCCAGACCGGGCACAGCGAAAACATCAATTTGCTTGACCTCGCCGGCACGCGACGGCTCGAAGAATTTACCTCGCAGACCGGCGGCGCAGTTTATATTCCGCACAGCACCGCCGACCTCAACGACGCCTTCTCGCAAATCGCCGCCGACCTCGCGCAGCAATACGTGCTCAGTTATTACGCGACAGGTGAGCGACGCGATGGAAGTTTCCACACCTTCATCCTGCGCGTCCCGACACGCCCCGTCCTGCGCGTCCGCACGCGCAAAGGTTACTACGCGCCTAAATCTGGAAAGCCGTAATTCTCCGAATTGAGCGGCAGAAAGGGAGGTCGAGCCGGCTCGACCTCCCTGTTCAGATTGATGACCGTCGCCTCATCACCTGCCGTCAGAGTGATTCGAGGAAGACGATGATCTGCTGCTGTTGTGCCGGCGTCAGGCTGGTGAAGAATTTACTTCTGACGTTCTCGGCCTCGACGTGATGCCGGTCAATCGCGTCCATGAAGGTCAGCGACGCGCCATCGTGCATCAACCGCGTATGCACGCGCACGCCCCACAGCGGCGCAGTTCGCACCAGCAAGCGCGTGCCCGGCCCGCCGTTCTGCACGATGCCGTCGCCCGTGCCGATGTCGTGCAGCAGGAAGTCGCCGAACGGGTGAATGATCTTGTTCCCCAACTTAGCTGGCACCTTGAACGTATCGAGGTTGATGAGCGTGCCGGCGGGCGCCGTCGTGATCGAAGCCCTGTGGCAGACGGCGCAGCCGATTTCCTTAAAGAGAGCCTCACCATTGACGGCGTCCTCAGTGGCGGCGATCACCGGATCACGCGGCGGAGCCTTCGTCGAGCGCATGAAAGCGGTGAAGGCATCAATGTCGTTTTCCGTGTCCTCGCCGCAGATCACCTCGGTCGTCCCGGTTTGGACATCGCACGGCAGGTCGTCGCGTTTGAAGTCGAAATTAGCCACCGACCGTCCCAGCGATGTGTTCTCCATCAGGAAAAAACGGTTGGTAATGCCAATCTCGTTGAGATAAGCGTCGCCTGAGAACGACAGCAGACTGGCGTGCTGATCTTTGTGGCCGAAGCGCCCGACGCGGCAGCGCCCGTCACGCATCTCCTCCAGCGGCACGTTGATGGCGACGCCATGCACTTGTTCGTTCTCCGCCGCTTCCTGCTTGATGAGATCAATCAGCGTCTGGTTGGAGATGGCTTCGACGAAGCCGTCGCCCAGCAGGTTGAGCGATGTGCGCGCAGTGCGAACGTCGCCTTTATCCGGGCCGATCCCAGCCGAGAACAACGGCGGCACACGCTCCTGAATGTTCGCTTGCAAGAGAGAGGAATCAACTCTCTTGTCAACCGCCCGGTCGTTGATAAGAGAGCCGCCCGGCGGGTCTTGGAAGGCGGGCGGGCAGGATGGACAGCCGGGCACGATTCCAAAATGGCCGGCGCGCAGCTCGGTGATCTGGCTGGTCGAGCCGGAAACCGGATTCTGATGGCATTCCGCGCAGGATTGCGCGTTATAGACGGGGCCAAGCCCGCCGCCTTTTCCATCGGCGTCAGGCAGAATCACATCCCGCACCTCGAACGTGACCCGGTTCGCATCGTGTTTTTCTTGCGGGAAAAAACCGTTGGTCTGATCGTCGAAGCCGGTCGGAGCTTCGGTCGGGCGCGGGCAGAAGTTACAGATTGTTGTTTCAGGCAGGGTGGGGCATCTCCTCTGCGAGTCATCGTCGGCCTTAGCCACGTTGGCCTGTCCTGTGGGCGGCGCCCCATTATTTTGGCTCGTGGATGCCGCCTCCTTACTTTGACTGTTGGCGACATTATCGTAAACTGCGGGTAGCAGTAAGAGAAGTCCGAGTATCCCCAGGATGGAGATTTTCAGGCGTTTCATGTGAGTATCCTCCATGTGCGGTGGCGAGCGTGGAATGGTCAATTAGGGGTTGACCACGGTAAAGGGAAGAGTGGTTGCGCTGAGAGTTGGACAAGAAACGGAAAGTGGGGGTCGCGCTGAATATATGCCCGGCGAGATAAAGAGTCAACGAAAATCTTTGTTAACCATCCCTTGCAGGCAAATGCTGCTTCCGCCTCATCGTGGCGGGCGCTTTTTCCTCGTCAGTCTGTAGAATCTTCGGAATCGCAGAGAGCTTCTGCTTACGGTTCGCTCATGGAACAGTTGCTCGCACAGTTTCTCGAACACCTGCGCTACGAGCGCAACGTGAGCGAGCACACCTTGCGGAACTACTCGATTGACCTCGCGCAGTTCCTCGAACATCTCGCGCCCGGCGACGCGCTGTCCGGCGCGCGGCGCGAGTTGGACATCAAACAGATAGACCACATCACGATTCGCGAGTGGCTGTCGTCGCTGCACACGGCGCAGAAAAAGAAATCCTCCATCGCACGCAAACTCGCCGCGCTCCGCACATTTTTTCAATTTCTCATCCGCGAGGGCGTCGTCGAACTCAACCCTGCGAAACTCGTCTCGACGCCGCGTCTGGAAAGGAAACTCCCGAATCATCTCTCGGTCGAGGACGCCATCCGCTTCATCGAGACGCCAGACATCCAGACCGACCTCGGCAGGCGTGACCGCGCGATCCTCGAATTTCTCTACGGCACGGGCGTGCGCGTTTCAGAGTTGACGAAGCTCGACATGCGCGACGTGGATTTTCGTAACAAGATGATTCGCGTGCAGGGCAAACGTCGCAAGGAACGCATCGTGCCCTTCGGCGACCCCGCGCTTCACGCGCTCTTGGGCTACTTGGAAGTCCGCAACACGTTCCTCCACCACGCGCCCATCGAAGAGCGCGACAGCGAAGCCGTCTTTCTCAATTATCAAGGCACGCGCATCACGACGCGCTCCGTCGGGCGCATGGTGGACAAGTACATCGTGCAATGCGCCGGCATCCACAACATCAGCCCGCACGCCTTGCGCCACAGCTTCGCCACGCACCTGCTCGACAGCGGCGCAGACCTCCGCGACATACAGGAACTACTCGGCCACGCGCGTCTCTCGACGACGCAAATCTACACGCACATTTCGATGGAAAAATTGATCGAGGTGTACGACAAGTCGCACCCGAAGGCGTAAAAGCAGTGACGAGTGACAAGTGACAAGTGACGAGCAAGAAGCTGTTTGCTTTAACTCGTCACTCGTCACTCGTCACTGCTTTAGAGGGTTGCGTGTTCGTCTTCGCCCGTGCGGGCTTCGAGGAGTGATTGGCAATGTGCGTCGTAGCGCGCGGTGGGGACGGCGTCGAGACGCGCTTCCGGAATTTCCTTGCCGCACTTCGCGCAGGTTCCGTAGGAGCCTTCGTCAATCCGCAAGAGAGCCTGATCAATGTCCGCGACCATCTGCGACTCGCGCTCGCCGAGACGCAACTCAAGCTCCTGATTCACGTCCATGAGCGACATGTCGGCGGCGTCTTTCACGCCGTCGTCAATGTCGCGCGCCTCCAGCGCATCGGCCTGACTGCTGCGGACATTATCCGTATGCTCGCCCAGTTGCTTTAACAACACGCCGCGAAAGTGTTCGAGTTTAGCTTCGTTCATTTGACGTTTCAGTCCCCCTGATAAATTTTTGTGGACGCGGCTTCATCATTGAATGCGCGCGTCCGTCGCCTGTGTTTTTCGTGAAGGCGAATTATAACCGACGCATGTTGAATAAGCACACGCGCGAAAGTTACTGCGAGTTGCGATTGAGTGCGACTACCGAGAGAGCGTCTTGTCAGTACCACCTGCGGTAGCGGGTGGGTAACGCTCTAAGGGACGACCCACCCGCTACCGCAGGTGGTACTGACAGGAAGTCGCATTCTTTTGAGAACTGAAACTGCCGCGCCGGATCGTTGTTAGCGACGCCAGCGAGAGGCGCGAGAAAGGTGGCGACAGGCGTTCGAGTTGTCGTGTGAGTCGTCGCTGAACTTTACCCTTCGCCACAGAGCAGTTCAGCGGCGAGGAGCGGGATGGTTAGCTCGTGATGGCCGGTGATGGAGTAGCCGCGACCTGCGCCGCCGCTTGTGGGGCGTCGGACGACGTTGGTGAGCGGGCGATAAGATTGGATGAAGTCGAAGTTGGCCGTCGTGAAGTCTTCGAGCGCGTGGCCGAGATTGCGGACGAGTGTCACGCACTTCAAGAAGACTTCCGGCAGGATAACCGCCGAGCCGATGTTGAGATAGACGCCGCCGCCGTCGAGTCGTCTGACCATCTCGGAGAGCAGGCGAAAATCCGTGTGCGTCGTCGCGCCCAAACTTGCGCCGTCAGCGTGCGGGTGAAAGTGCGCGATGTCCGTGCCGATGGCGACGTGCGCGGTGAAGGGGATGCGCGCTTCGTAAGCGGCGCAGAGCAGCGAGAGCGCGGCGTACTTCGGATTGCCACGACGCAGCGCACGTCCCAGAGCCTCGCCGAGTCCGAGCGCATCGCTTGCGCCTTCGCGCGCCGCCGCGTTGAGCAGTTTGCCCGTCTCGTCCGCCGCGCCGAACGCGCCCGCGCCTAAGCTCGCGTCCACATCTTCGGAGGTCGAGCCGACGAGCGCGATCTCCGCATCGTGGACGAGCACAGACCCGTTGGCGGCGATGGCCGAGACGTAGCCGCGCTGCATGAGATTGATGATCAGCGGCGCGAGTCCGGTCTTGACGACGTGGCCGCCGATGCCCCAGATGATCGGTTTATTCAGAGCGCGCGCGCGGCGCATCTGTGCGGCCAGCGCGCGCAAAGATTGGACGGCGAGAATGTTCGGGAGCGTCAGTAGAAAATCGCGGAGCGTGGAATTTTCATCTATCGGTTTAGCGAAGTCGCCGACGCTGACCTTGCTCGGACGTTCCGCGAGCGGGTAGGTTTTGACATCGTCAAGTTTGAGCGGGCGGATGTCTTGTTCGTCGTAGATGGACACTGAAAAATCTCCGCGCCTCAAGCGTCGAAACGTCGCGGGACGAAAAATGACGTGAGAGGATCGCGTGCTGTGAGACGACGCGGTTTAGTGGCCGCTGTCATCTTTAATCTCGTCGTCGAACTCATCGCTCAACTCATCTTCGCCCTCTAAATCATCCCAGTCATCGTCGTCTTCGTCGAGACCGAAAATTTCGTTGAAGGAGAGACCGGCATGTCCGCACAGGATGTCGTCGCGCAGGCGCGGCCAGCAACGCTCGAAATCCTCTTCGGTGGCGGCGAAATGCGACATAAAAGTTTCGCGCACGATGCTTCGGAGAAGACGCTGCCCGGCGAGTCGCTGCGCGGTTTCATCCGGCAGCGACGCCACTTCGTCGCGCCAGTCTTCGACCATTTGATGAACTTTATCGGCCACCTCATCGGGCGTGCTGATCCATGGAAACATGCTGTCATCCATCTCTCTACTCTTCCTTAATGTCGGGATGTCGAAAACTTTTCTCGCGCTAATTCTGTTTCAAATCAGGCGGCGCGCGAAGACCGCCGCTCACGTCGCGGGAGTATAGCACGCGGCCTGCCGAGTCATCCTGCCGGACAAGATTATCAATCTATGGCGAAATTTTCAGCGACGTGCGGCGCGTCGTCAAACGTTGACTTGCTTCGCGCGCCGCTACCATAATTCACAAATGCTTGTTGAGTCACATGTTCTTGATCGTCTGAAGTCGAGCGCCACCGCCGAGAAGCACATTTACTATGGCGTCTCGTGGGAAACATACCTGCAACTGCTCGATGAACTCGGCGAGGATGGAAACGCGCGCCTCACTTTCAATCGCGGAGTGTTGGAAATTATGAGTCCCAAGCGTCTGCACGAACAGATCACGCGCCTGATTGACATGGTCGTCACGCTGCTGGCTTTCGAGTTGGGGCTGAACGTTGACAACTGCGGAGCGATGACGCTGCGCGTCGCATCCGTCGAGCGCGGCGGCGAGCCGGACAGTTGTTTTTACGTCGCCAACGAAGCGGCGGTGCGTGAGATCGAAGAGATAGACTTGCAGATTCATCCGCCGCCCGACATCGTGCTTGAAGTTGCCATCACCAGCCCGTCGCTCGATAAGTTCGGACTCTACGTCGCCGCGCGCGTTCCCGAAGTGTGGCGTTACGACGGCGCGCGGATCATCTTTCACGCGCTGGCCGGGGAACGCTACGAAGAGACACCGCACAGTTTGTCTTTCCCGCACCTGACCGCCGCGATGCTGGAGCGTTACCTGACTGCCGGGCGCGAGCAAGGCTCGGCGGCGATGCTGCAAATGGTCAAACGCGACATCCCCCAAACATCTGCCCGTTAACTTTTCCGTCACGCCACTTTCTGATCGTCCTTCTTCTTTCGCCCGTTGCCATTCAGTGAAGATGCGTGTCCGTTGAGGAGCGGCTTGAGCGCGTGGCCGGTATGCGATTTTTTGACGCGCGCGATTTCTTCGGGCGTGCCGGCGGCGACTAAGCGACCGCCGCCGGAGCCGCCTTCGGGGCCGAGGTCAATCACGTAATCCGCGCTCTTGATGACATCGAGATTGTGTTCGATGACGATGACGGTGTTGCCGAGAGAGACGAGGCGTTGCAGCACGTCGAGCAGTTTATGCACGTCCGCGAAGTGGAGTCCGGTCGTCGGCTCGTCGAGAAGATAGATAGTTCTGCCCGTCGCGCGCTTCGATAATTCTTTGGCGAGTTTGATGCGTTGCGCCTCGCCGCCCGAAAGAGTCGTCGAAGACTGTCCAAGCTTGACGTAGCCGAGTCCCACGTCGAGCAAGGTCTGTAATTTCTGCTTGACCTGCGGGATGTTTTCCAAAATCGGCAGAGCCTCTTCGACCGTCGTGTCGAGCAGTTCCGCGATGGATTTTCCTTTGTACTTCACCGACAAAGTTTCGCGATTGTAACGCGCGCCGCGACACACATCGCAGAGGACGTAAACGTCGGGCAGAAAATTCATCTCGATGCGTTTTAGGCCGTCGCCCTCGCACGCCTCGCAGCGTCCGCCCTTGACGTTGAAAGAGAAGCGACCGGGTTTGTAGCCGCGCTCGCGCGATTCGGGGAGCATGGAGTACAACTCGCGGATGGGCGTGAAGAGACCTGTGTAAGTCGCCGGGTTCGAGCGCGGCGTGCGTCCGATGGGCGTCTGGTCAATCTCGATAATCTTGTCCACGTTCTCCATGCCCTCAATGGAGTCGAACTCGCCCACCTCTTCGAGCGAGCCGTTGATGTGTTGCGCGAGCGCGCGATAGAGAATGTCTTCGACGAGCGTTGACTTGCCGGAACCGGAGACGCCCGTCACGACCGTAAGCAGTCCGAGCGGAAACTTCACGTCAATGTCTTTGAGGTTGTTGTGGCGCGCGCCGCGAATGGTGACGGCTGCGCCATTCGGCAGGCGACGCGCGTCGGGCAGAGCGATGGAGCGCAGGCCGGACATGTACAGACCTGTCACGGAATCTGGATTGCCGGCGACTTCTTCGGGCGTGCCCGCCGCGACGATCTCGCCGCCATGGACGCCCGCCGCCGGCCCGATGTCTATCACGTAATCGGCGCGTCGAATCGTCTCTTCATCGTGCTCGACGACGAGCACAGTGTTGCCCAAGTCGCGCAACGCGCCGAGCGTTTCGAGCAGGCGTTGATTGTCGCGCGGATGCAGGCCGATGCTTGGCTCGTCCAAAACGTAGAGCACGCCGCGCAGTTGCGAGCCGATCTGCGTGGCGAGGCGGATGCGTTGGCCTTCGCCGCCGGAGAGCGTGGCGGACGAGCGGTCGAGCGTGATGTAACCGAGTCCGACGGTGTCGAGAAAGCGCATCCGGTTGCGTATCTCGCGCAGGACGAGTCCGGCGATTTTGTCTTCGCGCGCGTTGAGTTTGAGACTCTCGAAACGGACGACGGATTCTTCGATGGGCAGCGAAGTGTAATCGCTGATGCCAAGACCGCCGACGCGCACGGCGAGCGATTCGGGTTGCAGGCGACGGCCTTCGCACTCCGGGCACACGACCGGCGAGACGAGTTCTTCAAGCGACTCGCGCACCTTCTCGGAAGGCGCGTTGTTCATGCGCTCGGTCAGCCAGCGCACCGCGCCCTTCCAGTCGCTTTGATATTTATAGAGTCCCTGACGAAAAGTTATCTGGCCTTCGACGCCATGAAAAAAAGCGTCGCGCACCCCCTTCGGCAACTCGACGAAGGGAAGTTGCGCGTCCGTCTTGAAATGTTCGATGACGGCGGCGAGCGCGCTCTTTAAGTAAGCTGTGCCCTGCTTGTCCGCCGCGCCGAAGAAGAGGTTTTTGTCCGCGCGCTCGGTCGCTTCCGGGATGATTTTCGCCGGGTCAACTTCGAGCACCGTGCCGAGTCCGTGGCAGCGTTTGCACGCGCCATAGACGGAGTTGAAAGAGAACGAGCGCGGCTCAAGCGGCGGAATGTTGATGCCGCAATTCACGCAGGCCATCCGCTCCGAATAGAGTTTTTCGTCGCCGTCCACGACCGCGATGAGAACTGCGCCGCCCGTTAACTTCAAGGCCGTGCGGACGGATTCCATCAGACGCTCGTTGATGCCGGGCTTGATGAGCAGGCGGTCAACGACGGCCTCGATGGTGTGATTGCGTCGCTTGTCGAGCTTGATTTCTTCATCGAGCGAGAGCAACTCGTTGTCCACGCGCGCGCGCAGGAAACCGTCTTTCGCGAGCTTCTCAAGCTCCTTCCTGAATTCGCCTTTGCGCCCGCGCACGATGGGCGCGAGCACCATCACGCGCTCGCCTACGGGCAGCGCGAGGACGTTCAGAACGATTTGCTCGACCGACTGGCGCGTGATCGCCGCGCCGCAGTTGTGGCAGTGCGGCTGGCCGATGGAGGAGAAGAGCAGGCGCAGGTAATCGTAAACTTCCGTCACCGTGCCGACGGTCGAGCGGGGCGAGCGGGAGACGGTTTTTTGCTCAATCGAGATGGCGGGCGAGAGTCCGTCAACCGAGTCCACGTCGGGGCGTTCGAGTTGATCGAGGAACTGCCGCGCGTAGGCCGAGAGAGATTCGACGTAGCGACGTTGACCTTCGGCGTAAATCGTGTCGAAGGCCAGCGAAGATTTGCCGGAGCCGGAGAGGCCGGTGATAACCGTCAGACGGTCGCGCGGAATCTCCACGTTGATGTTTTTCAGGTTGTGCTGGCGCGCGCCGCGCACCGTGATGCGGTCAATTGCCATTGGTTAAAAACTATCCGCCGTCGCCATAGACAGGAATTACGGGAGGTCGGGAAACGATGATTGTAAACGACGCGCGCGCGGCCAAGCAAGCGTGCATTCATTGACATCAAGATTGGCCTGTAAATCTTGAAAAGGTCGCTTTCTTGACACGCTCCGCGCGCGACTCCTACACTCCGCACATCAATCGTTCAACAGCAATTGTCTGAAAACTGATTGTCTGAAAGCTGCCGCTATCAACTGAAGAATCGAAACGGGGAGGCCGCGTGAATCTTCCGAACGCACTGACGCTGTCGCGTATCTTCATCGTGCCTCTGCTCGTCGTCGTCTTGCTGACGCCGCTTTCCGAAGACTGGTTCGGCGTCCAGCGACACATTCTCGGCGTCGCGCTCTTTCTCGCCGCCGCCTTCACTGATTACTTGGACGGGCATCTCGCGCGCAGCCGTAATCAGGTTTCGCGGCTCGGCGTGTTGCTCGATCCGATTGCGGACAAACTGCTCATCTCCGCCGCGCTCATCTCGCTTGTGGAAAATCGTCTGGCTCCGGCGTGGGCGGTCGTGCTCATCGTGGGGCGCGAGTTTGCCGTCTCCGGCTTGCGCTCGGTGGCGGCGGCGGACGGAGTCATCATCTCCGCGTCGCGGATGGGCAAGTTCAAGATGGGCGCGCAGGTCGTCGCCGTCGCGCTCCTCATCGCGTCGAGCGCGAAAGGCGTGCCGCCGGTCGGGAATTTCGCGCGCCCGTTTCCGGCGATTCAGTTCTGGACTGTGCCGGAACTTCGAGACGCCTTGACGCGCCTCGTGAGCAGCAGCGGGCCGACGGGCACGGACTGGCAGGTGCTGCTCTACACTGCCGGTCGCGCGATGCTGTGGGTCGTCGTCGTTTCGGCGTGCGTCTCGATGTACGAATACTTCAGGGCGTTTTATCAAACCGTCATTCGCCGCGTGTTGTCGGAAAACGCAGAGGCAAACGCGGGCGAGCCGGAGCGTTCGACGCAGCTTGCGAATCACACGCCGCCGGAAGACGCGCGGAAAAAAGTTCCGGTCGGTTGATGTCGGCACAGACGATAAGCTACAGAAAAATGAAGGCGACGACGTGCGTATAATTAACACGTCGTCGCCTCGCTTTTTTATGTCGCCTCAAATTTTATTGAAGGCGTTCGTGAATTGAAGCTTACTGAACCTCTACGAAGTCGCCGGTATGTACTTCCTGCGCGACGCGCGTGATGGCCGCCGTCGCCGTGCGTCCTTCGACATGCAAAATGACCAACTCGCCGACGACGAGGCGCGGCACGGGCGGGCGACGATTCCTGATCTGCGGCGTCTTGACGGTCTCGCTGAAATCGTCTGCGGCGGGGTCTTTGACGCGCTGCGACTGGCTGGAAAAGCTTCCGCCGCCAAACTGATCGCTGCCGTAACCGCGATGCGCGTTGGATGAAACTTCCTTGCCATAATTGACGATCTCGGCGCGTCCGGGCGTGCGGAAGACGGTCAGGTAATCGCCCTCTTTGACGTTGTCTTCCGTGCCCAGATCAATGTAAACAACATTATCGCGCGTCAACACTTCACGCCCATCACGCGCCAGCACAATGCGTCCCGTCGGCTTGCCCGTCGGATCGGCGAAGCGGTCAAGCGAAGCCTCCGTGCGGACTAGAGGTGAAACGCGCCGCGGCACATCGCGCAGCAAATCGCCGCTTAAAAGGTTGTCGCAGGAGCGTGCGACGAACGCCACCGAAACCTGATCTTTGACGCGGACGACGCGCACGCGCCCGACTTCCTGCACGAAGACTCCGAGCGAGCCGCTCTTGTGGCTGAACTTCGACTTGAATTGCCCGCGCGGGCGCACGACGGAAAACTCCTGCCCCGCCTTGACGCCGTCCCGCGCTCCGGCGCTGATGAAGACGTAACTGCCTTCGCCGAACACGCGCCGTTCCTGTTCCTGCTCCGCGCCGATGATTTCAAAGTGCGTGGAGGTCGGCGCTTGCGTGATGAAACCGCCGCAGGTCAATTCGCTCTCGCGCGCGACGGGAGCGGGCGCGTTCTCTGTCGGCATGACGACGACGGATGGAACAGCGGGCGTCTGGCGCGGCGTTGCCGTCGCGCTTCCGCGTCTCGTCTGGGCGCTTGCTTGAGTCGCATTGACGGCGCAAAATAAAACCAAAATCACGAGCCACTTGGATGCCGTAACGGCGTTGCGTAGATACACTGGAAATCTCCTTGTCGGATTGTGTCTAAAGACGCGGCAAATCGGGGTTAAACCCTGCCCTGCCGAATCAGGTGTCTGGGAAATGAGCGGGAGGAAAAAGAGGCGCTCCGTAGGGCAAGAGATGTTCGTCGCGCCGTTTAAAGCGGACACTAAACATCCTACTGTCTGAGCGGCGGCGGCGTCAATAAAATAGTTCTTCCAGCCGCTTTCAGAAGGCTCTCAGACGTGTTCGGCCAGCAACTTGCGTTTTCATAAAGGTGTTGCTAATATTCACGTTTTGTCGGAAGTCGCTCTGAATTGACTTAGCGTGCCGGCGTAGCTCAGTTGGTAGAGCATCTGATTTGTAATCAGAGGGTCGGGGGTTCGAGTCCCTTCGCCGGCTTCAGTCCGACATTAGACACCGGTTTGAAAATTGAGCAGGGGTGGTCGAGCGGTTAATGGCACCGGGCTGTAAACCCGGCGGGTTAACACCCTACGTAGGTTCAAATCCTACCCCCTGCACCATCAGAAATGATGAATGCGGAGTGATGAATGATGAATATAAAGACAAACCGTCTTCATTCATCATTCCGCATTCATTATTCATCATCTCTTCGGGCGGGAGTAGCTCAGTTGGTAGAGCATCAGCCTTCCAAGCTGAGGGTCGCGAGTTCGAGCCTCGTCTCCCGCTCCAAAATATGTTTGGTGTGAGTCGTGCCCGCGTAGCTCAGGGGTAGAGCGCCTCCTTGGTAAGGAGGAGGTCATGAGTTCAAATCTCATCGCGGGCTTCGCCCAAAAGAGGGCATCCAGACACTTTAGATTTTAATGAGGCGAGCTTAAATTTATGTCGAAAGAAAAATTTGATCGGTCGAAGCCGCATGTGAACATTGGGACGATTGGGCACGTGG
>CAXSFM010000003.1:0-373444 GCA_964236735.1 uncultured Pyrinomonadaceae bacterium
GCTGAGTTGTTGAAGCTGCTGCGAAAATACCCGCTTTAACTACTCTAGCCCCTAACCTAAATATAATACTGTTTGCCGGCTAGACACTTGCAAAATTCCTTGAGATGCTTGCAAACTACTTGCTATCTATGTTAACACGCCTATCTGAATGATTTGCAGCCTCAGTTCAATTATAGGGAGCGACCTATGCCCGCCCTCTCAATACCTCAGGATTCTTGTAGAAACCGGCTTCTCGCCGGGCTGCCCTCTGATGAATACTCGCACCTGCTGCCACACCTGGAGCCGGTCTCTCTTGATCTGGGTGAAGTCATCTATCAATCCGGCGGACACATTGATTACATATATTTTCCCACAGACAGCATCGTCTCTCTGCTCTACACCATGGAGAACGGCATGAGCGCCGAGATCGGCATCGTGGGTTACGAAGGAGCCGTCGGCATTGCCCTTTTTATGGGTGGACATACGATGCCCAATCGCGCGCTGGTGCAGAGCGCCGGAACTGCTCTCAGGATGAAGGCGCACTTTCTTCAGGATGAGTTCAAGCGAGGCGGCAAATTTCAAGACCAGTTACTGCGTTACACGCAGGCGTTTGTGACGCAGATTTCACAAACAGCCGTTTGCAATCGTCTTCACCCGGTGGAGTGGCAACTCTGTCGCTGGCTGCTGTTAAGCCACGACCGTTTGCGAACAGATGAATTGGTGATGACGCACGAGATGATCGCCAACATGCTGGGCACACGTCGCGAAGGCGTCACCATCGCAGCCGGAAAGCTGCAAGACGCAGGACTGATTACTTACTATCGCGGTCACATCAAGATTACCAATCGCAAGGGACTGGAGGCGACCGTCTGTGAATGTTACCAAGTGGTTAAAGATGAGTTTGACCGTTTACTCACTTAAGCATATGCGCGATCACCCATGAGGAGAAAATCCTTTTGCTCGAGATGGCATAACATCTTCAGCCGCCGTTTCACGCCTCCGGTCGGCAGACAATATATCCGCCCCACGCAACAAAGTTTAGCGAGTCTCACTAGCTCATCAGGGGCAACGATGGCAGCCGGCTATGGGCGTCGGGCAGGGTCTTGGGGACACAAACGGAAGCAAAAATTATCGGGAATATTTTGAATGAGGTCGGGACTTTATACATGCCAACCGCATGTTCTGAACAGGGAGAAAGAGCACATGCTCCAGACTGCTACTCTCTTAAGAGAGACCACGCTAGCAACTGATTCTCAAGGTGTGTCGGTTGAGTTCGGGCAGCCAATAGTAGGAGGCGACTGCAAACCGATTTATGACAACGAACGGATAAATGACTCACAGCATGTTAATAACCACAGCGATGAACTCACTCGCGCCACCGGCCTGATTGCCACAGACACTAATTTGTTCGCCAACACTCTAGTCGGCCAGTCGCCGCAGATGCTGCACCTTTTCTCGCTCATTGAGCGGATCGCGCCGACCGATAGCTCGATATTGATTACGGGCGCGACCGGAACCGGCAAAGAGTTGGTCGCGCGTGCGATCCATCAGCAGAGTGCGCGGCGTGATGCGCCTTTTATTGACATCAATTGTTCGGCTATCCCCGACACACTTTTTGAAGCGGAACTCTTCGGACATCAACGCGGCTCGTTTACGGGCGCGCATGAAACGCGGCGCGGCTTGCTGGAAGAGGCGGCGGGCGGCACGCTCTTTCTCGATGAGGTGGACTCACTCAGCCTTTCCTCGCAGGCCAAGCTTTTGCGTGTGTTGCAGGAGCGGTGTTTGCGGCGCGTCGGGGGCCGCGAGAATATCCCGTTCGACGTGCGTGTGATTTCCGCGTCCAGCCGCGACCTGAAACATAGCGTTGCCGAAAACACTTTTCGCGTTGACCTGTTTTTCCGGTTGCGTGTGATCCCGCTCTACGTGCCCGAACTCCACGAACGCGGCGCAGCCGATGTCCATCTCCTGCTTAATCACTTCCTGTCGAAGTATGCACAGCCGCCCGGCGTGCGCCCGCGCAGGTTTTCCAGAGAATGCAGTGACCTGCTCGCCGCCTATCACTGGCCGGGCAACGTGCGCGAGTTGGAAAACGCCGTGCAGTACGCGCTCATCATCGGCGCTGAAGAAGAATTAACTTTGCGGGACTTACCGCCCAACATGCTCGATGCTGTGGGCGCGGAGCGCGCGTTGACCGATCAGGCGCTCGACCAGTGCAGGCGTGAGAAGTTGCCGCTGGCGGAAGCCGAACGGCTCTACATTCTCTTCATCCTCGAGAGTTCCGGTGGCAATCAAGTCAAAGCCGCCGCCACGCTCGGCATAGATGCACGGACGCTCCGGCGCAAGCTGAAACTCTACAAGACACGATCATAAACTATGATTGTCCGCGCTTGAGTGCGGTCGAACTTTTCTCACGTTTCAGAGATGCGTGCGCGACGTTTTTGTTGAATTTGCTCATCCTGCTTTTTCTCTTCGCCATAGCCTGTCAAAAGGGCGCAACTACACCCACTGATAATCCACAGTCGGCGATGGACTAGAGCAACTGTGGCATTGCTCGGCAAAGAAGACACCAACTTCAACGCAACCTGTCCGCTTGAAATAGATTGTTCTACAGGTGCTTACACTCAACTACGATTAGCCATCAGTTGCCCCTCCGGCACATCCATCAGCCCCGCTACTACGCAATATTGTCCGGTGTCAACAAGCTTGCCCTAGTCAATATTGCTGGAGACTGATGACGGAGCAGAAAGTAGCAGAGGCCGGGCGATACTTAAGTGTGGCAGGGACTTTGGTTCAACATGGTGAAGCCGGTAACGGCACAACGCCCGCGCCTGTCGGCATGAGAGTTGCCATGCTTTTATGCGTTAACTCTACAACTTGAAGAATGCGGGTAGCCTCTTTCGCTCTACCAAATGTGTTACGCAAATAAGATTCTTGCAGGACACTTGTCGTCCGACCCGACGCGGACAGCATGGAGCGGCTATTTGCGTTCGTTCGGTTGAACGAACATTAAGCCCCGGCATCATCGGTAAATGATGCCGGGGCTTTGCTGGCAACGCACTCTCCACCGCATCTCTGCACGGAAAATGTATCGCTCAGACCACGTACAGTTTAGCGCAACGGCAGCGGTGGCTCAAATTCCCAAGACCACAGACAGACAGGAGAGACACACATGAGCCGTAAAAAAGACATGCTCAACACACTGGCTTTGTTGCTGGTGACGAGCCTGCTTATCACAGCATATACAATCGCACCACCGTCTGCGAAAGCAGCCGACCACCGCGACTCAGGCTCGGTGGATGGCACGCCTGAAGGCGACCTGACGGACGTGTTCGCCTATATTGACCCGGCCAATCAAAACAATGCCGTGTTGGTATTGCCCGTCAACCCATTTCTCAATCCGAGCGAGGCTCCGAGCGCCCGCTTCAGCGAAGAACTGCTCTATCAGATGAAGATAGACAACGGCGGCACGCCCGCCGAAGACCTGGTGGTTCAGATTGCCTTCCACGGCGGTCGCGGGCCGCAGAACTATGATGTCATTCTGGGCGTGCCGAGCGTCGTCGGGCCGCACGGTAACGTGCGCCTGACCACGGGCACAACCCTCTGCCACGGCAACAACGTGTTTCTCACCAGAGCGGCCAACACCGGATTAGAGCAGAATTACATCGTCCCGAACGGCCCCGGCAGCGGCACGGCCATACCCGGCGTCCAGTGTTTCGCGGGCATCACGGACGATTCGTTCCAGACCGACGTAGGCCAGGCCGTCTTCCGCGTCGGACTCAATCCCGACAAGAACCTCAATGCTCCGAATCACACGCAAGATGTGTTTCGTGAAGGCGTCAGCACATCGTTCGGCCCGATACGCGGTCGTCCGTTGCGCGCCGATGGCACCAGCGGCGTTGACGGCTTTGGCGGATACGATCTGACTTCGATTGTCGTCTCTTTGCCGAAAGAGATGCTGCGGGGCGCCGGCATTAAGGGAGTCTCGTTGCTCAGTTCCACGCGGCCTGCGGCTAACCCTTCGTTGATCGGCGTGTGGGGCACGGTCAGCCGCCCGTCATCGGAGACTTTCGACGGGTTCACCACCACCACTTCGACAACCTATGAACAGTTCGAGCGGATGGGTCAGCAGTTAGCTAATACCGTTTACATCTTCTCGAAACCGACGCAGGGTTTCTCGGCGCTCACCCACGCGCAAGCGGGCGTGCCGATTCCGCCGGGCGGCACCAGCGCCTTGAGCGATTCGGAAATCAAGGACTTCTTCAACGCTTCCGGCCCCGAAACCGATGAGACGTTCTTCAACCGGTACGTGCCCGACTCGCTGACGACGGTGAACACGACCGGCGATACCAGCCTGTTGGGCAACACCATCGCCGGGCGCGCAGCCGTCTTAACCGCCGCCGGTTTCACGACTCCTCCCTTCGGCACGCCGTTGGTCCTGCCGGAAGCTGGTTTGACGGGCAACCTTAATCGCGCGTTTCTCCGGCAACTGGTCTTCCCGGATTACATGCGTCTCAATCTCGATCAGGCGACCGACGGTATCCGGCGCGGAGCAGCTACGCTGAACGACTCGTCGCCGACTCTTGCTATCGGCAAGTGGGGGCTGCAAAACGGTCGGCGTCCGGCGGACGACGTGACCGATCTTTACCTGCGGCTCAACCGAGAGCTTGACGACGTGAAATTCCCGTCCAACTTGAACCTCATCAACATCACCGGCTTAGTGCCCGGCAGCGGGCCGCAGGGCAGCCGCCACACTCTGCAATGTACGGAACTTGCCATCAGTCCTGTGCCGCAAATCCTGACGCCCTGCGAAGACGCGCGCATCTTCGTCGTGCTTGAGGGATCGGACTTCATCGAGCAACTGCCGACTGACGTGAACAATCTGGCGAATCAGGTGAGCCAGCAACGGTTGCTGGAAAACGTCTTCCCGTATCTCGGTAAGGCGAACCCGGTTCCCGGCGAAGCGGGCACGAAGAACTTCCCGCAGCAACAGTAAGTTAACCTTTAACCGGAGGGGGAAGGTTTCTCGCGCGAGAAACCTTCCCCTTCACTCTCGCCGGAAAGAGACACCATGAGCCGCAAACAGACTGTCTTGCTCAGTATCACACTTGTGACGCTGCTCGCCGGAGCCATCTATGTGGCGGCGGCGCGCAGACGTGCGGTCGCCGTGGAGAAGCCGCCTCCCACGCGCGAAGATCAGGCGGTAGCTTTCACCGGATCACGCATCGCCGCGCAGCCTGAAGATTCCGAAGCCTACCGGATGTACGCCGCCGCGCTCGTCAAGCGTGCCGAAGCGACCGGCGACGCGGCTGACTACGACCGCGCATGGCAACAACTCGAACTCGCCGAAAAATATGATCCCGGCAGTCTCCGACTCATACAGGCGCGGGCTATGCTGTCCATCTCGCGCCATCATTTCGGGCAGGGTCAGACAATCGCCGAACAGGGTTTGAGCGTCCAGCCGGATAACGCAGACTTGTTGGGGCTGGCGGGCGACGGCGCGCTGGAATCGGGTAAGCTCGATGCGGCTGACAAGTATTACCGCAAGCTCGTTGAAGTCGCGGCGCGGACGCCTTCGGCTTGGGCGCGGCTCTCTCATCTGGAGGAAGTGCGCGGCAATCTGGAAGAGGCCATCAAGCTGATGGAGAAGTCCATTAACGCCAGCTATCCGAAGCCTATCGCATTGAGTAGCTTTGCCTGGTCGCGCGCCATCATCGGCGAAATGGAGGCCAAGCGCGCCAATCTCGACGAAGCGCGAAGGCAATACAAGTGGGGGCTGTTCAAATACGCGAATCATCCGCTCGCGCTTGAGTTTCTGGCCGACCTCGATCAATGGCAGGGCAAGCTGGACGAAGCGGAAGCGGGCTACCGCACGCTGCTCGCGCTCAAGCCTGATCCGAAATATAAGACGAGCCTCGCCGACCTGCTTGAGCGGCGCGGGAAAAAGGAAGAGGCCGCGCGCCTACGCGATGAAGCCTACCGCTTTTATCAATGGTCTGTCGGGACGGGCAATGAAGGTTACCTGCGCCCGCTCGCGACGTTGGAGTATAAGGCGGGACACTATCAGGCGGCGGCGGAACTCGCGAAGCGCGATCTGGATTTACGTCCGACATTTGAGAGCCGCACGCTCTACGCGAGCATTTTGCAAACGGCGAAAGATGCCGGGCAGACGCTTGCAGGTTTCGCTCCGCTCGCGCCCCGCGACGTTCCCGACGCGCCGGCGTCGCCCGTCATCTCCACCCGGTAAAAATTAGAATTACTTCCGTTCGCTTCAGGTACGCCGGTGACGAAACGCAGGCGCGACAGTCACCGGCGCGGGAATAAACAGACCCGCTTGAGGGACTATCAACGTAACGCTTCCGTAGCCATATCTTTATTCATCTTCATTAAGCGAGTCCCCCCGACAAAAGGAGTCTCATGCTTCGCTCTCGTGTGGCTTTAATCCCTCGCTGTCGGATGGCGACGCTGCTTGTGACGTTGATCTTAAGCGTCGTTCTTGTCGGTTCGGCTCTCGCGCATCCGCTCGGCAATTTCACCATCAATCATTTCTCACGGATTGAGCTTGACGGCGACAGTATCCGCGTCAGATTCGTCGTTGACATGGCGGAGGTTTCCACGCTTCAGGAATTGCAGGAGGCGGACACGGACGGCGACGGCTCGCCCTCAAGCGCGGAACTGAATGCGTACCTTGCGCGAGTCGTCCCGCAGTACGCCGACCGGCTTCATCTGACCATCAATGGCACGCGCATTCCGCTGCACGCAGTCGCGCAGAGAATCGCGACGACGCCCAGAGACGCCGGACTGCCGACGCTGCGTATCGAGTGCGATTTCGCCGGAGAGATAGCGAAGGGCACGGACATTAGTAGCGGTAGTAGCGGCGCGCGGCGGCTCCGCTTTGAGGACGCCAATCATCCCAATCGCATCGGGTGGCACGAGATCGTCGTCGTCCCTGCTGCCGGGACATCCGTCTATGACTCGTCCGCTTATTCCGATTCATTTACGAATGAACTCACAGCCTATCCCGAAGACTTGATGATCGCGCCGCTCGACGAGCGCAGCGCGGAACTATCATTCATCGCGGGCGACGCTCCCACCGGAGCTACCGCGCCGCCCGCGCGCCACATCGCTTCGACGGTCAAGATGCGCCAGTGGAGCGGCGGCGTGGCTGAGAGCAATGCAGCCAACGGCTCCGCTCTGCAAGCGCGCGATGAAAACGGGCGTCCCGTTGACAAACAATCGCCCGACCGTCTCACAGCATTAATCAAAGTGCCGGAGTTGACGCCGCTCGTCGCGCTCTTCGGCTTGCTCGTCGCCGCCGGACTCGGCGCGCTGCACGCCTTTTCGCCGGGACACGGCAAGACGGTTGTCGGCGCGTATCTCGTCGGCTCGCGCGGGACGGCGAAGCACGCGGCGTTTCTCGGCCTGACCGTGACGATCACGCATACGCTCGGCGTCTTCGCGCTCGGCGTCGTGACGATCTTTGCCTCGCAGTACATCGTGCCCGAACGCCTCTTTCCCGTTCTCAGTTTCATCTCCGGCGCAATCGTCTTAGGCATCGGCCTCTCGCTCTTCGTCCATCGCCTGCGCGCTGCGTTCGGCCTTGCGCCCTCTCATAATCATCAGAGCCACGGCCACGACGACGGGCACGCGCACGACGAGCAAGACCATGTTCACAACTATGAGCATGAAAATGAACACGGGCACGTACATGCAGATGGCGCGCTCGTCCATTCGCACAACGGCGGAAGCGAGCACACGCATTTGCCGCCGGGCGCGGACGGCAGCCGCGTGACTTGGCGGAGCCTGCTTGCGCTCGGCATTTCCGGCGGGCTGCTGCCGTGTCCGTCCGCGCTGGTCGTGCTGCTGGCGGCAATCGCTGCCGGCAAAGTGGCCTACGGGTTGTTGCTCGTCGTTGCCTTCAGCGTCGGGCTGGCAGCGACACTGACCGGCATCGGCCTCGTGTTTGTCTATGCGGGACGCTGGGTGAAACGTCCGGCGGGAACCTTCGGAGACCGTCTCGTGCGCGTGCTGCCGGTGTTGAGCGCGTTAGTGATTGCGTGCGTCGGCGCGGCCATTTGTTATGAGGCTCTCGGCCAGAATGGATTTAATCTCTCGACGCTTCTCGGCACACTCGTCGCGAACGCACGCGCGAGTTTCGCGGGCGGCTCGCCGTCCTTCGTATCTACGAGCGCGTTCGCCGTGCTCGGACTCGGCCTCGTCTTCGGCCTCAAACACGCCACGGAAGTTGACCACGTCATCGCCGTTTCGACCATCGTGAGCGAGCATCGCAAGCTGTCTCGCGCGGCGCTGGTGGGTGGGTTGTGGGGCGTCGGCCACACGGCATCGCTGATGATCGTCGGCACGGTGGTGCTGTTGTTGCGCGTGGCAATCCCGGAGCGTGTGGCTAACTGGCTGGAGTTCGGCGTCGCCCTGATGATCATCGGGCTTGGAGTGAGCGCGTGCCTGCGCGCACTGCACAGACGCGCCGACATACACCTGCACAAACATCAGCACGGCGGCGACGACGATGCGGCGCACGCGCACGTACATTTTCACGAGCCGGGCATGGAGCAGCACGACCAGCCACACTCAACACATTCGCACGCGCCGACTCATTCGCACGCTGTGACGCGCATTGGCTTCAAGCCTCTGCTCGTCGGCGCGATGCACGGCCTCGCCGGGTCGGCAGCGTTGACGCTGCTCGTCCTCACGCAAATCAACTCGATAGCTGTCGGCCTCCTGTACCTGACGGTGTTCGGCGTCGGCTCGATCTTCGGAATGTTGTTGATGTCGGGTTTGGTCGGACTCCCCTTCGCCTTGAGCGCGCGCAGATTCAACGGCATTCATTACGGCTTGCAGGCGCTGGCCGGAGTCGTCAGCATCGCCTTCGGTTTCTGGTATGCCTACGAGACGGGCATTGCGACGGGAATCCTGGCGACGATTTTATAGACGGACAAATCGCCGCCTGAGCGCAGAGAAAAACCGCCGCGCATGAATGTCGCGTGCGCGCCCGCGTTCAATTTTCGCGCGCTTCTTTGCCAGCCCCGTATGCCGGACACACGCTCGAAGCATTGTGTCCGGCATCAGGAATTTGACGACGCAGCCCGTCTCAGACACGCTTCCCGCCAGCCACATTTCAGCGGTTGTCTCACTCCGCTGAAAACCGCTATAAGTTATTTTCTTGAAAGATAAAAACGTGCAGACAAAAGAAGGACGCGAACGTCCTTCACAGAAGGAGCCGGGCAGCGCAGGACTATCATCTACACTCGCGCGCGGGGCGGAGTGGCTCGCGCTCGGCGGCTTCGCGCTGTACGCGGCGGCTGCTCCGCATTCTATCGCCGTCTCGTGGGTGGGGCTGTCTCTGGCCGCGCTCGGCTGGATCGTGCGGCTGCTCGTGACGCGGCGCACGGAGTTGCGACGCACGCCGCTTGATGCTCCGCTGTGGCTGTTCTTCGGCTGGACAATTCTGTCCGCGATTTTTTCGGCGGAGCCGCGCGTCAGTCTGGCAAAGCTTTTGAACGCGAGCACGTTTCTCGTTTTCTATCTCGCGCAAAGCCTGCTCACGCGGCGCAGGGCGGTGTGGCTCGCGGCGTTGTTGATCGTGTCGGGCGCGGCGGGCGCGCTGTGGGGCGCGGGAGAAATTTTGTACGGGCGCGGCGTGCTCGTGCGCGAGTTGAAGGCCGACAGTTTCTTGCGCGGCGCGACGCTGTTGCAAGAGGGCGATGCGATCTGGCGCGTGGGCGGCCATCGCGTCTCGACGGTTGAAGAGATAGACGCTGCGTTGCGAGTTGCGCCGGCGGGCCAGCGACTGACGTTGAGCGTCATCTCGCACGGCGAGCACGTCGAATGGCCTGACCTTCTGGTGACGGAAGAAATGAAACGCGCGCCCACGCCTTCCGGCATCGTCGGCGGCGGACGCACGCACAGCTTTCGCGCTTCGGGCTGGACGCGCCATTACGAAACCTTCGCCGAGTCCTTACAAATCATCGCACAACTCGCGCTCGGCTTCGCGCTCGCCGGATTCTTGCGGCGTCGCAGGCAAACACACAGAGATGAATCACGCGCAAGAGCAAACGGGCATGAGTCGCGCACAAAGAATGTCGCGCTGTCCTTCGTCGCGTCGCTCGTGCTCGCAGCGGGGATTGCGCTGACGGCGATGCGGACGGCTCTCGTCGCATACGTCTTCGGTGCGTCCGTCGTCGCGTGGCGGACAGCCGTGCGCGGGCGTGCGCGCGTGTTGCTTTTGTCAACGCTCGCGCTCGTCGTCGCGCTCGGCGCATTCGTCGTCTGGCAGACGCGCGCGGGCGGGGCGTTGATGCTTCACGATCCGAGCGCGTCTCTGCGCCTGACCGTCGCGCGCGTCGCAACGGGGCGCATCGCGCAACATCCCATCTTCGGGCACGGCATGGACTCGGTTCACGCGCACTGGAACGAGTGGGGCTTTCCGGGCGCGGACATGCTGCACGCGCATTCGACCCCCATCCAAATCGCCTTCGACAGAGGTCTCCCCGCGCTTCTCATCTGGCTCTGGCTGATCGTCGCCTTCTGGCGCATGTTGACGCGCGCCGAGCGTCGCTGGCGTGACACGGACGAGTGGCGTACGCACGGGCTGCTCATCGGCATGACGGGCGCGCTCGCCGGCTTCTTCGTCAGTTCGCTCGTCAACTACAACTTCGGCGACTCGGAAATCGCACTGCTCCTGTGGTGGATGATGGGCGCGACAGTGGCGATCATGCGCGAGGACGTGTCTGAAACGTGAATCGTCTGAAAGATGAACGCGCGTGCGGCGTCAGCGTGAAAGCGTTTCGGTCAGGTCGCGTGAAGTCTCATCAATCGTCGTTGAATCGCTTGCGCACTCTGCGCGTGCGGAAAGGCTCAGGTCATATTTCCCTTCGTGGCGCGCGAAGAATCGTTTGATGAAGACGAGCGCGTCCGCCGAACTCAACGTGTGCAGAATCTCCATGTCGTGATTGTCGCGGAAACGCTCCTTGCGATCCGCGCGTTCCAGATAGCCACGACGATACGCATCATCAACTTCAAGCGGTCGGACGCCGTGCAATTCTGACGGAGCCAGAAAAGCGTTGTTGTATTCCAGCGCGATGAGGCTGTAGCCGTGCCGCGCGCACAACTCGGACAAACTCTCGATGCTGTAGCCGAAGAAGTGATGCGTGAGACGAAAGTCCGGGTCGTAGTTGACTCTGAACTTCACGGGCGGCGGAATTTTTTCGTTGATCTCCGTCACGATCAGACGCGGCCTGAAGCGTGCGAGCAGCGCGTCAAGCACCCAGTAATCGTAACTGTCTATGTCGAGGCTGAGGACGCCGAACTCTCTCTCGATGGAATACGACTCCAGAAGCGGCACGACATTGAACGGCGTCACGAATCCGCGATGCGCCGCGACGCCGGGCAGTTTTTTGTAAGCCTGTACCAGCAGGCGCGCGCGTCGGTGGTGGCCTTCAATCCCGACGCCCGTCCAACCATTTCTGAACAAGGCGTAGGTGTTGGATGATTTGATTCCGTCGCCGGCTCCGATGTCCACCGCCGTCCGGCTCGTGTCGGGCGTCAGCAGTTCAGCGATAAAGTCTCTGAGCAGATGCTCTTCGTTAAAGTTTGAAAACTTCTTGCGCCTGAACCGGCGGACGAGTTGTGACGCGACTCCGCCGATTTCAACCAGACGTTCCTGCGATGCTTTGATGATTGCCACTTCGTGCCCTCTGCTCGCAACTCTTCTTTCGCTCAGGGAACAATCAATTCTGACTAACTTTTAAGACTAAACAATCGCGCAAGTCAAACTTTCAAATCACGTCGGCGAAATTCTTGCGCGAGCGCGCGAACCACCAGTAGCCGAAGATGAAGAGGACGAGCGCGAAGCCCGTGAAGTAAGCGAGGTCGCTCCAATCCGGCATTGCGCCTTCGAGCATGATGTTCCGATAGTTGCGAATGAGATGCGTGAAAGGATTGAGCGCGAGCAGATAGCGGAAGCGTTCCGGCACGACCGTCTCCGGGTAGATGATCGGCGTCAGATACATCCACGCCATTAGGATGAGTCCGAGCGCCTGCGCCGTGTCGCGCACGAAGACGCCGAGCGAGGCGACGAACCACGCCGCGCCGAGCGTCGCCAAAAGCTGCGGCGCGAGCAGGACGGGCAGCCACAAGATTGTCAGATGCAGTTCGTGTCTGAGCAGGAGCGTCGCCGCGAGCAGGGCGAGCGTGCCGAATAACTGCCCCGTCAGCGCGGAGAGAGCTTGCGCGACGGGCAGCGTTTCGAGCGGGAAGACGACGCGCTTGACGAGGTTCGCGTGCGTCACGATGGCGACGGCGGATTGCTGTAGAGATTCCTGAAACGCCGTCCACGGCAGCAGCCCGCAAAAGAGATAGAGCGCGTAATCCCAAGCCGTCCCGCCCTGCCCGAAACGCGCGTTGAAAATCCCCGCGAAGATAAACGTGAAGATGCCGATCATCACGACGGGCGTCAGCACCGCCCACATCAAACCGAGCGCCGAGCCTCGATAACGCGCCGCCGTATAACGACGCGCCATCGGCAGAATCAAATCCCTGCGCTGCGGCAATTCCCACAGAGGCCGCCACACCGCGCGCCTCGCCGTCTGAGCCGAAATCATTCTCTATCCTCAATTTCACGCACGCCGCGCACGCGCTCTATGCGTCTCATCTTCCACGTCTGTCCCGGACTCTCTTCCAGATAACACGCGGCACGAGAGTGATATACTGCGCCACGCAATTAATACAGCAGTTATATGGAAAGCGACAGATGAAAAAGCTACTCTTTATTTGTAGTCAGAATCGCTTGCGAAGTCCAACCGCCGAGTCTGTATTTTCTACGTGGCCCGGAGTGGAGGCTATGTCAGCGGGTCTCAACACCGATGCCACAACTCCAGTCTCGTCTGATTTAATAGATTGGGCTGACATTATTGTAGTGATGGAGAAATCGCACAAAAATAAACTCGGCAAGAAGTTCGGCGCGTTCCTCAAAGGCAAGAGGGTTGTGGTTCTGGGAATCCCCGATGAGTACGAATATATGCAGCCCGAGTTGATTCAGCTACTCAAAGCGATAGTCCCGCGACACATCGGTATCTGAACGTACTTCGCATCACATTTCACTCTCGTATCAAGCCGTATAATGCGTCCGCCAAGAGTATCATACGGCTCTGTGATGGATAATCAGCAGTTCGACAGCTTCGCTGCTGTGAAGATGATAAATTCTAGAACATGAAAGTTGTATATTCTTTCAAAGAAGAGCGATGTGAAGTAGCAATCTCTGATGATGCTGATTGGCTATTGTTTAATGGGGTGGCTGATGCAATTCTCAAAAAGTTCAAAGGTACGCTGGTGGAAAGAGTTGATGGATTTGATGAAAGATATTGGGATATTGAAATCGGAAAGGAAGTTGTCACCTTACATCTTGAACATTACAGCGGCATCGTCTTGTTTCCCCAAGATAAAAAGACAAATGATTTAATTCGAGAAATCGGAAGCTATCTTGAGGTGGTTGAGCCAAAGCAAATGTTTAGGGAGTGGTTTTACTTAAAGAATATCTTTAGAATCCGCAACCGCCGCCGAACAAGTCCTGGAAGTTGACTTTTTGCTCGCCCCGCACTCAAAGGCAAATTAACCCAACATTCGGCTGTGCGTTCAATATCCTGATAGTTGAAAATCTTCTCATCTGTGTATGCACGTCATTACTCGTAAACGGCTCAACGAATTTGCCGTCAAGTATCCTGAGACGAAAACGACGCTGGCACATTGGTACAATCTGGCGACGCGCAACGACTTCTCGAATTTCGCCGAATTGCGTGCGATATTTTCATCAGCCGATCAGGTTGGTAAGTTTACCGTGTTCAATCTCGGCGGGAATAAAGTTCGCTTAATCGCGGCGGTTCATTATAATCGGAAGAAAGTTTACCTGCGGGCGGTGTTGACCCATGCCGAGTATGATGAAGGCAGATGGAAGGAATAAGTGATGCAAAACCTCGACGTGAATCAGACGGTTAATGCGTGGTCTGCTCTGGCCGGCGCGGTCTTTGTCCCTCACACGGATGAAGAATACGGGCGGCTCGTGGCGTTGCTCGACGGCTTGACGGATGAAGTCGGAGAGGATGAGTCGCATCCGTTGGCGTCGCTCATGGAAATCATCGGCGTCTTGATTGAGAATTACGAAGCGGAACATGTCCCACACCTGACAATTGATTAGCATTCCTGGTTCGCAGCCATGCACATCATTCAATCACGCCACGGGAGCGTGCTGAGGCTAAGAAGTGATTCGCGATGAAAGATATTTTTCACAAAATAGCCCACACGGCTTCAATTGTCGTCGGCTCGGCGTGGGCGTTTGTGGTTGCTCTCGTCATCATTATCGTGTGGGGCGTGACGGGGCCGATCTTTCATTTCTCCGATACCTGGCAGCTAATCATCAACACGGGCACGACGATTGTCACCTTCCTGATGGTCTTCCTGATTCAGAATACGCAGAATCGCGACGCGCGTGTGCTCCATCTCAAACTCGATGAACTGATTCGCGCCACCAAAGCTGCGCGCAATCATCTGGTTGATCTGGAAGACCTCTCGGATGAAGACATCAAGGAGTTGGAGGCGGAGTTTCAAATCTTGCGCGAGCGCGATATGACAAAGCGGAAGAAGGCCAGCGATAGCAAAGCCCGCAAGCCCGCGCCGCCGCACGATGCGGGCGTGTAAGATGATTTCCCCTTCTGTTACATTCAACTTATGACGACCGCGTTGCGCGTGGAAAACGTGTCGAAGCAGTACCGGATTTACGAGCGTCCGGGAGATCGCCTGCTGGAGTCTCTGACGCGCGGGCGCGTGCGTCGCCATAGGGAATTCTGGGCGTTGCGCGACGTGAGTTTCGAGCTTGAGACGGGGACGACCGTCGGACTCGTCGGCTCGAATGGGTGCGGCAAGTCAACGCTTCTGCAAATCATCGCAGGCACGCTTGAGCCGACGCACGGCGACGTGTGGCGCGAAGGTCGCGTCGCCGCGCTGCTCGAACTCGGCGCGGGTTTTGATCCTGAGTTTACGGGCGTCGAAAACGTCTTTCTCAATGCCGCGCTGCTCGGACTCTCGCGCCGCGAGACGGAAGAAGTTTTCCCCGTCATCGAACGCTTCGCGGAAATCGGCGCGTTCATCCATCAACCCGTCAAAACTTATTCGAGCGGCATGTTCGTCCGCCTCGCTTTCGCCATCGCCGCCAGCGTCGAGCCGGACATCCTCATCATTGACGAGGCGCTCGCCGTCGGCGACGCGGTCTTTCAGCATCGCTGCCTGCGCCGCATCAAGGAGCTACAAAGTCGCGGCACGACCGTCCTCTTCGTCTCGCACGATTGGGCGGCGGTGCGCGCACTCTGCACGCGCGCCATCCTCTTGAACGCCGGTCGCGTCGTCAGCGACGGCAGACCTGCGGACGTGCTCAATCGTTACCAGAAAATTATCATGGAGCGCGAAGAGGCTTACGAGGCGGAGGCCGCGACTTCAACCACGACGCGCGAGATTGATGGAACGAAGACGGACGGCGACGGCAACAACATAACAGCAGGAGGCGACGCCGCGCCGCTTGCGCCCGTCTCTTATACTTTCCGGCACGGCGACGGGAGCGCGGGGTTCGTCGGCATCGAGTTGACGGACGCCAATCGTCAGCGCGTGGAAATTGTGGAGACGGGCGAGCCGCTGACGCTTCGCGCGCGCGTGCGTTTTCAAAGGGACATGGATGACCCTGTGGTCGGCTTTCTCGTCCGCAACCGACACGGCACGCACGCCTACGGCACGAACACGAAGGAGCAGGAAATCGAGTTGGGGGCGGTTGGCGGCGGCGAGACGATTGAAGTGAGCTTCGCTTTCAACTGCTGGCTCGGCGCGGATCAGTATTCCATCTCGCTCGCCGTCCACAGCCGCGAAGGATTGGCTTACGACTGGCTCGACGGCGCGCTTTTTTTCCGCGTCGCGAGTCTCAGATTAACCGAAGGGGTCGCGAACCTGAATGCCAGTGCCACCACGCGCCGCATCGTCATCGCCGCCGACGCAAGCGCGCGAGAAGAGGGAGCGTCGAGCGTTGTCGCGGAGAACATCAGCAAAGAAGCGCAAGAGAGCATGAGTCATGGTTGATGAGGAAGTCGAAAACGTTTTGCGAGAGTTACGCGAGCGCGTGCGCGCCGAACAAGGGGCGCACGCATCTCTGACGACGGGCGAGCGGCATCCGCCGGACGACTCTCACCTCGCATCGTATGCGCCGGAGATTGCGACGCCAGCCGCCGACGCGCTCGCGCGCATCGAGGCGCATTTGACCACGACGGGGCGCGCGTGGGACAGGTTGCCGCCCGTCGTCAGCCATCGCACGGGTTGGCTCGCGCGGCTCGAACTCTGGCTCAAACGTCGCTTCAAAAGCGTGACGCGCTGGTACGTCTGGGAGCAGATCAACTTCAACGCCTCCGTCCATCATGCGCTCGCCGACACGCTCGAAGCGCTCGCCGCTGGTGAGCGAGAATTCGCGAAGCTGCGCGCAGAGATGCAAGCCGGGTTTAAGACGCAACAATCAACCTTTGAAACATGGAGCGCCGGATTTATCGAAACGCAACGCGCTGAGTTTGAGCGTTGGCGCGCTGACGACAAGCGTTGGCGGGCTGATGTTGAACGTTGGCGCGCTGATATTGAGATGCAGAGAAATCAATTGATCGTCAGGCTCTCATCGGTAGAAGAACTCTCTGCCGCGCGTGATGCTCAACTAAGTGACACACAGGCAAACATCGTCACACAATTACGCGACGAAATTGCCGCGCACGCCGACGCTCTGCGCCGCGAGCAGGAGATACACGCCGACGCTCTGCGCCGCGAGCGAGAGGAGCGCATGATGAATCTGCAAAACGAACTGCGCGAGCGCGACGAACACCTGCGCGACGAGGCTCGCGTCACCTTTCGCCAACTCTCGCTCGAAGCCGGCGAGGCGGCGGTCATGCAGGATCGCGCGCGCCGCCTGATGGAAGCGCGTCTCGCCAAGCTCGAAAACAGTGATAAGTGATAAATGATGAGTGATGAGTTGAAGACAATCTCTTTCTCATCACTTATCACTCATCACTTATCACTCATCACTCATCACTGCTTATGAAGAACGATCTCTACACGCGCGCGGGCATCGAAGACGTGGCGGAATTTTACCGCACGAAATTCGTCTCGGATGAAGTGCTCGACGCTCGCTATTTCAAGCCGCTCGACCGCTTCGACATGAGATTTGCGCGGACGATGTGGGTTTATGACAATGTGCGCGCAGGCTCGCGCGTGCTCGATCTCGGCTGCGGGGCCGGGATGCTCGCGCCTCTTAAACTTAAAGATGTGACGCTGGCCGGAGTTGATCTCTCGGATGAATGCGCGCTCGCCGCGCGGCGCAACGGCTACGACATGAGCGTCGCGGCTCAATTGTCGCGCCTGCCTTTCGCCGATGATAGTTTCGATTACGTCGTGAGTCTCGATGTCCTCGGACACGTCGGCTTCGAGGAGAAGGACGCCGTGCTCGCCGAAGTCCGCCGCGTGCTGCGACCCGACGGCGTGACGTTGCACGGCATCGAATGCACAGACCGCCGCGCGCAGAAAAGTTACGACGAGATGGACGCGGCGGAACTGCGCCGCTTCATCGAGATTGACGGGCACGTCGGGCTTGAGGAAGAACACGAACATGCCGCGCGCTTCCGTCGTTTTTTTCAGCACGTCGCCATCGAGCCGCGCTACGCTTTGTGTCTGAGCAGCGACGAGTTTCTCAAGCAGGCGGATAGATACGGTCTGCCGTTTGAGACGGACTTTCTCGCATACCTGCGCGGCCTCTCGTTCGATGAGCGGCGCGCCTTCGACATGGCGATGGGCTACGTCTTCGGCAAAATCTCAGACCTCCACGTCAAGCTTCCCAAAAGCGGCCTCTACGTTTTTCTCAAGGCATCAAACGCTCCGCTCGGCGCTTTTTACAACGAGCACCGCGACCGCCGCGCGCTGCTCGCGCCGGAGACAAGCGTTGACGCGCCGCAGCGGTTCGTCTGTCTCGACCGCAGCCGCGATGCGACTTTTGATGATGGATGGTACGAGCCGAACACTCTGCCGCCCGTCGCGCGCTGGATGAAGCGGCGCGGGCGCGTGCGCTTTCACGCCGCCAAACTTTCCGCGCTGCGTCTCGATTTAACGACGCACATGCCGGAGCTTTCGCGCGCGCGTCCGCTCGAACTCGAAGTCTCTTTGAACAACGTGCGGCTGTGCGCCGTCTCGCTTTTCCGTCATGGCTGGATTGAGTTGCGCGCCGATGTGCCGTCAGAGTTAGCGACGAGCGCGGGCGGTGAATTTGAGCTTGAACTGCGCGCCAGCCGAACGTGGCAACCGCGCCCGACGCATGACGAGACGCGCGATGATCGAGAGTTGTCCGTCGCCGTCTGCAACGTCGAGATTTTCAGTTAGCCTTCAATTCGGAGAGGAAACTTTTCGCGCCTCAATGTCCATTCGCAACATTCTGATTTGCACCACGCAGGTTCCCTTCACGACGGGCGGCGCAGAGTTGCACGTCGAAGGGTTGAGACGCGCGTTCGTCGCTGCGGGGTACAACGCCGAAATCGCCGCGCTGCCGTTCAAGTGGTATCCGCCCTCAGAGATTATGCGCGGCGCGCTGGCGTGGCGGATGCTCGATGTGAGCGAGTCGAACGGCAAAGCGATTGACCTCGTCGTCGGGATGAAGTTCCCCGCCTACCTCGTCGCGCACGAGCGCAAGGTGCTCTGGATTATGCACCAGTATCGCGCCGCCTATAATTTGTGGGGCACGGCCTTCGACGATCTCTCGACGTACACGGACGGCGCGCGCGTGCGCGAATGGATACGCCACTGCGACGCGCGTTTCATTCCTGAGGCGCGCAAAGTTTTCGCGAATTCGCAGACCGTCGCGCGGCGTCTCAAACAATACAACGACATCGAGAGCGAGCCGCTTTATCATCCGCCGCCGCGCGCCGAAAATTTGCGCGCCGATGGCGAGCAGGGCGACTATATTTTTTATCCGAGCCGGCTTGAGCCGCAAAAGCGACAGGAACTTTTGATTGAAGCGTTAAGCCACACGCGCACGCCCGTCAAAGTCGTCTTCGCCGGCGGCACGCGCGACGCGAAGCATTACGAAACGCTCGTCAAGCAACACGGCGTCAGTGATCGCGTGCAGTTGCGCGGATTTATCGCCGAGTCGGAGATTGTGGAGTTGTACGCGAACGCGCTTGCGGTCTGCTATCTGCCGTTTGATGAAGACTACGGCTACGTGACGCTTGAGGGAATGCTTTCCGGCAAGCCCGTCGTCGTCGCACGCGACGGCGGCGGCGCGACCGAGTTCATCGAGCACGAGCGCGAAGGTCTGATCGTCGAACCCGATGCGCGCCACATCGCCGAAGCGCTCGACAGGCTTTATCTCGACCGCATGGACGCGCAACGCATGGGAGCGCGCGGGCGCGAAAAACTCCAATCCATGCGCCTCTCGTGGGAAAACGTCGTCGAGCGAATTATTTCAGCCGCGTGAAAACAGAAGGCAGTAGGCAGAAAGCAGAAAGCAGTAGGCAGTGGGCAGAAAGCAGTAAGTAATTAAAAGCGGCATTGCTTCTTCAAGACTGAAACACAGAAGGCAGTCAAGGTTCTCGTGATTCTTGACTGCCTTCTGCCTTCTGCTTACTGCCCACTGCCCACTGCTTACTGCCTTCTGTTTTTGTACTCTCCTGATTCGAGGAAGACGCGGCTCAGGCTGCGATAGTCGCCGGTGCGATTGAGGTCTGCGAGCCAATAATTGAAGCCGTCGAGATTTTTGTCGGGCGCATCGGCGGGGCCGCGCCGCAAGTACGCGAAGTAATGCATGAGCAGGAAAGCGGCGTTGTAATCCTGACGATAAAGTTGACGACTCTCCGCGATGCGGCGCAGCGCGAAGGCGCGTGACTCCCTGCCGCTGCCGAGTTGCGCGATCAAATCCGCGCGCTCGCCCGCAGGCGCAAGGGTAACGCCCGCATTCGCGTAGAGCGCATCCACATAATTCTCATTAGACATCTGAGCGTAGCGCGCGTTGAAGTCGTCGCTTGCGACGAGAGAGGCCGCGAGAGCGCGTTTGTTTTGCTCAAGCACCTCCTCCCAACCTTGCGCGCCGACGAAGACGCCGCGTCCCGCCGCGCGCATGTCGTCCATCAACTCGCGATACTGCGGCATCCGCCCCGTCAAAACTTTGCGATAACGATAGACGGCGTAACCCGCGTGCGGAAACTCGACGAGCAGTTGCGCCGGATCAACGTCGAGCCTCGATGCGAACTCGCGCGGCGCGAAGATGGGAAGACCTGTCGCCGCATCACGCGCCACGTTTTCCGAAGCAGCACGCGCGACAATTTCCGTCGCGCCAGTCGCCGTCGTCATGTGCTGGCGCGTGTCGTAGATGATGACGCCGGTGTCGCGGAAAAAGACGGGAAAGCGCGCGTCAAAAAATGATGCGTCGGCGTTGAGCGTGTCGCGCTCCGCGCGTCCGAGATAGACGAAATCAATCGCGTAGTAGCGCAGCAAATCAATCGCGTCGTCGCCCCCGGCGTAGATTCGTTTCACGTCGGCCTCGCGCTGCGCGTAGTCGTACCCGTGACTCCAGAGCCATGCCGTGTCGCCGCGCAACACCGCGCGCCCGGCGAGGCTCAGGATTGGTTGCTGCACAATCGGCGCGGTGAGAAAGAGCGCGCGCGGCGCGGTGTGCTCGCGAACAAAACGCGCGGCGGCGATCTCCGCGTCGTTGAAGACGAGAGCGCGTTCGGCGCTTTCGTGTTGCAGCGTGAGCACGCCGGTCGCGATGGAGATGAGCGCGAGACAGGCGGCGAGAAGTCGAAAGCCAAAAGATAAAAGTCGGATGCGGCGGATGCGCGCCACCCGCACGAGCCACGCCGCGACGAGCACGCAACTGACGGCGTGCCAGTAGAACATGAGCTTAATGTTGTCGTAATCGTTGGGCGTGAAAATGACGAGCAAGCTGACGATGAAGAGGGTGACGAAGGCGAGATAGAAACGTCGCCATGCGGACGGAAGCGACGCCCACGCCGGGACGACGAGCAAGAGCGGCAGGCCGATGTTCTTCAGCCAGTAGAGCGGCGGGTTCGACGCGCTGTGGCTGCGCCATCCCAACTGAAAATGTATGAAGCCCGGCGCGCCGGCGGCGACGTGGCCGGCAAGGCTCGCAAAATGCGGCAGCGCGAGCAAGACGGCGGGTGTCCAGAAAGCGAGCCACGCGCGACGCGGGCGAAGTGCAAAGAGGAAGACGCTGACCAGTCCCACCGCCAGGTACGTGTGCGTGTGAAAGAGAGGCAGCAGCCCGGCGAGCGCGCCCGCGAAGAGCAGCACGCGCACGCTTGCCGCGCGTCTGATGGTTACACCGCGCGTTTCAATTTTTAGTGCGCCGTCTTCTTCATTGTTTGAAACGCTCCCCGCTTCGCTTTTCGTGATGACCTTTGATTGAAGTTTTGTTTTATCGCTCGTCCATTCGCGCCATGCGATAGCGAAGAGCGAGAAGATGATGAGGGCGAGCGGCAGCCCGTAGAGGCTTGTGCGTTGCGGCAGCAGCGTGTCGGCGATGATGTTCGTCCAACTGATTTGCTCTGCGGGCAAGTTGGCGTAGTTGAGACTCATCCGCGACCAGAATTCAACGAAGCCGCGCCCGCTCGCGCGCCAGTCTCGAAAAAAATAGACGAAGCCGAAGCCGCCGTTGAGCAAAAAAAGTATCGTCGCGAGAGCCGCCGACATTTGCGTTCGCGCTTCGCTTGCGCGTTGCGTGTAGCCGATGATGCGACGCGCGAACGTGTAAAAGATTCCTGTCAGCACGAGCGAGAGCGCGACACCCGTCAAGATGAGCGCGTGGCGTAGCGTCATGCCGAGCGCGACGAGCAGCGCCGTCTGAAAATCCGGCAGGAATGGATAAAGGAGCGGCGCGGGCGGAAACGGCGTGTAGGCGGGCGGGAAATTTCCGCCGTACAAAAACGATGTGCTGATCGCGAGATGCCAGGGCAGATCATACTGCGTGCTGCCGCCCGAATAGATGCCGCCGTCGCCCGCCAACAACATTCGCACAGAAAAGAGATGCGCGTAGATGGGCGCGAAAATGACGAGGACGAAGAGCAGCCCCGCGTCGCGCGGGCGTGATGAAAACGGCTCGCGCTCTCGAAAGCGACGACACAAGAGCGCGAGCGTCGGCAGCCAGAAAAGAATGGTGGCGAGCGTGGTGAAGATGGTCAGGACAAACGCGAGCGCGAAAGTCAGTTCGCCGTTCAAGCGCGCGAGCAGATAACCGGCGAGCGTCGTCAACATCCACCCCGTAACGACGCCCCAGAGCCACTCTTCGGCGCGCGTGAGCAAGCCGCGCAGCGTGCGCCGCACCAGCGCCACTCCCGACAGAGCCGCGCCCGCCAGGAAAAGCAAAGCCATCATCGCGCGCTCTTGTTTTGCTCGCCGGTGGAGTGCGGCGTGCGTGCTTTGTCTTCGATGGAATTCACGAGAGCGGTGTCGCGCAGGTCATTGATGTCAGGCCGCGTCACCAACGTCGCCGGCGCGCAGAAGAAGGCGTGCAGGATTAAGACTTCATGCCGCCGAGACGAGCGCCGCGCGATTAACGCGAGCGGCAAAAAGCGTCGCGCCGCGTGTCGTCTTTGACCTTCGTGAGCTTTGAAATTGAGCGCGGGCGCGCTTGGCATTTTCATGCGTGAAATGTTACGGTCACGTCCTTCAACGCAGTTCTTCCGACTTCAACTTTTGTATGCGGCGGCGATTTTCGGAGTGTCTGAAATGAGTGGGCATTGTGTGCGCCGCAAAATGTAATGTCAAGAATAGCCGTCGCCTGAATTTGGAACGCGCAATGTACAGAGAGCGTCGCATCGCCGTGGTTGTTCCCGCCTACAACGAGGCGCAACACATCGGCCAAGTGTTAGGCACGATGCCGGATTACGTTGACCATGTGATTGCGGTGGACGATTGCAGCAGCGACGGCACGTTCGAGGCCATCGTCGCTTGCGCCGACCCGCGCACCGTGGCGTGCCGGACGCCCGTGAATGTGGGTGTCGGCGGCGCGACGCTGACGGGCTATCGTCGCGCCCTTGAACTCGCGTGTGATGTCGTCGTGAAGATGGACGGCGACGGGCAGATGCCGCCCGAATACCTTCAACACCTGCTCGATGCTGTGACCGAGCAAGGGTACGACTATGCGAAGGGCAACCGCTTTCTGGCCGGCGAGTCGCTCGCGTTGATGCCGAAGCACAGGCTCTTTGGCAACGTTGTGCTGACGTTCGTCAACAAGCTCGCCTCCGGCTACTGGCACATCTTCGATCCGCAGAACGGTTACACAGCGATCACCTGCGCGGCGTTGCGGCGGCTTGATTTCGATGACATTCACGCGCGCTTCTTTTTTGAGAACGATATGCTCATCGCGCTCAACCTGCACAACTTCCGCGTCCGCGACATCGCGATTCCGGCGCGTTACGGTAATGAGGTGTCCGACCTCAATCCCTTCAAGATCAGCGTCACGTTCCCCTTGCTTTTTATCCCGCGCCTCTGGCGACGCATTTATCAGAAATACGTGCTGCACGATTTTTCGCCCATCGCGCTTTTTCTCTTCGCGGGGCTGCTCCTTTTCGCGTGGGGCGCGCTCTTCGGCGCTTACCACTGGGCGATGAGTATTCAGACGGGACGCGCGACGCCGACGGGCACGATTATGCTCTCGGTGCTGCCGCTGATTCTGGGCTTTCAACTCATCCTGCAAGCCATCGTGCTCGACATACAGGAGACGCCCAAATGAGCGGCGCACGGCTGGCCGCCAAAGTGGAGTTCGGAGACCTCCTGCTCCCGCTCTATGCGGCGGTCTTCGTGCGCCAGTATTTGTGGGCGCTCGACAATAACGTACTCGCATGGGCATTAACCGCCGCCGCCGTCGCGCTCCTCTGGTTCGTGCATGTTCGCACGAAGGAGAACGTGGAAGAGCGGACGCCGCATCTGTTCTGGGCGGTCGTCGCGCTGCCGCTGCTGGCGATCTACGCGTTGCGCGTGGCGTTTCCAGACCTCTCGTTCGACGTGCTCAATCACCGCCTGATTCAATCGGAGAGGGCGCTCGGCGGCGTGCTCTTTCGCCCCGGAGATTTCTTCCCGACAATTTTTCCTTTCAATCCCTCGTCGGACATGCTGACAGGTCTCACACGCCATTTTCTCGGCTACCGGCTGGGCACGATTATCAACTACCTCGCGCTCCTCTGGACGGGGACGATTCTCAACAAGCTGCTGCGACCGTTTATCGAGCGCGCCGTGTGGCGTTGTCTCGGAGTGCTGCTGGCGCTGGTGACCGAGTACGTGCTGTTCGAGATTAACAACTACATGGTTGATCTGCTCGCGTTGCCGTTGTTGCTTGAAGCGCTGCGCCTCGCGCTGAATTACGAAGAGTCGGAGCGCAAAAGCCGCGATTTGATTTACGGGGCGTTGCTGACGGGCGTGTGCGTCGCGCTGAAGCTCACCAACATCGCGATGGCCGCGCCCGTCATCCTGATCTTCGCCTTCAGCTTTTTCAAAACCCACTCGCTTCGATTTGAAGCCCGTCAATTTGCGCTCATCCTGCCGGCGGGCGTCGCCTTTCTCGCGCCGCTCCTGCCGCACGCTTTCTATATCTACGAACAGACGGGCAGCCCCTTTTTCCCGCTCTACAACAGGCTGCTGAAATCACCTTACTGGCCGGACGTGAACGTGTATGACGGCAGGTGGGGGCCGCACGGATTGTGGGAGACGATGGCGTGGCCGCTGCTGGCCTTCAAAGAAGGCGGGCGGCTATCGGAACTCGCCGTCTATTCAGGACGCATCACGCTCGGCTTTATCGCCGCCGTCTTCTGTCTGCTGCTCCCGCGCGTTGACCGGCGCATTCGTCTGATCTCTTTTTGCGTGCTGCTCGGCTCGGTGCTATGGAGTGCAACGAGCGGCTACATTCGCTATGCTCTCTTTCTCGAAGTGCTGGGGGGCCTCCTTCTGCTCTACCTGTCGCACTACCTGCTGGAGCGCGCGTCGGGTTGGCCGCGCGTGCCGAAACGGGCGGCGGCCAGCTTGACGCTGTGCTTATTGGCCGCGCAGTGTGTGGCGTCGTGCGTTTACGTTTCACAGAATGAATGGGGCGGGCGACCGACTTGTTTCGGCGAGCCGAAAACTTCTCTCAGGGAGATGCGATACGCGATGCGTGACCATACGCTGACGAAGTTTCTCGCGCCGGAGTTGCGTGCGCGATTCGAGCGCGTAGAGGCTTGGATTGTCAGCGACATCAAAACCAACGGCGTCGAAATCCTGCTGCGCGGGGACGTGCCGATGTTGGCGGTGAACAACACTGAATATTTCGACATGCCGAAGTCGAGGCGGCGATTCGCCGACACGCTCCGCGAAATTCGCGGGAGACGGATGTACTCTTTGAGCCTGACGGAAGACCTCGACGCTTCGCTCGATTATCTCAGGAGGCGCGGGCTGGCAACCGGCGAGGTCGTGCCCGTCACTGTCCCCTTCTTCTCCACGCGCACGCAGCTTCCCATGATGCTGATCGAAGTCGTATCGCCCGAACGCCACGCGCCGTCGCAGAATCGTGAGGGGCAGGCGGGAGAGATGGAAGCCGCGCCAACCGGAGTCGCACTGCCCGATGACGCCTTCGCCGCGCGCATCACGCTGCCGCAAGCGCCCGCCACCCTCCGCGCCGGACAGACAGAGACTTTGCGCGTCTTGCTTAAAAACGAAAGCGAGGTGGCGTGGCCGGGTCAACAACCGGAGTGGAAATACCAGTTGACCATCGCCGACCGCTGGCTGGACGCGCGTGGAAACATGGTCAACAATCTGGACGGGCGAGGCATCCTCACGCGCGACCTTGCGCCCGGCGAGGAGACGGAACTATCTCTGGCCGTGAACGCGCCCGCCGTGCCCGGCGAATACACACTTGAGATTGACGCGGTGCAGGAAGGAGTCGCATGGTTCAGCGACAAAGGCTCGAAGACGTGCCAGTTGAAGTTGAAAGTCGAACCATAGCTATCAAAATCAAACGAACAACGAAAGGATGATTTACTGACATGAAAACGAGAAGCATTTTACTGACACTGACCACCACGACCACCATCATCGCGTGCGCCTTGCTGCTCGCGGCCTGCGGCGACTCCAGCACAGGGCGGCAGCCAGCAACGGACAATTCGGCGGCGGGCAAGACGGGGACGGCGACCAACAGCGCGCCTGACCCAAACGTTCCTTCCGCGTTGCCGGACAATGGTTTCAAGGCGCAAATCACTTTGCCGGATGCGCCCGCGAAGTTGCGCGCCGGTGAGAAGGCGACCCTACAGGTCAAGATTAAAAACGCCAGCGATGTGACGTGGTATGCGCGCGGCGCGTTGGTCAACACCAATCCCGGAAATAAGTTTTATCTGGCCGCCGGCAATCGCTGGTTGAGCGCGGCAGATCAGACAGTCATCACGAACATGGATGGACGCTACGGCCTCAATCGCGACCTCAAGCCCGGCGAGGAGACGGAAATTCCCCTGATTATCACCGCGCCGAAAGTGGCGGGTGATTATCTGCTCGACGTTGACCTCGTGCAGGAACAGGTCGCGTGGTTTCACGAGAAAGGCTCTGCGACGGCGAAGGTTAAAGTGTCGGTCGTCAAATAATTTTCAATTGTCGGCCCGCCGTATATTTTTCCGGCGCGATGTCGTGAAGGTAGCAATCAGCGTTCAGCAATCAGCAGCCAGATTACTCTCCTTTCAAGAGCCAGCGGCCTCGACGTTGCGTGATTGCTGGCGGGAAAGCAAAGACTTTGCTGATCGTTAACTGCTGAACGCTGACCGCTGATCGCTTTTATGAAACTCGCTTATTTCAGCCCGCTCAACCCGCAACCTTCCGGCATCTCCGACTACAGCGAGGAACTTCTGCCGCACCTCGCCGATGCGGGCGCGGACATCATACTCTTCGTTGACGGTTTTCGCCCGGACAACGAATCGCTCCTCGCGCGCTTTCGCTCGTTTGATTATCGCCGCAACCCTGCGTCGCTTGACCGTCTCGCCGGATACGACGCGACGATTTATCACCTCGGCAACGACCATCGCTATCACACGGGCATCGTTGAAGTGATGCGGAAACATCCGGGCATCGCGGTCTTTCACGACTTCGCCCTTCAGGATTTTTTCCTCGGCCTCGCGCGCGAGCAGCGTGATTTGCGGCTCTATCTCGATGAGGTCGCGGCCTGCCACGGCGAGCGCGAACGCGGGCGGGCGGAGGAACATCTCCGGCGCGAGGCAGTGCCGCCGCAGGTTGCCACGCCGCTCAACTTTCCGCTCAACTGTCGTCTGGCGCGTGCGGCGGAAGGCATCATCGTGCATTCCGTCTGGGCGCGCGCGCGCTTCGAGCAACTCGTACCCGGCGGTGTGCCCGTCGTGCATATTCCGATGCCCGTCAGGATTCCCGCACACACTGACGACGGCGATCAGGCGCGAGATGCCACAGCCATGACGACGGCGACGACGCGGCCTCGCGTGCAGATCGCCTGCTTCGGACTCATCACGTCGGGCAAGGGCGTCGAACAGACGCTGCGCGCGCTGGCCGCTTTGCGCGACGACTACGACTTTCATTACACGCTCGTCGGCGCGGACAATTCATATTTCGATGTGCGCGCGCTCATCAATTCCTACCAGATGGCGGATCGCGTGACGATTACCGGCCAGGTGTCGCTCGCCGAATTCGAGCGTCGCATCGCGGAAACCGACATCGCCGTCAACCTGCGCGAGCGCACCGTCGGCGAAACTTCGGCCAGCCTCTGCCGCATCATGGCAGCGGGCATCCCCGCCATCGTCTCCAACGTCGCAGCCTTCGCGGAACTGCCCGATGATGCGGTCGTCAAAATTGACTCTGACCACACCGCCGATGCGCTCCTGCTGGCATATCTTCGACGGCTTATCACGGACGCGCCCCTGCGCCGGCGCATCGGAGCGAACGCACGCCGCTGCTTTTTAGCCGAACACAACATCGAACAGAGCGCCGCGCAATACCTCGCCTTCATCAATGATGTCATCGCCGGACGCACGCGCCGGCAGTTTCTCAACAGCATCTCCGGCGAACTCTCCGCGCTTGGGCTACGTGAAGTTGACGAAACGCTCGCGCGCTCGGTCGCCACTGAAGTCGTCGCGCTCGCGCCCGCACGCGCGTTAGAGTTCGCCGCTCGGCACAGCGGCAACGGCTCGACGCACACGACGAAGGCCGCCGTGTCTTCAGTCTCTCTTGAAGAGTCCGGCGCGTATGTTTCTTCCCCGCCCTCTCAACACGCGCTCGCGTTGTCGCTTCAACATGCGCCTGTCTCGTCGCCCTTACCCGGCGGCGAGCGTGTGCCAAAGGTCGAGGGCATTGATTACAAACACGCTGCGGTCGAATATCTGGGGCGGTTAAGCGATGAGCGACAGCATCATCTCCGCACGAAGCCTTTCTACAATCTCGCGCACAAGCCCGCGCGCTATCCGGGCGCAGGACTCGACGAGGACGCGCATCGCCACTTCTGCGACTTCGCCAACATGGCCGTCGCGCTCGCGCTCGCGCCCGGTAGCCGCGTGCTCGATGTCGGCTGCGGCTCCGGCTGGCTCAGTGAATATTTCGCGCGTCTCGGCTACGACGTGTGCGGCATTGACATCAGCCCCGCGCTCATCGAGATGTCGAGCGAGAGAGTCGCGCGCGTGCCCTACGGCGTGGATCACGAGACCTCTCTGCGCTGCCGCTTCGATGTGCATGACATCGAACTTGCGCCGCTTGCGGAGAAATTCGACGCCATCGTCTGCTACGACTCGCTGCATCACTTTGAGGACGAGCGCGCCGTCATCCGTCACCTCGCGGCGATGCTCGACATCGGCGGGCAGCTTTTCATCCTCGAAGGCCAGCGACCGCCCGGCGGCTCGCAGAGTGAAGCGGAGTTGCGCGCCGTGATGGAGCAATACGGCACGCTCGAATCGCCGTTCAGCGCGACGTATCTGCGCGAGTTGCTGCGCGATAATGGCCTCGCCATCGTCGGCGATTACGTCAGCATCAACGGACTCTTCGAGCGCGAGATGCTCGAAGGCGACGCGCTGCCGCTTCGCACGCTCGCGACGGATTATCATTATCTGACCTGTAAAAAAGTTGCGGAAGGTGCGCCCGCGTCCACTGTGCCCGACAGCCGCACGCCCGGCGCGCTTCGCGCACAAATTACTTTCCACAACGCTCCGCCCGCGCGGCTCCTCGCACCGGGCGCGATGCTTGACCTCTCGCTCGCGTTTGAAAATACGGGCGACACGCTCTGGCTCACAGGGCAGACCGTGCGCGCCGGAGTCGTCATGCCCGGCGTCAAAGTTATGGACGCACGCGGCGCGCTCGTCACGGAGTTTCACGGGCAGCCCATGCTGCCGCGCGCCGTCGCGCCCGGCGAAACGGCCACGCTCAAAATCGAATATGTCGTGCCGCGCTCCGCCGGCTGGTACACGATCAAGATTGATCTCGTGAATCAGCACATCTGCTGGTTTGAAGAGCGAGGCTCGCAGCCTTTCACATTTGAGTTCGAGGTTCGTTGAAGGCGAAAGAAAGCCGTATGAGTGAGATGACAGCACAGACGTTGACGCGCGAAGAGATCGCGTCCGAACTGAAAAGGCTTGAGCCTTGGTTCCATTGCATAGACCTCGGCGGCGGCCTCTTTACGAAGACCGAGAGCGTGATGGGCGAGCCGGTTGACCATCCGCGCGGGCCGTGGCAGACGATCCAGAAATGCCTGCCGGAAGATTTGAACGGCAAGATGCTGCTCGATGTCGGATGCAACGCGGGCTTCTATGCTTTCGAGGCCAAGCGGCGAGGCGCGTCTCGCGTGCTCGGCGTGGACGGCCAGCGGCAGCACGTCCGGCAGGCGCTCTTCGTTCGCAAGGCGCTCAATCTCGATGTCGAGTTTAGACGGATGAACGTCTATGAACTAGACCCGCACGCGACGGGACAGTTCGACATCACGCTCGCGCTCGGACTGCTCTATCACCTCAAGCATCCGATTCTCGCGCTCGAAAATCTTTTTCGCGTAACGAAGGAATTGCTCGTCATCGAGACCGCCATCATGCCGCCTGAGCAAACGCCGCCCTCTTTCACGCACACCTTCGGCCCCGTCCAGAGAACTCTTCACCCGCTCGCCTACGTGGAGAACCCGCCGGGAGACAAGGAGCAGGTTTTCAACTGGTTTCTGCCCGGCGTCGAGTCGCTCAAGGCTCTGGTCAGAAACGTGGGCTTCGATGAGGTCGAAGTCATTGAAGTGAAGGCCGAGCGCGCCATCGTCGCCTGCCGCAAGACGCCATCAACCGCACACGATGACAACAACGCCATAGCAGCAGCGTCGCTCAGTCACTTCACGGCGCGACTCACGCTCGCAGAAAGCGCGCGCGGATTCACACGCGGCTCCGAAATGTCTTTCCGCGTGCGCGCGCAAAATACGGGGTTGCGCGCCTGGCGCGCGCGCGGCGAGACGGGCAACGATCAGGGCGCTATCTTTCTCGGCACGCACCTGCTCAAAGCCGACGAAGAAGAGATTTCGTGGGATTTCGGGCGGGCGCGTCTGCCGCACGATGTCTCACCGGGCGAAACGATTGATCTTGAAATTTCACTGCCCGCGCCCGACGCACCCGGCGATTACATTGTGGAATTCGACATGGTGGCCGAACACATTACGTGGTTCGAGGATCATGGCTCCGGCACTTTGCGGCGCGCGATTGTCGTCGAATAAGGCCAGCGCGCCGAATTCCAGTCAGTCTTAAAGAGACTTTACCAAAGATTTTCTCGGCAAAAATCAAACTTTTCAACGCTCTACTGCGTCCAAAGCCTGCGGGGAGCAGCGACGCGAGTAAAGTCTCGCGCGAGTCGCTTGAAAGCGCGCCGGACACAGGCGCGTGCGTTTTGAACCTCTCTGATGTTTAAGTTGACAAACGCTGTGCGCGCTGTCTAAACTGTTTTAGGGTCGTGTAGGGAGCAGCCCCGCTTCCGGCAAGAGTTACCGACATCACACTTAAACAACTGGGAAATTTCCTGCCTTACAAGACACACTTTGGGAGTACCGTCATGCGAAAGCTTATTATTGCAGTTTTGTTCGTAGCCTTCTCGGCTGTCGGCGCGTTGGGGCAGAGTCAGAGCGCGCCCACTCTTCGCATCGTCTCGGATAACGGCGCGACGCTGCCTTCCGAGTTGATGTACGGCAACACCAAAGTCAAGCCTCTGCGTCTTCGTCCCGGCACTAACCTGCCGATTACGATTGACGACACGGACTTTTACGTCCAGCAGCAGTACGTGGACTTCCTGAGTCGCTTCCCCGATCAATCGGGCTTCAACTTCTGGAATAGCGACATTAACTCCTGCGGGTCGAATGCCGGCTGCGTTGACGCTCATCGCGTCAACGTCTCGGCAGCGTTCTTCCTCTCGATTGAATTTCAACAGACAGGATTCCTCGTCTATCGTCTCGACAAAGCCGCGTTCGGCAATTTGCCGGGCAAGCCTGTGCCGGTCACGCGCGTTAGTTTCATGCCGGACACCAGACAGATCGGTCAGGGCGTCATCGTCGGCGCGAATGGTTGGGAAGCGCAATTAGAGGCTAACAAAGTCGCCTTCATCAACGGATTTGTCTCGCGCGCCCAATTCGTCGCCGCCTACCCGCAAGGGATGGCAGCCGCCGCTTACGTGGACAAGTTGTTCACCAACGTGGGCGTGACGCCGACGGCGCAGGAGCGGCAGGCGGCGATCACAGCTTACGGAAGCGGCGACACGACAGGCCGGGCAGCCGGGCTGCGCTCTGTGGCGGATAGCCAGACGTTACAGCAAGCCGAGTCCAACAAGGCGTTTGTCCTGATGCAATACTTCGGCTACCTGCAAAGAGACCCTGACGCCGCGCCCGACACGAACTTCGATGGCTACAACTTCTGGCTCTCGAAGCTCAGTCAATTCAACGGCAACTACATTCAAGCCGAGATGGTCAGAGCTTTCATCGTGTCTCAGGAATATCGCACCAGATTCTAAACAAGCCTCGACAAAGTATTTCCTAAAGAGAGGGCGTCCAATGTTGGACGCCCTCTCTTTATTTTCACGCCTGCGCTGATTACTGCGGGTAGCAAAAGAATGTGACCGGAGATTAACCACAGAGGACTCAGAGAGACACAGAGGAAGAACAGGAGGAGACAATCAACCCTCCGTCTTTCCTCTGTGTCTCTCCGTGTCCTCTGTGGTGAAAATTCTTTCTCTCAACTCGCACTCAATCGCAACCTGCTATAAGACCAGGGTTCAGAGTGACGGCTTCAGCCGTGATAATGCGGGCATCAAAGACATCACGCCTCAAGGCGTCACTCTGAACGCGCTTGCTTAAGTTTTTACGTTCTGACGGCGACGATGGTATGTCGCTCCTCGAAGCGGCTTTCGTAGTCGTGATAATAGCTGGCGGTAGAAATCTTCACGATGCGAAAGCCGAGCATCAGAAGCGCCTCGCGATAGACGCCCGTCGAGTAAGTCCACCACGTATAATCCTGCTCCGGCCTGTCGGCGGACGGCTCGAAGCGTGCGATGCGCTCGTTTGTTTCCAGGAGCGGCGTGACGATGACGAGCGTCTCCTTCGTCACGCGCGCGATGGAGGCCAGCGCCGACACTTGATCGCTCAAGTGCTCAAGCACCGATCCGACAATCGTCACGTCGAACATGCCAAGCTCCGCCGGCAGCGCATAGACATCGCCGTAATAAACCTCCGCTTTGGATTCAAGCAGGCGATGGCAGAGCCAGTAAGCGTTCTTCCATTTGTCCATCTGCGCGCCGTATTCCCGCGCCCAACGCTCGCGATCCTGATAATAGAGATTATCTTTGAAGGGCAGAAAAGTCTGCTGCCGCACGTCGCTCATATCGAACGAGAGGACGCGCTCCGCGCCTCTCCGCTCCGCCTCGAAACTCAGGAAGCCCGTCGCCGTCCCGACATCGAGCACCGACTTGCCGGACACGTCCGTGCCGCCGATGTACTCGTCGAACTTCCCGCGCAAGTCCCAGTGCGCGTGTATCACGCCGAACTTCGGCACATCCATCGTGTGATAAAAATAGCACTCGTCTAAATTCTCAATCAGACGCGGCGCGGCCAGCCATTGAGAGGTCGCAGTCATTCATAAGCTCCTGTGGAAGATGTTTCGACAATGCTCCTGCCACGTCTTCGGGCGAGCGGCTTTGTGAAGGATAGAAGCAACAACATCGCCGCCGTCAGCAGAGAGATGATCAGGCCGAGCAGCGCCGACTTCGGACGATAGACGAACTCGACGACGTGCGCGCCCGGCGTGAGCACGACGCCACGCAGATTATAATCAACGCGCAGAGTCTCGACCGCGCGCCCGTCAACCTCCGCGCGCCAGCCCGGATAATGATTCTCGCTCAGGACGAGAATCGCACGCGCGCGCGACTCAGTTCTTACTTCAACCTGATTCGGCTCATACCGCGTCACCTCCGCGCTTCCCTGCTGTGTCGCCGCTGCTGCTCCTGTCTCTGTCATCATGGCTGTCGCCGTCGTCTTCGTTTCAACGCCGCCGTCACTGAAATTTGATGGCGACTCGACGAGCGCGGTCTGGAGCGGATTCCACACCTGCCCGTTTGCCAGTTTGCCGGAGCGGATAATGTCAAGCTCTTGCTCTTCACCGGCCACGAGTTCGGCGGATGCGAGCCACGCGCGCGGCAGGACGCGCGTGTTCTCGAAGACCGCCACGTCATCGAGTTGGGCGAGTTTGCGCCAGCGCGGGACGCTCGCCATTTCTCCGTGCGTCGAAGCCGTCGCCCCATCCGCCGCAGATATTTCCGACACGACTTTCCTGACCCACTCGCGCCGGAGCGGATAAGCGTTTTCGTCGCTCTCATCCACCAGCGATACGCGGCGCACGCTCAAGGAGAGGTCGGGCGCGCGCGCGATTTTTTCGACGAAGATGTCGCCGCCTTCAATCATCGCGCGCGAGGGAAGCGCGAACGTGGCGAGATAAGTGTGCGCCTCATATTTTCCCTGCGCGTCCTCAACCGTGTAGCTCGTCGCGACGGGCGCGCGTTTGTGTCGAATTTTCGTGCGGATGTCCGCGCGGTCATAAGCCCAATCGGACGTGTCCGCGCCCGCGCGCAAGTAGAAGTCGAACATCTGCCCATCCGTCGAGCGCAAACGCACATGACCGACCGTCGCGCCATCGGGCACATCCACTGACCACGAAAGATTCGTCAGCAGCGCGACGCGATCAACTTCCACCGGCGGCGCATTGAATGACAGGCGCGCGCCCGTTTCAAGTGCGGGCACGTTCAAATCTTCCGCCGCGAAACGCACTCCACCGTAACTTTCCGCCGGCGTCGCATACAATGAAGAAACGTTTGAAGAAGAAGCGCGCGTTGACGACGTTGCTGATGGCGAAGACGACGCTGCGAGCAGATAACGCACGTTGAGCAAGTCAAGCTCGCGACCTTCGCCGCGCAGCGTGCGCTCAGGGTCGGTCAGGTCGCCCCACACCTTCATGTCTCCGGCGAGGCGGCTGTAGCGCGAGAGGCCGAAGCCGTCGTAGCCGGCGGCGTTCTCGATGCTGTGCATCATGTAGATGTCGGGTTGAAGCGCGAGCGTCCAATTTTCGGTGGGCGTGGGCGCAGGAACAGGCAGGTCTGGATTGAACGAATGCTGCGCGGTCAAAACCCTGTCGGCGACCGCGCCGTTTTGCGCCTCGCGCGCGCGCAAAAATTTGACCGCCGCCGGCTCGCGCCACAATTCGGACTCGCGCGTCGGACTGTGCGTGCGCCAGCCGCCCGCCTGCCCCCACACGAACAAGTCGAGCGCGAGAATGAGGAGCAGGAGCCACCACGCCGTCGCGTTCCGCCTTCGACTTCCGGCGCGCGCGAACCTCCAGAGCGCCCACGCGCTCAAGCCCGCGAAGACTACCGGCACGAACAATTCCGGCGCGCGCAGCAAACTGACGGGCGCGTGTCTCCCGAGTTGAAAATCTGCGGGACGCCAGCACGCCACCGCGAGGCACGTCAACACGAAGACGAAAACGCCTGCGACGGATGCGCGCCACAACGTCCCCATCTCGCCGCGTCGCGCGTTGATGCTGGTCAAGCCCCGCCCGGCGAGGACGGCGAGCGCAAACTCGACCTCCATCAAATGTCTGGCCGGGACGCGGAAGAGATTGAGGACGGGCACATAATAAATGAGTTGATAAGCATCGAGCGGGAGGAAACGTCCGAACGCGAGCGGCAGACAGATGACGACGATTGCCGCCCAAAACTTCGTGCGCGCGTCGGGCTTCATCGTCACGGCGACGAGCGCGAGCATCAACGTCAGCGCGCCGACGTAGGCGACGTACTCGCCAAAAAAAGAGGGGCCGATGTAGGGCGCGCGAAACAGTCCGCCGAGGCTGCCGTCCGCGCCGCCGAGCAGGTACGGCGCAAAGAGCGTCAGCGCGAAACGCGGCGGCATCGAGAACGAGCTGAAGAAATCATACGAGGCTTCGGCGCGCAGGCTGTTGCGTAGCAACTCGAAGGTCGGTAGGATTTGCACCGCCGCGAGCGACACACCCGCCGCGATAAAGATGAGCGAGCGCAGATACGCCGCGCGCGTCTCTTTCGACGAGCCGGACATGACGAGCGCGTAAGCTCCCGCGACGAGGAGCGAATACAGCAGCGTCTGTTGATGCCCCGCGAAAGTTTGCAGCGCGACGAGCAAGGCCAGCAACGCACCGCGACGTGTCCGGCTGATGTTGTTGTTGGCGCTGTTGCTCCCGTTACCACTGTCCCTGTCGCGCATTGCGTAACGGTCAATCGCCCACAAGACCCACGGCAACATCGCCGCCGTCTGTAAAATATTAGTATGGCCGATCTGCTCGACGAGGAACGCGCTCCACTGCCAGACGAGGCTTGTCACGGCTGCGCCCGCGATGCCCGACCCGCTTCGACGAGCGTAAAAATATGCGCCGAGCGCGGCCAGCGCGTAAGACGTGAGCATCATCAAGTTCGTCGCAAGCGCGGGCGTGCAGGCGAGATAAAACCAGTTGAGCGGAAAAAGCACGCCGGCCTGCGCCGCGCCGTGCAGAGGCATCCCGCCGAAGAGATACGGATTCCAGAGCGGCAGCGAACCGCCGAGCATGATGCGCGCCGCCGCGACTCTGAGCGGCACGTTGAAGATGATGCCGTCGTCGGGCGCGAGATAGAGCGCGCCGCGCGTCGCCGGGAAAAAATAGACGAGCGGCAACAGCGCGACGGCGAGCGCGGCCATGCGGTCAGAGGTCAGCGCGGAATGAAGACTTGATGGACGAATCATTGAAACAGAAGCGAGCGAGCGAGACGGCAGTGGAGCGCACAGCAAGCGTCAGCGGCGACGTTTTAGAACGCGCGCGCGCGTCCGTGCGGCGCTTCGTCGCCAGCCGTCGCGCCGGATTGGTGTGCGCGTGCCTGCTCACATTGATGGCCGCGAACATGCTGGCGGTCGTCGCGCGCAAAAGCATCACCACCGACGAGATTGTGCTGATCCCGGCAGCATACTACCATCTTGTCGCCAGCGACCCGCAACTCGTTCACGAGCATCCGCCGCTCTGCAAGTTGCTCGCCGGCCTGCCGCTCCTCTTCATCCAGCCCGACGAAGTGACGCCCGAACAAATTGCGCCATCGGCAACCACCTCCGAGCGCAAGTGGGCTTACGAGGCGCGTTTCTGGCAGGACAATCGCGCGCGCTTCGAGACGATCTCATACTGGACGCGCGTGCCGATGATTTTGCTCACGCTCTGCCTTGGCGCGCTCGTCTATTTCTTCGCGCGAGATTTATTCGGCGCGCGCGCCGCAGTCTTTGCCGTCGCGCTCTTCGCGCTGGAACCGACCGTGCTCGCGCATGGTCGCGTCGTGCAGACCGACATCCCGGCGACGTTCGGCTACTTGCTCGTCTTCTACGCGCTGCAACGCTACACGCGCGCGCTCGGCTGGCGACGCGCAGCATGGCTCGGCGCGGCGGGCGGCGTGGCCTTGCTCGGAAAGTTTTCGATGCTCATCGTCGGCCCCATCCTGCTCGCAGTTTTTCTCTTCCTCATCTGGCGCGCGCCGCGTAGGGGAGAGTTGAGCCGCACGACGCTCGCCGCACATGCCGGACTCGCGTTGCTCGCGCTGCTCGCCGTCGTCAATGCGGCTTATTTTTTTCACAGCCGCGCGTTGACGGCGGACGATTTGCGCTGGTTCGCCACTTCGTTTTCATCCGCCGGCGACACGTTGCCGTCGTTCGTTCGCGCCCTCTCGTACATCGTGCCGACTGACTTCATCCTCGGCATTCTCTTTCAACTCCTGCACAGCCACGACGGGCACAACGCCGCGCTGCTCGGCATGTATAGTCGGACGGGCTGGTGGTACTACTTTCCCGTCGCCTTCGCCTTGAAGACGACGCTGCCGTTTCTGTTGCTCTCCGTCGCTTCGCTCTCATGGAGCGCGTGGTCGTTTGCGCGAACGCGCGAGCGGAGATTTCTTTTTCTGCTCCTTCCCTTCACGCTCTACACGGCATACGTGATGATGAGTTCGATCAACATCGGCGTGCGTTATTATCTTCCGGCGTACCCGTTCCTCTTTATCATGTCCGGCGCGATGCTCGAACGAATGATGCGGCTACGACGCGCGCGAATCGCGGGGATGATTGTCGCCATCGCGTTGCTCGGCTGGTGTGGCATCGAGACGTGGCGTGCATATCCAAATTACATGCCCTACATGAATCAACTCGCCTCGTCGCGCGCGCCGCGCTGGTGGTATCTCTCGGACTCGAACATCGAGTGGGGCGACGACGCGAGCGAGTTGGCCGCATACCTGCACGCGCGCGGCGAGCGGCGCGTGCGTGCCGTGCTGCTCGGCGGCTTTCTGACGCTCGGTTATTACGACGTGGAATATATTGACATGCTCTCGCCCGCCGTCGCAGAACAGACGCCGACGCGCTACGTTGCCATCGGCGCGAGTTTCCTGAACGGCTCGACCGTGCCCGAACGCGCGGGAATGTCGGAAGACGAGCGCGTCAATTTTTTTGAAGAGTATCGCCGGCGCACGCCCGAAGCGATCATCGGCGGCTCGATTTATCTCTATCGCCTGCACGAATGAAGCGACTCTTTTTCCGACGCCCAACACAAGAGCAACAAGTCGCGACCGGGCGCACAGGTTCGAGCGCGACAGCGACGCGCGGCCTTTTGCATAATTATCTGCACAGATATTTTGCGCTCGTGCTCTTCGTCTTGCTGGCCTGCGGCGCGCTGCTCTACACCGCAGGCGCGGCGCGCAACCCGCCCGGTTGTTACATAGACGAGTCGTCAATCTCCTACAACGCTTACACGATTTCACAAACCGGGCGCGACGAGTTCGACAATCGCTGGCCGCTCTTCTTCCGCGCCTTCGGTGACTACAAAAATCCCGTCCACGTTTATCTGCTGGCCACGCTCTACAAACTGACCGGCCCCGGCATCATCGCCGCACGGCTGTTGAGCGTCGCCTTCATCCTCTGTGCCGCGTGGCTGCTCGGACTGCTCGCGCATCGCATCTCGCAGCGCGAGGATGTCGCGCTGTTCGTGACGGCGTCCGCGCTCATCACTCCTTGGTTCTTCGAGTTGGGGCGCGTCGTGCTGGAAGTGTCCCTGTATCCTCTGATGCTCGCGCTTTTTCTATTATGCGTAGAGCGCGCATCGTTGAAGGAACGTTGGTCTCCTTTTGACGCGACGAAACTCGCCGCGACGCTCGCGTTGCTCACATACACTTATTCCATCGGGCGACTGCTCGCTCCGCTGCTGGCTTTCGGCCTCATCATCTTCGCGACGCGCGCCAGACGCGCCGGACTTTTGCTCGCGTGGTTTCTGTACGCGCTGGCCTTGCTGCCGATGCTCGTCTTCGCCAAGCTTCATCCCGGCGCGCTGACCGGCAGATTTTCCATCATCACTTACCTGTCAACTCAGAGCAGCTACACGGAGACAGCGCGGGAATTCGTCAGACACTACTTCGGAAACCTCAACGTGTGGCGACTGCTCGTCAGCGGCGACCCGAACACAGATCAGTTGACGCATGTCTCCGGCACGCCTCATCTGCTCTTCGCGACGTTCCTACTCGCGGCGGCGGGCGCGTGGCTCGTGCTGCGACGACAGAGAGACGATGCGTGGTGGCGTTTCATCTTTTATGGACTCGCCGCCTCGGTCGTTCCCGCTTCGCTCACCAACGAGTACACGCACATGCTGCGGCTCATCGCGCTGCCCGTCTTTCTTTTCGTGCTGGCTGTGCCCGCCGTGAAATGGCTCTGCGAAGGCGCGGAACAGCAACAACAAGCAAGACGCGCCGCCGTCATCATCGCACGCGCGGCGCTCGTCTCACTGATCGCGCTGACGCTTTTGCAGGGCGCGCTCTTTCAGTGGCAATACCAACAGGCCGCGCGCTCGACGTGGCGGCGACATCTGTTCGATGCCGACTATCCGCGCGTCATACTGGCGACGGCGTTGGCGCGGCCAGAGCGTCCAATCTACATCGCCGACGCGCTGGCGATTCCCGGATACATACAGGCCTACTGGCGCGCGACGCTCGAAGGCGTTCCGCTTCAGACTTTCGCTCGGCTGCGCGCCGACGAATCGCCGCCGCCGGGCGCGCTCGTCATCACCACCGAAGAGAATTGCCCGCGCTGCCAGATTTTGTCCGCGACTCCGCCTTACACGCTCTATCTCGCTGGCGGTGCGCCGCGCCCGCGCGTGCCGCTTCGCGATGAATCTTTCCGCGCCGCGATTACGGTCAACTCCGCGCCCAACGTCTGGCACGCCGGCGCGCGTGAAGATTTGCGCGTGATAGTGACGAACCTGAGCGAAGAGACATGGCAGGCGCGCGAGCGCAGCGGCGGAGAGTTTCAAGTGAGCCTCGGCAATCACTGGCTCGACGCCGACGAGCGCGCAGAAATCATCCACGACGACGGACGCGCCGCACTCCTCGCAGACCTCATGCCGGGCGATTCGGTGGAACTCAAGCTCCCCGTCAACACGCCCCGCACGCCCGGCGACTACGTGCTCGAACTCGACATGCTGCAAGAGGGCGTCTCATGGTTCAGTTTGAAAGGCTCGCGCACGGCAAGGCTGCGCGTGAGAGTCGAATAAGGCAGTGGAGTAAGGCAAAAGTAAAAAGGTAAAAGGCAAAAGTGAAGACGAAGGGCAACCGCCTCGTCTTCTTCCTTCCTTTTGCCTTTTACCTTTTTACTTTTGCCTTTTTAATGCTTCCCCGTAAACCTCCAACGTCTCGCGTGCGGTTCGCGCCCACGAAAACTGTGCGGCGTGTCTTCGTCCGGCGGACGCGAGTTGCGCGCGCGCGTTTTCATCCTGTGACAACTCGATGATGATGCGCGCGAGGTCATCCGTGCTGTGCGGATCGAAGAGTCTGGCCGCGCCGCCTGTGGTTTCGGAGAGGCTGGGGATGCGGCTCGCGACGACGGGCGCGCCGCACGCCATCGCTTCGAGCGGCGGCAGGCCAAAGCCTTCGTAGATTGATGGATAGACGAAGAGGCGGCAGGATGAATAGAGTGCGCGCAAGCTTTCATCCGTCAGGTAGCCGGTGAAGATAACACGCTCTGCCGGCACGCCCGTTTTATCAAGCTCGGCGAAAAGCGCGTCGCTCAACCAGCCTCTGTGTCCGGCGATCACCAATTGCAAATCAATGCGCGGCTCATGTCGCACGACATCGGCGAAGGCGCGCACGAGGGTCAAAAGATTTTTGCGCGGCTCGATGGTTCCAACCGCGAGCATGAAATTCGCGCCGACGCTCAGACGCCGCCGCACCTCTTCCGTCGCCGCGAACGAGACGGGACTGAAATAGTCGCGCGGAGCTTCCGGCACGGCGAAAATTTTTTCCTGTGCGACGCCGAGATGCTCGCACACCTCGCGACGCACGGCCTCAGTCGGCGTGATGATGACGGACGCCGTGCGCGCCATGAGCGGCAGGCGACGACGAGCGCGCCGCACGCGCCGCGCCTCGTGCGTTTCCGGGTAGAGTAGGAGCGAGAGGTCGTGAATGGTCAGCGCCGTCGCCGCCTTCCTGCGACCCCACATCGGCACGTCGTAGTTCGTTCCGTGAAAGAGTTCGATGCCTCGACGCCTGATGTAGAGAGGCAGACCCATTGACCACCAGTGGCGCGTCAGTGCGTTGACGGGAACGCGCGCGAGGCTCAGGTTCGCGGGAAGCGGAAACGACGACGATGGCGTTCCCGCCTCGTCAAGTTGGATGGACGGAAAACTCGAAGGATAGGCGAGTTCAAATTCGTTTGCGGGAGATACTTGTGCCAGAGCGCGCGCCAGTTCAAACGTGTAATGGCCGACGCCCGTCCGGGTTTCGGTGAGCGGAATGGCATCGAGTCCAAAAAGCATCAGTCAGTGGCCGGTGGCCAGTGGCCGATGGTCAGTGGCGGAGCATCAAGCCTCTTGTACTGACCACTGACCACTGACCACCGGCCACTGCTTTATTGAATCGTGATGTGCGGCGCGGTGTCTGCCGCGCGGCTGGTGTAGGTAACGCCGCTGATGGTGACAGTGACGATGACGGGCACGTCGCCCGCAGCGGCGAGCGTGGCGGGCAGGCGCACGACGACTTGATCGAAGCCGGTCGTCAGCGACGGGCCGGCGGAGAGAATCGCGTCGCCCGTCAGGTCTGTCGTTCCGATTCGCACCGTGTAAGCCGTGCGCCCGATGCTGCGGACGCCGGTCAGCATGATGAGCAGTTCGGTCGGAACCGTGTCGGTGCCGGTCACGGTGCAGACGCCGGTTGTCTTCGAGTCTTTGGGAACCGTCGTCGTCACGCTGAACGGCTCGCCCGTCGGCGAGATGCAAGGGTTCGTCACGTTAAGCACGGCGGCGCGTCCGCCCGCCCCGTTGGTCGTCGTGAAGATGTCGGGCTGCGCGGCGTTGACCAGCAATGAAGTGCGCGTCACTGCGCCGTTGTTGTTGATGACGACGGGCAGCGCGGTCGTCGCGGTGGTCAACAGGCCGGGCGGCACGACGAAATTAATCTGGCCGGGACTGACAAAGTAGAGACCCGCCGCCGCGCTGCTGATGCTGACGGAGACGCCGGCCAATTCGACGGGCAGCGTCGGACGGCGCTGGTCTTCGCGCGCGCTGTTTTTATCAACCTGCTGGCTCGTGTTCGCCAGTACGAGCGTCGAACGCAGGATGCCGAGTTCGCCGGGCGCCAGACCCGTCACGGCGGGCGGCGTAGGCGTTGGGCTGGCCGCGACGACGGGACGGTCGCTTGCTCCGGTCGAGAAAGAGACGGGGGCGGGACTCGCAGCAGGCGTCGGCGAAGGCGCGGGCACTTCGCTCGTCTGCGGCGGAATGAAGAGGTAAAAAGCCTCTGTCAATCCATCTGCATTTCCGCCGCCGAGTTCCGTCCCGCGCAGGCTGAAGACGTTGCGCCGGATGGTGTCGCTCGGAATGGGTTGCAGCGCGGCGAAGACGGTCGGCTGGCTCGATAGGCGTGAGAAGCTGCTGGCCGTCGCGCCCGATTGGTTATAGAGCGCGCTAAAAATCTGCGTGCTGCGTCCCGCGTTGAGTCCGTCGGCGGAACCGGAAGCCGCGATGGTTCCGTCCGTCTTGAGATTCAAGTCAGACGCGAAGACGATGCGGCTGTTATCGCCCGTGAAGGTCGGGAAGCGCAGAGCGATGTCCGCAGGTTCCGTGCCCGTCGGTCGCCCGACGACGAGCGTGAAAGTGTTGGCGGCAACGTTGTAAACGTAAATGCCCGGCGTGTCTTTGAGCGCGCCGTTGAGCGAGCCGTTCGCGTTGAAGTCGGCGGTTGACTCGAAGGCCAGCAAGTTTCCGTCGCGGCTCAGGCGACGACCGGGACTAAGCGCGTTGACGCTCGAGCCTTCGATGCCGGCGCGCGTCTCAGGCGGCGTGCTCGTCACGGGACGCAGGTTCGAGACGGTCGTGCCGTTGTAGGTCGCGACGTAAATTTCGGCGTTGCGCTTGTTGGCGTCCGTCTCGGTCGAGTTGATGTCGCCGTCCGAGATGAAAGCCAGCGTGTTGCCGCTGCCGGAAAGCTGCGGGTTCTCGCTAAAGACGGGCGTGAACGCTGTCGTGCTTGACGGTGCGATGTCACGCGTATTTGTGACCTGTGTGAAAGCCGCGGTGTTGCGATTGTAGATGAAGACTTCCGGGTTGCCGTCCGTGTTGTTGACGGTTCCGGCGGGCGCAATATTGCGCGTCGAAATGAAGATGATGTAGGAAGCGTCGTCGTTGATGGCCGGAGAATAATTATCGTCGGCGAAGAAGGGCGAGAAAGTTGACGAACCGGCGCGCGGCAGCGAAGCGGCGGGCGTGTTCGTGATGCGCTGCATCGTGTTCGCCACGAGATTGACCGCCGCGACTTCCGCACCGCTCGTCAAATCAACGTCGGGCGCAACTGGAATCGTGTAGAGAAAAATTTCCGTGTTGCCGTCGAGCTTGAGCGCGGCGGAGTTGGCGTTACCGTCGAAGTTGAAGGGCGAAAGCGCTGCGTTGGCGTCGCTGTAGGCGTTCGACTCGAAGACGATATAGCGTCCGTCGTGGCTGATGCGCGGCTTCAGGTTGACGATTTGCACGTCTATATTTGTCGGGTCAATCGGTGATCCGGCCTGATCCTTGAGCGCGTTTTTGGTGTTCGTAATCTGGAAGATGCGTCGCTGCGCGTAATCGAAGAGAAAGATTTCCTGATTGCCGTCGGCGTTGTTGCGCGCCGCAGTTTTTTCCGTCGCGATGTCGCCGTTGGATTCGATGACGGCGAAACGCCCGTTGCCGCTCAAGTCCGTGACGTAGGAGTCGCGATTGATAGGCGTCGGAGAAACGGCTGGCGATGGCACGGGCGACGGGGTCGGAGTGGGGACGGCGGCAATCGTCGTCGTCGTAATCTGCGTGACAAACGTGTCGGGCGATGGGCTGACGGTCTGCGCCGAGACGAACGCGCTCGCGATAAGCACGAACGCCGAGAGAGCCGCGCCGACGCGAGACAGACGAAAAGCTTGCTTCACTGAATACCCTCCGAACCAAATCATAATATTAACTGGCTGACGAATGATAGCCCACAGAGAGACTGGACGGGCGTTTGAGTTGCACGCTGCGTCGAACCATGAAGGCTCAATCGCAGGTGTTAAAGAAGAGGCATTTTAAGCGTAAGCCTCGCACAAGCGCAAGTTGCCGCACAATTCACGTCCGCTGTGTTCGGACGCAAGCATCACGCACGCGCATCGCGTCTCCCTCTCTCGTTTCCCTACGAGCAAAACTCGGATTCACTCAACGGCGAAATCGTTCGCTGGAATAAATCGGGCGTGGGCGACTGTTTGGCATGATTCTCTTCGCGCCCGGACTGATGAAGAGATGTTGACCACAAAAAATTGCCGGTCGCGATGTATTTTTCGCGACATCTCAGGCACTGTTAAATAGAGTTGAGGCATCTAAATTCGTCGTCAGGTGCAGTTTTCCCAAATGTTTTAGCAATTTTTCCCGGCAAATATCAGAGTCAATCTAGCAGTTTTAATTCAAGGAGTTTGCTTTCATGCGCCGCACTTTTGTTGATTTCCTCGCTCTGTTTGTTTTAGCGGCGACGCTCTTTGGCGGCAGTATCCTGCCGGTGACGCGCACAACCCGTGCCGCCTCCAGCCCCGGCGGCGACGAAGGTTACGTGCCCGCCGAAGTCAACATCAAGCTCAAACAGGCGTCTGACCTCGCAAGCGTGGCCGCGCAATACAAACTCGACCCGACGCCGCTCGGACAGTTCGGCTCGCGCCCGATTTACCGGATGCGAATCACGGACGGCGCAGACCCGCGCGACAAGGCGGCGGCGTTGCAAGCCGATCCGCAAGCGCGCGTCGAGTTGGCCGAAGTCAATTACAGCGCGGGTGCGCCGGAAGGATCGGGCGGCAGTTGGAGCATCGGCGGTTCGTGGAGCATTGGCGGCAGCCAGAGTGAGTACGTCGCGCAGTGGGCGCCGGCGAAATTGCGTCTGGACGCAGCGCATCAAATGTCGCGCGGCGCGGGCGTGATCGTCGCCGTACTCGACACAGGCGTTGACCGCAGCCATCCCGCGCTCGCCGGGCGACTGCTCGCGGGATACGACTTCGTTGATAACGACGACGATCCGGGCGAGGTCTTGCCGCCGCCCTGCGCGGAAACCACCGACAGGGAAAAGTGCGGCCCTTACGGACACGGCACGCACGTCGCCGGCCTCGTCGCGCTGGCCGCGCCGGAAGCGAAAATTTTGCCCGTCCGCGTGCTCGACAGTCACGGCGTCGGCAACACCTGGGCGCTGGCCGAAGGCATCCGCTACGCGCTCGACCCGGACGGCAATCCTGCGACCGACGACGGCGCGGGCGTGATCAACCTCAGTCTCGCCACCGTCAACGATTCGAAGTTGCTCAAACAAATTCTCGGCGAGGCCGGTGTGGATGACGACGGTGGCGGCACGACACCCGCGCCCACGCCGACGCCAATCCTCGCGCCGCATAAAAATGTCGTCGTCGTCGCCGCCGCCGGCAATCGCGGCACGAATCAGGAAATGTTTCCGTCAGCAGAACGCGGCGTGCCCGGTTTGATTTCGGTCGGCGCGACGACGAAAGACGATTTGCTGGCGAGTTTCTCCGAGCGCGATTGGGTGCGTGTGTTAGCGCCCGGCGCGGGCATCCTGAGCAGCGTGCCGGGCGGCAGATATGCGACGTGGGCGGGCACTTCGATGGCGTCGCCGCTCGTTGCGGGCGAGGCGGCACTGTTGCGTGCGACTTTCCCCGACTTGAGTTCAGACCTCGTCGTTGATCGCATCAGGAATTCAAGCGCGCGGCTTGACATCAAATCGCAACCCGACCGTCGCGTGGACGCCGCCGCCGCACTGCTCGCCGCGCCGCTCAATGCAACGAACGCGATTCAGGATACGAAATATTTCGTCCGCGAAAATTATCTCGACTTCCTCAATCGCACGCCCGACGAAAGCGGCCTCAATTTCTGGGCCGGTGGCATTGATAATTGCGTCGTCAGTGATACGGCTTGTCACGAGGTCAAACGCATAGACACGTCCGCCGCTTTCTTCCTCTCCATCGAATTTCAGGACACGGGCTTTCTCGTCTATCGCCTGCGCGAGGCTTCGTTCGGCGACATGCCGCGCTACGAAAAATTCATGCCCGACACGCAAAGCATCGGGCAGGGCGTCGTCGTCAACGCTCCCGGATGGGAAGCGAAACTCGAAGACAACAAGCGCGCGTTCGTCGAAGCGTGGGTCAATCGCGCTGAGTTCAAGGCCGTGTTTCCCGACAGCACATCGCCCGCGAGTTTCGTCAACGCACTCTTCGCCAACGCTCGCGTTGTGCCGACACAAGGGGAACGCGACGCGCTCATCAATGAACTGACCTTGAACAACACGCCCGCGGGTCGCGCCAGCGTGCTTAGAAAAGTTGCCGCCAATCAAACTTTCGTCCGGCAGGAAACCAACCGCGCGTTCGTGCTCATGCAATACTTCGGCTATCTCCGGCGCAACCCGGACGATGCGCCCGACAACAATCTCAACGGCTACAACTACTGGCTCTCGAAACTCGAAGCCGCCAACGGCGACTATCGTGCGGCAGAGATGGTTAAAGCCTTCCTCTCATCCACCGAATATCACCAACGCTTCGGGCCACAGTAAAGGTTAAGGCAAAAGTAAAAAGGCAAAAGGAAGGAAGAAGACAAGGCGGCTGCCCTTGGTCTTCACTTTTGCCTTTTGCCTTTTTACTTTTGCCTTCTTCATCGCCTTTTTACTTTTGCCTTCTTTGTATTTTTCCGCGCGCTCAACGCACTGTTCAGATGTGAGCCGTCGCGTTGGGTTTTCTGCGGCTTTGAAGTGGCGGCGTTGCGCGCAAGGAAACGAGCAAGGGGAAGTTTTGAACTCAAGGAGCGCCAACGACAAGATCAGAGGATTGATAACTGGCGCGGTTGCCTGATCACGGGGAGAATGGGCAGCCTCGCCGGCAAGGCGACGCGGTCGCGCTGGCCGCGTCGCCACTTTTGCAGTGATGAATGCGGAATGATGAGTGATGAGTGAAGACAACTTGCCTTTCATTCATCACTCATCATTCCGCATTCATCATTTCCCCTACGCTGCTCCGTACTTTTTGAACCACGCGAGCAGTTTTTGCCAGCCGTCGTCAGCCGACTCTTTGTTGTAGCTCGGACGATAGTCGGCGTTGAAGCCGTGCCCGGCGTTCGGATAGACGATGATCTCGGAGGCCGTCTTTCCCTTCTTCAGCGCGGCGCGCATCGCCTCGATGGATTCGAGCGAGATGCCCTGATCCTTCGCGCCGTAGAGTCCGAGCACGGGAACTTTGAGCGTGGGGGCGATGTCAATCGGATGTAAGGGGTGCAAAGCGTCCGGCTTCGCTCCCGGCCTGCTCACGAGTTGGCCGTACCACGCGACGCCCGCTTTGAGTTTCGGATTGTGCGCCGCGTAGAGCCAGACGATACGCCCGCCCCAGCAGAAGCCCGTGATGCCGAGCCGCTTCGTGTCCGCATGTCCTGCGCTTTTCGCGTAAGCGACGGTTGCGTCCAAGTCTGACATGACCTGCGCGTCGGGCACTTTCGAGACGACATCGCTGACAATCTTGCTGACATCTTTAATCTGCGACACATCGCCCTGCCGCGCGTACAACTCCGGCGCAATCGCCATGTAACCCTGCTTGGCGAAGCGACGACAGATGTCTTTGATGTGTTCGTGAACGCCGAAGATTTCCTGCACGACGAGCACCACGGGGAAATTCTTTCCCTTCTCCGGCATCGCGCGATAGGCGGGAATCTCGCCGCCCGCGACCGGAATCTTCACCTCGCCGGCGACGAGTCCGTTCGCGTCAGTGGTAATGATAGTCTGCGCCGTCACCGGCTGCACGGCGAGCGCAAAGCCTGCCGCCAGCGTCGTCACGATGAACTGCCGGCGCGACAGCTCTGTGTTGGGTACTAAACTAATCAAGTCTTCGTGCATCGCTTTCGCCTTCCTCCTGAAAAAAGATTGTGCCGCACACTTTAACGCAAGCGCGCCGGTGAAGAAAGATGTTGGCAACAGGCTGCGCCGCAAACAGTCTTTGTCTGGCTGTCTCAACGGTCATCGCTTTTCAACTTCGACGCGAACAACTACGCGCGCGTGGCGGCGTTATTGGTTGACACTCCGCCAGTTGAGGCGTTAAAACTCCTGCTGAAATCCTTCCAAATTTTAATGAGACAAAAGATTCTGAAAAGACCAATCGCCATCGCACTGTGCGTCTTCGCCTGCCTCGTTTTATTTCAGGCGGCGTGTAGGCCAAAAGTGCAGGAGCAGCCGTCTGCCGAGAACGCGAACACGTCGCCGGATAACGCAGACGCATCGGACGGCACGTCGGACACGAGCGTCTCGGAGAACGCTGATGCGCTCGCATCTTTCCACAAGGGACTTGAAGCGTATCACAAGAATCGAGACGAGGAATCTGTCGAGGATTTCAAAGAAGCCATCCGCCTCGACCCGAATTTCGCCGAAGCGTATTACCGACTTGGGCTGGCTTACGCGGCGACGGGAAATCGCGAAGAGGCCGACAAGTCTTTCGAGGAGGCCGTCAAGGCTTACAAAAAAATCGTCGAGCATGATGCGAAAAACGCCAGGGCGCAGTTCTATCTCGGACTCTCCGACAATAAGCTCCACAAGGATGACGATGCGGTGCGCGCTTTCAGGGAAGCTGCGAAACTGTCGCCGGACGACGACGACAATCAGTATGAGTTGGGACTGGCGTGCATGAAGGTGGCGCAGTACAGAGAGGCCGTCGGAGCTTTCAACAAGGCGCTCGAGATTAATCCGAACAACTTTCCCGCCAGCGACGCGCTGGAGCAGGCGAAGAGCGGCGCGGAGCGCGTCGAGGATTTCCAGAGGCAGCAGGAGAAGCTGAGAAAGCAGCAGGAAGAAAAGCTCAAGGGCAACCAGAACACGAACGCCAACGCGAACGCCAACACGAAGACGAACGCCAACACCTCGACCAATTCCAACGTGGCTCCGCCGCCCAAACCTTAGTTAACGATGCGATTTTGCCTTCGCGTCTTTGCGCCTTGCGTGCGATAGATTTTCACGCAAAGGCACAAAGACGCAATTGAGAAAGCGTTCATCTTGTCCGCGACGCTGGTGATAATCGAAACATGAAAACTTTGCTGTCCCGCACTTCGCTTGCCCTGCCCTTCTTCTTTGCGCTCCTGCTATTCCCCGTCACGCTTCGCGCGCAAGCCCCCGTCGTCAAAAACGCGGCGGAGACGGCGCTCGCGTTGAAGAAGTTGAACGTCGTGGGGAGCGTGCTCTACATCGCCGCGCACCCGGACGACGAGAACACCGCGCTCCTGGCTTATCTCGCCAATGAGCGCGGCGTGCGGACAGGTTATCTCTCGATGACGCGCGGCGACGGCGGACAAAATCTGCTCGGCACGGAGAAGGGCGAACTGCTCGGAGTCGTCCGCACGCAGGAACTACTCGCCGCGCGGCGCATAGACGGGGCGGAACAATTCTTCACGCGCGCCATTGATTTCGGTTTCACGAAGTCGCCCGAAGAGACGCTCCGCATCTGGGGACACGACGCCGCGCTCGCGGATGTGGTGTGGGTCATCCGACTCTTTCGCCCCGATGTCATCATCACGCGCTTTCCCACGACCGGCGAAGGCGGGCACGGGCAGCACACCGCATCGGCCATCCTCGCTGTCGAAGCCTTCGACGCGGCTGCCGACCCCGCGCGCTTTCCCGAACAGTTGCGCGACGGTGGAGTGCAGACGTGGAAGCCGAAGCGTCTCCTGTGGAACGCTTTCAACTTTCGTCCCGGCGAAAAACCGAAGGACGCAGACAAACTCGTGAGCGTTGACGTGGGCGCGTACAACGCTCTGCTCGGCAAGTCATACACGGAGATCGCCGCCGAAAGCCGCACGATGCACAAAAGTCAGGGACAGGGCACGCCCACGCGTCGCGGCGCGTCTCTCAACTACTTCGTGCATCTCAAAGGCGAACCCGCGACGAAAGACATCTTCGACGGCGTTGACCTCTCGTGGCGTCACATCGCAGGCGGGGAACAAATCGGCCAACTGCTCGAAGAAGCCTCGCGCAAGTACGACGCCGCGAACCCGCCGGCGAGCCTGCCTCTGCTCATGCGCGCATATCGTGGTTTGGAGAAGCTACCGAGGCCAGAACCGTTGATTGAAGAACCGTTAGTCGAGGCAAAACGTGCCGCGCTGCTCGAAGTGATTCGCGCGTGCGCGGAGTTATGGATCGAAGCCATAGCGCCGGAGCCTTCAGCGTTGCCGGGTGTCGAGGTCAGGGTCGCCATGACTCTCGTCAATCGCTCAGACTTTCCTTTCCGCTTTACGGGGGTCTCAGTTTTCGGACTGGCCGTCGCTCACCCCGTGGGAGCAGCCGAGACAAACGTCGAACTAAAAAATAACCAGCCGTTGACGAGAGAGTTCAACTTGCCTACGTCGTGGGAATACAGTCAGCCTTACTGGCTGCGCGATGAACCGGGGAAAGGACTCTTCACAGTTAAAAACCAACTGCTCATCGGCGAGCCAGATGCCAACCCAGCACTTTTCATAGATGTCGCACTCAGCACCGGCGACGGCGGACTCAGTTTTAGAGTACCGGTACTCTTCCGTTGGACTGATCGCGTGCGCGGCGAGATGTATCGCCCAGTCGTCGTCGTTCCCGAAGTGGCCGTCAACCTCGAAGACAAGACGCTCGTCTTTCCCGACCGGCAGCCGAAACAAGTGCGCGTGAATTTGAAGAGCAACGTGGCCGCCGCGACGAGCGGAACATTGCGTCTCAAGCTGCCCGCCGGTTGGTCTGCCACGCCCTCTGAGATTTCCGTCACGCTCAAGAGCCGTGACGAAGAGTTCAAGGCCAGTTTCAACATCACGCCGCCCGCGAACGCGACGACTGCCGCGCTCAATGCGGAATTTGAGAGCGGCGGCAAAACTTTCACGCGCGGCCTGCTCGAAATTGATTATCCGCACATCCCGCGCCAGACGCTTTTCCCGCCCGCCCGCGCGAAACTCGTCCGGCTCGATTTGCAAAAACGCGGCGAGCGCATTGGATACGTGATGGGTTCGGGCGACGAGATACCCGACGCTCTCAGGCAGGTCGGCTATCAGGTGACGCTGCTCTCGGACGAAGACCTCGACAGCGCAGACTTGAAAGACTTCGACGCCATCATCACCGGCGTCCGCGCCTACAACACGCGCGCACGCCTCCGCGCGCGGCAACAACGCCTGCTCGATTACGTCTCGGCGGGCGGCACGCTCATCGTGCAATACAACACGTCCGACGCTTCACTTGCGAACGTCGCGCTCGGCCCCTACCCGTTCAAGCTCTCGTCGCAGGATCGCGTGACGGTCGAGGAAGCGCCCGTGCGCGTGCTCGCGCCGCAGGATGCGCTCCTGAACGCGCCGAACAAAATCAGCGACGCGGACTTTGAAGGTTGGGTGCAGGAACGCGGCCTCTACTTCACGAACGATTGGGACGCGAAATACACGACGCTCTTCGAGACGCACGACCCCGGCGAGAAAGAATTGAGCGGCAGCACGCTCGTCGCGCGCGTAGGCCGTGGCACTTACATCTACACTTCCCTCTCGTGGTTTCGCCAACTCCCCGCCGGAGTGCCCGGCGCGTATCGCCTCTTCGTCAACCTGATTTCCGCAGGCCGGAAATGACGCGGAGGTCATTACAATTTCGCGCGCTCGCAACAATTCACGGCGCGGCGCGAAGGCGCAGACACTATAGCGGTTTGCGAATGAGTGAGAGTTGAGTGAAAGAATGTTCACCAGAGAGGACACAGAGAGACACAGAGGAAAGACGGAGCCTTGATTGTCTCCTCTGTTTCCTCCTCTGTGCCCCTCCGTGTCCTCTGTGGTTAATATCCGGTCACATTCATTTGAGAATCGTTATAAAAGAGGAAGGGAGCGAAAGTCATCGTGCTTTCTCTCCCTTCTTCCATATATCCTGACGTAACTCTCTTCGCCGCCTCCGGCTTACATTTTTTTACTCTTCCATTCCGTCATGCGGCGTTCGAGGTCGGAGGTGTCGGACTTCGCTTCTTTGCCGAGCGCGAGCGCGCGATCCCCCGCCGCGATGGCTTCCTGCGTCTTGCCTTCGGCGGCCAGCATCCGCGCCTTCGTGTACATGTTGCCGTAAGTCTCTTTGACCTTGATGGACTGTTCGAGCCAGCGCGCGCCCTCCGCGTCGTCCGCTTTGTCTTCATTCTGTAAGGCGTAGTTGGCGGCCTGCAAAGGCGTGCGCCAATCGTCGGGCTTGGCGGCGGCGACGGTCGCGCGCGCTTTCTCAATCGCCATCGCGTTCACGTCTTTGACTTCAACCGTGAAAGGCACGCGCAGACGCTCCCAACGGATGTTGACCTGCGCGGAGTTGTCCGTCGCGGGATCAACGCCGAACATCAGCCACTCCTGACTGTCAGCGACCATCTGCGGCTTCGCCTTAACGCGCAGCACGTCCTTCTTTTCGTCGTAGGTGAAACTGCCCCACTGCCCGGCGTCAGAGTTGAAGATGATCGTCCATTCGTCCTTGCCGGGAATCGTGTGGAGGCTGTAGGTTCCGGCGGCGAGCTTCTGGCCGTTAATCAACACGTCGTCCGTGACGGTGAAGGTCGTCGCCTCGTTCGCGCCCGTGCGCCAGACGTGGCCGTAAGGGACGATGACGGCGTCCTTCGCGCGCGTGCGTGAATCATCCAGCGTCGCTGTGCCTGCGGCGTTCGCTGCCGGCGCGGCATCGCCCCAGATTTTTCGTCCCTTCACGCCGGGACGGCTGTAGGTGATGGTCATATCGGTGACGCCGATGGTTTGCATGACGCTGGCCTTCTGGCTCGGACGCGGGAAACGCAATGCTTGCGTCTGCGCCGACGCCTGCTGTTGCGCCGCGCACGCCACGCAGAAGACGACGAGCGCGAAGATAGAAAGATGTTTGCGGATCATAAACTGATTCTCCTTAAAGTGTGTTGACGATGTTCGATGGCGACTCAAAAGCCGACGATTCAGTCTGGACATCAACTGCGCCGACGCCCGGCAAAGAGCTTGGCGCGTCTGTTCGCATTGCGAGAGATAGTATCAAAAAAATCCGCGCCGCGTATCGTCGCGCGGCTGTAGAATCATCGCTCGACAATTCTCTGACAAGTAACAAAGGCCGTGAGACGCGCATGACAAAATTACTGGCGAAGGCCGGCTGCTGCGGCTTCCGCTCGACGCAGAGCGAATACGCCGCGCTTTTTTCCGTCGTCGAAGTGCAGCACACTTTTTACCAGCCGCCGCAAATCGCCACGCTCGAACGCTGGCGCGCGGCGGCTCCGAAAAATTTCGAGTTCACGATCAAGGCGTGGCAGCTCATCACGCACGAAGCGCGCAGCCCGACGTACAGACGCCTCAAGCGTGAACTCACAGATGAAGAGCGCGCGGGATGCGGCGCGTTTCGCCTGACGCCAATCGTGCGCGAGGCGTGGGATGTGACGCGCGCCTGTGCAAATGCGCTCAAGGCGACGCGCGTGCTTTTTCAATGCCCCGCAAGTTTCAAACCGACGCCGGAAAACTTGAAAAGGATGCGCGCGTTTTTCTCGACCATCGAGCGCGGCAAACTGCGTTTCTACTGGGAGCCGCGTGGGCTTTGGGCGGGCGATGTGGTGCGCGGCTTATGCGATGAACTCGATCTCGTCCACGTCGTTGACCCTTTCTCCGCGCGGACGGTAACAACCGCGCGCGAGCGTTACTTTCGCCTCCACGGGCGCGGCGGCAACTGGCGTTACCAGTATGAGACGAGCGAGTTGGAAGAACTGTTGACGATGCTGCCGCGTGGCAAAACTTCTTACGTCTTCTTCAACAACGTGCGAATGCACGAAGACGCCGCGCGCTTTCAGGAACTCGTGCATCATCCCGATGCTTGATAGACGCGCGTCAGGACGTGCGTCTAAGATGGCCGCCTTGCCGCCGCGCGCTCGTGTAGAACCTGCGCGCTCACCGGCGCAAACGGACAGCCGCGAAATTTTATGAGTACACAAGAACAACAACAGCCGCACAGTTTCTCCGGCGACGACAGCAGCAACAATCCTCTGCGCGATGCGCGTCTCTCCTTCGTCGGCTGCGGCGTGATGGCTGAGGCGATGATCGCCGGACTCCTCCGACGTGAACTCGTCCGCCCCGCGCAAATCAACGGCAGCCACCCGCGCGCCAATCGCCGCGACGAACTGCGCGAGCGTTACGGGATGCGCGTCTTCGAGAGCAACCGCGAGGCGGCGATTGACGACGGCAGCGATGATGAGAAAGCCGCAACGCTACGACGCACGGGCGCGGGCACTGCAAGCGGCGTGGTCGTGCTTGCCGTCAAACCGCAGAGGCTCGGCGGCGTGCTGAATGAATTGCGCGGCGCGCTCACCACCTCTCAACTCGTCCTCTCGATTGTCGCGGGCGCGACAGCGGAGACGTTGGCGACAGAGCTACAGCACACGGCCATCGTGCGCGCGATGCCGAACACGCCCGCGCAAATCGGTCAGGGCATGACCGCATGGACGGCGACGGCGCAGGTGACGGACGCGCAACGCGCGATGGTGCGCGCGCTGCTCGGCGCGTTGGGGCGAGAGATGTACGTCGAGACCGAGCGGATGATTGACATGGCGACGGCGCTATCCGCGACCGGGCCGACTTACATCTTTATGATGATGGAGGCGCTCGTTGACGCGGGCGTCCACATGGGATTTTCGCGCCACGTCTCGCAGGAACTCGTCACGCAGACGATGCTCGGCTCCGTCCTCTTCGCGCGCGAGTCGCAGAAGCATCCGGCGGAGTTGCGTAACATGGTCACGTCGCCCGGCGGCACGTCAGCCGAAGCGATTTATCAAATGGAGAAAGGCGGCCTACGTACCGTGCTGTCGAAGGCCGTCTATGCCGCCTTCCAGCGCGCCGTTGAACTCGGCACTCGTAAGTAATCGGGTTTTCGATTACAGGTTAGCAGCAGGCTTTAGAGATCGGCGGCGGCGCGCGCGGCCTCGTCTCCGAGTTCGAGCATCTCGCGGCGGATGGCGCGGCGTTCGTCGAGGAGTTGTTTGAAGAAGCGTCGCTCGGTGACGAAGAAGAGCGCGGCGCGCGTGCCGGCGATGAAGCGGTCGAACTCTTCCGTGAAACGAAGCGCGACGTAGCCCGCGAGCGGCGCGCAAATCAAGCTCGCGACGACCGCCCACCAGCCCATCACGAAATAAGCGGCGGCGGCGAGTGCGATCCACGACAGTGGAAAAAAAAGCATGGCCGCGATGATTTTGAAAGTTGACAGCACGTCCTCGTAATCTTTGGACAGCTTGATGGCGAGGAAGCCCGCGAGCCTGTATGCGGGATAGTGGATGACGAGGCCGGCGAGCGCGAGCGGAAACAAAAGAAGGATGACGAGTCCGGCGCGAAGCAGCGACCACGCGCGCGCGTATTGCGAGACGAACGCCGTCGTGTGGTCGCGCGGGTCTTCGATGCCGACCTGCCGCAGTTCCTCTTCGTAGCGGCGGATGCGCGCCTCCAACGCTTCGAGCCTGCGCGCGGAACGCTCGCGGTGAAAATGGTAAGCCTCGACGAAGCGGCGGCGGCGGAGCAGTTCCCTCTCCAGCGTGCGCCCGTCTTCCAACTCATCTTCGGCGGAAGTAAAAATTCTCTCGGCGCGCGCGACGACGTTGAGCGCCTCGTGGTGGTCTGCGTTCAAGGTCTGCGCGTTGAGCGCGTGAGCGATTTTGTCGGAGAGCGCCTGCACGGCCTCGCGCGGCGGTTCGCCGTTTGCACCGAGCGCGACGGGTTCAACGCGAATCGGCTCGCCGAAATAGAGAAGCGCGCTGCTGCGGAAAGAAGCCTTCGCCGTATAGTAAAGACCGACGGGGACGATCTTCACATCGAGCAGCGGCGCATCATTATCAACGCCACTGCCCGTCGAGGCCGCGCCGAGCGCGATGCGCGCCGCGCCCGTCTTGAGGGGTCGCAAGGATGGCTCGCTGTGCGAGACGCCTTCGGGACAGATGGCAATCGTGCCGCCTCTTTTCAAAAGCGCGCGCGCGTGCTCAAACATCTCGTGGTTGCGCGTGGTGTCCGCGCCTTCGTCCTGCTGGCGATAGACGGGAATGGCCTCCATTTGTCGCACGAAGAAGCCAATGACGGGCATGTGAAAAAGCGGCGACTTGGCGAGGAAAGAGACGCGGCGCGGCGCATGGCAAAGCAGGAAGACCGGATCAACCAATCCGTTCGGATGATTGAGGACGAAGATCGCCGCCCCGCGCACGGGCACGCGCTCAAGCCCCGCGACCTCGACGCGCCGGAAGAAAACGCGAAGCGCGAAGCGAAGCAAGGCAATGGTGATGCGTCTCGTCAAAGAATTAGCAGACCTCGAATAGACTGGACAGAGAATTGTTCATCAACGATGCTCGCGCTAAACGATGTCGCGAATAGTAATTGTACTATATTGCTGTTGAGTTGAATGGAAGGCGAGATGAATTACCACAGAGGACACAGAGAACGCAGAGGAAGTCAGAGGCTTGAATTGTCTCTGTGTTACCTCTGCGTCCTCTGTGGTGAATTATTCTTTTTTAGAAACCCAAGAGGCGGGACTCGTCGTTAATTGGAGACGGTTGGGATTTTAATGAAGCCGCGGCTGAGGTAGTCGCTCAAGGTCAGCGTGAGCATGATGATGAGCCAGAAGAACATGCACGAGACGATCACCCAGATGAGACGTGAACTGTATTTGACGTGCATGAAGAAAAGCAGCACGAGCATCATCTTGCTGACGGCGATGGTCATGGCAATGACATCGTTCATCGCGCCGAAGTTGAAGTTGGCCGCCACGACGGTGAGGAAGGTCAGAACCATCAGCGCGCCGAAGACGGCGAAGTAAGTTGAGCGTGGGACGATGTGTACGGACATGAAAACTTCCCCTTACAGTTTCAGTGGCCGCCCGCAGCAAAGTGCGCGCCGAGCAGGTACAAGAGCGGGAACAGAAAAATCCAGACGATGTCAACGAAGTGCCAGTAGAGGCCGAACAACTCGACCGGCGAGTGATACTCCGGCCCGTAACGCCCGCGCCACGCGGCGATGATGATGGGCGTGATGATGCCGACGCCGATAATCATGTGGAGGGCGTGCAAGCCCGTCATCGCGAAGTAGAGCCAGAAAAACATCTGCGCGTGCTGCGGCGTGACACCGGCCTGCGCCCACTGGCCGACGAGGTGCGCGTCCGGGTGATACATGCTGGCGATAGGAATTAACCCGTCAACATATTTCTCGTAATACTCATAAGCCTTGACGCTTAAAAACACCCCGCCGAGCGCGACCGTCGCCAGCATAAAAGCGACTTGAACTTTGGCGGCGCGCCCGACCTGCGTTGCCCACACGGCGAGCGCCATCGTCAGGCTGCTGCCGATAAGAATGGCGGTATTGAACGCGCCGATCTTCCAGTTGAGATGGTTGCTGGCGGCGGCGAATGCCGTCGGCTGCGATGTGCGATAGATGAGATAGGCGAGGAACAGCCCGCCGAAGAACATCACTTCCTGCGCGATGAAGACCCACATGCCGAGCGTCGTCGCCTCGCGCTGCTGTTCGAGATTGTCGAACTGGTGCTGCAACGCCCTGTGCGCCGAAGTGTGCGCGGCCTCGCCTTCGCTATGACCGCCGCCGCCGTGCTCTGCTGTGATGATATGACTTGCCAAGCTATCCTCCCGAACAAAAGTAATAAGTGATGAGTGATGAGTGATGAGAGAAAACAAAAATGCTTTTACTCATCACTTATCACTCATCACGGCTTTAGTCCCTGCGGCTGCACTCCCGTCGCCGCCGTCTGATCCGATGTTTCACCGGCAGTACCCACAACACGCATCTCTTCGATGGGTCGGAACTCGTAGGCTTCCCACGTCACGACGGGCGTTACTTCAAAATTCTCCGTCGGCGGCGGGCTGGCCGTGCGCCACTCGAGGCCAGTGCCCGGCCAGGGGTTCGCCGGCGCGAAACGTCCGTAGCGCATAGACCAGATAAAATAGACGGCGGGGATGACGAGTCCGACGCCGAGAATGGACGCGCCCGCCGTGCTCATCACATGCAGGACTTGCCAGACGGGCGCGTCCACCGGATAGGCGTGGTAGCGTCGCGGCATTCCCATGTAGCCGAGCAAAAATTGCGGGAAGAATGTCAGGTTGAAACCGACGAAGACGACGAGCGTGGCGAAACGCGCCCACCCTTCCGGGTACATTCTTCCCGAAATCTTCGGCCACCAGAAATGCATCCCGCCTAAGAAAGCCATCAGCGTGCCGCCGACCATCACATAATGAAAGTGCGCGACGACGAAGTAAGTATCGTGGACGTGAACGTCCAAGCCCAGCGCGGCGAGAAAGAGTCCCGTCATGCCGCCGATTAAAAAGAGACCGATGAATGAGAGCGCGTAGAGCATCGGCGTGTCGTAGGAAATCGAACCTTTGTAGAGCGTCGCCGTCCAGTTGAAAACCTTGACCGCCGAAGGAATCGCCACCGCGTAGGAAATAATCGAGAACACCATCCCCGCGTAGATGGACTGGCTCGACGTGAACATGTGATGTCCCCAGACGAGAAAGCCGAAGACCGCGATGGCGATGGACGAGAACGCGACAAACGTGTAACCGAAAATATTCTTGCGCGACATCGTGGCGATGATTTCGCTGATGATGCCCATGCCCGGCAGCAGCATGATATAGACCGCCGGGTGCGAGTAAAACCAGAAGAGATGTTGAAACAGCACCGGATCGCCGCCGAGTTTCGGGTCGAAGATGCCGATGTGCGCGAGACGCTCCAACGCGACGAGCAAAATCGTGATGGCGATGACGGGCGTGCCGAGAATAAAAATCAGGCTCGTCGCATAGTGCGCCCAGACGAAAAGCGGCAGGCGAAACCACGTCATGCCCGGCGCGCGCATCGTGTGAATCGTGACGATGAAGTTCAAGCCCGTCAGAATCGAGGAGAAGCCGTTGACGAAAATTCCAAGTCCTGCCGCGACGACGTAGGTATTGGAAAACGTCGTCGAGTAGGGCACGTAAAACGTCCAGCCAGTGTCCACGCCGCCGCTCAGAAGCGCGTAGAAAGTAATGATGCCGCCCGCCATGTAGATGTACCAACTCAACAAATTCAGGCGCGGGAAGGCCATGTCCTTCGCGCCGATCATCAGCGGGATGAGAAAGTTCCCCAGCACGCCCGGCACGGACGGGATGAGAAAGAAGAAGACCATCAGGATGCCGTGATGCGTGAACAGTTTGTTGTAGGTCTGCGACTGCACGAGGTCGCCCTGCGGCGTCATCAACTCAAGGCGAATCGCGCCCGCGTAGAGGCCGCCGATAAGGAAGAAGAACGAGACGGAGGCGAGATACAGCAGCCCGATGCGCTTATGGTCGAGCGTCAGCAGCCACGACTTGATGCCGTAGTGTGCGTTCAGATAATTCTTATGCGGGAGACGACCGCGCCACTCCTCCGCCTGCGTTGTCGTCGTTGGTACTGTGCTCATAATTGCGTCTGTCCCTGACAAAACTACTAATCGTCAAATCTTATTTATCAACGCTTGCCTCACTCAACGTCGCTCAACATCTTCAAGGGTGCGCCGGAGTCGTTGTCCCGTTCGACGATCCCATCGCGCCGGCGGGCTGCGAGCGCATCGTGCCCGGCGCGGTCGTGACGGGCGCGGCTCCGCCGCCCTGACTCGGAAGCGGTTGCGTCGGAGCGAGCGGATTCGAGCGTTGCGCGTCGGGCGAGATGCCGGTCGTCGTCGCGCTCGCGCCGGCGTTACCCGTCGAGGAACCCGTTGCGCCGCCCTGCGCGCCCGTGCCGAGCGAGCGGATGTAGGCGATGAGTTGCAGAATCTGCTCTTCGCTGACCTGTCCCTGAAACGTCGGCATGATTGATGGACGCGCAAAGCCAGAAACGATTTTCGCCTGCGAGTTGACGATGGACTCGCGCAGGTAATCTTCGTTGGCCGTCACGACCGTGCCGTCGTCGAGCGCGACGGGCATCCCGAAGAGTCCCTGCAAAACGGGGCCGCGTCCCTGCCGCTCCGCCTGATGGCAAGACGCGCAGCCGCGCTCCTGAAAAACTTTTTGCCCCTGCGCGCTCGCCGATTCCGACGCGCCGCCGGAGAGCCATTGCTGATAGGCGGTCGGCTCCATGACGATGATGTGCCCGCCCATCCCCGAATGATTCGTGCCGCAGTACTCGGCGCAGAAGAGATAGTACGTGCCGGTCTTCGTCGCCTCGAACCAGGCAGTCGTGTACTTGCCGGGCACGACATCCATCTTGAGCCGGAAGGCCGGAATGTAGAGCGCGTGTATGACGTCCTCGGTCGTCATCGTCAGGCGGACGCGCGCGCCCACAGGTACGTGCAGTTCGTTAATCTCGCGCTGTCCCGTCTGGTGCTGGAACTTCCACATCCACTGCTTGCCGACGACGTAAACCTGCATCGCCTCTTGCGGCGCGCGGTAAAGTTTGAAGTAAGTGCTCGCGCCCCAAGCGAAAATCGTCATCGCGATCATCAGAGGGATGATTGACCAGAGCGATTCGAGCACGAGCGAGCCGGCGCGCGGGCGCGGCAACTCGTCCGGGTGGCGACGCCGGTACTTAATCGCGAAGAAGATAATGAGCGAGACGATGAGCACCGAGAAGAACAACGTAATCGCGATCAGATAGGCGTAGAGCGCGTCCACCTCCGGCGCGAAGGTCGAGGCTTGTTCGGGTGAGAATGGCACACTCACTTGCGGTAACTGCATAACTTTTTTAAGCGGCTCCTCCCACGTTGATGCTCTCGTCCCGCTTGTCTGCATTACCGCCGCCTGTCCCTCGACGACGCAGAATCACGATCAGCGCGACGATGCCGAAGATCGTCAGGACGCCCGCCACGCGCAGGACTCGCATCACGACGAGGCCGTACTTTCCCGTCGTCGGGTCGTAGTGGTAGCAATACAAAATCAGTTGATCCACGGGCGAGCCGATCTTGCCCGAAGACGCTTCGATGAGCGCGAGACGTGTGTCTTTCGGCGCGTACTCGATGCCGTAAAAGTAGTGCGACAGTTTTCCTTCGGGCGTCGCGATCATAATCGCGGAAGCGTGCGCGAACTGTTTCGAGCGGTCATCCCAGACGTAATGAAAACCGGTCGCTTCCGCGAGACGGTCAATCGAAACTTGATTGCCCGTCAAAAAGTGCCAGCCGTTTTCCGCGCCGGGGCGACCCAGACGCTTGAGATACTCATCCTTTTTGCGCGCGGCCATGTCGGGCGTCTCGCGCGCGTCGAAGCTCACCGTCACGACTTCATATTCTTTGCCCGGCAGAAAATTCATGGCCGCGAGCGTTCCCGTCTGCGCGTTCAAAACTTCGGAGCAGAGCATCGGGCACTGGTAATAGACGAGCGTGAGCAAGACCGGCTTGTCCTTTTTGAAAAATTCGCCGAGTTGCACTTCGCGTCCCGCCTCATCGCGAAAAGAATCGTCGAGCGGAATTTGCGCGCCGAGTTTCTGGTCAATCGTCACCGACTTGAGCACGTCCGGCGTCCCGCCCTGCGGCATCGTGCCCTCCTGCGGACGACCGTACTGTGCCTTCGTCACAGAAGGCAGAAGGCAGAAGGCAGAAAGCAGAAGGCAGAAAGCAGTAAGCAGAAAGCAGCCGAAAGCGCGACGCTGGAGCGAAGTTCTTGACTGCCTTCTGCTTACTGCTTTCTGCCTTCTGCTTTTCACTGGTTCCTCTTTATATCCGTCGGCGTGCCCATCGCCTGCGTCTTCTGTTGCTGGCGTTGCAGGTACAACTGCTTGGCCTGTTCGATGGGGATGTGAACCGTGCCGGCCTGTTGATCTATGAAGCCCACTTTGTTGAGTTGTTCGTCCCAATCTTTTCTGACCGCCTTGTACTCGGCGTTCGGGTCTGGAATCGGGTTCGTCGGATTGTCCGGGTGCGCGGGGTCGCTCAGAGCGACTTGCTGGCCGTCTCCGAGTTTGACCTGCCAGCCGGGAGCCATTTGCAGGCGCGGCTCCGGCGGCAGGCGATCAACGCCCTCGCGCGCGAGCGGCGACGCCTTCAACTCGTTATGCTCCGCGCGCGACTCAAGAACTTTGAACATCAAAAGCACGACCACGCAAATGATGACGAAGAAGACGACCAGCCCGCCGACGAATTTTAAGACAGGTGTGACCGGCACATCCGAATGCTCGTAAGCGACATTCGGGTTGCGGATGTGCGACACGTCCGGCGTCAAATGAATCTCGTCGCTCTTGCGTCTGCCAAAGACTGCCATAACTTTTCCGCTCCCGACTCTGCACCGGCTTTGTTACACCCGCGCCCTCTTCACTTTTGCCTTTTACCTTTTCACTTGTGCCTTACTTCAGTGATGACCTTCCGCTGCCGCCGACTCCAGAGACTTTTCCAAATCGGGCGCGCCGAGTGGCAGCAGAGGTCTCTGTCCAAGCTGGCCGAAGTAGTACCAGAGCCAGATGCCGAACAGCCCCGCCGCCGCCGCAGACATCGTCAAAAGGTCTTGCCAGTGAATGCCCGTCCGCTCGCCCGTGTCCTGATAAGCGGCGGGCGCGACGAGAAAAATCAAATCAACGACGCGCATCAAAAGCATCAGCACCGCGACATTGCGAAGCGTCCGGCTGTGCCGCTTCAAACTGCGCGAGAGCAAGAGAATGAACGGCAGCGCGAAGTGGAAAAGCACGATGGCGAGGCCGACGTATTGCCACAGGCCGCGCAGACGACGCAGATAAAACGGAATTTCTTCCGGCAGATTTCCCGCCCAGATGATGAGAAATTGCGAGAAAGAAAAGTACGCATAGAGCATCACGAGCGTGAGCAGCAACTTGCCCCAGTCGTGAAAATGAAGCGGCGCGTAAACTTCCGACATCGGCTTCTCTTCCGAGAGCGTGGCCGCCGTCGTAATCATCAACGCCAGCGCGCTCAGTCCCCAACCGGCCATAATGATGAGGCCGTAGATGGTCGAGAACCAATGCGGCTCAAGAGACATGCCCCAGTCAATCGCCGCGAACGTGATGGTGAAACCGAAGAACAGGATGCCGGGGCCGCTCACGTCCTGCATCTTGCGACGGATGCGCGGGTCGCCCGTGCCGTCCTGTTCGAGCGACCACTTGTTCAGCAGATAGATGAACAGTCCCCAGACGGCGAAGTAAAAGACGGCGCGCACGAGGAAGAAAGGGATGTTGAGAAAATATTGCGCCTTGTGTTGCAACGCCGTATCACCCGCGACCTTCGCCGGGTCTGACCATTCGTAGAGCGAGACGTGATCGGGATGCACGAAGAGCGAGATGGCGATGGGCACGAACATGACGGCGATGAGCGGGAGCGTGCGCGACGCGGCCTCGAACAGGCGACGGCTCGCCAAAGCCCACGCGCCGCCCGTCATGTGTCCGAGCATCACCCAGATGAGACTCCCGACGGCGAGTCCCGCGCAAAAGATGAAGCCGACGAGATACGCGCGGAAGAATTGCACCGCGCCCGGCATGTGCTCCTGCGGGACGAGAAACGAGACGAGCGCGGCGAGCGCGAGCGCGACGAGGCCGACGAGCAGAGCGCGCGATCTGTAACGCGCGATTGACGGCGGCGCGGTGTACGTCGTCCTTGTCTTCGTCGTCGTCGTGGTGGTGGCGTTCATCTTAGTGCTTCTCACCTCCATGAACTTCTCCACTGCCGCCGTTGTGTTCTTGACCATCATGCGACTGCTGTTGCGTCGCGCTCAACATTTTCGCACGCTCGTCCGGCGAGAGGTCGCCCAGCGTCTGCCGCCGGCTCAGTTGCAGCGCGCGGATGTAAGCGATGATCTTCCAGCGGTCGGCGGGCTGCACCATGTAATCGTAAGAAGGCATCGCGCCCCAGCCGTTCGTAATCACGTCGAAGAAATGGTCTGCGGGCGTCTGCCCTTCCTGCAAGCGGTCTTCGTGATAAGAAGGCGGCTGGCGATAACCGCGCCGCACGATGAGACCGTTGCCCTCGCCCGTCATGCCATGGCACATTGCGCAGTAAGCGTTGTAACGCTCTTGCCCTCGATTCAGAACTTCCTGCGTGACAGGAAACGGAAACACGTCCGACGCGCCCGTCCGCGCCGCCTCCGTCGCACCCGGCACGCCGCCCGCGACGTTGCCGCGCACGTTCACGTCTCCCGTCGGCTGCGACGTTATGCTCGCATCGCCCGCCGTCGCATTCATGCTCGACGCCGCCGCGCCGCCCGTTGACATCAATGCCTTCGTCATCGCGCCGCCACCACCGCCCGTCGCATCCATCTTGCCCGTGTAGAAATAATCCGTCTCCCGGTCAACATATTGCTGACCACGCGGCACGCGCGGCACAGTTCCTTCCACGAGCGGGCGCGACGATTGCCCGTCGGCGAAAAAACGGCTCGACTCCAGCGGCTCATAGCGCGGCTGATCCTGCATATCCTGGCGGCAACCCGCAAGGCAAAAGGCAAAAGGCAAAAGGCAAAGGGCAAAAATTGAAGACGAAATTCTCCCGAAAGGGGGACAGCCTTCCCTTTTGATTTTTGTCTTTTGTCTTTTGCCTTTTGCCTTTACTTCAGTATTCGACATCCGTCACCTCCCGCGCTCCGAGAGTCTGGAGGAAACTGGCCGTCTGCTCGCGGTCAAACTTCGGGTCTATGCTCTGGACGAGCAGGAAGAAACGGTCGCGCGAAGCGAGCGCGAAGTTCGGCGTGTTGAAGACGGGATGATACGGCTCCGGCAGTCCGTTCAAAGCCAACATCCCGAAAACCGCGCAGAGCGCCGCGCCCAAAATCGTGCATTCAAACGTAATCGGCACGAAGAGCGGCCAACTATGAAAGGGCTTCCCGCCGACGTTCAAAGGATAGTTGATGACGAGCAAATAATACTGCATCAAGTAAGCTGACAGCCCGCCGATGATGCCGCCCGTCAGGACGAGCGCCGGCATGTGCGTGTGATGCACGCCGACGGCTTCCGACAATTCCTCAATCGGATAGGGCGAGAAGGCATCAATGTTTCGATAGCCTTCTTCGTGGACGCGATGCGCGGCGGCGACCACGTCGGCGGGAGCCTCGAACTCCGCCATCAGGCCGTAGGTCGGCGGACGAAGTGTTTTCTTCATGGCAGTTTCTCCTCAGGCATTTGCGCTTCGGGAACCATCGTTCGCATCTCGAAGATGGAGATGACAGGCAGGAAACGCAGGAAGAGGAACATCAGGAAGAAGAAGAAGCCGATGGTTCCGAAGAACATCGTGAAATCGAAAATGGTCGGCGAGTACATGCCCCACGAAGACGGCAGAAAGTCGCGGTGGAGACTGATCGGGATAATCACGAAACGCTCCAGCCACATCCCGACGTTAACGAACATCGCGATCACGAAGAGCATCAAGTTGCTATGGCGCACACGGCGAATCCAGAGGAACTGCGGCGCGATGACGTTGCACACGATGAGCGACCAGTAGAAGAACGAGTACGGCCCGAAGAAACGATTCCGCATCATAAATTCTTCGTAGGTGTTCGCGCTGTACCACGCCGTGAACGTCTCCATCATGTAGCCGTAGGCAACGATCAAGCCGGTCGCCAGCATGACCTTCGCCGCGTTGCGGAGATGTCGGTCGGTGATGAAGTCTTCGAGGCCGTAGAATTTTCTTAAAGGAATGACGAGCGTCAAGACCATCGCGAAGCCCGCATAAACCGCGCCCGCGACGAAGTAGGGCGGAAAGATGGTCGCGTGCCAGCCGGGAATAACTCCGGCGGCGAAGTCGAAGCTGACGATGGTGTGAACCGACAGGACGAGCGGCGTCGAGAGTCCGGCGAGCAAAAGATACGTCGCTTCGTAACGCGCCCAGTGTCTCGCGCTGCCGCGCCAGCCGAGCGCCGCCATGCCATAGACGACGCGCCCGAACTGCGAACGCGCACGGTCACGCAGAGTCGCGAGGTCGGGGATTAGTCCGATGTACCAGAAGAGCGCCGAGACGCTGGCGTAAGTCGAGATGGCGAACACGTCCCACATCAGGGGGCTTCTGAACTGCGGCCACATCCCCATCGTGTTCGGATAGGGAAACATCCAGTAAGCGAGCCACGGACGACCCGTATGAAGGAGCGGGAAGAGTCCGGCGCACGCGACGGCGAACAGCGTCATGGCTTCGGCGAAACGGTTGATGGAAGTGCGCCACTGTTGCCTGAGTAAAAGCAAAATAGCGGAGATGAGCGTCCCGGCGTGGCCGATGCCGATCCACCAGACGAAGTTGATGATGTCGAACGCCCAACCTACGGGTTGGTTGTTGCCCCAGATGCCGATGCCCTTGAGCAACAGGTACATGATCGTCCCCATCATCATGCCCGTCAGCATGAACGAGAGGAGGAAACCGACGAACCACGGCAGAGGCGTCCGCTTACGCAGGACGATGGAGCTAATCTTGTCCGTCACCGTCCCGAAGTCGTGCCCCGGCTCGATGACGGCGGGCGTCGTGTGAATGTTTCTATCGTCGTCGAACTCGTCGGCTCTCTGCATACCTGATTTACGCCCTCCCTTCCGCGAGCGCCGGATTCGGGTTACGCACCGCCGCCATGTGCTGCGTGCGCGGGCGCGTGTTCAAATCTTCGAGCAGGCCGTAGGTGCGCGGCGCGGCGTGCAGTTTCGCAACTCTACTTTCGGGATCGTTCAAGTCGCCGAAGATAATCGCTTCGGTCGGGCACGCGGCCTGACACGCGCTGACGACTTCGCCGTCGCGCACTTTGCGTCCCTCTTTCTCCGCGTCAATCTTCGCCGCCTCGACGCGCTGGATGCAGTAGGTGCATTTCTCCATCACGCCGCGCGAGCGAATCGAGACTTCCGGGTTCCGCATCAATTTCAAGCTCGGCGTGTCCCAATCCTGAAAGAGCAGGAAGTTGAAACGTCTCACTTTGTAAGGACAGTTGTTCGAGCAGTAGCGCGTGCCGACGCAACGGTTGTAAACCATGTCGTTGATGCCTTCGGCGCTATGGACGGTGGCGTGGACGGGGCAGACCGGCTCGCACGGCGCGTTCTCGCAGTGCATACACGGGATGGGCATGAAATAGACGCCGTCCGGGTTATCCACCGCGCCGCGAAAATATGCGTCAATGCGTATCCAGTGCATCTCGCGCGAGCGTGAGACGGCTTCCTTGCCGACGACGGGAATATTATTTTCCGACTGGCATGCGATGACGCACGAGTTGCAACCGACGCACGTCGAGAGGTCTATGGACATGCCCCACTTGTAGCCGCGCGAACTGCGCTCGCCTTCGTTGTAATCGTAGCCGGGCGCGTAGAGCGATTCGTTATCCTTCGGCGGACGATTCTCACCGGCAGGCGACGGCGGGTCTTCATGCTCGCGCTCGTGCTCGAAGCCGGGATTGTGTTTCCACTCCTCGAACGTTCCGCCCTTGACGATCTCGCGGCCTTCCATCCGAAAGTGAATCTGCGTGCAGGCGAGCGGATGTTGCTCGCCCGTCACTTCGACGCCAAGCCCAGTGCCATTCCACAAAGCGTCGGACGTGCGTATCGAGTAAGCGTCGAAGCCGACCACGCCCTCGCGGACGTTGCCGCCGATTGTTCCTGAACGCCAGCGACCGTAGCCGAGATGAACTGTCACCACATCGTCGGGCTGTCCGGCGAGAATGAAGATCGGCGCATTCACCGTGCGTCCCTTGAAGGCCAGCTTCAAGACATCGGCGCGCATCTCGCCGCCCTTCATCGTCAGATTGTTGACGCGAATGGGCGTGCCTTCCGAGTAGGCCGCGCCGTCCGGCTTCGCGCCGACGTTCAACTTCTCGGCGGTCGCCGGGCTAATAATCGCAACGTTGTCCCACGTCAATTTCGTCAGAGGCTTCGGCAATTCCTGTAGCCAGCCGTTGTTGGCGAAACGCCCGTCGTAGATGTGCGGGTCGGCGCGGAAAACAATTTCGTACTGGCCGCCGCCGCCGTTGTTCGTCGTCGCTCCGGCGTTGCCGGTTGAAGCCGCGCCGCCCGACGCTAAGTCTCCGCGCAACGACACGGTTCGCTCTTTGACCTGTGTGTTCGGCACAACGCCATCATGCACGGCCTTGCGCCAGAACTTTTCAAACTCTGCGCTCGGCGTGGCAGACGCAACGGGAGTTTTCGCCGCACTCGTCGCAATCGCGCCCGTCGTCTGATTCGTGGGACGCGCCGGTGTCGCGCTCGCGTTTGGCGTCGTTGTCGCGTTCGCGCTTTGGGCTGTCGCAGTTGCCGCTGCAATCGTCAGTCCGTTCCCTGTTCCCTGTCCGGCGCCCGCCTGTTTCTGCCAGAACTCGCGCACGATGTCGTAGCCGTTGCGGTCGGGTCGGTCGGTGAAAGCGGCGAGCAATTCATGCGCGCTCTTGCCGTTGTAGAGCGGCGCGATGAGCGGCTGCATGATGGTCGCCGTGCCGTCGAAGGCGCGCGTGTCGCTCCACGCTTCGAGAAAGTGCGCTTCGGGGATATGCCAGTGCGACAACTCCGAAGTCTCGTCTTCATAGAGACTCAAGTGGACGCGCAGAGGAACTTTCGCCAGACGGTCTTTGTCGAGCTTGAGATCAATTGGCGTCGTATAGACCGGATTGCCGCCGGCGATGACGAGCATCTCGACTGCCCCCGCGTCAATCTCCGAGACGAGCGCGCGCAACTCTTCGAGTTGATCGGTCGGCTTGAACTCGACCGGCTCGGTGTACGTCACAGTCTTGCCGACGTTCTGGAGCGCACTGTTCATCGCGTGCGCCAGCGCATGAATCATCGGCGACTGCTCGTCGCCCGCGACGACGACGCTGCGCCCCGCGTGTTCTTTCAAATCGGCGACCACCGCATTGACCCACTTCGTCTGCTCCGGCGTCAGTCCCGTTCCCCCAACCACGCCGCCCGCTCCGAGGGCTGCGGCTATCGCGCGCGCAATCGTTTCCATCTGGCTCGGTTTAATGGACAGGCGATGGTCTGCGAACATGCCCGTGTTGGTCGGCGTGCTCTCAATCACGTAGAGACGATTCATCTCCGCGCCTTCGGCGGGGCGTCGGCGTGTCGCGAAGTCGCGCGCTTCACGCAGCGTCTTTGGATTGACCAGCAGGAAATCGCATTCGAGCGAAAGCACGCGGTCGGACTGCTCAAAGTGATGGACGGGCTGCGCGTAATCGCCGAACGCGAGACGCGAGCCGGCGCGCGCGTTGTTCGCTCCAACGGGTTCGTACTGATACCACTTCGCGGACGGGAAGCGTCGGAGGATGTCTTGCAACTGCGCGTACATCGTCGGCGAGATGACAGTCTCAGTTAAGAAGCGCAACCCCGCGCCGCCCTTCGCGCGCTGGCCTTCGAGCGCCGTGCTCATCTCGCCGAGAAAGTTCGTGTACGTGCGTAGCTCGCCGCGATTGTTGACGGTCTGCGAGCGATTCGGGTCGTAGAGTCCGAGGATGGAGGCTTGCGCGAAAACGTCGGTCGAAGCGACGCGCGCGTCGGCGGGACGTTCAGGCGTTCCGCTCGCGGGATGGTCTGGATTGCCTTCCGCCTTCGTCGGGCGTCCCATGTTGCTGCGAATGAGCAGCCCCGCTGCCGCGCCGCCGAGAGGCATCGCCGTTGCGAAAAAAAGCGGCCTGCCGGGAACGATGTCGCCGGGCTGATTGACGTAAGGGACGATGGTCTCCGGCGGTTGATAGACGCAGCCTGACAACCCTGCGAGCGCGAGCGACGCGCCCATCAATTTTAAGAACGTGCGGCGGTCTGTGCCTTCGTCCCAGACGGCAGCCTGCTGCGGAAATTCGCGATGGAGCAGTTCGTCAAAATCTTCGGACGCGGCCAGTTCTTCGAGACTCTGCCAGTATTCACGCCCGCTTTTTCCCCGCAGACGCTCCTGCGCTCCCGCGAGCGTAAGCGGTTTCTGGCTGCGGATGCGGTAAAGTTCGGGGAAAGTTTCTTTGATGTGCATCTACTTTTTCCAGACGTTTACCTGTGGCACGTCGAGCAACTGGTGATGACGGCGACGCTGCGGACTTTGTAGTCCTGCTTCAATTTTTTGCCGAGCGCGATACGTTGCGGCGAGCGATTTTCCGCCAGCCTGTTTTCAGGATCGGCTACGACGCCGTTGTCCGCATCGGCGTCAATATTCCAGGTCATGTCGAAGACTTTGTCCTTCGGGCGCAGGAAACGCTCCGGCTCGCGGTGGCACGCCAGACACCATTCCATCTGCAAAGACGCCGCTTGATAGACCGCCGGCATTTGATCTATGCGCCCGTGACAGGAAGCGCAGCCGACGCCCTTCGAGACGTGGATGCCGTGATTGAAATAGACGAAATCTGGCAGGTCGTTGACGCGCGTCCATTCGATAGGTTTATTTTCTTTGTAGCTGGCGCGGACGATTTCAAGGTACGGGCTGTCTGACCAGATTTGCGAATGGCAGTTCATGCACGTTCTGGTCGGCGGAAGTCCCGCGAAACTCGATGTCTCGACGGAGGTGTGACAGTAACGACAGTCAATGCCGTCGTCGCCGACGTGGTGCTTGTGCGAGAACTGGACGGGCTGCTGCCGCTCGATGAACTGTCCGGTGTTGTAGGACGAACGATTGACTTCGGCGAGCGCCCAGACGGCAGCCGCGGCGATAAAGAGGCCGCCGAAGATGCTCAACTTCGCGAGCGTGTTCGTACTGCGATGAAAAATCTGCGGCATACGTTCCGCCCCTTCGCTCCTGCGAATCTCTCGATTAATCTGCCCGCATCAAAAAAATCTTGCTCGTTGTCGTGCGCCCGGAGTGCTGTAAATTTCGCTCGTGGCTGTTTGGCCGTAAGGCACGCGCCCTGCTTTTGACATGAGCGTCCGGCTTCAAATCCGTGTGCGCTTGCTGCTTAAAATGGCGCGCACGAACGCCCGAACCTCGTGGCCTGCCGCTGTCTAACCTATTGAGAACTGCTTAGGGTGTAGTACAGATACTACTTTTTTTGCCGATGGGCAAGCGAAGTTTTAAGAATCGTGATGAATAAAGTAGGCCGCACGCATTAGCGATTCTTAACAGATGCCACACGCCGGACTGACGGCAGGAATGCCTGCCTTATTTTCCACCGCCGAAGAGAAGTAAGAGCATCCCGGCAACGAGTAGCAGGAAGAGAACGAACAGCACAATCTTCCAGACGCTGTAGGGTCGCACGCCCTGCACCTCGCCCGTGCGACCGTTGACGACGACTTGATAAAGATTCCGGTTGTAAGAGTACGCGCCGACATAGACGGGCAGCAGCAAATGCTTGAAGGTGATCGCCGAATAGCGCGTCGAGAGACTGTCAACGCGCTGCTCGTCGCCGCCGATGCTCGCGCGCACGTCCGACCCGATGATCCCGGCGGTCGCACTTTTCGCCAGTTCAAATCCCTCCAACAGATCAACCTGATAACGCTGCGCCTTGTACCCGGAGAGATAGGCCGGCTCGTAAGCCTTCAACTCGTGCAAGTCCCACGGCGCGAGCGCGTCGAGACGACTTGGGGGCAGAGACTTCGTGGCCGGAACGAGAATGTCGTCGAACTCGCGCGCAACTGTGCCGGAAACATCTTGCCAAGATGTGTGCTGCACCTGCCGGACTCTGATCGCGTAATTCCCCTTTGCATCCCGATCCGTATAAGTCTCGCTCACATAATAATGTTCGCCGCGCCCGCCGGTGTAATCCGTGGCCGTGTGAACGTCGTAAGTCCAGAAGGGGATATAGACGCCGCCGACGGGTTGCTGGCTGGCGAACTTCTTCAAGGCGTTCGGCGCGAACCAGCGACTCCCGATCCAGCCGCGCACGCGCTCGGTCGCCTGCGCGGAGGTCATGCCGAACGGCAGCACGCCTGCCGGTGCGACCAACGGGTCGGCGGACTTCGGCTGCGCCACAATCTTGCCGCCGCAAAAATCGCACTCGCCCGCCACTTCCGGCGGTGCGAACGTGACTGTGACCCCGCACGTCTCGCAACGCACTTCGAGCGCATTGGCTGCCAGCGTCGCCAGTTGATCCGCGTGGACGCGCAGGTAATCTCGATAATCGTCGAATTCAAGTTCGGCGACTTGACCTGCGCCTTCGGTGATCTGCTCCGTGCGCCCGCAATACGGGCACGTCAGGCAGCCGCCCTCCGGCTCGAACACCAGATCAGCTCCGCAACCCTGACAACGGTAGCGTCGAACTTTCTCCGCCTTCGCCGCCTGCGTCGGCTCTTCCTGCATACTCATCTCAGAATCACTCCTGCGTGAATGATGATTTGCACACGAACGTTTCTCCCGCCTCACTTCCGCAGCATCGCATAGACGGACGGCGTAATGATGAGCGAGAACAGCAACGCGACGGTCAGGCCGCCGATGACGGCGATGGCGAGCGGCTGCAAAAGTTCCGCGCCCGAACCGATGGCTAAAGCGAGCGGCAGCATTCCCAGGATTGCGGCGAGCGATGTCATCAGCACGGGACGAAAACGGCGTCGCCCCGAGCGCAACAGAGCTTGCTCCAGCGTGTCGCCCGCCGCCAAATGTTCCTCCACCGCGTCGAGCATCAGGATGCCGTTTTTGGCGACGATGCCGACGACCATAATCATGCCCATAAACGACACGACGTTGAGCGTCGTCTTCGTCACGAACAGGCCAAACAGCACGCCGCTTAACGCCAGCACCGCGCCCGCGACGATGGCGAGCGGGTGCGCGAACGAGCGAAACTCGACGAGCAGCACGAGAAAGACGAGCGCGATGGCGAGCACGAGCGCGAGCGCGAGTTCGCGAAAAGACGATTGCTGCTCGGCGTAGAGGCCGCCGTATTCCAGAGTCATGCCCGGCGGCAATTTCACGTCGCGCGCGAGTTTCGCCTTGATCTGACCTATCGCCGTTCCCAGATCGCCCTCGTTCAGACGCGCGGTGACGGCGACCGACTGGCGCAAGCCGTCGCGCTCGATCTCGGTCTGCCCTTTGTCATACCCGACATCAGCCACTTGATCGAGTCGGAACGCCGCGCCCGACGACGGCGAGCGCACGAGCAAACCGCGCAGCGCATCGAGCGACGCGCGCTCGGCGGGCGGCATCAAGACGCGCACGGTGATGAGCCTGCCCTGTTGCAGAATTGACGAGGCCGCATCGCCCGTCATCGCCGTCGTGACGGTGTTGGCGACATCGTTCGCCGTCACGCCGAAGCGCGCGGCGCGTTCCGGGTCAACGCGAAAAGTAATCGCCGCTCCGCTCACGACGACGCCGTTCTTGGTGTCCACAATGCCCGACACTTTCTGGATGGCTTCCTCGATGCGCGTGGCCGTCGCGTGCAGAGCTTCCGTGTCTTCGCTGAACAGGCGTATCTCGATTGGCTCCGGCGAACTCGTCAAGTCTCCGATTAAATCCGTCAGGATGCCGACGAATTCCACGTCCAACGCCGGCTCGCTCGATTGGATTTTCGTCCTCAACTCGTCTATCACGTCATCGGTCGCACGCGAGCGAGCGGATTTCAGTTTGACGAGAAAGTCGCCCGTGTTCGGCTCGGTGATCGAGAGGCCGAGTTGCAACCCCGTGCGGCGCGAATAGCTTTCGACTTCCGGCGTCTCGCCGAGCATTTGTTCGACGTGCCGCAGCACTCTGTCCGTTTCGGCGAGCGACGTGCCGGGCGGCGCGATGTAGTCGAGCACGAACGCGCCTTCATCGAACGCCGGCAGAAACTCTGAGCCAAGATTGCTGTAAATAGAGTATGAGCCAATGGCGACGAGCAGAGCGACGAGCAAGACGAGCAACTGTTGATGCAGCGCGAAGTTCAAGACCTTTTCATAGACGCCGATGACCGCGCGCATCACGCGCCCGTTCTCTTCATTTTCCGCGTCGCTTTGATGAGTATCGCTTTTAACCTTCTCGTCGCCGTCAGTTTCTTTTTCCGTGCCGCCTTCAATGTCTCTCTTTGTGTCGCGCTCGCCTTCTTCTCCATCGCGCCGTTTGATTTTGACAAATCGTTCGGCGAGGACGGGCGTGAACGTGAGCGCGAGCACGAGCGAAGTCAGCAGCGCGACGCTCATCGTCAGCGCGAGCGAGCGAAAGAAGACGCCGGTCACGCCGGTCAGCAAAGTGAGCGGCAGAAAGACGACGACGGGCGTAATTGTCGAGCCGATAATCGGGACGGTGATTTCCGAGATGGCGTCGGCGACGGCTTTACTTCGCGTCTCGCCGCGCGAGAGATGCGTGTAGATGTTCTCGACGACGACAATCGCATCGTCAATCACGAGTCCGATGGCCGCCGCGACGCCGCCGAGCGTCATCAAGTCGAACGAGAGGCCGACGAGGTACATGGCGAGAAACGTCGCTAAGACCGTGACGGGAATAACGAGTATTGCGACGAGCGTCGTGCCGATGTTGCGGAGGAAGGCGTAGAGAATAAGGACGGACAAGAGCAGCCCGATGATGATCGCGTCGCGCACGGATTTCTGCGATGCACGCACGAGCAGAGATTGATCGTAGAACGGCGCGATCTTCACGTCGGGCGGAAGCTGTTTCGCAAGCGCGTCGAGTTCCGTTTTGACTTCGTCCGTAACCGTGACCGTGTTCGCGTTCGGCTGGCGCAAAACATTCAAGAGCACCGCGCGCTTCCCGTCCGCCGTGACAATCGTGTAGTTCGGCTCGCGGCCTGCGGCGACCGTCGCCACGTCCGAGAGACGGATGGGCGCGTTGTTGACGGTCGCGACGATGATCGAGTTGAGTTGTTCGGGCGCGGTCGCCTGCCCGCTCACGAGCGTCAGTTCGAGTTGATGATTTTCCTCGACGAGTCCGGGCGACGCGAGGATGTTCGAGTTACGCACGGCGTCCGCGACCTGCGTCAGAGAGACGCCGCGCGCGTTCAATTGTTCCGGGTCAACCGTGACGTGATACTCGCGCACCTCGCCGCCCGCGACGTTGACATCGGCGACGCCCGCGAGCCGCGCGAGTCGCGGGCGCACGGTGTAGCTCGCCAGTTCGCGCAGAGATGCGGGGTCGCGCGTCTCGGAGGTCAGGCTGTAGCCGGCGACGGGAAAGACGGCAAAGGTGAGCCGGTCAACGCGGCGGATCGCGGCGGTCGGCGGCAAGTTCGAAGAGAGTTGCGAGAGACGCGCCTGCACGAGTTGCAAGGTCTGCAACACGTCCGTGTTCCAGTCGAAGAAAAGATTGATGTCGGAGGAGCCGCGCGCCGTCGTGGACTTGATGCGGACGATGCCGGGGATGCCGTTCATCGCTTCCTCGACGGGGCGCGTGACAGAGACGAGCATTTGCGGCGCGGGCACGACGCCGTTATCCACGAGGATGACGATGCGCGGAAAATCGGTCTGCGGAAAAATCGCGGTCGGCAATTTTTCCGCCGCGTAGAGTCCCGCGACGCAGAGCAACACGACGAGGACGATGACAGCGCGCTTTTGCATCGAGACGAGATGCGCGAGATTCATTTTTCGTCTCCGGCCTTGTTGTCGCCGCCGCCGCCCACGCCGCCTTTCTTGTCACTCGCGTCGTTGCTCTTGTCGCCGCCTGCGCCGCCTTTCACACTCGCTTTGTCGCCGCCCGCGTCTCCACCCTCGCCACTACTGTCACCGCCCTCGCCGCCCGGCTCATCGTTGATCTCGACTTTCGTTTTATCCGGCAGCGCGTAGTTGCCTTCGATGACGACCGTGTCGCCTGCATTCAAGCCCGACGTAATCTGAATTGTCTCCGGCGTGCGAATGCCCACGACGACTTTGGTTTCGTGCGCGACGCTCGCTCCGTCCACGACCATCACCGTGCCTTCGTCCGCGTTCGTCGCATCAAGGGTCACGGCGGACGCAGGAATGACCAGCGCGTCGCCCGCATTCTTCGTCGCCACGCGCACTTCCGCCGCGCCGCCCGCGCGCAGGCGTCCCGCGCCGTTTGCCAGCGCAACCCACACCTCGACCGTGCGGTTGAGCGCGTCCGACGAGCGACTGATGAGCGAGATTTTCCCGCCCATGCGCTCGCCCGGCGCGTCTGTGGGCAGAATTGTCGCCGCATCGCCCGTCTGCAAATTCGCGACGACCGTATCGGCGAACTGCGCCTTGACGATGACTTCGGAAATGTCCGCGATGGTCGCGAGACGACCGCCCGCAGTGGCGTATTCACCTTTATACTGAAACTGCTCTGTGACGATACCCGTGAGCGGCGCGCGGACGTTCGCGTAACTGAGTTGCGCGTCAATCGTGCGGACGCGCTCCTGCGCCTGCGTGATGCGTGAAGTGGCGAGCGCGCTTTCGTTCGGGGCGATGGCCGTGGCGCGCAGAGAAGCGTTGCGCTGTGTGAGGCGCAGATTATTTTCCGCGTTCGTCAAAGCGAGTTGCGCGGCTTCGACATCCTTGAGCGCGATGCCTTCCTGCCTGTACAGCTCGCGTCGTCGCTCATAAAGCGTGCGCGCATTTTCGACTGTCGCGCGCGCGTCGCTCAAGTCTTTTTCGGCCTGCGCGTTGGCCTGCGGAATCGCGCCCGCCGTCACGCCGCGCGCTTGCAGGCGCGCATCCGCGAGCGCGGCGACGGCCTCGGCGCGTTGCGCCTGCAAGTCGCGCACGTCTAGTTGCGCGATGACTTCGCCCTGCCGCACGAGTTTATTTTTGAGCAATCCCATCGTCCTGATTTGCGCGCCCGTGTTCGCGCTGACCGTCGCCTGCTCGCGCGGAAAAATCGTGCCGATGGATGAGACTTCCGCCGCGATCTGCTGTCGCTCGACCTTCGCCGTGCGGACGCTGACGACAATTTGCGTCTCGTCCGTCGCCGCATCCGCCGCAGGCTTCGCGCGCAGGACATACCAACCGGCGATGAGCGACAGGACGACGAGCGCGGCGACGACAGCGACGATGGTGTTTCTGCGACGCCTGCGCTCCGTCGCACTTTGCGACTCAACACCAGCACGCATTTCCAAGTCCGCGTCGTTAAGGTCACGCGCGTCTATGTCTCGCGCCTCGTCTTGCTCGTCCCTGATTTTTTGTTCGTCGTGCTGCATGTCTGATTTTATTCGCGCCGTTCGCCTTTGATGGTTATTGCCCGCTCGCGCGTCGGAGTCTTGAGCGCGCGGATTGATAATCGAAGACGGCTTGATAGAGCGCGTTACGCTCTGCGATGAGAGAGTTCTGCGCGTCCGTCACTTCGATAATCGAGGCTTCGCCCGCACGATAACGCGCGAGCGAAGCGGAGACGTTGCGCTCGGCGTCCGCGATGCCCGTCCCGGCGAGGCGGATGCGCGTGGCGGCTGAAAGAGCCTGCGCGCGCGCCGTGTAAAACTCCTGCGCGAAGGCGCGTGCGGCGATGGTGCGCGCGGATTCGGCGGCGTCCGCACGCAGACGCGCCTGACGCTCGCGGCTGCGGCTCGCGCCGCCGTCGAAAAGCGGAATCGCCACGCCGACGGTGGCCGATGCGCCCGTGTGCGTGCGAAGCGCAAGCGGTCGCAGAGAGTCCGAGACGAAGCCGCCGCTCACAGAGTAAGTCAACTGCGGGCGACGCTCGGCGCGTGCGAGCGTGATGTCCAACTCCGCCGCGCGCCCCTCTGCGGCGAACTGCGCGAACTCGGGCCGCGTGGCAATCGCGTCAGCGACGTAACGCTCGATCTCGCCCGTCTCCGGCAGCGCGACGAGCAAGTCGGTCGTCACAAGGGCTTGCGTGAAATCGTAGTTGACGAAAATGCGTAGCGCGTCCGTCGCTGCCGCTTCCGCCGTGCGCGCCTGTTCGAGTTCGTCGCGGCGCGTGGTGGTTTGCAGACGCGCGCGCGTCGCATCAACGGGCGCGACCTCGCCGCCACTTAACAATAAATTCGTGATGCGCTCAAATTCTTCGGCGGCAGCGAGGCTCTGTTCCGCCGAACGCCTGCGCGCGCCCGCGAGCGCGAGACTGTTGTAAGAGTCCTCGACCGCGAGCGTCAGCGTGCGTCGCGCCACATCGGTTCCGGCGCGCGCGGCGTCGAGCAGAGCCTGATTGCGTCGCACGCTGGCGCGCAGGCGTCCGGCGATGTCGAGTTCGCCCGACACGTTGACGAGTCCCTGATATTCCGTGATGGCGTTCGCGCCGATAAACGACGGGGCGCGCGGAATGCCCGGCGCGGTGCTCGCGCCGAGCGCGGGCGTCGTGCCGATGAACGAAGGCGCGAGCGCGACGCGCGGCAAAAATGCGGCGCGAGCCTGCCTGACATCTTCCGCCGCGATGCGCTCGTTGAGGCCCGCCTGTTGAAACGCGGACGCCTGCCCCTGCGCGATGCGAATCGCTTCGTCAAGCGACAAAGGAGCGATGGGCGCGGACGTTGTTGACGTTGATGCTGGCGTTGCAGTGGTTGGCGTCGGCATGAGAGGAGTGGCGCTCGTCGCTGGCGTGGGCGTCGCGCTCGTGACGGGAGGCAAAGTCCTCTTGGCCGGGTCGGCAGATGTGCGCGTGGCTGGAGACGGAGCGTTCGTCGTCGCCGGAACTTGCGCGCGCGCGCTGCTCAAAGCCCCTGCCACGAGCGCTGGGGCGATGAGGACGAGCGTGCGAAAATTCCACTTCATCGTTGATGGCGTCTTGATGTGCGCGCGTGCCTTTTGTGTTCTTTCTGCTCGGCAGCGTGTTCGGCGGACTCCTGTGCCGGAGTTTCTTCCGTCGCGCTGACGACTTGGCCGTTGATAGCGCTGACCTGCACTTCGCTGATCGCGCCGCGCTCGTTGCGGATGTCGAACGAATAGACGAGCCGGCCATGCTCGCGTTCGAGTTCCGCGCCCTCAATCTTGCCTTGCGCGTGTTGCTGCGCCGTCGCGCGCGCCTGCTTCATCGTGATCCGCGCCTGCCGCGCGAGTCTCGCCTGCTGTGTGTGCGTCGAAGCTAAGACGGGCGCGCAACAAGCGAAGAAGATGAGCCCGGCGAAAAGCGTCGCGACCAGAGATTCGTTCTTTTTCATGTTTCTCCTTATTCAAATCAACCTTAAACAACTGATTCTTTTTCAGCTGTCCAAACAGCTTAACTTCTCTTTCCAAAATGCGAGAAGCCGGGATTGCTTCTACGTCGCCAGACGAATCCGTCGAGGATGTAATGCGTCGCCTGCGGCAGCGCGAGCAACGGCACGAGCAGGATTTTCAGTTGCGATAAATCCCACCCCGCGCCGAAGAGCCACGCCCGCTCATGCCACACGCCGCGATCCCAGAGCAACTCTTCCGCGTAGGCCATCAGCCACAGCGTCGCCAGAAAAATTATCGGCCAGCGCGTCAGCCAAACGTAAGACGCGCGTGCGCCCGCCGCGCGTCGTTGTTGCTGCGCGTACCACCACACGAGCGCGAGATACGGCACGCCGTGAATGAGCACGTTCGTCACGGTGAAGGCATAGTCAGAATTGTACGCAACGATGCCGACGTACCAGCACACCACCGTCGTCACCATCACGATGTCCTTTCCCGGATTGCCCTCGCCCCGCACCATCCAACCATACGCCGAGCGCGCCGCATAGACGCCGAGCGCGAGATAATAAACGGGGCGCGCGATGTGTTCGACGAACAAAGGCAGAGACGCGAAATCGCCTGCGAGAAACCACCAGAATTTTCGCGGCAGATGGGCGTGCCAGTACAGAAGCGGATAGACTGTCGCCGCGTAAATCGCCGTCGCGTCAATCCACCACCCCGCCCGCCCGCGCTCTCCCATCCGCGCGCGGTACAGAGCCACCCAACCATACTGCTGCCGCACGAAATGAAAGACGGCGAGATACGCCAGAGCGCGCCAGAACACACGCTCGCCCTCCGAATACAACGCGACGCCAATGACGAACGCGACGGCGGGCGCGAGCGCATACAGCCACGGGCGACGCTTCAACTCGCCCACGTCGAAATAGACGCGGAAGGCCGTCGCATAGACGTGCGCCACGTCCACAAGCAGCACCGCCGGAACCCAAGCCCACTCAGGCGCATCCGCGTCGAGCACGCCTGCGCGCGCGCCAATCCACAACGCGAAGAGTGCTGCGACCGCGCTTCCCAGAAAGACGGACACGTCCGCGCGCGGCGAAAACAGCCACCACTCTTTCATCCCGGCGCGCGCGCGCGCCCCGACCTGCGTATTGATTCGTTCAGTGACCACGAAAGCGTCTCTCAAACATCGGCAGGCGCGTCCGCCGGTTCGTAAGTTTCGGCGAAGACATCGGCGGCGCAGATGTACTGGTCGTCGGGCGTGCGCGAGATGAGCCAGTCGCCGGCCTGTCCTTCGTGCTTCCAGCCGGGACGCCGTATCTCGATGGGATAGGCCATCTGAATCGCCTCGACCGTCACGTCCGCACGCTTCGTGTAGAAGCCGGGACGCCCCTCGACCGGCTCATAAGTGTCGAAGACATCGCGCGCGAAAGCGTACTGCTCGCCCTTCGTGCCGGTCGCGAGAAATTGTCCCGGCGCAACGTCCTGCGTGCCTTCCTTCGTCTCGATTGTGCGCGCTTCGGTCACCGGCTCGATCTTCACCGGCACAGGCTTCTTCCTGAACTTCGGCATCCCTCTCTTACCTCCCGCTCAAATTCCACACGACAGCGCGCCCGACGTTTCAGACAGCACGCGCGCGACGATGCGACACACCGAGCAGTCTCGTTTGCGTCGCGGGCATTGTTAGCATAACCTTCGCGATTGTGGCACGGGCGCGCGAGACATGACCAGTCTCGCGCCGTTTAAGTTTGACACATCCGCCGGCATTGATGAGAAACGATTCCTTAAAAATTGATGAGACGAAGGCACACGCGACGCGCGGCGCGGGATGGCGAGCGCGCGCCCTGCAACGTCGTGCGGAACGCGCGCTCGCCAGACAACTCGCGTATCAAAAACAAAAATCCCACAAGGCCGTAGGCCACGAGCAGGACTACACAGCCGGCATGACGGCGCGCTCAAATCGCGTGCGCGCGATTTTAGAAAACGTCAGACCCATCAATGAGGACGCGCGCGTGCTGGAAGTCGGAAGCGGCGCGCACGGACTCATCTTTCACTTCGGAGCGCGGCGCGGCGTCGGCGTTGATCCGCTCGCCGTCCACTATGCCGCGCTCTTTCCCGCATGGCAGCGTCGCGTTTCCACGCTCGCGGCGGCGGGCGAGAGACTCCCGTTTGCCGACGGCTCTTTCGATGTCGTGCTCTGCGACAACGTCGTGGATCACGCCCAAGACCCGCGCCGCATCGTCTCCGAACTGACGCGCGTCCTCGCGCACGATGGGTTGCTCTACTTCACGGTCAACATTCATCACCCGTTTTACGCGCTCGCCGCCACCGCGCACGCCGCCTGGAACTCCGCCGGCGTGCCTTTCGAGATCGGCCCGTTCGCAGACCACACCGTCCATCTCACGCTCGAAGCGGCGCGCGATTTATTCGACGCATTGCCGCTGCGCGTCATCAGCGAAACGCACAACATCGCCGAGACGAAAACGCTCGCGCGCCTGCGCCCGCCGCGTCATGCGGGCGACCGGCTCAAGCGTCTCTTCTTCAAAAACGCGCTCTACGAACTCGTCGTCGTGCGCGCGTCGTCGTAAATCTCTGCGAAGAAAATTTACACGGATGGACAGGATAGACAGGATGAAGACAAGGGATGTGAGCAGAGGGATGAGAGATGAAAGAAAGACAAGAAGCTTCGCCTAAATATTCATCATTCATCACTCATCATTCATCATTTGTCTTCAGTCGTTGTGGCGGCAAACGGCGCGCGTGCGTTCCCGCATCAGAAGACACGAATGTTCAGAATGTTTGAAGGCGGAGAACCAGTTATGCACAAAAGCCGCGCTCTCTTTTTGCTCGTCGCGCTCGTCTCGCTGTTTGTCTTCCATGCGCCCGCGCCGCGCGCTCAAAGCGGCGTGCGCCCGAAACCGACGCCTGAGCCGGAGTCGCAGGACACGGAGCAAGTGTTCACGGAAGAAGTTCGCATCCCCGTCTTCGCCACCGACGAGAAGGGGCGTCCCGATCCGACGCTCGAAATTGACGACGTGCTCGTCGTCGAAGAGGGCGTGCCGCAGCAGGTCAAGAGCGTCCGGCGCATCCCCGCCAACGTGCTGCTGCTCCTGCACACGGGCGGCGAGTTGAATCCCATCATGCGGACGGGAACGACGCGCGACATCGCGCTCGGCGTGCTGCAAAACCTGCGCGAAGGCGACCAAGTCTCCGCGCTTCAATTCAACGGGCGCACTGATGTTGTGCAGGATTGGACGACAGATAAAGTCAAAACCGCGCGTGCCATCAAGTCCAAACTCGCTTCACGCGCCGGCTCGAATTTGTCGCTCGCCATCTCGCGCGCCGTTGATCTGTTGCAGACGCAGCCCATCGGCAATCGTCATCTCGTCCTCGTCACAGACGCCGTGGACACGGCGGGACTCAACGAGTTTCAAGCGGCGAGCAAAAAACTCGTCGCCGCCGAAATCACTCTGCACGTCATCAGCTATACGGAACTGAGCGGCAAGGAAATGAAGAAGCAGGCAAGCGAGCGAAAGGAAGCCGTCGGGATGGCGCAGAGCCGCGCCGACATTGCCACCGTCGGACTAGACCCGACGCGCCCGCCGGGAATGCGCTCGGCGGGCGGCATCAACCCTCCGTCCGTCAACAGCGGCATTCGTGTTGACCCGGCGCTGCGTCGCCAGCGCAAAGCCTACGAGGGGGCGATGAAGCGAGGCGAGGCGCGTCTCAAAGCTCTGACCGACGAGACGGGCGGGCGCATCCTTCTCCCCGCCACGATTGACGAGATGGTCGCCGAGGGCGCGGACGTGGCGCGCGAGATCGTCGCGCAGTACGTCGTCACCTATCGCCCCAAACGCCCGCTCGCCACCTCGCCCCCCACAGAGTATCGCGAGATTCGCGTCGGCGCGCGACGACTCGGACTCTCCCTGCGCGCGCGTCGCGGCTACGTCGTCGGCGGAATGCGTGCGGCGACGTAGAAGGCAAAAGGCAAAAGTAAAAAGGCAAAAGTGACGACGAAAGACAGCCCCCTTGTCTTCGTCCTTCCTTTTGCCTTTTACCTTTTTACCTTTTGCCTTCCTTAGCGGTTGACGCCCACGCGACGCAAACCTTATCATCTCAACTCTCGACGCTGCCGGAGTGGCGAAATTGGTATACGCACGAGACTCAAAATCTCGCGTTCGCAAGGGCATGGGGGTTCGACTCCCCCCTCCGGCATAGTTCACATCTGCGGATTTGCTAGAATTCTAGCAAATCCGCAATTTTTATGTCCTTGGCATTCTCGTCTTTTTGGATTTTCTGTAGCAATACGTCTCAAGCTTTATCATTAAACCAAATGAATCACATAGACCTTGCGTTTAACATAAAAACGTGCCATGATTTTTAAGTACGAGGAAATTAGCTAAAGCAGCTTTAACTAACGCAATGGTTGCTCAAAGAAGGACAGGAGAATACAAACTTTGCTCCGAAAAATATGATCCTTTTCGGGCGTTTATACCTGCGCCTTTGCCACCCGATCCGCAGTTGGACATTGACGATGAGCTTTGTGACTTGATGGAAAAGGCGAATCGGGCACTTGGCAGACTTGACGGCGTTACATCGCTTTTGCCTGACACTTATCTATTCACCTACTTTTACATTCGTAAAGAGGCTGTACTTTCATCGCAAATCGAAGGTACTCAATCATCCCTACAAGAGCTTTTGCTATTTGAGATGGAAGAAGCACCAGGTGCTCCGCTTGATGATGTGCGCGAGGTGTCGAACTACGTCCGAGCTATGAGTCATGGCCTTAACAGCATACGTGGTGAAGGCCATTTACCTCTTTCTCTCCGGCTTCTCTGTGAGGTGCATGGAATACTGTTAGAGCAGGGGCGCGGTAGCGGGAAAACGCCAGGTGAGTTTCGGATTTCTCAGAATTGGGTCGGCGGCACCAAGCCTAGTAATGCCGTGTACGTGGGGCCACCAGCCGAAAACGTGATGGAATGTTTAGATGCCTTTGAGAAGTTCTTGTATGACCAGCCCAAACGCACGCCCGTACTTATCAAAGCGGCTTTATCCCATGTCCAGTTTGAAACTATTCACCCGTTCCAAGATGGCAACGGGCGTCTCGGCAGATTATTGATAACCTTGCTCTTATGCTCCGAAGAAGCACTTAAGGAGCCGATGCTCTACCTAAGCCTATATTTTAAGGCAAATAGGGATGAATATTATGCGCGGCTGCAAAGTGTAAGGGAACAAGGTGATTGGGAAGGATGGTTGCGCTTTTTCTTAACAGGCGTTCTTGTAACAGCACAACAGGCGGTCACAGCGGCTCAAGCTATTTTACATCTTTTCGATGCAGACAAGCAGAGGATCGCTTCTTTAGGGCAACTGGCTAATTCAGTGCTGCGAGTTCACGACGTTCTGCAAAGCAGGCCGATCATTTCCGCAACGTCTGCGCGAAAATCTTTGGATGTAAAGGGGATGCCCTTATCTGAGCCAACAGTTTATTCAGCCATCAAGCAACTTGAAAAACTTGGCATCGTGCGTGAGGTAACAGGGAAAGATCGTAACCGCCTATATGTTTATAATGAATATATGAACATTCTTGACGAAGGTACAAAGCCTATACCGAAATCATGAAGCCTTCTTCCACACAATTTAAGAGGTACAGTATTTCAAACTGAAACACCCCTAAAGCGTGAAGAATTCAAGGCCGTGCGCTGTCGCGTGGCGTGGTGGTTGTGTGGTAAATTCTTCGCGCTCCCGTTCAAGACCTTTATCTCAATAGAATTTCGAGGGAAACAACATGAAGCGTGTATCCGCCTGTGTGAGCCTGCTCGTGTTCGCGCTTGCGCTCGTCAGTCTAGTCGCAGCGCAGACGCCGGCAAAGCGTGCGTTCAACGTCAATGAGTTGTGGAAGATTCGGCGCGTCTCAGACCCGCAGTTGTCGCCGGACGGCAAGTGGGTTGCTTATACGGTCGCTGACCCGAACGTCGCGGCCAATCGCAATGTGACGCAGATTTATCTCGTCGCGGTTGCGGGCGGCGAGCCGAAAGCTTTGACGAGCGGCGACGCTTCAAATTCGACGCCGCGCTGGTCGCCGGACGGCAAGCGTCTCGCGTTCACGTCGGGCGGGCAAATCTGGACGATGGATGCGTCGGGCGGCGGAGGTGGACGCAAACAGTTGACGAACATTTCGACGGGCGCGGGCGATCCCGTCTGGTCGCCGGATGGAAAGATGATCGCGTTCACGTCCGACATCTCGCCGGACTGCGCCGACGATGATTGCAACAAACGGCGCGATGAGGAGACGGACGCGAGCAAGGTCAAGGCGCATCTCGTTGACCGCCTGCTCTTTCGCCACTGGAACGCCTGGAAGGGCGGCAAGCGCACGCACGTCTTCGTCGTCTCGACCGATGGCGGCGTGGCGCGCGACCTGACGACGGGCGACTTCGACGCGCCGCCGTTTTCTCTCGGCGGGCCGCCGGATTACGCCTTCTCGCCCGACTCGAAGGAACTCGCCTTCACGCGCAACACGCAGAAGGTCGAGGCGACTTCGACGAACAGCGACATCTTCACCGTGCCCGTCACGGGCGGCGAGGCGCAGCGCATCACGGGCGACAATCTGGGCGCGGACGCTTCGCCGCAGTATTCGCCGGACGGGCGTTTCATCGCCTATCGCTCGCAGGAAACCGCAGGCTTCGAGAGCGACCGCTGGCGTCTGATGCTCTACGACCGGCAGGCGAAACGCACGCGCGAGTTGATACAGAAGTTCGACGCCTACGTCGAGGGCTTCACGTTCACGCCCGACGGCAAAGGTATCTACTTCGTCTCCGGCGAGCGCGGGCGACAACCGATTTATTACGTCTCGGTCAATGATGGTGCTTCAAAGAAATTGATTGAAGGTTTCAACGACGACGTGCAAATCTCGAAGGACAGCCGCACGCTCGTCTTCTCGCGCTCGACGACTGTCATGCCTTCGGAGATTTTCACGGCGACGCTCGCGGGCTTCGCGCCCGTCAACGACAACAGCGTAGTGCAGTTGACGCACGCGAACGACGCACTGCTCGCAAACTTCGCGTTGCAGCCGGCGGAAGAAGTGACTTGGGAAGGCGCGGCGGGCGCGAAAGTCTCCGGCTGGATCGTCAAGCCAGCGAACTTCGATGCGTCGAAAAAGTATCCGCTCGTCGTCCTCGTTCACGGCGGGCCGCAGGGCGCGTGGAATGATAGTTGGGGCTATCGCTGGAACCCGGAAGTCTTCGCGCAAGCCGGCTACGTCGCCTTCATGCCGAACCCGCGCGGCTCGACGGGCTACGGCCAGCAGTTCACCAATGACATCTCCGGCGACTGGGGCGGCAAGGCCTACACAGACATTATGAACGGCGTCGCGCATGTTCTCTCGCTCGGCTACACGGACAAGAATAACATCGGCGCGGCAGGCGGCAGCTACGGCGGTTACATGGTGGATTGGATTCTCGGCCACAACGACGACCCGCGCTTTCAGTTCAAGGCGCTCGTCTCGCACGCGGGCGTCTTCAACCTGACGAGCATGTACGGCGCGACGGAAGAACTCTGGTTCGCCGAATGGGAATTCAAGGGCACGCCGTGGGAGCACCCGGAACTCTACGAGCGTTGGTCGCCGCATCTCTTCGCCAAAAATTTCAAGACGCCGACGCTCGTCACGCACGGCGAACTCGATTACCGCGTCCCCGTGGATCAGGGCTTGCAACTTTTCACCTACCTGCAAAAGCAGGGAGTCGAATCCAAGCTGCTCGTCTATCCAGACGAAGGCCACTGGATACTCAAACCACAAAACTCGCAACTCTGGTACAACACCGTCCTTGGCTGGTTCGACGCGCACCTCAAACAGAAACAAGGTTAAGAGACGCGCGTGAATTGACGACCGAAAGCCACACGGAACATGCATGTTTCGTGTGGCTTTCATCATAGCGGACGCGCAGAAAGAATTAGGGAAAGCGATAACAGGCCAGAACGAAATATGACGCGACGAGTTACAGACGCGATTGTTAAAGATGAAAGGTGAGTGTCAGGCATCCGAGATGATTAACGAAGAACAGCAGAAGATTGCGGCGGGCGTCGCGTCCGTTGAAAATATTCGCGCGCACTTTCCCGCGCTTGAGCGCGAGCATGGCGGGCGCAAGATCGCATATTTCGACGGCCCCGGCGGGACTCAAGTGCCGCGCGCGGTCGTCGAGGCGATGGCGGATTATCTCTATCACCACAACGCCAACACACACTGGGCGTATCCGACGAGCGCGGAGACGGACGCTCTCATCGAAGAGGCGCGTGCGACGCTCGCCGATTTTCTCAACGCCGCGCCTGCCGAGATCGTCTTCGGCGCGAACATGACGACACTGACCTTTCATCTCTCGCGCGCTTTGGGTCGCACGCGGCTCGTGGCGGGTGACGAAATTCTCGTCACTGAACTTGACCATCACGCCAACGTCGCGCCGTGGCAGGCGCTCGCGCGTGAGCGCGGCGTCGTCTTGCGTGTCGCGCGCATGATTCCTAGGTCAGGCGTGCTGGACTGGGACGATTTCGCACGCCAACTCACGCCACGAACGAAACTCGTCGCCATCGGCGCGGCATCGAATGCGCTCGGCACGATCACGGATGTGCGGCGCGCGATTGACGCCGCGCACGCGCAGGGCGCGCTCGCCTTCGTGGACGCCGTGCATTACGCGCCGCATCAACTCGCGGACGTGCGCGCGCTCGACGCGGACTTTCTCGCTTGCTCGGCTTATAAATTTTACGGCCCGCACATCGGCGTGCTTTACGCCAGACGCGAGTTGCTCGACGCGCTCGATTTCCCCAAGCTCATCCCTGCGCCCGACGACGCGCCCGAACGCGCAGAGACCGGCACGCAGAATCACGAAGGCATGTCGGGCGCAGCCGCCGCCGTCAAATTCCTCGCTTCGCTTGCGACGGCAGATGACGCAGGCGGCGACAGCAACAACAACGCCTCACGTCGCGAGCGTTTGCAAATGACCTTCGATGAGCTTCACGCGCGCGCGCAACAACTCGTCAGGCAATTGTGGGAAGGACTCGCGCGCATCGAAGGGGTCACGCTCTACGGAACTCAGCCGGACGCCGCGCGCACGCCGACCGTCGCGTTCACCGTCCACGATGTCGCGTCAACGGAAGTGGCGCGCAGGCTGGCGGCTCTCGGCGTCTTCGTGTCGCATGGAGATTTTTACGCGCAGACCGTCGTCGAACGGCTCGGACTCGGCGCGGAAGGATTGGTGCGCGCGGGCTGCGCCTGTTACACGACGGAAGAGGAAGTCGCGCGGCTCATCGAAGGCGTGCGCGAGATCGCGTCGAGCTAAGACAAATGATGAATGCGGAATGATGAATGAAATCAAGGATGCCTTTGTCTCTCATTCATCATTCACCATTCATCATTTCTTCTTAATTCCTGTCTATCCCTGTTAATTTTCTTCTGATTGCCGACAGTGACAGAGCCATCTGCGCCACAAAAAACCCTGTCTATTTCCGAGATTATCTGAAGTCTTTAACGGACAGCGTTGATGAAGTCTGCGAGCAGCGCGTAGGCCGTGCTTTGCAAGTCGGGCGCGTGCGCGGTGAGCGAGAGGCCGCGCAGCACGTCCAACTCGAAATGTACGGAGAGCGATGTGCCGTTGACGAGCGCGAAGGGGTCTGCGTATGAAAGTTGTTCGGGGCGGACGCAGGCAGACACGCGCCCGTCCGATGCGCGCGACGCGCTTGCGATGAGCCTGTAAGGTCTGCCGCCGGCGCGAGCTTCACGAATGGCGCGCGCGTCGAGATGCCTGATGCCCTGCCTCTCCACTTCTTCAAGCCGCAGGCGCGCGTTCATCAAGACGTTGACGATGGCGCAGACTTTGACGGCGGAGTCCCAACCGTCCACATCGTAGGCCGGGTCGGTCTCGGTCACGCCTAAACTTTGCGCGCGACGGATACCATCGTCGAACGTGCCGCCGCGCTCGATCTCTTCGAGGATGACGTTCGTCGTGGAGTTGAGCAGGCCGCGAAAGCCGAGCAAGTTGGCGGCGGGCAGATTTTCGCGAAAGAGCGAGAAGACCGGCAGGCAGTCCGCGACCGTCGCCTCGAACATAAAACGCAGGCCGCGCGCACGCGCCAACTCATCCAACTCGCGATAGGCGTACACGAGCGTGCCCTTGTTCGCAGTGATGGCGTGCGCGCCCGACTCCAGAGCGGCGCGGATGTGCGAGATGGCCGGCTCGCCCGTCTGCACGTCGAGCGAGGTGGTCTCGAACAGCACGTCACAACGCGCGGTGTCCAGCCACTCTTTGACGTTCGCTGGCTGCGGCGCAACATCGGATGCGACAGTGCCCGACAAAAGCGACGCGACATCGAAGCCTTCGCGTGACACGAGCCATCCCATGCGTCGCGTCGCCACGCCCGTGATGCGCCACTCGATGCCGTCACGCTCGCGCACCTCTTCGCGCTTCTTCAAGAGCAGAGCGGCGAGTGCGCGCCCGACGTTCCCAAGGCCGAGCAGGCAGAGATTGAACCTTTTCATCGCTGTGGATTGTTAACGATTGACGCTCTGCATTCCCGGCTCCGGGTAGCGCGTGCCGGAGGCCATGCCGACCTGCGCGACTTCTTCTATCTGTTGCATCTCATCGTCTGTGATTTCCACGTCGAGCGCGCCGATGTTTTCTTCCAGATACTTGCGACGCTTTGTGCCGGGAATGGGCACGACATCCTCGCCTTGCGCCAAGACCCACGCGAGCGCGAATTGCGCGGGCGTGCAACCCTTCTTCGACGCGATCTCACGGATGCGCTCGACGAGTTTGAGATTGCGTTGAAAATTCTCGCCCTGAAAACGCGGGAACTGCCGGCGACGATCATCGGCGGGCAGGTCTTCGGGCGTCTTGAACTCGCCGGTCAGAAAGCCGCGTCCGAGCGGGCTGTAGGGGACGAAGCCAATTTTGAGTTCACGACAGACGGGCAAAATCTCTTCCTCCACGTCGCGCGTCCAGAGCGAGTATTCGCTTTGCAGCGCGGCTATGGGATGGACGGCGTGCGCGCGTCGAATCGTCTCGGCGGCGGCTTCGGAGAGGCCGAGGTATCGCACCTTGCCTTCTTCGACGAGTCTCGACATCTCGCCCACCGTCTCTTCAATCGGGACTTGCGGGTCAACGCGGTGCTGGTAATAAAGGTCAATCACATCCACGCCGAGACGCATGAGCGAAGCGTCGCACGCCTCGCGCACGTATGCGGGTCGCCCGCTGATGCCTTTGAAGCTTCCGTCCGCGCCGCGCACGTTGCCGAACTTCGTCGCCAGCACGACATCGTTGCGCCGACCTTTGATCGCGCGTCCGACGAGTTCTTCATTGACGAAAGGGCCGTACATGTCAGCGGTGTCGAGAAAGTTAATGCCGAGATCGAGCGCGCGATTGATGGTCGCCGCAGACTCTTCGTCGTTGCGCGTGCCGTAGAATTCCGACATGCCCATGCAGCCTAAGCCGAGCGCCGTGACCGTCGGCCCGTTTTTTCCGAGTTGTCTTGTTTGCATAATTTTCTCCTTAGCTTGATGAGCGCGGCACAGCAGCAGGAGGCCGCTGTCATTCCTTCAACTTACATTCATCTCGCGTGCGTCGTCATTCATCATCGTCGTCGCCGTGCATACGTTTTGAATGCTTGCCTGCGTCTGCCGTTGATGCCGTCTTCAACTCGCGCTCCTCGTCTTCTTCGTGAATGCCTTCGCGGAGCGCATCGTAAACGGGAAGGCGCGCGACGGGCGGCATCCTGTCATTCGCGTCGCCGCGTCGCACGGAGAACCAGATAATCTCGTTGAGCGTGCGCGGGTCGGCCATGTCGGCGTGCGTCAAATCCTGCGAGTCGGTGCGGCGCATCCAGTAGGCGGTCGCGGCGTCGCTCGGCTTCGGCGGCGTCATTAAATTGTCGAGCGCGACATCGGGCAGCACGGCCTTGAACGGGCGGAGGTCTGCCTTGTCCTGAAAAATATCCATCGGCGCGGCGTTCGCATCAAGCGCGTTCATCGGCGCGATGCCGAGCAGCAACTCCATCGTGCGGATGAGACTGACGGTGCTGTGCAGTTCATGGACGAGCGCGCCGGGACGGTTGTAGGCGCTGACGACGAGCGCGGGCGAGCGATGACAGTCAACGTGGTCGGGGCCGTCCTGCGCGTCGTCCTCGACGATGAAGACGGCTGTGTCTTTCCAGTAGGGACTCGCGGAGACGGCCTCGACGATGCGCCCGACGGCGTAGTCGTTTTCGGCGACGAAGAACTGCGGCGTCGGCTCGTTCGCGCGCAGGCCGACGGTGTGATCGTTCGGCAGGCGCAGAGTGGAAAAGTTCGGCAGACGGTCTGCGCGTCCCGCGTTGATGTCCGCGACGTAAGTTTGAAACTCCGCGAGCCACGCGCCGAGACGTGACGTGCCGCGAAAGCGCGCGTCCGCGTTTGCGTCCGTGATGGCCGGGTCAATTTGCGGCTGCGTTGTTGTCGTCATCGCGCCGGAAGTTTTCGCCGCGCGATAAGAGTCAACCGTCATCGAGTCGGGCGTGTTCGTGTCGAAGTTGCGATACGTCTCGCTGTGATGGCCTTCGAGCGACTTCTTGGTCGGAAACGCGGAGACGGTCGGCGAAGTGTCCGGGTACGGCTTCGCGCGGTTGGCGTTGACCGCCGCGACTTCCGCCTCCGAGATGGTTGCGACGAACTCGCCGTAGTTGCGATACGAGAGTCCGGCGCGCGCGGCGGCGTCCCACAGATAGAGCGTCGAAGGCTCGGCCACATCATGCCCGCCGTGCAGATAAGGCACGAAGCGGCGCACGTAGTCGGTGATTTCCGACGCCGCGACGGGGCGCGGGAAAAGCGGCGGGACATCTTTTATCGCAAAGTAATTCGGCAGGCGATTGAAGCCCTCGAAATCATAAGTACGCCCGCGCCCACTGTAGTTCCAGCGATAAGCTTTGTCCGTGTAGTCCGTCGAGAAAGCGGCGTTTGACCAGTTGTGCCCGTCGGGGCTGGCCTCCGCATTGACGAAGAAGCGGTCGAGCAAACCAAAACGCGACGCGAGCGCGTGCGCGTTCGGCGTGATGTTTTGCGCCGCGCCGTTTTGCACGCGCGCCGCATCGCCCGCGCCGAAGATGGCGAGACGCGCGTCGCCGTCCGCCACTTGCCCGTCGCCCGCGCGTTCCACGTCGCCGAAGATTTGATCGTAAGTGCGATTCTCGCGAATGATGTAGATGATGTGCTTGATCGGCGAGCGGCCTTGAAAGAGTTTGGCGCGTGGCTCGCCCGTCAGATGATTGAGGCGCAACACATCGCGCGTCATGCGCGCCAGCTCGCGCTCGTCCGGCTCGCGCACGCAGCTGATGTTGCCGGAGATGAGCGGGACGCTGTACTCGCCGCCCTGCCCGCCGCCGCGCCCCGTGCCCGCCGGAAATCTGTCGTTCGGCACGTTCGACGCGCGCCCCGTTTCATTCGCGACGACGGAAGAATTATCGAAGCCCGTGCCCTTCCCGTTGCCGACGTAGAGCGCGCCGGCAACGAAGGCGAGGGCTGAAGAATACTGTCCCGTCGGGATGAATCCGCGCACCGTCGAGCGTCGCGTCGCCTCTGCAAGTCGCACGACGGCGACCGAGTTGCTGTGCGCGTTGGCGACGTAGAGCGTCTGCTCTTTGTCGTCGAGCGCGAGACCTTCGGGGCTGCCGCCCGCCAGAGACTTCTCCGCCAGACGCACGCTGATGCGCTCAACTTCTCGATCCTTCGCCGTCTCAATCACGGAGACGCTGTCGTCGTCCGAGTTGACGACGTAGAGCCGCGCGCCCGTCCTGTCCAACTTCATCATCGTCGGATGTTGCCCGACCGGAATATATGAGACGCGCCGCGCATCGTTCGTGAAATCCACGACGGCGATGGAAGCGTCGTTCCAGCACGAGACGTAAACTTTCGACGCGCCGCCGCTGCTGCTGCCTTTCGCCGTCGGCAACGAGACGACGCTATATGGATAGGTTGAGTTCGTCGGGGCATTACGCGCGCCTGTGTCTTCGCGTGCGGCTGCGGCCTGTCCGAAGAGATGTATGAACGTCAGTTCCGGCGTGCTGCTGTGCAGGCGTTTGATGACGCCGAGACTGTCGTCCAGATTGTTCGCGACGTAGAGCGTGTCGCCGTCGTCACTGAGCGCGAGGCCGGACGGATAGAAGGGCGCGTGATTGTTGTTGTAGCGCGGCGTGGGCTTGGCCGGAGCCGCTGCGCCGATGTCTATGAACGGCGCTTTGACTTCCGTGTTCGGCCCCGGCGAGGCGGGAGAAATGGGCGCGGCGTCTGCGGGGCGAAAGCGAAATTTCCAGATTTTATTCTCGAAGCCGCCCGACACGTAAAACGCATACGAGCCGTCCGCGTCCGCACGTCTGGCGAAGACCGCGCCGATGTTCGCGCTCTGCGGCGTGGGAAAATAGACGCTCTGGACGACGGCGGGCGCGGGCGTCGCCGCGAGGTCAATCACGGAGAGAGACTGTTGCGCGCGATTCGTCGCCGCGCTGAACTGAACGCCGTGGCCGCTGTTGACCGCGACGAGATAACGCCCGTCACCATTGGGGCCGTCAGCGTCAGGACTCCGCACGAAATCAACCGGCAGCGCGCCGATTGCCGGCTGTCTCGTCGTCACATCCATGACGAGCGTGCCCGCCGGCGCGATCATCTTTTCATCCGTCGCGGCGGCGGCTCGCATGAGGGACACATCCGCCGACGAGTTGAACGAGCCGGCGAGCAGCAGCAGCGTCAACGTCGCGCCGATTAAGAGCCAGCACGCCACCGTCGTCCTCGCGCTCTGCGTGCGACGACGGATAAATGCGGGAGACGATGTTTTCATATCGTTCGTGTCCTTGCGGTCATGCGAGCATACTGAACCTGACGGCGGCTGACAATCCATCCAACGTCGCGTGCGCCACATCAACCAACGCGACGCGGTTTCTTATCTTTGACGGCCAACCTCTTTGACGCTGGCCGTGATGCGCTGTCAACATGCGCGCGGCGAAGATGCCGGCGGGCGGTTGATGGACATTCAGCAGACACCGTTGCCACATTGCAGATCATGGAAACACGGACAACTTTTAACGTCGTCGGACTCGGCGAGTTGATCTGGGACTTGCTGCCGGAGGGGAAACAACTCGGCGGCGCGCCGACGAATTTCGCTTACATCGCCGGACTGCTCGGAGACGAGGCGACAATCGCGAGCCGCGTGGGTGAAGACGATTTTGGACGCGAGGCAGTGGCGCGTCTGGAGCGCATGAGCGTCTCGACGCACGCGCTTCAATTCGACGCGGAGCATCCGACGGGCACGGTCGGCGTGCGTGTGGACGCGAGCGGCGAGCCGCATTTTTCCGTCAACCAAAACTCGGCGTGGGATTATCTGGAATGGACTCCGGCGTGGGCGGAGTTGGCCGCGCGCGCAGATGCTGTCTGCTACGGCACGCTCGGCCAGCGCGCGCCGCCTGCCGCAGAGACCATCGCGCGCTTTCTCGAACACACGCGCGCAGACGCCTTGCGTGTCTTCGACGTGAATCTGCGCCATTCTTTTTTCACGCCGGAGATGCTCGCCGCATCGCTTCAACTCGCGACCATCGTCAAATTCAACTTTGATGAATTGTGCGGCGCGGCCATGCTGCTCGATTTTGAGGAACGCGAGAGCCACGCCATTGCTGCGCGCATCCTGCGCGAGTTCCGTCTCGAACTCGTCGCCGTCACGCGCGGAGCGGGCGGGAGCCTGCTCGTCACGAAGGATGAAATCGCGGAGCATCCCGGCGTCAACGTGCGCGTGGCCGACACCATCGGTGCGGGCGACGCCTTCACCGCGACGCTCGCGCATTTTTACTTGCGCCGCGCGCCGCTCGCACGCATCAGCGAAGCGTGCAACCGCGCCGGCGCGTGGGTCGCATCGCAAGTGGGAGCGACGCCGGAAGCGACGCCGGAGATGTTAAAGAACTTGTTCGGCGAGCTTTAAGCGCATTCCATCTACTCCGTCGCGCTCTGTCGTACAGCTTCACCGCCTTCAATCGAAATCGTTTTGATGTTGACGAACTCGCGTATGCCGTGCGCGCTCAACTCGCGCCCGTAGCCGCTCTCCTTGATGCCGCCGAAGGGCAGGCGCGGGTCTGAGGCGACCATCCGGTTGACGAAGACCGAGCCGGCCTCGATCTCCGAGATGAAACGCTCGCGCTCTTCCTCATCGTTCGTCCACACACTCGACGCGAGGCCGAAGATGCTGTCATTAGCGAGGCGGATGGCTTCGTCTATATCCGGCACGCGAAAGAGCGCGGCGACGGGGCCGAACAATTCTTCGCCATAAGCGGGCGCGCTCACAGGGATGTCCGCGAGCACAGTCGGCGCGTAGAAGTTCCCCTGCCCGCCGAGACGCCGCCCGCCCGTCAACACGCGCGCGCCAGCCGTGACGGATTTACGCACCTGCTCGTCGAGTCCGTCGAGAATATCTGTCGTCGCGAGCGGCCCGATGTCCGTCGCTTCGTCGAGCGGGTCGCCGACCTTGAGCGCGTTGATGTGCGCGACGAAGCGATACACGAACTCGTCGTAAATTTCTTCGTGGACGATGAAGCGTTTGGCCGCGATGCACGACTGGCCGTTGTTGATCGTGCGCGCGATGACGGCGACTTGCGCGGCTTCCTGCACGTCCGCGCTCGGCATCACGATGAAGGGATCGCTGCCGCCAAGTTCGAGCACGGTTTTTTTGATGCGCCTCCCCGCGCGGCTCGCCACGCTCGCGCCCGCCGGCGTGCTGCCGGTCAGCGTTATCGCCGCGACGCGTGCGTCGTCAATCAAACGCTCGACTCTGTCGGAGCCGACGAGCAGCGTCTGAAAAACTCCCTCGTCAAAACCCGCGCGTCGAAAAATATCTTCAATCGCGAGCGCGCATTGCGGGACGTTCGAGGCGTGTTTGAGCAGCCCCGTGTTGCCCGCCATCAAAGCGGGCGCGGCGAAGCGGAAGACCTGCCAGAAAGGAAAGTTCCAAGGCATCACCGCGAGCACCGTGCCGAGCGGTTGATACTTGACGTAACTGCGTGCGGCGTCTGTCTCGACCTCTTCATCGGCAAGAAAGCGTTCGGCGTTCTCCGCGTAATAACGACAGACGCGCGCGCACTTGGCGGCTTCGTCGCGCGCGGACTTCACAGTCTTTCCCATCTCAATCGTCATCAGACGCCCGAACGCTTCCCTCCCAGCTTCGAGTATCTCCGCCGCGCGCGTCATCTTCTCCGCGCGCTCGGCGAACGTCGTCCGGCGATGCGTTTGATATGCGACGCTCGCGCGTGCGAGTTTCTCTTCGACTTCCGTGTCCGTCAAAGCATCGAACGCGCGCACGGTCTCGCCCGTCGCCGGATTGATCGTCGCTATCGCCATCTCGAAACTCCCCCTTAATTTTCGATCCCGGATGTCTCTCAATAACAGGCGGCGTTTAGCCTATCACGCCCCGCGTATAATCGAGGACGCCGGTGTGCATCGTCATTTTCCATTCGCCCGCGACCTTCGTATAGACCTTGCAGACGCGACCATGCCAGTGATTGTGTGCGCCTTCGCGGCCAATCCATAGCGTGTCTATGTCCACGACGGCGAAGGCTCCGTCGCCCTGTTCCGAGACGACGATCTTTTTGATCTCGCGCCGGTTGTGCGCGAGCGTGTGCGTGTCGAACAATTCCTGCCAGCCGCGCTTCCATCTTTCATAATCGTAACGCCCCCACACCAGCACCCAATCGAGCGGGTCGTGCGACTGCGGCGTGCGCGGCCAAGGCCAGACCATGTCCGTGTGAAAGATGGAGATAAGCAACTCCGCGTCCTGCGTGTCCCACGCGCGCGTCTCGCGGTTGACGATCTCCTCGATCTCTTGTGCGATTCCTTCCATGCTGTCACTCCCCATGAACTACTTGAGCCTCACCACGTCTGATGAGACGTGGTGAGGCTCAAGCAAGTTAATTGCTGCCGCACCGCATGTTCTAGAAGATGAACTTCAATGCGAGTTGAAGCTGGCGCGGGTCGCCGACGCCCTGACGGAGGAAGCCGTCGAAGTTGAAGAGGCCGGGCGTGACGAGCGGGTTGATGTTGTTCGCGTTGTTGAAGGTATTGAACATCTCGACGAGCGGGATGAGCGCGATGTTCTCACCGAATTTGAAGGGTCGCTGCACGCGCCAGTCGAAAGTGAAGAACTCGTTGTTCTTACGCAGGTGGTTGCGCCCGCAGTCAACGCCGTTGACGACGCGCGTCAGCGAATTGTTCACGCTGCACGGCGCGCCGGTTCCATCACCGAGCGGGTTGATGGTGATCGGCTGCGCGGAGTGCGCCTGCACGCGCGCGTTGGTTTGCAAGCGCCACGGCAGGTCGAGATTGGTGTAGAAGTTGAAGCGGTGGCGGATGTCGCGGTCAGACAGCGAGTAGTCTTTCGAGAAGTCGAAGCGATTGAAGGAGCGGTCGGTGAACGGGTCGCGCTCGTTCGAGTCGTCGTCCATGTCTTTCGAGAAGACGTAGTTCGCTTCCATCTGGAAGCCGCGGCTGAAACGCTTGCGGACGCCGAGGGTGAGCGCGCGGTAGAGCGACTTGGCCGAACTCGACGCGACGAACACGTCGCCGAGTTGCGGGCCGAACGGCGCAGGGCCGGTGTACGTCACCGTGTTGCCGTTCGCAGGCGTGACGAAGGGGAGCGAGCCGACGTTGATGTTGACGAAGCGCGTCAGATGCACGCCCTTCGCGTGCGTGAAGTCAACGTAGGCCGCCCAGTCCGTCGCGAATTGCTGCTCGTAGGCGACGTTGGTCGTGTAGATGCGCGGGTTGGCGTAGTCACGGCTGAAGACGCGGACGCCTGTGAAGTCGCTGAACGAACCAGCGGGCAGCACCGGCGGCGTGATGAGGTTAGGATAGGTCGGCACGACGGACGAAGCGGGCAGGCCGAAGCCGAGGAGCAGGCCGATGAGTCCCGTGTTGCGGAAAAGCTCCTGCTGCTGCACGCCGTTCGTCGTGATGGAGCCGACCTGCGTCAGCATGTTCTGGCGCGCGTTGTAAATTCCGTAGTTCGCGCGCAAGACAGACTTACCCTTGCCGCTCAAGTCCCAAGCGAAACCGACGCGCGGTTGGAACTCTTTTTTCTGACTGTGGAGCGTGCCGTCCGAAGGAAAGCGCGGGTCGGTGAGAAATCGCCCGTAGGCTGTCTGCGCGGGCGGAGTCACCGGGTCTGGAAAAATCTGCGCCTCCCAGCGCAGGCCGTAGTTGAGCGTGAGGTGCGGCGTAATCTGCCACTTGTCCTGCACGAAGGCTGACAAATCTTCGTTCTTGATGTTCGAGAAGCCGGGCGGGATGTTGGAGTTGCCGGTCGCCGCGTCCTGCAAAAACAGGAGCAGCGGCCCGCCGGTCATCGTCGAACCCGCAGGGCACGACGCGAGCACGTCAACGTATGTGCCGTTCGAGCAGGCGGCGGTGCGCGGGCCGAAGCCGGAGCCGAGCGAAGCTGGCGAGGCGTAACGCAGGAAGCCCGCGACACTGTCGAAGATGTAGCGGCCTGTGAAGAAGCCGCGGAACGTTTGCGAGTTGCGGCTGTGCAGCCACTCGCCGCCGACTTTAACGGTGTGATTGCCGGAGACGATGGTGAAGTTGTCGCGCAACTGCACGCGCTTGAACGTCTCGTCCACATTCGGCTGGAGAAAAAAGGGATTGCCGAAACGAAAACTGGTGGCGAAACCAATCGCGGTGTCCGCCGGCACGTTCGACGGCGTGGCCGCGCGTGGCCTCTCTTCCCTGCCGTAGGTGAAGTGCGCCTCGTTGACCTTCGTCGGCGAGACGGTGGTGAAGAGGTTGCCGTTGAGCGTGTGAATCTTCGACGGCCCTTCCGTCCCGTTGGCCGAGTTGCCGTAGGTCGCCACGTCGAACGTCTGGTTCTCGTTGCGCGAGAGGTCGAAGTCGTAAGAGACCGCGAGCTTATTGGCGGACGATAGTTGCCAGTCAACTTTTCCGAGGATGGCCGAGTTGCGAACGGGACGCTTGATGGGATTGCCTTCCTCTTGATTGCGCGTCGTGCGGAAAAAGTTGAGGAGCGCGAGACGCTGGCAGTCGGCGTTCGAGTTGATTAAAGCCTCGTTCGCCAGAATCGTCGGCGCGGCGACGGTGCAGGGCGACGCGCCGATGGGGTCGCTCAAGTTCGCGCGCGTCAGGTTCTCGAAAATCTGCTCGAAGGCGACGAAGAAGAACGCGCGGTCTTGTTTAATGGGACCGCCGACCGAGCCGCCGAACTGCTCGCGGCGGAAGTCTTTCAAGGGCTTGCCGTCGGAAGTGTGCGAGGTTAAGGCTTCGAGCCGCTGGAAGTGGAAGAGACTACCGTGGAAGGCATTCGTGCCCGACTTGGTGACGACGTTGACGACGCCACCCGCCGTGCGCCCGAACTCGGCGGTCGCGCCCGTCGCGAGGACTTGAAATTCCTGCACGGCGTCGAGCGGGATGTCTATCGCCGCGCGCTGGCCGCCGGACTGCTCGCCGAAGAAACCGTTGTTGTAGTCGCCGCCGTCGAGACTGATGTTGTTGAAGATGCCGCGCTGCCCGGCGAAATTTATCTCGTCGCCGTCCGGCCCCTGCACGACGCTGACGCCAGGCGTGAGCGTCAGCAAATCCTCGAACTTGCGTCCGAGCACGGGCAAGTTGCCCACAGACTTTTCGTTGAGCGTCGTGGTCGTCGCCGTCTGCGTGGTGTCAATCGTCGGGATGCCTGTGATCGTCACGGTCTCTGCGACCTGTGAGACTTTCATGCTCAGGTTGAGGTTGACCACCTGCCCGACCGTGAGCGGAAAGTTTTGCTGGACGAGCGTGGCGAAGCCCGTCTTCGAGATGGTCAGCGTATAGCGTCCCGGCGGCAATTGCAGAAACACGAAGCGCCCGCCGTCGTCCGTGCTGAGTGTCTTCACGGAATTGGTGTCCAGATTCTTCGCTTCGGCGGTCGCGCCGGGGACAACCGCGCCCGCCTCGTCCTCGACTGTGCCCTGTATCACGCCCGTCGTGATTTGCGCCTGCGCCCACGCGACAGGCGCGGCCACGGCGATGAAGAGCAGACACAGAGCCAGAGCTTTGACCGACGCGGCCAGAGATTGAGGGAAATGCGTGTGCATGTTGTTCTCCTGTTGAAGCGGCTGCTTCGGAATTTTCGTTGTGGTCTTGCCGGCCTTGTACGATACGCGAAAGGGACAAGCGAGCGACGCGGCGATGCCTGTTGCGGCTACCTTGAGTTGAAGAAATGCTTGACGAGCGCGGCGACGAACGCCGCCTTGAGAATTGCGTGCGACTCAAACGACGAGGTGGCTCATCCTAAAGACTCTTTTCGGATTCTGTCAACGTTGGCCGTGTTACATTTTTTCATCGTTCGGCGAGACTGTTCCTGCCGCACGGCAACACGTCGAAACGCTCTTTGAGACGCAGGTAGAGAGCGTCGCACGCTTCAGGCATGAGCGGCCCCACCCACGCGGGAACGCCCGCGCCGCCCGCGTAATAAGCGGGCAGGTGCGGCAGAACGACGCCCGCCCCGCCCTCCGCGTCGCGTGCGCCGAAGACGACCCGCCCGATGCCGTGAAGCAACAACGCTCCCATGCACATCACGCACGGCTCCAGCGTCGTGTAGCAAGTCATCTCGCGGCTGCGCGCCCACAGTTGCGCGGGCACGCGCCGCAGCGCCAGCGCTTCGGCGTGGCCGCCGGGATTGTAATGCGGCTTGAGCACGGAGTTACACGCTTCGGCGACGACTTCGTCGTCCAGCGTGATGACGGCTCCGACCGGAAGATTGCCGTTCTCCTCGGCCTCGAGCGCGAGATGCAAGGCGCGGCGCAGGTGTTTGAGGTGAACTGTGGTGGAGTTGACGGAAGAATTTTCCATAACGCAGGCGTGTTGAAAGTTGGAGCAAGCGCACTGACGCTCTCACCGGAGCGGCGCGCCCGTGCTGACGTGCCAGTGCAGGTGCTTTGAATCCTGATAACGTCCGAGGTTCGTCAACACGCGGCACGCGCCGTGTTCCGCCACCATGCGCGCGGCAACTTGTCGCACGACGCCGATAAGTTCAACTAACAATTCATCGTCTGACGCTTCGAGCGTGAGCAGCGACGCGACGTGCAGCTTCGGGATGACGACGATATGCACCGGCCAGTATGGGCGCGTGTGATGATAGGCCAGCACGCGCTCCGTCTCCAGCACACGGTTGACGTGTGTGCGATTGCTCAATACTTCATCGCAGTAAAAGTCTTCGCTCATGCCGTTCGCTCACGCTTCGACTAGAATGATAGATACCACATCAACTGTCCGACAACTTCAAGACATATTCGGAAACGCGACTCGTTAAAAAGAGTCGGGCGGCAGCGTTTCAGTTCGACGCTACCGCCCCCTTAGAGTCCCTGACGTAGATTTAGACTCTTACCCGATTCAGTCTTCTCCATCTGGGCGGCGTCTGAGATTATCGTCGCCTCTGGGATGCCGGATTTTGGAAATCACTTGCTGGCTCATGCGCTCGCCGGAGTCTTTGCGTTCGGGCAGTTCCTCGAAGATGTCCGCATAATTCCAACTCATGCGATTGCCCGGCGGCGGCGCGTCGCCCGTTGATGCGTCAGCCACTCTCTCTTCAGGCGCGCGCGCGTCTCCGGCATCTTCTGTGGCGGCGTCGGCGTTCGCGTTCTCGCGCGGCTCTTGAAACTGTCGCGCGCGATGGAGTTCATCGGCGATGTTGAGAGCAGCGAGGACGGCGATCTTGCCGTAGTCGAGGACGTTCGTCTGCGCGGAAATTTCCTGCATCCGCGCGTCAACGTACTCGGCGATGTGCCTCACGTATTGATCGTCGTCGCCGTTCGCACGCAGGTTGTACGCTTGATTGTAGATGTTTACTTTGACAGCCGTCGCCAACTTGTTGTTCCCCCTTCGCCGAAGTTCACGCGCCTGACCCGACGGATTTTACACTGTTCGCCGCAATTCACTATGCGGAACACGTCGTCCATCGCACGCGCCGTCAAGAATAATTCACGTCACGCACATCTCGCCCGGCGGCGCGAAGCATCCATGCACGATACGGAATAAGCATACCCGATACACGGCGGCGTGTGTGCGCGTCGAACGTTCCGCGCGAAATTTTCATTGGATAATCAACCGCTCAACGTCTGGCACACTGCTTGTAACAGGAGTCCGCGTCGCACTGATGAAAGTCGGCGCGACGACACAAAGAGAGTTCCGTTAGCGAAGGGGAGAGCGCCAACGGAACTCTCTTTGTGCGTCCACATTCAATAGTGTTAACTTGTCGAAATGAACCGGAAATTTGACGACAAAGGCGCACGGCGTATCTCGCGCCGGCAGATGTTTGTGCACGGACTCGCGTGGGCGGGAGTCTCCGTCGAGATGTTCGGGAGCAGCAGTCGCGCGGCGCGACGGGCGCAGCATGAATCGTCAACGGAGAAGGACAAGGAAGGTGCGAAGAGAGATAAGGCCGCGCGCGAGGGGCGTCTGCTGGCGCGTCCGAAGAAATTAGTTGAGGGGGCGGCGGCAGCCGCGACGACGGGTCTGCAACACCTCGGTCTTGAAGGTGCGAGCCGCGACATTCTGGTCTACGTGCCCGCGCAATATCGCGCGGAACATCCCGCGCCGCTCGCCGTCATGCTGCACGGCGCGGGCGGCAGCGACGCGCGGCAGGGTTTGTCTCTGCTGCAAAGTTTCGCCGACGAGGCAGGCATCATTCTGCTCGCGCCGTCTTCGCAGGAGCGTACATGGGATGTCATTCTTCACGACGCTTACGGCGCGGACGTGTCCGTCATAGACCGCGCGCTCGAACAGACGTTCGCGCGCTACAGCATTGATCGCAAGCACATCGCCATCGGCGGATTCTCAGACGGCGCATCTTATGCGCTCTCGCTCGGCCTCATCAACGCAGACCTGTTTACGCATGTAATGGCGTTCTCGCCCGGCCTCGTCGCCGCCTCGCAACGCGCCTATGCGCCGCGCTTCTTCATCTCTCACGGCAAACAAGACCGCATCATTCCGATTGAGACGGGCGGGCGCAAGATCGCCGCCGACTTTACGGGGACTGGCTATGACGTGCGCCTGCGCGAGTTCGACGGGCCGCACGCGCTCCCGCCGGAAGTCGCGCGCGAGGCCGTTGAATGGTTCACGGGAAAGCGTCTCAAGCAGCATCAGAGCGATGCTAAATAATCAGACTGAGAAATCGTCAGCGACTCGCCAACTCAGCCTCGTCTTCCGTCAGCGCACCGCCGCCTTCAAGCTTTGCGGCGAGCCATCTTTCGGCGCGGCGCGCGTCAACGGGGGCGTTGAAGATGTAGCCCTGCCCGTACTCGCACGTCAGCTTGCGGAGTTGTGCGAGTTGATGCGTCGTCTCCAACCCTTCGGCGATGACGTAGAGGCCGAGACTGTGCGCGAGCGTAACGATGGCCTGCGCGATGGCCTGATTCTTTTCGTCCTCGCTGATGCGGTTGACGAACGAGCGGTCAATCTTGAGCGCGTCGAAGGGAAAGCGGTGGAGATAGTTGAGAGACGAATAGCCCGTGCCGAAGTCGTCGAGATAGATGCCGACCTGTAGCTCCTTGAGACGCGCGAGCACGGTGGCGACCGATTCGACGTTGCTGATAAGCAGGCTCTCGGTAATCTCGATGATGAGGCATTGCGGATCGAGGCCGGAGTCTTCGAGAATTTCCGTGACGCTTTCGATTAAACCCGGATTGGCGAACTGCTTGGCAGAGACGTTGACGCTGACGCGCAAGGGCGTCGCGGTGTAAAACTTTTGTTGCCACGCGCGCATCTGCCGGCAGGCTATCGCCATCACCATCCGGTCAATCTCTTCGATCATCCCCGTCTCTTCGGCGAGCGGGATAAACGTGTCCGGTTGCACGAGTCCATGCACGGGGTGCTGCCAGCGCACGAGCGCCTCGAAGGCCATCACTCTGCCGCTGCGGAGCGAGACAACCGGCTGGTAATGGACGACAAACTCGTGGCGTTCGATGGCGCGGCGCAGGTCAATCTCCAACTGCATCAATTCCAGCGCGCGCAGGTGCATCTCGCGGTCGAAGACTTGATAGCGTGCCTTGCCGAGCGACTTGGCGCGGTGCATCGCGATGTCGGCGTTGCGTAGATAATCTTCCGCGCTGGCGTGCCCCGTTTCGCTCAACACGACGCCGATGCTCGTAGTGGCGAACAATTCATGCGCGCCGAGCTTGAAGGCGCGTCCGATTTGTTTCTGCATCCGCTCGACCACGCGGAGCACGTCGCGCTCGTCGTCGAAGCCTTCGAGCAGCACGATGTACTCGTCGCCGCCGAGACGCGCGACGGTGTCGCCGGGACGCAAGGCGGACTGCAAGCGGCGTCCGACGTTGACGAGCAGATGGTCGCCGATGGTGTGCCCCAGAGAATCGTTGACGACTTTGAAGCGGTCGAGGTCGAAGAAAAGGATGGCGAACTTGAAACGCACATCCGTCTGCGCGCGCGCGACGGCCAACTCCAACCGATCCATGAAAAAAGCGCGATTCGGAAGTCCCGTCAGAGCATCGTGGAAGGCGTCGTGCAGCAGTTGCGCCTCGACCTTCTTGCGCTCGGTGATGTCGCGCGCGATGCCCTGCACGCCGGCTGGCCGCCCGTGCTCGTAGATGAGCCGCGTGCTGACTTCTAATTGCACGCGCCGCCCTTCTTTCGAGATGATGTCCACCTCATAGACGGTCTTTTCAGACCCGGATATTTTGTCTGAAAGCATCTGCTGCGAACGCTCGACGTGATCGGGCGCGACGATGTCGGCGAGGCTCATCTCCATGATTTCCGCGAGCGTATAGCCGCTGACGATCTCGCCCGTCTTGTTGAGCGAGGTGTAGCGTCCTGCGAGGTCTGTCGTGTAGATGATGTCTTTGGCGTTCTCGACGAGATTGCGGTAACGCTCCTGGCTGTCGCGCAGTTCGCTGTCGGCGTGTTGCCGCTCGCGCTCGGCGCGTTTGCGCTCTGAGATGTCGCGCGCGATGCCCTGCACGCCGGAGGGCTGACCGTCCTTGTAGAGCAGGCGCGTGCTGACCTCCAGCGAAACGCGCCGCCCGTCTTTCGCAATCAGCGTTAGCTCATAGACGGTCGAAGTTTCCTCCGCCTCTTTGCGCGCGATCATGCGGCGCGCGCGCTCCAAATCTTCCGGCGCGATGACGTGCGCGATGTTCAGCGTCATCGCTTCCTCGCGCGTGTAGCCGGTAATGCGCTCGCCCGTCTTGTTGAGCGAAGTGAAGCGCCCTGCGAGGTCGTGCGTATAGACAATGTCGTTGGCGTTCTCGAACAACTCTCGATAACGCTCTTCGCTTTGCAGCAGGTAATGCTCGAACTGCCTGTGCTCGGTCACGTCGCGCACCACCCAGATGACGGTCTCGTCCGACACCGGCGAGACCGCGCCGGCGAACCAGCGCGTGCGTCCCTCAACTTCGGAATTGTATTCGATCTCAACCGTGCATTTCAGACGCAGCGCGTCGCGCACGTAGCCGAGAAACTCATCAGCCTTAGTCTGCGGGAAGACATCATGCAATCGCTTGCCGATGACCTTCGCGGCTGACTTGAACTGAAGCGAAGGATTCGTGGGAGCGACTTTCAGGTAGCGGCCTTCCGCGTCGAAGACGAGGATGATGTCTGGAATCACGGCGAACAGTGCGCGCAACTCCGTCGCCGCCGCTTCTAGTTCGGCCTTGACGCGCTTGTGCTCGGAGATGTCGCGCAGGGTAGATTGCACGCGCCCGTCATCGAGGCGGCTGGCGCTGATTTCGCCGTCGAGCAGCGTTCCGTCTTTGCGCCGGAAGGTGCGCTCGATCTTGACGGTCGCGCCCGCCACGACGTCGCTCAGGCGGAGCGGACGCAGCGCGAGGTCTGCGTCGTCAATCACGTCTCTCAGGTTGAGGCGCAAAAGTTCCGCCTCCGTGTAGCCGAGCATCTGACAGCCCGTCGCGTTCACCTGTATGTACTGCCCGCGCTCGTCGCAAATGAAAATTCCGTCGGAAGCCTGTTCGACGAGGGCGCGGTAACGACGCTCGCTTTCGCGCAGAGATTCTTCGGCGCGGCGTCGCTTTGTCACGTCGTCGGCGACTGTCAGCAAAGCGCGCTTGCCTCCGAACAAGAGCGCGCGCAACGTCACTTCCACGTCAACGATGCTGCCATCTTTTTTGTTGAACCGTGCGGCGACAACAACTGACGGGCGCGCGGCGGCAGCGTCAACGCCGCATTCGCCTGTGCTGTTGCGCTCATCTTCGCCGGCGCGTGCGATGAGCGCGGGAAAATCCTCCGGCGCGCAGAGGTCGCGGAGAGACATCGAGAGAAATTCGTCGCGCGTGTAACCGAAGTGGCAGACAGCCGCGTCGTTCACGTCGAGGAAGACGAAGCTTCGCGCGTCGCAGAGCCACATGGCGCGCGGGTGCTCGTCGAAGAGGCGGCGATATTGACTATCATAGAGAGTCTCGGTCGGAGACTCTGCGGTCGTCGGATGAAGATGGCGAGGCACAAGACTCATCTGTGGCAGACTCCTGACGGTCTATCTGATATGGGCGCAAGATAATTTACGAGGGGGAAAGGCCGCTTCAGTGAGCGTCCGCGGCTGACAACACGAGCCGGCGCAAGATACGGGGCGCGCCAGCTCGTAAACAATATAACAATGAATCGAGGTGTTTAGGAAGCGTTAAATTGCGCTCGACTCGTGCGATGCGTTTAACGCTTCGGGGCTGCGCTCAGTCGTTTTCAGAAAAAGCGAGCGAGGCGGTTTTGTTCAAGCCGCCTCGCTCGTCTGAACGCGCTTTGCCAACAGCGTGTCAACTCTTAATTGAGCGCGTGTTCGGCGTCGTCGGCTCAGGAATCTTGAGGCCGATGTAAGTGCCTGCGCTGATGCCTAAGAGCGCGAGCAGCGAGCCGTTAAATTCTGGCATCGCCAGCGCCTTGAACACCTGCGAGATGAAAATAATGCCCAGCACGAGCGTCCACGCCGCCATCTGGAAACGATGGAAACTGACGCCGTCCGGATCGCTGATGATGTCCTTCCACCAGTATTCATTCTTCGGCACGTAAGCCGTTGTCGCTGCCGTATTCGTCGTATTCGCTGCGCCTGTTGCGCCCGTCGTGCCGGTTGCGTTCGCTGTCCCTGTCACGCCCGTTGCTCCGGTCGCGTTTGCAGCGCCCGCCGCATTCGTCGCGCCGCCTGCTGCTGCCGTCGTCCCGTCTGCGGGCGCAACTTTCCCCGCGTCAACGAAGGCGGAGCCGACGACCGTGCCCGCGCTGATGCCGATCAGTCCGAGCACAGTGCTCGTGATCGTCGTGTTGAAGTCGCCGGTCACGATGCCGATGAGCAGGTACGAGGCGAGGACGATGAAGAACCAGAAAGCGGCCTGCGTGCGCGCGAGGCTGTAAGGCTTTCTGTCGCCGCCGCCCGGCTGCCCGCCCGAATCTCGGAGCAGATCGCTCTTCGTCGCCAACTGCCAGAAGATAAAGACGAGCGCGGCGAAGATTAATAGCCAGAAGAGAAACCACTTGTGCGGGACGACTTCAAGATTGATTTTGCTGGCGGATGGAATCGGCCACCTGTCGTCGAGTCCGACGCTGACGCCCACTTCGCGCGCGTCCCAGCCCGGCTTGCCGAGCAGATACGTCCACGTCTCTCTGGACTTTTCGGTGCGCTTGAGCGGGAAGGCGAGCGTGCCCGCCGCAGGGTCTGTCGGCGGATAGGGAGACACCTCTGACACCGGCCTGCCGTCGAGATAAAGCAGCAACGTTTTCTCCGGCGTCGCGCATCTCGCCTCGTCGAGCAGCGTCTGGAGGTTTGCAACTTCGAGCGTCAGCGTGTCGCCGAGTTGCACGTCCGTCACGCCGGTCTGTCCGGCCTTGTAAACTTTCGTCACCGATGCCGGCGGCGCGGCTCCCGGCGTGGGGCACGGAATTGGCGCTCGCGCCGGAGCATTAACTTTGCCGCCGCCGGTCGCGTTGACGTTGGCGGTCGTGTTCGTGCTGACGTTGGTGTTCGTGTTGAGATTAGTGTTCGTGCCGGACGTGTTCGCGTTGGCCTCTGTGTTCGTGTTCGCGCCGGCAACTCTCACGGTCGAGAGTTGCGCGCAGGTTAAAAACAGCAGCGAGAAGAAAAGAAGTAGATTGATCTTCCCGCGATTTTTTTTCAGCGTGGCAAGAGGGATGTTCATGTGGATTCTCCTTTGGCAATGAGGTGTAGGAAACGAGACGTGAAACAGAGGAGCGAGGTGTTGGGATTTTCCCGCGACGCGGAGAGGCGGGAAAAGTTCGACATGTGAAAAACGTGCAGAGCGTAAACACACTCCGCGCGTCTGTCAATCATTTTTTTCATGCGAGGTCTGTCCGGCGCGGCAGGTGCGGCGTGCTGTTGAAATCAACTGCCTCTCGCGCGAATTATTGCCGCAAGCCCGGACGCATCGAACGCTCGCGCTCGGCGGCCTGATCCTCGACGGGTTCGAGCGGCCACAATTGACGCACGGCCTCCTCGAGTTTTTTGCGGTCGCTGGCCTCCAACGCCGTCGCGCCGGAGGCCAGCCACTTCGCGGCCTCTTCGTCGTTGACGAACTTTCTACCCGCGCGTTGAAAATAGCGAAACCAGTCTTCCCAGAACCAGTCCTGCGCGTAAAGGATTTGCCCGCGCAGATTCTTGAGCGCGCCGATGGCCTTCTGCACGCCGCGACTATCGCCGCGCTCGCTCGCGCGTCTTAGTTCTGCGTGCAGAGCTTGAAAGCGTTCCTGTTGGAGCGTCGAGCCGTAGGCGTTCGCGTCGCGCTCGATCTCCCCCGCGACGCGCGTCGCGTCCTCGATGCGCGTCTCTTTGAGATTGACGCCCGCACGCCGTTCGAGGTTGGCGATTCGCACGCGCAACTCTCGCGCGCGTTCCACCACGCCCTTCGCGTAGTCGTGATCCGGCGCTTCGCCCGCCGTCGCGCGCGCGCCGATTTCGAGGTCGAGGTCTTCGATCTCGCGGCGCAGACGCTCAATCTCGTCGCGCGGTCGTTCGCGCTCTGTGAACAGCAGACGCTTGCGCTCGTCGGTCGAGAGCGCGCTGTCGTCGTAAATAAATTCCGGGAAATCTTCATCACCGTTGAAGTCGTCGCCGTCCGCGCCGCTTGATATTAAACGCTCTTCGATTTTGTTGAGCCGCGCCAGATATGACTCAAACTCGACGGGCACGCCCTTGAGCAATTCGAGATAGTCCGGCTCCTCTTCCTTCGGGATATAGACGCGCTCCGTGAAATGTTCGTTGAGGTGCGGGACGAAAACCTCGACGCTGATTAAGCGCGAGGCGTCAATTTTGATGTGAATTTGTATCTCCGCGCCTTCCGGGACGGAGCGGCGAATGCTCTCGCTACGGATGTGCATGTTGCCGACCCAGTTGTTAGCCTGCGGGTCTGACATGGCCTCGCCCTCCCAGAGTTTGATGGCGAGCGACGTGCGCGTCTCGCTCGGACGCAACGCGCGCGCGGCGTGATACGAGACGGTCTGCTCGGCGGGCAAAAGCGTCTTGCGCGGAAAGATGGGACTCAACTCCGCGACTCCGTCCGCGCCCGCCACTTCGACAGAGATAGTGTGCGGCAGAGGCGGCGCGCTGACAGCCAATCCGTGCCTGATGTGAAACTCGCGCGGCTCAACTTCAATCTCGCGCCCGCGCTCGTCGCGCACGCTTAAGACGAACGTGTTGAGCTTTCCTTCCTGCAACACAAGCGGCATCTCGAACAATTCATCTGCGACCGCGTGCCAGCCGCTCGTCCAGAAATTGTTATCAGTATCAATCTTAACTTCGTGCGCCGAAAGCGCGCCGCGTTTCGTGATGCGCCCCGCGACGAGTGTCTGCGTCGTCGCGCAAGTCGGCTCGTAGGCGAGACGCACAGACAGTTTTTCCGTCGTGCCCGCCGCGCCCGTCGCTGTCGTCGTTGCGGCTTTCCTCGTCGCATCTTCCTGCAGTGACTGCTTCGACGCCGCGCGCTCGATGGTTGAGCCGTAGAGCGCCGCGCCGCGCGCGACGACGGTCATCGGGTCGAGCGAGAAATCAACGCGCGCTTTCAGGCGCTCGCCGACGGCGGCGCGCACATAAGGCATCTGCGTCGGGCCGCCGACGAGCAGCACGCGGTCGAGACTTTCTCCTGCGAGACGCGCGCCCGCCAGAGCCTCGTCCGCCAGTTTCAAGCAGCGACTCAAAAGCGGCGCGACTTCGCGCTCAAGTTGCGCGCGCGTAACGGTCAACTCCGCCTCGAGGGGCACGCCGCGCTCGTCTTCGCCGAGGTCTATGAAACTGACGAGCGTTTCATCTTGCGACGACAGTTCAATCTTCGCGTACTCGGCGATGAAGGCCAGCTTGCGCGTCAGACGTTGATGCGCGCCCGTCGCGTCGTCAGCGCGCGGCAGGGCGAACTGCGCGGCGAGACGGGGCAGGAAAATATTTTCGACGACGAGCCGGTCAATATCTTTTCCGCCGAGATGATTGTCGCCGCGATGCTCAAGGACGTGCAGGCGGCCATCGCGCGTCGAGATGACGGCGACATCGAGCGTGCCGCCGCCGAGATCGAAGACGAGCCAGCGTTGATCGCGCGCATCGGGGCGCGCGCCGTAAGCGATGGCCGCTGCGATGGGTTCCTGTAACAACGGATACTCTTCGAGTCCGGCGAGTTGCGCGGCGCGCGCCGTCGCCTCGCATTGCAAGGCGGTGAACGCCGCCGGGACGGTAATGACGGCGGCGCGCACGTCCTCATTCGTCCGCCGCCGCGCGTCCGCGAGCAGAGATTTCAAAACTTCCGCAGACAATTCTTCCGGCGTCATCACGCGCCCCGACGCGGGAAAAGTTTTTTCGTAACGCTGCCCCATCAAACGCTTGAACTCGGCGGCCACATTGTCCGTGTCTTCCACGATGGCGTTGTACGCGCGCCGCCCCGTCATCAAACTCCCTGACTTCAACACGCGCACGACCGACGGCGTGACATTCATCTGATCGTTGTTCTGAATGACGTTCAGGTCGTTGCCGTCCGCCTGCGTGATGCATGAATTGGTCGTCCCCAGATCAATGCCGTAGTCAATGTACTGGCTCATCTTCTTCCCTCTGCGCTTAACTCAAAAGATTTCAAAGCAATATTTACACGGATGAACAAGATAGACAGGATGAAAAACAAATGATGAATGAAAGACAAAGGCATCCTTGATTTTATTCATCATTCATCATTCATCATTTTCTCCGCCTTACAATCGCCTGTCCATATTTGACGACCGCGCCGCGCCACAACACAACGGGCGCGACCATCTCTTCGATGAACGACGACGCATCAACGCTTGCGCTCGCATCCTCAACCACATCCAGCACCTCGACGGCGAGGCCGGGTTCGTAATGCTGGCCCGTGATGTCTAAGACGGACAACTCGCGCTCTTCTAAAAACTTGCCGAGACGACGCGCCGCGTGCCGCGCGTGCGAGAGCGAGTTGCCCTGCGGCGCAGAAGAGTTGAGCCAGCGTTCGAGCCGCCACCACTCAACGGCCAGTTCGACGAGCGACGCGAGCGAAACTTCGAGAGCGCGCGGAGTTTGCTGTGATGCGGGAAACGGATTTTCCTGTGACATAAAATTTGCGCGCGGACTGCTGGTTACGGCCTTCGATTTTCCTGTTCGCTGTGTGGCGGCTGCTGTGGCAGAGATGGCGTCGGCGACGAGAACGGCGGCGTCGGATGCGTCGTGCTGTGATGAGGCGGCGGCGAAACTCTTCGCGGCGCGGGAATCGTCAGCGGCTCAAGGTGCGGCAGCGGTGAAAATTGCGGGACGGGGAACGGCGTAAATTGCGGGATGGCGACGTTGTAGTTGAAGTTGACGGTTCCCGGATACGTGCCGTAGTGGGTGCGGCTACGGCTGCCGGAGTTTTCGCATCTCGACAGCAGAACGCAGATGAGCAGGCCAAACACTACCCACACCAGACTCGTGCCTGCTCCCTTGTTCGTAGTCGTCTTTGTCTTCTGCTGCTGCCGCTCTGTGAACTGTCTGAAGACATCCGTCTGACCGTACATCGTCGTAGGCGTCAGTTCAGACGCGAGTACGCGGGCGTAACCGTCATCCGTTTTATCTGCGGGCATCTGCGCGAGGTCGTCCGCACTCATGCCCTCTTCGATGAGACGAAGCGTCGCGCTCTCAGGCGGCGCGAGTTTCCACGCCGCCTGCGAAATCTTCGAGGCGAGATCGGTGTCACCGATGTCTTTGTAAAACGTCGCCAGCTCGTTGAGATGCGTCGCCGCCGACTCGAAGCCGCGACGCGCGCAGTGGCTCTGTGCTCCGGCAACGTCGAAGATTTTTTTGAGGAGCGGGCGCAGGCGTTGATCGTAATCACCGAGCGCCTTGCCGTAAGTCTCGATTCTGTCCGTCAGCTTCGATTGATGCTGGCTCGCCCAACGCGCCCACGCGAAGACACTCTGGCAAGTCTCCTCAATCTGATCTTCGACGGGCGCAAGAATATCGTTCTCGTATTCCGCCCACAGCTTTTCGGGAAGCGACGCCCCGCGCAGAATTGAAAGCGCGCGACCGCACACGCGCAAGTCTTCACGCGCCAGCGCATCTTTCGCCTCTGCCGCGACGGGAGCCGTCACGACGCGCAAAGTGCGCCCGCGCAACTCTCTCGCTTCCGCGTAGGTGGCGAGTTGCTCGAAGTCGCCCTTGAGTTCTGAGGCGATGAGAAACGACCAGTACTCGTCCGACTCGATGACATCTCTCCACAGAGAGAAGGCGCGCGCCCACGCCGCCTCGATTTTCATTTCGGCGTCGCGCCGCAACAAGGTCGCCAGAGACAGCAACGCCGCGTCGTGCCGTGACGCGCGCGTCTCCTGCGCGAGCAAACTGTTGGCAGCGGCGTGCAGTTCTTTGAGATTTGAGACGGGCGCGTGATGCGCGGCGTGGGCGTCATCCGCGAACCAAAACAGTCGCTCGTAAATTCTCTGCGGCGGATTGCTGAGACGGCTGACGGCGTCGCGGATGTCCGTCTCTTCGCGGCTGACGTGGCCGCCGAGCCACGCCAGATCGCCCGCGAAAGTTTTCGCGACGCCGAGCTTAAGCGTGCGACGCAAACGGGCGGCGGCCTCGTAAACTTCGCCCTGCGTCGCCACACACGACAGGCCGAGCACGCGATAAGCGTTCTGCGAGAGGGGCTGAAACTCGTGACCCTCTGGCGGCGTCGGACTCCCCTTTTCCGTCCGCGTATAAATTTTCGTTGTCGTCGCCACTGAATTTTAGAGTCCGGCCATGTCCCATTTACGCACGACTTCGTTGATGAGTGCGGCGACTTTCTCGTTGACCTTGTTGAAATATTCGTCGGCCTTCTTCTGGTCAAATTTCGGATAACCCTGGCCGGGTTGATAAAGTCCGATGGAAGAAGGAAACGGCGTGGCAGACCATGTACTCGGCGCGGGATACGCCGTCGCCATGTCTTCCTTGTAGCGTTCGGGGTGGACGAGCGTCGGGTCAACCGCCTGTATGTAAGCCGTCTCATTAAGACCTGCGTGCCCGCCGTCTTCGCCGAAGACCTGCTTCGTCACGTCTGACGCGAATGACCACCAGTTGATGACGAGCGTGCGGACGTGTCGCTCGGACGAGACTTCCGCCGCGACCGCGTTCAAGACGGCAGTCTGCGGCCCGCCGTGCCCGTTCAAGATGATGATGTTCTTAAAATTATTCTTCGCCAGACCTTCGAGAATCTGTTTGACGAAGGGACGATACGTGCTCTCCGTAATTTGAAACGCGCCGGGATATGCTTCCATGCTTCCCGTAATACCGTAAGGCAAAGTCGGCGCGACCAGAGCGTTGACGCGCGTCGCGATGTGTTTCGCCATCGCGAAGGGAGCGGTGTTGTCCGCGCCGTTGTTGATCACGCCGTGCGGCTCCATCGTGCCCGTCGGCAAGAGCACGGTCTGGATGCGCGCGGGCACGACCTCTTTGAACTCCATCCAGTTGATGCGCTCCATCTCGCGTGTCGAGACAAAGTCTTTTTGATTCGTGACAAAATCTTTCTGATTTGTTTTCGTCGTCTGCTGTGCCATAACTTTTCCTTCCAACGTTGAAACTGACAAGAGCAGTATCGCCAGCATAAATTTTTTCATCGTTTTCTCCGTGATCGTTTGACCGTCAAGACGCTTGTAAGCGACGCTCGCGTCCATCGGCATTGACTCGTCAACTCATAAAGTGTAGAAGCGTTTCTGCCGCGCACAGGAGAGCATACTTCATTCAAGACGAACAGAAAATCGCTTTCGCGACGCACCAAGATGTTCACCACAGAGGACACGGAGGATCACAGAGGGAAGACGGAGCGAAGCGTTCCAGTGTTCCGGCCATTTGATTCTCTGTGTTCCTCCGTGTCCTCTGTGGTTAATTTACTGACCGCGCGCCCGATTCAAGATAGTGAGGAGATTTGATGCAAGAGCAAACGGCGACGACGGCAGCAGCAGACGGGCATCAGCCGCAATGGGCGAAGGTGCTCGACCAGACGCGCTGCATCGGTTGCCACGCCTGCACGACCGCGTGCAAGTCCGAGAATCTCGTCCCGCTCGGCGTCACGCGCACCTACGTCAAGCACGTTGACGTGGGCGTCTATCCGCAAGCTCGCCGCGCGCATCAGGTGACGCGCTGCAACCAGTGCGCGCACGCGCCGTGCGTCATCGCGTGCCCGACCACCGCGATGTTCAAACGCAGCGACGGCATCGTAGATTTCGACAAGAACATCTGTATCGGCTGCAAGGCGTGCATCGCCGCGTGCCCCTACGACGCGATTTTTATTAACCCCGAAGACCACTCCGCCGAGAAGTGCAATTTCTGCGCGCACCGCATTGACATGGGACTCGAACCCGCGTGCGTCGTCGTCTGCCCGGTCGAAGCGATCCTCGTCGGCGACATGCGCGACACTGATTCCAAAGTCGCGCAGATCGTCAACCGCGAGCCTGTCAACGTCCGCCGTCCCGAAAAAGAGACGCTCCCGAAATTATTTTACAAGGGCGCGCATCAAGCCACGCTCGACCCGCTCGCCGCGCGCCGGCCAGACGGCGGACTCTTCATGTGGAGCGAGCAAAAAATAGACAGCGAGACGGTCGTCTCCGGCAACCCGACTTACGCGAACACCTCCGCCGCCGCGCTCCTCTCGTATGATGTGCCGCACTCGATTCCGTGGGACTGGCGCGTCAGTCTCTACACATGGACGAAGGGCATCGCGGCGGGCGTGTATCTGACCTCGATAATTATTCTTCTTGTTTTTAATGAAATCTATGGAAGATTAACTCGAACTGCCGACGCGGATTTGCTCAGTTATCATGGCGCGTTGTGGCTGTGGGTCGTGCCCGTTATCTCCGGCGTCTTTCTCGCCATCACCGGCGGCTTGCTCCTTTGGGACTTGGAACATCCGGCGCGTTTCTACATGATCTTCACGCGCCCGCAATGGCGGAGTTGGCTCGTGCGCGGCGCGTTCATCATCGCGGGTTACTCGCTTGTCCTTGCTCTGCACTTTCTCGCCAGCCTCTCGGGGATGAGATTCACGCAACTCTTCTTAATTTTGCCCGGCGTCGTGCTCGGCACGCTGACGGCAGTCTATACAGCATACCTTTTCGCGCAGGCCAAAGGGCGCGACCTCTGGCAAAGCGCGCTGCTGCCGCCGCACCTGCTCGTCCAATCGCTCCTGCTCGGCGCGGCGACGCTGATGCCCTTCGCCGTGTGGCTTGAGCCGACAGCCGTCGCGCCGCTCGCGTGGACGCTCAGTGTGACAACGCTCATCCACCTGCTCATGGTCTGGGGCGAAACGACCTTGACGCATCCGACGGCGCACGCGCGCCTCGCCGTGTGGGAAATGACGCGGGGACGTTACGCCTCTTACTTCTGGATCGGAATCACACTCTCAGTCAGCGGAATGTTCGCGCCATTGCTTGGCATCATCGCCGCGCCGCTCGCGCTCGTCGGAATGCTGCTCCACGAACACGCCTACGTTCAAGCGGGTCAATCCGTGCCGCTCGCATGAAAGGAGAAATTGACAGCGATGACGACAGTGAAACGATTCCGCGTCGCTCTTGAACGAGTCCCGAATAACAAGACGGCGGTTATCATCACCATCCCTTTCGACGTGTTCAAAACTTTCGGCACGCGCGCCCGCGTCCCCGTCTGCGGCACGATCAACAAGTTCCCTTTTCGCAGTTCCATCTTCCCGATGGGCGGTTGTTTTATGATGGCCGTCAACCGCGAGATGCGCGAGGGCGCGAACGCCAAAGCCGGTGACATCGTCAGCATCACGATGGAGCGCGACACCGCGCCGCGCATCATCACGCCGCCCGCCGACCTCGCCCGCGCGCTGAAAAATAACAAGGACGCGCAAGCCGCGTGGGACAAGATGAGCTACACGCACCAGAAGGAATACGCGCAGGCCATCGAAACGGCGAAGAAACCGGAGACGCGCGTGCGTCGAATCGAGAAGGCCATCGTCGAACTCATCTCAAAGCGAAAGTAGTGTCATCGAAGTGGAGAAACAAATGGCACGAACCGAGACTAACCGGCGCATTCGCATCGCGCGCAAGAAGACGAATGTGCGCGAAACATTTTTTAGTTCACTCAACCGATCTTAGCTTGAAAGGAGCAACTCACACATGCCGAATCAACCGACGGGCTACAACGAGGGCGACATCCGCGGGATAGACGTTTCTCATTTTCAGGGCGTCATCAACTGGCAAAAGGTGGCGGCGTCAAACGTCGCGTTCGCTTACACTAAAGCGACCGATGGCATCGGGGCGCAGGACACTTTCTTCACGTCTAACTACGCGGGCATCAAGAGCAACGGCATCCTGCGCGGCGCGTATCATTTCTTTCGCCCGCAACTCGACGCGCAGGCGCAGGCCGACAGTTTCCTCCATGTCGTCAAACAACTTGAGCCGGGCGATTTGCCGCCCACGCTTGACGTGGAAGTGAACGGCAACAAGAGCGCGAGTCTCATCGTCAAAGGCGTCACGACGTGGATCGCGGCGGTTGAGCAGGCGCTCGGTCGCACGCCGATTATCTACACCAACGCCGCCTTCTGGAATTCTCAGGTCGGCGGCTCGTCCGCGTTCGCCGAGCACCCTTTGTGGATCGCGCAGTACACGTCGAGACCCAAGCCGAACATCCCGCAAGGCTTCACCAACTACACGATGTGGCAGTTCACTTCGACGGGCGTCCATGCGGTCAACGGCATCAACGGCGCGGGACTCGACCTCGACCGTTTCAACGGCACGCTCGACGATTTGCGTAAGCTGGCGGGACTCTAAACCACGCGCATTTCTGCCGGACAGTTTGAAAACATGAAACTCAAAAAACTTAACGAGCGCGTCAGCGCAGCGCGCAAAGAGACGGAAGCGCGCGGCGAGATGCGCTGCCTGAGATAGAGACGATCACGTCCGGCGCGGCATGGTAAACTATGGGTCTGCTTTGAGGTTAAATTATGAAGACCATCGAACTCACGATTGAAGAGTCCGTGCTGGCGGAAGTTGATCAGGCAACGCGCGTGTTAGAGATGACGCGGGAAGATTTCGTTCGCACGGCGCTGGAGCGCGCTTTGCGGCAGCAGGAGATTATTGCGCTGGAGCAGAGACACGCGCGCGGGTACATTAACCAGCCGCAAATGTCCGAAGAGGTCGTCGAATGGGAGGCCGAACAGGTCTGGGGTGAGCCATGAATCAAGGCGACGTTTACTGGCACACCTTCCGCGCGCCGGACAAGCGACGCCCGGTACTCATCCTGACGCGCAACTCGGTTATTCCCTTCCTGCATAGCATCACCGTCGCGCCCTTGACGACCACCATTCGCGGTATCCCTTCGGAAGTTCTCCTGACGCCTGCCGATGATGGCATCTCCGCCGACTGCGCCGTGAGCGCGGATAATCTGCAAACAATCCAGAAAGCGAATCTCGGCACATACATCACGCACTTGTCGTTTGAGCGGATGCGTGATGTGCGCGCGGCTATTGAGTTTGCTTTGGGGTTCGACGCCTTGACTTGAAAACATGCCGAAGTTAATCGGTAGAAAACTGGAACAATGAGTATTCGTAAACTTAACGAGCGCGTCAGCGCGGCACGGCGCGAGACGGAAGCGCGCGGCGAGACTTTTTATCCGGGGGCGAGCCGCATCCACCTCGCGGCGTTTCCGCCGAAGGAGCGTTGGGACGATTGGGTGGAGTTGGACACGAAGGCGTGGCCGCGAAGAGTCGAGCAGCGTTACATGCTCGTGCCGACGACGTGCTTCAACTGCGAGTCGGCGTGCGGCTTGCTGGCTTACGTTGACAGAGAGAGTTTGCAGGTCAGGAAGTTCGAGGGCAACCCCGAGCATCCCGGCTCGCGTGGGCGCAACTGCGCGAAAGGGCCGGCGACGCTCAACCAGATCACAGACCCCGACCGCATCCTGCATCCTTTGAAGCGCGCAGGGCGTCGCGGCGAAGGCAAGTGGGTGCGTGTCGGTTGGGATGAAGTGTTAGACGAACTCGCCGCGCGCATTCGCAAGGCGATTATGGAAGACCGGCGCAACGAAGTGATGTATCACGTCGGGCGTCCCGGCGAGGACGGATTTACGGAACGCATCCTTGCGGCGTGGGGCGTGGACGGCCACAACTCGCACACGAATATCTGCTCGTCGTCTTCGCGCGCGGGCTATCAATTCTGGATGGGCTTGGATCGTCCGAGTCCAGACCACGCGAACGCGAAAGTTATTTTTCTCATCAGTTCGCACCTCGAAGCGGGACATTATTTCAACCCGCACGCGCAGCGCGTTATCGAAGCCAAAGCGAACGGCGCGAAGCTCATCGTCTTCGACACGAGGCTTTCAAACACGGCGACGCACGCGGACTTTTTCGTCTCGCCCTATCCCGGCTCCGAAGCGGCGATGGTGCTGGCGATGGCAAACTACCTGATTCAAAACAATCTCTACCATCGCGAGTTCGTCCGTCGCTGGTGGAACTGGGAAGAGTTCATGGCCGTCGAGCAGCCGGAGACGGAAACCAACTTTGAGAATTTCGAGACAGCGTTAAAAGAGTTGTACAAAGATTACACGTTCGAGTTCGCCGCGAAGGAATCTGGTGTTGACGCGCGCGTGATTGAAGAGATGGCGCAACTCGTCTCGACGGCGGGCACGCAGTTTTCGAGTCACAACTGGCGTTCGGCCTCGGCGGGCAACAGCGGGGGCTGGCAGGTGACGCGCACGCTCTTCATGCTCAACACGCTGCTCGGCGCGGTGGCGACAGAGGGAGGCGTCTTCCCGAATGCGTGGAACAAGTTCGTGCCCAAACCCATCCACACGCCGCCGCACCCGCCCGCGTGGAACGAACTGACGTGGCCGCGCGAGTACCCGCTCTCGATGAACGAGATGTCTTTCCTGCTGCCGCATTTTTTGAAAGATGGGCGCGGCGTCGTGGACACTTATTTCACGCGCGTCTATAACCCCGTCTGGACGAACCCCGACGGCTTTAGTTGGCTTGAAGCGTTGACGGATGAAAGTCTCGTCGGCTGCCACGTCGCGCTCACGCCGATGTGGAGCGAGACGGCTTACTTCGCAGACTACATTCTCCCGATGGGACTCGGCAGCGAGCGTCACGACATACACTCATACGAGACGCACGACGCGCAGTGGCTTGGCTTTCGTCAACCCGTCCTGCGCGCGGCGCGCGAGCGTCTCGGCGAAGAGCAGACGGACACGCGCGAGACGAATCCCGGCGAGGTCTGGGAAGAAAACGAATTCTGGCTTGAGCTTTCGTGGCGCATAGACCCCGACGGCAAACTCGGCATACGCCAATTCGTCGAATCGAAAGAGCGTCCCGGCGAACGTCTGAGCGTTGATGAGTATTACGCCTACATCTTTGAAAACTCCGTGCCCGACCTGCCTGAAAAAGCGGCGCAGGAAAATCTGACGCCGCTCCAATTCATGCGTCGCTACGGCGCGTTCGAGGTGCGGAAAAAAGTCGGCGCGATTTACGAAGAGATTGTGCCGTTGGAAGAGTTGGAAGATTTGCGCGTGGATCGCTTCGGCAGAGCCTACACGCGCACGCCGAAGCCCGCGTCAACGAACATCGTCCCCATCCCGACGCCCGACGGCGATGCGGACGGGCGTCGCTTCGCCGGCGTCCACGTTGACGAGAAAATTTTGCGCGGCTTCCCGACGCCGAGCGGGCGTCTCGAATTTTATTCGCGCACGCTCGCCGACTGGGGCTGGCACGAGCACAGCCTGCCCACCTACATTAAGAGCCACATTCATCCCGACAAGCTCAATCCCGGACAGACCGTGCTCATCTCCACTTTCCGTCTGCCGATGCAGATACACACGCGCAGCGCGAACGCGAAATGGCTGAACGAAATCGCGCACACCAACCCGATCTGGATTCACCCGACGCACGCCGCCGATTTGAAATTGAAGACCGGCGACCTCGTGCGCGTCTCGACGGAGATCGGCTACTTCGTCGTTCGCGCGTGGGTCACGGAAGGCATCAAGCCCGGTATCGTCGCGTGCAGCCATCACATGGGACGCTGGAAATTGAAGGACGCGGCGGGCGAGCGGCAGATGATGGCGACCGTCTCGCTCGCGCATGAAAATGCGCGTTGGGACATGAAACGCGAGAGCGGCGTCAAGGCTTACGAGTCGTCTGATGCGGACACTTCGCGCATCTGGTGGACGGATGTGGGCGTCCATCAAAACTTAACTTTCCCCGTTCATCCAGACCCCGTCTCAGGAATGCACTGCTGGCATCAAGCCGTCCGCGTGACGAAGGCCGAGACGGGCGACAGTTACGGCGACATCTCCGTTGACACGCAAAAGTCGCGCGACGTTTATCATGCGTGGCTGCAATTTACGCGCGACGCCGACACGCACTCGCCCGACGGCTCGCGCCGCCCCTACTGGCTCCTGCGCCCGCTCAAGCCGTCGAAAGAAGTTTATCGCCTACCCGCCGAAGTGATGAGTGCGGAATGATGAAAAGGCATTTGCCATATATTCATCATTCATCATTCCGCACTCATCATTTAATTCTATGGAACTCTTTCGCGCGCTGGCCGCGTTGGTCGAACCGCCTGACGACACGCAGACTGCGCGCCTCGCCTCTGCGCTTGAACTCGGCGCGCCGCCACACGCGAGCGAGTACACGGAGATTTTCGTCTTCCAACTTTACCCGTATGCCTCCGTCTATCTCGGCGCGGAAGGAATGCTCGGCGGCGATGCGCGCGGGACGGTTGCGGGCTTCTGGCGCGCGCTCGGTCAGACGCCGCCGACGGAGGCCGACCACCTGGCGTCACTGCTCGCGCTCTACGCACGGCTCGCCGAACTGGAGACGAACGCGGACGACGAGCGCGTGCGTGCGGCGTGGCGCAACGCGCGCAAGGCTCTGCTGTGGGAACATTTGCTGAGCTGGCTGCCCGCCTATCTCATCAAACTCTCTGACATCGCCACGCCTTTCTATCAACGATGGGGAGAGTTGTTGCTGTCGGCTCTTATTGAAGAAGCGGAGGCGGTCGGGCGTCAGGAACTTTTACCGGCACATCTGCGCGAAGCCCCGCGCATCGTTGACCCGCGCGAGCATGGCGCGGAAGATTTTTTGTCGTCGCTGCTCGCGCCCGCACGCAGCGGCATGATTCTGACGCGCGCCGATTTGAATCGCGCCGCGCGTCAACTCGGCATCGGTTCACGAATGGGCGAGCGCAAATTTATCTTAAAGACTCTGCTCGGACAGGACGCGCGCGGAATGCTCGTGTGGCTCGCGTCGGAGGCGTCCGGTTGGGCGGCGCGACATCAGAGACACAGCGCGACGCTCGGCGAAGTTGCGATGTGGTGGGAAGAGAGAGCGAAGATTACCGCCGCCTTGCTGGAAGAATTGGAACAAAGTTCCACAGATATTAGGTGAGAGAGAATAAGCAATATGTGAATGATTTTCGCGAAGAATGCTTTGTCACAGTCCACGTCGCTCGATACAATCAACGTCCGAAATAGGAATCAAGTCGGATTATTGTGCAAAGGATAAATGAGATGGCGAGGATGAGACTAAAGCATGTTGGAGTAGTGACCGTCGCTTTCTGGCACGGCGTTTACACTTTAATCTTTGCGCTCTTCATCGGCACTGCTTATTCAATCTACACATATCTGAGCTATGGTCGCCTTCCAACTTATAACCTTGCGTTTTACATGGTGGGGATTCCGCTCGTTTACACTCCGCTGGGCTTTCTTGCTTACGGACTCATGGCGATAATCTACAATTCGGTTGCCAAGAAAATGGGTGGCATCCCGCTGGAGTTGAGTAGTGATGAGTACGACGCGCCGCCCCCGCCATCCTATAACTCACTTCTGCGTTGAAGCCAAAGGGACACTCCGCCCTTAGAGCGTCGTCTCCTGACTTATCTTCCGAACAGTTGCAGCCCTCGATGGCGTGCGACGGCCAGTTTCTCCAGAAACTCGTCGCGGCTGATTTCTTTCGCGCCGAACGCTTTCATGTGCGGCGTCATCACTTGTATGTCGAGCCAGTCGAGTCCGCGACTCTTGAGGTGCTCGACCAAAAAGAGCAGCGCGAGTTTCGAGGCGTTGGGGCGCAGGTGAAACATACTCTCTCCGGCGAACGCGCCGCCCGCGTCCACGCCGTAGATGCCGCCGACGAGCGCGTCTTCTTCCCACACCTCGACGCTGTGCGCGTGCCCGCGCCGGTGAAATTCGCAGTAGCCTTCGATCATCTCCGGCGTGATCCAAGTCCCGCGCTCGTGCGGTCGCGAGACGGCGGCGCAGGCGCGAATGACAGACGGAAAGTCCTGGTCAATCGTTAAGCGTAACGATGTAAGTCGGCGCGTCCGTGCAAGACTGCGCGAAACGTGCAGGTCATCGAATTCGAGAATCGCGCGGCGCGCGGGCGAGAACCAGAGCAGCGGATAACCTTCGACCGGCCAAGGGAAAATGCCGTGCGTGTAGGCTTCGTACAGATATTCCGTGCGCGGTTCACCGCCGACGGCGACGATGCCTTCGGGCGTCGCGTGACGCGGATCGGGAAAGCGCAACCTAACCATCAGGCAAAAGTAAATGAGCAGAAGGCAAAAGTAAAAAGGCAAAAGTGAAAACAAGGTGCGTCCTTCAGTCTTCACTTTTGCCTTTTACCTTTTGCCTTTTTACTTTTGCCTTCCTGAGCCCTCCTGAGCCTTCTTGCACGCTTTGCGTGTTGCCTTCTAAACTTGGAGACATGCCGGAGCGCGAGTACGAATATACGGAAGCGGTCGCCACAGAGACGCGCGAGAAGTTGGAGAAGCCTCCGCTCTATCGCGTCCTGCTGCACAACGACGACTACACGACGATGGAGTTCGTCGTCCACGTCCTGCAAACGATTTTTCAGAAGACGGAATCGGACGCCTATCGCGTCATGCTCGCCGTACACTTGGAAGGCACGGGCGTCGCGGGCGTCTATACTTACGAAGTCGCCGAGATGAAACGCGAGAAAGCGCAGAGCCTCGCACAAACGCACGAATATCCGCTGCTCTGCACGTTGGAAGAAGAACCAGCATGAGTGATAAGTGATGAGTGATAAGTGATAAGTAAAACAGAAAGGTTTTTTCTCATCACTTATCACTTATCACTCATCACCTCTTTTTTATGATTACCAAAGAACTACAGGCGACATTGAGCGTCGCGGCGATGGAGGCGGTGAGACGGCGGCACGAATATGTGACGCTGGAGCATTTGCTGTATGCGTTGCTGCACGAGCAGACGGCGAGCGATGTGGTGCGACACTGCGGTGGCAACGTCGCGGTGCTCGTGCGCGAATTGGAAAAGTTTTTCGACGAGCAGATGGAGACTCTGCCGGCGACGAGCGAGAATTTGCCGGAGCACACGGCGATGTTCCAGCGCGTCGTGGAATACGCGCTCTTGCAGTCGGAAGGTTCCGGGCAGCCGGAAGTCAACGGCGGAAACATCCTCGCCGCCATGTTCCGCGCGGAGAAATCGCACGCCGTCTTTCTGCTGCGACAGCAAAACATCACGCGCCTCGACGTGCTCAACTACATCGCGCACGGCATCTCGAAAATCGCTGACGCGGGCGATGCGGACTTCACTGCCGCCGGCGATGAAATGGAAGCGGAAGATGGTGACGCGGCGAACGCCGCAGCCGCACGCGACCCGCTCGCGGCCTACACCGTCAACCTCATCGAGCGCGCCGCCGAAGGCAAGATTGACACGCTCATCGGGCGCGAGCCGGAAGTGTCGCGCACGATTCAAGTCCTCTGCCGCCGCCGCAAAAATAATCCGATTTACGTGGGCGATCCCGGCGTCGGGAAGACCGCCATCGCCGAAGGTCTCGCGCTCAAGATTCAGCGCGGCGAAGTGCCCGAAGTTTTGCGCGGAGCGGAAATGTTCGCGCTCGACATGGGCGCGCTCCTCGCCGGGACGAAATATCGGGGCGAGTTCGAGCAACGTCTGAAAGGCGTCATCAATGCCTTGAAGAAGAAGCCGAACTGCATTCTCTTCATAGACGAGATACACACCATCGTCGGCGCAGGCGCGGTCTCCGGTGGCTCGATGGACGCCTCGAACATTATCAAGCCCGTGCTCGCGTCCGGCGAGATTCGCTGCATCGGCTCGACGACTTACCCTGAATACAAAGCGGCCTTCGAGCGTGACCGCGCGCTCGCGCGTCGCTTCCAGAAGATTGAAGTCGGCGAGCCATCGGTCGCTGAGACTGTGCAAATCTTGCAAGGTCTGAAGAGCTACTACGAAGAGCATCACGGCGTCACTTACACGGATGAAGCCTTGCGCGCCGCCGCAGAGCTTTCCGCCAAGCACATCCACGACCGCTTCCTGCCCGACAAGGCGATTGACGTGATTGACGAGGTCGGCGCGATGACGAAGTTGCTGCCCGCGACGGAGAGGCCGGAGACTATCGGCGTCGGAGAGATTGAAACTGTCGTCGCGCGCATCGCGAAGATTCCGCCGCGCACTATCGGCGGCTCCGAGCGTGATCGTCTCAAAAATTTAGAAGGCGCGTTGCGCTCCGTCATCTACGGGCAGGATCACGCCGTCACGCAGATCGTCAACGCCATCAAGCTCTCGCGCTCCGGTCTCGGCCACCCGGAAAAACCCATCGGCTCGTTTCTCTTCTCCGGCCCGACCGGCGTCGGCAAAACCGAACTCGCCAAGCAACTGGCCGTCGCGCTCGGCGTCGAATTTTTGCGCTTCGACATGTCCGAGTACATGGAACCGCACACGGTTTCGCGTCTCATCGGCGCGCCGCCCGGCTACGTCGGCTTCGATCAGGGCGGGTTGCTGACGGACGCCGTCAACAAGACGCCTTACGCCGTCGTCGTCCTCGACGAAATCGAGAAGGCGCATCCGAACCTCTTCAACATTCTGCTGCAAGTGATGGATCACGCATCACTCACGGACAACAACGGCAAGCGCGCCGACTTTCACAACGTCATCCTGATTATGACGACCAATGCCGGCGCGCGTGAGATGAGCGACGCGCGCATCGGCTTTCAGCAGGCGGACGCCGCGTCGAGTTCAAGCAAGAGCGTCGGCGTGGCGGAGAGCAACGTGGACAAAAGTGTCGGCAACAGGGAGGGCGCGTCAAAGTTTTCCAGCAGTAGCAGCACGACAGGCAAAGGACGCGGCGCGATTGAGCGCGCGTTCAGCCCGGAGTTTCGCAATCGTCTCGACGCATGGATCGCCTTCCAACCTCTCTCGTTCGAGATTATCGAGCGCGTCGTTGATAAGTTTGTAGGCGAGTTACGCGCTCAACTCGTCGAGAAAAAAGTGGGGATTGAATTAACCGAATCAGCGCGACGCTGGCTCGCCATGAATGGCTACGACAAGCAATTCGGCGCGCGTCCGATGGCGCGTCTGATTCAAGAGAAAATCAAAGCGCCCGTCGCCGAAGAAATTCTTTTCGGCAGCTTGCAGGCGGGCGGCAAGGTCTCGATTGATGAGGCGAACAGCGCGCTTGAACTTCGCTTTTCTTCCTAGAGCGGTTTGTAAATGAGTGCGACTTCCTGTCAGTACCACCTGCGATAGCGGGTGGGTGCTTTGCTAAGTCACGAGCCACCCGCTACCGCAGGTGGTACTGACAAGACGCTCTCTCGGTAATTCGCACTCAATCGCAAACCGCTCTAGTCCGCAAGGTAAAGAACACACTTCAACGAGCGCCGGGCGCGGGCTTGCGCGTGAGTTTGTCGTCGCGCATGGCGGTGTTGTAGATGAAGGCGGCCATGATGGTGGCGGCCTGCTTCAAGTCGTCGGCTTGGATGCGGTCGAAAACATCCTGGTTCGAGTGGTGCGTGCGCGTGTCGTACTCGACAGGGTCTTGGATGAACTGGAAGCCGGGCAGTCCGATGTCGTCGAAAGAGACGTGGTCTGTGCTGCCCGTGTTGGCGATGGAGAGCGTCTCCGCGCCCGCATCTCTGAAAGGGATGAGCCAACGGCTGAAGAGCGGGCGGAGCGACTCGTTGCCTTGCAGGTAGATGCCCCGGATGCGTCCCGTGCCGTTGTCGAGGTTGAAGTAGGCGGAGAATTTTTCGTACTCAGGTTTCGTCGTCAACTTCGACAAAGGCGTCGGGGCAGGAGTCGCAGCGGCGACGGGCTTGCCTTCGTTTGCGCCGGGCGGAGCCGGTGGCGGCGTCGGCGCGACGAGTTCGCCGAAGTGTTCTTTGACGTAAGCCCTTGAGCCGAACAAGCCTTCCTCTTCGCCGCTCCAGAGCGCGATGCGGATGGTGCGTCGCGGTTGGAGTTTGAGCGCCTGCAAAATTCGCACGGCTTCCATCGCGACGACGACGCCCGCGCCGTTGTCGGTCGCGCCCGTGCCCGCGTGCCAAGAGTCCATGTGGCCGCCGAGCATGACGACTTCATCCTTCAAATCTGTGCCGGGAATCTCCGCGACGGTGTTGTAACTCATCGGGTCTGCGTCGTGGAACTGCACGTCGAGGTTAACGCTCATCCTTACGCGCTCGCCCCCTTGAATCATGCGAACGATGCGATTGTAAGGCTCGACCGCGACGACGATTTGCGGGACGAGCGATGCCGCCGCTTCCTTTTGCCACGGGTTGATGCGCTTCGGTGCGCCGGGCGCGTTCGGGTTTTCGATGAAGGGTTGCGGCACAGTCGCAGACTGCACGAAGATCGTACCGCCGTCGCCCGCGCGGCTCGGATCAACGAGCAAGGCCGCGCCTTCAGTCTGAAAAAATTGATACTTCTTCGCGAGCAATTGCGCCGCCGCGCGTAGCTCGGGCGTGAGTTGACGGCGCGCGGGCGGCGACGTTTTCGGGTCAAGCGCGTCGGCGAGTTTGAGCAACTCTTTCTCATCGTAGCGGCGTCCGAGCGGATCGAAACGCGCTTTGATGTCCGCCGGCGGAGTCGTCAAGACAATCGCGCCTTTGAGTTTCCCTCTGTACTTCTCGAAGTCGGCTTCGGTCTTCGCGTCCACATAAATCACGTCGGCGACGAGTTGACCGTTCGTGCCGGGCGACCACGCTTTCGGATACGCGATGAGCGGGATGGCCTGCGGCTCGACGACCTGCGCCGAAAAAGTTTTGAGCGACCAGCCGCGTCCGAACGGCCCCCACGCTTCGAGGTGCGCGTTCTGGAGTCCCCACGAAGTCAGCTTGTCGCGCGTCCATTCGTTCGCGCGTTTCATGCCTGGCGAGCCGGTCAGACGCGCGCCGATGACATCCGTCAAATACTCAAGCGTCGGCATCAACTGTGAGTGGTTTAGCCCCTCGTCCTTGATGCGCTCGATGGGATCGTTCGGGTCTCTAGCGGGCGTCTGTGACGGCGCGGCCTGACTCGATGCAGGCATGGACGATGATGACGTCGGAGTTGTTTGCGGCGTTGGTTGTTGTGCAAGCGCGCCGCCCGGCGCAAGCAGCACGCAGATGAACAGGGCGACTGCCATTGAGCGTCGAAGCATTTGAGAATCTCCTGAAGATGATTTGCGATTGATGAAAAGTTTATAACAGGAATAACGCGGCGGCCTCAAACGAAATACGCAACGATTATTCCGGCACGCTTTGCGAATCAGCAGACGCGCTCTGCGATTCAATGGGTGCGCCTTCGCCTTCGACCCAGACTTCGCCGCCCTCGAAAAATTCTTTCTTCCAGATGGGGACGGTGCGCTTGAGTTCTTTGATCGCCCATTCGCACGCCTCGAAAGCGGCGCGGCGGTGCGGCGCGCTGACAGAGATGACGACGGATGTTTCTCCGATCTCGGTGCGCCCCGTGCGATGAACGATGCCGATGTGCGCGAGGTCGAAGAGATGATGCGCCTCTGCACCGAGCCGTTTCATTTCGGCGAGCGCCATCGGCGCGTAGGCTTCGTAGATGAGATAGAGCGTGCGGCTGCGCCCGCGTGTGAATTCGCGCGCGTAGCCGTCGAGCGTGACGGTTGCGCCGCAACGCGCGGGCACGATGCGACGCGCGACTGCGCCCACGTCAATCGCCGCGTCTGTCAGTTCAAAGAAGTCCTGCGCGTCGTTTGACTCCGGCGCGGTGGCGCTGTCCGAGCCGCCGCTGACGGGCGGGAACATGGCGATCTCGTCGCCATCCGCGACTGCTGTCTCAAACGTTCGGACGTACTCTTGATTATGCGCGACGAGCAGCGCGCGCTCGAAGCGACGCAGCGCAGGGTACTTCTGCAAAACATCCTCGACGACGTGGGCGACGCTCGTATGCGCCGCCTCGACGTTGAACGTCACTTCGTCCGCGCCTGCGGCCTCGCGCGCCGCGCCGAAGAAAAGAACGCGCACGCAAATCATCGCGGCGCGTCCGTCATCGTTCGACGCAGAAGAATCGGTGTTGCCCGTCGTCAATTGTCGTTCGTGCGTTTCGGAAATCATTCTTCGAGGTTGAGATGTTTGCCCGCGTGCCCGTTGGTCTTCGCGATGTTGTGCGTCCGCGCGCGCGACTCGTAGGCTTTGACCGCCTCTGTCAAAAGCTTATGCAGGCGTTGCAGGCGTTCCGACGTAGAGCGAAGTTCGAGCATGGATTGACGCGCCTCCGCATCCAACTCCATCGCCGCCGCGATGAGAAACGAAAGTATCTCCGGCTCAGACTCCGGCAATTCAGGCGTCCCGCCGCGCCCGTCGTTAATCGTCTGCACGGCCTGCGCGACGCGCGTGAAAAGTTCCGCCACTTCGTGCGCGAGGCTCTCCAGCGGCTCCGCGTCTTCCTCTTCATCCTCGAAGAACACGATCCGCGCCCGCAAGTACGGCTCGCCGCGCTCGACGTAAGACTCAACCCTGTAGCGCACTACTCCGAGCGTCATCACGTTGGAGCGACCGTCGGGCAACATTTCCACTTCGGCAATTTCCATCGCGCATCCGATGTGTCCCGCCGGCGGCACATCGCTCGTTTCCTTCTCCGCGTCGAAATAAGAGAGACCGAACAGATTGTCGCCCGCGCGCACGTCCGCCAGCAGTTGTCTATAGCGCGGCTCGAAAATGTGGAGCGGCTGCGGCACGCACGGAAACAGCACGAGCGGCAGAGGGAAAATCGGCAACTCGCGCACGCCGCGTACTCGCTCAAGTGTGTCAGACATAGGAACAGTGAACAGTGGGCAGTGGCCGGTGTTCAGATGAAATCAGCTTTTTGACTGACATCTAACATCTACGTCGTGGTTGCATTGCGTTCGAGAGCTTGGAGCGCGCTCGGCGCGGGAGTGTTGACAGCGGGTGGTTCGATGGCCTCGATTGTTTGCTGACCTGCACCGGCAATCGACACCGCTTCGTTTTCGTCGCGCGCGCGCAGTTCGAGTTTTTGCGCGATGAGGTCGAGGATGTCTGCGGGCGCGTCGTCGCTTAAGACGCGGCGTTTGGCTTCGAGCACGAGTTCGGCCATCTCGCGCGCGCGGTCGCGGAAACGATTGTCGCGCGCGATCAAGTCTTCGACGATGCGTTGCTCTCGATGCGCGCGCGAAGTGTCGGCGTCGAGTCCGGCGGCGACGGCGTACTCGACGGGCACGCTCTGATTGCGAACCATGACGTGCAGCGCGCCGGTCAGAGCGCGCGACTCGTCGCGAATCTTGTTGAGATCGAGCAGAGAATTTTTGAAGCCGAGATGCCCGCCCAGCGTCACTTCGATAATCGGCGCGGGGTCTTCCGATTCCGTGTCGTGGCGTCTGGCTTCGAGACTCACTTTCTCCATCACGCCCGTGTGGACGGCGTCCGCGTCCATCACGCCCGACACGTCGAACCAGAGACGCTGGAAAGGACGTTGGATGTAATCGCGCAGGTGCGTGGCGTGGACACGTCGCTCGTCGTCAACTTCGACGAGATACGCGCCGCGCTCCTCTCGATATTCGTCAATCGTGCAGGCTTCGAGCGAGCCGGGATTGAACGCCCAGTTATCAATCTCGAAACGCTTGTGCGTGTGGCCGAGCGCGACGTAATCCACAAGCGCGCGCAACTCTTTCAGCTTCTCAACCGAGAGCGCCGGGATGGGGCGACTGAGTTGTCCCTCGACATCCGTATGCAGCAACAAAATGTTGAAGAGGCCGTCGCCGTGCGCCCGTCTGAGCGCATCGCCGAGAATGCCCATCGCCACGTTCGCCGTCGTGCCGTACCAGTGCGAGCCGAAGATGCGCGCGCCTTTGATGTCAATGTACGAGCCTGCGCGCTCCGCTTCGTCCCACGGAATCATCGTGATCGGACTCTCTTCATCCGAGACGGGTTCGAGCAGCTTGATGTAGCCGGCCTGAGAGAGCGAGCGCATCCAACTGTAGATCGTGACGGCGTCGTGCCGGTCGTGATTGCCCTCGATGGCGACGACGGGAATGCCCGCGTCCTTCAAACTTTGGAGGCCGGCCATCGCGTGATTCAAAGTCTGCGGGTCAATGTTGCGACGGTCGAAGAAGTCGCCCGCGATGAGCACGAAGTCCACTTCATTGGGAAGCGCGTGCTTCTCAATCACGTCGAACCAACTGCGGAAAAAATCCTTCGTCCGCTCTTCCAGATTGTAGCGGCGGCAACCCAGATGAACGTCCGAGATGTGCAAAAATTTAATCATCGGCTTGAATCAATAGCGGCGTTTGAAAAATCGAAAGAGATGCTTCGTTTAAGTGACAGAAGCATTATACGACATCGTGGCTGGAAGAAGAATCGAGGAAGAAATGATGAATGCGGAATGATGAGTGATGAATATCAGGCAAGGAGCTTGTTTTTTGTTCATCACTCATCATTCCGCATTCATCCCTTAAAAAAAAAGCCCCCGCGACTCTGGGCAGGAGTCTGTTTTGGAGACGGGGGCTTTCACGCACCGCACACAGCAGAAGGGATGCCATATCGCGCGGGCGTCGCACGGCTACTCGACGAAGGGGTTGCGAGCGCCGAAACTTGTTTGAACACTCAAAGAACTGGCGTCGCGCGTGACAGCGCATGACCGCTTACTTCATTGACGCGCTGCCGTCGTTACTTCATCGAACGAACTCGACGCTCACGAAGCGTCGCAAACTTTGCACGCGCTTCAAACGCACAGAAGTTGGTGGGCGTGCGTCGCGCAACGCATGAGCGAAAGCAGGCGCTCGATGTCGAGCGGCTTGCTCAGAAATCCGTCCGCGCCGCGCCGGATGCATTCCTTCTGCAACGCAATCGAGGCGGCGGAGCTAACGACATAAACTTTCGCCGAAGGCAGATGCGCCCGGACGTATTCGAGAATCCGCAGCCCCGTGTCGGGCGCGTCGGGCGTCGGCGGCAGATGCAAATCGAGGATGGCAACGTCCGGCTCGTAGATGGTCGCGCGACGGACGGCGGAGGCGAGCGTGTTGGCCGTGAAAACTTCAAATTCGTCGCACAGCGTCCAGAACAACTGTTGTGTGATCGCCACGTCGTCATCAACGATTAAAACTTTCGGCTTCATTATTTCCTGCGTCTTCTGGCTGGCTGTGAGGTTCATCTGCATCTTCATCCTTTCCATTGAGGGTGTTGAGTGCGCGCCGTTTTCGCGCTGGTGTGCGAGATGGATTCGCAAGACTCGTGCCGCGCACCGCGTCGCTGAACGCTCAACAACTTTCGCCGGATAAATGAAAGAATCTGTGCGCGGCGCGGCGGCGAAGTGTGTACAGGAGTAAACAACGCGGCCATCTGTGTACACATAGGTTCACGTCTCTGGAATTGTATGGAGGGAATGCGTCGGACAAAAGGAAAGCCTGCGGGCAGAGCGGCGTGTGGACAAAAAGTTGTGCGCGAGCCTTCGCCGTGAGGAGTGTCGAGTTGCCAGACGTGGCTTCAGTCTGACGCGCTGTCGTTGATGTGTAGCTCCGTGATGAGGCGATGAAGATACGAGCGGCTAATCTGGAGACGCTTGGCGGAGGCGGCCTTATTGCCCCCTTCGGATTGCAAAGCGTTGATGACCATGCGGCGTCTGAGCGCGTGCGTCGCGCCTTCGAGCGTCGTCTCGTCGTCGCTGCCGGCGTCGCGCGCCAGTGAATTTTCAGACGAGACGGCGCGCTGCATTTTTTCTGGAAGCAGTTCCATGATGAGACGCGCTTCGGCAGTCAGCACGACGAGACGCTCGATCAAATTTTCAAGTTCGCGTGTGTTGCCGGGCCAGTCATAGACGCGAAACGCTTCGAGCAGCGATGGGTCAAGCTCAGGCGTCGCGCGTCCGTGTTTGGCGGCGATTCTGGCGGCGAAGTGCGCGGCGAGGAGCGGGATGTCTGCGCGGCGCTCGCGCAGGGGCGGCAGATGCAGCGGCACGACGTTGAGACGATAGAAAAGGTCTGGGCGAAACGCGCCACGCTCGACCGCCTCTTCCAGGTCGCGATTGCTGGCGGCGATGAGGCGGATGTCAACTTCGTGCGTCCGCGTGCCGCCGATGCGCTCGAAGGTGCGTTCCTGAAGCACGCGCAGCAGCTTGACCTGTACGGCCTGCGACAACTCACCGATCTCGTCGAGAAAAAGCGTGCCGCCGTCGGCCAGTTCAAAGCGGCCTTTGTGCGCGTGCATCGCGCCGGTGAAAGCCCCTTTCTCGTGGCCGAAGAGTTCTGATTCGATGAGCGTCTCAGGCAACGCCGCGCAACTGACGGCGACGAACGCGCCGCCCGCGCGCGAGCTTTCTTCGTGAATGGCGCGCGCCAGCACTTCTTTGCCCGTGCCGTTCTCGCCCGTCAGCAGGACAGTGGCGTTCGTGTCCGCGACGGCGCGCGCTTGCCTGAGAATACGCTCGATGGCCTGACTCGCGCCGATGAAGCGTTTGAAGCCATGATGATGGTCGAGTTCCGAACGCAGGCGCAGAACTTCCGTCTCAAGCAGACGGACGCGCGCCGCCTGCGAGACGATGTGCGAGACTTCTTCCGGGTCAAAGGGTTTCTCGAAGAAACCGTATGCGCCGCGCCTGATGGCTTCGAGCGCGGACTTCTTCGCGTCGCTGCTCGCTGTGATGACGACGACGGGCACGCTCGGTCGCATCGCGCGCGCCGCTTCGACAACGGCCAGACCTTCCTCAATACCGTCGAGGTCTGGCGGTAGATGGAGGTCGCAGAGCACCACGTCCACACGCTCGCCGTGCAATTGCTCGACCGCTTCAGCGCGCGTCTCGGCTTCGAGGACGTGGTGATTGTCGGCGAGCGCCCAGCGCAGTTGACGCCGCAGAGGGCGGTCGTCGTCAACCACCAGCACCGTCGTTTTCTGTTCCGGCTGTTCGCTCATTGTGGTTCAAATTTTAGAGGACGCGCGGCGGAGAGATGCGCGTCCGCGCATGAGAGCGGTCTGCCGCGCACTCGCGTGTGAAACTTTGGATAGACTGGAAAGATGTAAGGCCATGCACGCCTGGCCGCGACTTCATGGTCGGCCACCGCCGCACCCTTCTGCGGCGTCTGCTACACGGACTGTTCGCCCGACGTGAACAGCCCGGATGGTAGCACGACGCGAAAGCGCGTGCCAGCATTCAATTTCGACTCCACTTCGATGCGCCCGCCGTGCGCCTCGACGATCTCGCGGCAGGTGAAGAGGCCGAGACCGATGCCGCGACTCTTGGTCGTTGCGAACGGATGAAAGAGCTTCGTCTTGATGAACTCTTCGCTCATCCCGACGCCCGTGTCGGCGACGCTGAAATAGACGAAGAGTTCTCCCTCGCGTCCGGCCTCGGTTTTCAACACGCCGCCGCCCGCGCCCATCGCTTCGAGCGCGTTGATGACGAGATTTTCCAGCACGGCCTCGATGCGGTCAGGCTCGACCGGCGCGACGAGCGTGTCGGGCAACGTCGTCTCGATGCGGTAGAGAGTCGAGTAAGGCTCGGCGTTCGTCGCCAGCGCGCGGCGAATGATGGGCACGAGGTCTGTCGGGCGTGCGGCGCGACGGTACTCGCCGCTCAGGGATTTCGCCGGCTCGCTCAGACGCGCGACGATGCGCTTGAGCTTGTCGGTCACTTCTCGCAGAGATTGCAGAGCGTCGGCGCGAAACTCTTCGCGATGAAATTGCCGCTCCATGTTCGTGACGAGCATCGAGAGCCCGGTGATGGAATTTTTCAGATCGTGCGTGAGCATGGCGGAGAGGCGCATGAACGAGTCGAACTGTTTCGACTCGGCCTCGCGCGCGATCAACTCGCGCAGGCGTTCGCTCATGCGATTGAAATTTTCGACCAGCTCATACGTCGCGCCGCTCGTCTGCAACTCGATGTGCTGGTCGAGGTCGCCGCCCGCGATGGCCGCCGCTCCGTGCGCGACACGCTTGATGCGCCGCGCGGCGCGATTCATGGTGCGCGAGATGAGCATGACACCGACCAGCGCGAAAGCAGACGCGAGCGCGATAAATAAGAGACCGCCGCGCTGCGACATCGCCGAAGCCGCTCTGTAATTTTCCGCCACCGTCAGAGATGCGCCGAGTTCGCCGACGGGGCCGTAAGCGGCGAGGCGGCGCGTGCCGTCGGGCGCGTCGTAGAACTCCGTCCCGCTCCCTCCCGTCCTGATTTTTTCGGCGAGCGGCGCGAAGTCGGCGGCGGCTGTGGCAAGTTGATTCCTGAGCGCGGCGTTGGCGTGATAGATGATGCGTCCCGTCGCGTCGTCGAGCGCGAAGGCGGCGCGCGGCGCGTCGGGCATCTCATCATCCGGCCTTCCCTCGCTCGCTCCTTCGACTTCGTGCCACGCCGCCTCCGCGACAATCGGGTCAAGCTTGACCTGCGCGACGAGCGTGCTGTCTTCACCCGGCGGAAACGCTTCGACCGGCGGCACGCGCGCGGTCGAAATCACGCACGCGCCGTCCGCGCCCTGCTGCATCACCTGCGAGCGATAAACTTCCGTCGCGCCTCTCTCAAGCGCGCGCGTGTCCGGTCGCACGTCGCCGAGCACGAAATCTTCCGTCTCGAACTGTAACTCTTTGCCCCCTGACGTGCCGGTCACTTCTGCGACGCGAAAGAGCGGTTTCCCTTTGGGGTCAAAGAGGGTGATGGAGGCGAGATGCTCTCGGTGGCGCGAGAAGAAGTGTGAAACTTCCGAGTCGGTCTCGTAGCGCAGGCGCGTGCGCGGGTCGGCGAAGTCGCTCTTCAAAAACAAGAGATGCTGGCGAAGCGACGTGTTCTCCGAGCCGGGCGCTGCCGCCTCGTGCGCGAAGCCGATGACTTGATTTGAACGAGCCAACTCCGCGAGCGCGCGTTCTTCCACATCGAGCGTCTCTTCGATGCGCCGCGCCATGCGGTAGGCGCGCGCCTGCGCGTCACGGCGTATCTGCGTCTCCGCTCTTCGCATGTTGCCCGCATAGTTAATGATGCTCAGAACAAGCAGCGGCACAGCGGCGCACGCGAGAAAGACGACGAGCATTTTGGCTTTGAGAGTCACGGTGGGCGACGATTTCCTTTGCGATGCGCGCGGTTGAATTTGCGGTGCGCGAGATTGAATTTGTTTCGCGTCTTTATTCTACACGCGCGCGTCCGAACTCAGAGAGGATGGGGCGAATGCGTTTGACGATTGATGCGTGCGAGACGCTGTTGGCCGCGAGGATGCCGTTGTGGTTTTGCACGTCGGGCGTGTTGTATCGCAGCGGCTCGCCCCAGAGGTCTGTCATGCGCCCGCCCGCCTCCGCGACGACGGCCTCCGGCGCGCAGGTGTCCCACTGCTTCGTCTTGCCTGAGAGATGTATGTAGAGGTCGCACTGCCTTTCGACGATGAGTCCGACCTTGATACCGACGGAATGACGCTTCACTTCTTCCCTGATGCCAAGCGCGCGGACGACCGTGTCGAGTCGCGGGCTGCGATGCGAGCGGCTCTCCGCCAGACGCATCTTCGAGAGTTCCGTCTCGTCCGAGACGCGCAGGCGTTCCGGCGCGCGCGTTGTGCCGTCCGCCGTCGTGACCGGACGCTCGACCCACGCGCCGTGCCCGCGCGCAGCCCAGTAGAGCACATCCGTGACGGGCGCGTAGAGCACGCCGAGCACGCTTGCGCCTGCGACGGAGAGGCCGATCTGCACGGCGAAGTCGCCTGTGCCCGCGATGAAACCCTTCGTGCCGTCGAGCGGATCAATCATCCACGCGCGCGCGCAACTCAAACGGCGCGCGGTGTCGGCAGATTCTTCCGCGAGGATGCCGTCGTCGGGGAAAACTTTCCCCAAGCCGCCCACGATCAATTCATTCACGTCGCGGTCGGCCTGCGTGACCGGCTCGTTCAAATCCGCCTTGTGCTCGACACGCAGAGGCTTGCCGTAATACGCAAGCGCCGCCGCGCCGCCCGCGCGCGCCAACTCAATCGCGACGCGCAATTCATGCTCGTATTCGCCCTTGATGACCGTTGTGCTTGATGCTTCCATATAAATTCAACTTTCCTGCAAGCCCGCGTCGCGGATGGCGTCGAGCGTGATGTTGATGTCGCGGCGCGTCGTGCGAAAGTTCGTGATCGAGGCGCGCAGGGCGAAGCGTCCGCGCAATGTCGCGTTCGAGATGTAGGCGATGCCGCCGCGTTGGATGCGTCGCATGATGCGCGCGTTCAAGTCGTCGAGTTGCGCGTTCAACTCTGCGCGAGACGCTTCGTCTGTGGCCGCATCGAGCGCGCGTCGCATGTCGTGCGGCACGTAGCGGAAACAGCAGATGCCGAGCGTGACGGGCGCGAGCGTTTCAAAATCTTTCGTCTCGCGAAGGCGCGCGTCGAAGTAAGCGGCGAGCGCGCAGTCTTCGGCGATGGCAGAGGCGACGCGGCGCGTGCCGTAGTAGCGCAGCATGAGCCAGATTTTGAGCGCGCGAAAGGGACGCGACAACTCGACACCGTAATCCCAGAAGGCGAAGGCGTCGTCGGGCTGCTCTTCAAAAACTTTGATGTAGTTTTCCTCATCCGTCTCGCCGAACGCGGCGCGCGCTAACTCCGGGCGACGATAGAGCAGGCAACCGCAATCAACGGGCGCGTAGAGCCACTTGTGCGGGTCGAGCGTGACGGAGTCGGCGAGTTCAAGCCCCGCGAAGAGATGCCGCTTGCTCGCGTCGAGCGCGGCGAGCGCGCCGTATGCGCCGTCAATGTGAAACCACAGATCATGCTCGCGCGCGACGGCGGCGATGTCGGACAGCGGATCAATCGCGCCGGTGTTGACCGTCCCGGCGGAGGCGACGACGCAGAACGGGCGCAGGTTCTGCTCGATGTCGCCAATGATTCTCGCGCGCAATTCGCGCACGTCCATGCGAAAGTTTTCGTCCGATGCGACGACGCGCACCTGCTCGCGTCCGATGCCGAGCAAGTCTGCGGCCTTTGCCAGCGAGCCGTGCGCCTGATCCGAAACGTACATCGTCGCCGGCGCGCCCGCCTTCCACAAACCCTTTTGCGAGACTCTGCCGACGCCTACAACTTTATCGCTGTCGCTCGGTCTCGCATCGTCGTTCTGTTGATTACTGCCGTCGCGCGCGTCGCCCGCCTTCGTGCGGAGCGCGACGAAGACGGCGTTGAAGTTCGCCATCGAGCCGCCGCTTGTGAGCAGCCCGCCGCAGTCTTCGCCGTAATTGATTAACTCGCCGAGCCAGCGCACGACCTGCCGCTCGATAGTGACGCCGGCGGGCGACGAACGCCAGACGGGAACGTTTTGATTGATGGCGGAAGCGAAAAGATTGGCGTATGCGCCGATGGGCGTCGAGGGCGAAGCGACGTAGCCGTACATGCGTGGGTGTCCGTTGTGACGGCAACTGTTGATGAGAGCGCGGCAATCGTCGAGCAGGCGCGCGAGCGGCTCGCCCTCTGCGGGCGGCGTCTGCTGGAAGAATTGCGCCAGTTCGTCGGCGGTGGTATCGGGCGCAACCGGCAACTTGGCGACGCGCGCAAAGTATTGATTTGTTAAAGCGACGAATTCGCCGGCAATTTCGCTCAATTCCGCATCCGTCACGTCGAGCGACGCCGAGCGCGCGTTGCCGTCTGCGGATTCTGCGCCCGTCTGAGTTGGTTCTTCGGCCACTTGATTATGCTCTTTTGCTGCGAAATGAAAGTCTCATCATGCGAGATGATGCCTTACGCTCACCTGCTTATGTCTGAGGATCGTCATCTGATGCTTTAAGATTGCTATCCTAAGCCTTACGCTCACCAACTTATGTCTTAAGATTGCCTGCTTATAGCGGTTTGCGAATGAGTGCGACATGAGAGAAAGATTTTTCACCACAGAGGACACAGAGAGGCACAGAGGAAAGACGGAGAGTTGATGGTCTCCTCTGTGCTGCCTCTGTGTCTCTCCGTGTCCTCTGTGGTTAATCTCCGGTCATATTCATTTGCTACCCACAGTAGATTCTACGCTCGCATGATCATGTTCTAAGTGCGCATCAGACCTTTCTGACAGGAATGACGAAGCCGCATGCGGTGCGCGTCAACCCTAACACAACGCTCGCGTCGTGCCGAAACGCGACTCACAAACGCGCCGGTGATAAACTGCGCGGCGACGCTTTTGACCGCAGGAACAAAGGAAGGGGAAACACGAAATGTCTCTGCACGGCCACGCCACCACCGACGGCACGGCGCGTTACCGCGAGCGATTCGCGGGCGCACTCGCCGAAAATCATTTTCGCTTCGAGCAGGAATTGTGGCTCTCGTCCATCGGCATCGGCACTTACCTCGGCAAGCCGAACGATGAGACGGACAGACTCTACGCGGAGGCGGTCTCGCGCGCCGTCGAACTCGGCGCGAACGTGATAGACACGGCGGCCAACTATCGTTTCCAGCGCAGCGAGCGCAACATCGGCGACGCGCTCGCGCAACTCGCGAAGGGCGACACGTTCGCGCGCGAGGAACTCGTCATCTGCACCAAAGGCGGCTATCTGCCCTTCGACGCCGCGCGCCCCGCCGACGTGCAAAGTTACATCACGGAGACGTTCATCAACACCGGCCTCGCCGCGCCGGATGAAATCGCCGCCGGCAGCCATTGCATGACGCCGCGCTATCTCGAAAATCAAATCGCGCAGTCGCTCCGCAACATGTCGCTCGACTGCATAGATGTCTATTACATCCACAACCCTGAGACGCAACTCTCCGTCGTCACGCGCGCCGAGTTCGAGACGCGACTGCGCGCCGCCTTCGTGCAACTTGAGCGCGAGCGCGCACGGGGACGTATCCGCGCTTACGGCGTCGCGACGTGGAATGGTTTCCGCGCGCAACCGAACGCGCGCGAGTATCATTCGCTCGAACGCATGGTTGAACTCGCGCGCGAGGCGGCGGGCAGCGTTGGCAATGACGGCGGCGCGGACGCGCACGGCTTCCGTTTCGTGCAGGTTCCCTTCAATCTACAGATGCCCGAAGCTCTCGTCCTCGACAATCAATCTTACGAGGGCGCGCGCGTCTCTCTGCTCGAAGCGGCGAAGGCGCTCGGCGTGACGGTCATTGCCAGCGCGTCAATGCTGCAAGGCAAGGCCGCGCGCGACGTGCCCGAAGCGGTGCGCGAACCGCTCGGCTCGCTCTCGACCGGCGCGCAGACCGCCATCCAGTTCGTCCGCTCCACGCCCGGCATCACGACCGCCCTCGTCGGCATGAGCCGCCGCGAGCACGTCGAAGAAAATCTGCAACTCGCCCGCGTCCCGCCCGCGACGGCGAAAGATTACAGTCGCCTGTTCGGACAGAGTGATGAATGATGAATGCTGAGTGATGAATGACAAGCCAGGCGTCTTCATCTTTCTTTCATCATTCATTATTTCGGAGATAGTTTATGGCAGAAAATGACATGAAAACCTTCGACGAGTTCTGGCCTTATTACGTGCGCGAGCATAGCCAACCGGCGACACGCGCACTGCACGCGGCGGGCACGATCACGAGCACGGGGTTGGCCGTCGCGTTCGTCGCCAAGAGACGCTGGCGCTGGCTCCCGCTCGCACTCGCCACCGGCTACGCCGCCGCGTGGGTCGGCCACTACTGCATCGAGCACAACCGCCCCGCCACCTTCAAGCATCCGCTCTGGTCTTTCGCCGCCGATTATAAAATGGTCGCGTTGATGCTCGCGGGTCGGATGGATGAGGAAGTTGAGCGCGCCCGCCATCTGCCTGATTAAATGAATCGCTGGCGCAAAAATCCGGCGAGCGTCTGCTTCTGCACGCTCGCCATTCACGCGCCGTACCGGCGCAGAGCGAGACTCCTCTGTGCCGGCGCACCGGAGGTTTCGTGGGTGGTCTTAACGGACGCGCCTGATGACTTTGCCGGTCTGCCGGTGCGCGCGATTCGACACGCCCCGACCGGCCCGATGGCTGCGGACTATCTGGCGAGCCTGCCGCCGACCGGAGAGGGGCGCGGCGCGGCGGCCTATCACGATAAAAGGTTCGCGCTGCTCGCCGCTCTCGAAAACTTCGACACCGCCATCTACGTTGACGCGGACTCGCGCGTCTCTGCCGGCGGACTTCTCAAACCCGGCACGTTCCCGCACGGCCTCTCGGTGCTTCCGGTCGTGCAAAGAAGCGTCGCGGAGCATCTGGAGACGTGCGGCTCGTGGCGTCTGCCCTTCTTCGTGGACTTGGCTCGACATCTGACCGGCGGCACAACAGACATCCTGCGCGCCGCGCGCTGGTGTCACGAGGCGCTCGTCGCCGTCACCAAAGATGGGCGCGAGTCTCGCTTCTTCGAGGCGTGGGGGCAGGCCGCAGACTTCTTACAGGCGCGCGGCCTCTACACCGGAGAAGGCGGCGTGATCGGACTCGCCGCCGCGCGCGCCGGTTGGAACGTGGACTATGAAGCCATCGCGCGTCTGGCGGCCAGCGTTCAGCACGAAGGCGGCGGGCCTAAGAGTGTGTGAATGGACTTTCAGACTCAGTAGCTTTTCAAACTCACGCGACGATCCAGCGCCATTGCTGAACTGACCAACTCGTCGCCCCGGGCAGCACGTCGCCGACGGCTCGCACGACCTCGGGCCATTTGATCTCGTCGTAATCATCGCCGGACAGCCAACCGCCATGCTTAATTTTCGGCAGCCACGCACGTATGTCGGCCTTGACGCTGGCGTAGTCGTGGCGCGCGTCGAGATGAACCCAATCTACAGATGCGTCTGCGAAGAGGCGCGAGGCCGTCGCGGAATCAGCGATGATAAGGGAAATCATGTCGCCGTACCCGCATTTCAAAATGTTCCTGTGCAACGCGCCGGCAAAAGTGCCAGAGCCTTGTGCCACAGCCGCGCCGTGATAGTCCTTCTGTCGCGCGCCCTCCGGGCCGCTGCCGCGACAGGTGTCAATTCCGATGACGGTGAAACTCTTGCCGCTCTGCTCGACGACCTCGCCCAGAGAGCACAGGCTGCGACCGAGATAGGTTCCGACTTCGACGAAACAACTGCCTGCGGGAAATTGTCTGGCCGCTTCTTCCTGCGCGGTGCGCCATTGAAACCATCCTTCTATCTCATGCCAGCGCATCTATGCCTCCACACAGTCAGCATTAGCCATCCCATCAGTCACGCCGCGCATGAAGCAAAACGCCTCCGCAGCCATTTAGAGAGAACCGCTCTCAAGCGTCGCGCTGGCCGCCGGTCAGCGTTTCCAGAATCTTGCCAGTCAATTTGATCATCATAGTCCTCATCTGGAGCAGGTTTGGCCGTGTAATAATAAAAAGCCAGAGACTTTCTCGTTATCTCCGGCGGAGTGTTCAGCGGCGAAGGATGGCCGTGAAAACTTTTCTTGTTTGTGCCAAAGACGACCAGCCGATTGAACACCGGCGGGATAGATGAGACACAACCTTGAAGCGTCTCATCCCACAACTCCAGATTGCCGCCATACTCCGGCTGCCAATTCTTGTTCAAGTAGAGCAGGACGTTGATCCGCCGGTACACGTCCAACAATTCCAGCACATTTGAATCGGCATGAATCGCCAATTTGCCGCCGCTCAATATCTGGTGCAAACCTCCGCCGTGGAAATGCGCGTCGGGCAGCAACTTGTTGATCCCCGTGAGATGTTCGAGGAAGTTAAGAAACGGGTACGAGTTAAAGGCCGCGAGCATATTCAGCAGGTGCGGCGAGACATCCTTCAGCCGCGAGGCGTGGCCGATACCCTGCTTGCGTGGCTGATGAACAATGTCGCGTGCTTTCCAGTCCAGCCAGATCGGAGAGCGCTGATCGGGAAATACGTCGAGCAACATGTTCGCGTAGTCCGCAGGTAAGAAATCGTCTATCACAACGTGCGGGAACGGCTCGCCCGTCAGGTAATCGTGATGATGCCTCTTCGCCAAGTCCTCAAGTTCATCAACATGAAAGACGAACGGCTCCAACGGTTCTACGGGCATACGGAATTCTCGGTTAGATAGTAGGCTGACACTCGAATTAACCGGGCGCGGCGAGAAGTTGCGATTAAGAGCCGCGCTATTCGCAGTCGGACGCATGGCATAGAGTATCACACACGATTTTTGGTGTTTGAAGGGGAAACAGTTAGACTCCGCGAGAGGCAGCTTTCCAACGTCCTGATTGATCCGACCGCGATCCGCCGGCAGAAGTTTATCCGGCAAAATGTCATGCGGTAAAAAGAGCCGGTCTGGCGTCTGAAAGACTACTTCGCAACTTTATTCGAGCAAAGGAAGTTATTGGATGATACGTCACGACACACGCCGGCACGCGCGCTCTCTGATGTTTACGCTGATTCTCTCGCACGCGCTGTTTGCCATGCCCGTTCCGGCGCGACAGGAGCGTCAACGCGGCGAAGGGTTCACGCCGGATGCGACCGCTACGGCGACGCCCGACATCAGCTATACCGTCTCGATGCCGCGCCCCTTCACGCACCTGCTGGAAGTCGAAATGCGCCTGCGCTGGAACGCGACGAGCAATGGCGTTGTGCCGGCGAGCGTTGACCTCGTGATGCCGGTGTGGACGCCCGGCTCTTATCTCATCCGCGAGTTCGAGCGCAACGTGCAGGACTTCGAGGCGAGCGATGGACGCGACGACGGCGGCGGCGGGCGCGCTCTTGCGTGGCGCAAGACGAACAAGAACACCTGGCGCGTGGAGACGGCGGGCGCGAACGTACTCGTCGCGCGTTACAAGGTTTATGCCAACGAGTTGTCCGTGCGTACCAATGAGCTGAACGACGGGCACGCTTTCTGGAACAACGCCGCGACGCTGATGTACCCGGACGGGCATTTGAGCACGCCCTCGACTCTGCGCGTCGTGCCGTTCAAAGACTGGAAGATTGCGACGGGTCTGCCCGCCGTCAACAATCAGCCCGACACTTTCCGCGCCGAAAATTTCGACGTGCTCTACGACTCGCCGTTTCTCGTCAGTGATTTTCGCGTCCTACCCTTTGAAGTGCGCGGCGTGCCGCATCGCATCGTGATTGACGGCGAAGGCAACTACGACGCCGAACGCCTGCGCCGCGATGTGCAAAAAATCGTCGAGACCGAGACGGCGACGATGCGCGAGATCGCCTACCACGACTACACGTTTTTGCTCATCCTTGCCGCGACGGGCGGCGGCGGACTCGAACATCTCAACTCGACCGCGCTCGTCTATAAACGCTTCGGCTTTCGTCCCGACGCCGACTATCGAAGTTTCCTGACGCTCGCCGCGCACGAGTATTTTCACAACTACAACGTCAAACGCATTCGCCCCGACGCGCTCGGCCCCTTCGACTACACGCGCGAAAATTACACGCGCCTGCTGTGGGTCGCCGAAGGCATCACGAGCTACTACGAAAACATTTTCGTGCGCCGCGCAGGGCTGATGTCCGAGAAAGAATATCTCGACACGCTCGCCAAGAGCATTCAAAAATTACAGGAGACGCCCGGACGCGCGGAGGTGAGCGTTGAAGAATCGAGCTTCGATGCGTGGATTAAATATTATCGCCCGGACGAAAATTCGGTTAACTCGTCCGTCTCTTATTATGAGAAGGGTGCGATTCTCGGCGCGCTGCTCGACCTTGAAATTCGCCGTCGCTCAGGCGGCGCGCGTTCGCTCGACGATGTGATGCGCTCTCTCTTCACGGAGTTCTTCAAACGAAAGCTCAACTACACGCCGGAAGATTTTCAGCGCGCGGCGGAAGCGGCGGCGGGCGCGAGCCTCGAAGATTTTTTCCGGCGCTTCGTGCGCGGGCGCGAGGAACTCGATTACAACGCTGCGCTCGCCTTCGTCGGCCTGCAACTCGACACGCAGAGTGACGCGGCGGGCAAGACGCCCGTCGAAAAAGCATTTCTCGGCGCGACGTATGCGAAAGACGGCGAGCAGGTTGTCGGCAAGACGGTGGCGACGGGCGCGCTCGTCGTCAAGACCATTCCACAGGGCACGCCCGCTTACGAGCAGGGCTTGAACGCAGGCGATCAGATCATCGCCGTTGACGGCGTGCGCGCGACGTTGCTCGAATTTCTCAACGCACGCCTCGAAGACAAACGTCCCGGCGACACCGTCGCACTGACAATTTTTCGCGGCGACGGACTCCGCACGCTGCAACTCAAACTCGGCGGGCGCGCGAGCGTCGCTTATCGCATCGTGCCCGTCAAACAAACGAACGCGGAGCAAATGAAAAATTATCAGGACTGGCTGGGCGCGCCGCCTCTGAAAACGAAATAGTTTGGAAGAGCTGATGAAAGTTAAGAAGCGTGTGGCGATTGTGACGGGCGCGGCGTCGGGCATCGGTCTGGCGTGCGCGTTGGAGTTGGCGCGCGGCGGCGCGGATGTCTGTGTCGTTGACATCGCGCGCGAAGAGTTGATGTTTGAAGCGTCGAAGATGTTGAGAGAGGCGGGAGCGCGCGTCGAGAGTTTCAGCGCGGACGTGTGCGACTTCGAGCGCGCGGGGCAGGTCGTGGCGGAGACTGTCGAGCGTCTGGGCGGACTGGACATTCTCGTCAACGCGGCGGGCGTGACGGACGACGCGCCTCTGTGGGTGATGAGCGAGGCGCAGTGGGATCGCGTGCTCGACATCAATCTCAAGGGGACGTTCAACTATGTTCGCGCAGCGGCGCGCGTGTTCCGCAAGCAGTGCGCGGGGAAGATCGTCAACGTCTCTTCAATTGAGGCGCGGCGCGGGCGTTTCGGTCTCGCGAACTACGCGGCGTCAAAGGCCGGCGTCAACGCTTTGACCGCGTCGGCGGCTGCCGAGTTGGGACGATACGGCGTCAACGTCAACGCCGTCGCGCCCGGCTTCACGCGCACGGCGATGATCGCCTCGCTGCCGGAGAGTGTGTTAGAAGAAGCGGCGCGCGAGTCTGTGCTCGGTCGCATCGCGGAGCCGGAAGACATCGCGCGCGTCGTCCGGTTTCTCTGCTCCGAAGATGCGCGCCACATCACGGGCGAAGTGATTCGCGTGGACGGCGGCCAGCTTCTTTGATGTCCGAACGGCGCAGCTTATTTGAGAGACGAAGCACGAAAGGCGAAGCATGATTGAAAATTATCAAAGCATCAGATTCCGTGTCGAAGACCGCGTCGCACGCATCACGTTCGCCCGCCCGCCGCTCAACATTTTCAACATCGCCATGATGCGCGAGATAGACCACGCGCTGACCGAGTGCATGAGTCTGCACGATGTGGTCGCCGTCGTCTTCGATGCCGCAACCGGCTCGCGCGCCTTCAGCGCGGGCGTCGCCGTCGAGGAACATGCGTCGGAGACGATCTACCAGATGCTCGAAGCCTTTCACAACATTTTCCGCACGCTGGAGCAGATGGCGAAACCGACGCTCGCCGTCGTCGAGGGCGCGGCGCTCGGCGGCGGCTGCGAACTCATCGCGGGCTGCGACATCGTCATCTCCGGCACGGGCGCGCATTACGGGCAGCCGGAAATCAAGCTCGGAGTTTTTCCGCCCGTCGCCGTCGTTCTGCTGCCGCGCGTGGTCGGCGAGCGTAGGGCGCGCGAACTAATCCTGACCGGCGATTTGATTGACGCGCGCGAGGCTCTGCGTGTCGGCCTCGTCAACTACGTCGTCGAAGCGAAGCAACTCGAAGCGAAGTTGCAGGAGATACTCGCGCGGCTGCGCGAGCTATCCGCGCCCGCCCTCGAAGCGACGCGACGCGCGCTCGACCTCGCGCGCGGGCGTTCATTCACGGACGCGCTTGAACGTGTCGAAGACATTTACCTCAACGATTTGATGAAGACCACAGACGCGCACGAAGGCGTCGCGGCCTTCATGGAGAAGCGCAAGCCCGCTTGGAAAAACAGGTGAAGGTGGCGGAGGACAGAAGACATGAAACGGTTGATGCGAATGTGTGTGATGAGATTGAAAGGTCGTGCGGCGGCGATGACGCTCATCGCGCTGCTCGCATCCATGTGCCTGTTGTTGCTGCTGTCGTCGTCGGGTTGTCGCGTCGCGGAGAATGCGTTGAGCGTCAGCCCTCGTTCGCTGCGAGACGTGCCGGCGGAGCGTCTGGCGTTTCACTTCGAGCCGGATGTGGCGGCGGAAAATTTGCCGGAGACGTTGAAGAAAGAAGAGACGGACGCGCCGCTCGCCACCATCAAGACGGAGTTCGAGACGCACCGGCAGACGGACGCGCTGCTGCGGACGGTCGTCTCGCCCGAAGGCCAGCGCGCGCTCGCGCTCTACGCGACGAGCGAATCGGAGAAGTACGATTATCGCGTTGACGTCTATGCGTCCGAAGGCATGTTCATCCGCAACGTGATGCCCGCCGACATGATCGGCGCATTCGCTTCCGAAGCCGCGTGGTCGCCCGACGGCCAGCGCATCGCTTTCATCGCCGTCAAAAATCCTGCGGCACAGGCCAGCCCGACTCCTCCCGGAGACATCGCGCCCGCGCCCGACATTCCGCCGCCCGCGACGGGCGCGCCCGGCGAAACCGCGACGCCGGAGACGACGCCGACCGTCGCGCCGCTCATTCAGTCCGTGCCCGTCTTCAGCACCGAGCAGATTTACGTCGCCGACCGCGACGGCTTCCAACTCAAGCCGCTCACGACCAGACAGGGTCTAATTTATTTTCAACTCGCGTGGTCGCCCGACAACAATCAACTCGCCGCGCTCGCCTGCAAAGAGGACGAGTGGAACGCGCGCAAGGCTGAGGGCAAGCCGCCCGCCGGACGCCCGCGCCTCATCACGCTCGATGGAAAAGAACGCCTGCTCGATGATCGCCTGACGGATGTCGCGCCCGTCTGGTCGCCCGACGGCGCAAAGGTTGCGACGGCGTTCGACTACGACGTGACCGTCTATGACGCGAGCGGCGGCACGCCGACCGGCGCGAGTCTTCCACTGCGCGAGCCTCTGTATAATTCTTCCATCGTCTATGACGAGCAGGTGTTGGCGCGCAAAGCGGCGGCGGCGGACGCGAATCCCACACCGTCGTCAAAGAAGAAAAGCGATACGCCCTCCAACAATGCGGCGGCGACGGTCACGACGACGAACAACGCGACGGGCGAGCGCGTCGTTAATTCTTTCAATCCGTTCGTGCGTCTGGAATGGGTCGAGCCGGAGACGATTTTCGCGCAGACGGCCTTCGTGCGTTTTTATCGCAACGAGCCTGTGCCGATTACGACCTACCCGCGCTGGCACGTCCTTAAACTTTCGCCACAGGCGACGTTCATCAAGGGATGAGGACAATTCATCAGACCTCACGTTGCAGAGAGAAAGCCGCTACGTCAAAGCCTTAAAGATTCACACGTCAACTTAAACTCATGTTTCTTCGGCGTCCGCCTCTTGTTGCGGTTGTTGCGGCTGGCTGCGCTGGTAGAGGTACGAGACGGCGAGCAGAATCATGCCGAGGACGATAAAGGCGATGATGCGATAGATGCGGTCGAGCGATGAGAGGTCTATCAGGAAGACTTTGAGCGTCGTCAGTCCCAACAATATCAAAGCCAGCAGGCGCGAGAGGCGGTCGCGTCGCAGGCGTCCGAAGACGAAGAGCGCGCCGCCGTAAGCCGCCCAGATGACCGAGAGCGAAAGCTGCTTGGCGAGTTCGAGGTCATGCAGTCCCGCCGCTTCTTTCAACCCCGATGAGATTTGCGATTGGAAATAGCCGCTCGCCTCCGCGCTCAGGGCGAGAATGAGCAGCGTGTGCGCGATGATGACGAGGATGGGCACAAGCGTCCGCTCATCTTCACCGAGCCGCGCGTTGTTGTCGTCTTCGCGCCGGTAAAGTCGCACGGCGTAAGCATAGGCTGCGACGAGCAGTGCGAAGGCGACGAAGGTCTGGTTGAGAAGCGGCGTGTGCCACGGCGCGGCGTAAAACGTTAGGTCAAGCGCGAGCGCCTTGATCGTCGCCAGAACTATCAGCGCGAGCGCGCCATAGCGCAGCAGTTTCAAATTCTTACGAACGCCAAGCGCGAGCGCCGTCGCGCCGTAGAAAGTCCAGAGCGCGGAGAGGGAAAACTGTCTCGTGTTTTCCAGATGCCCGTTGAGAAAGTTGTCCGGCTCGCCCGCGCCCGCCGCCAGTTTTTTCGCTTCGAAATAATCGTTGATGTCGAGCGTCAAAAGCGTCAGTGCGAGCGCGTTGGCGGCGAGCAGATGAAACGCGCTGAGCGTCGAGCGATCTTCTTCACTGAGGCTGCTGACCGCCGTCGTCTCGCCATCCGTGCGACGACGATAAAGCCACGCGCACGCGGCGAGCGAAGCGACGAGCACAGCGCACGAGAGCGCGCGGCGATTGAGTAGCGGGACGAAGGCCACGGCTGCGTCGCTCCGCAAACCGAAGTCGGACACGTCCGAGCCAAACCAGTGCAAGACGGCGCATGTGAAGACGAAGAGCGCAAAGTGTCTGGGCGCGCTCTCGCCGGAGCGCAGGCCAATCCACGTCAGCATCAAAGCCTCGACCGCCCACGCCATCGTGATCCAGTGTTGTTCGAGTTGAATCGCGAGCGCGATGGTGAAGAAAGTGGCCGCCGCTCCGACGTAGCTATATTTGAGCAGGCGGTCGGCGCGATGCTCCCGCCACGTCAAATAAAACAGCGCGACGAAAAAAGCCGAGACGACCAGCGCGAGCGACGCGGGCAGCACGCGCCGGTAGAGTTCCGTTTGGAGCAGCGCGTAAGTGAGGCCGTAGGAAAAGCTGGCGTTGGCGATGATGAGCGTGATGTCGAGCCAGCCCGCGAGCCTGCGCCGCAGAATGTTATGGACGACGGCGAGCGCGGAGTAGAGCGCGAAAAAGAGCGCGAGGAAGAAAAGCGTCAGCAATAGTTTTTCGCGCGCGTAGTATTCCGTCATCCACGCGCCGAAGGTCAGCGCCGTCGCGATGAACGAGAGATGGTTGAGGCTGCGCCACTGTTTGAAGTAGGCGAGCGCGAGCACGCCCGCGTCGAGCAGCGCGACGTAGGTGAAGAGTCCGACCTCGTTGTCGTGCCCCGAAGAGAGCAGGATGGGCGTCAGAAAACCGCCGAGCAAAGCGAGCACGGCGATGGCGAGCGCGTCGAGCCGCACGGAGAGCAGGACGGCTGCGGTCGTCACGAGCGCCATCAAACCAAACGCCGGAGTTTGCGCGATGAGATGATAAAAGTCGTAGGCCGCGTAAATCGAGAGATACAAAATGAGAATGCCGCCGCCCGAAATAACGTAGGCGTATTGACGCAAATTCTTCACGCGCAGACGCTCGCCCGCGAAGAGAATCGCCGTGCCCGCCGCGCCGCCGAGCGAGACGCGCGCCAGCGGGCCGATCCATTCCTTGTCGAAGGCGAGTTTGAGAAAGAAGGCGACGCCGAAAGTGAGCGCGATGATACCGATCCAACTGAACCAGCTTCCGCCGACGAGCGTTTCCAGATCGCGCTTCTCTTTCGTCGTCGCATCGTGAAGCTGTCCCGCCTTTGCGTCGTCAGTTCGCCCCGTCGTCGCGTCGCGTTGAGGAATAGAAGTTGACGGCGCGCTCGCATGCGCCTGTGCGGCATTGAGCGTTGACGAGTCCGGCGGCGTTGAAGATGCGAGAGGCGGGACGACCTGCGCGGCAGCTTCGTCATTTGCCACGCTCTTAAGAGAGTCGGGGGTGTGCGCGAGCGATGGCGAGGCGTGCGTCGCATCGCGCCGGTTCAAGTTGATTGATTCGTCTCGATGCGGCGCGGCGCGCGTCTCGTCGCGTTCCCAAGCGGTGCGCGCGGCGAGGTATTGCTCGATGTGGTGAAGGCGTTGCGTGTTCTGCCTCAGCGCCTGCTCCAGAAAGTCGAGCCGCTCGACGAGTTGCGAGAGAGTTTCGCGCGACAGGTTGTTGTCGTCTTCTGCCATAGTTTCTCCGAAGGCTTACCGAATGCTGCACGCATCAACAACGACAGGGATGAATCCTAAGCGCGCCCATCGTCACACATCATAGAGCATCTCGCGTCGAAAGCGGCTCACGACCCGGACGGGCGACCGTTTCAAATTTCAACTTGTCAGAAATTGTTCGACGAAGCGACGCAGTTCCGCAAGCGACGAGTCGCTGATGATGCGGAAGACGCGCGCGTCGCAATTTGTCGGAAGCGCGCGGGCGGTGAGCGTATCGGTGATGACGAATGCGCTCGTGACGAGTCCTCTCTCCCAACCGTCGGTGCGCGCGTCGCGGAAGCTCAAGGCCGAAGCGTCAACGCCCGCCGCGATGAGGACGACGCGCGCCCATTCGAGAAACTTCGGCCAGCGCGAGACGACGGAGATGAGCGCGTCCGGCGCGGGCACGCTCTGGCCTTGCAGCGATTCGGCAACCGAGCGCGCGTGGATGAGAAGAAGCGTCGTGCCCGACGGTAAAATCGCGCGCAACTCTTCCGCTTGCGCGTAGAGCGCGACGACGGCAGCGCCGGCCAGCAGCAGATGCGCGCCGCTGTCGTCACCTTCGTTGACATCTCCACCGTCGTCGCGCGCAAATTCTTCCGGCGCGGCGGCGCGCACGGGATACTTCGTCGCCGCTTCGATCTCAGCCAATAGAATCTCGCGCAAGCCCGCGTCCGGCTCGACGACGAGAAAGTGGTCGGGCGTCTGTAGTTCGAGCCAACGCTTGATGCGCGTCTGAATTTCATTGAGCGTGAACCCTCGCGCGCGCGCGTAGTTGAGGAAGGTGGAGATGAGCGCGTCGAGTCCGGGCGGCGCGGAGTGTTGCGTGTTCGTTGTCGCGGACGCTGTCGCGTCGTCCGCGAAGCCGCGCACATAGACGCCGCTGCCTTTGCGAAACTCCAGCCAGCCGCGCCGCTCAAGGTCTCTGTAAGCCGCGCTCACCGTGTTGGAATGAATCTGAAAGCGTCGCGCCAATTCGCGCGTCGAAGGCAGGCGTTGTCCCGGCTTGAGATCGTCACTGATGACGCCGAGCATGACCTGCCGGACGAGTTGCTCGCGCAGTGGAACTTCGCTGTTTTTCGAGAGCCAGAGACGCATAAAAAAAGTGACGAGTGATGAGTGACAAGTGACGAGCGAAAGACAGGTTTTCCTTCTTCCTGCTCGTCACTTGTCACTCATCACTCGTCACTGCTTTTGCTCTGAGTCAGCGTTTCTTTTTGCCCGCGCCGGTCAGAGTTTCAATGACGCCGGCGACTGTGCGCGCGACGCGCCCGACAGTGCGTCCGGCTGTTTCGGCGACTTTCACGGCGAGGTCTTTTTCACCGTAACTAGTAGCCTCCTTTGCGCGAGCCTTTGCCGGCGTTTTTCTTTCCGCCCTTGCCGCCGCCGGAGGATGCGCCTCGTCCACCGCCGCCGCTACTCTTGACCTCACCCTTGCCGCTGCTTTTGCTCGCGCCTAAGGCACGACTGCCGCCTCCGACAGCTTTACCTGCGGCAGCTTTCCCGCCGCCTTTGCTTGCACCGCTTTTGGTTGCGCCGCCTTTGCTTGCGCCTTTGTTGCCGCTCTTCGCGCCACCAGCGCCGCTGAAGCCGCCGCGTGTCGCGCTAATGCCGCCGCCTTTACCGGCATTCGCCGATGAGCCGCCTTTTCCGGCACTGCCTTTAGCTGCGCCTTTGGACGCACTGCCTTTTGACGCGCCGCCACCACTGCTGCCGGACTTCTTCGCGGCTACGCTTTTACTGCCGCCGCCGCTCGCGCTGGCTTTAGACGAGCCACCTTTCGTGGCGCTGCCTTTGCTCGCGCTGCCTTTGGCTGCACCCGACTTGGATGCACCGCCTTTGCTCGCGCCGCTCCCACCGCCCGCGCCCTTCGACGCGCCGCCTTTGCTTGTGCCCGCGTCGCTGCGCGCCGCCCCTTGTTGTGCACTGCCTTTGCTGGCTGCGCCCGTCTTCGACGTGCCCTTCGCGCCGGCTCTCGACGATGCGCCTTTGCTGGACGAGCCTCCGCCTGAGATGCCGCCGCCCGCGCCCGCCGTGCCACCGCCCTTCGCGCCGGAAGATGCGCTGCTGCTGCTGCTCTTGCTGCTCGTCGAGGATGCGCTGCCGCCAGACGTTCCAGAGCCGATGCCCGTGGCGCGTCCGATGGCCTGTCCACCATGATGGCCGCCATCATCTTCGCTATCTTCATCACCAACGTCGCTGTCGCCGCCGCTGCTGTCGCCACTACTGCTGCCTGTTCCGGCAGAGCGTCCCGCGCCGGCGTCTGTGCCCGCGCCGCCGCCCACGTCTATTCTGCTGCCAGTCACATCGTCGTCATTGTCACGTTCGCTGGACATCTCTTGTGTTCCTCCTTGTGTGTGAGGCAGACCTCTCCTTCGCGGAGAGATCACCCCTTATGTCAAAAATTTTAGCTCGTCAGAGACGTGCCGTTTGCGGCGCAGAATATCATAACTTCGAGCGTCGCAAACTACTCTTTCACGCGCGCCGCAAAAAATTTTGGCGGGCGTCGAAAATCTCCGCGCGCTCGCACCGCCTCCGCCCGTCGTATAGAATGCGCGGGGGCGAAACCCGCAAGGATTGATAGCCCGCGCGACGCAGTATGGACGCACTCTCTTCAGCTCTGGCCGTGTTGACGGCGATGATTACGCCCGCCGTTTTAATCTCGGCGAGCGGCACGCTGATTCTCTCGACGACGACCAGACTGTCGCGCGTGATTGACCGCGTCCGCACGCTCTCCGCCGATTTCGAGGAGTTGACGCAGGGCGAGGGGCAAATGGAGTTGAAAGAAGAGAGACGCGCTCTCATCTTCAGCCTGCTCGACATGCTGACGAGCCGCGCGCGCATACTCCAACGCTGCATGACGGTCTTCTATACTTCGGTCGGCATCTTCGTGCTGACGAGCATCTCCATCGGCGTCGTCGCGGCCATCGGCGGCGCGCAGTACACTTACTGGATTCCGGTCGCGCTCGGACTGCTCGGCGCGCTGTGTCTCTCTTACGGCAGCACGCTCTTAATCTTCGAGGCGCGGCTCGCGGTGCGCGCGCTCGGACAGGAAATGGACTTCATCTGGAAGCTCGGTCGCGCCCTCGCGCCCGCCGATCTCGTCCAGCAACACAGCCCGCACCACAATCGTCTGACACTCAAACGCCAACCATGAGAGAGCGTCCTTCATATCTCGCGCTTTACGAAACGGGCGAACTCGCGCGGCGCGTCGCGTCGCTCGAACGCCTGCTCGAACGCTGCACGGTCTGCCCGCTCGACTGCGGCAACAATCGCACGCGCGGAGAACTCGCGCGCTGCTATTCGGCGAGTCTCCCCATCGTCTCGTCTTACACGGCGCACTTCGGCGAAGAACCCGCGCTCACGGGCACGCACGGCGCGGGCAACATCTTTTTCGGCAACTGCAATCTGCGCTGCGTCTATTGCCAGAACTACCAGATTTCGCAGACGCATAAAACGCAACTCAAAAACGAAGTGACGCACGAGCGTCTCGCCGAAATGATGCTTGAGCTTCAAGCGCGCGGCTGCCACAACGTTAACTTTGTTTCGCCAACGCACTTCGCGCCGCAGCTCGCGCGCGCGGCGCTTATTGCCTGCGAGCGCGGCTTTCATCTACCGATTGTCTATAACACCAACGCCTACGATTCGCTCGAAGTCCTGCGCCTGCTCGACGGAATTGTTGACGTGTACCTGCCCGATTTGAAATACGCAGACTCTGCGGACGGCTACACGTATTCAAAAGTTCCCGGCTACACGGAACACGCGCGCGCCGCACTCCAAGAGATGTATCGTCAGACGGGCGACGCCTTAGTCTTCAACGAAGCGGGGCTGCTCCGGCGCGGACTCGTCGTTCGCCTGCTCGTGCTGCCCAACGACATCGCGGGCGTGCGCGAGTCTCTTGAATGGATACGCGCGAGCTTGAGTCCGCGCGTCGCCGTCTCTCTGATGGCGCAATATTACGCGACGAACAAAGCCGCGACCGACGAGCGTTACATGCTCCTCTCGCGCCGTATCACCGAATCCGAATGGCTCAAGGCCGTCTCTGCGCTCGACGCGCTCGGCATGGAAGAAGGCTGGATGCAGGAGTACGATGGCGCTTCGCATTACTATCGCCCCGACTTCAACGACAGCGAGAAACCGTTCAAGGATATACGCGATTTCCAACCTTGAGTCTCAACGCTTCAGACTCCCAACCATTCACAGAGGATAAAATGGCAGCAACCGGAACAGACGTTAACGAACAGGCTCCTGATTTTAATTTGAAGGACGGCGACGGCGCACAGTGGCGTCTGTCGGACATGCGCGGGCGCGTCGTCGTGCTCCTTTTTTATCCGGGCGACGAGACGCCCATCTGCACCAGACAGTTGTGTTCCGTGCGCGACCGCTGGGAGGAATATCAAGCGACGGGCGCGGAGGTCGTCGGCCTGTCGCCGAACACCGTCGAGTCGCATCAAAAATTCACGGAGCATCACGGACTGCCGCTTCGACTGCTGGCCGACACAAATAGCGAAGTGGCGAAACTCTACGGCGCGTCGTCGTGGATTCCCGGAAGAACGGCGCGCGCCGTCGTCGTGATTGACGGCGCGGGCGTTATTCGTTATCGCAAAGTGCAGCCGCTCTCGCTCTTTCGCCCCAAAGACGATGAGGTTATCGCCGCCATCCGCGCCGCCGAAGCAGCGAACCACGCGGCGAGCCGCTAGGCATCTGCGACGACGGCGCGCGCCATGTGATATTTTATCCACACGAACGAGATTTTATTCACACGGCAATTTTCAAGGAGAGTTTTCGATGGCTGAAGAAATCAAATGCGCGCGTTGCGAAAAAAAGCGTCCCGCGCTCGGCTACGCGCCTTTCCCGAACGAGGTGGGTCAGCAGATCGGGACGCAAATTTGCCAGCCGTGCTGGGCCGAATGGCTCCAGAAACAGAACATGATCATCAACCACTACGGCCTCGACCTGATGAAAGAGGACGCGCAGAATTTCCTCTTCGATAATATGAAAGCTTTCTTCTTCGGCGGCGGTGCGACCTCCGACATGGCGCAGATAGACACGTCGAAAGAAGGCACGGTCAAGTGGTGAAAAGGCGCAGTCAGTAGCCAGTAGATTGTAGTCAGTGAAAAGTAGTCAGTCTATTCACTGATTAAGAGTTGCCGCGACCTGAAAAAGCTGCCGGCATGACGCAAGACGGGTCGGTGCGGAGTGGCTGCCGTCAGAAACTTTCTTGAATCTTTACACTTTTTTGCCATTTCCATCTTGCGTATTAGGTCAATAATTGAATAATATCCGTCCGGCTTCAGGCCAGCCCACGGATTCCGCGTCGTCCTTACAAGACGAAGGCGCGCCACTCTTCCGGAAGATGGGGCGCGTTGAACGTTTCCGGGGGTCGTAGTTTTAGTTCTATAGAACATTAAATCTCAGGAGACAACATGAAGAAGAGCACACTTGCAGCACTCGTCGCGGGCACAGCCCTCGCCGCGTTCACCGTCGGTTGCGGCGGCGGCGACAACACCAACAACGCCAACATGGCCGGCAACATGAACAAAACGACCACTAACGTTTCGACAACCTCGAACGCCAACATGGTCACCACCACCACGACGACCACGACGAATATGTCGAACATGAACGGCAACATGTCGAACATGAACGGCAATATGGCGATGAATGGCAATATGAACCACAGCATGAACGGCAACATGTCGAACGCGAACATGAAGTCGAACATGAATCACTAATCTCCCCGCAGACGTTCGGACTTTGAACGTTTGAGGTTCGCCGGCTTCTTGCTGGCTGCACGGGTACGCCGCAGAAGGGCGTCGAGACGCGCGTCTCGACGCCCTTCTGCGCGTCTCAACCCTGGCACGCCGAGTCTCGCCTGTCCCGCCCTGAATTTCGTGCCGCGCACTCATTCTCTCTTGTCGTCTTCGCCCGGCGGCGTTAAGATGAGCGCAAGTTCCACGCCCATACGCTTGCAGGGAGTTTTGGATACGGCGCAAAAAACCGTCGGGTTTGATTGCTGTGTCGTGTCACGGATTTTCACAGCGCGGGTTGAATTTATTTCCGACAAGACGAAACACAGGAGAAACTATGAACAAGATCAAACTGATTGCGCTCGCGACGGGCATCACTCTGGCGGCGATGCTGGCCGCCGGTTGCGGCGGTGGCGATAACACCAACAACGCCAACATGGCGATGAACGCCAACATGAACGCCAATATGAATACCAACATGGCGATGAACACAAACATGAACGCCAACCGCGCCATGACCTACAACGCCAACATGACGCGCGACGAATACGAGAAGAACAAAACTTCTTACTCGGATGATGCCAAAAAGGCCGGACGCAGCATCGGCACAGGCGTCAACGACGGATGGCTGTGGACGAAGGTTCACGCTTCCCTTGTCAGCGCTGATGACCTCCGCGATTCAACCATCAACGTGGACGTGGACAACGCCGTCGTCACGCTCTCCGGTTCGGTCGCCAACGGCAACCAGAAAATCAGAGCCGTGGACATTGCCAAGAAAGTTGACGGCGTCAAGAGCGTCACCAATAAGCTCGCCGTGAGCGCAAGCGGCAACACCAACAACCCAAACATGAAGAAGTAACGCACGGGCGTGCAAGCGTAAGGATCAAGGGCGGAAGGAACGTCGGCGCGGGTGACGGCAGCGCGGCTCGCGCCAACGTTCTTTCTTCCCTCTTCCTCCAATGACATCTCTGCTCTTCGCGCGCGGCGAAACTTTCCGTCAGGCTGCCGCGTAGCAGCACACGCACACGTCAACAGTCGTCTTCTCCGTCCCACGCACTTTGCCGGCGCGAGTTGATTTCCTTGCCGGGTGCGTTCCCACATCCCGAAGCCGTCCCAAAAATTTGTACGCGCTCGACACTCGCCACAGAGAACACGCTTGCCGCCGGCACGCTCTCGCGTGCAAGGAATCGCGTGCGCCGGCAAAGAAACGTCAGTTCAGAGAGTTGAAAGTTTATGCGAAACAGCAGTCACACTAGATTTCTCGCCGCGTTCGTCATCGCCATCTTCGCCGCTGCCGCATGGCTCGCGCTGCCCTCGCGCGTCGTCGCGCAACGCAGCGCGACGGGACTTGACACTTACGCCATCACGAACGCGCGCATCGTCACCGGCGTGGGACAGACCATCGAGCGCGGGACAGTCGTCTTCCGCAACGGCCTCATCATCGCCGTTGGAGACCGCGTCAACGCGCCGCCCGACGCGCGCGTCATTGACGGCGCGGGGCTGACCGTCTATCCCGGTTTGATTGACGCGAGCACGACGCTCGGCATTCCGCGTCCGACGCCGCAGCCCGGCGGAGGCGCGGGCGGATTGGGCGGCGGCTTCGCCGGACTCTTCGGGCCGCCGACCGCGCCCTCCGCCACCTCGCCCAACTCGACGCAGTTGGCCGGACTCCAACCTGAGATTCTCGCCGCCGACATCATTCATCCCGGCGGCGCGGAGATCGAGGCGGCGCGCGCGGCTGGCATCACAGCGGCGCAGACCGTCCCGCGCGGCAACATTTTTCTCGGCCAGTCGGCCTTCATCAATCTCGCGGGCGACACGCCGCAGGGAATGATTATTCGCACGCCCGTCGCGCTCTACGTCGGACTAACGCCGCTCGGCTCAGGCCAGTATCCCGGCTCTCTGATGGGCGTCTTCTCTTCCATTCGTCAACTCCTGCTCGACGCGCAACGCTATCGCGAAGCGAATGAGATTTACGCGCGCAATCCGCGCGGCCTGCGTCGCCCCGATGTGGACAAGTCGCTCGCCGCCTTGCAGCCCGTCCTTGCCAGACAGATGCCCGTCGTGATGCAGGCCGACCGCGCGCGCGAGATTGACCGCGCGCTCGATCTGGCGCGCGAGTTCAATTTGCAAATGATCATCAACGGCGGCATGGAGGCCGACCGCGTCGCCCCGCGCCTGAAGGCGATGAACGTGCCCGTCCTGCTCTCTCTCAACTTTCCGAAGCGCACGACCGCCGCGTCGCCCGACGCCGACCCAGACCCCGTGCGTGTTTTGCGCGAGCGCGTCGAAGCGCCGAAGACCGCCGGGCGACTGGCGGCGGCGGGCGTCCCTTTCGCTTTCCAGTCCGGCGGCATGACGACGATGACGGACTTTTTGACGAACGCCGCGAAAGCCGTCGAGCAGGGACTCGCGCGTGATGAAGCTTTGCGCGCGATGACTTCTCGGACGGCGGAGATGCTCGGCGTCGCAGACCGTCTCGGCACGATTGAAACGGGCAAGATCGCGAACCTGACCGTCACGCGCGGCGACCTCTTCGATAAGACGCGCGCGATTACGCACGTCTTCATTGACGGGCGACCTGTTGACTTGAAGCCCGCTGCCGCGACAACTCCGGCGAGCGGCGCAGCGAGCGCGAGCGGCACTTGGGTCGTCAACATCAACCTCGGTGGCGCGGGGAAAGAATCCGAGTTGACGATGACTCTGACTTTGCAACAGCAGGGCGAGCGACTCTCCGGCTCGATTCAAGGTCAACTCGGCTCCGGCCAGATTGCGACCGGCACGCTCAACGGCGCAGACATCCGTTTCACCGTGCCCGTCACGCTGCCCGGCCCCGGCACGCAGACGACGGACGCCAATTTTACGGGCACGCTCAACGGCAACGGGATGAGCGGCACGGTGCAGGTCATCGGGCGTGGCCCCGGAACCTTCACCGGCACGCGCGGAGGGGGTGGCGGCGGCGGCGCAACGACGACACCCGCGCCTTCCGCCACGCCCGGCGCGGGCGACACGCCGCCCGCTCGTCCCGGCACGACGCCGCCGACAACAACGACGCCTCCCGCATCGTCGGACAACGCGACAACGACACTCAATCTGTCCGGTACATGGTCAACCAATGTTGAGTTCGGGCAGACGCCGATTCCCATCACTTTCATCCTGCAACAGCAGCGCGCGAATCTGTCGGGACGCATCGAGAGCCGCTTCGGCTCCGCAGACATCGCCGGCGGCGCGGTGACGGATAACACTTTTCGTTTCTCCACCACGCTCGAACTTCAAGGACAGGCCATCAGCTTCAATTACGAAGGCACGGTTAGCGGTGACACGATGAATGGAACTGTCACCACGCCGCGCGGCCAGGTGCCGTTCAGCGGAACGCGCAGCAATCCTTAAATGCCGTGATGAGTGATAAGTGATGAGTGATAAGAGCAAACTTCTTACTCATCACTTATCACTCATCACTCATCACTGTTTTCGAGGAATAATATGAAGAGACTTTTATCATTCGCGATTTGTTTGACGCTGCTTGGCGGCGCGTCCTCGTCGCTGCTGCAGGCGCAGACTGGACGTAGAGATGCCGCACGCAGTAGCGGCGCGCAACAGCCACAGAGCGGCGGCGAGACTTTGATTCGCAACGCGACGATTCTGACCGTCTCGCACGGCACGCTCGCCAACAGCGACCTGCTCATCCGAAATGGCAAGATCGCCGCCGTCGGGCAAAACTTGAAAGCCTCGGCGAGCGCGCGCGTGATTGATGCGATGGGCAAGTTCATCCTGCCCGGCATCGTTGACGCGCACTCGCACTCGATGATGGACGGCTCGGTCAACGAATGCACGCAGTCTGTCACTTCGATGACGCGCACGCAGGATATCCTCAACCCGACGGCGATAGACATCTATCGTGAACTCGCCGGCGGCGTCACGGCGGCGTTGCTGCTGCACGGCTCGTGCAATTCCATCGGCGGCCAGAGTACGACGGTCAAGTTCAAGTACGGTCGTCCCGCCGCTGAATTTATTTTTCCCGGTGCGCCGCCAGGCATCAAATTTGCGCTCGGCGAAAATCCGAAGCGTTCCAACTTCCCGACGATTCCCGGCCAGCCGCCGCGCTACCCGGCGACGCGCATGGGCGTCGAAGAAACGATTCGCGGCGCGTTCGCGCGCGCGCGTGATTACAAGCGCGATTGGGACGAGTATCGCGCCGCCAGCGCGCGCGGAGAAAAAAATCTCGTCGCGCCGCGCCGCGACCTGACGCTTGAGCCGCTCGTCGAAGTGCTCGAAGGAAAACGCTTCGTCCACTCGCACTCGTACACCGCCGACGAAATCGTCATGCTCATCAATCTCGCGGACGAGTTCGGCTTCAAGGTCAGGACGTTCCAGCACGTCCTCGAAGGCTACAAGGTCGCGGGCGAACTCGCGCGGCACGGCGCGATGGCTTCCACCTTCGCGGATTTCTGGGGCTACAAAGTCGAAGCCTACGATGCGATTCCCTACAACTCCGCGATTATGACCAGACACGGCGTCGTCACTTCCGTCAACTCCGACTCGGACGAGCGCGCGCGCCGCCTCAACATTGACGCCGCCAAGATGATTCGCTACGGCGGGCTGACCGAAGAGGAAGCTTTGCGGCTCGTCACGCTCAACCCGGCGATGCAGCTTGGCATAGACGCGCGCGTCGGCTCGATTGACGTGGGCAAAGACGCAGACCTCGTCATCTGGACGGCTAATCCGTTGAGCATTTACTCGCGCGTCGAAACCACGTTCATTGACGGCGACATTTTCTTCGACCGCACGCAGGACATCGCGCATCGCGCGCAACTCGAACAAGAGCGCAAGACGCTTGAGCAGGCCGACGCCAACAAGCCGCCCGCCGGTGGCGCAGGCACGACGCCCAACGCACCGCGCCCGCCGCGCCGCGCCTACGACGACAAGGACGACGTGCAGGACGAGGGAGACAACCAGCGATGAGAAACACACCACACCACATTTCAACGCGAACCGGATTCGCCGTTGTCGCCTCCGCTGCTGCTTCCGCCGTCATTAACATCTTCGCGCTGGCCTGCCTGTCAGTCGCTTTCGCGTTCAATGCTTCCGCGCAGAACATCGCCAGCCCGACCGTGCAGACGATGAGCGCCACGCCCGGCAACTATGTCATCCGCAACGCGCGCATCGTCACCGTCAGCGGCGCAGACATCGAGGGCGGCACGCTCGTCATCAGCAACGGACGCATCACCGCCATCGGCGCGAGCGCGACAGTCCCCGCAGGCGCGACCGAGATTGACGCGCGCGGCCTCTCCGTCTTTCCCGGCATGATTGACGCCGAGACGACGATGGGCTTGAGCGAAATCAGCAGCGTCGGCGCGACCAACGACATCAACGAACTCGGCGACATGAATCCGAACGTCGCCGCCATCTGGGCTGTCAATCCGCACAGCGCGCACGTTGACGTGACGCGCGTCGCGGGCGTCACGAGCGTCGTCACGATGCCGCAGGGCGGAATCATTTCCGGGCAGGCCGCCGTCATCAATCTCAACGGCACGACGCCGCGCGAGATGAGCGTCGTCCCTTTCGCCGCGCTGGTCGTCGAGTTTCCGCGCATCGGCGGCGGCGGCGGTGGCTTCGCGGCTTTCCTCGCGGCGCAGCAGGGCATCTCGCCCGAAGCTCTCGCCACGCGCGACCGCCGCGTCGAAGAGTTGCGAAAAATGTTGCGCGACGCGGAAGCCTACGGGCGCGCGCAGGACGCTTACACGCGCGACCCGAAATCCGTCCCGCGTCCTGAAATGAATTTGCAACTCGCCGCGCTCGTCCCTTATGTGCGCGGCGAGCGTCCCGTCATTTTCCGCGCCGACCGCGAGCGAGACATCCGCGCCTCCATCCGCTTCGCCGAAGAGATGAAACTGAAAGCCATCATCATGGGCGGCAGCGAGGCGGGGCGCGCGGCATCTTTTCTTAAAGAACACAACGTGCCCGTCATCCTCGACAGCGTGCTCAATCTGCCTCTACGAGAAGATGATGCTTATGACGAGATGTACTCGAACGCCGCCAAGCTCCAAGCCGCAGGAGTCCGCTTCTGCATCTCGACCGGAGACAGCGGCGCGCACGTCCGCGACCTGCCGTTCCACGCCGGGATGGCTTCGTCGTTCGGCCTGCCGCGCGAAGAGGCGCTCAAAGCCGTCACGCTCTACCCGGCGCAAATTCTGGGAGTCAGCGATCAGATGGGTTCGATTGAACAGGGCAAGCTCGCCAATCTCGTCATCACGGACGGCGATTTGCTTGAGCCGCGCACGAACATTCGCTATCTCTTCATCGGCGGGCGACAGATTCCGCTCACGAGCCGCCACACGATTCTCAACGACCAGTTCAAGGACAGAAAGTAAACGACTGGAACGAGAGAGACGGCGCGCTCCGTCTTCAAAACTGGAAGGGAGGCGACGATCATCGCCTCCCTTTCTTCTTTCTTATCATTCGCAACGCGCCCGCACTCAATTCGCAAGTCAATCGCAACCAACGCGGCGCGCGGTTCCGCGTATCCTGCCCCGATACAAAAAATCACGGCTCGACAATTTACGCGCTCGTGCGATTTGCACGCTGGTTTGTCTCACAAGCTCAAGCATCGTAGAGCGCCGTCAATTTAAGGATGGAGAAGAAACAGATGAAGCTCAACCACGTCAAAATATTTCGCTCATTCGGCGTCACGCTTTGCTTGACGCTCGCGCTTTCGTCATTCGCCTTCGCGCAAACCGACAGCACAAAGTCTGCCGCCTCGAACATGCACGCGGCGACGACGACCATCACGTCGGGACAAAAGTTGAAAGTGAAAGGCATCGTCATGCGGCGCGACGCGGACACTTTCGTCGTGCGTGATTTGAAGGGCGTGGAGACGATTGTCCTCTTGAACGATCAGACGAGCGTCAAGACGAAGGGCGGCGCATTCGGCGGCGGAACCGGCTTCGGGCAGACGGCCATCCTGCGCGGATTGAACCTGGAAGTCGAAGGGCGCGGCGATAGCTCCGGCCAACTCGTCGCGGAGAAAATCAGATTCTCCGACCGCGACTTGCAGACGGCGAAGGCCGTTGTCGCCAACGTCGCGCCGGTCGAAAATCGCGTCGGCACAGCCGAGGGACGCATTCAAAACGTCGAGCAAAATTCGCAACGCCTGTCAGGACAGATTGACGAACTCGCCGCCGTCTCGAACGCCGCGAATGGCGGCGCGGTCGCCGCGCAGGAGCAGGCCGCGAAAGCCGTCGAGGGCGTGAGAGTCGCCAACGACCGCATCTCTTCGCTCGACGATTTCACCGCGCAACAAAGCCTCAACGTCAATTTCAAACTCCGTAGCGCGATGCTCACGCCCGAAGCTAGACACACGCTCGACGAGGTCGCCAAGTATTCGCAGGACGCGAAGGGTTTTATGTTCGAGGTGACGGGCTACGCTTATGATTTTCGCGCGAAGGAAGCGAACAGGCAGTTGAGCCAGCAACGCGCCGAGTCGGTCGTCCGCTATCTCGTCGAGACGCATCACGTTCCCTTGCGTCGCATCGTCACGCCCTACGGCTACGGCGCGACGGCGCAACCGCTCGCCGACAACACGACGCGCGAAGGCCGCGTGCAGAATCGTCGCGCGGAAGTTCGCGTGCTCATCAATCGCGGACTCACGCAGCCCGGCACGGACATGAATCCGACGAAGACATCATCTGCCACACCGCCGCGTTAATCTTTCAACGGCGGTGTATGTCGTCGCTCTGCAAATTCGCTGGTAAGCGAATTCGCGCGCGTGTTGACGTAAGTTGATGTGAGACGCGCCGTCTAGTCAGGCGGCGCGTCTTTGTTCTGCGTGGCGCGTTGTTGGAGAGAGAGTATTTCCGCTATTGAGGCTAAGATTTTTTGCGCGACAGTTTTAGGTTGCGGCGTGTCTGAGGCGTGCAGTCCGAGCATGACGTGGACGACCTTGATGACCGAAAGCACCGCTTGATCCACGTCCTTCGTCGAGTGCCACGGGCCGATGCCGACGTGTACGCGCCCGCTCTCGTCGCGCCACGCCTCCACGTTTTCCAAATCAATCGCGCGCGCGATCTGCTCTGTATCCGTGTCCGGCGGCAATTCGAGGACGACTGACGCGCGTTCACCTTCGACCAGACGGCTGCCGACGCCGACCGTCTCCAACAATCCTCGCCTGACATCTTCGGCGACAGCGTTCAACGCGGCGCGCGTCGCTTCGTGCAGACGCTTTTGCGCCTGCGGCACGCGCGAGCCTTCGGGCGGCGCGACGCTTCCGCCGTCCGCTGCCACGCTCGCCATCACGGGCGGCGTGCGCCATGCCATCAATTTTGTCCCCCGCACGGGGGGGCCGCCTGTGTAGGCGAGTTCTCAATAACCTTCCCAGCGTCCGCGCCAGCGACTCATAAAATTAAAGCCCCCTTCCCTGTTGATAACTCCTCGCGCGTCTCCGAATCTAATGCTCGTGCCGGTGATGCAAGTGCGGGTGAGAGTGTATCTCGCCCGTGGCGTGCGCGTGGCGATGCGCGTGAATCAGGTTGGTGCGGCGAAGCAGAGGCTCGTCGGATAAAATCTCCGGCGGAGTTCCTGCGGCGACGACGCGCCCGTGCTGAAACACGTAGCAATAATCAGCGATGTCTTCCACGATGTCGAGGTCGTGCGTAGCGGTAACGATAGTTTTCGCGCCGCCGCTCCAACCGACGAGCAAGTCTATGACCTGGCTTTGACTCTTCGGGTCGAGCGCCGCCGTCGGCTCGTCGAGCAACAACACTTCCGGGTCGAGCACGAGTACGGAGGCCAGCGCGACGCGCTTCTTCTCGCCGCCGGAGAGACGATGCGGCGAGCGGTCTTTCAAATGCGCGATCTCCATCGTCTCCATGATTTCGCCGACGCGCCGGCGTATCTCGCTTTTCGGCCAGCGCAATTGCAGAGGCCCGAACGCCAGCTCGTCGAAGACCGTCGGGTTGAACAGTTGCACGTCCGGGTTCTGGAAGACGAACGCGACGCGACGACGAAACGCGAAAGCGAACTCATCATCACGCAAACTCTCTTCCGTCACGCGCGCGCCAAACGCCGAGACCGCGCCGCCGTCTGCGAAGTACAGCCCGTCGAGCAGGCGCAGGAGCGTTGATTTGCCAGAGCCGTTCGCGCCGAGAATGGCGATGCGCTGCCCCTCTCTAATCGAGAGCGTGAGGCCGTCGAGCGCCGTCACATCGTTGTAACGGTACGTCACATCCTGCACATCGAAAATCACATTTGACACAAGGGCGCACATCCTCATCCGTTAAGTGAAATCAAAGAAGCATCGAAGCTCTGCCGTCCGAACCAGAACGCGAGCGACGCCAGTGTGACGAAACAGCCGAGCGCGAGCCAGTCGCGCGAGCGCATCCTGAAATCGTCGAGCGTCTCGACCTCGCCGCGAAACCCGCGCGACAGCATCGCCAGATAGACCTCGTTGCTTAAATAAAAACTCTTCGTCAGCAAGACACCGACGCCGGCAGCGGCGAGCCGTCTTCGTTCCGCGCCGTCGAGCGTTCCGACCATGCGGCTCTGGCGCGACTCGAACATGTCGCGCGCGGTTTGCAGGAGCAGAAAAACGTAGCGATATGTCATGCCGAGAATCACGATGAAGACCGCCGGCACGCCCAGTACCCAGAGCGCCTTGAGGACGTGCGTCCAGAGCGTCGAGAGTACGAGCAAGAGCGAGAGCGTGACCGCCGTCTCGACGCGCGCGATGAGATAGAGCGCGCTCTGTACCCCTTGCGCCGTCACCGTCCAGTGAAGCAGCGGCAGTTGATAGACAACGCGCCCCGGTGTGATAAAAATCGCGGGCAGCGCGATCATGCCGGTAAACAATAACGCGCCGAGCCATGCCCGCGTCGCCAGCGTGCGGATGGGAATGCGCGAGAGCATCGCCAGTATCAACGCCACGCCGAAGATGCACAAGATGACGATCACGCTGCGCGACAAGGCCGCGTCGAGCAGCAGTAACAACAACCCGATGACTTTCACGCGCGGGTCGAGCCGTTGAAGCAAGCCGCCCGCCTTCGCCAACTCTTCGGCGTAGAGCGCGCGATCCATGCGACGCGCCAGACCTTCGAGCGTGCGTTCGATGAAACTCCGACGGCGACGCCCGCGCTTGTGCGAATCACGCGACGGCGTTTCATCCGCCGTGCGTCGAGCTTCACCCCTCATGCCTTGAGTTTTACTTGCCATCTCGTGATTGAAATTTTTCTTCACTCTCGCTCGACGCTGACGGACTGATGGCCGCCTGCGCGTCTTCGTCCGTCGCCCCATCGCGCACGCTGTCTTCGTCTTCATCACCATTGCCGCCGCCGCGACTGATGCGCGCCAGCCACGCAATTATTAAGCAGACGAGAATGATGAGACCCACGCCGAGCATCGCCGACATGACGTAGCCGAAGCGCGCGCTGTGCATGAAGGGCGGCGCGTAGTCAGGGAGCGGAGCCGTCCACACGCTCGACAGGCGCGCGAGTCCGGCAGGCGTCTGCGCGGGCGGCGCAAGATTTCCCGACGACAGAGCAATCTGCTGCCGCGCAGCCGGATCGTTGAAGTCTTCAGGACTCCACTCGCCCCATGCCGTGCCGGCGGCGAGCAGTCCGAGCGGCGTCAGGATCATCAAGGCCGCGAGTCCGACCCACAGCGGGCGCGTGGCTCGCCAGCCGCTTTGTCGCGCCGAGTGACCGTCGCGCGTGAAGGTTGATGATGACGATAAAGCGCGCGGTGCGGTCAGTTTCAAAAGCGACGAATCCGTGCGTTGCAGGTAAGCCACGACGCCGCCGGAGATAATCAGTTCCGCCAGTCCCGCGAAAGTTAGATGACCAATCATCATCGCCGGAATCGTGATGTGCAGAGGATACGGCGCGTAGAGCGGCGCGCCCGTCGCATCGTGAAAGAGCGCGGGTTGGATTCCGAACTCGATGGCCGCGCACAGGGCTGCCGCGTTGATGGCCGCATAGCCCGCGAGCGCCGCCGCAAAAACGCGCCTTGAAGAGTTGAGAGACGCGCGACCAGCGACGAGACGATAGACTCCCGACGCCACCAGCGAGCCGACAACGGCCATGTTGAAAGAGTTCGCGCCGAAGGCGGTAATGCCGCCATCTCCGAAGAAGATCGCCTGAATCAAAAGCGCGACGGAAATCGCCAGCATCGAAGCCCACGGCCCCAGCACGATGGACGCGATGCCGACGCCGACGGCGTGCCCCGTCGTGCCGCCCGGCAGCGGCAGGTTGAACATCATGATGACGAACGAGAACGCCGCGAAGACCGAGAGCAGGGGCACGAGCCGCGTGTTCAGCAGACGCTTGACACGCCTGAGCGCGAGCCACCAGAACGGCGCGGCGCTCGCGTACAGCGCGGCGCACGTCAGCGGACTCAGATAACCGTCAGGAATGTGCATTAAATTCTCTTCTTGTCCGGGTTCACTTCATGCCGAAAGAACAAGAAGCCCAGAAACTTTCCCAGTCGGCTTCGGCGCAATTCACGCAGCGACGCATATACACGAGACGCACGAGCCACTCGCCCGGCTGGTCGAGTTTGAAAGTTGCCATCCCGTCCTTCGAGGTGCGCGCGGCCTGCGTCTGAATCGTTTCTTGATGGCGATTGTAGGCGAAGACTTTTGCTCCGGCTAATGGCCTTCCCTCAAAAATGATTTGCACCGTGAGCGTGCTGCCGCGTTGGAGTTGATAAGGGTTCGCGCGCGGGATGATTTCAAGACGTTGCGCCAGCGCGCGCCGGTAAACGTCGCTGTGCCGGTCGCCGATTTGCACGAGCGTTTTCAAGTAGCGGCTGTATCGCTCGCGTCCCGGCCTCTCGCTCTCACCCCTCTGTTGTCTCTGCACGATGATCGAGTCAAGACCCTCTTCCGCCAGATAGTCGTTGAACTTTTTGGCGTCGAGCATGATCTGCTGATTCTTACGCTCCATTGCGATGAGGTAGTTGCCGGCTGATGTGAAATGTAACTGCGTGGACGGAGTCTGTTTGTCCTGTCCTTCGGCCAGCAAATCTTCTGACTTTTCCTTCGTCGAGAACATCTCGAAGCGGACGGTGCGGTCTTTTTGGAGCGGGCGTTCTTCCTCGATTTTGAAATCATCGCCGACGTAGAGACGCACGGGCAAAGCCGTACCGACCGGCGCGAAGAAGACTTCGGGTTTGAGCCAGTAGTCGTGTGAAAAGGCCGGCGCGGTTAAGAGCAACAACGCCAGCATCGCGCCGCACGCCAATTGTTTTTTCATCTACAAATGCTCCTCATTGATGGCAACGCGCTTTGATGTTTCACATCAACCGTGATGGATGTGTGTCTTGGCGGCGATGCCCGGAAGGTGGCTGCGTAGCGTAGATGCGAATAAACGCTACGCGCAAAAATGGCATCGCCGCCAAACTTGAAGAGCCTGCCCAAAACATAAGCGGCTGCTCAAACCGGCGCGTTTCAGTTTCTCACTTGTCTTTGTTGAAGAGATGAAACGTCAGTCCAAATGCCGCGCCGAAGGGATAGCCCGGCGTGCCGTGGACGCGGGTGATGAGGGGGTCGCCCCGTCGCGCCCGCGACTCGAAAAAGTTCTGCGTCTCGAAGTAGCGTTTGTTGAAAAGATTGTCCACAGAGAAGTTGGCGTCCACCCAACGCCGGAGACTCTTGTTAACGCTCAAGTCAACCACATCCAACCCGGACGCGCGGATGCCCGCGTCCTCGCCGTCGAGCCGGTAGTTGCCGACGTGCCGGTATTCGAGCGAGCCGTTGAAGCCGTGGAAATCAGAGAGCACGATGCCGCCATTGCCCACCGTATGCGGCGCGCTGTCCACATAGACTCTGGGCGACGTGCCGCGAAAGAAAGAGTTCATCACCTGCGTCAGCCCGCCGTTGACGGAGAGCACGCGCGTCAGTTGGACTGAAGCCTTGAACTCGTAGCCCGTGCTGCGGCTCGGCCCCGCGAACTCCACCGTCCCGTCGTCGGGGATATAGACCTGCTCGTTGGAGTGGTCTATCAGAAAGATGTCCGTGCTGAGGGAGAATCGCTTGCGATTGTAAGAGGCTCCGGTCTGGTAAAAATCCGTCGTCGCGATGGGCGGCCCCGTGCCGTCGCCGCTCCCTTGAATCGGCGTCGGCTGATTCGGCTCCGCCTGATTGCCAGTTGCGCCGCGAATGATGCCGCGCGCGTCCTGACTGTTGATGCCGCGCCCGTAGTTGACGTAGAGAGTCAGCGGCAGATGTGTGGAAGGCGTATAGGCGACGTTGATTTTCGGCTGGATGCGACCGGAGTTGCGCGCGCCCGACAAGTCTGGCGCGATTTTGTCCGCGACCTTGAAGCGGAAATAGTCGTACCTGAGTCCCAAGTCAACGTGCAGGCGTCCGCCCGCGAAGTCCATCTGTTGCTGCACGTAACCGCCGGCATTGCTCACGTCAACGTGCGCGTTCGTGGTGGCGAAGAAGGGGTCCCGGTTTTGCTGTTGAAAAAGTCCAAGATTGATCTGGCTCAACATCACGTTGCCGCCGGCGGTGAAGAGCATCTGTCGCCCGAAGAGTTTGTAAGGGTGAACGTATTGCGCGCTGCCACCTTCCTGTAGGCGCGAGTCGTGCTGTTGAATGCCGTCGCCACGCTCCTGATCGTTGGTGAAGAAAGTGAAATTGGAAAAGAGGTCGAAGCGCGAGCGCGTCAAGTATGCGTCGAGTTTGAGACTGCTGCCGTCGTCCCAATCTTTGCCGTAATAACCGCCGAGGATAAACGTGCGGACGCGCCCGCCGTTGCTCGGATCAATGAAGCCGAAGCGATCAAGCTCGCCGCTCGCGACCAAGTCCAGTGGAATCTGGCCGGATGAGAAAAAGTCGTTGCGCCCGAAGTTGAGTTTGACGCCGAGCGCCTGATGCTCGTCCAGATGCCAGGTGTAATTGCCGGTGATGTTGTCGCGATTGTAGCGGCCTTTGTTGATGAACGGGCCGTCGAGTCGAGACTTCTCGTAAGCGATGAAGGAGTCCACATGCTCGATGCGCGGGCTGTAGGCGAGGAACGCGCGCTGCTCGTTGAAAGCTCCGGCTTGAAAACGCAAAGTGAGTTGGTCGGGCAGCGATTCTTTCAGATGAATACGCACCACGCCGAGGCCAGAGAAGTCGCCGTACTGCGGGCTGAACGGCCCGTTCAAGATTTCGACGTTGTCAACGAGTTCGGGAATGAGGCTCTTGAGTTGACCGAGATAGCCTTGCCCGTGTCCCTGCGACGCCTGATTTTGCTGGATGTCGTCAACCACGAATTTGACGCCGCCGTTGACGCCGCCGTGATCGAGGTTGTAGCCGAAGCGTCGGACTTCGAGCGACTTGCCGCCGCCCTCGTGCTGCCCGACGTTGATGCCGGCGTTGAGCGTTTGAATGATTTGATCGTCGCGCTCGAACAACGTGCCTTTGTAAATCGCGTCGTTGCGCCGGTCAATCGTCGGGTCTAAGACTTTGGCGTCAATGACGACGCTCTCTTGAATAGCTGAAGGAGTGAGCGTGATTTTGAACTGAAGATTTTCCGTCGCCTCGCCGGGCTTGATAGTTTGCTCAAGCGTTGTGATGTTCCGGCCCTCGAACCTGATCGCCAGCGCGCCTCCGGCGGGCACACTCAAGCGAAACGCGCCGCCCGCATCCGTCATGGTTCGCTGCTCGCCCGCGCCCGTGCGAACGACGACGGAAACGTTCGGCACCAACTCGTTTTGCTGCGAGAGCACGACGCCGGACAGCGTGCGCGTCTCGCTTCCCTGTTGACGTTGATGCGGCGCGTTGAACCTGCTCACCGATTTGACGAGCGAGCCGCTGAAAGGAGTTTGCGCGCCCGCCGTCGTGCCGGCGCAGTTGAGCAGCATAAGGCTGATAAGGGCGATTGAGAGTTTGTGCATGGTTCTATCTCCTGAGAAGATGAAAGCCTGTGAGTCTTGAGCGGGTCACACGTCTTAACCTCGTGTTACCAATGTCGAATGCGTAGCACGTCATGTCCAAAAATGTGCGGCGCGTGTTGGTCAATTACGTCGCCGCAAGATTTACCTGTCCTCGATAACTTTACCCGTGCCGGTGGCCGGTGCGCTGCGGCTGATCGTGTTTGTGCGGATGTTTATGCGCCTGACTCGCTCCGCCGCGCTTTGTGATGGCGTGCGTTGGAACCGTCACGAAAAGCCTTCCATGCTTGACGCCTTTCAAGCCGAGCAGAGAGTCCGCGAGCAGGCGTATCTGGCCGATCCCCCCGCGCAGCACGATCACTTCCATGCAATCATCGTGGCTGATGTGGACGTGCAGCACGGAGACGACGAGCGCGTGATGGTCATGTTGGAGTCCGGCCATTTTGTCGGTCAGGTCGTGCGCGTGATGGTCATAGACCAGCGTCAGGCTGCCCAGCCCCTCCGTCCCTTCCGGTTGCCCTTCAAGCCTCGATTGAACGAGCGCGTCGCGCATCAAATCGCGCAGGGCTTCGGAGCGTGTGGCGTAGCCACGCTCGCTCACTAACAGGTCGAAGCTCGACAACAGTTCTTCCTCGACGCTGACGCCGAATCGCAGCAGTTCGCTCATCGCTCTCCCTCAATGATCGTGTTGGAAATAATTTAATAGCACGAATATGCATCTCGTGTCACGCTTTTTTATTCCGAACATTGACACGGCAGACGGGCTGCCCCCTGACCTTCCGCGCTTCTTCAGTTCGGCACGATTAACTTCGACGCCGGCAACATCGCCGGCAGACCTCGATGCTGCCAGCAACGGCCTGTGCCGCGCACGCGACGCTGGCAGGGCGTGCCCTTCTTCGTCCGCGCGCCGCAGATGGAGATGATTTCGTTGGGGTCTGTCGGGCGCTCGCTCGCCGTGCCGTCGGGGCCGAAAGAGGGCGCGGGCGTCGTCGAAGCAGGCCGCGAACTATCTTCGCCCTTCGTCACCTCTTGAGTCGTTGCGGCGTCCGCCTTCCGCGCCGGGACGAACTCTTTCTGTGACGGAGCCAGAGAAAGCTCCCCGCGCTCGACCAGAAGCGGCGGAGAAGCTGGACGCGCGGTGCGTCCGGCAATGAAGCCTGCGCTCAAGAGCGCGGCGATCAAGGCGAGGGGGGCGAAAATTCGTCGCCGTCGAAAACGCACGTCACAGCCGGAACAAAAACGCCGGCTCGTCCACAGACGCCAACGCTCGCGCGCGACTCGCTCGCCGCATTCGGCGCAAAAGTTTGGTTTGTACATTGATGGAAGACATCTCCTTTCCGGTGAGGACGCAAGGGTACGAGATGCGTCGTTCGGGAAGTGGCCTCTGCAAGAATTGGCGGCCAACAGTTGAGTCTGCTGCAATCCGCGACGCGCATTATACCCGTCTGCGAGTTGAAGTAAATACATGTTTGCATGATGTTTCACGCACAGCCTGTTGTTGCACGGACGGCACGCGCGTGTTATAGTACTGACTGCTCCCGGCACACGAAAACCGAGCGCGAGGCCGTCGCCTTTTGAGCATGTTGGTCTCGCCGGTGTTTTCCCGCACGCGCACTTTTAAGCTGATGCGTCTAAAACTTTATTGCAATCGTTACGCGCACTTCAAAGACGCGCTCGTCTGTTCGGTGAACTGCGTCTATCGCACGCGCTGTCACGATTTCGCGCTCTACTACGACGAGCATCGCGACGAAGTGGACGCGCTCGTCTCGAACTACTACGCCGCGCGGCGCGCGCAGGAAACCGAGCATCCGAAAGAATCCGCTGCGTCGCCGTCTGCGCGCCGTTATTTACCCATCGCGTCATACACGATTCCGGCCATCGCGAGGCCGGCTGATCTGGGCGCGCTCATACGTCTGGAGGTGAAGAGAGAGATGACCGAAGCATTTTATATCTGGATTGACAAAGAAGATCGCGCCGAGCTTTTGGAGACCGAAGAAGTCATCAAGCGCGCCGAGCGCGGCTCCAAAGCCAAGCATATCTACAAAGTATCGCAGGAGATGGAACTGCGTTTCCAACTCGTCCCGCGCAAGCGTATCGAAAAAGCGCGACGCACCGCCGCCGTCGAAACGGAACGCGCGCAGGCACGACGCTCGCGCAACAACAGCGGCAACCTCGCCGCGAAAAGCGCGCCCTCGCCCGTCCCCTTTCCAACCCCCGTCGCCGCCCCCGAACCTACAAGCGCCGCCACCGCACCCAACCCGCGCCGCCAGGCCAGACAGGGCAAGAGGTAAGAAGGCAAAAGTAAAAAGGCGAAAGGTAAAAGTAAGGAAGAAGACAGGCCGTCTGTCTTTCGTCTTCACTTTTACCTTTTGCCTTTTTACTTTCCTTCTCCTCTGGCAACTTTCACTCGCCGCGAAGCACCGTAAGAGTCCGTTAGTGTGTGTGAACTGATGAGATTGAACGGCGCGCTAAGGTGTCTTTCTCTCCGTCTCAACAGCAATTTTTGAAGCGTCCGTGGCGATGTCGCGACGCCGTCCGCGGCTTGCAAACGTCTAGTGCGAACGGCATACTATCGCCCGCGCAAGAACAATTTTTCAATGATTTTTCCAGACTTTCCCGCACAAATTTCTTTACTCAAAAGATTCTGCATGACGCTCCTGCTCGTCCTGTCCGTGTGCAGCGCGACGGCTTCGGCGCAGCAAAAAGGAGAACAGGACGATCCGGTCGAGCGCATCGAGTCGAATCTCGTCCAGCTCAACGTCGGCGTGGCGGATCGTCGCGGCGGCGCGGTGACAGACCTTTCGCGCAACGACTTCGTGGTCTATGAAGATGGCGTGCGCCAGAACCTCCTGAGTTTCGAGCCGGCCTCCGCTCCCTTCAGTCTCGTGTTGCTGCTCGACATGTCCGGCTCGACTTTGACTTTCCGCCAGACGCTCAAACAATCCGCCGTGCGCTTCATTGACGCGCTCGCGCCCGAAGACCGCGTCGCCGTCATCGCCTTCTGGTCGCCGCGCAGCAAAAAGGGAGCGATGCAGGAGAGAATCCAGACGCTCACGCCGTTCACCACCGACCGCAGCAAGATCGGCTTCGCCATTATGACCGCCGACGGCGGAGGCGAGACGAATCTCTACAAAGCTCTGCGCGTCGCCATCGCGCAACTCTCGAAAGAGGACAAGCGACGCAAGGCCATCGTCGTGATGACCGACGGCAAAGACACCGCGCTTGAGAAGTTGGATCGCGGCGCGTCGGCGAACGCGAAAAGCGCGGACGAGGCGACAGCCTCCATCAAGCCTGACGACAACCAGACTTTGCGCGCCGTGCTCGACTCCGCCGACCGGCAGGGCGTGACCGTCTATCCGCTCGCGCTTCCTTCAGGCGACATCTCGCGCATCGCCGAGCCGCTCCCGCAGCAGGTCGCCATCTATACTTCGGCGCGCGCGCGCCTGCAAACGCTCGCCAATCGCACCGGGGGGCGGCTCCACGAAATCAACCGTCTCGAAGACATGGGACGCCTCTATGCAGAGGTGGCCGCAGACCTTCGCACGCTCTACACCGTCGCCTATCAACCGCCCACAACGCGCCCACGCGACGGCAGTTGGCACGCCATCTCCATCGAAGTCACGCGCGCCGGAGACCTCATCGCGCACACGCGCCCCGGCTATTACGCGCGCTGAATTTTCCGTGACGCGCCTCGCAACTTTTCATTCCTTATGCTCGCTTGACACTCAACACAGCCATCCCTAATATTCCTCTCACTGCTTCACCGCACAGAAACAATTCGCACCCGTAGCTCAGTTGGATAGAGCGTCTGACTACGAATCAGAAGGTCGCAAGTTCGAGTCTTGCCGGGTGCATCACTACTTTTCATTATGAGGCTTCCCCTCACATGAAACGAGCCAACACACAATTCAAGACATGCACGCAATGCGATGAAGCCAAGCCTCTCCTTGAATTCAACTTCAAAAGACGCGCGGACGATATTCGACACTCTTACTGCCGGGAATGCGGTAAAAAGTTAACGCGAAGCCACTATCAACGTCGGAAGCGTTTATATCTCGACCGTAACCTTCGCTCATACGCGAAGCGTCGAGACATCGTTGTCAACGCGAAGCTGCGACCTTGCACCGACTGCGGTATTCAGTATCCTTACTATGTGATGGATTTCGATCATCGCGATGGCGCGCTCAAGGAATTTGCTCTCAACTCGATTCATAACAAAACCGCGCGCTTGATTCTTCGTGAAATTGCTAAATGTGATGTTGTGTGCGCGAATTGCCATCGCGAGCGCACGCACCGGCGCAGGCTTGATGTATTAAAAGATCAAACAGGAGAGTAACAATAGCCGTGGAGTTTTACGTCGCGCTGATTCTGGCGTTGGGTTTGGCTTGCGTCGCGGGCGTGCAGTATTTCTACCTGTTGTTTCTTGAGGCGCGCAGCCGCCAGCAACAGCGACGGATCGCCGAGTTGGAGCGCAGCAACGCCGCACTCGTCGCGGAAGCGCAGAAGACGAGCGCACACGCGCAGCTTCAAGATGCAGTGGAGAACACAGGTGAGTTGTGGCCTGAAGTGATTGACGAGGACAGCATCTCGCGTTGAGTTTGGGGCGAATCGTACAGAAGAGCTTTCGACTTGAAGAGCATGTCGGCGCTTTTCTTTCTGAGAGAAAAATTATGCAGCGTCGAAACTTCTTAACAGCCTGCGGGACGGCAGCCATCGCCGCGCCGCTCGCGTCCCACCACGCATTCGCCGCCGCGAAATCGCCCGCCACCCTGCCACTCATCCGTCCAAAAGCTCTGCGCGCGGGCGCGACCGTCGGCATCATCACGCCGGGCACTTACGTCCCCGAACCCGAACGCCTCGCGTTGATTGAGCCGACGTTGAAGTTCTTCAAACTCAACGCCAAAATCGGCAAAAACGTCGGCAGGCACATGAGCGCGTATCGCACTTCAATCAACGAGCGGCTCGACGATTTGCACCAGATGTTTCGCGACAAGGATGTTGATGCGGTGATGTGCCTGCGCGGCGGCTACGGCGCGGCGCAACTGCTCGATGCGATTGATTACGACCTCATCCGGCGCAACCCGAAAATCTTTCTTGGCTACAGCGACATCACGGCGCTGCATCTCGCGATTCACCGTCAGACCGGACTCGTCACTTTTCACGGCCCGATGATCGTCTCGGAGTTCACAGGCTACACGCAAAAATATTTCAACAGGGCCGTCTTTCAAAACGCGCCCATCGGCGTCGTTACTAACCCCGAAGGCGACGACGCGCTGCGTCCCTCGCACACGCTTCGCACGATTCGTCCGGGCATGGCGACGGGGGCGCTCGTTGGCGGCAACCTGACGCTCATCTCAAACACTCTGGGGACGCCCTACGAGATCGAGACGCGCGGCAAAATCCTCTTCCTCGAAGACGTGGACGAGCAGCCCTACAGCATTGACCGGATGCTCACGCACCTGCGTCTCGCGGGCAAGTTCGACAATGTTGCGGGCGTCATCTTCGGCGAGTGCGAGAATTGCAGAGCGAGCGACTATAAGCCGGCCACCGCGTCCCCCTTTTCGTTCGGCGAAGTCTTGAACAACATTCTCGGCGAACTGAAAGTTCCCGTCCTCTCAGGACTGACCATCGGCCACACGGACGATCAAGCGACGCTCCCGCTCGGCGTGATGGCGACGCTCGACGCGACGGCGAAAACGCTCGACATTAAGGAAGCAGCAGTTTCATAACGTTCATCCTTCGCCGCCTTCAGCGTAAACTCGAATCTCGAAACAAAAAGAGCGCGCCGCTTCAAATACGGCGCGCTCTTTTGTTGCGTGCGACTCTTTCGTTATCTTCGTTATCTCGGTCGCGGGGCTTCCGCTCCGGGCGGGACGATCCACAGTTCGGTGGCGGGACTTTCGCGGAAGCCGCCGTCAACGTTGACGACGCGGCTGCCGGCGAGTCCGCGCGTGCCGGTCAGATACGTCTTCGCTCGCTCGCCGCGTCGCTGGCCTTCGCCCGGACGCGAGCGTCGCCCCGAATACGCGATGATGTAGCCTTGCGCGCCCGGCTCGTTCTGCAACGCGATGGCGTAGTTATCAAGCCGCGCCTTCTCGTCGTCACGATTGATGTCTCCAAACTCGTCCGACTTGTGCGGCAGCACCGGCGATGGAACCGCCGTTGTGCATGAAGCCGAGCAGTTGAGATTGTAACCCTCGACGGCCACCGTCGCGGTGATCGGCTGTCCGGCGAGGCCGCCTGTGTCAACGGTGATGGTCGGCGTGCCCTGACCGGCGGAGATCGTGCCCGCCGAGACTTTCCAGTTATAGACGGGCGTGACGCCAGCCGTGCCGCCGCTCGCGCTCGCCGTGAAGGTCACGGGCTGCCCCGTCGTCACCGTGTCCGGACAATAGATCGAGACGTTCGGGCAGAAGGGACGCTGCGGCGGGCAATTCCGCACGACGACTTTCGTCGAGTTGAAGGCCGTGCAAAGCGGGTCGCCTTCGGGGCCGCTCTCCAGCGTGACGGTCGAGGAATAGACGCCCGGTTGCGCGCCCGATAAATCCCAGACGACATCCGTGCCGTTGGTGTCGCCTTCGAGATGGCCGCCGCTGACCGCCCACTTGTAGCGTATGTTGTTGCCGTCGGGACTGAAGCCGGCGGCCTTCAAATGTACGCGCGGGGTCGCCGTTGACTCGGCGTCGGGGCAGAGCGTGACGACCTGCGTGTCGGCTTCGAGCGTGAGCGTTGGCGGGCGTTGCGGCGTCGGAGCCGGCACGGCGTTTTTCTTATTCTTCTGCGACGAAGATGATGCCTGCTGCGGCGCGGTACAGACGAAGCTGGCGAGCGCGAGCAGCAACAATCCCAGGATGAACGCGGGGCGCTTTCTTGAAAGCATGTCTCACTCCTTAAAGTGTGTGTACACGAATGACCGGCGCACAGGTTAAACTATATCCGCGCCCGCCTCAATGAAAAAACATTCAAATCCGTCAACGCTCAACTCGGTCGCGCGCGTCGTTTCTTTTTCCACGCGCGTCTCCGGCGTTGTCTGTGGCTGCGTCGTTCGCCACCTGCGAACCCGCGCCGCGCCGAGCATCAAGCCCGTTCCCAGCGCCATAATCACCAAAGGTTCATTCAACATTAACTGCTTACCACTTTCTCTCTTGCTCGTTTCCGTCTCACGCCTGAATCGCTCGACGGTCAGGATATTTCCGGGCTGTGACAGATAACAGAAACACGCAATCAGACGCTTTTTCCATCTCGCGCATCACAAACCACATCAATTCCAGCCTGATTTTCTTATTCGCTATCGTGAAGACCCGCCCGAACGCCGTGAGTGGTGACAGCTTTATGCACCGTCACGACAAAAAAACAATAGCTCACGTCCGTGGAGACATGAGCTATTGATCGAAACTAATTGTGCAGTTCAAGCGACGAATCCGCTTCTCGAACTCGTCCGGCTGGATTTTCAATGTCCCGCATCACTCGTCGCGGCAGGCTCGAAGCGCACGCTGCCGTTGACGCCTGAGACGGTGATCGGCGTCCCGCCCGTGCCGATGCGCGCGCGCATATTGGAGCGATTTATTTTCTCCTGCATCGTGACGTTCGGCACGTCGAGCGCGAAGCTGCCGTTCAAACCTGCGACGCTCACGTCGGCGTTGAGATTACCGGGCAGACGAATCTCGACGCCGCCGTTGATGCCGCTCACATTCAGTCCCTGTGCGCCCAGTTGCGCCGCAGTGACTTTCAAGCTGCCGTTGATGCCCGTCAGGACGCTGTGGCCTGTGGCCTGCCCGACTTCAACGCGCCCGTTGATGCCGCTCATCTCCACGCCGCCGTCCAACTCGCCGACCGTGACCGGCCCGTTGACTCCGTTCGTCTTCAATTCGATTTGACGCGGGAGCGCGAGGATGACCTGCGTCCGCACAGAGCCGTGCCCGCGCAGCCAGTTCCAGAAGCCGCGCCGGTGATTATTCTCGCTGTGAATCGAAAGGCTCGACGACGTGCGCTCAATGATGATGGGCTGGCTGTCGAGGTCTTCCTGGCTGCCCGCCGTGCGGATGATATGCACGTCAGCCGTGTCGGTCGCGGCGGTCGTGATCTCGACCGAGCCGTTGATACCGTGAACATCAACCTGCGCGCCCGCGTCGAGTTTGAAAGTCTGGCGCGTGTCCTCGTGGCCGTCTCCGCCGCCCACTTCGATGTTGATGTGCGGTCTTGTGATGTGATGCCCCGCGAGGGCGGCAGCGACGACGAGAATTAAAACGACGAAGATGCGAACTTTCACTGTAGCTTCCTCCGCGGGCGTGGCTTAACGATGTGCCGCCCTCTTGATGTCTGAGAATTGAAAATTATTCTGCGCGTCTAACGGACATAGAGGCAAACGACGCGGACAGCGCGCAGGTTCACACTTTTATTCCGCGACTCTCCTGCATATCTTTATTTCGTAAACTTTTCGCACGCCGCCAACTCGCAGGCGATGTCCGTCGCCACGCGCGCGTTCGACTCCAGCAGAGCAAGGTTGGCGCGTAGCGTTGCGCCGCCGGAACGCTGACTCATGCGCGTGAGCAGAAAGGGCGTCAGGTCGCGCCCGCCGATACCTTCACGTTCTGCTGCCATGAGCGACTCGTCGAGCGTCGCGCGCATCAAGTCTCCGTCAACTTCAAACTCCTGTGGCACAGGCACGGCGACGACGAGCGCGCTTTCAAGCCCGAGCGCATCACGCGCGCGCGCCAGTTCCGCAACGGCGGCGGGCGTGTCGGCACGCGCGTCAACCGGCAAGCCGCTGCGGCGCGTGTAGAAGCCCGGCAACTCATCGCAGTTGTAGCCGACGACAGTCACGCCGTGCGTCTCCAACCATTCGCGCGTCGCGGGCAAATCGAGCACGATTTTCGCGCCGGAGCAGACGACGATCATCCGCGTGCGCGCCAACTCCGGCAAATCCGCCGACACGTCCGGCAGGCTGCCGCGATGCACGCCCCCGATGCCGCCCGTCGCGAAAACTTTGATTCCGGCGCGGCTCGCGATCCACAGCGTCGTTGACACTGTCGTCGCGCCGTCCCAACCGCGCGCGACGGCGACGGGCAAGTCACGTCGGCTGAGTTTGTGTACGTCCACGCCTTCCGCGATCTGCGCGAGTTGCTCTGCGTTGAGTCCGACGCACAGGCGGCCTTTGATGACGGCGATGGTGGCGGGCGTCGCGCCGCGCTCGCGCACGATGGCCTCGAGACGATGCGCTGTCTCCAAGTTCTGCGGGCGCGGCAAGCCCTGCGCGATGACGGTTGATTCCAGCGCGACGACCGCGCGCCGCTCGCGCAAAGCAATCTCAACCTCTTCGCACACGTCGAACAACTTCGGGTCAAACATGTGCAGCACTCTACAAAGGCAAAAGTAAAAAGGCAAAAGGTAAAAGTACGGCAAAAGACGAAAGGCAAATGTGAAAATGAAAGAGCGACTTTCTCCTTCTTCACTTTTGCCTTTTTACTTTTACCTTTTGCTTTTAACGAATGCGGACGGTGAAGGCGATGCTGCCGGTGTTGTTGGGCGCGGTCTGGCTGAGTGAGCCGGTGAAACTCCAACGAATGTGCGTGACGAAACGGTCGTAGCCGGCGGGCGCGCCGCCGCCGCCGCTTGTGGGCGTGTAGGCGTAGGTCGCGCCGCCGTCGCTCGAATAGGCGACGACGACGGAGAGGCCGGTCGTGCCGAGCGTGTTGACGACGGAGCCGAGTTTGAAGTCCGTGTTGTCGTTGAGTTTCAAGGTCGAAGCAGGGTCTGGGTCTGTGAGGACGAAGTTCGTCGCCGCAGAGCCGCCGGTGTTGGTGAAGGTGATAACGTAGGCGATGTCCGTGCCCGGCAACTGCGTGGGCAGAGAAGCGGGCGGCGGGCACGGCTGGCCGGAAATGGTCTTGCAGAGGACGATGTTGGGCGGCGTCGCGCCGAGCGTCACGCTGGCCTGATCGTCTTCCGCTGCGACGTTGTTGTTCGGCGTCGAGTCGGGGTCGGACTGATCCGACGCCGTCACTTGCGCCGTGTTGGTGAGACTGCCGTAGGCGTTGACTTTGGCGACGACTTGCAGCGTCGCGCTCGCGCTGCTGGCGAGACTGCTGATTGTCCAGAGTCCAGTGCCGCTCACATACGCGCCGACGCTCGGCGTGGCCGAGACGAAGACGAGACCAGCGGGCAGCAAATCTTTGACCGTCACATTGGTCGCCGCGTCCGGCCCGGCGTTACTGAGCGTGATGGTGAACGTGACGTTCTGGCCGAAGGACGGCGTCGCGTTGTTGACAGTCTTCGTGAGCGAGAGGTCGCTGCTCGTCACTCTCAGAGAGACGCTGCCGACGTTGTTCGACGGGACGGGGTCGAACTGGTCTGCGGTGAGACCGGAAGTCGTGTTGACGATGGTCGTGTTGCCTGTGCCCGCGTTGACCTTCGCGTTGATCGTGAGCGTCGCGGAGGCAGCGTTGGCGAGCGAGCCGATTGTCCACAGTCCCGTGCCGGAGACATAGGTCGTCGAACCCGATGGCGTGGCCGAGACGAAGGTCAGTCCGGCGGGGACAACGTCAGTCAGACGAACATTGGTCGCGGCGGAGGGGCCGCCATTCGTCACGGTGATCGTATAGGTGATCGTATTGCCGACGTTCGGCGTGGCGTTGTTGACGGTCTTCGTGACGGCGAGATTGGACGCCGCGTTGATCGTCGTCGTGTCGGTCGCCGTGTTGTTGCCCGCGCCCGTGCGCGTCGGGTCGGTCGGGTCGGTGACGCCCGAAGCGGGAGTCAGAATCGTCGCCGTGTTTGAGAGCGTGCCCGTCGCGTTTACTGCGAGCGTGCCCGTCACGGTGTAAGTGACGGAGCCGCCGGCGGGCAGGTTGGCCGTTGTGCTGATACTGTTGCCGGAACCGCTCGCCGCGCCGCACGTCGCGCCGCCCGTCGGTGTGCCGCACGTCCACGTCACGCCGGTGAGCGAGGCGGGCACTGTGTCCGTGATGATCGCGCCGTTGGCCGCGCCGGAACTGCTCGCCGCGTTGCTCGCGACGATGGTGTAAGTGACAACTGCGCCGGGGTTAACGGTCGCGAGTCCGTCCGTCTTGGTGATGGAGAGATCGGCGCGAACGTTAATCGAGTCGCTGTCGGTGGCGGTGTTGTTGGCGGGCGTCGCGTCGGTCATCCACGAAGGCGCGGCGACAGTCGCGGTGTTGCTGAGTGTGCCCGTCGCCGTGTTCGAGAGTGTGCCCGTGACGGTATAGGTGGCCGTGCCGGCGGCGGCTAAAATTGCGCTCGTGCTGATGGCGTTGCCGCTACCTGATGCGGCGACACAGGTCGAGCCGGCGGAGGCCGCGCACGTCCACGTCACGCCGGTCAGACTCGCGGACACGGTGTCAGTGACGGTTCCCTCAACCGTGTACGCGCCGTTATTTTTCGCGACGATGGTATATGTCACCGTGCCGCCTTGAGTAACGGTCGTGACGCCGTCGGTTTTGGTCACGGAGAGGTCTGGATTAGGCACGTTGGCGGTTCCCATGTCGCCGGTCGCTGCCGTGCCGCCGCCGAGCGTGCCGATCTGCGTCGCCGTCGGCGGAGAGCCGAGCGTCACAGAATAGAGCGCGCTGGGGTTTTGCGTCTGCGTGAGCATTCTGCCTGTGCCGTCGAAGACGAGGCCGATGGTGGCGAGCGCTGCGCCGCCGGGAAATGTGATTGTGCCGGGAGAGGCATCTGCCGCGCCGCCGCCAAGCGGGATTTTGAAGAGTTGGCGCGAGCTGTTGACGGCCCACAGCGTGCCGCCCGCATCGAAGGCCATGTCGCCGCCGCTGCCGACGCCGGTGACGGTCGGGCCGGCGGTCGCGATGCCTGCGCCCGCGCCGGTCGTCGCAATCGTGTAGAGGATACCGCTGTCGGGCATGTAGTAGAGCGTCCCGCCCGGCGAGAAAGCCATGCGGAATGAGCCGGGGATGCCCGCGCCGAACGTATTCGGGAGCGCGACGGGCGCGATGTTGGGCGTGGCCGGATTGTAAGAATAGATTTGCGGGTCAGTGCCGTTGATGACGTAGAAAAGCACGCCGTCGCTCGGACGTTGCGCGAGCGTGGCGGAACTGCCGCCCGGATAACTGCCCGCGATAATCCTCGTGTCGGTTCCGCCCGCGAGGTTGATGACGTAGATGCCGAAGTCGGGTGTTCCGCGAATCTGATAGACGGTCGTCGTCGCCGCTGCGATGCGCCCGAACGCGAAGATAAGGAGCAGCGCGAAGGCGAGGTGGACGCTACGGGTTAAGAGACGGACGGCAGCAGTGGCGGCAGCAGTCGCAGTAATTTCGGCAATCAGGCGGACGCTCGCGGCGCGCGTGTTGAGAGACTGCAACGACGACGATGCTGCCGCAACCTCCTGAACATCAACGAGGCCGCCGCGCGTCGCCTGTGGTCGCGGACGCGCTGACGAGGTGGAGGGGTGTGTCAACCCTTCTTGCGCCTCTCGATGCCTCACGGTTGCTCCTTGGCGGTGGTGGTGGTCTGAGCGTCCTGCTTGCTCGCGCCGCCGGTTGTCGTCAAGCCTTCGCGCGAAGTGCCGAAGAGGTCGAACAGGTTTGAAAGTTTCGACGAGATGGTGAAATAGAATCCGCGCCGCGCGGCGATGATGGTACTGCCCGAAGGCTCGCCCGCGCCCGACCAGTTGTAGCCGCCGCCGAGACGCAAATCAGGCAGCGCCCAGTAACCGAGTTCCGCGCCGTAAGACGTGCGACTCGTGCCGGTCGTGGGCTGCATCAACCACCGCGTCTCGCCGGCCACGTCAATGCGCCGACCCAGACGATAGACGGCGCGTCCCTGCGTCATGTAGGTGAGCGTCGAGACGCGCGCCAAATCCGCCGTCCCCGTGTCGCTAAACTTTAAGGCGAAACGCCCGTATAGCTCAAGCTGTTTCGACGCTTGATAATAACCGTCCGCCGAAATGATGTCGGCGCGGTCGCGCGTTTCGTCGTGTCCCTCAAACGCGGCCTGCGTCAGATCGCGGCGCGTGTAACTGAAAAGCAAGCCTTCGCGGTCGGAGTCGAGCGGACGCCACGCGATTGACGCCGTCGCGCTCATCGAAGAGTTGTCGCGCCCCGCGAAGTTGATGTGCGCGAACTGCACGCGACCGAGCGTCGTCAAGTTATCGAAAAGTTTACCAGCCGCGCCGAGCGTCAGCACCGTGCCGAGTCCGCCGCGATCCCTTAACTCGTATCGCCCGGTCGAGCGGAAATTTTCCGTCGGCGACCACGAAAAACCGAAGTGCGCGGCGTTGAAACTGTCGCCCGTGCCGGCGAGATGAAAGCCGCGCTCGTAGCCGAGATCGAGCGCGAGTTCTTTGTTGACGGGCAAACGATTCTGGAGGCCGATGACGGCGAAACTGTCCGTGCCGTTGATGCCGTTCTCAAGCTGATAGCGCGTGTTGAGTTCGGTGTTGTGGCCGAGTCTGGTTTCGATGCCGATGGCCGTCTCGTGGCGCGAGGAGATCGAGGCGAAGCCGGTCGCGCCCGCGTCGCTGATCGGCGTGATGGGGGACGAAGAGAGACGCTGCGTGAAGAACAGGCGCGTGAATTGATTCCACTGATAAGTCGCCGAGAGTGTCGTCTGATCGGGATAAGTCGGGTCGGCGTCGCCCAAATTCTGCTCGCGCTTGGCGGCGAGTTGCAGCTTGTCCGTCGGCTGCCATTCCGCGCCGGCGGTGACGAGATTGGAATTCGTCTGCTTGCCGTCGAGGTCGTCTTTGAGACGCCGGAAATCGTAGCCGACAGTCGCGCGCAGGCGGTCGCTGAAATTTTCCGTCCACATCAGAGAGCCGGTCTGGCGGCTGTTGCTGACGTTTGCCGTGTGGTTGCGCTCATCGGTCAGGCCGAGACGCAGGCGCGAAGACGGGCGCACTTTAAGCTCGACGTTGACATCCGCACGGCTCGCGCCCGGCGTCACCGTCGCGCCGAAAGGATTGAGGAAACTCTCGTCGGCGTGCGTGTAACGAGCGCGCACGACCGCCTCTTTGTAAGGCACCGGCTGCTCTAGTTCGACGCTGTAAGCGTTGCCGTCGTGACGATCATCAACGCCCGCACTGAGCAGATTGCCGCTAAAGGCCGTGCGCCCGCGACTCATCGCCCACTCCGCACGCACGCGCCCGCCGTTCGGCAACTTCTTCTCGGCATCTATCCCTGCGATGATGAACGCGCCGGTGTCTTCCTGTCGCTGGTCAACCGCCGAGAGTCCGAGACGCAAGCCCGCGCCGTCGAAAGTTTTGATGGCACGCGCCGTATAAACGCCCGCAGACATACTGTCGGCGCGGTGCTCGTAGGTGACGACGACCTGCACGAGATTGAGCGCGCTATCGAAAGTCGAGATGGGACGCAGAAAGAAAATGTCGCCCGACGTGGCGTCGAGGTTGTAGTCAACCGAGCGTGCGAGCGGCTCGCGCGAGAGAATGACTTCGGGATTGCGGCGGTCACGCACTTCGAGGACGACCGTCTCCGAGCCTTGCAAAATGTCGGGGTGCGAGAGACGCGCGAGTTGGACGCCGCCCGCCGCGAACACGTCGCGCGAGAATGAAGTGTCTGGACGCGCGCCGGTGACGGTGACGAAATCGCCGTGCGAATTTTCCGCGTGGACTTTGACGCCCGTCAACTTGCGCGAGTAAGACGCGAGTCCGGCGTTCGCGTTGTCGGATTCAAAGTCGCCGAAGAGAAAGTATGAGCGTCCGTGATCCACACGCACGTAAAGTTTCGAGTTCGACTGCGCGTCTTCAAAGCGCGTCGAGGAATCGCCGAAGAGCGGATAGGCGCGGTCGAGCGGGTCGAGTTGGAAAAGCCGGTCGCGTCCGCCGGCGCGGTTGAGCGGGCGATTGCTGTCGTAGGAAAGCGTCAGCAGATTCGAGCCGAGGAACTGGCCGCGATAAAAGAAGGCGAGACGGCTCTGCGTGCTCTTGTCATCGTCGTGCAGCGAGAGTTCGGGCGCGGCGCGACCGACTGACATTTCCGCGAGGCCGACGAGAATCGTGGGACGCACTTCCGGCGTCACGCGCACGCTCTGGCGCGCATCAATCGTGCCCGTCGTCGCGTGCAGTTCCAGCGCGCCCGGCGCGTTCTCGGCGATGAGCCGCGCGACGCCTTCGCCGCCGACGAGTTGCAGCACTTGCTGGTTCGCGCTGTTGACCGGCGCGCCTTCCTGCGCCTCACCATTGATGTTTTGATTCGTGCCAGCGTTAGCGTTGTTCGTCACGTCAACGCCGCCCGCTTGCTTGTCTGCTGCAACGATGGGCAACAAACGCCCGCCGGATGTTTCGAGCGCGACGGAAGCGTCAGCCGCAGGATGTCCCCATTGATCGAAGGCGCGCACATGGACGGTGGTGGAATCGCGCCCGCCGGCGGAGAGTTCCGCTTTGTCGGAAACGATTTCCAGACGCTTCGCGGGGCCGCGCCCGTAGGCGATGAGTTCGACGGACTGTCCGGCCACGCCCTCCGGGCTGATGGCCGTGACCTTGACGTGGTTCGGGCCGGGACGAACGTTGAGGCCGACGAAGGTGAACGTCGCCAACTCGTTGCGGTGGTCTATGCGTCGCTCGCCGATCTTCGTGTCTTCGACGCGATGGCCTTCGACTTCGACCGCGACCGTCCAGGCGGCGTTGACGCGCGCCGCGATTTCCAGAGCCGCGCCGCCCACGACCGCATTTTCCTGTAGCGGCGACAGCACGCGCACCGCGCCCGGCGCGACGGGTTCGAGCGCGACGTTCGATGCCATCTCGTATGTGCCCGACGCGAGCGGCGCGGCGGCAGCGTTGCTCGTCGCGTTGGCAGAGTTAGTTTTCGCCGTCGTCGCATTCGACTTCGGACGCGCTTCATCGCCGCGCGCGGCTTCCGCCGTCAGGTTCGTGTCGGAGACTACTTGCTCCGTCGAAAATTGCGGCGACGTTTGATGCTGTGCATCCGCGCTGCTCGATGTCGGCGTCTGGCCTGTCGTCTTCGCGGAATCGTTTTGCGAAGCGTTGCCGCTCGCCGTCGCCGCGACATGGCTTACACCGCCGGTCGAGCGCAGCAGGAAGTTTTGACGGAAGAGCGCGCCGCCGCCGAGTGGCGAGCGTAAAAGTCGCGTCCAGCTTTCGGTGTCGCGCGTGCCGCCTTCGGCGAGCGCGTAGCCTGCGGGCAAGGTGACGGGATCGAGCGAGATGACCTGCGCGCCTTCGTTGACGGCGGGGAAAGTGTAGAGACCCGCCGAGTCGGTCAGAACCGACTGGCCGTTGTTGAGATAGACGCGCACTCCTGACAAGCCGCGCTCGCCTTTGTCGAACTGGTTGTTGGCGTTCGCGTCGTCGAAGACTCGTCCGAGAATAATCTGCTGCGAAGAGAAGACGCCGCGACGGATACGGACGGTGGCGCGCGCCGCCGGTGCGTTCAAAGTTTCGCCGGACGCGAGCGTGCCCGACGCCGTCGCCGAGTTGACCTGATCACCTTCGCGCGCGTTCGCGCCAACTCGCACGCGATAGACAAGCGTCACGCGCGCGCCCGCCGCGATGCGTCCCACGCGGAAAATCAATTCGTTGGCGACTGCCGTCTTCTCCGGCTCGATGTTGCGCGGGGCGTCGGGCGGCGATTCGATGCGCGCCGTGCCTTCGGCGTAATGGAATGATTCGGGCAACACGTCGCGGACGATGGCGTCGTTGATCTCGGCGGCGGTCGCATTGTGAACTTCGACGTGGTAGGAGAGCACGTCGCCGATTTCCGCCGCCGGATGGTCAACATTCTTCGTCACTTCGAGCGCGGAGTTCTCGAACATCGGGACGTTTAAGGCGAAGGCCGCGAGGTGTTGAATCTCGACGGCGTTTTCCGTCAACTCGAAACTTCCGGCTTGCGCGATGGGCTGACCGTCGAGCGCGCGCACGTTCAAGTTGAACAATCCGTTCGCGGCGGGCGTGACCGTCACTTCAATCATGCGCGCGCGATAGCCCTGCGCCGTGACGTTGAGGACGTAGCGCGTGGCTTGCCCGACCGCGCCGAGTTGCGCGGGCGTGAGCACGAAGCTCCAATGCCCTTGCCCGTCGGTGATGAATGGATTGACGTTGCCATCGTTGGGCGCGGAGCCTGCGCCGTTGAGCGGAAGAAGTGATCCTGCGCCCGTGTCCTGCAAGAGCGCGACGCGCGCGCCGTGTATCGCCGCGCTCGCTCCGCCGCGTCCCTCGAAGACGAGGCCGTAAGGGTTGACGACGGCTGCGGCGTCGGAGCTATTGATGGCGGGCGCGTTGTCGGCAGAGATCGCGGCGGTGTTGACGATGCCCTGACCGGGCGCGACGTTCGACTTGATGCGCGCTTGAAAAGAGACGCTCACGAGTTCGTCTATCGCGACCTGCTCAAGACGCACCGCGAGACGGCGATTGCCGTAGCTGCCTTCGTCGTTGTCGTCAGCATCGGTCAGCGTGCGCGCGTTCGGCGTGCCGAGTTTCAACGTGCCCGTGATGTATTCGAGTCCGTCGGGCAGATCGTCGTTGACGCGCACATTCTTCGCCGTCACGTCGCCGTGATTGCGGAAAGAGATGGTGTAGTTGAGCGTCTGTCCCGGCGCAGAGGTGATGCGCTCGCGCTCTTCGACGAGCTTGATCGGCGGCAGTCGCGCGTCGTTCGGCGAGCTGAGATGCGCGCCGCTGCCGATGGTGTTGATGATCGTGCCCGTGTCCTCAGCGCCGCCGCCGATGGCGTCCGTGATGTTCGAGCGCGCCGTGATGCCGATATTGAGACGCGCGCCGACTGCGCTCGCGTTCGTGTCCACCTGTGCGAGCACACCGATGCACTGGCCGCGTGCGAGGCGTGGACTCATCGTTTCATTGAGCGTGATGGCGTGGTCGCCGTCGTTGAGCGTGCCGCTCGCGTCCGCGTCGAACGAGAGCGCGAAGATGTTGGCGGGAGCCGAGACGCTGGCGGCGTTGATGGTGTAGAAGTCGGGGATGTTCCCGGCGTTGCAGACGCGGAAGAGTCGCGTGATGCGCTCATTGGGCGAGACGGTGGCGGAAGGCTCGGTTTCGTCGGGCGTGACGACGAGCGCGGCGATGGAGCGCACCGTGACGGAGACGGTCGGCGAGACGGTGGCGAAGCCCATGCCTTCGGGATCGAGGTAAGTGGCTTCGGCGCGGTTGGAAATGACTGTGCCCGCCTCCGTCGTCTCCCCATCCGCGACGACCAGTCGCGTGCTTCCGTTCGCCAGCAACGTGGCGAGCAGCACGACCAATGTCGCAGAGAGGATTCTTCGGAGACGGGCGTTAGTCATTTGGAGAAGACCCGGTAGCAGTGGTTAGTGGTTAGTGGTTAGTGGTCAGTGAGTAGTGGCCGGTGACTAGCGGTCAGAGGTTTTAACTAACCACTGACCGCTAGTCACCGGCCACTGCGTTTTAGTTGATGCGACGGCGGAACTTGAAGTTCCCCGACGCGCCTGCCGGGAGGCTGGTCACGGTGTCCTTGAGGAAGGTCGTCGTGGCCGTGACCGCACCGCTCGTTGTGCCGTCGGTGATCGTGCCGGCGGTGCCGGTGGTGTTCACATCCGACGGAGCGGGCGCGATGACCTGTGTGGTGTTCGCCGCCCAGTTGTTCGGAGCCGCCGCGCCGTCTTCACTGATGACGACGTTGGAGGCCGTTAACGTCACGTTGTTGCTGCCGCCCGAAGACGAGATGTTCGAGTACGCGATGTTGTACTCAATCGCCGCGCCGGGAACCGGGTCGGTCGCCGCACCGACGCCCGTGCCATTGATGATCGTGAACGACTTGCTGAGGCTCAGGAAGCCCGTGTAGAGACGATCAATGGTGTCGTTCGTGCTCGTGTTGGTGTTGGCCGAGCGAGCGCGGATGACGGTCGCGAAGCCCGTCAAAATCGCCTGTGCAGTGGGAGCCGTGACGCGCACGGTGATGTTCGCCTGGCTGTTGAAGTTGATCGCCAGCGTCGTGCTGCCGCCACCCGAAACGGTGACAAAGGTCGTGCCGCCGTCGGTGCTGATCTGGACGGTGAAGCCTGCGGGCACGGTCGGCGCGGTGAGCGTGAACGTGTCGTTGGCGTTACCGCTGTTGCGGACGGTGTTGACGAAATCGACCGTGCTCGCGGCGACGGTGACTCCGCCGGGCGCGACGCCGACGATGGCGGCGGCTGCAACAGTCTTATTCGTGTAGTCGTCGTTGTTATCGGTCGGGCCGACTGCGCCGGGCTGGCCTGAGGGGCCGAGCAGGACTGCGCCACTCTGTTGGAGCGGAGTCAGAATCGGCGTACCGCTGACGCCGGGGTTCGGCTGCGGGTTGATGCCGAGCGCGTTGCCGTCGCCCTGTCCGGTGATCTGCGCGCCGACAGACTGGCCGTCAGACTGGTCTGTGATGCGCGTGCCGACGGTGTTGTCTGCGAAGCCGTCAACCATTTCTTTGATGGGCGTCGTGGCGTCGGTGGTCGTGACCGTGACCGTGAAGGGAATGGTCGCGCCGCACGTCGCGGCGACGAGCGAGTTGCCGACCTTGAAAGCGATACGACGGACGGTCGTCAAGTCTGCGGGCGCGGTCGTGCTCCATGTCGCGGCGGGTTGCAGGGTGACGGGCGGCGGCCCAAGCGGGCTGGTCGTCGTCAGCGCGTCCGTCGAGTAGAGCGTCTGGAGAGAGCCGGCGAAAGTCTGGCCGGACTTGAGCACGGTGCCGACCGGAATCGGCGCGACGATGAAGACGCCGCTCTGGCCGCCGAGCGTGACGGCGGTGGCATCGCGGTTGCCGACGTTGCAAAGCTGCGTCGTGTAAGCGATGTCTGCGCCGAGCGCGATGGGGCCGGCGGGCGCGGAGAGTTTCACTTGCAACTGCGCGTCGTTCTGCACGGTCGCGCTGATGGTGCCCTGCGCTTCGCGGAAACCGTTGACGGCGACGGTCGCCGAAGAGGTTCGCACGTCACGCGCGGAGAAGGGATTGCCGGCAGTGCCGACGGGAACGTCGTCGTAGCCGGGCGCGACTGCGCCGGGCGCGGACTGCGAGTCGCCGAGCGTGACCGTGATGGTCTGCGCCGGAAGCGCGCCGGCGTTGACGCTGACTTCGACGAGAACGCGGAAGTTCGCGCCGGCGGCGACGGCCTGATCAACGTTGCTGCCGCCGAGGATGTTTGTGTCGCCCGCGTCAATCGTGTTCGGCGTCGTGCCGTTATCAACCACGGCGCGCGTCATCGTGCCGGGGCCGGAGACGAGGATGCTGCCGCCGCTCGCGAGGAAGCGCACGGTGTTGGCGAAGTTGCCGGTGTTGCTGACGGTGAAGTTAAAAAGCTGTCCGGTGACGCCGGGCACCACCGTCGGGTTCGTGCCGCCGTCAGGCGTGATGACGAGACCGGCGACGTTCGAGACGACGACCGTCACCGTGTTCGAGATCGTCGTGTAGGTGTTCGTGCCGTCCGAGTAAGAGGCCGAAGCGCGGTTCTGTATTGAAGTGCCGCCGGCAGTCTGCGCCAGCGCGCCGGGCACGAGGACGCAGCAGACCGCCGCCGTGAGCAGCAGCGTGCGCGCGAGCGTGCGGAGCGTAGTGGTGAAAGTTCTGGTGTTCATCATTTTTCCTCAACTGGAGTGGTTGGTGGCGGGCGGCGGTCTTGGCGGGAGGCTGCACGAAGTAGCAGGCGCTCTGGTTCAGAAATCCGACAGAAGAAACCGCGCTTGAACGCTCGTTTATTTAACGCGCACTTTGTATGAAGCGGAGAGCTTGCCGCCGGCGGCCAAAGCGTCCGACCATTCGTAGCGCACTTCGGTGTACATCGAGACGGGGGCAGCCACTTGTTTGACGCTGCCGTCCGCTTGCTTCTCTTCAACGATGGGCTGCGTCGAGTAATTCTTGCCGCCATCAATCGAATAGGTCACGGACGAGCCGTTCTCGGCGACCGCGCTGCCCGCGACGTACTGCGTGCCCGCAGGGATGTGCCCGACGGTTTTGTAGTCACGCGCGGAGGCCGTGCCTTCGTTGAGCGAAGTGATGTTCCACTGCAACAGCTCGCCCGGCTGGACGGCTGCGACTTTATCGAGACTGAGCGATTCGCCCGCGCGCTCGACCGCGCCGGACAACAACACTTTCACTTCCGGTCGCCCGTGCTCTGCGGGCGCGAACTGTCTCTGCGCGAAGACGGCCACACCGCCCGCCATGCAGATGCACAGCGCGAGCAGCGGGAAGAGGCCGAGTTTTTTCTTCAAGTTGGTCATGATCTTCTCCTTAGATTTCTCTGTCGGTTTCGGCGAGTGGTGCGGAGTTAAGTGAAGCGCGGCGGGTCAAAGTTGCGCTTCAACGTCTCGCGTGGCTGGCCTCTCAAGAGGCGGTGATCGTCTCCCGCTCCTGGATGGCGCAGGCGACGGCGTACATAAAATCTTTGAGGCGGACGGGGCGTGGCAGGACGGCGGCGAGACGAGCTTTCGTCGCGGCGCTCATAATTTCGGACGGGCGGTCGTGCATGGCGATGACGGCGGTGTGCGGCGCGATCTCGCGCAACACTTCGACCGCGCCGGAGCGACCGAAGCCGGCCATGTCGAGGCCGACGGCGATTAAATCAAAGTGCCCTTCAGCCGCCGCGCGCAAGACATCCATCGTGTGACGACACGTTTCGGCATCATGTCCTGCGGCCACCAAAGCAGCCACGAGTTCATCGGCCATCTCTTTGTCGTCATCGCAAATCATCACGCGCGCCATGTGGAAGTTCCTTTGCTCCGGGCTTATTTTCGACGTGCCGGCAGCGGTCTCCGGCGCGAATCCCTTTACAAGGCTCGTGCCGCGATGAAATGAGCGCGCGGGGAAAGCGTTTAACTCATAGGCTGTAAAGCAATTGAACTTGGAAGGGGCGTTTGAGGAAGAAAGCTTGAACGGAAGGAGTCTGACAGTGTGGACTGAAGTTTTGTCAGGGTCTCTGACTTTTTGTCAGGCTGAAGTGTGAGGCAGGGATAATGTCGTAGCGTTCTGATTTCAGGATTCGTACTCGCGTATCTTGCGATAGAGCGTGCGCGCGGAGATGCCGAGGACAGCGGCGGCGCGGTCTCGATTACCATTCGTCTCTTCGAGCACGCGGAGGATGTGCCCGCGCTCCAACTCTCCGAGCGTGATGGGCGCGGCGTTCACCGCCGCACCTCCCTGCTGCGCGCCCGACGCAATGCCTGCGTGCGAGATGTTCGGCAACAGTTCGCCGGCCTCAAGCATGTCGTGCGTTGAGAGTGCGATGGCGCGCTCCAATGTGTTGCGTAGCTCGCGGACGTTGCCCGGCCAACTGTAAGTTTCGAGACGTTGGCGCGCTTCGTCCGTCAGGTTAAGCGACGGACGCTCGAAGCGCTCGCGGTAGAGGATAAGAAAATGTTCGATGAGCGCGGGGATGTCTTCGCGTCGCTCGCGCAGAGGCGGCACATGCAGCGAGATGACGTTGAGACGATAGAAGAGGTCTGCGCGAAAGCGTCCGGCGGCGACATCGTCAGCGAGGTTGCGATTGGTGGCGGCGATGACGCGCACGTCCGCCGTGCTGTCGCGCGTTGAGCCGACGCGACGAAAGCGTCCCTGTTCGAGAAAGTGCAGGAGCTTGACCTGCGTGGCGAGCGGCGTCTCGCCGACTTCGTCGAGGAAGAGCGTCGAAGAATCTGCGGCTTCGATCAGTCCGCGCTTCGTCGAAGTCGCGCCGGTGAACGCGCCGCGCTCGTGCCCGAAAAATTCCGACTCGAAGAGAGCTTCCGGCAGTGCGCCGCAGTTGACCGTCATCATCGGTGAATCTTTGCGCGCGCTGCGTGCGTGGATGAAACGCGCGAGCACGTCCTTGCCCGTGCCCGACTCTCCCGTAATCACGACGGTCGAATCCGAGCGCGCGGCGCTCTCGGCCAGCGCGACGAGTCCTTCCATCGCCTTGCTGTAATAGATGAGCGCGGTGGCCGCATCCTCCGAAGCCGGCGAGCGCACGGCGTCACGCAGAGAAGCGTTCTGTCGCACGAGCCTGCGCTTCTCGTCGGCCTTGCGAATGACGGCTTCGATCTCGTCGAGCGTGGAAGGCTTCGTCAGGTAATCGTAAGCGCCGTGGCGCATCGCTTCGATGCCCGTGCCGAGCGAAGTGTCTGCGGTGAGCATGATGACTTCGGGCGGGTCTTCGAGTTTCCTGATGCGCCGCAGAGCTTCGAGGCCGGACATGCCGGGCATCCGTATGTCGAGCAGCATCACATCAAAGTCCGCCTTGCCGAGCGCGTCGAGAGCTTCCTCGCCGGAAGCGGCGGGCGTCGAGTCGAAGCCCATCAAAACGATTTGATCCGACACCAGACGGCGCAGCACGGCGTCGTCGTCAACCACCAGCACGCGAATTTTTCTGCTCATAAGTTCGGCGACAGTTCAGGCGAAGAAGCGGCATGGGATAGCAATGGCAGAGACTAACGAGGTCGAAGCTCAAAACGGGTCGGGGCTGCATCTTAACACACGTTTGCCCGTCTCTCGTCACGAACGTTTCTTTTACTTTTCAGGCGCGCGGCGCGGAAGCCAGAGACGAAAGCGCGTGCCCGCGCCGGACTTCGACTCGACGGTCAGCGCGCCGCCCATCGCCTCCGCGAGCGTGAGCGAGATGGCGAGGCCGAGACCCGTCCCCTGTCCCGGCTCTTTCGTCGTGAAGAACGGATCAAAGATGCGCGCCAGCGTGTCGTGCGAAATGCCGGGGCCGTCATCCGCGATTTCAACGATCACGCGCTGCTCGTCAACCGACGTGCCGGCGCGGATATGCCCGCCTTCGCCCGCGGCGGCGGCGGCCAGCGCGTTGCTCAACAGATTATCGAGTATCTGCCGCACCATCGCTTCGTCAGTCGCCACTTCGCCGACCGTTGGATTCAACTCGACTGTGAACGTCACGCCGCGCTCTTGCCCGCGCTGCTCGAAAAGTCTGGCCGACTGTTCGACCACGGCGTTCAAGTCAACCGGCTCGCGACGCGCGCGACGCTGGCGCGAAAGATCGAGCAGGCCGCGCGTGATTTCTTTGCAGCGCAAGGCCTGCCGCACGATTTCTTCGAGGTAGTAATCGAACTTGCGCTCCTCAACGACGGCGGCGGTCTCAGGCGCGGCGCGCAAAGCTCGCAACGTCGCTTCGGCGCAAGTCGTGATGGCGGCGAGCGGATTGTTAATCTCGTGCGCGACGCCCGCCGCGAGTTGCCCGACGGTGGCGAGACGGCGCGTGCGCGCTAACTGCTCCTGCATCTCTGAGAGCGAAGTGATGTCGCTCCATGTAATGACGCTCCAGTGCGTTTGGAGGCTGGAGGCTGGGGGCTGGAGGTCGGGTGCATCATCTAACTGCGGGGTGTTGGAAGTTTGCTTATCCTTGCCAGCCTCCAGCCCCCAGCCTCCAGCCTCCAGATTTGTGAGCGGCGCGATGGAGACGAGATAGCGTCTGCCGTCTTCGGCCTGTAGCTCAAACGAACTGATGGTGCTGCCGTGACGCTGGTTCATGTGATAGGCGGCGGCGCGCTCGCCGAAGAGACGCGCGAACGCATCGGCGCACGACATCCCGATGGCCTCGTTGGGGCGAATCATGCCCATCAACTCAGCCGCCGCATAGTTGCAACGCACGATGCGCGTCCGGTCGTCGTGGACAATGATGCCGTCGGGGATGGCGTCGAAGGTCTGCTCCCAGATTCTCTTGGCCGTGCCGAGCGTCTCAAACAGGCGCGCGTTATCGAGCGCGAGCGCGACCATCTCCGCCAGTCCTTCAAGCTGTCGCCGCTCGTCAGCCGTCAAGAGATGCGGCGCGCGATAACCGACCGCCAGCACGCCGAGCGTTTCGCCGCGCGCGCTCAAAGGCACGATGACGAGATCGCGCAAGCCTTCGGCGCTGTGCAGCGGAAATTCGCTCGCGGGTAAGTCGCCGGCCAGATTCCTGACCTCGATCATCATTTCGCCCATCGCGGCGGCGCGCTCGGCAAACTCTCCGCGCAGAGCGTTGACGATTTCGCCCGCGTTCGCGTCAAGCGTCTGGAAGCCGCTCATCGCACGCCACGTCACGGTCTTCTCGACGACCGAGATGCTGGCGATGCTCAAAGTGTCCGCGCGCATGATGCGCCGGACAGTGTCAGCCACAGTGCCGAGCGTCGTCGCGGCGGTCTGCGCCGATTCGGGATGCTCTTTCATTTCACACACATCTTGCCACAAAGAAATGATGAATGCGGAGCGATGAATGATGAATAAAGACAAGAGTCTTGCTTTTCATTCATCGTTCCGCATTCATCACTCATCATTTGCTTTCCTTGTGCCCGTCAGATTTTTCTTTCACCTGACGCGACGTTCCGGCGGTCGTGTCTTGCCCCGCGCGAAAGTTTGCGTGTGTTTCGGGCGCATCATGCGATGGCACGGGCGTTGCCATTAGTGAGCGTCGCCGGACAGGTGAAACATGCGAAGCAGTGACGCTGAATCAAAGATGGACTCAAACATCGCGAAGAGGAAGATGCTCTTGAAAAGAATTATCGAAGTCGTGGGCTGGTTGACTGCCCTCGTGCTTCTCGTCTTCGCGAGCTATGCCGTCATCGCCGCATGACAATCGTCATTAACTCTGTCGGGCGGCACGCATGAATGCACGACGCGCCGGTCATCGTTGATTACGCGGACTCAATTGAAAAGGAAGGCACAGATGAAAATAAAGAAAATCATCAGCACAACGCTCATTCTCTCAGCAGTAATTTTGATAGCAGCCATCGGCAACGCGAGCGCACAGGCACAGCAGACGACGGGCGAGCCGCGTGTGACTGTCGTCGTGAGTCCGGCGCGGACGGTCGAGGAACGTGTCTCGGATGATGTCAAAGAAAAAGCTCTGCGGAAGGCCGCCGATGAAAAGCTGGCTGCTGAAGAGACGGCCAAAATCGCGGAGACGAATCCGAAGGCTCTGCTCGGTCGCGCGAAAACTTTTTACATCAGCTCCGGCACGTCGTTCTTTCAATCCGTGCAACTGCAAAACGCTCTGCTAAAGCGCGACGAATTCGATGTGTGGCAAATGGCGATTATTGACGGCTGGGATAAGCGCAACATCGCAGACCTGCTCGTCAAAGTTGACCGCCCGCTCTTCACATACACTTTCACTTATCAAATCACGCACCGCAGCACGGGCGTTATTCTCGCGACCGGCAAGGTCACGGCCTTTGACGGCAACGCCGCCGCGCCGAAGCTCGCCAGCAGAATCGTCGAAGATATTAGAAAAGCGCGTGGCGAGACGAAAGATAACAAGTAATCGCATCAGGCCGACGCCTGAGACTCAAATCACCATCAACCAAATTTGAAAGGAACATTCATGCACCAGAAATTATACTTCGCAGCCATCGCGCTGCTGTTCATGCTCACGCTCGCGCCAGTGAGTTCACACGCGCAGACGCGCACGGACGCGCACAAGGTAGAAGTCGGCGGATTCGTCACCGCTATCGGTCTGGAGCGGCTGGACGGATCGCTCAACGGTATCGGCGGACGCTTCGCTTACAACTTCACGAAGAACTTCGCGCTCGACACGGAAGCGAGTTTCTTTCCCTCAGACAAGCTCGGCAACAATCAGTTCGGACAAAAGGCGCAGGCCTTCGCCGGGCTGCGTGCGGGAGGCCGCACGCGCTACGTCGGCGTCTTCGCCAAAGCGCGCCCCGGCGTGATGTTTCTCGGCGACTCCGTTTCGGGCTTCAACTGCAACTCGTCGGGCAGCGTCTGCCGCCCGAACCACAACAACCTCGCCTTCGACGCCGGAGCCATCGTCGAGTTCTATCCCACTTCGCGCGCCATCATCCGCGTGGATGCGGGCGACACCATCGTCCGCCAGCGAAACGCCGCCGGCCTCGGACTCTTCGGCTCTGCCGTGAGCACGACCGACACGACGCACAGCTTTCAAGCCAGCATCGGCTTCGGCTACAGGTTCTGAATTTGAAGCCTAACAGGAGCGATGTAAATTAAGTGCAGAAAAATGAAAGAGGCGGCATCGCATGTGCCGCCTCTTTCATTTATCGGTTGATGGAAATTCTACTCAGCCTTTGGCGCGACGGCGCGGACTTGCTCGGAGACGCCGGCTTCGTACTTTTTGAAGTTTTCGTTGAAGAGGCGTGCGAGGTCGCGCGCTTTGGCGTCATAGGCTTCTTTGTCAGCCCAGGTGTTGCGCGGCGTGAGGACTTCCGCCGGAACGTTCGGGCACGAGACGGGCACGCTGACGCCGAAGATGGGGTCAGGCTGCGTCTCGATGCCGGCGAGCGAGCCGTTCAGGATGGCGCGAATCATGGCGCGCGTGTGCTTGATGGACATGCGCTGGCCTGCGCCGTATGCGCCGCCAGACCAGCCCGTGTTGACGAGCCAGCACGCGGCCTTGTGCTCCTCGATTTTCTTGCCGAGCAAGTCCGCATAGACGCCCGGATGCAAGACCATGAAGGGCGCGCCGAAGCAGGTCGAGAAAGTCGCCGTCGGTTCAGTCACTCCGCGCTCCGTGCCCGCGACTTTCGCCGTGTAGCCGGAGAGGAAGTGGTACATCGCCTGCTCCGGCGTCAAGCGCGCGACGGGCGGCAACACGCCGAAGGCGTCAGCCGTCAGCATGATGATATTTTTCGGATGTCCCGCGTAGCCTTCGGGGACGATGTTCGGGATGCTCGTCAGAGGATAAGCGGCGCGCGTGTTTTCCGTCTTCGACGCATCGTCGAGGTCGAACATGCGCGTGGTCTTATCATAGGCGACGTTTTCCATCACCGTTCCGAACATGCGCGTCGTGCGATAAATATCAGGCTCGGCTTCGGCTGAGAGCTTGATGACTTTGGCGTAGCAGCCGCCCTCGAAGTTGAAGACGCCGTCGTCACTCCAGCCGTGCTCGTCGTCGCCGATGAGACGCCGTTCCGGGTCTGCGCTCAAAGTCGTCTTGCCCGTCCCCGACAGGCCGAAGAAGATCGCCACGTCTTCCTGATCGCCGACGTTCGCGGAGCAGTGCATACTCATCACGCCGCGCTGCGGCAGCAGGTAGTTGAGAATGCCGAAGACGCTTTTCTTCGTCTCGCCCGCATACGACGTGCCGCCGATGAGGATGAGCCGCTGGCCGAAATCCACGAGGATGAAAGTCTCGGAGCGCGTGCCGTCGGTCGCGGGGTTGGCCTTGAAGCTCGGAATGTTGACGATGGTGAATTCGGGTTTGAAGTCTGCCGATGCGCTGTCGTCATTGATGAACAACGCGCGCGCGAAGAGCGAATGCCACGCGAGTTCGGTGACGATGCGGACGGGCAGGCGATAGCGCGGGTCTGCGCCGGCGTAAGTGTCCTGCACGAAGAGGTCAAGTTTGGAAGCGTGCGCCATCATGCGCTCGCGCAGGGCGTTGAACTTCTCCTGCGAAAATTCTTTGTTGACATCGCTCCAGAAAATCTTGTCCGCGCTCGAAGGCTCGCGCACGAAGGCTTTGTCTTTAGCGGCGCGTCCCGTGTGCTCGCCCGTGTCCACGAGGAGCGAGCCGAACGGAGAGATGACGCCTTCTTCGCGGCGCGCGATTTCTTCGTAAAGCTCCGGCGCGTTGAGATTCCAATAGACGCCCGCCTGCGGACGAAGGCCGAGCGTTTCCAGCCCCACGTCTGTGCGTTTGTGCCCGTGCTCTTCCGGCGTCAAAACTTCTTTGATGGCTCGCATAGATTCTCCTCGAATTTAGTTATCGTTCACGACCCGTTGATCGTGTGCCTGACATCTCGTGAAGTGATGAAGCGAACTCATCAACATCCGACTGATGTCGTGACCTTTTGTTAGCATCCACAACAAATCAACGCTCAAGAGACATAAAGGAGCGCACGAAGGAGACGGAAGGCTTCCGCAATCCTCTGGCGCTCCTTGGATCGAACGTTTGATGAAACCGCTGCCCCTTGCAATTAACGAGCGTTATGAATTCGCGCCGTCGCTTCGTGCGGCCAGCTCGCGCAGGGCCACGGCAAGGTCGCGCGCGGCGCGTTCCAGACGGTCGGCGAGCGCTTCGAGTTCGCCCACGTTCTCCGGCGTGCGCGCGGCGACGGCGGCCAGCGCGTCGTCAATCTGCGCGGTCAGGCGTTCAGCCGCGGTCTGCGTCTCCTGCTCGGCGCGCGATGTCTGTCTGGGGGATGTTTGACTGCTTGTTTTGCTGCTCACAAATTTAACTCGGCGCGCTTCGGGGAGGAGAGTTTCTTAACTGATTCGAGCGCGCCGCCTCTCTTATATTATGAGAGCGCGGCGGTGTTTCTCTCAGCCGCTCGAAGCCCTCGTTCAAAGTCTAATAATTGCGCTTGGGCTGACAGCCTGACCTCAGCCTTCGCTTCTTTTTCAAGTCGCACGCCGCCGGTTTTTTGCAAAAGCCACCCGCGCGCGAAAGTCGTTTCGTTAGTCTCTAACCGTCGCGCCGTCGCCTCTTCATTTGCGTCGAAAACGTGTTTCCACGCATTCAACGCGGCGTCCGTCGAGGTCTGCAAACAATTGGGGCGTGCAGTTTTCTTATAAAGCCACTTTAGCATCAACGCCCGCCCGCCGACAACTGAACAGCAAATGATTGAACAGCAAATGATGAATGCGAAATGATGAATGCGGAATATAGGGCGTAGCTTCTTGTCTTTCATTCATCACTCATCATTTCGCACTCATCACTTGCCTTTCTATTTGCTCTTGCCTGTGCGGTCTGTTATTGGTTTGGCTCGTATGAGCGACACGCCGGGCCGGGAACATTTCACGAAGCGCGAGTGGGAGATTGTCGAGTCACATCGCACGCCCGCGCAGGTGCAGCGTTATCTCTCTTCCTTGCCCTACAACTGGGAGCGCAAGGGAGCGACGCTGCGCTCTTTTCGCGCGGTCGTCCGGCGCGGCGCGGCGCACTGTCTCGAAGCCGCGCTCACGGCGGCGGTGATTTTGGAGCAGCATAATTACCCGCCGATTTTGATGAGCATCGAATCGCAGGACTTGCTCGATCATGTCCTGTTCGTCTTTCAAAAAGAGGGACTGTGGGGCGCGGTCGCACGCTCGCGCGACATCGGCCTGCACGGGCGACGCCCGGTCTTTCGCACGCTCCGGCAACTCGCGGACAGCTACTTCGATCCTTATGTTGACAACACGGCGCGCATCACCGGCTACGGCGTCACAGACCTGACAGACTTCGGCAACTACGACTGGCGCTTCTCCATGAAAAACATCTGGAAGGTCGAGCGTCACCTGCAAGAAATTCCGCATTGCGCGCTTCGCACATCCGACGCGCGCTATCGCCAGCTCCTCGCGCGCTACAGACAATTTCGACTCCAACACCCGCACGACGCGCCCGCCTACTTCGACAACCGCGACACATGGATGCGTTGAAGCGCGTCTTTACTGACGCACGCGCCTGTGGCTATCCACATTGACCGTAAAGCGCAGATGTTGGAAGTTAGAGGTTAGAATTCTGGTAAGATTCTTTCGCTAACCGTTGCGCGATACTTCAGAGGCTTCAAGCCGGGAAGGTATTGCTAACATCCAGCATCTAATCTCTAACATCTGCCTTTTATGTCTATCCTGATTGCCGAAGACAACGTGGCGCAGAGACATTACCTGCGCGACTTATTACAGCGCGAATTCGCCGCGCACGCGCCCGTCATCGAGACGGCGGACGGCGAGGAGGCTCTGACTGTCGCGCTCGCGCAGAGGCCGGAGTTGTGCGTCTTCGACATCCAGATGCCGCGTCTGTCCGGCGTCAAGGCGGCGCGTGCGATCTGGCGCGATTTCCCGGCGGCGCGCATCATTTTCTGGACGCAGTTCCCGCACGAAATTTACATCAACGAGATACGCAAGATCGTCCGCGCCGTCGAACCGCAGCCCGCCTACGGTTTCATCCACAAGAACAACCCCGAATCGCGTTTCCTGCGCTTCGTCGCCGCCGTGTTGGAAGACGGCGCGGACATGATTGACCCGGCTTTCAAAGATTCTTTCAAGCGACCGCTCCTCACCGAATTTGAAGCTGAGGCTCTTTATTATCTCGCGCTCGGACTCTCGAACTGGGCGATTGCGCGCAAGTGCTCTTTGTCTCTGCGCGGCGTCGAGAGCCGGCTGGCGACGCTGTACGAAAAACTCTTCGTCTCGCTGCCCGAAGGCACGCCGCACGAAGCCTACGACCGTCTCGCCTACAACATGCGGACGCGCGCTTTCTTCGAGGCTCTCAGGCGCGGACTGATCAACAACGACGAGATCGAAAAAGCGGCGGTCGAGATGGAAGCGTGGACGGAGCGCGACCGCCGACGCTTTCTCGAAGAGCAGCACAAGTGAAGGCAAAAGGCAAAAGGCAAAAGGCAAAAGTTAGAAGGGCGGCAGCGGCACATCACACGCGACGACGTTTGCCGTCACTGTCGTCACGCGCGGCTTTGATTTTTGCCCTTTGCCTTTTGCCTTTTGCCTTTTGCCTTTCCACCGGGGCGCAGCCCGAGACAACGAGCCTGCATCAATGGGGCGCGGTGACTTTGTTTCACGGCCTGCCTTCGGATCGCGTGCGCGCCATCGCGCAGGACGCGGACGGCATGATGTGGTTCGGCACGGATGCGGGACTCGCGCGCTACGACGGGCGCAGAGTCCAGACCGTGACGGATGAGGAACTCGCCGCGCGTCGCGTGCTTGCGCTCCGCTTCGACGCGGACGGCGCGTTGTGGGTCGGGACGGACGGCAGCGGCGCGCTCGTGCGGCTCAGAGAAGGCGGCGCGTTCGCAGCCATCGCCGAGACGAAAGGCAAAAGCGTGACGGCCATCATCGCGCCGGAGAGTGGCCGCGTGATTCTCGCAACGACCGACGGTTTCATCTTCGACTGCCGCCGACAATCGGACGACACGTTCGCCGTCAAGCCTCTGGCCGAACAGATCACGGCGGGCGGCGCGGGCAAACAGCAGCCTCTGGAATTGACGAGTCTCGCGATTGACGGCGGCGACACGCTCATCGTCGGCACGCGCGGTCGCGGCTTGCTGGCCGTCAGAGCGGGAGGCGCGTTGAGAGAGTCAACAGTTCGCCCGCGCCCGTTCTTCATTGAGGCCATTGAAAGCGATGCGCGCGACGCGCGTGGCGGACAACAACGGCAGCATCTCGCCGTCGGCGCGCAAACTCAGGCGGGCGACAGCGGACTCTACTCTGCATCTTCGGCTGATGTCGCGTCCTCCCTGCGGCTCAACAAAATCACGGACGGCGCGACGGGCAATGTCACGGCTCTCAAGTTCGACGGCGCGGGCGATCTCTACGCCGCGACGGACGGGCAGGGCGTGCTGCGCTATCGCGGCGGGCAGCGGCTTCAACACTTCACCTTCGAGGGAACGGCGGGCGGCTTGCGCTCGAATCGCATCTACTCGATTTTCTTTGACCGCGAGGGCGTCGCGTGGTTCGGCACGGACAGGGGCGTCTGTCGCTACGACGCGCGCGGCGTGGGCGTCGAGACCGTTTCGGATGACGCTGACGGCAACTTCGTGCGTGCGCTCTATCGCACGACGACAGCGCGCGGGCGTCTGTTGCTCGCCGGCACGAATCGCGGCTTGTTCGCGCGCGACGAAGCGTCTGCGACGTGGCGCGAAGTTGAAGGCATTACCAACAAGACCGTCTATGCCATCGCGCAAGACAAGGACAGCCTGCTGCTCGTCGGGACGGCGGGCGGGCTGTACGTTGGATCGGCGGCGGACGCTAACGAGTTGGGAGGCACGTTGCAACTCGCGACGGAAGACGCGGGCAAGGCGTTGAGGGATGACGACGCAGGCGCGAAGTCGAAGAAAACGCGCGCGACGGCGAAGCCATCTGTCGAGACGGCGCAACAGTCGGGCGAGCCGGCGGCAGCGACAACGGCGGGCGGCAGCGTGCGCGCCATCGCGATGTTCGGCGGCGAGACTTTCATCGCCACATACGGGCGCGGCGTCGAACGCTTCGAGACGGGCACGCGACGCCGCACGCTCGTCTGGCCGCGCGAAGGTGACGAGAACGCGCGCCTGCGTGAAGTCGTTAGTCTCTATGCGGATGAAGCGGCGCGGCGGCTCTGGATCGGGACGGCGAGCGGCGGCGTCTTTTACTTCGACGGCACGGAGGTCAAGACCGACCCCGCGCTCGAAGCTTTGCGACGGCGCACAATCTGGAGCATGAGCGGCAGTAGCAGCGGCGCGAACGATGGCGGCGGCGGAAGCTGGCTCTGGCTGGCGACGGGCAACGGACTCTACGCATACAGAAGCGGCGGCGCGCTGGTCGAAGCCGTGCCCGGCATAGATGCGCGCGCCGTCTTCGCTATCTCGACGGAGACGGCGCGCGCACAATTCACGCAGGCATGGTGCGCCACCGCCGGCGCGGGCGTCTTCAAGGTCTCGCTCGAAGAGCAGTTCGGCGCGATTAACGCGCGGCTCGACGCGGAGCGCGGGCTGCCGTCGCAGAACGCTTTCGCCTTGCTGCTTGAGACGGGCGCGACAGCAGCAGCAGCAGCAGGCGACGTGAACTCTCCGCTGCTCGTCGGCACGACGCGCGGGCTGGCGCGCTATGAGCCGAACGCCGCGCCGCCGAAACTCAAGTTGACGCGCGTGACGACTTCGCGCTCCGTCCAGCCCGAAGAATTAAACGCGGGCGCGCCGTTGCGGCTCGAATACCCGCAGAACAGTCTCTCGCTCGACGTGGCGGCGGGTGTCAGCCGCACCTTCCCCGAACAGTTTCAATATTCCTTCCTGCTCTCAGACGCGCGCGGGCGCACCGTCAAACAAAAACTCTCGCACGACGCGCAATTTCAAATCGAGCAACTCGCGCCCGGCGCGTATCACGTTACCGCTCGCGCTTACACGACAGACCTCGTCGCCTCCGCGCCGCTCGTCTTCGACTTCGAGGTCGCGCGCGCGCCGTTTCCACGCACCACCGTCGCCCTCTCCGTGCTGCTCGCGCTCGCGCTCGTCGCGCTCGTCGTGGCGGGGGTGCAGCATCGCAAAATCGTCCGCAGTCGCGGCGCGCTCGTGGACGCCAATCGCCAACTCGCGGACGCGCGCCTGCGTCTCGAAAACGAGGGCGAGATCGAGCGACGGCGCATCGCGCGCGACCTCCACGACCAGACGCTCGCAGACCTGCGCCGCCTGCTGCTCTTGACGGACGAGATGCAACGTGATGACGCGAGCATCGTTAAGACGAGCGGCCACGCGACGGCCAGCGACGGCCACGCGCGCGCCGCGGCTACTACTAGCCTCGATCCCGCCGCCTTGCGCGCCGAAATCGAATCCATCTCGCAGGAGATACGGCGCATCTGCGAAGACCTCTCGCCTTCGGTGCTCGTCAACGTCGGGTTCGCCGCCGCGCTCGAATGGGCGCTCGCGGAGCAGGTCTCGCATCTGCCCGGCGACTGCAAGTTCGCTTACGAGTTCGCGTGCGACGAAGACATCGAAGAGCGCGTGCATTTTACGCCCGGCGTGCAGATGCAAATCTATCGGGTCGTGCAGGAGGCCGTTAGCAACATCTGTCGCCACGCTCATGCGACGCGCGTGCGCCTTTCAGTTAACTTCACGGCGGACGATGATTTTATGTTGACGCTGGAAGATGACGGGCGCGGCTTCGAGGCGCAACACAAACGCGCGCGCGGCGGGCGTGGCCTCGCCAACATCAGAGCGCGCGCCAGTCTCATCGAAGCCGAAGCCGAATGGAGGAGAGGCGCGGACGGCGGCACAATCTTCGTACTCAGGAAATCAAACTCTAAAATTGAAGCGTGAAGTTTCCGCCGGATGGCCGTCGCGAATCAGCCGAGCGTGTAATTTTGGAGACAGTGTGATTTTTACTTTTGCGGTGATGACTACTGCACGGTGGCGGGGAGGAGCGAGCCGCGACGGTCGGTGGCGACGCCCCAGCCGTCGTCTATGATGCCGATCATGCCGTGAAAGTGGATGTCTGTGCCGGAGAGGACGAGCAGCACGTCGCCCGCGCGCACGTCTTTGTTTTCGACGTGGAAGCGAATCACGCTGGCGTTGCCGTTCTGCTGTTCGAGCGTGATGAAATCGAAGGTCGCGGCGTCTTCCACAACGGTCTGCGAATTATTACTGTGATTGGTCGGTTCGTTAGCCATTGAGTCCTTACCTCGCCGTGTCTAGCTCTGCGGCGATGTGCATCATACGTTAAAAGTTTTCGGGATGAAAAGCTCTGCCGTAAAGCTCTTGATAAATCCAGCCGAGCACGCGCGCTTCGGCAGTGCAGAGCGTTTCGAGCCAGCAGCACGTCAGATAAATCTCGCGCTCGCGATGGCTCGGAATTTTTTCGGCTTCGGTGAGAACGGGCGAGTCTTCGTCCGGTTGTAAACTGTAAGCTGTGGCGATGGCCTCGTTCGTCTGCTTCGCATCTTCGAGCGCGGCGAGCAAATCTTTGAGCCAGCCGTGCAACTCCGACTCAGTGACGTTCTCAGCGACCGCGCCCATGATGCCGACGGCGAGCCGGTCTTCGGCGCGATTGAAATGATAAGCGTCGGGCTGCGCGGCGAGCGTCTCGCCCTGCTTCCATTGAAAGAGCACTTCGACGGCGGGAAAATTGACGACCGCAACGCGCTCATCGTACATCAAAAACCACTGGATCAAATCGGCGAGAGACGCAGGCTCGACGCGCCCGCCCGCGTCACGCCGCAGAGACGGCGGCCCCGCACCGTTGTTGTCAACGCTACCACGCGCGCCGCTCATCTTGCCGTTGCTTTCTTTCGTGCTTGCCATCATCGAATAAATTGAAAGTCTGTTAGCTCAAAGTTCGCCGGAGAGTTTCAGACGCTGGCTTCCGCCTGCGTTTCGGCGTTTGCGCCTTGCGACTCTTTTTGCCGGCGCAGGAATTTTCCGTAGAAGCCGTTCCACGGCGGAATGACGACGGAGACCGCGCCCGTGCCTTGCGCTTGGCATGAAAGACGAATCAGCGGTTGCGCTTCCTCCGTTTCGATGTAGCCGAGCAGCGGCATCAAAGTCTTTTCGCGCCGCGCGACGGGCGTCAACTTTTCCGCGCCGCCGAGCACGCCGACCCAGCACGTCCCGCACGCCGCCGAGCGGCACTGGACGGGAATCGGCCCTTCGTCAACGGTGCAGCGCGGATCAATCTGGCTCCAATCGCGCCGGTCGGTCGCCGCGCCCGATGCGACTTCCTGCATGTTGATAATCTTGAACTCGCGTCCGTCCTTGTTCTCGTCCCACACGACAGTCCACTGCTTGTCCGTCGTCCGCAGGAAACCGAGCATCCCCTGCCCGTCGTCCTTCGCGCGCTCTTTCAAAATTTGCGCGGGCGATTTTTTGAGATGCTTGCCATCAATCAAGACCGCGCCCGGCGTTGCCTTGAACGCCGCGAGTCCGGTCTGCTGCAATGTCATCAACGCGACCGCCGCGATGCCGAGCGCGAGCGGCTGCTCGACCTTGCGCGCCAGAGCGATGTGTCCCGCCACTTCGCGGACGAGATCGGTGAGCGAGCCGGCGGCCACGGCGCGCGTCTCTTTTGAATCGGCGAGCGCGATGACGGCGCGCTTCGCTTCAGGCCAGAAACGATGGCCGTAGAGAAATGTGTGCGAGGAATCAATCTGATTCTTCAGTTGATAATTGCCCTGCATCAACAATTCCTGCGCGAGTTTCGCGGGGTCTTCCGCCGACTCGAAAGCGCGCCACAGCGCGAGCGGGAAAAAGCGAAACCAGATTTGCGTCGCCGTCCTGTCAACCTCGTGAATTGAAGGCAGCAGTTCGGCCAGCGCGCGCGCCCATGCGTCTTCATCGTGTACGTGCAAAAAAGTTTCCAGAGTGGACTTTGTCTCTAACACAGTGCTCATAGTTCCTCTACTTAAAAAAATTGCCTTGGAATTGAAACGGAGAGTTTAACCGTCTTCGCGCGCAGGGACAAACGCGCAGCAGCGTCAAGCGTCTCAACCGCCACGCTTTCATCCTTCTGCCCTCACCTACTATTGCGGGTTGCAAATGAATGTGACCGGAGATTGACCACAGAGGACACGGAGTAGCACAGAGGCAGTACAGAGGAGACAATCAACCCTCCGCTCTTTCCTCTGTGTCTCTCTGTGTCCTCTGTGGTGAAAAGTCTTTCTCTCAACTCTCACTCATTCGCAAACCGCTATAACTTTTTGCTCTGACTCCTGTTTGGTAATTCGTGCTTCGGGTTTACTTGCTTGCCGCCAGCGTGTCCGACATCCACTTTTGCAACATCAGCAAAAAGTCAAGACTGACTTCGCTCGCCTTGTCGCCGGTCTTGCACCCGTCGAGCGGTGACGGCGTGAAGAGGTGCGAGAGATTAGGAAAGATACGCAGAGTCACGCGCTTGTTGCCCGCGTCGCCCAGCGCACGCGCGAGTTCGAGCGCGTGATACGGAAGCACCAGCGCGTCACGCTCGCCGTTCAAAATCAAGACGGGAACATGCACGCGCTTGATCGTCTGCGATGGGTCGCTCGCCGCGTGCTCGCGGAACCACGCCAGCTTGTCGGCATCCGCCCCCGCGCCCTTCGGGTCGGCCTTCGCCTTGTCGAAGAGTTCGATAATCCGCCGCGCGATGGCCGGGTCTTGCGTTCTATCCGAAGGATCAACGGCGCGCTGCAACGCATTGTTGAATATCGTCTGCTCAACGACGACACGATCAACCGGACGCGACGCGCCCGCGAGCAGCGCGACGGCGGCGACGCGCGCGTCTTCGGCGGCGATGATGGCGGCGGTCTCCGCGCCCTCGCTGTGTCCGACGAGCGCGAGACGTTTCTTGTCAATCTCGCCTCGAGTGGTGAGATAGTCGAGAGCCGCGCGCGTGTCGTTGACGAGGTCGCGGTACGACGCGGTCGTCTTCGTCGGCGTGCTCGCGCCCGCGCCGCGATCATCCGCGCGCAGCACGGCGACACCGTTAGCGGAAAGTCTCTCGGCGACGAGGCGATAGATATTATTGATCGTCGAGCCGTCGCGATCCTGCGAGCCGGAGCCGGAGATGATAACGGCGGCGGGAAACGGCGCGCTGCCGTTCTTCGGGATGGTCAGAGTTCCGGCGAGTTTCTGCTCACCGTTGTGGAAGACGACTTCCTCGCTCGCATAAGGATCGTTCGGCGAGCCGGGTGCGGCGGCCTTCGTCGCAGCGGGAAAAACTGCGGCGGCCAAATCCTCCGCGCCCTTCCGCACGACTGTGATGCCCTGTGACGGAACAGCGATGAGCAGGGGCGTGTAAGTCGCGTCAGTCCAGATTTCAAAACTCAGGCCGAGGTCTGTGGCGGCGCGAAAGTGTTCGGTCGCGAACGGCTTCCCCTTGACGTTGAAAGATGGAGCGTCAACGCGCTCAAGCGTCAACGCGAACCCCAGAGCTTGCGAAGGCAGGAAGGCGTCGAAGCTCTGCCGCCCGCCGCGCTTCACGTCGTACTGCGGAAACAAGAAGAGGAATTGATGCCACGCGCCATTTTCTAATAGCGCGCGCGGCTGCGCCTTGACCAGACGCTCCGCCTGCCCCGCCGCCCTGACCTTGACGCCATCAGACGTGAACTCCTGCGAGAGAGCCTGCGCGCCGTTCATCTCCAGAGTGAAACTCAGCGGCCTGCCGTCCGCCGCGACCGCCGTCGTGATTTTGAACTTCGTGCCGCCGAAACTGATCTCCGACTCGGACTTGCGCGAGTTGTCCGCGCTCGTCAACAGCGTGTAAGTCTCCAGACCGAATTGCTGCCCGCCAACGTAGGTCGTGTATGTCCCCGTCGAGGTAGCCTGCGCGCGCGCCGTTGTGTTGTTGAAAATAATCACGGTGATGATTATGAGAATGGCGGGAATAATATTTTTCATCAAAGCCTCCACACATCGAAATGTGACTAAAAGATGGTCGTCATGCCAGAATTCTTACAAAGGATAAGTGTTATAGTTCGGGGCACGCAATGGCACAAGATCAAGAGACAAAGCGTTTGAGCGAGTTGACGGTGGCGGATGCGCGCCGCGTGCTCGTCTATGGAGCAGTAACGTTGCTGGCGATCTTTCTCTTTTTCTGGCTTATCGGGCAGGTGCTGGTCGCGCTGTTGCTCGGCACGGTGGCAGGCGCGTTTCTGCTGCCGGTGCAAAAATGGCTGGAGCGTCGCCTGCACGCACGCGCGGGCAGCGCGCTCATCACCATCGCTCTGATCGTCGTGCCGCTCGTCGTGCTCGTCGGCTACGGTTGGAGCGAGTTGTCCGGCTATTCGAAGACGGTCTTAGACAAGCGCGAGCAAATCATCGCCGACATCAGCCGCTCGCTCGCCGAGTACGTGACGGTGGAAAACACGCGCGCCGGTCTGGAGACAGCCTTCGGCGCTGCCGTCATGCGCTCCGGCGAGGCGGTGCAGTCTCTGCATCAGCAGGCCGCGCTCTTGCTGGCTTCGGCGGTCATCTTTTTCTTCACGATGTTCTACGTGCTGACGCAGCGCACGCGCCTCGCCTCTTATGTCAAGGTGCGCGTGCCCGGAGAATTTTTGCCGCTCTACGAAAAGCTCTGCGCGAACGTGGGCGGCGCTCTGCGCGGCGCGCTCCTCGCCGTCACGGTTGACCAGACGATCAAGGGCTTCGCGATTCTCGTGATGAACCTCGCCTTTGGCGTGCCGCTCGCGGTCGTGCTTGCTATCGTGACGTTCCTCGCCGGATTCTTCCCTCTGCTCGGCGAATGGGCGATCTACATTCCCATCAGCGTCTATCTGCTCGTCTTCCAACACAGGCCGCGCGCCGCGCTCGCTTATCTTTTAATCGGCTTCGTGATGACGCTCTGCTCGTCGCTCATCGTGCGCCCGCGGCTCGCGGTGCTCGGCGCGGGACGCTTCAATTTTTACTGGATGCTACTGTCGCTCATCACAGGCGTCTTCGCCTTCGGCATTCCCGGCATCGTGCTTGGCCCCGCTATCCTCGGCTTCTCCAAAGCGGTCTTCGACACGCTCGTCGGCGACGTGCGTTATGAAACTTCTCTGTTGAAGGAAGAGAGAGCGCAGGTTAGAGAACAGGCGGCGATTGAAGCTGAAAATGCAGAAGCGGCGGCGAGCGTCGCACCTCAATAAATTCCGGGACACACTAGCCCGGCGGCCAGTTGAGGGGGCGTCCACCGAGAACGTGCGCGTGGATGTGAAAGACCGACTGACCCGCGCCCGCGCCGTTGTTGATGACCGTGCGATAACCGCTCTCCGCGACGCCTTCAAGCTCGGCGACACGCGCCGTCGCGCGCAGCAATTGTCCGAGCGTCGCGTCCGTCTCCGGCGTCGCATCATTCAAAGACGCGATGTGGCGGCGCGGGATGACCAGTACATGCGACGGAGCCTGCGGGTTGATGTCGCGAAACGCCAAGACCGCTTCGTCCTCATAAACAAGATCGGCCTTCATCTCGCCGGCGACTATCTTGCAGAAGATGCAATTTTGTTCAGACATTATGCTAAATGATGAGTGATGAATGCGGAATGATGAATCAAGACGAGCGCCTTGCTTTCTATTCATCATTCATCATTCATCACCCATCATTTCCTTTCTCCAGCGGTGTGAGCGGCGCGGTCACGGAATCACGGACGCGCTCGATGTCCGCGCCGAGCGCGCAGAGTTTCGATTCGATTTTTTCGTAGCCGCGATCAATGTGATAGACGCGGTCTATGATGGTTTCGCCCTGCGCGGCGAGTCCGGCGAGGACGAGAGACGCAGAAGCGCGAAGGTCTGACGCCTGCACGCGCGCGCCCACGAGCGTCGTCGCCCCCGTGACGATGGCCGTATTGCCTTCGATTTGAATCGAAGCGCCCATGCGCTGCATCTCGGAAGCGTGCATGAAACGATTCTCGAAAATCGTCTCGGTGATGCGCGCGCTGCCACTCGCTTGCGTCATCAAGGCCATGTACTGCGCCTGCATGTCTGTGGGAAAGTGCGGGTGCGGCTCGGTCATCACGTCGCTCGCCACGAGTCCCGTTGACGCGCGACGCACGCGCAGAGTGCTCTGGTTCAACTCTTCAATCTCGACGCCCGCCTCGCGCAGTTTGGCGATGACCGCCGCCGAATGTTCGGGGCGACAATCTTTGACTTCGAGTTCCCCGCCCGTAATCGCGGCGGCGACGAGAAACGTGCCCGTCTCGATGCGGTCGGGAATAATCGTGTGCTCCGCGCCGCCGAGCGATTCGACGCCGTCAATCGTCACGACGGAAGTGCCCGCGCCGCGCACGCGCGCGCCCATGCGATTGAGCAATTCCGCGAGGTCGCTAATCTCCGGCTCGCGCGCCGCGTTGTGCAGCACGGTCTGGCCTTCGGCGAGCGCGGCGGCCATCAATAAATTTTCCGTGCCCGTGACCGTCACCTTCTCGAAATGAATCTCCGCGCCGCGCAGGCGACCGCGCGGCTTCGGCGCGCGCGCCACCACGTCGCCGGCTTCGAGCGTCACCTCCGCGCCGAGTTGCTTAAAAGCTTCGAGGTGCAAATCAATCGGGCGCGTGCCGATGGCGCACCCGCCCGGAAGACTCACCTTCGCCTTGCCGAAACGCGCGAGCAAAGGCCCCAGCACGAGCACGGAGGCGCGCATCGTCTTCACCAATTCATAAGGCGCTTCAAACAGCTCGATGTGCGAGGCCGTAATCTTGTGCGTCCGCAAATCCGGCACGAGCACCGTCGCCCCGAGGTCTTCGAGCAGACGGCGTTGCGTCAGGCAGTCGCGCACGTAAGGGACGTTGTGCAGCGTGACTGTCTCCGCTGTCAGCAGAGGCGCGACCATGCACGGCAGCGCAGAATTTTTCGCGCCGCTAATCGTCACACGCCCGCTGATGGGTCGCCCGCCGCGTATTAGAAATTTATCCATAGAAGAGCAGTGATCAGTGGTCAGTGGATAGTGGGCAGCAGGAGAGGCAGGGTTTTGACTGAACACTGCTCACTATCTACTGACCACTGTTTTTCGCGATTCTAGCACGCACAAGAATCTCAATCTACTCTGTGCGCCTGAGCGCGACGGTGCGCGGGATGCCCTGCAAGTCCGCGCGGATGCCGAGCAGCGTCCAGACGCGCGCGTCTATCAACGCACGGACGGCGTCGTGCTGATCGTAGCCGATCTCGAAGACGAGTTGGCCGCCGGGTTTGAGAAACTGCGGCGCGTCAAAAATGAGGCGACGGATGATGCGGAGACCGTCACTATCAGCAGCATCGTCGCCGTCGTCCGGCGTGAGCGCGTGGCGCGGCTCGTGTTCGCGGACTTCGCGTTGCAGTCCCGCGATGTCCGCGGCGGCGATGTAAGGCGGGTTCGAGACGATGATGTCGAAGCGCGCGTCGTCGCCGTGCGCGTCTTCGCGGAGCGCGTCGAAGAGGTCGGAGACGTGAAGTGTCAGACGCATATTGACGCCGTGAAGCGCGGCGTTGCGTTCGGCGATGTGCAGTGCGTCGGGCGAGATGTCGAGGCCGACGGCGCGCGCGTCTCTCCGCTCGTGCAGGAGCGCGACGGCGACGCAGCCCGAACCCGTGCCAACGTCGCAGATGTGCGGCTGGCTCGCGTCGCGCAAAAGCTCAAGCGCGGTTTCGACGAGCAGTTCCGTCTCCGGGCGTGGAATCAAAACGGCGGGCGTGACTTCAAACTCAAGGCCGTAAAATTCCTGCCGTCCCGTGATGTATTGCAGCGGCTCGCACGCCGCGCGTCGCGCCACCCATTGCCGAAAGCGCGCGAGGCGGTCATCCGCGATGCGCTCGTCGCTGTGCGTCACCAAGTATGCTCTGTCGCATTCGAGCGCAAACATGAGCAGCGTCCCGGCCTCGCGTCTGGCATCTGCAAGGCCAGACTTACGGAGAGCGGTCGCGGCTTCCAGCAACGCCTCGGCCAATGTCATCTCTGTTTGCTCTTCGTTCATCGTGATTCCCCGTCGCGCTCCCTCATCCGACCTCGCGCGTGACTTGCGCGGCAAGGTGTGGGATATAATAGCCGCACAACTTGTCAGACGTGAAAAGTTCAAGCGGCGACGCTGAAGCCGTGAACGCCCGAAGCGAAACTAACGCGCAGGCTTCCGGCGACATTTTCAGGGAGAGTGCGGACATGAAGGCCGAGTTCGACATCAAGGGAATGCACTGCCAGTCGTGCGCGGCTGACATCAAAGAGACGCTCGAAGAAATGGCGGGCGTCCAACGCGCCGATGTCACTTTCGACGGCCAGACGGCCATCATCGAGTTCGATGACGCGACCGTGCAACAGGCGACGCTCGTCAACAAAATACAGGAACTCGGTTATCAGGCCACGAACAAAAATCAATCACAGGGAGAAATCAAATAATGGCGGACGAGAACAACGAAGCGGGAAATGAAAACAAAGGCGGCGCGCTCGACGATCAAGGCACGGACACGGCGGCGGGACTTGCGCTCTTGAAGCGACTGAGGGACAACGGCTTTGATGCTGACGACGAAAAATTCGCCGTCGCGCTCGGTCGTCCCGTCGAAGAAGTGGCCGGCTGGATGGACGGCACGGAGCCGCCCGACGACGACATCATCATCAAAGCTCGCGGCATCGCCACCGAGCGCGGAATAGAAATTGAATAGCCTTCAGCAGTCAGCGGTCAGCAATCAGCTTAAATCAAATGCGAGACACGCAAGGTCACTCGTTAACATTATCGCGTGGTCAAAAGCGTTTTTGCTGACTGCTGACTGCTGACTGCTGACCGCTTTTTATGAACGACAAAGTGAACAAGGCCGCCGACGCTCTCGTCGCTTCGTATTCGGAAGGCGGCGTCAAGATTCATCATCTCGACCGTCGCCCGCTGCCGTCGCAGCGCGAAGTAATCGCCGTGCTGGCGACGCTCCACGAGTTGATGTTTCCCGGCTACACGGGCGCACAAGGGTTGACGGGCGCGAGCCTGCATTTGCGCGTTGAGTCGAGCATGGCGTGGCTTTACGAGACGCTGACCGAGCAGGTCAGCCGCGCCATCAATCACGGGCAGCGGCTCGATGATAAGTGCCCGGTGACGGAGCGGCAGGCGACCGAGTGCGTCGAGGAGTTTCTCTCTCGCCTGCCAGACGTGCGCGCTCTGCTCGCGTCCGACGTGCAGGCGGCGCACGACGGCGACCCGGCGGCGACGTGCTTTGACGAAATTATTTTTAGCTATCCGGGCGTCTATGCCGTCACGACTTATCGCCTCGCGCACGAACTGCACAGGCTCGGCGTGCCGCTCATCCCGCGTATTATGACCGAGCACGCGCATCAACGCACAGGGATAGACATCCATCCCGGCGTGCGTCTCGGCGCGAGTTTTTTCATAGACCACGGGACGGGCGTCGTCATCGGCGGCACGGCGGTCATCGGCGCGCGTGTCAAACTTTATCAGGGCGTCACGCTCGGCGCGTTCTCGTTCGATCAGGACGATGAGGGGCAAGTCGTCCGCAACACGAAACGACATCCCACCATCGAGGACGACGTGGTCGTCTATGCGGGTGCGACCATTCTCGGCGGCGACACCTGCGTCGGGCGCGGCTCGGTCATCGGCGGCAACGTCTGGCTCACGCACAGCGTCCCGCCCTACACGCGCGTCCTTCAAGACTCGCCCGGCCTGCGGATCATCACGGGCAGCGAGGCGGCAGTAGGATGAAGACGGTGATGAGTGATAAGTGATGAGTGATAAGAAAGAAAAGGCGGATTTTCTTATCACTCATCACTTATCACTCATCACCGGTTTTTTGATTTCGGAATCCCCCCGCGATTGGCAATTTATGTGAGGTACAAGTCAGAGAACTTAGCTTTGACTCCTTGATGTGATGCGGCGAACCCCCTCTCTACGGATTGGGGGTTCGGTCGTTTCAGGGGAGCGTAAAACAAAGTTGGCCGCGTAAGGAGCGAATCCTCGAATGAACGCCCTATCCAAAAGTCTCCTGCTGTTCGTCCTCAACTGGCTCGACGCGCAGTTAACGATTATCTGGATTCGCTCAGGAATCGCGACCGAAGGAAACGGCCTCATGGCGCGGCTGCTCGACGCGGGCAACACGCCGTTTCTGCTGACGAAACTCTCCGTCGGCGCGTTCGTCGCTTACGCGCTCTATCGCTGGTCGCATCTGCCGCTGGCGCGACGCGGGATGCAGTTCGTACTCGGACTCTACCTGACGCTGATGCTCGTCCATGCCGCGACGGGCGCATCCGCTCTCGGCTGGCACGCGCCCGCCGCCACGTTCGCTCTCGTCCTTTCTCATCTGCCCGCCAACGTGCTCGCGCTGTTTACCTAAACAACTCCCGCTTTTTTCATTTCAACGCAAAGTCTCAGAACCAGCCCGCACTCCGTCTCGTAATAAAATTGCCGCGCGTGAATAGAAGTTTCCGTGCCTGTCATCTAGTAACCGAGGCGCGCAACCTCTGCGAATCAACGCGGCATCTAAAATTCCGAGACCTTAATTGTTAACTGGACTGGTAAGGAACGAAATGAAATCAATAGGAAATAAAGCCATGTACAACCTCTCAGCACGTCAAATTTTGTGCCTCGCGTTGTTGTCGGCGGTTTTCGCGGCGGGCACAGTCGCCTGCTTCGACCGCTTCGGCGGCGCGCTTCAACATTCCACTTCGGCGACCGGCGCGGACAACAACATCGAGCCGCCGGCGAAAGTCGCGGGCATCACAGACCCGTCCGTTGCGACCGACGAGCAGAACAACATCGAAGTCTATAAGACGCTCTCGCCCGGCGTCGTCAACATCACCTCGATGATGCGCCCGCGCGGCTTCTTCGATGAGGGCGGGAAGGGCACAGGCTCCGGCTCCGTGATTGATATGGACGGGCGTATCCTGACCAACTATCACGTCATCGAAGACGCCGATGCGTTGACCGTTGACTTTGGCGGCGGCAAAAACTTTCCGGCCAAAGTCGTCGGGCGTGACCCGGACACAGACCTCGCCGTCATTCAAGTCAACGCGCCACGCGAATTGCTGCACGTCATTTCCTTCGGCGACTCCGACCGCGTCATCGTGGGGCAGAAAGTCTTAGCCATCGGCAATCCGTTCGGCCTCGACCGCACGCTCACGACCGGCGTCATCAGCGGACTCCAGCGTCCCATCCAAGCCGAGAACGGGCGCATCATCGAAGGCGCGATACAGACCGACGCCTCGATCAATCCCGGCAACTCCGGCGGGCCGCTCCTCGATTCGCAGGGGCACATGGTCGGCATCAACTCGCAAATTTACTCGCGCTCCGGCGGCTCGGTCGGCATCGGCTTCGCCATCCCCGCCAACATCGCGCGCCGCATCATCCCGCAACTCATCCGCGACGGTCGCGTGATGCGTCCCAAGCTCGGCATCGTGCCCTATAACGTCGGCAACGTGCGCGGGCTGCCCGTCACAGAGGGCGTGATGGTTTATCAGATTGACCCGAACGGCTCGGCGGCGGCGGCGGGACTGCGCGCCTACAGCGAGACGCAGGACGGAAACGTCGCGCTCGGCGACATCATCACCTCGATTGACGGCCAGAAGGTTGCGGATCAAAACGACCTCTTCCGCATCCTCGACAAGCACCAGTTCAACGACACCGTGCAGGTCGAAGTCTTCCGCAACAACCAGCGCAAGACCTTCCCCGTCCGCCTCCTGCCCGAACAGGGGCGCGGTACTCTCCGCAGATAGCAAATGCAGTGGGCAGTATTCAGAAGCCAGTTGCCAGTCAAAGGCAAACTGCTTTTCTGAACACTGCCCACTATCCGCTGTCTACTGCCTTCATGCAGCACTTCATCAACGATGGCTACGGCTGGACGTGCAACGCCTGTCGAGAGGCCAGCACCACGCACACGTCTGACGCCGCCACCCGCCTCCCGCGTTTCTTCCGCGAAGGCGAAGCCGAAGAGCGCGACTCTTCTTCACTCTCCTTCCCACTCCTCGCGCGCTGGACTGACGACACACGCCGCACACTCGCTTGCCCGCGTTGTGGCATTGCAGAAGAGATTGCCTGACTCAACAAGCAACAGGAACATTTTCACTCTTTTGATGTCTAAAAGTGAGTGTTATATTTGCTTCGTCAGAAGAGGTGATTGGCTATGAACTCAAGCTTATTTGACGTTGTGGCATTAATAATCGGCGTTTTGTGGTTGTTGAAGAAGATTGTGAATATGGATCGCTTCTTTAATCTTCGGGTGATTCTTCTCGCCACTATACTGTCTGCCATCATGCTTGGCCTCTTCAGTTATTTTCTTAATTCCCCGAATGACAGCGATTGCCCCGATTGTGACTACATAGAGTATTAACGGAGCAGAAATATAATGTGTAAAAGATGCCTACCATGCCGCTTTTTCTGATCTATTGATGTCAGCAACCACCACACAGACCGGACTCATTCACGCGCCCGACGCCGCGCGCAGTAGTCGCGTGATCTCACTGCGCTGGATTATCGGGGCGCGTGATGATTTGGTGTGGTTCATCGGCTCAGTCTTGACGAGCTACGCGCTGCTCGCGCTCTACGTCGGCGGCGTGGTGTCCTTGACGCCGATGATCGTCGCGTGGGCGGTGTTGATTGACGCGCCGCACGTCTTCGGCACTTACTCGCGCACCTACTTCGACCGCGAGGAACGTGCGGGACGCAAACGTCTGCTGCTCGGCTCGCTTTTGTTTTTTCTCGTCGGGCCGTTGATGGTCGTGGTCGGCGCAGGGTTAGTCTTCTTCTTCGTCGCGGCGCTGTGGGCCTACTGGCATCTCGTCAAACAGCACTACGGCTTCATGGTGCTCTACAAAAAGAAGAACGCAGACCTCGCGCCCGCTGACAACCTGCTCGACCGCGCGCTGCTCATCTTCGCCTTCACGTACCCGTTCGTCGCCTTCGTCGCGCGCGATGCGGAGGCTCTGGCGCGCGTCCCCGCGCCGCTCACGGGACTGCTCGGCGCGCTCGAAAAAATTCTGCTGGCGTCAACCATCATCGTCGCGCTGGCGTGGCTCGTGCGACAGGCGCAGCGCGCGTGGAAGCGTCTGCCGCTCGACGTGCCGAAGTATCTCCTGCTCGCGGCGGCGATCCCGATGCACTGGGTCGTGCTGCTCACGCCGATGCCGCACAAGCCCATCGCCATCGTCGCCATCCTAACCATCTATCACAACTTTCAGTATCACCGCCTAATCTGGTTTCACAATCAGAAGTATCAACGCTTTGAAGAAGACGCCGATGCGAAAGGCACGCGCGAACGCTTCGGCGCGGCGGCTCTCATCAGCCGGCGACTTGGCTACTACGTCCTGTTCGGCGTGCTCTTCGGCGTCTGGTATCAAGTGCCGCGCCAGTACGTCAACTATCTGACGCGCGGGCAGACGCAACCCGACATCGTGACGCAACTCTCCTCCGCTTTTTTATGGGGCTACGCGCTCACGCATTACTATCTCGACTCAAAAATCTGGCGCGTGCGCCGCGACCCATCGGTCGGCAAAGCGTTGCGGATGGATTGAGCCGTCATTGCCGCTCGTCACAATCTCTCATCAAGAAAAGAGAAAAGCCGCGCAGGGAAAAATCCCCGTGCGGCTTTTCTCACCCCCCTCGCTCGAAACTCGTCTGGCTACTTTCTGTTTTCTTTGTGCATCTCTCGCGCCTGCTCCTCCACCATCTCCCGACCTTCGCACCACGCGCGCGTCACGCGGTGGCGATAATCAAACATGCGTCGCAGGCGGGGCACGATCATGTACGGTGCAACGGTGCGTCCCATCACACCGAGCGGCGGTTCAAACTCGATCTCATCATGCAACATCGCGCCCTCGGCATGTGTCGAGATGACGTGACGATGACGCCAACTCTTGAACGGCCCGCTCACCTGCACGTCTTCAAACATGCGCGGCGGATCATAAGCCGTGTGCCGCGCGACCCAGCGCACGGGCAGGAGTCCAAACAGTCGCGTCTCGATGATCGCCGTTGAGCCGACACGCAGACTTGCCGGGCGATGCACGACGCGCGCCGACTCCCACGGCGGTATCAAACGATCCAGCGCGTCCGTCAATTCGTGAAAGGCAAAGACGCGATCCGGCGTCGTTCTGATCACGCTCTCTTTCACAAATGTCATCATCCGATGTAAGTCTCAACGTCGCTGCCAAAGAACTTCACGTCTCTACTTTTCATAGCATAGCATAAGCATTCAAATCGTTCATCACGAAGTATTGTCAAAATAGGAGAATTTCGTTGTCACCAAGTTTATCATCACCTTCTCACAAAGTCAGCTTGGTTGCCATCAGAGCTTGTGCAATCCTAAATCGCACAAAACGGTCATGACGATTTTTCCAACTCTGGCATAAACTTCTCTTGCCTGTGGCATGGCATGGACGCGAAAGTTGACTTGTCTTCGCAACTGGCGTAAGCATTTCACTGCGCTTCCAATGCCGATTCGTGACTATTGAGGAGTCCGGTCTATGCAAAAAATCGTGACACAGCCGACGCCAAACGCTTACGCGCCAGCGCAACGCTCTACGTCAAACTTAACGCTTGCCGCGCTCGTCGAAACGCTCGCCGCGTTGCACAGCGCGCCCGCGCTCGAAGAGATGAACGCATGGATGCACCGCGCCGCGCCGGAACCGGCGGAGTTGCGCCCGCTCATCGGCTTCAAGGAAGGAACTTACGCGCGCCATCGCGTCTTCACGAGCGAGTATATCGAACTGCTCGTGCTGTGCTGGCTGCCGGGGCAACGCACGCCCATCCACGACCACGACGGCTCTTATGGCGTCGTGCGCGTCTGCGAGGGCGTGATGTGGGAGACGATGTTCGCGAAGGACGAAGCGCGCGGACTCGTCTATCAAACTTCGCGCGAATGGATGCCGGGACTCATCACGGGCGCGGACGTGCCGGACATACACCAACTCGGCAACCCGGACGTGAGCGGACAGAATTTAATCACGCTGCACATGTACGCTCCGCCCCTCAAGAGCCTCAACGTCTATCGCATCGGAAGCAAAGAATCCGTCAGCACGCTCTGGATGAATTCGTGGAACCCGACGATCTGAAGAAGGCAAAAGGCAAAAGGCAAAAATTAAAGGGCAAAGGTGAAGAGGGGGGAGACGCCCTGTCTTCACTTTTGCCTTTTGCCTTTTGAACTTTGCCTTTTGCCTTCACTACTCTTCGCTGTGCGCTTCGCCATCGTAGCGCAGCGTGGCCGGCTCATCGTCAACGACGGTTTCGAGGTGGACGGGGCGACCCCAGAGCGTGTGAACGTGTTCGAGGACTTTGCGCGCGTATGTCGAGTCGAGTTCCGCGCCCTCATAAGAGTGCTTGAGGTAGAGTTCGCGATTGCCGTTGTAGTCTCCGTCAGCGACGACGATATAGGGAAAGCCGAAGTTGGTCATGTTCGCGACGAGTTGATCGCGGACGCGCTCCCAGCGTTTCTCCGTGATCGTCCATTCCTCTTCATCTACCAATTCATAGACGTAGAGGTCAAGCTCCTCGCATAAATCTTCCGTCAGATAGTTACGCAGGAAAGACACGTCGTTGTCGAGTTCGCGCACCTCGAAGATTTTCGCGCGACCCTCGCCGCCCGCGCGTCCAAACTTTTCGCGCTCCTCCGCCGTCGGATTGTCCCAACGCCGCTCGATGTCCTCGAAAATTTTGTAGCCCAGATAATACGGATTCAACTGTCCCTTCTGCGGCGAGACGACGCCCGCGTGCAACTCCGCGAACTCCATGTGTTCCGTGTCCGAAAGGTCTAATTCACGCATGATGCGCGAATGCCAAAAGGACGCCCAACCCTCGTTCATCGTCTTGGTCTGCATCTGCGGGACGAAGTATTCCATCTCTTCGTGGATCATCGCCATCGCGTCGCGCTGCCAGTCGGAGAGGGCGGGCGAGTTTCGCATGATGTAATAGACGAGGTCTTTTTCGGGCAGGCGGTCGCCACGGCGCGGCTGTTCGACTTCGGCGTCCGGCTGTTGCGGTTGCGGCTGACCCATGCCCCAGAGGTCGTCGTAACGTCCGGGCTTTTTACGCGCGGCTCGCTCGCGCTCAACTTCGTCAGTGGCAGTGGTGCGCGGCTCTTCGCGCCGGATGAAGAAGTTCGGGTCAATGTGCTCTTCGATGGAAAGCACTGCGTCGAGGAATTTTTCGACCGTCCGGCGACCGTACTTGAACTCGTATCCGGTCATCCGCTCGGCGTGCGTCGAGACGGATTCGACCATCCGGCGATTGGTCTTCGAGAAATAAGCGTTGTTCTTAAAAAAATCCACATGGCCGAGGACGTGCGCCATCACGAGTTTGTTCTGGACGGGGCTGTTGGTCTCCATCAAAAAACCGTATGACGGATTGGTGTTGATGACGACTTCGTAAATCTTCGAGAGGCCGAAGTCGTACATCGTCTTCATGCGATGGTAAGCCTTGCCGAATGTCCAGTGCGAGTAGCGACCGGGCAGCGCGTAAGAGCCGATCTCGTACATGACGGTGGCCGGCACGATCTCGAAGCGCGTGGGGAACGGGTCGAGTCCGAATTTTTGCGCGGTCTCCCAAATTCGCGCGAGGGATGTTTCGAGTTCTGTGATTTCCCGGTCTTCCATAACTCAATGGCAAATGATGAATGGCAACTCAATGGTAAATGGTAAATGGTAAATGGTAAATGGCGGTTGAGCAGAGCGGCGGCTTGAGCGTTGAAGCGGCATCTTGAGCGTTGAAACCGATGCCGCGTTTATATCCGTCACCATTCACCATTTACCACTCACTATTCCCCACTCACCATTCACCATTTATTTTTTTTACTTGCCTGTAACACTTTTTGATAGAATGCGAGCCTCTTGCCGCAGTTACTCGTTTGCCGTTGGTTCCAATGCTAACTTCAAGCCACCTTAAGGAGGTGCTAAACAAATGACACCCTACAGACAGGTCATCCGTACTCTCGCTGCCTTTTTCGCTTTAAGCATTCTGCTCGCCGTGCCAGCGCAGGCGCAGGTCACAACCGGCGACATCACGGGGCGTGTTGCCGATGCACAGGATAAAAGTTTGCCCAACGCCAGCGTGACGGCGCGCAACAAGGCGACCGGCCAGTCGCGCACGACGACGACGAACGAGGCGGGCGAATACACTCTGGTGCAACTGCCGCCCGGCACTTATGAGATTACCGTCGAGTCGAGGGGGTTCAGCAAGGCGCTGCTCAAGGATGTGGAGTTAAACATCGGCGCGACGCTGACGCAAAACTTCGATCTCAAGCCGGGTGAAATCAGCGAGACGGTCGAGGTCACGTCCGAAGGCGCGCTCGTGCAGGCCAGCACGTCCGACCTCTCACGCAACATCACGCCGACCGAGGTGCGCGAGTTGCCGCTCATCAACCGCACTTTCGCCAGCCTCTCGGTGATCGCGCCCGAAGCGCGTCCCGTCGGAAGCTTTGACCCGACGAAAACGCGCGTCGGCAACATCGGCTTCAGCGGCGGCGACGGGCGACAGTTGGATGTGAACGTGGATGGAGGCGACGATAAAGACAACGTCGTCGGCAGCCTCTTGCAGAATTTCGCTTACGAATCCATTCAAGAGTTTCAGGTCTTGCAGCACAGTTGGACGGCGGAGAGCGGGCGTTCCGTCGGCGGCGTCGTCAACGTCATCTCGAAGTCGGGCACAAATGAGTTTCACGGCTCGCTCTTCGGGACTTACCGCAACCAGAGTTTGCGCGCGCGCGACTTCTTCGAGAAAGGGACGACCGACCCCAAACCGAAGTTCAACCGTGAAGAGTTCGGCGGCTCAATCGGCGGCCCCATCATCACCAACAAGCTCTTTTTCTTCGGCGCGGTCGAACGCTTTCGCGAGCGTCAGAACATCCTCGTCAATCCTGCGCTGCTGCCGCAGATCGCCGCGATTCCCGGCGTCACCGCGTCGTCCACCATTCCGACGCCTTACAACGACACGCTCATCACCGGAAAGGTTGACCATCACATCAGCGACCGGCAGTCCATGTTCTATCGCTTCTCGTTCCAGAAGAACGATTCACCCAACGATCAGTTCGACTCGACGCAGCCGGCTGACCTGACCGGCGGCAACACGAACAACAACAAGCTCTACAGCTTCGTCGTCAACCACACCTACACCATCAGCCCGACCAAGCTGAACCAGATCACCTTCCAGTTTCAAACCTTCACGAATGATATTCTCGGCGTCACGACCACGCCGAACATTCTGTTCCCGTCCGTGCAGACGGGCGCGAACGCCAACGTCCCGCAGGAGACGAAGGAGCGCAAGTATCAGTTCCGCGACGACTTCTCTTTCCAGACCGGCAAGCACAGCATGAAAGTTGGCGTCAACTACATCCGCACCAAGCTTGACGGCTTCTTCTTCTTCGGCGCGAACGGCTACCAGATTTCCTTCTTCGACGACCCGCTGACCATCAGGAGCAACACGGCGCGCTACCCGCAGGGCTTCGGCACGCCGGGCGCAGTCAGGGAGATCGCGTTCAGCACCGGCGCGGGCGACACGAGTCAAGCGCCGTTCCACCAACTCGCCCTCTACGTGCAGGACGACTACAAGGTGACGCCGCGCCTGACGCTCAATCTGGGGCTGCGCTGGGACGCGAACATAGACCTGCTCGTGCCGCAATCCAACAACCGCACGATCCAGATTCTGTCGAAACTCAACGAGCCGCGCGCGCAGGCCATCGCGGGCGATGCCGGACGCCTCAACCGTCGCACGCCGAGCTACAGAGAGTTTCAGCCGCGCGTCGGATTCGCCTACGACTTGCGTGGCGACGGGCACACCGTCATCCGTGGCGGCTATGGCATCTTCTACGATCAACTTTTCCAGAACCTGACGCTCTTCGCCACACAACAGACTAACCCGACCATCTATCAAACGGTGCTCGATTTGGTCAACGACTCTGTGGGCGTCGGGCAACTCGCCACCTACCGCTTCGGGGTTGACCCGCTGCCCACGCCGCCGACGGGCGCGAACAACGCCAATCTTGAAGTCGGGGGCTTCGGGCGCATCAACGATCCGACGTTGCGCGACCCATACGTGCAGAAATTCTCCATCGGCTTCGAGCATGATCTGGGACGCAACTTCGTCCTGTCGAGCGATTACGTGCATACGCTCGGGCTGCACGAGAATCGCGTGCAAAACATCAACCCGCGCATCCGCAGCATCTGCGACCCGGCTTTCCCCGGTTCGACCCCCGCGTCGTCGCGTTGCGTGCGCGGCGCGAACACGCGCTACTTCGATCAGGCTTTCGCCGCCGCAGGACTCGGCGCGGGACGACTTGAACAGATCAACATGTTCACTTCGACGAACCGCTCGTTCTTCGACAGTTGGGCGAACACGCTCAAGTATCGTGGACGCAAGATGTTCTTCTCGGCCAGCTACGTGCTGTCGAGTTCGCGCTCGTGGGGCGGGCAGCCGCTCGCTTCCTATAGCGGCAATGGCGTCGCGGTGACGCCGGAGCAGCAGTTCCGCCCCGAAGAGTTCGGCCCGACCCGCATTGACGAGCGGCATCGTGTCGTCATCAGCGGCGTCTTCAACCTGCCGGGCGGTCTGGAACTCGCGCCCATCGCGCAAATCGCCAGCTCGCGCCCCTACTCGGCCAACCTCGGCAGCGACATAGACGGGGACGGGCGCAGCACCATTGATCGCATCTGCGCGGGCGTTGATCCGGTCTCGGTGTTGCAATCGGTCATCGCCGGAACGGGCATCCCGGCTGCCGCGCGCGCTCTCGGTTGCACGCAGAATCAGGTGAACAACCTTCGCAAAGGCTTCGTCGTCACGAACGGCCAACTGAGCGAGCGCAGCGGGCGTTACTTTAATGTTGACTTGCGCGTGAGCAGAATTTTCAACGTCGGCGAGCGCGTCAAGATCAAACCCTACGCCAACTTCTTCAACGTCTTCAATACGGAAAATCTCGCCATCGGCTCGCGGCTCGGCCAGAGCTTTGCGAATTCGGGCGCGACCTTCCTGCAACCCGTTTCGCTCTTCGGCCCCGGCTTCGGCCCGCCGGTTGGCGTTCCGTTCACCTTCCAATTCGGCGCGCGCGTGGATTTCTAATCCGCGAGCGACAGCCACCCGCATAAAACTCAAGGCGCTCTTGCCCGGGCAAGAGCGCCTTGAGTTTTTCAGCGACACACTTCTTCGCGCAATCACGCTTCGATGCCGCGCCGCCCGAAGAAATCTTTGAGCGCCGGATAGACATCTTCCCGGTCGTCAATTCGCACGCCGATGAAACGCTCTTTGTTCTTCAGGCGGTCGCTGAAGATGGAGAGCAGCGCGCCCGACGCGCGACGATAACCGGCGGAACCCTCTTCGCCGATCTCGCCGTAGCCGAAGAGATTGCACGTCTTGATCAACTCGCCCGCGAGGCGCACGGCCTCTTCGTTGTCGGAATAATAATTATCGCCGTCCGAGAAATGGAACGGATAGATGTTCCAGTCCTGCGGAGGGAAACGCGCGCGGATGACGTCGAGCGCGAGTTGATAAGCCGATGAGACGACCGTCCCGCCCGACTCGCCCTGCGTGAAAAATTGTTCCTCCGACACTTCTCTCGCTTCGGTGTGGTGCGAGATGAAGACGATCTCCACGTTGTCGTACTTCGTCCGCAAAAATCTGACCATCCAGAAAAAGAATGAGCGCGCGATGTACTTCTTGAACTCGCCCATCGAACCCGACACGTCCATCAACGCCAGCACGACGGCGTTTGACTCATAGCGTTTGGCTTCTTCCCAACTCTTGAATCTGAGGTCTTCTTTTTTCACGTCGCCGAAGCGCGCGGTGCGTGACGCGCGTGCGTGACGCTTGATGTTCTCAAGCATCATGCGTCGCTTATCGAGGTTCGCCAGCACGCCCGTGCGACGAATATCGTTGAAGCGCGTCGTCTCCGACTCGACCGACTGCTTCGCTTTCTCTTCGAGGAAAGGCAGTTGGAGGTCTTCAAAAATCAGCGCGGCGAGTTCGTCTATGTTGACTTCGGCCTCGTAATAATCCGCGCCCGCCTCCTGTCCCGCCGGCCCCTGCTGCCCGCGTCCCGCCGCACCCTGTCCCGTCTGGCCTTCACGCGCCACGACATCGCCGACGCGCGTCTTGCCGTCGCCTGTGCCCACATGCTTGCGCTTGCGATGATCGAAGCGAAACTTGTACTCGTCGAGCGAGCGCATCGGCACTTTCACCGTGCGCTTGCCGTCGGAAAGAATTATCGCCTCGTCCGACACGATGGAGTCGAGATTTTTCCGTATCGCTTCCTTAACGCGCTCCTTGTGGCGATCCTGATCAATGATGCCTTTGCGTTGCAGAGACCAGTCGTTGCGTTGAATGGACATCGCAAAACCTCCGAAAGCAGTGACGAGTGACGAGTGACAAGTTAAAGACTGCTTCCTGCTTATCTTTCATTCATTACTCGTCACTCATTACTCATCACTCATCACTTCCTTCTTGCTCGTCACTCGTCACTTGTCACTCGTCACTGCTTTTGAAAATTCTGCCACGAGTTCAACGAACTCCGGCGCGCGCTCCTCTTGCGGGAGGTGTCCGCAGTCGCGAAAGACGATGAGGCGCGAGTGCGGGATAAGCGCGTGCAGGCGTTCGCCGTTAGCGAGCGGCACGTCCTTGTCTTCGTCGCCCCAGACGAGCAGAACGGGCTGCTTGATGCGGTGCGCCTCCTGTTCAATGCGCGCGGCGTTCCAGCATCGGAGCGTCTTCAAGACGGCGCGTTGCGTGCTGGCGGCGCGCAGCGGAAGCAGTTGCAAAGCTTTGCGCCCGTCGTCGAAGAGATGCGCGTTGGACGGCGCGTAAGCCTGCCGCATCCGCCGCCCCATCAAACTCGTCGAGCCGAGCACAAGCGGCGCGACGACCTCGCCCATCAACCGCGTCGCGCCCAGACGCAACAGCAGTTGACGCTTCACGTCGTCGTTCGAGACGGCATCAACGAGCGCGAGACAGTTGACGCGCTCCGTGTAATCGAGCGTACACGTCGCCGCCACCGCGCCGCCGTAAGAGCTGCCGACGAGAGACGCGCGTTCGATGCCGAGTTCGTCCAACAGACGCACGAGCAAGCGCGCCTGCGCCTCAATCGTATAGTCCCACGCGCGCGGCTTCTCCGAAAAACCAAAACCGACGAGGTCTGGCGCGACGACGCGAAAGCCGCGCGCAGCTATCGGCTCCAACACGTCGCGCCACATGAGAGACGACGCGCAGAAGCCATGCACGAGAAGAATCGCCGGGTTAGATTTGTCGCCTGCTTCCTGATAATGGACGCGCATGCCGTCAATCTCGACGAAGCGTGAATGCCCCGCGTCGCGCAAGTGCCCGCCGTGCTTTTCCCAATCCATCTCGCGCGGGCGTGTGAGAAGTTTCGCGGCGACGAGCGCGCCGGTTACTCCGACGGTCGCGCCTGCAATCAAGTAACGTTTTTTCATCATCCCTCTCGAAGTGAAGAACGCCCGCACTCTCGAACGGAAAGCACAGGCGTTCGTTTCCTTAAGCGCCGCGCCGGCCTCGCGCGCCGCTCAACGCGAGAGCAGCGTGCCGACGTAAGTCAAAAGCTCGTTGGCGCAGACGGGACAGTAGCCGCCATCTTTGACGAGCCGGTCAACCACTTCGTTGATGCGCCGCAGCTGATCCGGGTCGGGCGTCTTCGCGGAAGTCGTGATTTTCACCACGTCCTTGAGGTCTGCGAAAATCTTTTTCTCGATGGCCTCTTTCAGACGCTCGTGCGAGTTGTATTCAAACGGTCGCCCTTTCCGCGCGTAAGAAGAAATGCGAATCAGTATCTCCTGCCGGAAAGTGTTTTTGGCGTTATCAGAGACGCCGATCTGTTCTTCGATGGAGCGCATCAGCGTCTCGTCCGGCTCCAACTCTTCCTCCGTGATGGGGTCTTTGATGCGCTCCTTGTTGCAGTACGCCTCGACGTTGTCGAGATAGTTATTGCACATCGTCCGCGCCATCTCTTCAAACGAATAGACGAAGGCGCGCTGCACTTCCGTCTTCGCCAACTCGTCGTATTCTTTGCGCGCCGCCGAGATGAGATTCAGGTAACGCTCGCGCTGTTCGACGTTGATGCCGGTGTGTTGCTCGAAGCCGCTCTTGATGGTGCGGAGCGCGTCAATCGGGTTGATGCAGGTAACGCCGTCGCGCACGAGCGCGGACGAGAGGCGGTTGATGATGTAGCGAGGGCTAATGCCGTCCATCCCCTCGCGCACGGTCTCTTCCTTCAACTCGCGCACATCCTTCGACTTGTAGCCTTCCACGTCCTCGCCATCGTAGAGCCTCATCTTCTTCGGGATGTCCACGTTGGCGCGGCGCGGCTCTTCCAGACGAGTCATCACGGCGAACATCGCGGCGACCCGCAGAGTGTTCGGCGCGATGTGCACATTACGCAAAACCTCCGACTGCTTCAACAGTTTGTCGTAGATGCGCTCCTCCTGCGAGACGCGCAAATTGTACGGCACGCGCACGAGGATGATGCGATCCTGCAACGCCTCGCTCTTGCGATTGCCCGCGAACGAAATGTACTCGTTCTCATTCGTGTGCGAGAGAATCACTTCGTCCGCATAAATCATCGAGAAGCGTCCCGTCTTGATATTCTGTTCCTGCGAGAGCGTGAGCAAGTTGTACAAAAACTTCTCGTCACACTTAAGCATTTCAATAAATTCCATGACGCCGCGATTCGCGATGTTGAGTTCGCCGTCGAAACGATAGGCGCGCGGGTCGCTCTCAACTCCGACTTCGCCGATGGTTGAAAGATCAATCGAGCCGGTCAACTCCGTAATGTCTTGTGATTTTGGATCGGAGGGCGCGAAAGTGCCGATGCCGACGCGGTGTTTTTCGGAGAAGAGCACGCGCTGGACGCGCACGTCTTCGTGGCGACCATTGTAGGTGTGTTCGAGCGCGTAGCGGCATTGCGGGCAGAGGTCGCCTTCGATGTAGATGCCGTAATGCTTCTCGATTTCCGCGCGAAGCTCTTGTGGGATGAGGTGCAGAGGCTCCTCGTGCATCGGGCAATCTTTGATCGCGTAGATCGCGCCCGCCTCGCTGCGCGTCCAGTCTTCGAGTCCGCGCTTGAGCATCGTGACGATGGTTGACTTGCCGCCGCCGACCGGCCCCATCAACAGCAGGATGCGCTTGCGGACTTCGAGACGCTGCGCCGCCGACTTGAAATACTCGACGATGCGCGCGATGGGTTCTTCGATGCCGTAGAGTTCGGAGGCGAAGAAGTTGTAACGCGCCACTTCATCGCGCGTGCCCTCGTTGAGTTTCTCGACGCCCGCCGCATGAACCATGTCGTTGATGCGCGCGTGCGAGAGTTGCGCGAGGCGCGGCTGTTGCGTGACCAACTCGAAGTAGTCGCGGAAGTTCCCTTCCCACAGCAAAGCCTCGTGTTCGCGGCGGACTTGCTCAAGCCGCTCGCCGATGTTGAATTTATTTTTGTTGCCATCCTGCTCTTGCATAGCCTTGTCTTAAATCCTTTCAGGCTCTCGCTCGGATGTGGACGGCGTGCGGAGAGTCACGCCCTCTCTTGTCTGTTGAAAGCGCGAACGAACGGACGCTGCGCCCGTGTCATCAATCTGACGGGGGGGGGGCGCGGAGTCGCATTCGTTCGCCGGTTGTCGGGAACAGTTTCGCCGCACGTCACGATTTCGGGCACGGACGCGCGAAGAGTCTGGCGCAAGACGCGAGAAGAAATGCGCTCGTCGCTCTCTCGAAACTTTTCCGTCGCTTCAATGATCGCTGCTTAATCGGGCGGGAAGGGAGTGGCTCGCTTGCATCTCAACGGAGGCCAACTCGGAACAACTCTCGACCCTCGCTGCGTGGGGCGATTATAGCACAGCGCGCGAGCAGTCCCGTCAAGCCTTATTTTTCCGACGCCGTCGTCATTTTTCCGTCGCCAGCATGACGCGCGGTTGCAGCACGCCTGCCTCTGCGTTGTACATCGCCACAGCCAGCAGTTCGTTCGTACTATCGAGCAGCTTGACGTGCGCGCCGTCCACCCACGCGCGCGGCTGATGTTTGTGGTTGACGCGCACTGCCGCGCCGTGTCGCACCTTTTGTGCCTCTTCATCCGTCAGATGCGCGGAAGGCATGTCGGGGAGCGCGGCGTCCAGAGAAATCAGCGCGCGGCTCGACAACGATTCAGGGACGCTCGCGCCGTCCTCAAACATTCGCGCCACATCCTCAAGCTGCCGCGCATCCTTGATATGAAACTCGCCCGCGCGCGTGCGCCTGAGCGCAGAGAGATGCGCGCCCATGCCGAGCCGCGCGCCCACATCTTCCGCCAGCACGCGCACGTAAGTCCCCGCCGAGCAGACAACGCGCGCGCGCACGTCGCACGTTCCGTCTTCGTTGCGCTGTCGCCACGTATCGTCCGCGCCGCGCAAAATTTCAAACGCGCTGACCGTCACGCGCACAGCCTTGCGCTCGATTTCCACGCCGCGCCGCGCCAGTTCGTAGAGTTTTTTCCCCTTCACTTTCTTCGCCGAATACATCGGCGGGACTTGCTCGATGTCGCCGCGCAAAGTTGAGAGAGCCGCTTCGATGCTCGACTCGTCAACCGCGTCGCAGGCGTGCGCTTTCATCTCGCCCGCGCGAGCGTGCGTCTCATCCGCATGCGCGTTCAACTGCACGAGCGGCGCGCCCGTCAAGTCGCCCGTCTCGGTCGCATAGCCGAGACGAATCGTCGCCTCGTACTCCTTTTCCGCCCCCGCGAGAAACTGCGCGAGTCTGGTTGCGCGCCCAACGAGTATGACGAGCAAGCCCGTTGCGAACGGGTCGAGCGTGCCCGTGTGCCCGACGCGCTTTTCGCGCAGCACGCGACGCACGCGCGCCACGACATCATGCGAAGTCCAACCCATAGGTTTATCAATTAAGAGAATTCCGTCAGTCATAAAAAAAGTAGTGACAAGTGAGAGTGATAAGTGATGAGTGAAGAAAAGAGTCCTCGCCCTATATTCATCACTCATCATTTCGCATTCATCATTTGTCTTCCATCCTGTCTATCCTGTCCATCCCTGTTAATTTCTTTCTTCGCCAATCCATCGCTGTCGAAGTTTTCTCAGTCACTCTCAATTTTCTAACAGTGATTTGCCGCTCTTTCCCGGCACGAGTAAAATATCACCGATGCGAAAGAGAGTTTCAAAAAATTCCAGAGACATCCACGCAGACGAAGAGCCGGAGCGACCCGCGCGCCCGATTGATCTCGACAAGGCGCGCGCGCGCACTCTGCAACGCGCGGTGAAATTGCTCGCCGCCAAGCCGCGCTCAATCGGAGAGTTGCGCGAGCGTCTGCTGGAAAAGGCTTGGACGAACGAAGAGGCCGTGGACGCCGCGCTCGTCAAGTTGAAGGAATACGGCTACGTGGACGACGAGCGTTTCGCGCACGGTTTCGCATCTTATCGCGTCCGGCAAAAGCCCGTCGGTCGCCAGCGTCTCGCGCGCGATTTGCAGTTGAAGAAAGTCCCGCGCGAGACGGCGGACGAAGCACTCAGACGTGTCTATGAAGAGACGCCCGAAGAGGAATTGATTACCGCGGCCATCGCCAAACGCCTGCGCCTGCGCGGTCGCCCGGAGACGAGACAGGAAACCAAAAGCCTCTACGATCATCTGCTGCGACTCGGCTTTCCCTTCGATCTCATCATCCGCAAAGTGCGCGAAGCCTCTGTGCCCGGCCTCGATGAAGACGCCACGCAAGCCGATGACATGGACGCTCTTTCCGATTGATTTTTGCGCGCCACGCTTCAACTTCGACCGCCCTCACGCGCCGTGCTACACTTCAAGGAAGCGATCAGCGTTCAGCAGTCAGCAATCAGCTTTCAAACTGACCTGAATGCTTTTTGCTGATTGCTGAACGCTGATCGCTGAGTGCTTTTTTATGCTAACTGGAAACGAAATTCGCGAAAGATTTCTCAAATATTTTGAAGAGCACGGGCACACGCGCGTCGCTTCGAGTCCGCTGTTGCCCGCCAACGACCCGACGCTTTTGTTCACCAACGCCGGGATGAACCAGTTCAAGGATGTCTTCCTCGGCGCGGAGCGGCGCAACTACACGCGCGCCACTTCGTCGCAAAAGTGCATCCGCGCGGGCGGCAAGCACAACGACCTCGATGAAGTCGGCAAGACCGCGCGCCATCACACCTTCTTCGAGATGCTCGGCAACTTCTCATTCGGCGATTATTTCAAGGAAGACGCCATTCGCTTCGCTTGGGATTTTCTGACGGGCAAGCGTGAAGAAGGCAAGATGGGACTCGACCCGCGGCATCTGTGGTTCTCGGTTTTCGAGGGCGACATGGAAGTCCCTGCGGACGAAGACGCCGCCGCGCTGTGGGAAAAAGTCGGCGTGCCGAAAGAGCGCATCCTGCGTTTCGGGCGCAAGGACAATTTCTGGCAGATGGGCGACACAGGCCCCTGCGGCCCTTGCAGCGAGATTCATTACTACATGGGCGACGACCCCGAAGACCTGACGAAGAATCGCCCCGAGTTCGTCAACGGCCCCGGCGATACGACGATGGAGATTTGGAATCTCGTCTTCATGCAATTCAATCGCGAGGGCGAAGGCGAGCGCGACCCGGCCACCGGCAAGTATGCGTCCTATCGTCTTGAGCCGCTGCCCAAGCCGTCGGTTGACACGGGCGCGGGACTCGAACGTCTCGCCGCCGTGATGCAAGGCAAGAAGAATAATTACGACACTGATTTGCTCAAGGGCATCGTTGACTTCACGGCGCAACTCGCCGACCGCCACTACGAACCCGACACGCAGGAAGGCTTTGCCATGCGCGTCATCGCCGACCACGCGCGCACCACCGCCTTCTCCATCGCCGACGGAATTTTACCCGGCAACGAAGGGCGCAACTACGTCCTCCGCAAAATCATGCGCCGCGCGATTTATCAGGGACGCAATGCGCTCGGCTTGGACAGCCTGTTCTTCAACAAGGTCACGAATGAAGTCATTGATCAAATGAAGGAAGCGTATCCCGAACTTGAAGCGCAACGCGGATTCATCGAAAAGATGGTGCGCCTTGAGGAAGAAAGATTTGGTACAACGCTCACAGTTGGCTTGATGAAACTCGACGAACTTATTAATAAGAGCCAGAGCGAGACATTTGGCGTAGCAGTAATTGATGCTATGGAACTTGCAAGGCTGTATGACACCTTTGGTACTCCGATTGATTTAATGTACGTGATTTTGTCGCAAGGCAATCATAGAATCAGGTACCTAACTACATTCAATGAAACTACCCCCCCCTATTTTCAAAATGTTGATGTTGGAAAAGACTTAACTGAAGAGGGTTTCAGAAATGGAACAGAGCTTTTATTAAAAAAACTTCAAGGGAGTACCACTGAAAAACAAGCAGCAGAGCGCAACAAGGCTAAGTCTGTTTACGTAGCTTTGTCACGCCGGACTGACACGCGCTCCGAGTTCAAAGGTTACGAATCAACAAGCGTCGAAACTTCAAAAGTCATCGCTTTGATCAAGGGCGACGACGAAGTTCAATCTTTGAGCGAAGGCGATGAAGGTGAGGCTGTTCTTAATCACACGCCGTTTTATGCAGAGAGCGGCGGGCAGGTTGGAGATACGGGCGTGTTCATCGCTGAGGGCGTGAATGCGACAGTGGTTGACACTTATTCGCCCGTGCAGGGGTTGATTGTTCACAAGGTCAAAGTCTTAAACGGCAGCTTGAAAGTTGGCGAGACAGTTTCGGCGCGGGTGGATGTCGAGAAGCGCGACGCGACGAGGCGCAATCACACGGCGACGCATTTGATGCACGCCGCGCTGCGCGAAGTGTTGGGCACGCACGTCAAGCAGGCCGGGTCTATCGTCGCACCGAATTATCTGCGCTTCGACTTCTCGCACTATCAACCTTTGACGCGCGACGAGATCGCGGAAGTCGAGCGGCTCGTCAACCACCACATCCTCCGCAACGAGCAGGTACAGACCGACATCATCCCGCTCGAAGAGGCGATGCGTTCGGGCGCGATGGCTCTGTTCGGCGAGAAGTACGGCGAGCAGGTGCGCGTCCTATCCGTCGCGGGCATCACGGAGGGCGAACACTTCTCGAAAGAGTTGTGCGGCGGCACGCACGTCCGCGCGACGGGCGACATCGGCCTTTTCAAAATCGTGAGCGACGAGTCAATCGCTTCGGGCACGCGACGCATCCGCGCCGTCACGGGCGTTGATGCCTTCCAGCGTTTTCAGGAGACGGAGGCGCTCGTGGATCGTCTCTCGTCCGAACTCCGCACGACGCGCGGCGACATTTCGACGACCGTCGGGCGCATACAGGAAGAGTTGAAGAAGGCGCGGCGCGATGCCGACGACCTGCGAATCAAAATCGCGATGGGCGCGGGCGCACAGCAGACCGGCAACGGCAGCAAGGACGCGCGCGAAGTTTCCGGCGGCGTGACGGTGCTGGCGCGGGAGGCGAGCGACCTCGACGCTTCGGCCCTGCGTCAACTCTCGGACACTTTGCTTGATCAAATCAAGACGGGCGTCGTCGTGCTCGGACGCCGCGCCGACGGCAAAGCATCGCTCATCGTTCGCACTTCGCCAGACCTCCGGCAGCGCGTGCCCGCCGGACAGGTCATCAGGGAACTCGCGCCCATCATCGGCGGGCGCGGCGGCGGCAAGCCTGACATGGCCGAAGGCGGCGGCTCGGAGCCACAGAAGCTCGCGGAAGCTCTGGAGGCGAGTTATCAGATTATCGAGCGTCTGCTGGAAGCAGCGGGCGCGTCGGTTTGATAAAACTGATGCGAGAGCGAGCGGCTCTCTGTCAGTACCGCTTGCAATGCTGACAAAGGCAGTCGCACTCAAATACAAACGGCCTTAAAAAGAAGAGACCGCGCAACTTGAAAAATTGTGCGGTCTCTTCTTTTCAACTAACCGAAAGCCAAAGTTCTTACATCGCTTTCTGCTTGTCCGTCAGAGTGATGTTCATCTTCTCCAACGTCACACGGTTGAGCGTGCCCGTCACTTTCAAGCCTTCGGCCTCCTGATATTTCTTGAGGCCGGCGCGCGTGTCCGTGTCCAGCTTGCCGGTCATCTCGCCGCTATAAAACCCACGCCCCTTCAAGATCGTCTGCGCCTGCTTGATTTGATCTTTGTTGGCGCGAAAGACCGGGCCACGTTTCTTCGCGGCGGCGGTGTTGGTGTTGGCGGCGGTGTTGCTTGTGTTTGAGGAAGTCGGTTTCTGCGTGAACGCGATAGCCGCGCTCGAATGAACGAGCACAGCCACGAAAGCGGCAGTCAACAATCTGTTCATGTGATTCTCCTAGTCGTGAGGCGCGCTTTGGAAGAGCGCGCAGGGTTAGATAAAGCCGCGCTTAATTAAGAGGCTTTCATCATACACGCCTTGTCAAGACCCCTTTGGAATTATTCCTTTGGATGCCCCGCTCAGTTCCCGTATGCAATCTTAAATCCCTGATAATCCACAGCTTAGCTGTTCTGTTAAACTAAAGCTATTATGGTTGAACATATTGAGCCGATGTGTTATGCTTCTCTTGCGCTCAATTTGAGCGCGACTTGAAGAGCGTGACAAGACGCCGCCACAACGTCTCGGACGCACATTTCGTCAGCTATTCCTGATTGACCAACTTCTACACACGCTCATCAACCCACACCGGAACACAGCATGAAAAACGCACTCCTTATTTTGACCGTGTCGCTTCTTTGCGCGGCCTCAGCTTCCGCCCAGACAGGGATGCGATACCGTTACGATAACTTCGACACGCGCGACGGCGTGCGCGTCGAGCAGCCGCCCGCGCCTCCAAAAATTTTGAAGCCAACGAAGGTCTCGAAGTATTCCAAAAACGTCCAACTGACGGCACGCAACATCGCCTCAACCGTGCAGCCCGCTGCGAACGTAAACACGCAGGCGGCGGAACTCGTCTATACGCGCCGAGGGATGCCGATGATGATCAGCCACTCGCTCGATGGTTTCTCGACGGGCGACGCGAGCATTGATACTTACATCGTCGAATCGGGCACGCGCAACGGCGTTGACCCGGTCTTGCTCTATTCCATCATGCACCGCGAGTCGTCGTTCAAGCGAATGGCGGTCTCAAACAAAGGCGCGCGCGGGTTGATGCAATTGATGCCGGGGACGGCGGCGCGTTTCGGCGTCAAAAATATTTTCGATCCACGCCAGAATATCGAAGGCGGCACGCGCTACATACGCTTCCTGCTCGACATGTTCGACGGCGACGTAGGGTTAACGCTGGCCGGTTACAACGCCGGCGAGGGCGCTGTTCTCAAGTACGGGCGGCGCGTGCCTCCCTACAGCGAGACGCAGGAATACGTCCGCCGCATCTCAGAGCGTTACAATCTGATGCGCGACCCGCAGACGGCGCGGCGCGCGAACTCCGTCACGCGCGCGCAGGTGGCGGCCATGAGTTCCAACGAGAAGTCCGAGGCGATCAGCCTCTACGAACAGAGCGTGTCCGCCGTGCGACTGCCGGACGGAAAGCTGCGGCTCGTCAGTCAGTAAAAGAGCGGGCGACGGCGGCCTTCAAAAAGAGTTGGGACGGATTGCGTGAGGCATCCGTCCCTTTTCATTTTTAGCGCGCGCGTTCTCGCGGTATGATTGGCGCGCGCGTCCCTTTCAACAGGCCGCGCGCCTTAATTTTTTCAGCGTTGTTGGCGAAATATCGAATTGATTGAACGTCGAATCTATGTCAACTAATGATACGAACGCGCGTCGTCGCCGTGCGCTCTTGGTGGCGAGCGGTGCGGACATGGAGAGAGTTCGCGTCGAACTCGTCGCAGCAGACTATGAGGTTTCCGTCGTGGTGGCAGCGGAGCAAGCCGAGCGGGCAATCGCGGAGTCCGCGCCGGATGTCCTGCTCATCGCTTTCGATGACGACGAGAACACGTCGCAACTGATTGCGCTGGCAAGGCGTCTGCGCTCCGCACCGGCGACCTACGCGCTGCCGCTCATCTTTCTGTTTCGCGAAGACGGGCGCGCGCTCCGCCACGCGGCGCTCAAGGTTGGCGCGGACGATTATCTGGCGCAGGCGGCTTCGGGCGCGGAAGTGTGCGCTCGTCTCGAAGCCCTGTTCTGGCGCGCGGAAGTCGGGCGACGAAACGCGCCCGTCGCCGGCGATCAGCGTCTGGAAATTGATAACTTCCTGCTGCTGCTCGACCACATCGGCGCGGACGCGAACAGCGGCGCGCGTGGCGCGGTCGCGCTCGTCGGATTGGCTGAAGGCGGCGCGACGATGAACGACGCGGAGGCCGAGCGCGCGCTGGCTGAAGCTCACGGTTTTTTCAAACTCAACTTGCGCCGCATTGACGGCGTCGCGTTCTACGGGCCGGCCATTCTGCTCGTCTATCTGCCACGCATGAACGCCGCCGACGCACAGTCCACTCTGTCACATCTGCGCGAAGAATTTTCTGAGGCGCGTCCCAATTTTGATTTAGCAGCCGGCGTCGCTGTGTTCCCTGCGAACGGCGTCGAGATCGAAAAACTCATCGAAGAGGCGGAAGTTTCGCTGAACTCCGCGCGCGCTCGCGATTCATCCACGCGCGTCGTCGCTTTCGGCGTACAGGATGAATTTGGAGCTGAAGTTTTGCCCGCGCCCCGCGTCGAAGAGTCGCGCGTGGACAATCGTGAGCGCACGAGAGAGAGGGCACGCGCCGCCGATGCGGGCAAGCGTGCAGTTCAAGCGGTGCGCGAGAAGGCGCAGCCCGATGCTTCCGACATTCCGGTCATGCCACACTCGAAGCCGGGCGCGACGTTGGACGGCGGCGATGGCAACGATGGCGGGATGCGACAGGAAGTGTCTGATGCGGTCAGACAGGAGCGCGAGTTGCGCGCGCGTGGCGTGCAGATGCCGCGCCGCTTATTGCTGGCGGTCTCGGACGCGGCGCGGATGGCGCAGGTCAATCTCTTGATTCGCTCGGCGGCTTACGAAGTGCGCGCGGCTTTCGACGGTCAGCAGGCTCTGAGTCTGCTACGCATCGAGCGGCCAGACCTTTTGATCGTTGATTACGAACTGCACGACATGAACGGGGTCGAGATGTTGAAGCGTCTGCGCCGGCAGTCAGGCGGGAGACTAACGCCGCCCGCGCTGCTCTTGCTGCCCGCCGGGCATGAAGGCGTCGGCGACAAAGCGTCTGAGGTCGGCGTGCGTTCAATCATCAACCTGCCGTATGATCCCGCCGAACTACTCAACAGCATCCGCAGCGCGGGGAGCGCGGACTAAGGAGTTTCTGCCAATGGATTACTGCACAAATTGCGGCGCGCATCTGAATCCGGCCTCGCGCTTCTGCGGCTCCTGCGGCGCGAACGCGGACGCGGAGGAAACAAGAGTTGCCTCTGAAGAGACGCGCGTCTCTCCAACGCGCAGGCCAACATCGTCGCAGTCGCCGCAACCCGTTAGCCCTCGCCCGTCCGTGAATCAGCAGCAGAGTGTCATGCCACAACAGCCCGTCACGGCGGCGCGCGTCGGCGAACAGGAGACGGACGAGCGCGTCATCTTCAAGGTCAGTCCGACGCTGCTCTTCATCAAGGTCGGCTACGTGCTGGCCGCGCTCGGTGGACTCGTGCTGATTGCGCTGCTGGCGCTTATCCGCAACACGATGGCCGTCCCGCTTTACGTTTCAATCCCGCTCGCGCTCGCGTTGCTGCTCATCCCCGCGTACTATCACGTCAAGCGCAACATGGTCAGCTACACGCTCACCGACTCGAAGATTGAGATTGACCGTGGCTTTCTCTCAAGGACGACGCGCAATCTCCCGCTTCGCAACATACAGGACGTGTCCATCACTTCGACCGTCCTCCAGCGACTGCTCAAGTTCGGCGACGTGGTGGTGGACAACGCGAGCGAGCAGGGCGGCAATACCGTGCTCCGCAACATTCCAGACCCGCGACGCCACGCAGATCTCCTGCTGCGCGAACTCAGGCGCTGGCGCTGACTCAACTTCCCGACTTATGATTCAATGAGGGCGGAACTAACACAACGGCGACGGTGTCTAAATCATCTAAAATTACTGCCGGCCAGAGCAATTTATCGTGACACCGGCTCGAATCCTGTCTTTGCCTGAAAGGTTTCATTGTGCGCGTCTCAACTTTGTCGAAGCTGATTCTCAACGTCTCGCTCCTTGTACTCGTCTTCGTCGTTCCGGCGTCGGCTCAGGAGCAAGATGTGCCCATCATCGTCCAGCATCTACCCGAATGGCAGGACACGCAAAAGCACGCGGTTTATGCCGCAAATTTACCCGCGCTGCAACAGGCGGCGAGCAATAAACCCGCGCTCGACGCCGTCTCCTTCGCGGGCGGGACAGAGGCCGCCACCGCTGTCTATGGCGCGGCGCGTCTTGTCGTCGTCGAATTCACGACGCCGCAGTACGCTTCCGACAACGACGCGCGCGTCAACGAACGTATCGCGCAACTTCGCGACAAAGGCCAGCTTGTTCCATCAGCTTACAAGCGCGTCGGCAACTACCTCGTCTTCGTCTTCGACGCGGCGGACGCGGCCTCTGCCGATGAACTAATCTCGAACGTCAAGTATGAAAAGGACGTGCGCTGGTTGGGCAGGAATCCGCACGCGGCCAACATCGCCATGCGTCATTACACGGCGACGATGGGTCACGTCATCCTCTCGTCAATGATCACGACGGGCGCATCCATCCTTTTGTGTTTAAGTGTCGGCGGACTCCTCGGCGGCGCGATTTTTATGTACCGCCGCGCCAAGGGTGGCGCGCATGAAGTCTTTTCGGACGCAGGCGGCATGATGCGACTCAATCTTGAGGAGCTAAACCCCAAAATCCATAGCTCGAACTTGCTCGACAGCGGTGAGAAATAAGACAAGCTCTCAAACATTCGCGGATAAAAAAAAGCTCCACGAGCATGAAACTCGTGGAGCTTTGTTGTTTATAAGTCCGTTGTCGTTATCCAAAGACAAAAAGAATGCGGGTTGCTAATCCATCTGCGGAGTTCCCCCAAACCCGTACAGACTAATTAGCAACCCGCTAACCAATTCGCTCTTTAACTGCTCCGCCGGTAAATGCTCCGTTCCCCAAAAGAGCATCACCTGCTTATGACTGAGAGAAAACCTCCCCCAAAGTTTTCACTCACCAGCCGTCTCCGAGCCTGACCCATTAACCTTTACAGTCTTTTATTTTTCTGCGCTTTCTCTAAGCAATGATTATGCCAAATAGTCTCTCGTCTAAATCGAGAAGCGATGATTTTCAAGCGGTCTCCAGTAAATTTCATAAAAGAGCAGCTTTTAACTAACTCGACGGAGAACTAAGCATTCCTTATCAAATCTCAACGCGCGGCGAGCCTGTCTTTTTTTAATACTTTCGATGCCAGCAATTGTCTGGAAATGAGTCGCCGGCGTCATAGATTATGGCTTAAGTCTTCGGTAGCTCAACGAAAAGGAGGACGTATTTTTAACGCGCCTGTCTGCACTGTTGGTTTAGCCCGTCACGAAGCGGACAGCAGTGAAAATCTTTTGAGAGAACTTTCATCTGAAACCCGCTTTATTGAACGCAGGCTAACCACTCGCAGCAACTTTCAAGGAGGCATTCACATGCATTTACTGATTCCATTCATTCTCGTATTCACAATGATTACCGGCGGCCCAACCGGACGCAGACAACCGCCGCCGCCCGCTCCGCCGATCATAACCACAATCACGCCGGTTGACGAAACCGACAGTCCGGGACTGTGCATGGCTCCGGCAACAGCAAAGTCAACGGGCGACGTGACGGTTAGTCCCTGCCCGTAAGCCCGGACGTAATAGACGCTGACAAGGGACGTGCATGGATTTTCGAGGATCATTATCCGCGTCGGAAACATAAGAGGGGCGGCTGGTTTTTCAAAACTCCAGCCGCCCCTCTTGTTTAATGATTTGATGAAGTGTTGTTGGATTAACCGAGACGACGCTTCCTCAAACGCGCGTCTCTGTCATCTCCAACTCAAACGACGCGCGCACCTCGCCCACCTCATCTCCCCTGTGATTGCGGACGGCGAATCGCGCGTAGGGCGAGAGCGCAGCGAGCGCGGCGTCATCTAAAACGCCCAGTTGCCGCAGGGATTCGATGGCGACCGTGGGACGCGCGCGGCGGTCTTCCCCGTCTTCGATCTTGAAGGCCAGACCCAGCCCACGCGGCCATTCGGGCGATGGCAGCACACCCGCCGTATATACTCCCTCCGCGCCAACTTTGGAGATAACGCGCCCGCCTGTCGCGCGCATCACTTCCGTATCGAAACGCTCCGTCATGCCGCCGACCATTTCCGGGTATGCGCCCATCGCCGCGACGAGCCGCGCGCCAGCCATTCTATCTTCTTCGCTGAAGTCGGCGGCAGAAGATGTTGTCACCAGACGCGCGTACATCAAAGCCATCGCACGCACCGTGACGCCGAAGACCGGCACGCCGCAACCGTCCACACCGACGGCGATGTCTTCAAGCGGCACGCCGGAAAATTGAGCGACGATGTGCGCGACGGCGAGTTGGACGGGATTATTCGGCTGGTCGTAAGTCTCCGTCTGCGCGCCGAGGTGCAAAGCGAGCGCGAGCATCCCCGCGTGCTTGCCGGAGCAGTTATTTTGCAGGACGTTCGGCGACTCGCCGCGCGCGCGCAGGGCTTCGGCAGCCTCGCGTCCAAACGGCTCGTGAACTCCACACTTGAGAGCGCTTTCGTGCAGGCCGATCTTCCTGAGCATTCCCGCCACCGTCTCGACGTGTATGTCCTCGCCGCTGTGCGAGCCGCAGGCGATAGCGATCTCTTGTTCGTTGAAGTGGAAACGGTCAGCCGCGCCCGACGCAACGAGCGGGAAAGATTGAAACGGTTTGGCCGACGAGCGCAGAAAAGTCAGCGTTTCGGGTGCGCCCAGACGCGCGACGATTTGACCGTCGCCGTCCAACGCCACGATGTGCCCGCGATGGCGCGATTCCGTAATCGCACCGCGCCGGACTTCGACGAGCGGCGCAGGCTGCGGGATATTTGAATTTTGTTCGTTCTGCTTCATCGTCAACGGGCAAGTTCGATGCGCGCCTGTGACGCGCGAACGGCGCACGACAAGCGTCTCTCTTCACTCCGCAAATCAGCGCGGCGGGAGTGTCGAATGCGGCTCCAAAATTTCAGGGTACGAAAGTCTGGCAGCATCTTATCCACACGAGCCTCAGCCCGCAACTTCAACTCGCCAAGTTGCGCCTCTTTCTCGCGCTTGAGGACGGGCGACGCCATCAGCTTCGGGCGAACAACTCCGCTTTCCGGCGCACACATAATTCGTCGATGCTAAAAAGCAAAGGCCGCTGTCTTTGTTAACAGCGGCCTCGCCCGGCTCCGGCTTAACATCGCCCGGAGAGTTTTTCATGTTAATGGTTAGCGCGTGCGCGTCGCCGTTCTTGGTCTCACGTGCGTGAGGACGGTGAGTTTGACTGCGCGGCGGCCAAAGCGCATCGCTTCACCGGTGTTGGGAACCCAGATGTCAATTCTGCGTCCGCGCACCGCGCCGCCCGTGTCCGCGACGACGTATTCGCCGCTGTAAGCGCCTGCTTCGAGCCGGACGCGCGTGCCGATTGGCAGCACGCGGCGGTCAGCGGCGATGAAGCCTTTGGCGACGGGTCGTCCGTTCGCCATTCTCCCACGCAGGCAATAAGCCGTCGCGACGTAAGGCAGAGTCGGCCCCGTCGTGGTGACGCTCGTTTCCGGTTCGGAGAGGCTGGCAGCTTTCATCTCCGCTGCGGAAATCAACATCTTGCTCTTACCAGCCGAGGGGCTGACGGTTTCAGCGTTGGCCGGCGTGTCTGTCGCCGGCGAAATTTCCCCGGAAGAGACTTTCGCGACCGCTGAAGCGTCGCTCTGGCGTTGCGTCTGCAAGTTTTGAGCGAGGGGTTCCGCAACTGAAGTCTGCGCGTTAAATATCAAAGAAGCTGAGAAAAGCGCGATAGCTATCGCACCTCCCCCCAGTAGGGATTTAGTCATTCTTCGGTTCTCCTGCCGATTTAAGTCTCTCAACGTCGCGTGAGTGTGGTCAGAAAATACTGACCCTTGCTCGACCTCCGGCTCTAGGAGTTAAGACCTTTGTCAGCCGGAGTGGGGGCTTTCGCATCCTTGATGCGGAGCGTTGAAAGAACGTCCAAAAAAACAAAAACAAGCGAACTTGGTGTCCGCTTGTTAACTGCAAAGATGGTAACACAATGACTTAAGGGCTGTCAAAACGCCTACGAAGGAAGACAACAAATGATGAACGCGGAATGATGAATGATGAATAGAGGGGCGGAGCTTCCGGTCTTTCATTCATCATTCATCATTCCGCATTCATCATTGCTCTCCGAGCCATTCGCCTCGATAGACGACCTCCGCCGTGCCCGTCAGCAGGACTTCGCCGTCCTCCTCGCGCCAGACGACCTCAAGCGTGCCGCCCGGCATCTCGACGTTGACGCGCCGTCCCGTGAGTCCGTTGACGATGGACGCGACGGCGGCGGCAGACGCGCCCGTCCCCGAAGAGAGCGTCTCGCCCGCGCCGCGCTCCCAGACGCGCGCCTCAATCGTCCGGCGGTCGCGCACCTTGATAAATTCGACGTTCGTCCTCTGCGGAAACGCCGCGTGCGGTTCGATGAGCGCGCCGAGCCGCCGCCAGTCCACGCGGTCGAAGTCATCCACGAAGACGCAGCAGTTCGGGTTGCACATCTGGAGCGCAGTGACGGCGATTGTCTCGCCCTCGCTCACGCGAAGCGGATAATCACGCACCTGCGCGAGCGGCTCGCCGTCCGTCAGCATCGGAATCGAAGGCGAGTCGAAGAGCGGCCGCCCGATCTCAGCCTCGAAGCGATAGACGCCGCTTGCCGGTCGTCCGCGCAAGACGAAACGCTTGACGCCAGCGCGCGTCTGAAAGCGCAACTCGTCTTCCGACCACAAGCCTTGATGATGTAAATACGCGGCGGCACAGCGCGAGCCGTTGCCGGACATCGCTGCCTCACTCCCGTCCGGGTTGATGATGCGGAGCGAGAAATCCGCCTCGCGCCCATCACCATTCAGACGCTCGACGATGGCGACGCCGTCCGCGCCTGCGCCGTGATGCCGGTCGCAGATACGGCGCACAAAGTCGCCGAGCGATGATGGCGCGCCCGCAAGTTCCGACGCCTCGCAGACAATGTAGTCGTTGCCGTAGCCGTGGAGTTTAGTAAATCGCATGGCAGTCAAATAATAAAGACCTCAAGAATTTACACAGGGATGGACAGGATAGACAGGATAAAGAAGAATTGAAATTGCCTGTATTCCTTCAGCCTTTTATCCTGCTCATCCTGTCCATCCCTGTTAATTTTTCTGATGTTCTGAAGTGGCGCGTCACGAATGCCCTGTGAACGAAGCGAGCAGGACGGCGATGGCGTCCGTGAAATTAGCCGTCGCGGAAAAATCGCGCGGAGGATTGTTAATCATCAGAGAGAAGACGAGCCGCTCGCCCGACGCGCTGAAGACGTAGCCGGAGAGCGAGTTGGCCGTGCCGAGCGTGCCCGTCTTGGCGCGCACGTTCCCCTGCGCGGGAGTGGCTTTCATGCGATTACGCAGCGTGCCGTCCACGCCCGCGACGGGCAGCGCATCACGAAATGCGACGCCGTAGCGATGGCGATTCATATAGACGAGCAGCGCGAGCGTCGCGTCCGCCGTCACGAGATTAGCGCGTGAGAGTCCAGACCCGTCGAGCATCACGACCTTGTTCGCGTCCACGCCCGCGCCGCGCAGAAACGTCCTGACGGCCTCGATGCCTGCCTCGTCCGTCGTCCTGCGCGTGGCATCCGTCGTTGTCGCGGCGGCTTTCCCCAACGCGCGCAACAGTAATTCAGCGTAAAGATTCTGGCTCGGCTTCAAAGTCTGCGCCGCGATGATACTCAGAGGCGGCGACTGCCTGACGGCGACCTCGACGAGCGAAGAGACTTGCAGAGGCGACGCGATGCGCTCGCGCGCGTCAATCGTCCGCGTGCGCCCGGTGAAGACGACGCCCTGACGCTCAAGCGAAAGGCGCAGCATGGACGCGAACAACAGCGCGGGATGCGAGACGGCGACGCTCGCCGTGTAGCCCCGATCATCAACGGGCAAGTTGCCCGACACTTCGATGACGTTCTGTCCGAGCGGGCGATGGACGGCCAACTCGCGGATTGTGCCGTGCGCGCTCGTCGTCGTGCGGTCAACGATGGTCACGAGCGGCGTGGCCGGGCCGATGCTGATTTCGCACGGCTCGCCGACACGCGCGCCCGGCTTGACCGCCAGATCAACCGAATTGTCGTTGACGGTCAGCGCGCTCACCTCCGCGCCGTACCACCATTGCAAATCGTCCCACTCCCAACCGTTCGCGACGGGCGAGCCGTCGAAATAACTCTCGTCGCCGATGATGTCGCCCTCGACGCGGCGCACACCGGCGGCGACGATGCGCGCGGCCAACTCGTCTATGCCGCGATAATAATCGTTGGGCGTGTCCGGGTTGAACCGCGTCGCAAACGTCGGGTCACCGCGTCCATACACGATGAGGTCGCCGCGCACCGTCCCCCCTCGATCCGGTCGCGCGGGCGCATAGACGGACGTGACGAAACGATAATCGGGGCCGAAGCGGTCGAGCGCGGCGGCGACGGTGTAGAGTTTCAAATTCGACGCGGGCTGCAACCATTTCCCCGTGCCCTCTTCATACAGCACGCGCCCCGTATCGAGCGACGCGACTTTGACCGCGATGTGCGACGCGGCGAACTCCGCGCGCGACGTAATCTCCCGGATGCGCGCGCGCAAATCTTCGAGCGCCTGCGATGTGGCGGCGTCGCGCGACGCGGCAGTAATTGCCGGCAACGTCGGCGTCGCCGTCGTCACAGGCGTCTGCATCGCAGGCGGCGCGAGGACGGTAGCCGGCGGCGTCTGTACGGGACGTGGAGCGTTGACGCTCCGCTCACGTCCCCCCTGCTGCGGCTGACCCTGTGCAACCTGCGCTCGCGCGCCCGTCACGCTGCCGCCGCACAGCACAAGGATGAGAAGTACGGAGATGAGCGACGAGACGCGCTTTTGTTTTATTTGCATTTCACTCTTTCGTCCTGCGTTCATAGATTCCAGAGCGGATTTCGTTTGAATGTACGGTAGGCTGTGCTGCCTGCCGCCAACTGTGTGCGCGCGGCAGGCAATACAGCCTACCGTACATTGATTTGCAAACCGCTCTAAACGTGAGCCGCGAGCATCAATGGTCGAATGATGCTCGCGGCTCTTTTGTCTGCCTCGCCTGATGTGCGCTTACTTCGTCGAGTCGTCTTTTTTAGCGCGCTTCTTCGGGGCGTTGTACTCCAAGGTCTTCTTCCGTCCGAGCGCCTGCACTTCGTTGGAATTTCTGCCGAACTGCGCCGTCACCTGATCCTTCGAGCCGAGCATCTGGTTATGCAGATTCCACTCTGCCGCCGTCGCACGGTCTCGCGCCGTCGCGAGTGCGGCTTCGGCCTGCGCTTCGGCGACCTGCGCGCTGTCGAGTTCGGCCAGCGCCGCATCAGTCGCCGCCACCGTATAAGCTGAATTGGCGGGCGCGTAGTTGCTGATCGTCTTCAATCCCGCGAAACTCCCCTTGTCCTCTTCAATCTGCGCGGGCTTCAACCTTCTTGTTTCGTTTGCCATGAGTTGTCTCCTTTCGATGAGAAAAAGAAATGTGACGAGGCCGCCCGCATACTACTCAACAACCCCCCTCTCCCGCAATACCCAAAATGCCACCTCTAACAAAAAACCGCGCCACTACAAACGGCATCCCGCATCGCTCCGCAACGGCGCAAAAGCCGCCTGTCAGTGCCGCCTGCGATAGCGGGTGAGTCTTTGTGCTGTGAACGCCCACCCGCTACCGCAGGTGGTACTGGCAAAACGCACTCTTATAGCGATTTGCAATTGCATGTGACCTCTGGCGCATATAACAGTACCGCGAGCGGTAGCGAGCGGGTGCGGCTCACTAAGCGAGACCCGCTCGCTACCGCTCGCGGTACTGACGGAGTTCACACCCAATTGCAAACCGCCATAATATCAATGCCTCACTCCTAACCGCCCTCCCCATCCGTTGAAACCTCACTCCGCATCCCCGCAACCTCATTCCCACACACGCGAAGACCATTCCCACACCCCGCAACGTCACTCCCAACCATAGAAACGCCCCGCGCAACGCTGGAAACCTTATTCCCACACATGGAAATGTCATTTCCACGCCTCGCAACGCCGTTCCCGCGCATGGAAACGACGTTCCCACCTCTGGAAATCGCCTTCCCGCGCCCGGAAACCTCATTTCCTCAATCCGCAACGACATCTTCCTCTATATCAATGCCGTCTCCCTTCGCGGGAGCAACGTCCCCGCTAGGAAGATTTCCCCTCCACCCGCTCTAAATCGCGCTGCACCATTTCTGCATAAGGCGACTTGAGCTTTTCAAAGATACTCAACGACTCACGAAACAGCCTCATGGCCTCTGCTTTGTTCCCCTCCTGCTCTATCAGCAACCCTAAGTTATAAAAGATCAGGGCAAGATTACCTTTATCGCCAAGTCTTTCAGTAATCTCTAAGCTCTGACTGTAAAGTAGTAGCGCTTCTGTTAAATCTCCTCCATCTCTCGCAAGATTTGCCAACGCATGTAGGGTTATAGCAATACCGCTCTGGTCGCCGAGTTTCTTGTTGATTTCCAGACTCTCGTCGTAGAGCCGCCGTGCTTCTTCCACCTTGCCTTGATCTTGCGCGAGCCTCCCCAACTGGTGCAGAGTGCCGGCGACGCGGCTCTGGTCGCCGAGTTTCTTGTTGATTTCCAGACTCTCGTCGTAGAGCCGCCGCGCTTCTTCCACCTCGCCTTGATCTTGCGCGAGCCCTCCCAATTGGTGCAGGGTGCTGGCGACGCCGCTCTGATTGCCGAGTTTCTTCTTGATTTCCAGGCTCTCGTCGTAGAGCCGCCGCGCTTCTTCCATCTCGCCTTGTGATTGCGCGAGTATCGCTAACTGGTGCAAAGTAGCAGCTAATCCTAGCTTTGCATCTATCTGCCTCGCAATTTCTACAGCCAATTCATAATGATTCTTCGCTGAATCATAATCCCCGCGCTTTGCAAACATATTTCCTAATTCATTTGATAATGCACCGATATACCATGCATTATCATATATTCTTGCCGCTTTTAACGCCTGCTCACCGTGCAGGATCGCTTCATCCCAATAGCCGTGTACATCTAGAAACTCCCTCAGCGCAATATGAGTCAGTATGGTGCTTTCCCAATCCTCTATCTCGAACGCCGCATCCATCGCGCTCAACAAATTGTCTTTCTCCGCTTCAAGCGCGTCGAAATCTTCAGCCGTCTTCTGTGCGTGCGCCTCGGCGTAATTCAGGAAGTAGCTCACAAAGCGGCGGTGGAACTCACCGGCGCGCGGGTCTTCAGACAGGCGCACACCGGCGCGCGTGCGCGTCAAGCCTTCGACGGTGAAACGGCGATTTTCGTCCAGCCCTTTAATCAGCCACAACGCGCGCAGTCTTTTGATTGCCCCATCGCCACGCGCCGCATCGTCGCCCAAGCCCGCGACGGCGGCCAGCGCAGCGCGTGACGCGCCCGGCACAAAGAGCGAGAGGGCGAGCAGCGCGTCGCGCCCGTCGTCGCCCAGAGACGGCAGGTTGAAGGAGCGGTCGAAGACGCGCTCGACGACGCTGCCTCTGCCCTCCGCCAACTCGCGCAACACCGCCTGCGGTTCCCGCGCATCTTCGTCAATCTGTCCCACGATCCATTGCATGACGAACGGTCTGGCCTCCGCCGTCTCATAGACACGCGCGCGAATCTCATCGGAGAAAATCTGCGGGTCTTGCGTCTGCTTAACTAACTTCTCCAAAAACTCTCCGGCCTCTGCGCGCGACATCTCGCTGATCGTGATGTTGAGTGCCTGCGCGACTCTCGGTCTTGAGGTAATCAGCGCGCAGCACGGCGCAGCAGCGAGCCAGCCCTCGATGCGCTGCTGCACGTCGGAAGCAATCGTCTCGTAATTATCCAGCACGACGAGCGCGGGAGATTCGGCGACGAGCGCGCGCACCGCCGCCTCTTTCTCGACCGGCGCGAGCGTGCGTAAGTCCGCGCGTCCCAACTGCGCGGCGATGTCATCGAGCAACGTGGAGAGTTCAAAGTTCGCGCGCCCGCTCGCGCTGCTCCACACGACGCGCCCCTCGTACTCGCCCGCCAACTCGCGCGCCGCCTCCGCCGCGAGCGTCGTCTTGCCCACGCCGCCCGGCCCCGACAACGCGACCAGCACGTTCTTCCCCGGCGCGAGTTCGCCCTTCAGACGCGCCACGATGTCGCGCCCCTCCGCATCATGCCGCGCCACGAAACCATAGACCGGGCGACGCGGAATGAGAGACGGCATCACATCAGCAACGGATGCAGGCATCATCAAGTTCTTAACCGCTCGCTCAATGCCTTCGACGGCTTTGGCAAAGGCGGCGTTTTGATGTTGCTTGGGTAATGAATCAATGAATTGTAAGTTGCCCGTCGGAACCTGAAAGTCGCCGAGTTTGTGTTCGCCGAACGCCTTTTCTTGCCACCCGTAAACCTCACTGATGAGTACCGGAATGACCAGTATCTCGCCCCTCGCGTAGCGTACACTCGCGCGCTTTAGCTCAACCTCGCCTATGTAATTCGAGGCGATAAAGTCAGGGCTGATAAGCAGCAGGATAACGCGCGAAGTCTCAAGATTCCTGATGATCTCCTCATCCCAAAGCTGGCCTGCCGTGAGCAACTTGTCATGCCAATTTGCAATCACGCTCCGCTGCACCAGTCCTTGAAGATGGACGAGCAGACGGTCTTTGTAAACGACATCGTCTTCGTTGTGGGAGTACGAGATAAAAACTGTCGGAGGCTGTTCGGACATGAGCGTTCTTCATCCTCTCGGCTGATGTTGTGAGACTGCGGCTTCAAACGCGCGACGAGCGCGGGAATCATAACAGAGGCGGCGCATCGCCGATGAGCGCGATTTTGCCCTTGACGGGATTAGTCTCCGTCAAACGAGCGGACGAGTTCCGCCGCGCTCGCGGTCGCCGTGCCGAGTTTGCCGACGACGATGCCGGCGGCGTGGTTGGCGAGCATCGCGGCTTCGACGAGCGTCGCGCCCGATGCGAGCGATGCGGCGAGCGTGGCGATGACGGTGTCGCCCGCGCCCGTCACGTCGTAAACTTCGCGCGCCGCCGTGCCGACATAGACCGGCTCGCCGTCCGCTTCGAGCAGCATCATGCCGCGCTCGCCGCGCGTAATGAGCACCGAATCGCACGCAAGTTGTTGGCGAATCGCACGCGCCGCACGCGCCATGCCTTCGTCCGTGTCGTCTTCGCCGTTCGTGAACCTGAGCGCCTCGTGATGGTTCGGCGTGATGAGCGTGGCGGGACGATACGAGTCGAAGTTGCGTAGCTTCGGATCAATCAGCGTGGGGATGCCAAGCTCGCGCGCAAAGGGCAGCACGTCGGCGAGGATGCGCGAAGTGACCGCGCCCTTGTCGTAATCGGAGACGACGAAAGCGTCGGCCTCGCGCAACAGTTTTCTGAGCGCGCGGATGATGCGCTCAGCCGTCTCGCCTTCGACGGGCGTGCGCCGCTCGCGGTCTGCGCGGACGATTAACTGGTTGTGCGCGATGATGCGCGTCTTGAGCGTCGTCGGGCGATTCTGCTCCGACACGAGCGTCTCCGCATCACTCTCTTCAACATTGAGCGCGCCCAACTCGCGCAGCTTCGCGCGCACGCTTTCCCCCGCGCGATCATCACCGACGACGCCGACGACCGCCGCACGCGCGCCGAGCGCACACAAGTTCGCCAGCACGTTCGCCGCGCCGCCGAGCCTCACTGACTCGCGCCGGATGTCCACCACCGGCACGGGCGCTTCCGGCGAGATGCGCGTCACGTCGCCCCACACGAACTCGTCGAGCATCACGTCGCCATAGACGACGATTGTCCGCTCGCACATGCGTCCGGCGATTTCCGTCGCGCGCTGTGTCGTTAATTGATTCATATAAAAGAAGTGATGAGTGATAAGTGACGAGTGATGAGCAGGAAAACACTTGCTCGAACCGCTTTTTACTTATCACTCATCACTCGTCACTTGTCACTGCCTTTGAAAGTACGCGCTCGATGGCCGCCGTCACGCGCTCGACGGGCACGCGGCGGATACATTGCGCGATGCCGAACTCTTCGCACTTATAGCCGGCGCACGGGGCGCACGGCATTTCTTCGCGGACGACTTCCGACGGCGCGCTCGTCCACGGTCGCCAGTGCGCGACATTCGATGAGCCGAAGACGACGACCGACGGAGTGGAAACCGCCGCCGCGATGTGCGCGATGCCGCTGTCGTTGCCGACGAAAACAGACGCGCGCGCGGCCAGCGCTGTCACTTCCGGCAACGAGAGGTCTGTCAAAGCGACGATGGGGGCGCGCGTGTTCGCTTTCAAATTCGTCAACACTTCCCTCTCGTTTGGCGCGGCGACGGCGACGGTGCGAAGGCCCCGCGCGTCGTTGAGATGCTCGATCACGCGCGCGAAATTCTGCGCGTTCCATGTCTTCGAGTCGAAGGCGGCTGCCGGGTGGATAAGCGCGAAGGCTTCGTTTTCTTCAAGCCCGGCAGCGCGCAAAGTGTGTGCGATGCGCGCGTCAGTTTCCGCAGAGACGCGAAGCCGCGCGGCGGGTCTATCCGTCACGGGCACGCCCGTCCAGCCGACGAGCGCGAGTTGCTGTTCTGCGGAGTGCGTCTTTTCGCGTCGCCACAATTCGGACGAAGGCGGCGCGATTTCGTTATGCAGCGCGGCGTAAGCGTAAGCCTGATAGCCGACGCGATGTTTCGCGCCCGACGCGCGCGTGAGCAGCGCCGCGGTGCTTCCGCCGTGCAAGTTGAAAGCGACATCATAACGCGCGGCGCGCAAACGACGCGCGATGTTGATGCGCGACGCGCTGCTCTTGCGCCTCACCGTGATAATTTCATCCACGTCCGTCGAGCCTTCGATTAAGAGCGGCGCGACCCAGTCTTCGAGCAACACGTCTATCGCCGCGCCCGGCAAAAACCGTCGCAGCGCGTAGAGCGCGGGCGTCGCCAGCACCGTGTCGCCGATTGAGCGCAGGCGCACGACGAGCACGCGGCGCACGCTCCCCCAATCCCAACGCGCGGGCGCGAGCGGGCGCGGCGGCACGCTCAACTCACCCTCGCGCGCTTCACCCGTCAACAACGACGCTGCTGCGGCTGTCGGCGCGGCGAGCGTCTCAGGTTGACGGACGAGGCTCTTCATCTTCAATTTTGGCTTCCTCGACGACCATCGCCGGAATGCCGTTCTTGACGGGATAGACGCGCCGGCATTCGACGCACTTGAGCGCGCTGCCGTCGGGCTTCAATTCCACTTTGCCCTTGCACGCCGGGCAGACGAGGATGTCCAACAAATCTTGCGGGATACTCAATGTCAATTCTCCTTCTCTCTTCACAATACAAGTAACAAAAGCAGTGACGAGTGACAAGCAAGAAAGCAGTGATGAGTGATAAGTGATAAGAGATGAGTAAGAGAAATCTTTAGCTCGTCGTTGCTTTTAGTCTTGTCCTCATCACTCATCACTCATCACCTTCCTTTGCTGCAAAGTCATCCGCACGCCTCCCTTGCCGGGACGCAGCGTGATGCGCGGCAACATCTCGACCTGTTGGCCGGGCACGAGCCGCATCCGCCAGTGGCGCGCGATTGAGGCGACGAGCAGCGTGGCCTCCATCCATGCGAAGCTCTCGCCGATGCAGCGTCGCGGGCCGCCGCCGAAGGGAAAGTATGCGAAGGGCGGGCGCGTCTCTTTCGTGGCGGGCGTCCAACGCTCCGGGTCGAACGCTTCGGGGTCGGGGAAGAAACGCGCGTCGCGGTGCATGACGTACTGGCTGACGAGGACGAGCGCGCCCTGCGGAATATGATAGCCGCCGATTTCGCACTCTTTAATCGCCAGACGCCCGACAGCCCACGCGGGCGGGCACAGGCGCATGGATTCCGAGACGACCATCTCCGTGTAAACGAGGCGCGGCAGGTCTTGCGTCGCCGGCGCGCGCCCATCTTCGAGCACGGCGTCCAACTCCGCGTGCAGGCGCGCTTCAACTTCCGGGTGTTGCGCGAGCAGATACCAAGTCCACGTCAGCAAATTGGCCGTCGTCTCGTGCCCGGCGAGAAAGAGCGTCATCGCCTCGTCGCGCACTTGCTCGTTCGACATCCCCGCGCCATCGCCTTCGGTGTCTTCGGCCAGCAATAGCATCGAGAGCAAATCGCCACGATCCACGCCGCTCGCGCGTCGCTCGTTGATGAGGCGATAGATGATCGCATCGAGCCGCGCGCGCGCTTTTTGAAAACGCTTGTGCGCTGGAAGCGGCAGCTTTTCCAGTAGCTCCGCGTAAGGGAGCATGAGGTAGCCGAACATGTCCATCACTTCCGTTAACGCTTCGCCGACTTCGCGCGCGTCGGCCTCAACATCTGCGTCGAACAAAGTCTTGCCGACGATGGCGAGCGTCAGGCGCGTCATTTCATTTGAGATGTCGAGCGTCTGCCCGTCATGCCAGCGCGCGGTGGCGCGTTGGGCGCAGTCAACCATCACCGAGCCGTAGGCTTCAATACGCGCGCGATGAAACGCGGGCTGTGCGAGCCTTCGCTGGCGACGATAGTGCTCGCCCTCGCTCGTCAACAACCCCTCGCCGAGCAGACGCTTCGAGCGTTTGAGCGCGCGGCCTTTATGAAATTTGTCGTGCTGCGTGACGAGCACGTCGCGGATGAGGTCTGGATGGTTGAAAAAATAAAAGCGATGCGGCCCGACGTGGAAAGACGTGCTGTCGCCATAATCACGCGCCACACGCGCCAGAAATTCGAGCGGGTCGCGCCGGAATGCGAAAATGTAGCCGCCGAAAAATTTCTTCTTCGGCCCCGGCGGATAGACATTTGCGGCCATGCGTTTGACGACTCCCGTCGGCTTAAAGCCACACCATTTTCGGAACTTCCGACCTCATGGCGAGTGTCTTAATCATGTTCAGCCACAAGGTTACTTTTTATCTTCACTACTACTTCACCACGCTGTGCTTCCCCGCAATCATCATCACACTCTTCGTCCTGTATGTATATTTGAAAGGTAAAAACAAGAGGTTTTAAGCGCCACGACGAATTATCATGCGAGCGCTTCTCATCACTCGCGGCTACTGACATCACGCTTCCGAACTCTGTTATGATATTTCTCGCGTCGCTTGAAGCATTCATCGAGCGCGTTTGCTGTTAACAAAAATTCATTCGACCGGAGAGAAGTTTGTCGCTCGAATTTGCCATCGAATATCCCTGCCAGTTACGCGCGCGCTACGCCGAAGAGCATTTGCGCGCGTGGGGGCGTCTGTCCAATTTGCACACGCGCCTGACCGTTGGCGAAACTGCCGCGCCGACCGAAGAAAAGATGCGCTTCGTCGAGCGCGCCGGAGTCGAGATCGAGCGGATGCAGGAAGAGACGATTGTCTGCCTGACGTGCCCCGCGTCTCTGCCGCGCGAATCGGCGGGCGCGGGCGAGCCGGTCGGATGTCTGGGGCGCATCACTTATCCCATCGAGGGACAGTTTGAAAAGTTTCTCGCAGACCGCGTGCAACTCGCGCTCGACACGATTGACGCGCAGGATCAACCGCGACTGCTACGCATTCTCGTGGATCGCGATTCGCCCTTCGACGGCGAGGGCACGAAGTCGCTTCGCAGCGTGACGACGCCCGACGGCCTGCGCTTCTTCGAGTTGCGCCTGCCCATCAAACTAACGCGCGAAGGCGGACACTTGACGACCGACAATCTTTTCGACGCGCTCGCCGGCTTCACCTCGCAGGACGCCGAGCGCACGACCTACACGCGCGAACTGCCGCTCGCCGCCGCCGCAGACTATTACGACTTTCTCGACCTCATCCTCCGCAACGATGTCTCCGTCGCCGAGCGCGGGCGCATCCACGCGCGCAGCCGCAACTATCAACAATTCTTACGCCTGCTCGCCGCGCTCGAACTCGCCGAATCGCTCCAAGCCCGCGTCCTCATGGACTGAAAAGCAGGTGATGAGTGATGAGTGATAAGTGATAAGTGATGAGAGAAGACAGCAGGTTCTTTCTCATCACTTATCACTCATCACTCATCACCTTCCTCTCCCTTCTCTTCATCGAGTTGTCGCAGAGTGTCGAGTAGGAGATTGGTGTTGCTGGCGGCGTTGATGGTCGTGGGAAATTCTTCGGCGGACTTCTCAAAGTCGAAGCTGCCGTTGGTGATTTCAACGATGCGGCGGAAGGCTTCGTGTTCGGCAGACTCGCTGCTCTCGGCTCCGACGATGCGGCCTTCGTTGAAGAGGACTCGCCCGCCACCGTGCCCTTCGCCGCTTTCGATGGCGAGCGCGCCGGTCAGACGCGAGTTTTCGATGACCTGAATGGCGTCGAAGATGTTGACGGCGGAGAGATCGCCCGCGAGCGTGATCTGACGCTCCGGCGCGGCGGACGACTGGACGACGGATTGCACGACGACTTGCTGCAAGTCGGGACGGCGCGCGCGGCGTATCGCTTCGAGGCCGGACGCGATATTGATGCGCGGGTCAATGTGCTTGGCTTCGAGCAGGCGTTCGTGCGCGCTCTCGAAATTCTCGCGCTCGATGTAGAGCTTCGCCAGGGCGAGACATTGCCGCGCGGCTTCTTCCGGTCGCTCGTGCGTAACCGTCACCTCGCGCAGTTTTTCGCGCAAGGGTATCGAGCGCGGATGATGCGCGATTGATTCCTGCAAACATTCGACAGCGCGTTGCGGAGCCTTGTATTTGACGAACAACTCGGCGTCTATCAGAGCCGACTCGACATCCTCGTTGTAATTCTTCTTTTTCTTATCTGTCTCGCTCATCAATCTTTCCCCGATGTTTCATCACTCACACGTCAAGTTTATCACAGACCATTCCACCTCTTCCGTCGAAGAATCAGCGAGGCGATGAAGCAGATTTCGAGCACGGACATGGCACCAGGTTACAGTTAAATTTGTGTCGTGAACGCGACACAAAAACACCGTCCAAATACCATATCGTATAAGCGCGGGAACGTGTGTGAAGTCGGACGGCGATGACCCAAACGTTGCGGATAGCCCGCGCACTTCAACCAAACTCTTAGCTCTCAACTTTCAAATGCGCCCATCAACATGTTTCTGAGCGCGCCGACTTTTTCTTAATTTCACAGTGCGGCAGCATACGTTTCATGTGCGAGACATGGCATAACAAATGCTCTGTATGAAGCGTTAGTTAAAAACCCCCTATCAGATAAACGTCGGTGTTAATGATCCGGTCAGCAAGCGCGTGCGGCGATGAGATGACCGGGTCGGTTGGACGAAAGGACTGCCACTAGATGTCAAAAGTTCTGTTCACGTATGACGATGTTTTATCTCTGGATTCGCACGGCGGCGGCGCGGCCACGATTCAACTAATCAACACGAGTTGGGCAGGATACCTGCAACAAATCTGCGCCCGTCTGAAATCAGCCGGACTGCGCCATAAAAACGACGGCATCCACGCGCTCGTCAAACGGCTGAGATACACACGCCCTTCAACCTACGAACACTGCGTGCGCGTCGCGCGCCTGTCGCGCGCCACTGGACGCGCCTTCGGCTTCGACGACGCGCGGCTCAAACAGCTTTCTTCAACCGCGATGATGCACGACATCGGTAAGATACTCGTGCCCGAATTCATATTGGACAGGCCGCGCAAACCGACGCGCACGGAGAAGTTCATCCTGAATCTGCATCCGAACTTCGGCGCGCTGTTGGCTTCCTATTTCAACCTCTCCGCAGAGTTGCGGATTCGCACGCAGCACCACCACGAGCGTTGGGACGGGCGCGGCTACCCGCACAAACTCGGCGGCGAAGACATCCCGCTCATGGCGCGCATCGTGCAGGTCGCCGACACTTACGACGCGATGTGCGCCAAACGCCCGTACAACTCGCCGCGCACGCACGCCGACGCCGTTGCGGAATTGCGTAGAGAGACCGGCAAACAGTTTGACCCGCGCGTCGTCGAAGCCTTCCTCGATTCATGCACGACGACGCTCGCCGTGTAAGACAACAGAAATCGCCGCACACAAAACAACGCGGAGTCTGTCGCATTTTCATGGACAGACTCCGCGTTCCAGCGTGTCCCTCATCTTCAAAAATCAAAACGGAGTCCGAGCCGCACAGTGCGCGCGCGTAAGGTATGCGTCGGCACGAGGAATGAATCGCGGAAAGCTTGTTGTTGCGCGGAGGTAGCCGACGAGTTGAGCGCGTCGAAATTGATGAACTCCGCGCCGTAGGTGAAGACGTTTTTGTTGAGCACGTTGTCGAACTCGGCGACGGGACGCACGCGCGCGTGCTCGCCGATGCGAAACTCGCGCGTGATATTGAGATCGAAGGTGAAGTAGCCGGGGCCGATGCCTGCGTTGCGCGGGAGATTGCCGGTCTGCCCGATGGTCGGAAGCGTGAAGGCGTTGAGAAGGCGCGCGTCGAGCGTCTCGTCGGGCTGACGATAACGAATGATGCGCGGGTCGCCGTTGAAGTTCGGGCGGTCGTTGCTCACGTCGTCGAGATTGCGATCAACGCCGCCCGCGCTCAGGTTGAAGGGCGCGCCAGATGCCAGACGCAAAATCGTAGCGAAGCGCAAACCGCCGAGACGATGCGGCGCGTCGAGTGTGCCGGAGAAGACAAAGCGATGCCTCCGGTCGAGCAGGCTGCGCGAGCGTTCGCCACGAAAGTCGCCGACGCGGAGCGCGCTCGAAGTGTTGACGATGCCGTCGTCAATCAGGCGCGAGAGCGTGTAGGCGGCGCGGAAAGAAAATCCCGCGCCGCTTTCGTTGTGCGTGAAGCCGCGTCGCAGTTCGAGCGTGAGGCCGTGATAAAAACTGTTGCCGGCGGAGATGAGTTGCTCGACCTGCGTGCGCGTCGGGTCGGGTCGCAAATTTTGCAGCGCGGCGAGCGCGACTTCGAGCGCGGTTGTGGAATTGATGCTGTTGAGATTGAAGACGGAGACGGGCACGCCGAACTCGATGATGCGCCCGATGGCTTCGGAATTTCCGGCGACGACGGGCGCGTTCGTGAAGCGCACGAGTTCGCCCGCCGTCGTCGTGTTATAGATGGGACGCGCGCCGCTCGCGCTGCGGAAATTACTGAAGTCGCGCGACAAAAGATACGCGGAAAAATCTTTGAAGCCTGCGGGCAGCCGAGGCGCGTTGGCGTTGAACTCGCGCCACAGATGTATGCCGCGATTGAAAGTGTAATTGGTCTCGACGACGAATTTGCCGCCGAGTCCGCGCTCGATGCCGACGTTGGTTTGATAACTTTCAGGGATGCGGATGGCGGGATCAAGCCGGCGCGAGAAGTCCGTGAGTTGCGCGCCGTATTGTTTGACGAGCGGCGAGCCTACGTCGAGCGCGTTGGGGAAACGAAGGTTCGCGGCGATGAAAGAGCGGCGCGCGGCGACGGGCAGATTGTCCGTGTCGAACTCAAGGAGTTGTTTGCCGAGCGTGAAATCGTCAACGGTGCGGAGCAGAGCGCGATTGTAAAAAATGCCTGCGCCGAAACGCAAGACGGTCTTCCCCGTGCCGAACGGGTCAAAGGCGGCGGCGATGCGCGGCGCGAAGTTATTTCTGTCGTGCAGGATCGTCTCGTTGTCGTAACGCAGGCCGAAGCTCAGAGTGAGATTCGGGCGGGCGCGCCATTCGTCCTGCGCGAAAAATCCCGTGTAGATATTTTTCTGCGACGACTCGGTATTGAATCGCTGTCGAAAACGCGAGGGCATGTTGGCGAGAAAGTCGCCCGCGCTCGTGAAACTGTATGTGCCGGTGATGTCCGAGAGGTCTATGAAGGTGGAGCGGATGCGTTGAAAGTCTCCGCCGAACTTCAAAGTGTGCGCGCCGCGCACGACCGTGAGAGAGTCTTGCAGTTGAAAGCGCGTCTCGCGGCGGTCGGTCGCGCCGCTGTTGGACGAGCCGGCGACGAGCGTGCCGGAGCGGTCAGCCACGTCGTCGCTGTCGAGCGGGTCGTTGATGGAGATGAGCGCGACGGGGCTGCCGTCAACGCCGCCGCTTTGTGATTGCAAGCTAGGGCGCAGGCGCGAGATTTGGACGCGCAGTTGGTTGACGAGCGTCGGCGAGAAGACGAGATTGTCCGTGTAGGCGAGCGCGTCCGTGTCGCGCGTGCGGCCTTGCAGAGTTTCGGCGAGGCGTAGGCCGCCGCCGAACTGCCGCAAGTTTCTGAGACGCCCGAACTGAAAAACGAACGCGCCGTTATGCAACTCTGTGAACTTGTGATCGAGCCGCGCGGTGAAAATGTGATTGCGAAGCGGCGTGCTGACGCGCTCGACGAAAGGCGCGAGGTCGGCGGGCGCGTTCGGTGCGGTGGCCGAAGGCTCCGTGCGTCGCCCTTCAAGAATTGTCGGCGCGGGCAGAGGAAACAAGGCGTTCTGCCGGACAGGCACGAGCGCGTCAATCAAAGTCGAATCGAGCACGGTGTCATACTCATAGGCGACGAAAAAGAAAGTTTTGTCGCGCCCGTCATAGCTGAACGGCGAGAACTTCGCGCGCGGAATGACGACGGGGCCGCCGAGCGTGAAGCCGGGATTGTGCTCCTGCATGGGCAGGCGTTTGAGATTGCGACGGCGATTGTTGAAGCTGTTCGCGTTGAGACTTTCATCCTTGAAAAAGTCGAAGAAACGTCCGTGCAGTTCGTTCGTGCCGCCGCGCGTGCGTAAGTTGATGCGACCGCCGGACGCGCGCCCGTACTCCGCCGAAAACTGATTCGTGATGACCTGCACTTCGGCGACAGCTTCGATTGACGGTTGAAAGCGTTCGCGCGCCGCACGGTCGTCGTTGTTGTCGAGTCCGTCAATCGTGATGTTGTTCGAGTAGGCCGCGCCGCCGGAGAGCGCAAACGTGCCGGCCTCTTCCGGCGTCGTGCCCGCGCGTTCGATGGACGCGCGCCCGCGCGAGTCGCGGTCTTCGGCCACATCGCGTGTCGAGAGCGGCTCTTCGGTGACGCCGGGCAAGGTGAAAATAAAATCGAGCGGCGCGCGCGTCGAGAGCGGCAGACGCTCGACTTCTTCGCGCGTGATCGTGCCGCCGACGACGGTGCGCGTCGGATCAATCAAGGAGATTCCAGCGTCGCTGACGACGCTCTGCTCCGCCGTCACGCCTGCGGGTCGCAGCACGAAATCGAGTTGCACGTTTTGTCCGGCCAGCGTCGAGAGTCCCGTCCTTTCTTCGACGGCGAAGCCCGCGCTTGAGGCGCGCACAGTGTATGTGCCGGGCGGCAACTCGACGAGACGAAAGCGTCCCGCGTTGTCAGTTGTGACGGTGCGCGTGAGCGGCGGCGTCGAGAGCGTTGCTGTCACTTGCGCGCCGACGACGACCGCGCCGTTTTGGTCTGTGACACGACCGCTCAACGAAACGTCGTCCAAGTCCTGCACGACGACGATGACGCGCGCCACGGCGACGTTGTGCGACGCGCCGCACAAGATCAGCCACAACGAAAGCGCGCAGCAAAGGAAATTTCTGATGTTGAAAGTTGAAGCTCCGGCATTGGAAGACGAAGTGAGGCGCATGATATTTGTAACTCCTGTCGGGGTGTGAGAAAACGTCTGGAGCGTGAAGACTATACGAGCGCAAAAGTCCCACGCATGGCGCATGAACTTGTTAGTTGTCGCTCGCTCTCTTCAGCAGTTTGATGTGAAGGGTGGATGCCAACCAAGCGCGTTGTTGAGGCGAGCGACGCATCCCGGAAAACCCGTCTGTCAGGGCGCGCACTTTATCATCCGTCGAAGTCGAGCGCAAGAATTTTTTTGAGCGCGCGGCGAAGATTTATTAAGAACACGCGCGAGGAGAAACAAGTGGAGACGCTGACAAAATATCTGGCCGTGGCGATGGGCGGCGCGCTCGGCGCGTGCCTGCGTTATTACCTCGGCGGCTTCGCGCTACTGTCTCGCACCGCCGCGCCGTTTCCCACCGCGACCTTTCTCATCAACGTGACAGGCTCTTTCATCATCGGCTTTTTCCTGACGCTCGTCTCCGAGCGCGTGCCCGTCAACCCGCACCTGAAACTGGCCGTCGCCGTCGGCTTCGTCGGCGCGTACACGACCTTCTCCACGTTCGAGTACGAGACGGCGCGGCTCGTCGAAGAGAAAGATTATCTCTACGCCTTCCTGAACGTCGCCTTGAGTTTCGTCGTCGGCTTCGTCGCCGTGTGGGGCGGCATCTTCGCCGCGCGCAAGTTGGGCGGATGAATTATTGACGTTGAGATTTGACGCGGCGCGTTACAAGCGTCGCGGCGCGCGTGGAGCGGACGAGCGCGCCCTCGCCGGGCGGCGGCGCTTCCGTGAAGTGCGAAAACTCTTCGGCGTGCGATTGCAGGTAAGCGAAGAAACGCTCGAACTCACGCTGCATGGCGTCCATCTTCTCGCGCATGTTGATGATGATTTCGACGCCCGCCAGATTCACGCCGAGGTCGCGCGTGAGAGACAAAATCACTTCGAGCCGTTCGAGGTCGGCGTCCGTGTAGAGCCGCGTGTTGCCGTCCGAACGCGAAGGCTTCAACAGCCCCTCGCGCTCGTAGAGCCTCAAGGTCTGCGGGTGGATGTCGTACTGCGTCGCCACCGCGCTGATCGTGTATGTGCCGCCTTTACGTTTCATAAAAACAGGGGACGGGGTCAGCGGTCAGCACAGACCGGTTTTGAACCGCCGGGTGCGCCGAGTCTTCAGGTCATGCGCGTGCTGTCCAGATAAACAGACCTCTCTGCGGGCGCTCGTCCGAGCGCGCTTTCGATGATGCAGTTGATCTGTTCAAGTCTCTACGGCGTCATCGCCTTTGCCCCACCCGGGGAGTGGTCTCAATGTTGGGCGCGCTTGATGCGCCGCTCAAGCCCTTCTTAACTCTGCCACACGGCCCGCTTTCTCTGGCGACAGTCTAAGGGCGCGTGCGAGCGCACATTGTAACACTAACAGAGCGCGCGGCTTGGCAATTCCGCCGGGGAAATTTATTTGCAAAGTGAATGCGCCCCTTCGTCTCCACGCTACGGAAATGTTTTGACGCGCCAGCACTTATATAAATACAAGGCGCACTCAAATGCGACTTTGATGGACGCGCCGCGATTAACGCCTTGATGCTTATTCGCCACGTTCCTTGAAGAGTTTTCAGCCTTCCCTCACAGGGCTCTCGTTCACGGCAGACGAAACGGGATCGTGGGGGAAGTCTCACACCTCCGCCCCACGGCAAGCGACAGCGCACTTACCCGTTCAGTCTCGACAACAGACACCGACGCCACGGCGTCACTTGCCCCAGGAGGATCAAAATGCATTGCCCCGCCGGATCATGCCGCGCGCTCGCGCTCGTTTTTCTTCTTTCTGCAAGCATCTGCGTCCAAGCACAGGCTGATGACCCAGTGGGCCGCGTCGGCATCGAATTGAGCGACGACCCGCAGGCCGCCACCGTCACGAACAACGACTTCGAGGCCGGCACGCTCACCGGCTGGACGATCTTCAACTCGACGACCAGCGGCACATGGCGCGCTTACAGCGGCACGACAACGCCCCAGAGCGGCTCGACCACCTACGCGCCGCCGCAAGGCACCTTCGCCGCCGTGGCCGACATGTTTGCCCAAGGCAATTACGTGCTCTATCAAGACATTGCGCTCCCGGCGGGACAGCGGCACACGCTGTCGTTCATCCTCTTCTACAGCAATCGCTACGACGTGAATACGGGCAACGGCTTCGTTGACCCGGCGCCCACCGCGACGAATCTTACAGGCACGCAGCACTACCGCGTTGACCTCATCAAGACGACCGCCGCGCCCGACACGATGGTCGCGTCCGACATTCTCACGAACATTTTCCAGACGCGCGCGGGCGACCCTGAATCGTTACAGCCGACGCTCGTCACTTTCGACATCAGTGCTTTCGCCGGACAGACCGTGCGCCTGCGCTTCGCCGCCGGAGTCCATCTCTATTACTTCTACTCCGGCGTGGACGACGTGCGTATCACGAGCAACCTCATCATCACGGGGCGCGTCGCCAACGCCGCCGGTCGCGCCGTCCCGCACACGACCGTCTCGCTTTCCGACGGCACGCAGACACGCGCGGCATTCACCGACGCCGCCGGTCGCTACCTCTTCGACAACGTGACGAGCGGCGCGAACTATACCGTCACGCCCTCAAAGAACGGTTACACCTTCGTCCCGCCGAGTCAGGCGTTCACCAACGTGACGAGCAGCCAGACGGCGGACTTCGTCGCCGCCTCTCCCGCATCGCTCAATCAGCCCGCCGCGGGCAACGTCATCATCAGCCGCTTCCGCACGCGCGGCACGCGCAGCTCGCAAGACGAGTTCATCGAGCTTTACAACAACACAGACACGGACATCGTCGTCAACGATACTTCGGCGGCCACTCTGCCCGGATGGGCGCTCGTCGGCGGCGACTCGCCGTCCACCGCCAGAGTCATCATCCCCAACGGCGCGCTCATCCCGGCGCGCGGCCACTATCTCGTCGCCCAGACGAATAGCATCTCCACCGGCTATAACCTCATCAACTATGCCGGGCACGATACGGGGCACGCCAGCGACTTCGTTGACGGGCGCGGCATCGCGCTTTTCCGTTCGTCCCTTGCCGCGAACTTCACCGCCGCCAACCGTCTCGACTCGGTCGGCTTCGTCACCACCGAGACCAACGCGCTCTTCTTCGAGGGCACGGGGCTGCAACCTTCGGGCGGCATCACAACGAACACGGAACACGTCTTCATGCGTAAAATGGAAGCCGCCGTTCCGCAGGACACGGGCGACAACGCGAGCGACTTCGTTCTCGTCACGACCGCGGGCGCCGTTGTCAACGGCGTCCAGCCACGGCTCGGCTCCACGGGGCCGGAGAACTTCAGCACCCCCGCGCAACGTAACGCCGGGTTGCCGCTCATCACGCTCGATTGCGGCACGTCCGCCGCGACCGCGCCCAATCGCATCACTGACTCGACCGCAAACGGCATTAACACCAAGACGCTCAAGATTCGTCGCACGGTGACGAACAACACGGGAGCGCCTGTCACGCAGGTCAGGTTCCGCGTCGTCCACGTCACGACCCTGGGCACGCCTAACGAGATGAACGGAGCAACGCAGGCGGATGTGCGCGCCGTCACTTCCGCCAACGAGACGGTCGCTGTCGCTACGCCATGCGTCGGGACGGGAACGAGCCGCACGGTGCAGGCGCTGATGCTCGACGCGCCCACGACACTGCCAAGCGGCGGCGGGCTTAACTCCAGCCTGCGCGCCGGCACGATCACGCTCCAGCAACCGCTCCAGCCCGGCCAGAGCGTGGATGTGAACTTCTGGCTCGCCGTCGTCACGAGCGGCCAGTTTCGCTATTTCCTCAACGTCGAAGCGCAACCCTGAGCATCCTGCTCCTCGCCCCACAGTGAAGAGGGAGGCGTCACGGAAATTAACTTCCGCAACGCCTCCCTCTTCACTTCAAACACCGGCCACTGCCCCCTGACACGTCCTCTATTCCAGCCCCATCGCCACGCGTGGGTTCTCAGGGTTGAGTTGCTCGTAGCGTTTGAGTAGTTCTTTGGTCTCCTCCGAAATAACTTTGGGGAGGATGATCTGCACGTCAACGAACTGGTCGCCGCGCGCCTGCGGGTTACGGAGCGACGGCGCGCCGCGCTCGCGCAGGCGAAAGCGTTGGGCGGATTGCGTGCCGGGCGGAATCCGCAGTTGCGCTTTGCCTTCGACCGTCGGCACTTCGATCTTCGCGCCGAGCGCGGCTTCCGAGACGGTGACGGGCACGGTGACGTAGATGTTGTCGCCCTTGCGCGTAAAATATTTGTGACGCCCGACGTTTGTCAGGATGAAGAGATCGCCGGCGGGCGCGCCGAGTCTGCCGCCTTCGCCCTTGCCGGGAATCCTCACGCGCGAGCCTGTGTCCACGCCCGCCGGAATGCGTACCTTGACCTGCTCCGACTTCGGCACAGTTCCCTTGCCGTGACACACCGCGCAAGGACTTCGACGCTTGCCCGTGCCGGCGCAGTCGGGACACTCCTGCGCGAAACGCATCCGTCCGCCCGCACGTTGCACTTGGCCTGAGCCTTGACAGGTCGAGCAGACGACGAGCGGCCCGCCCGCGTCGCCCGCGCCGTTGCAGCGCGAGCACTGCTCCGAGCGATTGACGGTGATGTTCGTCGTGATGCCCGTGATTGCTTCCTCGAAAGAGAGTCCGAGCGGCATCTCGATGTCCGCGCCTTTCTGCGGCATCGGTCTCGGTGGCTCGCGCTCCTGCGCTTTTGCGCCGCCACCGCCGCCGAAGAGGTCTGCGAAGATGTCACGAAAACTCGAACCGCCGCCGCCTGCATCGGACGCGGTTGAAGCGTTGCCGAAATCGAAGCCGGTAAAGTCGAAGGGCGCGCTCCGTCCGCCGCCTGCGCTACCGCCACCGCCCGGCGTCGCGCCGCGCGCGGCCATATCCGCGAGGTTATCCGAATACTGCCCGAAGCGGTCATAGACTTTGCGCTTCTTCGGGTCGGACAAAACGTCGTGCGCTTCCGTGATTTGTTTGAAACGTTCCTCGGCAGACTTGTCGCCCGGATTTACATCAGGGTGAAACTTGCGCGCCAGACGACGATAAGCCTTCTTGATTTCGTCAGGCTTCGCGTCGCGCTTCACGCCGAGCACTTGATAAAAGTCTTCTTTTGCCATTGGGAAAGCAGTCAGCCATCAGCAATCAGCGGTCAGCATAAGCGAAAGATTGACAACTCACAATTGCAAGCATGTCTCTTTTGCTGATGGCTGACCGCTGACTGCTGAACGCTTATTTGTTGCTGTCAACGTCAACGTATTCGGCGTCAATGACATTGTCATCGCCGCCACCGCTCGTGCTGCCTGACGCACCGCCGCCGCCGGTCGCGCCCGCCGCCGAAGCCTGATCGCCCGTTGAAGCATCCGCCGCGCCGCCGCTACCCTGCGTGCTGTAGAGCGATTCGGCCAGCTTGTGCGAAGCGGTTTGGAGATCGTTGAAGCTGGTGTTCAAGCGATCCAGTCCACCTTCTTCGAGAGCCTTCTTGGCGTCTGCGAGCGCCGTCTCCAACTGCGAGACAGTCGCGCCGTCGAGTTTTTCTTTGTTCTCGCTAAACGTCTTCTCCATTTGATAGACGAGGCTGTCGAGACGATTGCGCGCTTCGATCTCGTCGCGCTTGCGCTGGTCGTCAGCCGAATGCGACTCAGCCTCGCGCATCATCTTGTCAATCTCGTCTTTCGAGAGACCCGAAGACGACGTGATCGTAATCTTCTGCTCGCGTCCCGTGCCCATATCTTTGGCCGAGACGTTGACGATGCCGTTGGCGTCAATATCAAACGTCACTTCGACCTGCGGCATTCCGCGCGGAGCGGGCGGGATACCGATGAGGTGGAACTTGCCGAGCGCGCGATTGTCAGCTGCCATCTGTCGCTCGCCCTGTAGGACGTGTACCTCGACCGAAGTCTGGTTGTCCGAAGCGGTCGAGAAGATTTCCGACTTGCGCGTCGGGATCGTCGTGTTGCGCTCAATCAGTTTCGTGAAGACGCCGCCGAGCGTTTCAATGCCGAGACTCAAAGGCGTCACGTCGAGCAGCAGGATGTCCGTCTTCTCGCCGGAGAGCACGCCCGCCTGAACCGCCGCGCCGATGGCGACGACTTCGTCCGGGTTGACTGTCTTGTTCGGCTCTTTGCCGAAGATGCCCTTGACGAGTTCCTGCACTTTCGGGATGCGCGTCGAGCCGCCGACTAAGACGACTTCGTCAATCTTGCTGGCATCGAGTCCGGCGTCTTTAATCGCCTGCTCGACGGGTGATTTGAGACGCTGCAAAATCGGGTCAATCAATTGCTCGAAGCGTGCGCGCGTCAGTTTCATCACGAGATGCTTCGGCCCCGACGCATCCGCCGTGATGAAAGGCAGGTTGATCTCCGTCTCCATCGTCGAGGACAATTCAATCTTCGCCTTCTCGCCCGCTTCCTTCAGACGCTGCAAGGCCATCTTGTCGTTCGAGAGGTCTATGCCCTGATCCTTCTTGAATTCATCGGTGATCCACTTGATGAGCATCTCGTCTATGTCGTCTCCGCCGAGGTGCGTGTCGCCGTTCGTGGATTTGACTTCGACGACGCCCTCGCCGACTTCGAGGATGGACACGTCGAATGTGCCCCCGCCGAAGTCGAAGACCGCGATGGTTTCATCCTTCTTCTTATCGAGGCCGTAGGCCAGTGCCGCCGCCGTCGGTTCGTTGACGATACGCATCACTTCGAGACCGGCGATTTTCCCCGCATCCTTCGTCGCCTGACGTTGCGCGTCGTTGAAATAGGCCGGGACGGTGATGACGGCCTTATCAACTTTCTGGCCGAGATAATCTTCCGCCGCCTGCTTCAACTTCTGGAGAACCATCGCCGAAATCTCCGGCGGCGACCATTCCTTGCCGCCCGCTGCGATTCGCACGTCGGCTCCGGCGGACTGCACTTGATACGGAACCTGCTTTTTCTCTTCCGTGACTTCGTCGAAACGACGCCCCATAAAACGCTTGATCGAATAGACCGTGTTCTCAGGGTTGGTCACGGCCTGACGCTTGGCGACCTGTCCGACCAGACGATTGCCGTCTTTGGTGAAGGCCACGACCGAAGGCGTCGTGCGCCCGCCCTCAGAGTTGGTAATCACCGTCGGCTCGCCGCCTTCCATGACGGCAACGACCGAGTTGGTGGTGCCGAGGTCAATACCGATAATCTTGCTCATTGCTCTCTTGTTCTCCCGAATTTATTGGTGGCGCGCGCCTCTTATGTTCCATGAACAGATTTGGAAAGCGCGTGACAACCGGATTTCAATGCTTGCCGTCGCTTGCCGAATGCAACCCTTTGGACTCAACGCCAGATCGCGCGCGACGACTTGAAGACAACGTCAATATAATAGTTGAGTCCGTTCTTGTCAACTTATTAGTAGCGTTTGCCGTCAATCCGGTTGCCTATCTAAGTGCTATCTGAATATGGACTTATACTAATCGGTTGAACTCTCGCGCGAACTGCGGTCTTCGTTGAGTAGCTTTGAAGCCCAATACACGTAGTGCGCGCCGGAGGCCAGAGCGAAGGCGAAGACTGTCGTATAGACGGTCGGGAGATAGCCACGAAGCGGCGGGAAGCGTGCGGCGATGAGAATCAGGAGGATAGCCCCAATCTGCACCACCGTGTTGGCTTTGCCGAGCGGCGAAGGGCGGAAACGTCGAAAGCCGGTCACAACGTTGATGGTCGCCGAGCCGACGACGATAAAAATGTCGCGGCTGATGACCGCCGCCGTCACCCAGAAGGGCACGGGCAGATGTCGCGGGTGCGGCTGGACGAGCGCGGAAGCCTCCATCACGGAGGGCAGCGAGAGCGTAATGAAGGAAGTGACGAGCAGTAGTTTGTCGGCGATGGGGTCGAGAATCTGTCCGAGCGGTGTGCCCTGATTGAACTTGCGCGCGAGCAGCCCGTCGAGTCCGTCCGTCACGCCCGCCAGCAGGAAAATCCCCAGCGCCCAGCCGAAACGCTGGTAGTAGAGCGCCGTCACGAAGACCGGGATCAGCACCATGCGAATCACGGTCAGGGCGTTGGGCACGTTGAGCGAGCGGGAAGCCATTTAGATAGTGATGAGTGATGAGTGATGAGTGATGAGTGAAAGCAGCTTGTCTGTGCTCATCACCTATCACTCTTCACTTATCACTACTTTTATTCAGCGCAGCGTAGTTGCAGCAATGTGACTTCCGGGAGAGAGCCATAGCGCAGGGGGACGACGACGGTGCCGAGTCCGCGTGTGACGTAGATTTGCGTCTCGCCGCGACGACCGAGTCCGCGCAGGATGCGCCGTCGGACGCGCCCCGATGCGGAGCGTTCCGAGCGCCACGTCACCTGCCCGCCGTGCGTGTGGCCGGAGAGAACCAGGTCAACGCCCGAGCGCGCGGCGCGACGCAGGATGACGGGGTTATGCGCGAGCAGCAGTTTCAACTCGTCTGCGCGCGAGCCGGCAAGCGCGAGCGGCAAATCTTCGAGGCCGACCATCGTGTCGTCCACGCCGGCGAGCCAGAAGGACGCACCGCGATCCTCGAAGCGCAGGCCCTCGTTGACGAGCATGTTGATGCCTTCGGCGCGGAAGAGGTCTGTGATGAGCGCGGCGTCCACCCAGTTGTCGTGATTGCCGAGCACAGCATAGACGCCGCAACGCGCACGCAGGCGTCCGAGCATTTCGGCGCAGGGCGCGGCGTACTCGCGCTCGTGCGAGATATAGTCGCCTGTGAGCGCGATAATGTCGGGCTGCAAACTGTTGGCGACTTCCACCGCGCGCTCGATTTGCTCGCGGCTCGTGAAGGGACTGTGATGGATGTCTGAAAGTTGGACGATGCGGAGGCCATCGAGTTGGCGTGGCAGGCGACGCAGGGCGACGGCGTGTCGCTCGATGGCGAGTTGATAAGGCTCTGCGAAGGCGGCGCGCGCCATCTGCACCAAACCGGCGGTGAGTGTGCGGAGGGGAGTCGCGCGCTTTTCAGCGACACGCCGCCGCGCTCTCCAACCTGTGTTGTTCATCATTTACTTGTGTCCGTTTGATTGGGGAAGATTGCTCAAACTTCCGGCACGCACGCATGTTCATTTCGCGGCGGCGTGCCCTTCGGTGAAAGCCCGCGCATTATAGTGAGCAAAGGGCGGGCGGCGCAAGACACGAGCCGGGTTCAAAGTTCAAGGTTCAAAGTTGAAGCCCCTACTCCCGCATTGTGACTTTGAACTTTGAACCTTGAACTTATTCAATCGAATAATTTCTGCTCGACTGCCGTCGCGGCTCTCTTCGTCGTTTTGCTCTTCGTGGTTTTCTGCGTGGTCGGGTGTTGCGCGAGGTGTTCGGCGTTGAAGCCTAGGTCGCGCAAGGTGGCGGCGAACTTTTTCGCGCCGTGCATGGTGATGATGCGTGTCGCGCCGGTCTGTGTGGCGAGGCGGACGAGTTCATCGTAGTCCGCGTGGTCGGAGAGCGGCAGCACGAGGTCAACGTCTCTGTACATGTAGGGCGCGCTCTTGCTCATCGCCCAGCCCGTGAGCATGATGAGATAGCGTCGCTCGATGTTCTGAATCATCGCCTGCTTGCGGCAGCCGGGCGGCGTAATCAGCACGCGCCCCTTCAAGTGTTCGCGGTCGTAGCGTTCATACTCGCCGGAAAATTTCACGCCGCACTCGCGATAAATCTCCGTCACGTTCCAGTTCGAGCCATGCAGCGTGACGCGATAGCCGCGCCGCAAAAGCAGTTCCAGAGCTTCCTGACTCTTCCCCAAGGCATAGGCCAACACGACGGGCACGCGGTCGTCCGAGAAAGCGCGGTCGCACGCCGCGTAGAGACGATCAAAGGTCGCGACATCAGGCGGGAATTTGTATTGCGGGTCGCCGAAAGTTGACTCCATGACGAGCGTGTCGCACGGTACGATGACGGCCTGCTCCGCCGTCACATTCGGGCGCAGTTTGATGTCGCCGGTGTAGATGAGCCGCTCGCCGTCGGCTTCGACGAGGATTTGCGCCGAGCCGAGACAGTGCCCCGCCGGATACATCGTCAGAGCGTAACGCCCGTAGTCGCGCCGCTCGCCGTAGGGCAAAAGTTCGATGCGCGTCTCGCCGCCGATGCGATGGCGAAAGATGCGCGCCGTCTCCGGTGTGGCGACGATGGCGGCGTGCCCTGCGATGTGATCCGAGTGCGCGTGCGAGATGACGCAACGCTCGCGCGGCCCGTCGGCGTCGAGCCACAGATCGAGGCTTGGCAGATAGAGTCCTTCGCGATATTCAACTCTTAACAAAACCCTACTCCTTGACATCAGTCGCCCTCAAGCAGAGCGCGGGCGACAATGTTTATGCGTCTGCGGCGGCGACGCTCAACAGCCTTGCCGCAGCCATCTCGATTCGTTTATGTTCGGGAGGTTTCCTGTGCGCGATTATAACACGCGGACAAACGTCAACGGAGCAGCGCGTCGGATGCGCGTGAGGAGTCGCAAAGATGAGTGAGGACGAACAGAATATTCAAACGTCGAAAGACATGCGCGACTCGTCGGATGATAAAGATGCGGAGCGCGGAGACGAGCAAACAAGCGACGTGAAAGACGTTCGCCGCCGAGAAGTTCGCAGGCTCAGACGCTCCGAGTACGCTTATCTTTTGGCGCTCGCGGCCTTCGCCGTCCTCGCCGTCTTCGCGCGCATCTACGCATATTTCGATTGGGATTTGCGTGCGGCGCGCTGGCTGCAAACGCTCGACGTGCCGGGGCTGGACAGATTGATGCGCGCCGCTTCCGTCTTCGGCAACGGTTGGCACGGATGGGCTTTGACGACGGTCAGCGTGCTGCTCTTCTTTTTCTTCAGACGCCGGAGCGAGGCCGCCGGATTGCTCTTGAGTGCGGGCGGCGGAGAGTTGGTCAACCGCCTCATCAAAATTTTCATCGCGCGGCCACGCCCGACCGCCAACCTCGTTCACATCGCTTACGCGGAACATTCGCAGAGTTTCCCTTCCGGCCACGTCACGTTCTACGTCTGCTTCTTCGGCTTTCTCTTCTTCGTCGCCTATGCGTTGCTGCCAAGAGACACGTTCGCGCGTCGCCTCGCGCTCGTCCTCATCGCGCTGCCGGTCTTGCTCGTCGGACTCTCGCGCGTCTATCTCGGCGAACACTGGCCGAGCGATACCATCGGCGCGTATCTCCTGAGCGGACTCTGGCTCGCGCTCTCGCTCCACTTCTACCGTCGCTGGAAAAAGCGCGGAACTTTTCACGCACACTCACACAGACACAGTGATTGAGACAACACGCACAGCACATCATTCATCCTCGCCGGGAAGTGCTTTACAATCGCTACTCTCCGCGTCCAAATTTTGCTGGCTCGTTTCCCATTAGCACATTCACGGAAGGAGATTTAGTGATGAAATGGATACTAAATAACTAAGATTTCGTACAAAGTGCCCAAAAAATCCAAATTAATGAACTCGCGCAATTACTCACCACCCCTTAGGTCTATTGATTGAGAACAACTTAGCGGCCTGCCATCGCTTATGCGCGTAACGGCATGATGATTGCATTTTGGTTATTTTTGAATTTCAAGAATCATGTTTGCAGAACATAGCATGCCAAAATTTGATTTCTTGATCTTCAATTCCCCAACTAGCATCCTCGCAAAGTAGAAATTCTTTGTGAGACCACGTTTCAGAGAGTCTTTAGACACAATAGAGGAAAAAATAATGAGATTTAGGCGTATAGCTTTTGGGCTTTTGCTGCCAGCGATGTTGCTGGCAGTGCTCAGCTCAAGCACATTCGCGCAGACGAGCCGCGGAACTGTCAGCGGTATCGTCAATGACCCGAACAGTGCGGTCGTCAGCGGTGCGACCGTCACATTGACCAATACACAGACGGGCGTTGCCCGTACAACTACAACTAACGGTGAAGGCTTCTATCGCTTCGACGCGGTTGACCTCGGAACTTATTCGGTCGCCATCGTTGCCACGGGTTTCGGTGAGGTGACCAAGACAAACATTATTGTGAACGCCAACCAGACCTCATCGGTGGACACTCAGTTGCAACCGGGCGGTCAGCAGATCACCGTTGACGTAACGGCGGACGCTGGCGCGACGCTGCAAACCGAAGCGCCTGTGCGCGGCGGCAATATTTCGCCGGTGCAAATTACGGAATTGCCGATTGCTACTCGTAATCCGGTTTCACTGGCACTGACCTTGCCGGGTGTTTCCTCCAATAGCGCCGGATACGGAGTGGGTACGTTCTCCGTCAATGGTGCGCGCGGTCGCTCAAATAACTTTTTGATTGACGGCACTGAAAACAACGATATTTCAGTGGCTGGTCAAGGCTTCCAGATCACGAATCCAGATGCGGTGCAAGAGGTTTCGGTGCAAACCGCAAACTATGACTCGGAGTTCGGGCGCGCGGGTGGTGCGGTCGTTAATGTTATTACCAAGTCCGGCACGAACAATTTTCACGGCACGCTGGCTTTTCAGTACGACTCTAGTGCCGACGATGCGATCACCAGTTCGCAATCGCGTAACCCCGCCGTGATTTTGCGCGGCAGACCGCTTTCAGTGACAGAGTATTTCCCTTCGGCCACTTTTGGCGGCCCGCTCTATCTGCCCCGGTTCGGTGAAGGTGGCCGGTCAGTCATTGACGGGCACGACCGGACATTCTTCTTTGGCGCTTACCAAGAAGACCGATTCCGCGCGCCGGGATCTTCCGTCACATTAGTGACGCCGACGCAGGCTGGACGCGATAGATTGCGTGCGCTTTTCCCGGCAGGCACGAACGCCAATGTGGATACCTACTTAGCGGCGACGGCAGGTTCGGTTGCTACTGTTGCCAATCAGCCCGCCATCTCGCTTGATAATCAGAACCTGCCTGCGGCGCAACAGACGCGCGGTCAAATCCAATTCGGCTCGTTCTTCAGATCGTTTTCACAATTGTCTATTAACAAGCAGTTTCAACTGCGCGTTGATCACAAAATCGGTGAAAGCGATCAATTTTCGGCGCGCTTTCTGCGCGATACAACTATTCAGCCGCTAGGCGGCACGGCAGGATTCGAGGGTTTCGACGCTGACTTCGCCTCGAAGTACTACAACTTCTTAGTCTCTGAGACACACGTTTTTTCGCCGACAGTGACGAACGAACTCCGCCTTGCCTACAACCGCATTGATCTTGGCTTCCCGATCACTGACGCGAGCGGCCCGGCGGGCACACTCCCACAACTCGTCATCGGTGGCGTCTCCGCCATCGGCGTTGCCGCGACATTCCCGCAGGGGCGCATCGCGAACAATTACCAGGTGCAGGATACCGTCACCAAAATCTTTGGCGATCACACCATCCGTGGCGGCGTTGACTATCTCCGGCAGATTTCGAGGCAGCAGGCTCCGGCTAACACGCGCGGTTCGCTGACCTTTGCGACCGGCGGCGGCTTCACATCTTTCGGTAACTTTGTTGACAATTTCGGTGGCGTCGGCGGCGCGGCCAGCCGCACTTTTGGCAGCGCGACCTACAACCCGGGGCTGCACCGCATTGCAGTGTTCGCTCAGGATCGCTGGAAAGCAACCGAGGCTCTTACGCTTACGTACGGACTTCGTTACGAGTACTTCGGAACGCCGTTCAACAGCCTGCGTACTCCTGCTTTTACCGGACTCTTTAATGTTGATCCGGTCACACGCACCGGGCCGTTCAGCCAGCCGAATCAAGTTAAAGCGGACAGAAACAACTTCGCCCCTTCAGTTGGCGTTGCTTACTCGCCTTCATCAACCAACGGTTTCTTGGGGAGAGTGTTCGGCGAGAAGAAAACGGTGATTCGCGCAGGCTATAACATCGGGTACGACTCGTTCTTCAACAACATCGCTTCTAATGCGGTGGCATCTTCTCCCAATACCATCGTCACCACCATCAGCTCAACGGCGAGTTCAGGAACACGCGGCTTGTCGAACTTCAACGCCCAATTCCCCACGACGGCTGCCGCCGTTGTGCCGGCCAGCGCACAGACGCTGATTGCTCCAAATCTGGTTAACCCGTATTACCAGCGTTACTCTCTCGGAATTCAACGAGCGTTGCCGTTCCAAATAATCATGGACATTTCATACGTCGGCTCAAAGGGGACGAAACTCTTCATCAACGAAGATGCAAACCCCCTCGTCCGACCTGAGCAGCGGGTGACACCGGCGGGAGTTACGACCGGACTTCAAGGACGCTTGGATAACTTGCAGGGTCAGCGGACTGTCCGCACCAACGGCGGATCATCTTCCTATAATGCGGGACAGATTGAAGTGCGCCGCCGCTTCGCCAACAACTTCCAGTTGACGGGCGCTTATACCTTCTCCAAGCTCATCAGCAATGCAGACGAGGTCTTCTCTCCCGGTTTCGGGGCATCCGAATCTGCAACTTTCGCAATACCGGCGGTTTTTGGCGGCGACCGGCTCGACCGTGCTGTGTCAACCTTTGACAAGCCACATCGCGTGAGCGTCACTTATGTCGTTGAGAGTCCCTGGTACAAGGAGCAACGCGGGTTAGTCGGAAAACTTCTTGGCGGTTTTGAAATCTCCGGCGTCACCACCTACGAAACCGGCTCGCCGTTTTCAGTCCTCAACGGCTTTGACTCGGACGGCACTACAGGGGCTAATCGTCCCAACTTCAACCCGAACGGACGGCGCGGAGTCCGTGCCGTTCCGCAGGTTGATGCGAACAACTTCATCACTGGGTACATCAATCCCGAAGTGATTATCGGTCAAACCTCTAGCGGCTCGCCGATTTTCCAACCGATTGATCCGAACACTGCGGAGTTCATCGTGAATCCCACTTACGTTCCCGGAGCTACGGGAAGCGTGGTGCGTCCTGGCAACTTGGGACGCAACACCCAGCGCACGCCGCCCATCCAAAACACAAATCTTAATCTGTTAAAGAGAATCAGATTTGGAGAGGCGCGAACAATAGAGTTTCGCACGGAGATGTTCAACGCCTTCAACCACCCGCAATTTCCGGCGACGGGATTCATCGCGCAGACCGCCAACTCTCTGACTCAGGCATTGTTCCTGAATCCTGATACACCATCCACGAGTGGCGGCGGGAGAAGTGTTCGCTATCAGGTGAAGCTCACCTTCTAATCTGAGAGTCTGCGAATAGAAAGCCTCTTTCTACGCGCACACAATTTAAAAGCCCGGCAGACACAAGTTCTGCCGGGCTTCTTTTTATTGATCGTTACCTATATGCCGCGCACACCAAGAAGTGGATTCTCATCCCGATAGTGCATAGAACCTGCCGTCACTCCAGCCACAGCCGAACTTTGCCAGAAAGTTGACTGTATGCTGTTTCGTTCTCTGATAATACTCGTTGATTGCTTTGCGTAAATCCGCCATCGTCTCATGCCGGCAATGATGCGAGACTTCTTCTTTCATCCGCTTCCATGTCGCTTCCTTTGGATTCTCTTCCGGTGCGTAAGCCGGAAAGCGAATGACATCAATGCGCCGATGCTCGTCCAACCATTCTTCCGCTTCCTCGCTCGTATGATGTCTGGCTCCATCTATCCAGAGCAGAATCTACCCGCGCGGGCGCTGTGACAGCATCAACTCTAACCAGATGATCGTGGCATCGTTTACACTCGTCTCTGATCCGCTTCTTGGTGTAGCCTCCATATAGATGTTCAGCCCACATGGGGTTGATTAAATATCAAGGATGCTTGCCCAGCGTTTCCGCGCCTTTCTTGGCGACCTCGCTGAGGCCGATGGCGCCTTCGAGATCGCGACGCGCTTTGACTGCGAGTTGATTGTCGAGCGAACCCATGTCGCTGAAGACCGGGTTGGAGACGAGGCTCGTAATCGTTCCGTTAAGCGAGGAAAGCAGCGCTCTCAGTTGCGCGTCGTCGAGCGGAACGGCCTGCTTCTGACGCTTCTCGTCCTTGTCGGCTTTGGGCAAACCCGTCAGATTTGTTTTCAGGCGTGTGGCGCGCTTCCTGATTTCCGCCGACGCTACTGAAATGGATTTGTAGTTGAGCGTCTGGTCTGTGGCGCTGGCTTTTTTGATGTCCTCGTTGATGACACGCAGACGCCCGAAGTCCTCATTGATTTCCGCCATGATGGTCTTGGCATCTTTCTTCTGGCCGCTTTGCATTTCCAGCGAGCGAGTCTGTCGTTCAGCGTCGCCCAGGTCGCGTGTAGGGGCAGCCCCTCCTCCCTGCGCGCGGGCGGTGTTCGTGGCCGACATCAATGCGACGGACAGCAGTGTGGCGCAGGTTAAAAGTGAGACGGGAGAAAACTTCGTGTGATGTATCTTCATGGCAGGCCTCCATAGGTTTGAGCGAGATAGGTCTGTTTCAGCGGGACGCATTATAGGATGAAGCGCAAGCCTTCATCAATCATGTTTCGGCCTTATTTAATCTCGAAATCTATCCACTGCGTTGAGATGCGATTCTTCCCCTTCGCCAGCGTGTCTGTGACGATGACTTGAAGGACGTACTCGCCCGGCTCAAGGCTCGCGCCGAGTTGCAGGCGACCGAAGGCGACGAGTTTTTTCGAGTCCGTGTGGCCGTTCAACTTCACAACCTGACCCGCAAACGCGAGACGGTTATCGTGAAAGAGTCGGACTTGCGATTGCAACTGCGGGAGACGCATCCCCTTATCAAGCCGCGCGTTGTAAACCTCATAACCATATTCGACCAATGTCCCGGAACGGAAACGGCGCACCGCGGGGCCGGACTGCGGATCATGCTCTGCGATGTTTAATTCACCCGTCGCACCGACGCCGCCGTTCGGCCTCTCACCCGTGAGAGGCGCACCCGCACCGCCCGTGCCGTTACTATTACTACTGGCGCGCACCGTGCTGCCTTCCTCGTGCTTCGCGAGATAGATGCCTGAGAGCGTGAGATGATCTTTACCGACGTTGGGGACTTCGATGAATTGAGTGGCCGAGCCGATGCGCCCCGATGCGGCGTCCCTGACGGCGATGCGGAGTTGGAACGCTCCGGGTCTTTTGACGGGCAGATTGATGCCGAAGATCAATCCCTGTTCGAGAGCCGCGCGGTATTGCTCGCCGCGCACGCTGACGGACTCTGTCCGCAGGCGATTATCAACCGGCGTTCCGACATCGTCGAAGGTCATCGCCAGCACGTCAACCGACGCTTTGTGCGAGCCGTCCGGCTGCTCCTCGAATTTCAGGCTGTGCCCGTCCACGTAGATGAACGAGCGCATGAAAGAGCCTGTCTCCGGCTCGTTGAGAAAGATGGAAGTCAGGCGCAAATCAATGTCGCTTGAAGAGAAGGGAGAGGAGAGGGCGGACAGCAACAAGTCTCCGGTCGTCCGTCCGACGGCGGAAGTGCGCGCGTCTTCGTTTGAAATTCCGAAGAAGCCCGTGCGCGTTCTGACGACGAGATCGGGACGTTTGACCTTGACGGAGATTTCATGGAAACGCCGGCGCCCGGTCTCCGCGTCGAACGTCGCATCTTCGGGACGATAGCCGATCAGGTAAAAACTTTTCGAGTCGTCGAGCACGCGCTTGATGCCGAGTCCGACATCGTTGTTATTGAAGACGAAGAAGCCGCCGGTCTGGAGCGCGAGATAGCCGAGACCGTTCTGCGATTTCCAATAGTCGTTGGTGCGCGTGCTCAACGTCTCCCGCAACGCCAAGCCGGAGTTGGCATGCACGACTGTGCCATTGGCGAGCGTCTTGGCTCCAGTAGTATTGTCCTCAGCCGTCAGGTTGAGCGGAGGGATGCCGCGCGGGTCAATCGTATAGATGACAACGGAGGCGCGGTTGGCGAGGTCGGTCAGGCGACGTAATGCTTGAGACGCGCGAAAGTTGTTGCTGTCGTTCGAGTCGTAGAGCGCGATACTGTCCGACAAAAGCACGACGGACTTGCGACCGGGAAGCTCTCGCAAGCCACGCACGACGTAGTTGATCGCGCCCAGTGTGCCGACGGAAAAGACACTCTCTTTATAATCGTTGTAAGCTGCACGCGCGCCCGCCTCAAGGTCGGACTTCGTGATTTCGGTCTGAGGCGGAGCATCATCGCCCGGCGTTGTTGGCCTCTTCTTGAGGTCGTCGAGCGGGCTGTCTTCGACGGGCGCGAAGGCTGCGACGCCGCCGCGCCCGCGACTGTTCCACTTGACGCGCTCGATGGCGGCGTAGAGCACGCGCTTGTCCGAAGTGAATTGTTGAAGCGCGCCGACGCCCGCGCCCGTGCGGATGATCGCCGCGAGGTCGCCCGGCTGCATCTGCTCATCAACGAAATTCCTGAGCGCCTGCCGCACGTAATGCACGCTTTCAAAAGAAAGGCCGAGGTCGTCAACCACGAGCGCAATCGTGCGCCGCACATCTTCGGGGCGTAGTCGGACAGGCGGCGCGGGGGCGGCCACGTCGGTTGCAACTGCTGCACCCTTCCGGTTCGTCGTCGCTGCGGAGTTCGCCGCCGGGGATGTGGGATTTGCCCCTAGCGAGACGAACGAAAAATTTGTAATTTTCTGCGGACGACCATCTTCGTAAATTTCAAAGTCGCCGTCTTTGAGGTCTGGCACCGGCTGTCCCTTCTTATCGGTGACGGTAACATCTATCTGCACGAGGTTCGACGTGATTCGCACCACGTCTTCCTTCTGCGGCGCTTTATCCTGTCGCTCCGCGCCGTTCTGTACGGGGATGGTGGTTGTCGTTTGTCCCACAATTGGCATCAGCAGCGCGTGCACGAGCGCCAGAGTGATGAAACTGCTTTTTCTCATTGGTCTTGCTCCAAATTCTCAGTCGCTTTCACATCAAGGCGTTACGGTTCATTACGGGGAGAAACGTGCCGTGAGGATAACAGATTTTCCCTTCGGCTTCCGCACGAAAAAAAGGGAGGTAACGGTTTCCCGCTACCTCCCATCGAAATGCGTTTTCGCAAAAGGCGTGCGAACGCGATTAGAAGATGAACTTCGCCGCCAACTGAACCACGCGCGGATTGCTGCTCAGGACGCGATCCGGGCGCAGGAAGTCCGGCGTGAGCGGAGCAACCTGATTCAGTGTCGTCAAGCCCACAGTTGAAACGGGGCTGACGCTGTTCACCGACCCGGGAACGTACTGCGGATGGTTGAAGGCGTTGAAGAAGTCAGCGCGGAATTGAATCCTTCTCGACTCGCCAATCGCAAAGTTCTTGAAGAGCGAGAGGTCAACGTTGTTGATGGCCGGCGTTGAGAACGTGTTGCGTCCGATGTTGGACATCGCGCCCGAAGCGGCCTGAATGTAACGCGCGTTCGCGTTAACGGCGGCATAACCGACAGTGCGAGATGCCACTGACTGTGTGCAACTGCCGTCAGGATTGAATGACGTGCAGGTACGCACTAGCGCTCTCACAAGACTACCGACGCCTTCCTGACCCGCCGGATTGAAGATGGCACGGTCGCCGGCGTTGTCGCCGTTTAAGTTGGCATCGGTGCCGCTGCGGATCGTGATCTTCTCGCCCGACTCATACGTATAAGTCGCTGCGATGCTGAATCCGCCGAGCGCAGTTTTCAGCAAGTGGTTCTCACTCTTGTTGAAGAACGGCAATTCGTAAATTCCCGAACTCACGAAGCGATGGCGGTGATCGAGCGCCGAGTCGGCACGCTCGCGACGCAGGTTCTGGAAATCCTCAACGCGGCGCGGAGAAAGCACCGTCGAGAAGACTTCAGCCGTCGTATCGTCAATCAAGTGGCTGAAGGTATAAGCCGCAGTCATCTGCAATCCCTGCGCGAAGCGACGTGTCAACTGCGCCGAGCCGCCGTTGTAGGTCGAGTTGCCATTCGAGAGGAACGCCACGATGTTTGCAGCTCCACCAAAACCGGCGGCGGCGTAGCGCGGAACGGCGTTGGAGCGCGCGTTGATGGTCGCGAGATTCAGCGCTCCGGTCATCGTGTCAATCTGCGCCTGCGTCGGCGCATTGTTGATGTACGTCGGCAGTCCGAAACGTCCCTCTTCCGGCGCGACTCTGGCCTGACGGTTAAGGCGATTCTGCGTCAGCAGGTGAACGCCCCGCGTGCCGAGATAACGAAGCTCGAACGACCAGTCTTTCATGAACTGGCGCTGGAAGCTGCCCGTGTAGGTCAGCGAGTAAGGAACTTTCTGATCGGGGATGAACGCGCCGGTATTGGCACGCGCGACAGCCGCGCTGGTGATGGCGACCGGGCTATCCGGGAGGCCGCCGTTTGCCAGGAAGTTCGGCGTGCCGGCATCCGTGTCAACATCGTTCGTCTGCTGGAGCTGCGGCGGATTCGACAGGATGTACAGATTGTCGAAGATGTAGTCGTAGCCCATCGAGAAACCTGCGCGGAGCGAACTCTTGCCGTTCGAGCCGAAGATACGCCCGAGCATCCCGCCTTCATAATTCGGCGAATAAGCGAAGCCGACCGTTGGCGCGAAGTTCTTCTTCTGCGACTTCGGCGAACGGAACTCAATCAGTCCCGGCACGCTTGAGATCGCATTCAGTGCCTGACTCGTTCTGGCGCCCAACGGTACATCCTGATAGGAGTACTTGATGCCCATGTTGAGTGTCAGATTCGGACGGATGCGCCAGTCGTCCTGCGCGAAGGCGTAGAGGATTTTCTGGTTGCCGTAATAAACATTGTTGCCGGCGTTGCGCTGGCCGAACGAGTCGGGGCTTCTGTCACGCAGGAACGTGTCGAGAGCCAGGTACTCGTAGTCACCGCGCACGCGCTGCGAGAAAGTCTGCGGTGAGATGATGTCGCGGAAGTCGCCGCCGAACTTGAACGAGTGATTACCCGCCAGATACGTCAGGGTGTCCACGACCTGATAGTTATTCTCGATGTTGGTCTGCGGCGCGTTCGGGTCAGGCCCGATGTTGACGCCGAGATCGTCGAACGTCAGGTTCGGGAAGACCGTGAGTCCGGGGAACGTAATGTTCGGCACAGGGAAAGCCTGCGACGAGCGACGGAACGCGAGGCGCGTCTCGTTGATCAAGTTAGAGGTAAAGTTGTGCAGCACTGTCGCCGAGAACAGTCTCTGCTTGCCCGGCAACGCGATAAAGAAGACCGGCAGGTTCGCCGCCGTGTCAATGCTCGCGGTGTTCGTGAACGTGAAGCGGAAGCGATACTGCGTCGCTGCGCTCTGCGTGTAGTCAATGTTGATGACCGCGTGGTTTTGTTTCGAGAAGTTCGGCGATGGGAACTGAATGCTGCCGACAGGAATGGGGATTATGTTTTCATTAACAAGCGGTGTGGCTGGAGTCGGGTCAGTACATTCGCCGCTGATACGAACCACGAGGCAAGCATCAATCGTCCCGAGATTGCCGGTTGCAGCGACGGGCAAGTATTGAGTAAGCACGCCGAAATTTCTGGCGGACACGCCCGAAAGCCCTCTCAATGTTGCCAGACCAGCCGCCGTCGGTGCGGCGATGCCGCCCGGAGGGGAAGCAGCTCCGGTCTGGATTCTTTCGTAGGAAGTGAAGAAGAAGAGCTTGTCACGCATCTTCAAGAGGCTGGGGCCGCCCTCACCGAACTTCGGCAAGATGACCGGGCCACCGACGTTGAAGCCAAAGCGATCATAGTCCGAACGCGGCAGGAACGTCCTGCCTGCAACGTTGCGCTCGCGCACGGTGTCGGGCTTCTGAATGTTGTCAATGGCGTTCAGGAAACGGTTGCGGAAGAAGCCGTAGAGTTCGCCGTGAAACTCGTTCGTGCCGCTCTTCGTGACAGTGATGAACTGGCCGCCGTTCGAGCGCGCGAACTCTGCCGAAAACTGGTTCTGTAAAAGCGAAAACTCCGCTACCTCTTCCGGCGAGATGTAACTCTGCGGCCCCGTGACCGACTTGTCGTTGTTGTCAACACCGTCAATCACGAAGTTGTTGTTGCGCGGACGCTGTCCGCCGACCGAGCCGCCCGTGCCGACGCCGACGCCGCCCGAACTCGACACGCCCGGAGCCAGCAGCGACAAATTGTTGACGCCCGCGCCGATGCTCGTCTGCGCGAGTTCGACGACTTGACGCTCGCTGAAACTCTTCGACAAATTGTTCGTCGTGGTGTCAACGAGTTCACCGCCGCCCGCGACGACTTCGACCGTCTCGCCGCCGAGGCCGCCGACCGTCAATTGTGCCGGCAGGTCTGTGTTCTGGTTGAGCGAGACACGCACCTGTGTAAGCGTCAGCGTTTTGAAGTTCGGCGCTTCAATCGTCACCGTGTAGTCTTCGCCGACGAGCAGGTTGTTGAATTGAAATTCGCCCTGATCAGAGGTCTGGTCAGTCTTCGTGTCGTTGTTAGATTTCTTCGTGATCGTCACCTTCGCATTGGGCACGACTGCGCCCTGCGGGTCGGTGACGGTGCCGCGCACGTTGCCGGTCGTGACCTGCGCCTGCGCGACGAGCGCACAAGCCAGCACGAGACACAGCGTGCGTGCGAACTGCGTTATCTTCCTTGCAGTGTTACGGTTCATCTCTTACTCCTTAAATGATGTGTATGCTACGAAAGCCACTTAGCTGGTTTTAGGGAATAGCAACATCCATACCGCTTATTATAGGAGTCTTCATAAACAGGCCGGGAGAGGCTAACTTGCCAAAGTTCAGCTATTTAGCAGCATGAGGAACGGTTCCGAACAAATCTTTCAAATCCAATATTCTGTAGGGTGATTCAAAAATTAGGATAAGCTTCCACCTCGCCGGACGCCGCCTCAGACTTCTATCCGGCGGGAGATGAGCCATGCGACTCGGCATCGCTTGCCCCGTTCGCTTCAAGTCGCGCCTTCGCAGCTTCGTCGGCGACGGAGCGCAGAGAGAGACCGCGACTGACGAGCAGCGCGACGCCGATTGCCATCCACACCAGCATTCGCGCCTTGCGAACAATGGCGAGCGTGACGCCCGCCGCCTCGCCGAATCTCATCACGCGCGCTAATTGTCCCGTGCCCAACTCGTCCACGCCCGCGCGCATCGGCACGAACTTGAAGACCATCGTGATGACGCGATTGACCGACTCGAAGAGGAAGGCCGTGAGAATCGTCGGCGGCACGTCGCTGATCAGGTAAATCGTCAGGTACGCCTCTGCCACGCCGAGCATGTGAAAGCTGCCTTCAAGCAACAGGATGGGCACGAAGCGCCTGCGGTTGCGCGCGTAAAAACCATAGACGCGGTCTTCGAGCGCGGAGACCATCTCGCGCTTCGACTCAAGCGTCCGCTGTCCGATGCCACGCGCGAGCGCGGCTTCGAGGACGCGGCTCAGAAATCTCCATTGACGATGCACGGCGAAGGAAGCGACGAGCACCGCGACGAACGCGCCGCAAACGATGCCGATGCTCGACAGGCGCAAACCCTTCGGCAGAGGAAAGCTCAACAACAGGGCCGCCGCGCCGCTAAAAATAAAGAGCGCGACCGAGAGCATGTAAAAAAGATTTTCAACCGCGATGGCTGAGAGTCCCGCGACGAGCGGCACGCGGTCGCGCACGAGCGCAGCCTTCGTCGGTTCGCTGACGACGATGCCGAGCGGCACGACGTTGCCCGCCGTGTCGCCGATCAGGTACGCGCTAAAGGCGTCGCGGAAGCGGAGACGGTGTGGCTCTTCAAAACACAGCGTCCACGCCCACGCGCGAACGACGAAGCGCAAACCCGCCAGTGCGACAATCAACACGAAGCCCGCGCCGATCTTCGAGATGTTCGCCCACACGTCCGCCGGGCCTGCGCGCCACACGAAATATGCGAAGAGCAACACGCCGAGGACAGCGAAGATGATGGCGGCGGGCGCAAACTTTTTGCTCGCACCGCCCGTTTGTGTTTGAACGTCCTGACTCATCCGTTTCAGCGATAGCGCACGACCGCGCGCCGTTTCTCTCCCAACTTGTTTCCGCGGCGCAAAAACTTTTTCAGCTTACGGCACGCGCGCGTTTGTCTCAACCCGCCGTCACTATCAACTCGTCACTTGTCACTTGATTAACTCGTCACTTGTCACCCGTCACTCACCACTGCTTTTGTACATTTGACCGGAGACGCTCGCGTGAGCGATGCTACTGCGCCAGACCCTTTAATCTTAAATCTTGCGAGTCAAACAGCTATGAGTAAAGCAGCAACAGAGACTTTGAGCGGCAGCCCTCTGACCGTCTATTCCGAAGACGAAAACATGTTCCGCGCCTCGGTGCGTGAGTTCGCTGAGGGCGAGATACGCTCGCGCGTCGAGGAGATGGACGAGCACGCGAAGATGTCGCCGGAAATCATCAAACATCTCTTTGATCTCGGACTGATGGGCATCGAGACGCCCGAAGAATACGGCGGCGCAGGCGCGTCGTTTTTCAGCGCCATCATCGGCGTCGAGGAACTCTCGCGCGTTGACCCTTCCGTCGGCGTCTTGATGGACGTGCAGAACACGCTCGTCAACAATGCCTTCATCCGTTGGGGCAATACGGAGCAAAAGAAAAAATATCTGACGCGACTCGCCACTGATACGGTCGGAGCTTACGCGCTCTCCGAAGCCGGCTCCGGCTCCGACGCCTTCGCGATGGGGACGCGCGCCGTTGATCGCGGCGACCATTACGAGTTGAACGGGCAAAAACTCTGGATTACGAACGGCAACGAGGCGGGCATCTTCGTCGTCTTCGCCAACGCCAAACCCGAAGACGGCTACAAGGGCATCACGGCCTTCATCGTCGAAAAAAGTTTCGAGGGCTTCAGCGTCGGCAAGAAAGAAAACAAGCTCGGCATCCGCGCCTCGTCAACCACTGAAATCATCCTCGATGGCTGCAAGGTTCCGAAAGAAAACGTACTCGGAGAGTTCGGCAAGGGCTACAAAATTTCCATCGAGACTTTGAACGAGGGACGCATCGGCATCGGCGCGCAAATGATTGGCCTCGCGCGCGGCGCGTTCGAGGCGGCGCTTAAGTACACGGGCGAGCGCGCGCAGTTCGGCAAGAACATCAACCAGTTTCAGGGCGTGCAATTTCAACTCGCGGAGATGGCAATTGACATCGAAGCCGCACGCCTCCTTGTCTATAACGCCGCGCGTCTCAAGGATGCCGGGCTGCCTTTCGTCAAAGAGGCGGCGATGGCGAAGCTCACTTCTTCGCGCGTCGCCGAGCGCGTCGCGTCCGTCGCGATTGAACTCTACGGCGGCTACGGATTCGTCAAAGACTACCCGGTCGAAAAATTCTGGCGCGACTCGAAAATCGGCGCGATTTACGAGGGCACGTCCAACATGCAGTTGCAAACCATCGCCAAGCTGCTCATTGATAACCGTCAACCGAAAGCGCAGTAAGTGTGCAGGCCGAAGAGATCAAACAATATCTGTCGGAGTTGAACGACGAACTCCGCGACATGAATGTGAAGGGCGAGATTTGTCTCTACGGCGGCGCGGTGATGTGTCTGGTCTTCGACGCGCGTCCGGCCACGAAGGATGTGGATGCTGTGTTCCGGCCAGCGCAACAAATCAGGCAGGCTGCGGAGCGCATCGCTGAGGCGCATCATCTCAGAACTGATTGGCTGAATGATGCGGTGAAGGGCTTCGTCGTCCCGCACCCGCAACGGATTCTTTTTGATTTCCCGAATCTGAAGGTCTATGTGCCGGAGCCTGATTATTTGCTGGCGATGAAAGCTCTGGCAGCGCGGCTGGACACGGCGGACGCAGACGATGTGAAGTTGCTGATCAAGCAGTTGAGTTTACAAAAGCCGGAGGAAGTCTTCGCTATTCTGGAAAAGTATTATCCGCGCCAGCATATCAAACCGGCGACGCAGTATTTCATTGAAGAGTTGTTCGAGCAATGAACACTTTGCGCGAAGTGAGAGAGCAGATTAACGCTGACGCGAAAAATTGGTGCGTCTATCTGATGGACTTTGTGGATGACTTTCGTTACTACAAAGACGCTCGCGCAATAGCCGAACCATTCGAGATGCCGGACGGCAAGATGGATGCGCTGCTCGCTTCGACCGCCGAAGCTTTGTGCGACGAGTTGGGACGAACGCCGCCCGCATGGCTATCAGAAGTTCCGGCCTGTCAGGAACCTTTTTTCGTCGGCGGGCTGGAAAATTTGAAAGCCATTTCAATCGTCGAAAGTCCTCTGCGTTTCCGCATCCGCAAGATTTTCGTCCTTGAGAATTTTTTGAGCCGCGTCTGAGCGGCAGAGTGAGTGTAAAAAGATGGCAGCATCGCGCATAGACTTTTTCCGCATGATGTTGGAGAGCGACCCCGACAACACGGCGGTCATGTTCGGGCTGGCGAAAGAGTATGAGAAGGCCGGACGCTTCGATGCCGTGATTGAAGTGATCGCAGAGTATCTCCAACGCGCTGATGATGAGGGCAACGCCTACGGGATGATCGCCGACGCTTACGTCAAGACGGGCAATCGTGACCTCGCGCGCAAGTCTTACGAGCGCGGCATCGAAGTGGCGACCGCGCACGGACATCCTTCGATGGCGCAGGATTACCGAATGACGCTGGAGACTGAGTTTGAGGATTAGACGACCGGCGGTCTTGGATGATGTGGCAGAGCATTTTGGGATCACACGACCGATTAGCGAAGATAATTAGTCTGCTGGAACAATGAAAACTAATCTTTCAAACTTAGATGGCATTGCTGATGCCAAGTCCACACCACTATTCCACGATCATCAAAGAGACGATGTTAAGCAAAATGTGCAGGAACCATTTCGTAAGATTTATAGAGGTGATGCATGTCGTCTGCTGGAATTACCCGATAAGCACGTCGATTTGGTTGTCACCTCACCACCTTACTGGCGAAAGCGGGACTACGGATTTGAGGGGCAGATTGGGCAGGAGAAGACGCCCGGTGAATACGTGGGTAATATCATTGCAGCTATGAAAGAATGGCGGCGTGTGCTCCGTCCATCCGGCTCAATATTTCTAAACATAGGTGATACCTACTGGAAAAAAAGCCTGCAAGGTATTCCCAGTCTAGTTGAGGCGGGTGTCTGCAACGCCGGATGGGTTCTTCGCAATCGGATTATCTGGGTCAAGAAAGGAGGTATGCCCGACCCGGCACAAGACCGATTGACGGGCAGGCACGAATATATCCTGCACTTTGCAGTCAACAGTTACTATTACGATCTGTTTGGATACGCGGAACGCTATAGTCTCGGCAAGAAGGGGGCTAATCCGGGGGACGTTTGGGAGATCGCACCCCAACGGAACGTGGGAAAGCATCTCGCACCTTTTCCCAGTGAAATTGTCGAACGAGTTATTACGCTGGCTTGCCCGCAATTTGTATGCAGTAAGTGCGGCGAACCGCGTCGGCGAATCGTGGAGCGCACGGCGGAATTGGATACCTCCCGTCCACAGGCGAGGCGGGCTTTGGAGATTGCGCGAGAAAAGAATCTAACTCCGGAACACATAGCAGCGATTCAAGCGACAGGCATTTCCGACGCGGGCAAGGCAAGGCTCGTGCAGAACGGTACTGACAAAAATGCCGAAAGCGTTCGTAAACTCGCTTTGGAAGCAAAGACGATGCTCGGCGGTTACTTCCGCGAGTTCACGTTCGCTAAACGAAAGTCTATTGGTTGGACGGATTGTGGATGCGAAGATCCTTTCATGCCCGGGGTCGTGCTTGACCCATTCATGGGCACCGGAACAACATTGGATGTTGCCAAGCGCATGGGACGTTCAGCTATCGGAGTCGATCTCGACATCTCTCAGGTGAAGGAGACAGCATAGTGATCTACGTCATTCGCAAGCGAATAGTCGCCCAGTCCCTATCTCGCCTTCGTGAGCAGAAAACCCATACACTTTTTGCCGGCTATCTTTATTTACAACAACTTGCGTCAAAATGGGGACGACTTGAAGACCTGCAACCAGACTTCTTAACTTTCTTTCAGCAATTCTTCTTCGTGGATAAGCATCCACTCGGCGCACCCTATATCAAGCCGTTCACAGAAAAGCCGGCAAGCGCTAAAAACCTTTGGTTGAATGAGAATGTCGCTGGCTCTTACGCGCCAAGCTCACTCCGGCTTGGGCAGCCTTTTCGGCAAGTAGTCGACCTCAAGGAAAGAAAGTACTCTCTTCCTCCTGACCATGCTCAGCGCGCATTCACGCGCCTTCTCTATTCCGATCCGGTTCAAGTCGCAGATTTGGCTGTTGTTCTCTATCGTGACTTTGGGCTACTCGATGATTCTGTGAGCATTGAAGACCTCATAGACATTTTCGCATATGAATTCGGTTACACGAACGAACCGGGTTCCACGCCCGATGAAAAATTTTCGACATTGTATAGCCTTAAAACGACGAAAAATTGGGAAGAAGATTGGCTTGAAGCTGCATGAATAAACTGAGCGAGCAACAAGATCGTATCAGCCCCAAGCGCACCACCGATAAGATTCGCTCGCTGACGGCTGAGGACATACTGTCTCTTCAGACTATGCCGAGCAGCAGCGGGTGGCAGTTGCCTCTTCAAGAACTCTTGATTGAAGGCTTACTTTCCTTTGGCGAGAAGACTCTTTTCGAATTTGGCCAACTTAACATTCTGGTAGGCCCGAATGGATCGGGGAAGTCGAACCTGATCGATTGTTTGCGTGTTTTTCGCTCTGCCCCGTTTGACATCCAAGAAGCTTTCAAGGACTCAGGCTTTGAAGAATGGCTTTGTAAGAGCGTCAACATTAAATCCGATACCGCGCTTCTCGAAGTCACGGCCAAGCTGCCTGAACTCCCAGACAAGATTCGCCACCAAGTCAGGTTAGGCCCACCTTTCAGCGCACGCGCGCGAATTGAAGAGGTAGTATCTGGCGCAGAGGGGGAAACCCAATACTTTGTAGGTTCGTATCGCAGCGGAGCCACTCTAAGCGTTGCCGGCACAGGCAGGCGTCGCCGGGAAAGGAAGTTGGATGAGAGCGAGTACGATCCCTTTGGGTCAATTCTAAGCCAGATACGGGATGTTGGGCAATATCCAGAAATCACACGATTATCGAACTTCTACGCGAGCATTCGAATCTATTCCGAGTGGATGTTCGGTCGTAATTCAAATCTTCGTGAAGCAACGCCGACTGGCCGTTCCGACGCCACGCTTTCGGAATCAATGGATGATCTCGCTTTAATCTTGAACGGTCTTACGGGAACGACTGCACATGAGAAGATTCGCGTCCTCCTGCAAGAGTTAAAGGAGACCTATGTGGACTACGTCACCCGCATCATGTTCGGGCGTGTTGGCCTAGAACTGGTGGAGAAGCCGTTTGATCGTCTTCCTTTACCGGCAAAGAGGCTGTCTGATGGTACACTGCGATTTCTTGCGTTGGCAGCCATCTTGTTTCAGTCAGACCCGCCACCTCTTATCTGCCTTGAAGAACCCGAACTTGGAATGCATCCTGACATGATCCGCATGGTGGCTGGGATGATTGTCGATGCTTCTACCAAGACGCAGTTGATTATTACAACCCACTCCGAACATCTACTCACAGCACTGCAAGACGACTTTGATGCGCTATTTGCCTTCGATGCAGGGTTAGATGGCTCCGTCGTCAGGCGCTTTAATCGAGAAGAATACAAAGACTGGCGGCAAGAACATACTTTGGGAGAACTCTGGACATCAGGCGAACTTGGAGGCAACCGATGGTGAGGCCTCATGTTTTCATCTACATTGAAGGTGGGGCTGAGGGAAGAAACGCAGATAGTGATTTTCGGCGTGGATGGAAAAAATTTTTGAATGAGTTGCACGAGCTTGCAAGGAAGCATGGATATCATGCTCTTAAAGTGGTTCGAGGCAAGGGACGAACGAATGCCTATCAGCGCTTCACAAAGCACAAGAGTGATCATCCAAAAGATCTGTGCGTGCTGTTAGTTGATTCTGAGACAGCAGTTCTCAATAATAATCGTGTGTGGGATATCGTTGCACATCGAGAGGGCGATAGATGGCAGTGCCCTGCATGGGCAACAGAGCGGAATCTGTATCTCATGGTGCATTTTGTTGAGACGTGGCTACTCACTGATCAAAACGCACTCCAACAATTCTTCAAGCGAGGCTTTAACTTGAAGGTGCTTCCTACGACGAACTTGGAAACTCGATCTAAAGCTGAGATCAATGAAGCATTGAAGAAGGCGACGCAGGATTCATCGAAGGGACCTTATAGACATGGTCAAGCGCATGAGATTATCGAAATCGTAGCTCCGGACAAAGTGAAAACCCTATGGCATGGCCAACGACTTTTCGACACTTTGGGCAGCTTGATAAAAGGTGAGCCTGAAACATAACTGGGTTGGTTCTGGTAACTGAATTTTCGACAGGAGATTAGACATGGCGACCCAAATAAAGGCGCGCGAGTATCGTGGCGTGAGCCGCGAGCGGATGATGGAGATTTACCGGACGATGTTTCTCTCGCGTCGTCTCGACGACAAGGAGATTCAACTCAAGGGTCAGAATAAAATCTTCTTCCAGATTTCGGGCGCGGGGCACGAGGCTGTGCTTGTCGCCGCAGGGATGGCTTTGAAGGCAAGTTACGATTGGTTCTACCCGTATTACCGCGACCGCGCGCTCTGCCTGCAACTCGGCATGACGCCGCTCGAACAACTTCTCTCGGCGGTCGGCGCGGCTGACGACCCGAACTCGCACGGGCGTCAAATGCCCTCGCACTGGGGACACAAAAAGCTCAACATCGTCTCGCAATCTTCACCGACGGGGACGCAGTTCATTCAATCCGTCGGATGCGCCGAAGCCAGTTATCGCGCTTCTCTGCTCGACGAGTTGAAAGACAAAGTGACGGGCTTTCAAGGCGACGAGGTCGTCTATTGTTCGGCGGGCGACGGCACGACGAGCGAGGGCGAATTCTGGGAAGCTCTGAATACGGCGAGCAATTTGAAACTGCCCGTCGTCTTCCTCATCGAAGACAACGGCTATGCCATCAGCGTGCCTGTCGAAGTACAGACGGCGGGCGGCGACGTGTCGAAACTCGTCGCCGGCTTCCCCGATTTATTCATCCAGAAATGCGACGGCACAGACCCCGTCGAGTCGCTCGAAGTGATGCGCCGCGCCGTCGAATACTGCCGCGCGCGCAAAGGGCCTGCGCTCGTCCACGCGAAGGTCATCCGTCCCTACTCGCACTCACTCTCCGACGACGAAAAACTTTATCGCTCGGACGAGGAGCGCACGAGCGATGCCGAGCGCGACCCGGTCAAAAAATTCGGCGCGCTGCTGATCGCGGAAGGCTTCGCGACGCAGGAAGAGTTGCAGTCAATCAAGGATGAGATTGAGCATGAAGTGCAGAGTGCGACAGACATCGCGCTCGCCAGCCCGCAGCCCGCGATAGCGACGACGTTGGATTTTATCTATTCGCCCGATGTTGACCCGACCGCGAAAGAGTTCGATACGGAAGAAGGCGCGGAGCTTTCCGGCAACGCGGGCACGATGGTTGATCTCATCAATCGCTGCCTGCACGAAGAGTTGGCGAGGGACGCGCGCGTCATCGTCTTCGGCGAGGACGTGGCCGATTGCTCGCGCGAGGAAAATCTCGACAAGGTGAAGGGCAAGGGCGGCGTCTTCAAGGTGACGGCGAATCTGCAACGCAAGTTCGGCGGCGCGCGTGTCTTCAACTCGCCGCTCGCCGAGGCCAACATCGTGGGGCGTGCAATTGGGATGGCGACGCGCGGGTTGAAGCCCGTCGTCGAGATACAGTTCTTCGATTACATCTGGCCGGCCTATCATCAAATCCGCAACGAACTCGCGCTCATGCGCTGGCGCTCCGGCGGCGACTGGACGTGCCCCATCGTGATGCGCGTGCCCGTCGGCGGATACTTGAAAGGCGGCGCGGTCTATCACTCACAGTCGGGCGATACGCTCTTCACGCACATCCCCGGCTTGCGCGTCGTCTATCCGTCGAACGCGCTCGACGCCAACGGACTGCTGCGTACAGCGATACGCTCGGACGATCCCGTGCTTTTTCTCGAACACAAGCATCTCTACCGGCAGGCTTACAACAAGTCGCAGTATCCGCCCGACAATTTTATGATTCCGTTCGGCAAAGCGAAGACCGTGCGCGAAGGGAAGGACTTGACGATCATCACCTACGGCGCGCTCGTCCAGCGTTCCGTCGTCGCGGCGAAGCAGGCCGAGCAGCAGTCGGGCACGAGCGTCGAAGTGATAGACCTTCGGACGCTCGCGCCTTACGATTGGGAAGCCATCGCGCGAAGCGTCAAAAAAACCGGGCGGGTCATCGTCGCGCACGAAGACACGCGCGCGCACGGCTTCGGCGCTGAAATCGCTGCGCGCATCGGTGATGAATTGTTTGAATACCTCGACGCGCCCGTCCGTCGCGTCGCCGCGCTCGACACCTTCGTCGCCTACGCCCCGCAACTCGAAGACCACATCCTGCCGCAAGTTGAAAACGTCGCGCGCGCGATTGCCGAACTGTCGAGCTACTGAAGTAAGTAAAAAGGTAAAAGGCAAAAGTGAAGACGGAGACAGTCGCTCTCTCATCTTCACTTTTGCCTTTTACCTTTTGAACTTTGCCTTTTGCCTTTTTACTTAAAACTCTCTCGTCTGCGCGGTGAAGATGCTCTTGTCAATGCTCTTCGGGTCGCCGATGACGACGAAGCGCATGTTACGCATGTAGGTTTTCGCCACGCGCTGCACGTCCGCCGGCGTGACGGCGCGCAGGCGTTCGATGAAGTCTATCGAGTTGCGCCAGCCTCCGCCGATTAGTTCGTACTGCGCCAACTCGCCCGCCTGCGCCGCGTTCGTCTCCTGACTCATGTAATAGCGCGTCAGATACTGCTGCACCTGCGCCTTGATGTCGTCGGGGCCAATCGGCTCGCGTTGAAGTCTGCTCACCTCGTCGAGCATCACGCGCACGGCTTGATTGGCGTCCACGGCGGTGACGTAGATGCCGCCGATGTTCGCGCCCTGACTGCCGAGAAAGGCGTCTGGCGCGTAAGAGAGATTGCGCCGGACGCGCACCTCCGTAAAGACGCGGTCGCGCAAAACGCTCGAAGCGATTCGCATCGGATAGATGTCGGGCGCGGTCAGAGACGGCGCGACGAAAGTTCCCTGCACGTAGTTGGTCGGCAAAGAGCGCGCGGTCACGTCCACAGTCGGCGTGTTGAAGACGAGCGCGGGCGGAGCCGCCGGATGATAATTGCCGCGCGGGAGTTTCCCGAACGATGCCGCCACGCGCTCTTTAATCATCTGCGGGTCGAGATCGCCGACGACGACGAGCAGCAGGCGCGAGGTCTGCAACATCTGCCGGTGATACGCCTTCACGTCTTCGAGCGTCAGACGCTTGATGCTCTCAAGCGTGCCGTGCGGGTCGTTCGCGTAAGGATGCCCCGCGTAGGCGTTGCGCGACTGTAACTCTTGCAGGAAAGAGTCGGGCGTGTCGTTGTTATCACTGAGCGAGACGAGAGTGCGATTCTTGATGCGGTCAAAATCGTCCGGTGCGAAGCTCGGCCTGAGCGCGACATCCGTGAAGATTTCCCACGAGCGGTCGAACGACGGGCGCGTGCAGCCCATCGTCAAAGTCGAGTAATCGTAGTTGATGCCGGAGCCGATGCCCGTGCCCATGCGCGAGAGTTCGTCTCGCATCCGCTCGCGCGGAAAGTTGGCGCTGGCCTCCGACGCCAGATCGAGCATCAACGATTCGACTCCCGCGTTCTTCTCGTTGATGTTGGCCGCGCCGCCGCGCAGGAAGAGGTCTGTGACGACCGTCTGGCTGCCCGCGCGCCGTTTGACCAGCACCTTCAGACCGTTGACTTCAAACTCCGTGACGAGTTTTGCGGCATCCGCCAGCGCGGTCGCGGTCTGCGGCGCGTAAGCCGTCGCCTCGCCGGACGGCGCAGTCTTCGCCGTCTGTGCAAACGCCGGCGAAGTGAAAAAAGTGAAAGCCGCGAGCGTGAGAGCGAGCGCGCGGGCGAGTCGCCGCATACGTTCCCCCATGTTCGTCGTCGTTGTTGCTGTTGTTACTTGTGTGAGCATCGCCGCGCGCGTGTTGCGTCGCTTGTTACTTTCCTGCTGTGTTCGCATTCTGTTTCTCAGCGCCGATTAAATCCTCCGGCGTCAGTCCCGATTGTTTGAGAGATTCTTCCGACATTAAGGCGAGGCCGACGTGCGGCTTGCCTTGAATATAAGTTGTCACGTAGCGGCTGATGTCGGCGCGCGAAGTTAAGCGCAGGCGTCCGAGATAGCCGCGATAATAGTCCAGCCCGGTCGAAGCCCACCAGAAACTGATGACGTGCGTGTAGTCGCTCAACTTCTCGCGCGAGTAGAGGTCTTCGGCTTCGAGCAGAGACTTGGCGTTCGCCAGTTGCTCGTCCGTGAAATAGTCCGGGTCGTTGAAGTGCGCGATCTCGTTATAGATGGCGCGCGTCGCGGCACGCGCCTTGTCGGGCGTCGTCTGCGCGACGACGTTGATTGGCCCGACGTTGCGTTGCGTGTAATAGCCGAGGTTCGCGCCCGTCACGAGTCCGGTGTCGGCGAGCGCGCGTTGAAAGCGCGAGTTGGGCTGGCGCAGGATAAAGGAGAACACGTCCGCCGCGTAGGTCGCCGCGTCGTCCTTGCCGATGGACGGCCCCTGCCAGCCGATGCTGACGATGATATTCTGGACGGGCTGCTTGATGATGAAACCCTCGCTCTTGGGAAGCGGCGGGTGCTCGACGAGCGGAAATTCGACGAACGGGTCTTTCGCGCGCCGTTCCCAGTCGCCGAACAAACCTTCGACGGTCTTGAAAGCTTCCGGCGGCGTCACATCGCCCGTCACGATGATGGCCGAGTTGTTCGGCACGTAATAGCGGCTCTGGATGAGTCGCATCATGTCGGTCGTCGCCGTGCGGACGGTTTGCTTGTCGCCGCCGGGACGCTTGCGGCTGGGATACTTGTAGAAGAGGCGATTGTTCATCTCTTCTTGAATCGAGCCGAACGGGTTCGAGTCGTGGCGGTCGAGTTCGCCGATAACGACTTCACGTTCCTGCTCGAATTGATGCTCTTCAAAAGCCGGGTAGCGCACGGCGTCGCGCATGAAGCGCATCGAGACGGGAAAGTTCGGACTCGTCGTCGTGAAATAATAGTTGACGAGTTCCTCCTGCGTCTGGCCGTTGTAGGTGATGCCGAGCTGGTCAATGTTGGAGAGATAATCGGCCTTGTCGAACGTGGCGCGGTTGGCCTTGAAGAACATGTGCTCGTAGAGATGCGAAAGTCCGTTGAGTTCTGGCGGCTCTGTGAACGAGCCGTTGCGGACGGCCAACTCGACCGTCACGAGCGGAACCGAGTGGTCTTCAAGCACAATCACTTCCAGCCCGTTCGCCAGCACTTTGTTGACGAACGGAGCCGTCTGCGCGAGCGGCGCTTGCGGCATCGGCGCGGGCGCGACGGCGGCGGCTGTGCCCTTTGATTGCGACGCTCCGCTACCGCGTTGCGCCTGCGCGCGTGGCGGCTTCTGCGTAACGGCAGCCTGCGCCGTCGTCATCAACGTGGACGGGACGAGTTGCGGCGCAGTAGTGGCGACGAACGAAAAGGCGAGCAAGAAGACAAAAAAGTATCGTTTAAGCAAAGTGTGCCTCACAAATGAGTCTGTAGAAATTTTCGTCAGTGGAGTCGCCCGCGCGGGTCGCATACGCCAGCAGTTGCTCTGGAGGAATTGCTGTGGATACCGGCTCGTTTGATCCTCAACTTTGAGGCCATGATAGCACGCCGGGTTGCTTCGCTCGCATTCATGCAGGCGTGAGATGAGGAATGCTGTGTGCCGTCGCTGTTGAGAGTGACGGCTTCAGCCATGATGCTTTATTCGTTAACGACATCACGCCTGAAGGCGCAACTCTGAACGATAAAAACTTTCGGAACTCAGCGCTCACCTGCGCGGCGCATCACAGCGCACGGGGCGCGGCGAAGGCGCGTTGACGCAGTGCGGCGCGGAAGGGTTGCGCGGTGTCTTTGACGATGTTGGGCGACCACGTCGCGCGCAAAGCACTGGCGGCATTCGTGCCGGGCGCGAGACGCAGCGTGTAAGTCTCGTGCGTGCGCGGAACATAGAGGACGTAGCGGCGCGCGTGCGACGAGTCGCCGCGCGCGTCCGTGCCGGTGCAGAGAACTTCGTCCGTGCCGTCGCCGTCGAGGTCAACGATTTCTTCCGACCACTTCGCGCCGCGAAATCCTGCCACGTCGAGCGGCGCGTGTCCCGTCACGTCCGGCCTGTGCTCGCCCTGTCTCCGGGTGAAGACGAAGAGATGCGTCGTGCCCTTCGCCGTCTCGTCGTGGATGGCGGCGATGCTCGTCTGCCCCGCGCCAGTTCGCAGAGGCCGCGCGTCGCCGACGTTGCCATGCGCGAGGCCGGCGGCCATGCGTCGCGCCGTTTCAGGCGTGAGCGCGGAGAGCGTCGGTTGTGATAACGATACGGCGGTTGACGGCGGCGGTTCGGCGGAGCGTTGCGTTGTCGCCGTCGTCACGCCGCGTCGAAGAGCGTTGCTGTTGAGAGCGTTCGCGGCGCGAGTGATGTTGGCAACGCCCGGCGCAAAAACATTCGACGCTTTTTCGTGCGCGCTGCTCGGACGCGCGCCGCTTCCGAGCCAGACGAGAAAGACCGCGACGACGATGGCAAGCACGGCGCACGCAGCGGCGACGCGCGCGAAGACTGTGCGCCCCGCGTTGAGATAGCTGATGGTTGAGGCGAGCGGCGCGATCTCCTGCTCCGGCGTTTCGCGTCGGGGCGCGACGATGCTTTTTTCGAGAAGCACTCGCGCGTCCGCCGCCTTCGCGGGTCGCTGTGCGGGATTCTTGGCGAGCAAAGTGTGCGTGGCGATGGCGAGCGGGCGCGGCACGTCTGCGCGCAGGGCGATGAGCGGAGGCGGCGCTGACGTAGCCTGTTTGATGAGCACGACGGACGAGAGCGCGTCCACGAAGGGCGGACGTCCCGATAGCATTTCATAGACGAGGACGCCGACGCTGTAGAGGTCGCTCGCCGGCCCGACCTTGTTGCCGAGACATTGCTCCGGCGACATGTAGCGCGGCGTGCCGATGATCATTCCCGCCTCGGTCGTCGCGTGCGTTCTGGTCACTTCGGTCGAGGTCGCGAGCACTTTGGCGATGCCGAAATCGAGCACGCAGACGCCGCGCTCGTTGAGCATGATGTTCGACGGCTTCAAGTCGCGATGGACGATGCCGAGCGCGTGGGCTTCGGCCAGCACGTCGCAGATTTCAGAGGCGATGCGGACGGCGCGCGCCGGAGACAGCGTGCCTTCGCGCGCGAGCGTCTCGGAGAGCGTCTCGCCTTCGATGTATTCCATGACGATGAAGGGACGCCCGTCGGCGAGTCGTCCGGCGTCGAAGATCATCGCGGCGCGCGTGTGGCGCAGGCGTGCCATCGTCCGCGCCTCGCGCATAAAACGCTCGGCGACTTCCGGGTCGGCTGACACTTCTTTTTTGAGAACTTTGATGGCGACGGTGCGTTCGAGTCCGAGGTGCGAGGCGCGATAAACCGTGCCCATGCCGCCTCTGCCGATTTCACACTCGATGCGGAAACGTCCGGCGATAATCTGGGGGATGTCCATGGGGGTTTGACCTTCATTCTGGAAAGCGACGCCCGGCGCGAAGGCGCGTTCACTCATTCTCAAAGGGAGAGAATACTTAAGAACGCGCGCCCGCGAGCGGCACAACCAGAAGCTCAAAAACAGTTGTCGTTGTAGGGAGTGTTGGGCAAAGTCCGTCGCGCGACGGGCAAGCGGAAGTGTAGCACTTTTGCTTTGACGCGCAAATGAAATTCGCAAGGCGCGCGCCATCACCCGTGTCGGGACGCGCTAAGATAGAGGCTGGAACGCGCGTCCCGACACTTTTGAATTTTCAAGAGGTTGAGGTTAAAACCAGCCCTTCTTGTTCTGGACGTAAGTGCGGACGAACTCTTCGTCGGATTTGGTGAGATAGATGATGCCTTCGACGATGCCGATGACGCTCGTCGCCATCGCGCCGATGCCGCAGGTCAGCACGGTGATGAGCAGCATAATGATGCCTTCGGTCGAGTAGCCGAGAAGAAATTTGTGGATGCCGAACGCGCCGAGCAGGATGGCGCAGATACCTGCTGGCAGTTTCTTGCTCGCGCCCGCCGCCTGCCAGTCCGTCCCGCCACCCGACGGCTGATAAGACATGGCCTGAGGAGGATTGTAAGTCGGGTAGTTCTGGTATGCAGGCGGCGTGTAACTGCCGGTTGAAGCGCCGCTTGAAGCGCCGGACAGAGGGTCTGCCTGTTCGGTCGGGGTCTGGCCGAGACCGCCGCTCGTGCGCCACGATTCGGGGGACGGCGCAGGCGCAAGCGTAGTGCCGCACTTGACGCAGAAACGCGCGCCGTCAACGTTCTCGGCCTGACATGTGGGACATGAAATCATCGTTCTCTCCTTTGACTTTCAAATGTTGGGGGACGCCGCGCGAAACCGCCACAGCGTCAAAGATGAAAAGCGTTTTGTGGCTGATGAAATAAAGGCTCTCGAACCGCGCACGGCCTGCCTTCCGAAACTATCGTCCAAAGCTCGCCGCGCTGTAGTGACATGTCTTTCGCACAACCGTCGAAAAAAGTAAAGAGGGAAAAGAAGTGATGAGTGATGAGTGATGAGTGACAAGAGAAGACAAGCTCTCTTCTTTCTTATCACTCATCACTCATCACTCATCACTTTCTGTGTCCGGTATCCAGAACACCTGTCCGTCCGCTTCGACGCTTTTGAGGCCGCGTGCGGGCAGTTCAGATTCAGCGAGGCCGAGATATGTGAAGTGCGGCAGATCGCTGTGGACGGTCTGAAACCAGCCGTGCCCGGCGAGCAGGCGACGCACGCGCTCGTCAACGAACTCAGCCGCATCGAAGGCCAGCATGGCGAGGTGCTGCGAAGCGCCGGGCGCGGCGACGGATTGCAGGATGCTCTTGGAAAAATCTTTGCTGAAGAAGATGCCGCCGCGTTCGAGTTCGAGCACCGCCGCGACTTGCTCGCGCCACGCCAGCCCGCGCACATCTTCCGACTGTTCCAGCGTGAGACTTCCACGCGCGCACCAGTGGTCGAGCGCGGGTTCGCAGCGACTGCGCCACAGACGCAGCGAATCGTCGAAGCCGCGCCGCGCCCCTTCGCTTCCGCCGCGCGGCGTGATGTCCATGCCCGACGCACGCGCCTCTTCACGCGCACGCAACAGCGCGTCCATCGCCGCCGGTTGCAATTCAATCTCTACGTCGCCGAACATCTCCGCGCGCCACGTCGCTGCGCGCTGAAAAGCCTCGACCTCCGCCGCGTCCGCAAACATACAGACGCGCGGCAACCGCACGCTCTCTGCGGCGACGAACATCGCGCCGTACTCTTCGAGCACGCGGCGAGAGACGGCATCGTGCGACGCACAAAGGTCTTCGAGATTCAATCCGCGTCCGGCGAGCGCGGCATTGAGCGCATGGTCGAAAGGCGTCTGGCGCGGGCGTCCGTTTTTTTCCTGATGTGTGGTCGGCAAGTTTGAAAAGTCGTCTCGCTGTCGGTGTGTTGTCAGAGCGTCGCCGCAAGCACGAGCGCGGTCGGGCGCGCCAGTGTGGTGTGCATCATAAAGACGACGCGCCGGACGGTCAAATCTGTGCGCGCTCACGGCAAATCAGAGCGTTGAGGTATGCTTGAGATTCCAACGCGCAACTTCTTTTCAAGAGCGCGCAGTGACGTGAGTAATGAGCCGAATCGAAAAATTTCAAGAGACGCAAGGTTTATATCGCAAGCACGGATGGAGGCTGGCGCGCGTGTTGATGTGCGCGGCGACGCGCGCGGAATGGCGCGTTGAAGATACGGGCGACGAAAATCTAAAGTTTGAAAACGTCGCGGTGGAGGAAGCGTTGTTCGACGCGATGTGGTTCGCGCGCGCGTCGCAGGGTGGACGAGAGGCTTGGGAGTTGCGGCTCGTGGCCGATGCGCCGTATGCGCTCTTCGAGTTGTTCGAGGCGGATGAAGTTGAGGAAGACCGCGCGGATGTGCGTCGCGAGATGGAGGCGCGGATGCGCGATTACGTCGCGCCCGAAAGCTAATCTGCGCCTGTCGCGCCTTGCCGGTTAATTTTTGCTGCGCCCGATCTTGACGGGGATGTCTAACTGCTCGTTGCCGCGCGTGACCTTGACGTTCGCCGTCGTACCGGGCACGGCCTCATAAATACGCAGCCGGAGATCGCCTTCGGTGCGGACGGGCGTGCCGTTGATTTCCGTCACGATGTCATTTTCATGCAGACCGGCGAGGTCAGCCGGGCCGTTGCGATCCACATCGCTGATTTGCACGCCGTAAATATTCGAGTTCGGCACTTTCACGCGGTCGAAGTCGCTCACACCAATGCGCCCCTGCCCGCCGGGTCGCGCATCGAGCGCGGCCATGCCATGAAATGAACTCTCGTCGCCGGTCGTGAGCATTGTTTTGCCGGGCGTGCCGTCGCGCGTGTAGAGGATTTCGACGGTTTTGCCGACGGGCGTCGCGGCGATCAGCCGTCGCATCTCGTCCTCGTCGGTGACGGGATGGCCGTCGAAACTGGTGATGATGTCGCCGCCGAGCAGCCCTGCGCGCTCCATTGGCGTGTCAGGGGCGGCAATGCCTCTAATCATCGCGCCGTTGCCGCTTTCAGGCGGATCAAAGCCGTCAACGCCGACGAAAGACTTCTGCATTCCGATGATGACCACCGGCGGCCTCCAGACGCGGGTTCTAATGCCGCGCGAGATGACGCCCGTCGCTGACAAAATGGCGATTGCGAGAATCATCCACATCATCCAACTCGACCGCATCGAACGACAGGAGCGCGTCCAATTCCACATCGAAGACGCCCGCTTCTGTTCGAGCGCAGACGTATTCATCAGAGGCATCATCGGCTGCATCGCACCCCATTGTCCGGGCGTGAAGGGCGCACCGTTCCGAGCGTTGTTGCCGGCTGCCGCGGTCGGTCTCTGCTGTTGTTGAGCGGTCGGAATCTGGCCGTCGAAGCGTCTGGTCGCAGCGTATTCTTCAACGCCTTCGCCGAGGCGATAACCGCACGAACGGCAGAAGCGCATTCCCGCGACGAGTGTCGCGCGGCAACTCGGACAGTTCGTCAACTGCGTCGCGTTCGCGCTGATCTCAGCTTCCCTGTTTTCGTTTTGCATATTTTGCATAATGTTTGGCCTAATTTGTAGCCCGCACTAAGGGGCTGGCAACACTTGAAGCCGCGTGTGAGTTATACGCCCGTTGGAGCATCACGGTTGCACAATGTTTGCCGCCGCTTGCGTCGCCGTCACTTTTCCGACGAACGCAATTGACGCCGCGTGCATCTTAACAGTTCAACGACTCAAAAGTCTTCGCCCAAAACGACGCGCGCATCACGCTGGGAGACGACGCGATTTCAAGTCTTCGTCAAATAGTGAAGTGGTAAGCAAGCGGGTTCGCGTGTTAGTCTCAGCAACGGAAACTCAAACGAACGCAACAGGAAAGAACATTTTATTGTGGAAGTCACCAAAGCTCTCGCTGCCTTGCAGCCCCTCTACGGAAAAGATAACGTCGAAATCGTGATCAACGATGGCAGCCGCGTGCGCGGCGTCGTTCGCAGTTTAAGAACGACGCAAGCCCTGACCCGTCCAAGCGTGAAAATCGAACGCGCGGGCGGCGAGGTCATCAAAATTCCATTTGACACCATCACAGAAATCGTGGACTACAATCAAGCGTAAACAGTCTCCGGTTTTCAATTTTTTGCGAACTCAAAGTTGAGTTCGCAAACCTGTCCTTCACTTGTTACACATCACTGCTTTTGCTATATAGTACGCACGCCCCGCTGTTGACGGGCAGGAGAAAAGCAAGCGATATGACGATTGAAGATTTCGGCGCGCGCGTGGTCAGTGTGTGGCAGGGACTACGCCCCTCAACGCGCAGCCTCGTCGAGCGCGCTCTTCGCGTCCCCCAGATGCCTTCAGGCGCAGTCGTCGCCGGTAACGCCAGCAGCGTCCCGGCGCGTACCGGCGCGACTTACGACGCGCGCTCCGAGTGGGAATTGAGCCGCCTGCTGGCGGCGCTCGACGAACGCGCCACGGAGGCGACGGGCGCGTCCGTTTTGAATGCCGAGCAGTTAAGCGAACTCGCGCGACTCGCGGAGACGTGCGCGGTCGTCCTGCACCGCGAGGCACGCTCGGCGGAAGTCTTCGCGCAATTGCTGGAACGCGCCTTCAGCGTGCGCGACTACGCGCGCGTGGACGTGCTGGCCGATGCGCTCGACAGCCGACTCGCGCCGAGCGAGATGTGTGAACTCGCGCGTCATGCGAACCCTGCCATCCGCGCACTCGCGCACGAAGCCTTAATGCAGATTCCAACGCAGGTACTGGTCGCGCTCTTGAGCGATCCGGTTGATGCGGAGGTCGCGCGCGATGCGCTTGAGCATCAGGCCAACGAGTACGGCTCGGAAGAAGCGCGCTGGATCGTCAACGCGCTCGATCAAGCTGATGCCGCCGACGAAGATATTTAAGAAGTCAAAAGGTAAAAAGCAAAAGTGAAGACAGGGAACACGCGCCTTGTCTTCACTTTTGCTTTTTACCTTTTGACTTTGCCTTCTACGCGGCTGTGCCGATTTCGCGCAGGCGTGCGACGACTTGCTCGATGAGCCAGTTCGGCGTTGAAGCTCCGGCGGTGACGCCAACGCGCGCCGCGCCGTGCAAATCGAGTGCGTTGATTTCGTCAGGCGTCTCGATGAGAAAACTTTTCCCGCACTGTTCCTGACAGACAGCGAGCAGTTTGATGCTGTTCGATGAATGCCTGCCGCCGATGATGTAGAAGGCGTCAACCTCTCCGGCGAGCGCACGCGCGGCGTCTTGCCGGTCGCGCGTGGCGGAGCAGATAGTGTTGACGATTTGCGGCTCGGCGTCCGATTTCGCGCGGACGGCTTCGGCGGCTTCGAGGAAAGTGCTGAGTTTGATCGTCGTCTGCGAGACGACGAGCGGCGCGTGCAGAAACGGAAGACTGGCGACCTCGCTCGCGTCGCGGACGACGTGCGCGTGCTGCGGCGCGTATCCCTTAACACCGATCATCTCCGGGTGGTCGGGACTGCCGACGATGACCACGTCGCGCCCTTCGGCGGCGGCGCGCTCGGCCAGTTTTTGCACCTTCGTGACGAACGGGCACGTCGCATCAATCACTTTGTCGGCGCGTGTTTCGAGTTCTTGCTGTACCTGCGGCGTGACGCCGTGTGCGCGTATGACCGCCGTCATGCCGCGTCCGATTTCCACGGGCTGATTGATCGTCCGCACGCCTTCGGATTCGAGCCGTTCGATTTCCTGCGTGTTGTGGATGAGCGGCCCCAGCGTGCGAACGGTCGCGCCGGAAGCAAGCGACTCCTCGACCATCTCGACGGCGCGCTCGACGCCGAAACAGAACCCGAATTCTTCAGCCAGCAGAACCTGCATTGTTAATCTCCGAACGTGAACTCTTAAATGCTCTCCGCACCGCCGCGTGATGTCGCCGTGTGCGGCGCGGTGTGATCGGCGTGATGCCGTCGCCATTCTTCGCGGAGACGGTCGCCGCCGTTGACTGCCTCGTCAATCCATCCAATCTTTTTCTCTGCGAGCCAGCGCACGCCGCCCCACAGATTTTTTTCGAACTCGCCGAGTTGATGCGCCACATCGCGCGGCAAAATGGCGAAAGAAGCGTCGCACAGAAAGCGCATCGCGTCGCAGATTGAATTGCCCGTTTTGTACCTTGAATCGTTGGTGTCTATCATGAAAAAAATCCTCCTGCACAGACCATACGGCGAAACATCCGCGCGCGTTCCGTGCCATGCACATCTTAGCACAGAGGGCGTTGACGGGCTTGAGCATGAGCCTGTCTTGTCAGTACCGCCTGTGGTAGCGGGCGGGTCGTGATGTGGAAAGCACCCGCCCGCTACCACAGGCGGTACTGACAAATATCATCTTCGTCGCGCCTTAATCGCAAATTACTCTTGCCAAGAAGTGACGCCGGTGGACGAGTCTTTCATCCACCGGCGTTTTCTTTTGCTGACCCACTTCCCGCTTATTGATTCACGCCGCGAACGGGGCCGTAAGCGGGGCGCGACGGATGCGCGGGCGGCGTCCTCTTGAGTTGCTCGTTGATGATCTCGATGCCCTTCTCAAGTTGCGGGTCGTGGCCGGAGACCATCAAGTCGGGGCGCGAGTCCACGTCAACATCCGGCTCGACGCCCTTGTTCTCGACCACCCATTCGCTCTTGCCGTTGTCCGCCGTCCAGATAGCGAACGAGGGCGCGGTGACGGAGCCGTTGTCAATCATCGGGAGCGTCCCGGAGATTCCCACGAGTCCGCCCCACGTCCGCTTGCCGACGATGGGGCCGATGCCGTAGCGACGGAAGTAATACGGGAAGGCGTCGCCGCCGGAGCCTGCATACTCGTTGACGAGCATCACCTTCGGCCCGTAGATGGCCGCCGAAGGAGTCTTGAAGTCGTTGCCTTCGCGCGGCGCATAGTAGCTCAAGAGTTGGCGGCGCAGACGCTCGACGAAAAAGTCGGGGATGAGACCGCCGCTGTTCCAGCGTTCGTCAACGATGAGACAGTCTTTGTCGGTCTGCGCGTAGAAGGCTTTGGCGAACGAGTTGATGCCGCCGATGGAAGTATCGGGGACGTGCATGTAAGCGCAACGCCCGTTCGTTGCTTCCAGCACCTTGCGGCGGTTGTTCTCCGTCCAGTCGAGATAGCGCAGAGACATGTCGTTGCCGATGGGACGGACAACGACGGTGCGCGCGCCGGCTTCACTCGGCTTGTCGTTGACTTTGATGATGACCTGCTTGCCGACCGTGTTCTCGAACGGCGCGAACGGATTTGCGCCCGCGCGCAACGTCTCGCCGTTGACGGAGATGAGATAGTCGCCCTCTTTGACGATGACGCCCGGCTCGGTCAGAGGCGAGCGCGTGGACGGCGAAGAGTTGTCGCCCACGTAAATTTTCTTGAAGCGATAAAAACCGTCGCGCATCTCGAAGTCCACGCCGAGCAAGCCGCCGCCGACGCGGTTAAGCTGAGGCAAGTCGCCGCCGGAGACGTAAGAGTGCGAGGTGCTGAGTTCGGCGATCATCTCGCCGATTAAATAATTGAGGTCTGTGCGGTGCGCGACGTAGGGAAGTTCCTTTTCGTAGCGCACCTTGATGCCCGCCCAGTCGAGTCCGCGCATCGTCGGGTCATAGTAAAAGTCGCGCTCGATGCGCCATGCCTCATCAAAAATTTGCTTCCACTCGGCGCGCGGGTCGAGTTTCATTTCGAGGCCGTTGAGTTCGATTTTGCCGTCGCCGACTTTCTGTCCCGGACGATTGTCAATGATGCCGAAGATGGGGCCGGCGCGATAGATAATCTTGTCGCCCGCGAGATCAATGTCGTAACTCGTGATGCCTGCGAGCAAGACCGTGTCCTCGCGCTTCGTCATGTCATAGACGTGGAGCACGTTCGACGGCGGAGTCGGGCCGTCCGGTTGCGGGCCTTGCGCCGCCGACGCGCTGGTCAGATAAAAGATGTGATCCTTCGACGCGAGCAGTCCATCGTAGTTGCCGACGGGAACAGGCACGTTGATGACGCGACGATTAAGATTTTCCACGTCAATTTTAATCGGCTTGACGGCGGGCGGCTTGGCATCGTCCTTCTTCGCCGCGTCAGGCGTCGCGCCTTCTTTGGGCGCGTCGCCGGCAGCAGTTGGCGAAGGAGAAGGAGAAGGAGAAGGAGCGGCATCCGGTTTATCGCCGCCTCCGCCCGTGCCGGGTTTGCCGCGCTCGCCGCCTCCGCCCGCCGCGGGTGGCGTCGGCGGTTTCGGCTCGCCCTTCGCCGCTGCCGCGTCCGCGCCTTTCTCTTCGTCCGATTCGGGAGCGAAGGGCGAAGGCGTGTCGGCGGCCAGCGTGACAACGTAGAGGCCGGTCACGTTGTTGTAGTTGGGGTTCAACTCGAAGTTGCTGAAGCTCGGCGCGATGAAATTGCGGTCGGAGAAAAAGTAGAGGTATTTTCCGTTTTTGTCGAAGACGGGGCTGGCGTCAGGCGACATGCCATCGGTCACGGGATACTGCTTTCGCGCGTCCATCGAGTACAGAAGAATTTGCTGGAAGCCGTTATCGTTGCCGCGCGCGTAGGCGACCCACTTGCTGTCGGGCGACCAGTCATAACTGTTAATCGCGCCGTTGTGCGACTGGTCAATCAACACGGGCTTGCCGTTGTTGATGTCCACGTAAAAAAGTTTGAGCGTCTTTTCGCCGAAGAGAATTTTGGTCGAGTCGGGCGACCACGTCGGGCCGAAGCGGAAGGCCGCGCCGTCGGTCGTAATGCGCCGCTCTTCGCCCGTCCCATCCTGCGGGCGGACGTAGAGTTCATACTCGCCCGTGCGGTCTGAAAAATAGGCGATCCATTTGCCGTCGGGCGACCACGTCGGGAACAACTCGCGCACGCCGGGCGTGTTCGTCAAATCGCGCGCGTCGCCTTTCTTGGCCGGGACGGTGAAAATTTCTCCACGCGCGCCGAACAACGCGCGCGCGCCCGAAGGCGAGAGGTTGAACGAATAGATGAAACGCTCGGCACGGCCAAAGGTCGGGCGCGTCAGCGTCATGTCGCTCTGGACGACGGCGGGAACGGGCGAGACTTTCTCCGTCTTCAAATCAAGGACGTACAACAGCCCCCCGTTTTCATAGACAATCGCCGCGCGCTCGCCCGTGCCGAGACTCGGCCACTTCACGTCGTACTCTTTGTAGTTCGTCAGTTGCTTGAGCCGCTTCGTCTTCAAGTCGTAACGATAAATATTCATCACGCCGTCGCGGTCGGAGTCGAAATAAATCGCGTCGCCTTCCCACATCGGGAACGTGTCCGCCGCTTCCGTGTGCGGGACTTCCTCATAGACGTTGTTCTTCAAATCATAAATCGAGACGAACTGATGCCAGCCGCCGCGATAACGCTTCCAGGTGCGAAACTCCGTCGAGATGCGGTTGTAAGCGATCTTCGTTCCGTCGGGCGAGTACGAAGTCAGTCCACCGGCGGGCAGCGGCAACTCGTCCGGCATCCCGCCTTGAACGCTGACGGTGAAGAGCTTGTCGAAGCGTCCCGAAAAACTCGTGCGCGTCGAGCGGAACAGCACGCGCTGGCTGTCGGGCGTCCAGCCCAAGACCTGATCCGGCGCGGGATGATAAGTTAAGCGTTTCGGCTCGCCGCCTTCCGCCGGCATCACATAGACATCCGTGTTGCCGTCGTAGTCGCCGGTGAAAGCGATCCACTTGCCGTCGGGCGAGAATTTCGGGAACGTCTCGTTGCCGGGATGCGCGGTCAGACGTCTGGTCTCGCCGCCCGCGCGCGACGTGAGCCAGATGTCGCCCGCATAAGTGAAGGCCACGCGGTCGCCGCTCACGTCGGGGAAACGCAGCAGACGGGTCGGGCCGCCCGCCGGCGGTGCGCTCTGCGCGTTGGCGGCGACGTTAAATGAAATGAGAAATAAAAAGAGCAGCATGGAAAGCGTCATGCCGGGGCGGTTCAGGCGTGTATTCAGCAAGAGATTCAACCTCCAGAAATGTTCAGGGTATCAACGCAAGCAAAGGGATGCTGTCGTCTAGTACGAACTCGAACGTGATTTAGTTACGATTAAACGACGATGACAGTTTCGACGAAGGCTGCCAGAGATGCCAGCACAGCTTATAACGTAGGGCGAATCCTCACTCAAGCGATGATGTAAGCGCGCGATATGACGAAAAGACAACTCTCTTGACGTAGTGCCATTATGTAGTTACAGTCATTTTCATGGAGTTTCAATGGGACGAAGCGAAATGTCTCCTGAACCTTCAACGTCATGGCATTGATTTCGTCGGCATTGAGCGGACGTTCGAGAGCGAAACCGTCACAATTCCTGATGATCGTTTCGATTACGGCGAAGAACGCTTCGTCACGTTCGGCTTACTTGATGGCCGTGTCGTAGCGATTGCACATACAGAGACGGACAAAGTGATCCGTCTCATTTCGGTGAGGAGGGCAACGAGGCATGAAGAAGACAGTTACTTCAAAGAAATCGCGGACTAACTGGAAGCGCGTGGACGCGCTGAAAGATGAGGAGATTGATTTGTCTGATCTACCTGAAGTATCCCCGGAAATGTTCGCACGCTCGATTGTGCGGCGTGGATTGAAGCCCGCGCCGCGTAAAGCGCAGTTGACGTTGCGCGTGGACACGGAAGTTTTGGACTGGTTCAGGAAACAGGGACAAGGCTACCAGACGAAGATCAACGCTCTGCTCAAAGCATACATGGATGCACACAAAGCATAGTCTTCGAGTATTAAATCTTATGCGCGAACTGCGGTTGATACTGTTAATCGCCGCCGAGTGATGCCATAACAAATTATGGATAAAGTTAAACTCAAACGATTATTAATCGGTGACTTCACACTCAGGCGATGGATACCATCTATATTTACCATCGCAATCCTCGTCTATCTCGGAATGTTTATCTACGCATATTTCTACGCCGAGAAGATTATCTTTCAACCACAGCGTTCTTCTTATCGAGACACAGGACAAATCATCAAGTTGGATTCCGCCGGCGGCGGTGCGAAAATCTCAGCCGTCTATCTCCAAAATCCAAACGCCCGTTACACGATTCTGTACAGTCATGGAAACGCCGAAGACATCGGGCAGATTCTCCCGACGCTGAAAGAAATTCAGGCGATGGGATTTTCCGTGTTCACGTATGATTATCGCGGCTACGGGACAAGCTCCGGCACGCCTACGGAAGAGAACGCTTATCGAGATGAAGACGCCGCCTATGATTACTTGACGGACAAACTGGGCGTGCCTGCAAATCAGATTATCGCCTTGGGGCGTTCGCTGGGCGGCGCGATGGCCGTTGACCTAGCTTCCAGGCGACAGTTAGGCGGATTGATCATCGAGAGTTCATTCGTCACGGCTTATCGAGTTATCACGCAAATTCCTCTGTTCCCTCTTGATAAATTCCAGAGCCTTTCAAAAATCAAGCAGGTACATTGCCCGGTTCTGGTGATGCACGGAAAGAAGGATGAGGTGATTTCTTTCTGGCACGGCGAAAAACTTTTCCAAGCGGCGAACGAGCCGAAGCTTTCGTTATGGGTTGAGGGCGCGGGTCACAATAATTTTTTTGAGGCGGCAGGCAATTGCTATCAACAGGCATTGCTGGATTTCGTCGCCTTGATTGACAACAACAAATAATCACTATCCGTCGTCGAAATATTCTTTGCCGGCGCGTTATACGACAGCCTCCGAGCGCACCGGCTCGCGCAGGATGGCGGAGGCGGCTGACGCGGCGATGCGCGCGGCTTGCGGGTGCGACTCTCGCAGGCCGGCGATTTGCATGAGCGCCTCGCCCGTGCGCGAGAGCATACGAAAGAGGTCGCCTTCTTCGGCGCGCGTCTCGCGCACGAGCGTCGCCCAAGTGACGCCGCCAGCCCAGCGCGCGGCGGCGGCGGCGGCTGAGAAATTTATCTCCGGCGCGGGTTCGAGTTCCTGCCGCCATTCGACGCTCGCCACCTCGTAAGCGATTTGCTCGAAGCGAGAGAGAGCCTCGACGAGCGCGTCGTCCAATTCCAGTTCTCCGTAGTCGCGGTCAGCATCAGAAGCGAGCGCAGCCATCACGGCGGCGGTGCGTCGGGCGTCGAGCGCGGAGAAGAGTCCGCGTTCAATCGCTTCGCCGATGAGCAGAGGGCGGTCTGTGCGTAAGTCCGCGAGCCACTGCCCGCGCCCGGTCACGCGCTCGGCGAAGAAGTCGAGATAGCCGAAGTGATCGAGCACACGCGCGCGACGTTCGAACGGTTGCCACGCTTCGTCGCGCACGGCCTCGATGCGGCGGCTCATGCGCTCGATTATTTCCGCTTCTTTGATGACCGACCACAGAGCCTTTTCGCGTCGTTGCGTCTCCGCTTCATCATCTTCGGCTTCAACGCGCGCGGCGGAGAGTTTGTCTATCAAATCGTTGATGAGCGCGACGGCTTCATCGGTCGGCGTTCGTGCGTCGCGCAGGCGCGGTTCGGGAAGCACGGTCGCGCGTCCCTCGCGCACGTTGTCGAAAGTCTCATCGCGTCGTTCTTCGGCGAGCGGGTAATGCTCTGCGAAGACTCTGCCAATGCGTTCGAGCGCGAGCGTGGTGCGCCGCCCGTCTTCGCGCTCGCCGGCGAGTCCGTCGCCGCGCCGCTCCGTGACGAAGACGAGACGACGACTGCCGCGACCGATGCCGACGATGCGACCGGGCACGACTTCCTTGTCGAGCCAGCGCGTCCACACGTCGGCGCGCGTTCGCGGCGCGTGTTCAAGCAGACGCGCGCGTGCGCTCGTCAGACGCTCTAAACCACGCGCCGCATCAATTGTCAGACCGCAATGCGACGCTTGCAGTTTCTCGTCTATCAACGTTTCGGCGTCGGCACGCTCGCGCTCAAGACGCGCGATGTCTTCGAGCGTGTCGCGGCGTGCAAAGCTGCGTTCGGCGATGTCCCGCACCTGCGCGAACGTGCCGTAGGCGTCGAGCAAATTGAGGAGCGTCGTGTAAGTCGCGCGAAACTGGCTTTCAAGCGGGTCGGGCGGAGCAGTGAGCAGTGCGGCCATCTTCTGCGGGTCTTGATGCGGGCCGGGCGCGGCGACGATGAAGCCGACGCGGTCACGCCCGCGACGCCCCGCGCGCCCCGTCATCTGCTGCAACTCGGAAGCGGTCAGCGATTGCCAACCCTGCCCTCTCCGCACGTCTATGTTTTCGAGGACGACCGTGCGCGCGGGGAAATCAACGCCCGCCGCGACCGTCGCCGTCGCGAAAATCGCGTCGAGTAGTCCCGCGCTCATCAGACTCTCAATCGCCAGCTTCCACGCCGGCAGATGTCCCGCGTGATGCGACGCGACGCCGCCGCGCACTGTCACCTCCCAGTGGCGATGCTGACGCACCTCCGGGTATTGTGCGGCCAACTCGCTCAACAGTGCGAGACGCGCCTCGCGCCGCGCGAAGGCGTCGCCTCCCGCGTGATGGCGCGGCGCGAAGGCGGCTTCCGTCGCGGCCTCGTCGCAACGGCGTCGCGTCGGTAGAAAGACGATGGCGGGCAGCAGATCGTAAGAGCCGAGCGACGCGAGCAGAGACGAAGGCGGCATCTCCGGCATCCCGGCGCGACGCTGTGGCGCACTGCCCCGTCCATAAAAACGCCCGTGCCCCTGTGACTGTCGCTCATCGCGCGCCGCCTGCATGAAGCGCGCGAGTTCCGTGTTGTAACGCCCTTGCTCGTCGAGGAGCGGCGTCAACTCACCGTCTGGAAAAAGGAAGGCCGCGCGCAAAGGAACGGGTCTCGCGCCGGGACGCGAGACGACACGCACGCGCGTGCCGCGCACCTCGCCAATCCACTCCGCAAATTCTTCCGCGCGCCCCACCGTGGCCGAGAGCAACAGCAGGCGCACGCGCGGCGGCGTCAGGATAATGGCCTCTTCCCAGACGTGTCCGCGATCCCTGTCCGAAAGATAATGCGCTTCATCGAAGACGACGAGGTCTGCGTTGACTTCCTCGCCGCCGCGCAGAGCATCGAAGAGTTGGTTGCGATAAACCTCCGTCGTGCCGACGATGAGCGGCGCGTCCGACCTCTCTTTGCGGTCGCCCGTGAGAATGCCGACTTGCTCTGCGCCGAACTCGGCGATGAACTCGTGATACTTCGAGTTCGTCAGAGCCTTCAGAGGACTCGTGTACCACGCGCGCTTGCCCGCCGCGAGCAGACGCCTGATTTCCTCGCGCGCGATCCACGTCTTGCCGCTGCCCGTCGGCGCGGTGACGAGCACGTCATCACTCGCGAGTGCGCCGAGGGCTTCGAGTTGAAAATCGTCCGGGCGAAATGTTGACGCTTCCGGCGTGCCGATGCCTTCAAGCAACTTTTGCACGAGGCGTGTGCGCGCCGCGCGACTCGCATGGCGTGAAGCGTCCTCTGCTCCGGTCGCGGACTTTGCGCGCGCAGAAGCAACGCCCTTGCCTCGCGACGCTGACGCGCCGTGTCCTTTGCGTGCGTCGCTACTGCCGCTGCCGCCACGACTATTGCCGCCGCCATCGCGCAAACCGCTGCGCGCCCGTCCGCCTTTGCTGCTGCCTCCGCCGCGTGTGCGTCTCATAGAGGCTCATCATACCTTATGAACTTTGTGGAAACGCCCTCCGTAATGATAACTTTTGTGTGCGCTTCGCAACGCCCGGAGAATATTCGGCGTCTAAAATCACTGGCGTCGCACGTTCGCAGTCGCCGAAGTAGCAGGCTCAAGAGATGGCACAACTTTTCGCAAATCACGAAGTCAACCGCGCGCCGCGCTGGCCTTTGCTGTCGCGCCTGCTGATGGCCTCGGTCGTGCTGCACGCGATATTTTTCGCGGCGATCTACTACATCCCGACGCTGCAAAGCATGGCGCGCGTGGCCGGCTCTTTCGCGGGCATCAAGTTCGTCGAACACGATTACGATGAGACGCTCATCGGCGAGCGCGCCACGCTCGTTAAACTCTCCGCGCCGACGGAAAAACTTTATTATCCGGCTGGCTACTTCGGCGCGCCGACGGAGACGCAGGCGATTGATCCGGCGATGAATCCGATGTTCGTGCCGCAACCGACGCCGACGCCCTACGTCTTCAAGCCGCGCCCCGCGCCGCGCCCGCGCGTCTTCAAGCCGCAGCCTGTCGCCACGCCTTCGCCCGCGATGATGCCGACGCCTGAGATCGCGAAGAAGGATGACAAAAAAGATGCGGACACGCCGTCGCCGGAAGAGCGTGCGAAGTCTGAGGACGCGCTTAACAAGATTGCTGACGAGCATAAAATCGGACGACCGCCCGACAAGGATGATGTCAATCTGAAGCCGCTCAAAGATTTGCTCAACGACACGAGGAAGATGCTGGCCGATGGTAAAATCAGTCTGGACAAGACGATTGACATGACCATCGAGGCCGACTTGATGGAGGACGGCACGCTTGAGAACCCGGAAATCGTCAACCAGCAGGGCGACGAAAATCTGCGCGATCTGGCGAAACTCTTCGTCAGTCGCCTCGCGTCCAGCGCCGTTCTCAAATTTTTGAACCAGAAGCAAATGGACATCCGCCATCTGACGATGACGGTCAAGATTGACCAGCAGCAAGTGATCGTCAGCGTCTCGGCGGAGACGGCGTCGTTTGACCGCGCCACTGAAATCGCGCGCGGTTATGGCAACTTGCTCGCCGGCGCGCGTCTGTTCAAGCAGGGCAAGGACGAGGACAAAATCTGGGAGAACATGCAGGTCAACTCCGACGGCAAACTGGTGATGATGAAGTTTCAGATGCCGCGTGATGTCGCCACCGCACTGCTCGCCAAAGTTCCGAGCGGGTGACTCGCGTAGTTCAAGGTTCAAAGTTCAAGGTTCAAGGCTGAGTCAATTCTGCAACTTTGAACCTTGAACCTTGAACCTTGAAACTTCAAAGAGGGTGGCGCGTGATTACAAATTACAATAAAATGATAGTGGGAATGTTGAATCAATTTTTCATTAGAATCTTTCGCGCGCACCTCGCGCCGTTGGGCGCGCACGAGAACGGCGGCGCGGCGGCGCGTGGCTTCGTCTCGTTCGTCAGTCTCGCCGTGCTCGGCGCGCTCGCACTGGGCGTGCTGCCCGCTTCGGCGAGAAATTTTCTCTCGGCCTCGCCCGCGCAGACGAAAGACGTGAAGGGCGAGAAGTCGAACACGCCTGGCACGGTCAACACCAGACCGCTCAAAGATTGGATCGCTCGCTCACAGCGTTTGAAGGATCAGGGCAAGCTCGATTTGAAGGCGCCGCGCGAATTGACGATTGAGGGCGACCGCGACGAGGCGGGGCTGCTCAGTAACGTCTCGATCACGGGCGCGTCCGCCGCCAACGCGAATTTCAAAAAAGCCGCGCAGGACTTCGCCGTCTCGCTCAATCAAAGCCACGCGCTGAATTTTCTGCAAGACGTGTCGCACGTCCGCATGGCCTTCACGCTCGATGGCGAACGCTTCAAGATGCAGGCGGCTTCCGACACGCCGTCCGACGCGCGCGCGACGGAGATGGCGCGCGGCTATCGCTCGATGATCAACATCGGGCGCATGATGAAGCGCGGCGGCGATGAGGCCGTCGTCCTCAACAACATGAAAGTCTCCGCGAGCGGCAAGCAATTGTTGATGAACCTCGACATGCCGCGCGAAGCGATAGGCAATCTCCTTCTCAAACAAATCACCCCTAACTGAAGACGAATAAGAGCGCGTGCGTCGTCTCTTTCAAACGTGAAAGTGGCTCGCTTGCCTCTGTCTCTCACGCTCACATACAATCTTCTGCGTTGCATAAGTTAATGCGGCGCAAAGATTCGTCGGGCAGCGCATTTCCTTTGCCCGCTCACGCCACGAAAGACACCGCGCAGTTGATGACAACGTTTCTTCTGCCCGGACAGGATTGAAGCCATGATTGATAAATTTCTGACCAAAGTTTTCGGCAGCAGCAACCAACGTTACATCAAGACGCTGCAACCGCTCGTCGTGCAAATTAATGACCTAGAGGCGTCCGTCAAAAAGCTCTCTGACGAACAGATGCGCGCGCGTATCGTTGAACTGCGCGAACAAGTAGCGAAGGTCGTCGGCGACGTGCGCGTGAGAGGCGAGGCCGCGCGCGCCGACCTGAAGCGACGCACGCAGGACGCGCTCGACGAAATCCTGCCGGAAGTCTTCGCCTTAACGCGCGAGGCTTCGGTGCGCTCGACGGGGATGCGCCACTTCGACGTGCAGCTTATCGGCGGCATCGCGCTCCACTCTGGCCGCATCGCCGAGATGCGAACGGGCGAAGGCAAGACGCTCGTCGCGACCTTGCCCTCCGTCTTGAACGCCTTGACGGGACGCGGCGTCCACGTCGTCACCGTCAACGATTATCTCGCGTCGCGCGACGCCGAATGGATGGGGCGCATCTACAATTTTCTCGGCTTGAGCGTCGGCGCAATCGTCAGCGACCTCGACGACTGGGAGCGCAAGGACGCCTACGCCGCAGACATCACCTATGGCACGAACAACGAGTTCGGCTTCGACTACCTGCGCGACAACATGAAGTTCGATCTCTCGACCTGCGTGCAACGCCCGCACTACTTCGCCGTCGTTGACGAGGTGGACTCGATTCTCATAGACGAAGCGCGCACGCCGCTCATCATCTCCGGCGCGTCGGATGAAGCGACCGATAAGTATTACAAGGCCGACGCCATCATCCCGCACCTCAAGCGCGCGCTCGAAGGCGACGACGGCAAGCCCGGCCCCGGCGATTTCATCCTCGACGAGAAACAGCATTCGGCGGTCTTGACGGAAGACGGCGTGGACAAGGCAGAGCGTCTGTTGGGCGTCGGCAATCTCTACGACCCGTCGAACATGGAGATGCTGCACTGCGTCGAGCAGGCTTTGAAGGCGCACACGCTCTACAAGCTCGATCATCATTACGTGATTCAAGAGGGCGAGGTCATCATCGTTGACGAGTTCACCGGGCGTCTGATGAAAGGACGCCGCTGGTCGGACGGTCTGCATCAAGCGGTTGAGGCGAAAGAGGCTGTCAAGATCGAGCGCGAGAATCAGACGCTCGCGACCATCACCTTGCAAAATTATTTTCGTCTCTACGAAAAACTCTCCGGCATGACGGGCACGGCGGAGACGGAAGCCTCCGAATTTCACGCCACCTACAAGCTCGACGTGGCCGTCATCCCGACGAATCAGCCGATGGTGCGCCGCGACAACTCGGACGTGATTTACCGCACGCTGCCTGAGAAGTGGGACGCCGTCGCCGAAGAAATTAAAGAGGCGCACGAGAAAGGCCAGCCTGTCCTCGTCGGCACGGTCTCGGTCGAAAACTCCGAGCACATCTCGCGGCAGCTGTCGAAGATGGGCATCCGTCACAGAGACGAAAGCGGCGGCATCCAGATTGAAAGCGAGAGCGGCGTCCAGAATTTTCACCACGTCTTAAACGCCAAACATCACGAGCGTGAGGCCGAGATTATCGCGCAGGCCGGGCGCAAGGGCGCGATTACCATCGCCACCAACATGGCCGGGCGCGGCACGGACATTTTGCTCGGCGGCAACCCGGAATTTCTCGCGCGCGAGCATCTCAAGCGCCAGCAAGTTGACCCGGACGAGGCGGACGAAGCGCAGTTGAAAGAGGCGATGGATTACGTCAAGGGCGTCGTCGCGCGCGAGCATGAAGAGGTCGTGAAAAACGGCGGTCTCTACATCATCGGCACCGAGCGTCACGAGTCGCGCCGCATTGATAATCAGTTACGCGGTCGCGCCGGGCGACAGGGCGACCCCGGCGCGTCGCGCTTCTTTCTCTCGCTCGAAGACGACTTGATGCGAATCTTCGCGGGCGATAAGGTCAAGGCTTTGATGCAGCGGCTCGGCATGGAAGCGGGCGTCGCAATCGAGTCGAAGATGGTCTCGAAGCGCATCGAGTCGGCGCAGAAATCCGTCGAGGCGCGTAACTTTGAATCGCGCAAGCATCTCCTGCAATACGACGACGTGATGAACCGCCAGCGCGAAACTATCTACGGCCTGCGAAGGCAGTTGATGGAAGAGCCAGACCAGCGCGAGTACGTGCTCGGCGTCGCCAAAGATTTGTTCTCCGATTTCGTCAAGCAGTACATCAGCCCTGATGTCGCGCCCGACGATTGGGATGTGGAAAATTTCAAAGTGCAACTGCTCGCCGTCTATGCCTTCGACGCCGAAGCGGAAGCGATTGATTTCGAGAACGCGACCGCAGCGCATCTCGAAGAGCAAATCTGGGAGAAGCTCGAAGCCTTGTACGTCGCAAAGGAAGCGGAGGTCGGAGCCGAAGCGATGCGGACGTATGAACGCATCATCATGCTCAACATCATTGACGCGCAGTGGAAAGATCACCTGCTCGCCATTGACCATCTCAAACAGGGCATCGGACTCGTCGGTTACGGCCAGAAAGACCCGCTCGTCGAGTACAAAAAAGAAAGCTTCGACATGTTTCAGGCGATGCTCGACCGCATTGACACGACGACGATTCGCACGCTCTTCAACCTGCAAGTCGTCGCCGAACAGACGCCCGAACAACTTCAACAAAGACGCGCGCGTCGTCCCACTTCGATGACCTTCACGAAGGCCAATCAGGGAGCGACCGCCGCCGGCGAAGAAGCCGCGCGCACCAAGACCGTCACGCGCGAGCAGCCGAAGGTCGGACGCAACGAAGTCTGCACCTGCGGCTCCGGCAAGAAGTACAAGAAGTGCTGCGGCGCGGGCGTCTAAGGCTCGACGGCGATTTTTGTGCGGCACAAAAGCGGGGCAGAGTGTGATGCTTGCCCCGCTTCTTTTTCCAGACGCGCTGGCAAAATCTTTCACACGTTTTTTATAATTTTCGCGTTGCCCTTGCCGAAGTTGAATTGCTGATGCGTCTTCAATGAAAATTTATTGCATGAGGATTATTTTATGTCTCGCACCTTCCTCCTCTTTTTCCGCGCCTTTCTCCTGTCAATCTCATTGCAGATTGTCGCCGTCGCTCAAGCCGCACCCGCGAAATCGTCTGTCGTGACGACGCGCGGCATCGAGTCATACAAGCATGGCGAGACTGGGCAGGCGATCAAAACTTTGCGCGAGGCGATTAAGAACGACAAGACGGACGGCGAAGCGTGGTACTACCTCGGTCTGGCCTTGAACCGTGAAAGCAAGACGAAGGATGCGCGTAAAGCTTTCGCCGAGACAGTCAAACTGCGCCCCGACTTCGCGCCCGCGCACGGAGCTTATGCATATACGCTGCTTCTCACCAATAAACTTGACGACGCCGAGCGGGAGGCCGCACGCTCGCTCGAGCTTGATCCGAAGCGCACGGAGGCGAACTACGTCATCGGCGTGATTCGTTTGCGTCAGGGCAAATACGAGCAGACACTTCAAGCGGTCAGCGCGACGTTGGGTGAAGACACGAATTTCTCGGCGGCTTATCTTTTGAAAAGTCAGGCGCTGCTCGGTTTCTATATGAATGAATATGGCGCGCAGTTGGGGGCGTCGTCAAAATCATCAGACGCTGCTGCCAAGAAAGAAGCGCGGGCAGCACAGGATCGGCGAATGAAAGAGGCCGCTGAGAGTCTGGAGAAGTTTCTCAAGCTAAGCCCTACTCTTTCCAATTCGGATATCTGGCGCGATCAACTGGAAACGTTGCGCGTCTATGCGAGACCGGAGGTGGAATCAGAATCCGAACGCGCAACTTTTGGGACGAGCGAGGTGATGACGAAAGCGATAATCCAGAGTAGGCCGGAGCCGGGGTTTACCGAGAGCGCACGGCAGGCCAACATTAACGGCTTAGTGGTTATGCGTGCTGTGCTCGCGGCTGACGGGCAGGTCAAGTACATTCTGGTGCTGCAATCTCTGAGTCACGGACTGACGGAAGAGGCGGTAAAGGCCGCACGCAAAATCAAATTTCAACCGGCGACGATAGGCGGGCGCGCCGTTTCACAATTCATTACGCTTGAATACCATTTCAACGTCTATTGACAGTGTGCAGTGTTTGACAGAGATTCAAACCGTCTTTCAAGCGCGGTCGTTTAGTTTTCAGTCAGCACTTCTCTTTTCATGAGCGCGAACGTCAAATCAACGAATCCGGTGGTGCAGGCCATCGTCGGCGGGCAGGCTCCGGCGCAGGCGCGTCTGGCGGCGGCGCGCGGGATGCTGCCTCTGCCGCAGGACGAATTGCTCGAAGTGCTGGTCGCGTTGCGTCTGGATGGTGAAGAAGGAATCGCGGAGGCCGCCGAGTCCACGCTTCGAGATCAGCAGCCGGAATTTCTGTTGAGCGTCGCGGAATCGGATGCGACCGCGCCCAATGTGCTCGCCTATCTCGCCGGACGAAAAGATGCCGGACGCGAGTTGCAGGAAGCCGTCGTGATGAATGCCTTCACGCCCGACGAGGCCGTCGCCACGCTCGCCTCCGTGACGACCGACGGCTCCGTGCTTGAGATCATCGCCATCAACCAGCAGCGTCTGATTCGCGCGCCCGCCATCATTGACGCACTGCTCGCTAACAATGCGCGCACGCCCGACGCCGAACGACGCGCACGCGAAACGCGCCGCGAGTTTTTCGAGAAGGAGCGCGGCGCGCAGCAAATCGCCGACGAGTTACGCGCGCGCGGCCAGACGGCGGCTGCCGAGTTCGTCGAAACGGCGGAATCCATCGGCGTCGCTGACGGCATCTCGTTTGAAGATGCGTGGCTCATCGCCGACCACATCGAAGTTTCAGACGACGACATAGATGATTCGTGGCTGCCTTCGGAGCGTATCGAAGAATTGGTGGATGAAAGTATGGAACAGCGTGAGGCGATGGCCGAGCGCATCATCAGCGAGGCGAGTGCGGAAGTCGGCGAGGCCGCGCCGAAACGTATCGCGCTCATCCGTCGCATCATGCTGATGAAGGTCAAAGACCGTATCAAGCTCGGCATGAAAGGCGACCGAGAGACGCGCGCCATTCTCATCCGCGACTCCAACAAGCTCGTCTCCGCCGCCGTCATCCACAACCCGCGCATCACCGATCAGGAAGTCGAGGCCGTCGCCGCCATGCGAACCGTCTCGGACGAAGTGCTGCGAATCATCGCCAACAATCGCGCGTGGTCACGCAACTATCCGATTATCCACAACCTCGCGCGCAACCCGCGCACGCCGCTCGCCAACGCGATGAGCATTATGTCGCGCCTGCAAACCAAAGACCTCAAGGCCATCTCGCAAAATCGCAACGTTTCAGACGGCGTTCGTCGCCAGTCCATCCGTATCTTAGCGACGCGCAGCGGACATTGAAGAGACAAAAGCAGTGAAGAGTGGCGAGTGAAGGACAGCAGCAGTGACGAGCAAGAAAGTCTTTATCTCATCACTCATCACTTATCACTATTCTTCTTGCCCGTCACTTGTCACTCTTCGCTCGTCACTGCTCTTAAAATATTTCCGATCCTTTACGCATGACCGACCAGCCAACGTCCGCGAGCGTATGGCTCGCCGCGCCCCACCACAAACCGGCCAGCACGCCGAGAACGAATTTCTTATCAACGCTGTAACCGAGAATGAGCGTCTCTATCGTCCACCACTCGCGCGAGAAATTAGCCCAGTCAGGCAGCGTACCGCCTGTAATCAGAAACGCGCGCAAATAAACTCCGGCGCACACCAGCAGCACGAGCACGGCGGTGAAGTAAATGACGCGAATCAGCGTGCCGAAGATGATGCCGTGCGACCAGCGCGAGCGATGCCGGAAGATAACTTTATAAGGCCACCAGATGAAACGGAACAATCCCCAGCGTGTGTACTGGCGCGACTGAATATCGAGATCGGGGCCGAACATGAAACCGCCGAAGAGCATCGCGCACGTCGTCACGGCGGCCAGCGCCCAACTGCCCGTCGCGCCCCACGCCGCAGCGAAAGTCGGCGGAGCCAGCAGCAGCGTGATCGCGTCGTGAACTTTTCCCGAAGGCATAGTAATGCAGTGGGCAGTGGCCTGTGATCAGTGGTCAGAAGATGAATGTGTCTTTTACTATCCACCAGCCGCTGCCCACTGCTTATAACACGCGATTCGCTCGCAGTGCCACCTGTTTGCCCCGTCGTGAGGGGCGGGTTACACTGTCCGACTTGTTGGATATGGAAGATGGCAAAAAAGGGAAAAGCACAAACATTTCTGGAATACGCGGCGGCGCGCGTCTTTCTTTCTGGACTTGGCGCGCTGCCGAGACCGCTCGCGTCGGCGGCGGGTCGCGGCGTCGGTCGCGCAGCCTACGCGCTCGCGGGCGGACTGCGCCGCACCGGAATGCGTAACCTCGAACTGGCCTTCCCGGAGATGAGCGTGCCGGAGCGCGAGAAAATCCTGCGCGGCACATTCCGCAGTCTGGGAAGACAGTTGGGCGAAGTGAGCCAGCTTCCGCGCGTGTCGGTGGAAAATTTACATAAGGTCGTCGAGTACGACAGCGAGGACGTAAAACTGCTCGACCGGGCGCAAGAGCGCGGGCGCGGCGTCATCTTCCTCACCTCGCATCTCGGCGCATGGGAGCTACTCTGCTTCGCCCATTCCGCCTTCTACAATCCCATTAGCTTTCTCATGCGCCCGATTGATAATCCACGCATCGAGGAAATGGTCGAGCAGATCAGGACGCGCTTCGGCAACGAGCCGATTGATAAAAAAGCCGCCGCGCGCACAGCCATGCGCCTGCTTCGCAACGGCGGCACGCTTGGTGTCCTTGCGGATTTGAACACGCAGGAGCGCGAAGGCGTCTTCGTGCCCTTCTTCGGCCATCTCGCCTGCACGACCGCCGGGGCTGCGACACTTGCGCTCCGCACGAACGCGACCGTCATTCCCGTCTGCGCGCCGTGGGATGAAAAACGTGGACGCTACGTTTTGCACGGCGGCCCCATCCTCGAACTCGTCCGCACGGGCGATCCGGCGCGCGATTTGGAAATCAACACGGCGCAATTCACCGCCGCCATCGAGCGACAAATCAGAGACTATCCAGATCAATGGCTCTGGATTCACAAACGCTGGAAAACACGACCGGCAGGCGAGCCTGATTTGTATGCTCGAACACGGCAAAGTCCCGTCTCAGTGCAAATTACTGCTCCAAGCCCCGTCGGAAAGAAGCCTTAAGCCCCCGCCTGAACTTTTTGTCTAACTTCAACCCTTGTTTCTTCAACAGTTTAGATAGCGCCGTGATTTTGTCACAAAATTGTGGAGAAACTTTGTATTTTGTGCTTGACAGGTCACGGGATGTTGGTGTAATTTCACACCAAGTTGCGAAGCCCAAACATTTATAGATACGCTTCGATGATACTTGAAAGTGCGTACTCGAGTTTCTTCGAGTTTTAGGATGGAGAGCAATTTTCTAATGCTCTTAATTAAAAGTGAAGAGTAGTTCGCTATTTTATTTCGTTTCGCCCATCCAAACTCGACCGCCACAAAAAGCCGGATAGCCCGTAAGTGGTTATCTCCAGCAAACGTCAACGCCACCCTGAATCTCCTAGCCTGCCCGAAGTTCCGCCCCGTTGGTTTCAATCGAAACCGACGGGGTTCCCTTCTTTTGTGGTAAGCGATTATCTGTCAGCGTGTTTTTGAGCAGGAAACTACCAGAGCTTTGCTGGATAGTTTTACGGATACGAATTTATCGCTGGCTGACGCTCGCCATCACATCGCCAATCCGCCGTCGGCTTGGATGACCTGGCCGGTGATGTAGCGTGCGGTATTCGAGAGCAGGAAGCAAGCAATCTGTGCGACTTCGTCCGGTTCGGCGAAACGCTTCATGGGGATTTGTTCGAGGAGCTTCTGACGATAGTCTTCGTCGAGCGAGTGCGACATATCCGTCGCGACGAGTCCGAGCGCGAGCGCATTGACGGAGACGTTGCGGCTCGCGACTTCTTTGGCGAGGGCTTTGGTCAATCCAATCAATCCGGCTTTTGATGCAGAGTAATTCGACTGCCCGGCCATGCCGACGACTCCGCTGATGGAAGAGATGTTGAGAATCGAGCCGCCGCCTTCCTGTCTGAGCATGTGTCTGAGCGCGGCGCGAGAAAAATTCCACGCGCCTTTCAGATTGGTATCGAGCACGGCGTCCCAATCGTCTTCCTTCATCCGCAAAATCAAATTATCGCGCACGATGCCGGCGTTGTTGACGAGAAAGTCCATGCGCCCGAAGGTGTCTTTGACAAGCTTTACCATCGCGGCGGCGGCCTCCGTGTTCGCCACGTCACATTGAGACGCGATGACTTTCACGCCCAACGCTTCGAGTTCACTTTTCAGAGACTCGGCGGCCTCCGCGCTCTTCGCATAGTTGAAGGCGATGGAGGCTCCGCGCCGCGCGAGTTCGAGCGCGATGGCGCGACCGATGCCGCGCGTCGCGCCCGTCACAATCGCCGCTTGATTGGCAAAGACTTTTGTTTCGTCGCTCAATTTCTGTTGTCCTCTCTCACTTCTTAAAGTTTTAACGAGCGCAGGTATTCGCGAAACTGCGGGGCGAGGTCTGGACGCTTCAAAGCGAACTCGACGGTCGCGATGAGAAAGCCGAGCTTGTCGCCGGCGTCGTGGCGCGTGCCCTCGAAGCGGACGGCGTAGAAGGGTCGCTTCTTAAGAAGCGCGCGCATGGCGTCGGTGATTTGTATCTCGCCGCCCGCGCCGGGTGTCGTGCGCTCGATTTCATCGAAGATGTCGGGCGTCAGGATGTAGCGACCGATGATGGCGAGGTCGGATGGCGCATCGGCGTAGGGCGGTTTCTCGACCATGTCTTTGATGCGATAGACGCCGTCGGACACTTCTTCCGCGTCAATCACGCCGAAGCGCGAGATGGCCTCGCCCGCGACCTGCATCGTGCCGATGACGGGCGCGTCGTACTGATCATAAACTTTGAGCAACTGCTTGAGCGCGGGGACTTCCGCATCCACGACATCGTCTGCGAGCATGACGGCGAAGGGTTCGCCCTCGACGAAATCGCGCGCCTGAAGAATTGCGTGTCCAAGTCCGAGCGCCTCTTTCTGCCGCACGTAGCTGATGCGCGCGAGTTCCGAGACGGAGCGCGCCGCCGCGAAGAGATCATCCTTGCCGCGCTCGTTGAGCATATGTTCGAGTTCAAACGAAATGTCGAAGTGGTCTTCGATAGCGGTCTTGCCGCGACCCGTGACGATGATGATGGACTCGACGCCGGACGCGACGGCCTCTTCGACGGCGTATTGAATGAGCGGCTTGTCCACGAGCGGCAGCATTTCTTTCGGAGATGCCTTCGTCGCGGGCAGAAAGCGCGTGCCGAGTCCGGCGGCGGGAAAGACGGCTTTGCGTATCTTCTGTGGCATATCACTTCAGTGGCCGGTAGCCAGTGATTAGTGGTCAGTCTTTCCGCAGTTTGCTGACCATTCTGTTTCAGTGAAGACTCGTCGAACAAAAGCATTTGCTGACCACTGTTCACTGCCCACTGAAAACTGCTCTTCTTGACAGGCTCACGCGGCGTCCGTTAGCTTGAATTTTTCGTCTTGGTCGTTGACAGAAAACTGATACCACACGTTGAAGGATGGCGGCAAATGCTCGATTTGAATTATGTGCGCGAGAATCTCGACCGCGTGCGCGCGTCGCTTGAGGCGCGCAACTTTCCCACTTCCGCACTCGATGATTTCGCGCGGCTCGACTCCGAGCGTCGCCGTCTCATCGCCGAGTCCGACGCGCTCAACGCCGAGCGCAACGCTTCGAGCCGAGTCATCGGCGCGTTGATGAAGGAAGGAAAAAAGGACGAGGCGGAAGCGCAGCGCATAGAAGTCGGCGAGTTAAAGGAGCGCATCGCCGGACTCGACCGCGCGCGAGACGAGTCCGAGACGCAGATGAAAGAGCTGCTCTCGACGCTGCCGAATCTGCCGCACGAGAGCGTCCCCGTCGGCGCGGATGAGCACGCAAATGTGGAAGCGCGTCGTTGGGGCAGCGCGCCCGTGTTCGACTTCGAGCCGCAGGATCACGTTGACCTCGGCACGCGGCTCAACATTCTCGATCTTGAGCGTGCGGCGAAAATCGCGGCGGCGCGTTTCGCCATCCTCAAAGGCGCGGGAGCAAGGTTAGAGCGCGCGTTGATTAACTTCATGCTCGACATCCACACAGGCGAGCACGGATACGAAGAAACTCTGCCGCCGTTCATCGTCAACCGTGAGTCTCTGTTCGGCACGTCTCAGCTTCCGAAGTTTGAGGATGATCTTTTTAAGTTAACCGACGAGCGCGGCCTATATCTCATTCCGACGGCGGAAGTGCCGGTCACGAACATCCATCGCGATGAGATACTCGATGCGGCGCAGTTACCAATGAAATTTGTCGCTTACACGCCCTGCTTTCGCTCGGAGGCCGGCTCTTACGGGCGCGACACGCGCGGCGTCATCCGCCAGCACCAGTTCGACAAAGTGGAGTTGGTGAAACTTGTCTTACCGGAAAATTCCTACGACGAACTCGAAGCCTTGACGCGCAACGCGGAGACGATATTGCAACGGCTCGGACTTCATTATCGCGTCGTCACGCTCTCGACGGGCGACATGGGTTTCGGCGGGGCGAAGACTTACGACATCGAAGTGTGGCTGCCTTCGCAGAACACGTTCCGCGAAATTTCTTCCTGCACGAACTTCGAGGCGTTTCAAGCACGCCGCGCGCAGATACGTTTTCGTCGCGCGGGCGGCAGCAAACCCGAATACGTTCACACGATCAACGGCTCCGGCCTCGCCGTCGGGCGCACATGGCTCACCATTCTGGAAAATTATCAAGAGGCGGACGGCACGGTCGTTATCCCCGAAGCGTTGCGCCCGTACATGGGCGGGATGGAAAGAATAGAAGGCAGCCGGCAGAAGGCAGAAGAAGGCAGTTAGAACGTACGGAAGACTATCGCGCCGAAATGTCAGAAGGCAGTCAGGACATTGTGTCCTGACTGCCTTCTGCTTTCTGCCGACTGCCAACTGTCTTACTTGATCTCCAAATCGAACGGCATAATCGCCAGCGACTCGCCCTCTTTGAAGTGATTGAACATGATGGCGACGCGCATCGTGCGGCGCACGCTCTCAGGCATCGAGTTGAGCAGAGCTTCCTGCTGCGCGTGAGCGCGTGCGGTGGCCTTGTCTTCGTCATCATCGCCGCCGCCGAAGATGCGCGCGAAGAAATTGCGCGGCGCAGGGAAGACGACGCGGCGCACATTTTTTTCTGCCGCAATGCCGGAGAGTTCTTTGGCGACGGCGATGGCGCGCTCCATGCCTCCGAACTCGTCAACGAGTCCGTTTTCTTTCGCCCTCATGCCTGTCCACACGCGACCCTGCGCGATGCTGTTGATGTATTCGGCGTCGCGGTGCCGCCCCTGTGCGACCTTCGGCACGAACTCGTCTTGATAGAAATGATCGAGCATCGAATGAAACTTCGCGCGCTCGCTGTCTGTGAATTTTTCCGTCTCGCGGAACATCCCCGCATTCTGCCCGCGCAGAGTGTATTCGGCTGACACGCCGAGCCAATCGTACAAGCCCTTCATCACGGGTTTGTACGCATAGACGCCGATGCTGCCGGTGAGCGTCGTCGGTTCAGCGATGATTTTGTTCGCGCCCGTCGAGATGTAGTAACCGCCTGAAGCCGCCAAGTCGCTCATCGAAACGACGACGGGCTTCTTCTTCTTCGCTTCTTCAACGGCTTTCCAGATGACATCCGACGGATAAGTCGAGCCGCCGGGACTGTCAACTCTAAGCACGATGGCCTTGATGGTCTTGTCGTCGCGCGCATCGTTGATGGCCTTGACGACGGTGTCCGAGCCGACGCTTTGATCGCCGCCGAAAGAGCCGTCGTCCGACTTGCCCGACCCGATGACGCCCGACGCATAGACAATCGCGACGCGCTCGCCGTCGTTGATCCCCAACGAGTCCGCAGAGACTTCCCTGTAATCGCTCGTCGAAACCCGATGCAGTTTCTCGTCGTCCTTGTAGCCGAGCCGCTTCTTCAATTCAGACTCGACATCTTCGCGATAGAGCGCGCCGTCAATCATCCCGCCCTTGAGCGCGTCGGGCGCGTGATGCGGCGCGTTGTCAATCCACGCACGCACTTCATCAACGGACTTGTGGCGCGCGTCGGCCACCGCCGCGACGTAGTGATTAAAGATGTCGTCGAGCAGCGCGTTCATCGTCTCGCGCTCGCCCTCAGACATATCCTTGCGCGTGAAATGTTCGGGCGAGTTTTTGTACTTGCCGATTTGATACGAGTCCCACTCGATGCCGAGCTTGTCGAACGAGCCGCGAAAGAACATCGCTTCCGCCGCGAGTCCGTTGATAAAGAGGTCGCCCATCGGCGCGACATAGACGCGCTCGGCGGCGGTCGCGATGTAATACTCTTTGTCCGAGCCGTACTCCATGTAAGCGTAGAGCGGCTTGCCCGACGCGCGAAAATCTGCGACCGCATCGCGTATCTCGTCGGCCTTCGCCCAACCCGCGCCGACGATGTCTATGTCGAGCAGCACCGCGCTGACGCGCTTGTCGGCCTTCGCTTTCCTGAGTTGCGTGAGCAGGCTCGTCAGCGAATTCGGATTGCCGCCGAAGAAGCGTCCCGCCACGCCGCGCTCGTCGTTGGCGTAATCCGGCAGCGAGCCTTCGACCTTCAACACGAGCACGCTGTTGTCGTGAATTGCCGGCTCGCTATTGAGCGACCTGAATAAAATTGCGATGCCGATGACCGCGACCAGCGCGAGCGTCAACAAGATACCGGCGATGATTAAAACGACTTTCCCTGTCCGTGACATTGCCATAAATTTACCCGCGAAATTGAACCGCTTGTCAGTACCACCTGCGGTAGCGGATGGGTCATCCCTTAGAGAGTACCCACCCGCTACCGCAGGTGGTACTGACAGAAAGAAGCTGCCCGCGTAATACGCACCGGCGCGATGAAATGTTTATGCGACATAAAAAAGCAGAAGGCAGTCAAAGATAATAACCGCGCGCTTTGACTGCCTTCTGCTCACTGCCTTCTGCCTAACGCCCACCGCTTCTCACAATCCAACCGCCGCCCAACACTTCCTCGCCGTCGTAGAACACCGTCGCCTGTCCGGGCGTGATGGCGCGCTGCGGTTCATCGAAATGGATGCGGACGCGCCCCGCGCCGACGGGCGTAATTGTCGCGGGCGCGGCTTCGTGCCGGTAACGCACGCGCACCTGCGCGCGCACTTCCGCGTCGGGCGCGTCAAAGGCGATCCAATTGACGCCCGCTGCTGTCAGGTCTGATGCGAGCAACTCGTTCGCTTCACCAACCACGACTTGATTCTTCTCCGGCTCGATGGCGACCACGTAGAGCGGCAGTTGACGCGAGATGCCAAGCCCGCGCCGCTGCCCGACGGTGAAGCGATGAACGCCCCCATGCGCGCCGATGACCTCGCCGCGCGTGTTGACGATCTCGCCGGACGCAGGCGCGTGCGCTTCCCTGCCTTCGGCTTCGAGATAACGATCAATGAAGCCCGCATAGTCTCCGTCCGGCACAAAGCAAATTTCCTGAGACTCTTCCTTTTCCGCGACCGCCAGCTTGTGCCCGCGTGCGGCGTCGCGCGCTTCCGTTTTAGACATCTCGCCGAGCGGGAACATCGCGTGCGAGAGTTGTTCCTGCGTCAACTCCCACAGAAAATAAGTCTGATCCTTACGCAAGTCATGCCCGCGCAGGAGACGATAGCGCGCGGCCTCTTCATCGAACCGGACGCGCGCGTAATGCCCCGTCGCCACTTTGTCGCAACCGAGACTGCGCGCCAGCTTGTCGAGCGAAGCGAACTTCAGACGGCTGTTGCACGCGACGCACGGAATCGGCGTCTCGCCCGCCAGATAACTCGCGACGAACGGCTCGACCACATCGCGCTCGAACTCGCGTTCGAGATTCAAAACGTAGAAAGGAAATCCCAACTCTTCCGCCACACGCCGCGCGTCATAGACATCGTCGAGCGAGCAGCAACGCGAAGGCAGCGGCTCGCCGTCCGCGTCCACGCTTAAACCGCGTCGCTGATTCCACAACTGCATCGTGAAGCCGACGAGTTCGTGCCCCGCGTCCTTCAAAATTGCCGCCGCCGCCGAAGAATCAACGCCGCCGCTCATTGCCATTGCGATTTTCATTGCCAGTTAAATCCCGGCCAAAAAAGCTCAATTTGCCGCATATTTGAGCCGGGTGTTAAGATGCCCGTCTGTCTCTGAAGCTGCTTTCAAGGCTCTCAGAAGCATACCCTAGTCCGCGCGCGGCGTCAGCCCGCGAAGACGGTTCAAGGTTCAAAGTTCAAGGTTCAAAGTTATCAAGCACGACCGACCTTTGAAACCGGAGCGCGAGACTTCAAACGACTTTGAACTTTGAACCTTAAACTTTGAACTCTAAAATTATGGAAAGAGCCATTGAAGAATACGTCGTCACGGACGAGCCTTTTTATCTCGCCGTTGCGCGCGAGGTCGAGTTGTTCGAGGCGGCGCACGCCGCGCGCTTGCCCGTCATGCTCAAAGGGCCGACGGGCTGCGGCAAGACGCGCTTTGTCGAGCACATGGCGTGGCGTCTCGCGCGCCCGCTCATCACCGTCGCGTGTCACGAAGACCTCTCCGCGACAGACCTCGTCGGGCGTTTCCTGCTCGAAGGCGGCGAGACCGTCTGGCACGACGGGCCGCTGACCGCCGCCGTCAAAGCCGGAGCGATTTGCTATCTCGACGAAGTGGTCGAGGCGCGCAAGGACACCGTCGTCATCATCCACCCGCTGACGGACGACCGCCGACGCCTGCCCATCGAAAAGCGCGGCACGATCCTCGACGCGCCGCCGGAGTTCATGCTCGTCGTCTCTTACAATCCCGGCTACCAATCCATCTTGAAAGACCTCAAGCAGTCCACGCGCCAGCGTTTCGTCGCTTTGGAGTTCGACTATCCGCCGCCGGAACTCGAAGCCGAGATCGTCGCGCGCGAGGGCGGCATCGAACTACAACCGGCGCGCGACCTCGTCCTCATCGGACAGAAAATCAGAAACCTGCGCGGGCACGGCCTCGAAGAAGGCGTCTCGACGCGCCTTCTCATCTACGCCGCGCAACTGACCGCGCGCGGCATCCCCGCCATCAACGCCGCCGAAGTCGCACTCTGCTCGCCCATCACCGACGACCGCGAACTGCAACGCAGCATCCGCGAGATCGTGACGACCGTCATTTGAACTCACACGGACGGGATGCCCAATGCCGCTTCCACCTTCCAACAGTCAAGGGGAATTGCCGCCCGGCGTGCATCGCGCGACGATTGACGAAGTGGTGGCGCGCTTCGGCGGCGACACTCCGCAGAGACAAGCGATGACGGCGCGCTTGCGACGCATCCACACAACTGCACTGGCGACGGGCAGGCTGGATAGCATGATTATCTTCGGCAGTTTCGTGACGACGAAATCTGCGCCGAACGACGTTGACATCGTGCTCGTCATGCACGACGATTTTGATTTGAACGACTGCGTTGAAGAGGCGCGCGGGCTTTTCGATCACGAGCGGGCGGAGAGGGAGTTCGGTGCGAGTGTCTTCTGGATACGTCCCTCATTGCTCATCCTCGAAACTCTGGAGGAGTTCGTCGCACACTGGCAGATCAAACGTGACCGCACGCGGCGCGGCATCGTGGAGATACAGACATGATTCACAACGATCAGGAACTCGAAGCGACACAGGAACGCATCGCTTATTTCTATCGCCTTCTCGCACAACTGCGCGTAACCGCCGGACGCGACGAGTTCCCCGCCGTTGCCGGTGGTTATCGCAACGAAATCGCGCGGATGCAGGACGAAATTCTCGACTACTTAACGCGCCACGCGAGCGAGCCGACGCCCGCCGAAGCAGCTTAAAAGCTCACACGTCACTGACATCCCCACGAACTGTAACGCAGCAATCGCGAGATCGTGACGACTGTCATTTAAGCCAGACAAATTTCGTTAGCCATGTCCGATGAGTTGAAGAAAGATGATGCACGCGACGCGCCCAATGTCGTCGAGCCGTCGTCGCTTGAAGAGGCGCTGCGCGAGCGTCTGCGCGCAATCAAGAGCGTGACGGAGCGGCGGACGCTTGAAGGGGTGGCGCGCGAGATCGTGGAACTGCCGGTTGACGTGGCGCGCGTCGCGGTCGAAGTGGGCGCGGCGTTGGAGAGTGTCTCTGTGCGCGCGAGCGTGAATTTTTTGCGCGCGTTCTCGGAGGCGGCGCAGGTGCTCGACGCGGAAAGTTTGCGCGCGTGGGGAGAGATGGGGCGAAGGCTCGCGATGGCGGACGCGGAGACAGGCGCGGCGTTCTTCGCTGCGGGCGTCGAAGAGTTGAAGGACGTGCCGCGCGCGGCGAGGCATGTTTTGTTTGAGGTGTGCGAGCGACAGATGTCTCTCTCCACGTCAATCGCGCTGGAAACTTTCAGGCGCGCGCCGGAAGTCGCACGCGCGGTTGGCGACGACGGCGAACTGCTCCGCTCGATTTACGAAGTGGCGTTGGAGATCGCGCGGCGTTCGGCGAAGCACAGCGCGGATTTTCTCGCCGCCACGCCGCACACACTCGCGCGTCTCTCAACTGTTCGCGCCGATACGACCACACGAAATGAAAGAGACGACACGGACGCCGTCGAGCGCGACGCGCATGTCTCGGTGACGCACGAGGCGGTGCGTCTGGCGTCGGACTTTGCACTGCGCGCGTTTGGCATCGCGTCGGACATGTGGGCGGCTCTGCCGGGCGCGGTCGAAGAGTTGGACGAAGCGCAGGCTCTGCATCTGTTTCAACACGCGAGAGATTTTCTGGGGCGCGGCGGCGCGGCGGCTCTGCACACTCTGACGGCGGGCGGCGAAGCTCTGCGGCTCGTGCCCGATGCCTTCGACGAATGGGCGAATCTTTTACAGGTGATGGCGGGGCACAGCAACGCCGTGCTGGTCGCGCTGGCACGCACGAGTCCGTCTTTCTTTCGCGCGCTGGTGGACGGCAGAACAGCGAGGGCGCGCGTGACGGAGTTGGCGCGTCGCGTCATCGCGGCGACCTGTGAAGTGGCGCGCGTGGATGCCGAGGCGGCGATCTGTTGCCTGCGCGCCGCGCCGCGCGCCCTGCACGCGACATCCATCGAGGGGTTCGAGCGTTGGGCGCAAGCAGGTCTGTCGGACGCGGACACGACGCCGCGCGCGCGCAGAAGCTTCTACGCGCTGGAGACGGGCCGCAGCCTCGAACTATTGCAGAGCGCGAGCGCGGGACTCGCGCTTGAAGACGTAGCGCAGACTTTGCGCTTTTACGTCGAGGGTTTGACGGGGCGCGAGGTCGAAGTCGCGCCGCTCGCCGCCGTGCCCGACGAGGCGCGCATCAATGACGGGCGCACGATTCATCTACCCGCGAGCGTCTCGGAGTTCGGCGATGCGGAGTCTGATTTTCGTCTCTACAAAGTTCTCGCCGCGCATGCTGCCGGACAGATCGAATTCGGCACGCAGGCGCGCGCGACACACGACTTGCGCGCGGCATACACTGCGCTCGCGGAGATTTACGCGCCTGAAAGTATGAACGAGTTCGATCTTCCCGCGCGCGACGACGATACGAGCGAAGTGACGCGCGCGACGCTCTCGCGCGATGCGTCGCCGGAAGAAGCGACGGGCGAACAAACGACAACGCGGCGTGCGCTGCCGCCGGACGGTGATTATCGCGCCGCGCTCGCGCTCTTTCCTCAAAGCGGTCTGGCGACGCGACTCTTCGGGACGCTTGAGAACGGGCGCATTGATCGCCAGTTGCGCCACACCTATCGCGGCCTCGCGCGCGACCTCGATTTCGTGCGCGCGCATTTGCGCGAGAGTCGCCCGCGCGTCTCGTCTCTGCCGCTCACGCTCGTGCCCTTCGAGTTGCTTTTTCAAATCACGCTCTGCGGCGGCGCGCTCGACGATGCGCGCTCGTTTTACGGACAGATCGTCTCCGAACTCGAAACCATCGTCCTCGATTATGTGAGCGGCGATGATGCGACGGTCGCCGACACGCTGATGGCGACGAGCCGCGTCTATGCGCTCTTTCAAGCGGTCGTGCCTGAGATGGCCGAGCGGCAGAGGCAGAACACGCACGAGAATGATGAGCAGTCGGAGCAGAGCAGCGGCGCGCAGTCGAACCTCGCGCGCGAAAAGGATGAAGAGAGCGACGACGCGGAACGCGCGCAGGCCGAGCGCGAGCGGCAGCGCGACGCGCGCGAGTTGTTCAATGCGTGGGCGGGCGCGGAGTCGGGCGAGAGCGACGGCGATCAGATTTTCACAGGCGCGGAGCGTTGGATGACCGGCGACCAATCGGAGCAGGAGTTGGAGGCGGGCGAAGTGGCCTTCGCTTATGACGAGTGGGACAGAGAGTTGAACGATACGCGCGTCGGTTGGTGCCGCGTCGTCGAGAAGCGCGTGAAAAAGGGTGAACGCACGTTCGTCGAACTGACGCGCACGCGCTATCGCGGCGTCATCTCTTCAATCCGACACCAGTTTCAGTTGATGAAGCCTGAAAACTTGAAGCGCGTGCTGAACGAATTGGACGGCGACGATTACGACTTGAACGCGCTCGTGGACTACGTGATTGACCGGCGCGCGGACGGGCATCAGTCAGAAAGAATTTACACGAAGCGTCTGCGGCGCGAGCGCGACGTGGCCGTCTCTTTCCTGCTCGATCAATCTTCCTCGACGGCGCGCACCATCGGACGCCACCCCTTGCAGCCCTACACGCATCCCGGTCGCCGCATCATCGAAGTGGAAAAAGAAGGACTCGTCCTGATGTGCGAGGCGCTCGAATCGGTCGGCGATTCATACTCGATCTACGGCTTCACGAGCGAGGGACGCCGCAACGTCAAGTTTTACGTCGTCAAAGATTTCGACGAGCGTTACAACGATGAAGTCGAGCGCAAAATCGGCGGCATCAATTATCAAAACAACACCAGACTCGGTGCCGCCATCCGCCACGCCGCCGCGCGCCTCCGGCGACGAGATGCGCGCACGCGCCTGCTCATCGTCCTCTCCGACGGACGCCCCTACGACCACGACTACGGCGACGCGCGATACGCACGCGAAGACACGCGCGAGGCTCTCAAGCAAGCGCGCACGAACGGCATCATCCCCTTTTGCATCACGATTGACCGCGACTCCGAAGTCGAACTGCGCGACCTCTACGGCGACGTGGGTTACACGATTATTGACGATGTGCTCTCGCTGCCCGAACGGATGCCCGCGATTTACAGAAGGCTGACGACTTAAGGGACACGTTTCACCATCAAACTGCTGCTATACTAACTGCGTTCTGAAATCCCTGACACGAGAAGAACCATGAATGTCGTAGAAAAATTGGTGATCGAAGACGGCGGAAAAATCACGCTGCCCGGCGACGTACTTGACCGTTACGGTCTGGCGGAAGACACCATCGTCCGCATCATCGAAACGCGAAAAGGCATCCTCCTCATTCCTCTGACCGATGCGCCGATGAGTGAAGCGTTGGCCGACGAGCTGCAACAGTGGCAGGCCATCGGCGACGAGAGCCGGGAGGCATTCCCTTACGACGAGGAGATGGAGCCGTGACGGTCGGCGAACTGCGTTGGGTTGAGTTGCTGGCGCGCGGCGGACACGCACAGGCCGGCAGACGCCCCGCCATCATCGTTCAGCAAGCGGGTATGCTCCCGACGACCCTGCTTATCCCGCTCACTTCGCAACAGGATGCGTTGCGCTTTCCCGGTACGGTGCTGATTGAAGCGGATAGAGAGAATGGTTTGCGCCAATCTTCCATCGCGCTCGTCTTTCAGTTAACGGCAGTTGATAAAAAGTTCATCCGCGACCGCATCGGAGAAGTTTCCGCCGCGACGATGAAAGAAATCTGGTCGGCCTTCGATGAATTAACCGGACGCGGATAAGAATGCTTCTCATCAAGCAGCACGAGATGTGTTCTCTTTGCCGGAGTGGATGCACGCGATTTACAGAAGGCTGACGGCTTGAAATGTACGGCGCGTGTTGTCATCAGAGAGCCGTCAAACTCTTTTTCGGAGCGTTGATAAACGGGTCAGTGGTTGCGGAGACGGAAGATTATGACTAAACCGTAGCACTTCCCTTCCAGATTCGTGATGTTCTTCGTTGATACTCTTCGCGTAGAATTTATCAACAACACACGAAGGAGCATCACGGAAATGGATAATCAGGCGGCAACAAACGAGCACGTTAAAAAGTTGGGCGAGTTAATCAAGGACATCGAGTTCGCGATGCTGACCACCGCCGAAGCGGACGGCACGCTTCGCAGTCGCCCGATGGCGACGCAGCAGGTGGAGTTCGACGGCGACCTCTATTTCTTTACGCGCGCCGGATCGGGAAAAGTGGACGAGATCGAGCGCGACCATCACGTCAACGTCTCTTACGCGAAGCCGGATGATCAACGCTACGTCTCGGTCTCAGGCATGGCTCGTCTGTCGCGCGACCGCGCGAAGATCGAAGAGTTGTGGAGTCCGATCTTGAAGGCATGGTTTCCCGAAGGGTTGGACGATCCTGAACTCGCGCTGCTCAAGGTGAGCGTCGAGAGCGCGGAATACTGGGACTCGCCTTCGAGCAAAATGGTGCAGCTCGTCGGCTTCGTCAAAGCGCTCGTGACGGGCGAGTCTTACAAGCCGGGCGAGCATGAGAAACTCGACTTGAAGCATGGCGCGTAAGGTCTGGCGCGTGTCGTGCGGTTGAGCGCGATGCGCCGCTTCGGTTACACTTAAATCCGCTTACGCAAAGCATCCGGAGGCTTAGGCTAATTGGTAAGTCAGCAGTCTTGAAAACTGCCGCGCGAAAGCGCTTGGGGGTTCGAGTCCCTCAGCCTCCGCCAACATTAACATTCGCACAAAAGAGCCGCCCCGCCACGTCAAGGTGGGGGCGGCTCTTTTGTGATTGCTGCAACTGTTGCGAAAATGTGCTTGCAAGGGTAGGCTTAGGCTGTTCACTGAATGGGTATTCATTCAGTTAGTTTCCCAAAAACTTTTAGCATGGAGCAAAGTCCCCTGATGCGTTCCGCACGTTCCCTCTCAAACACGACGACCGCGCGCCCGGCGACGGGCGACAAGCGCGAGGCCATCCTGCGCGCCGCCACGCACGTCTTCGCCAGCAACGGCTATTTCAACTCGAAGGTCGCGGACATCGCGCGCGTCGCAGGCGTCGCCGACGGCACGGTCTATCTCTACTTCAAGAGCAAAGAGGAAATTCTGCATTCCATCTTCGAGCGCAACACGAGCGAGGCCATCGCCGAAGGCCGCGAGGAACTCTCGAAGATCGCAGACCCGCGCGAGAAGTTGCGACGCATCGCGCGCCATCACCTCGAAAGGCTCGGAGCGGATCGCGACTTGGCCGTCGTCTTTCAGGTTGAGCTGCGCGGCTCGACGAAATTCATGGAGGAATTTTCCGCCGCCGGACTCGCTGAATATTTGCTGCTGATTCGTGAGGCTCTCGCAGAGGGGCAGAGCGCGGGCGTCTTCCGCAAAGAGTTGAACGCCAAGCTGACCGCCAAGATTCTCTTCGGCGCGCTCGACGAGATGGCGACGAACTGGATTCTCTCGAAACGCCGTTACAAGCTCGCGCCGATGGCGGACGCTGTGCTCGACATCTTTCTCAACGGGGTGAACGCCAGATGACAACGACGAACACCGCCGGACAGTTCAACGCTCAAGCGCAACTCGATGCCGCGACGAAGCCGGCGCGCGACATAGCAGAAGTCAAATCTTCGCACCCGTCGCGCGTGCCGCTCCATGCCGATGAACCAGCGACGCTCGGCGACGTTTTCGAGCGCGCGCTCGCCCCGCCGCTCGCGCGTCCCGACGCCATCAACTACAAACGCGACGGCGCGTGGCATTCAATCTCGTCCACAGATTTTTTGAGACGCGCGCACGCTGTCGCTGACGGCCTCAGCGCGTCGGGCGTCGGGCGCGGCGAGCGCGCGGCGATTCTCTCCGAGAGTTCTCCCGAATGGGTCTTGGCCGATATGGGCTGCCTGTTCGCGGGCATCGTTGACGTGCCCATCTATCCGACGCTCGCGCCGCAGCAAGTCGCATACATCCTGAACGACTCCGGCGCGAGTCTGTTGTTCATCCAGCATCGCGCCGCTTACGAGCGCATCCGTGACGCGATTCGCGGCTGCACGCAGTTGCGTCGCGTGGTTTTTCTCACGGGCGAAGAGTCGGGCAATCACGACGGCGGCGTTGAGACACGCGACGCGCTCACGCTCGCGCAACTCGAAGAGCTTGGCGAGACGGCGCGGCAAACTCGGCCCGGACTCGCCGGAGCATCAAACGAGCGCGCTATCATGGCGGACGATCTGGCGACGATCATCTACACTTCGGGGACGACGGGCGAGCCGAAAGGCGTCATGCTCACGCACTCGAACGTCGTCTCGAATTTGATAGACACTTCCGAGCGACTCGCGTTTCGCAGTGACGACGTGATTCTCTCCGTGCTCCCGCTCTCGCACATCTTCGAGCGCGGCGCGATGTACATGTATCTGCATCACGGCGCGTCGGTCTTCTTCGCCGAGTCCATCGAGCGCATCGGCGATAACCTGCGCGAGGTGCGCCCGACGGTGATGTGCGCCGTGCCGCGCTTGTATGAAAAAATTTACGAGAAGATTCAGTTGAAGGCCGCCGAGGGCGGACGCATAAAAGCCGTGCTGCTCGATTGGGCGGTCGGCGCCGGCAAACGCCAGTCCAATTACACGCTCAACGGTGAAGAAGTGCCGCCGCTCGTCGAGTTGGAACACCGCGTCGCTTCGCGTCTCGTCTTCTCGAAGTGGCGCGCGGGCGTCGGCGGGCGCGTCCGCATGTTCGTCTCCGGCGGCGCGGCGTTGCCGGAAGAAATCTGTCTCATCTTCGCGGGCGCGGGGCTGCCCATCGTGCAGGGCTACGGCCTGACGGAGACTTCGCCCGTCATCTCCGCCAACTCACCGCAGGAGAATCGCGTCGGCAGGGCTGGCCGCCCGATTAGAAACGTCGAGGTACGCATCGCCTCGGACGGCGAGATCGAAACGCGCGGCCCCAACGTCATGCTCGGCTATTTCAACAAACCCGACGCGACGCGCGACGCCTTCACCGCCGACGGCTGGTACAAAACCGGCGACATCGGCGCGCTCGACGCAGGGAATTTTCTTCGCATCACAGACCGCAAGAAAGAACTCTTCAAAACGTCCGGCGGTAAATACATCGCGCCGCAACCCATCGAGCAGCGCATCCGTGAATCGCGTTTCGTCAGCCAGGTCGTGCTCGTCGGCAACGGCAGAAAATTTCCCGCCGCGCTCATCGTGCCCGACTGGGAACAACTCCGCTCCTACGCGCAACTAAAATCGCTCGGCCTCAAAGAGCGCGCCGACTTCTGCCGCCACCCGCGCATCATTGATTTGCTTCAAAGACAGGTGGATTCAGTCACCGCAGACATGTCTCATTACGAGCGCGTCAAAAAAATCGCCGTTCTCGAGCGCGAACTCTCCATCGAAGGCGGCGAGATGACGCCCACGCTCAAAGTCAAAAGGCGCGTCGTGGATGAGAAATACAAAGACGTGATTGACAGGCTCTACACGGAATGATGAATGCGGAGTGATGAATGATGAATTAAAGACAAAGGCATTGTTGAATTTTATTCATCACTCATCATTCATCATTCATCATTTGCCACTACTCCCGCCCATTGCGCGATGATGCGCCTCAAGTCTTCCAGTTGATTGTCGAAGAAATGACCCGCGCCCGGAATGACGCTGACCTGCACGCGCGCTTCCGTCGGAAGTTGGGCGGCGAGTGCGCGCAAGGTCGCCACGTCGCCGAACTCGTCCCGGTCGCCGTGGACGAAGAGGAGCGGCTTGCGGCACTCGCGCAAAAACGAAAAGTCGTAGTCGCGCTCCGGCGCGCTGACCGGCGTGCCGATGCCGATTAAATAGTTGACGCGCGCATCGTTCACTCCGACTTCGAGGCCGACGCGCGCGCCGAAAGAGAAACCCGCGAGCGTGACGTGGTGGAGATGCGGATATTTTTCCGTCAGATAGTCGAGCGCGATGCGCGCGTCTTCCTGCTCGCCGCCGCGCGCCCCCGTGTGCTCGCCGGTCGAGAGTCCGACGCCGCGAAAGTTGATGCGGAGCGTCACGAGGCCGGCGTCTTCCAGCCCGCGCGCGGCGCGAAAGACGACTTTGTTGTGCATCGTCCCGCCGTGCAGTGGATGCGGGTGCAGCACGAGCGCGACGCCGCGCGGCGTCTCTCGCCCCGCTTCAAGTCGAGGCTCTTTGAGGATCGCTTCGATGCGCCCGTGCGGTGCTTCGATGAAAAGATTGCCGGCTGGATACATAAGAATAGAAGTTGGAAGTTGGAGGCTGGTCAAGACTATTTTCTTACCAGCCTCCAGCCCATGTTTTATCAGAACATGTGGCAGAGGGGAATGCGTGAAAGACGAAAGCGGCGTAGGGCGTCGAGAGTTATGCGTTCGATATAAAGTGCGTCTTGACTTGACGGGATGAAAACAGTAGCTTTTTTCGGCATTCAGATCAGACCGAACAGATCAGTGAAAGTTCCAGACAAGATAGCAGCGTGATGTCCGACGACCACAGCAGACATTCTCCCCCCGATGACGGCGCGCGCGCTCTGCAAACGCACGCTGCTGTCGCGGCATGGCAGTCTTATGCCGTCGCCGTCACGCTCGTCGCACTGGCGACCGTCTTGACGTGGCTGCTGGCTCTACTGATCGGAGGCGAGCGTCCGCGCTTTCCGTTCGCGCTGTTTTTCCCCACCGTCGTCATCATCACACGTTACGGCGGGCGGGCGGCGGGGTGGTTTGCCATCGCTCTCTGCGCGCTCATCAGCTCATACCTTTTTATTCCGCCACTCTATACTTTCCGCATCGGCTCTGAAGGTTTGATGCAAGTCGGAGTCTTCGTCTTCATCACGCTGCTGACGACTTATTTGATGGAGCGGAGCACGCGCGCGGAGACGGCGCAGTCTCGTCTGGCGGCGATTGTCGAATCCTCGGACGACGCCATCTTGAGCAAAACGCTCGACGGCGTCATCACGAGTTGGAACGCCAGTTCAGAGCGAATGTACGGCTACACTGCCGCAGAGGTCTTGGGCAAACCCGTCTCGATCATTATTCCGAAGGAGCGCGCGGGCGAGTTGACGGAGATTCTGACAAAGATCAGGCGAGGTGAAGTGATCGAACATCTTGAGACGATGCGTGTGAGGAAAGACGGTACGCCCGTTGAAGTCTCGCTCACCATCTCGCCCGTCAAAGACGCGAAGGGTAGGCTGATCGGCGCTTCGACGATTGCGCGCGACATCTCTGAGCGCAGGCGCGCGGAGAAGGCCGTGCATGAATCGGAGCAACGCCTGCTCGCCATCGCCAATACGGCCTCGGACGCCATCATCACGATTGACGAAGACAGCCGGATACTTTTCATCAATGCTGCCGCCATCAAAATTTTCGGATATACGAGCGAAGAAATGATCGGGTGCAGTCTGACGATGCTGATGCCGGATTATCTGCGCCGCGCGCACGAGCAGGCGTTGGGCAACTATGTCGAGACGGGTGAGCGGCACATCTCCTGGGAATCAATCGAGTTGCCCGGCCTGCACAAGACGGGGCGCGAAATCGCGCTCGAAGTCTCGTTCGCCGAATTCAAGAAAGATAACAAGCACTATTTCACAGGCATCGCGCGAGACATCACGGAGCGCAAGCGTATTGAAGAGGCGATGCGCGAGAGCGAGGAGCGTTATCGTTATCTCGCCGAGGCCATGCCGCAGATCGTCTGGACGGCGCGCGCCGACGGTTACATTGATTACTACAACGCGCGCTGGTTTGAATATACTGGCCTGACGCTGGAGCAGACGGAGGGCTGGGGCTGGCAGCCCGTCCTCCACCCGGACGACATCGAGCAATGCCTCAAGTCATGGTCGAAGTCGGTCACGACCGGCGAGCGTTACGATATTGAGTATCGTTTCAAGCGCGCTTCGGACGGCGCGTATCGCTGGCATCTGGGACGCGCCGAGCCGATGCGCGACGCAGAGGGGCAAATCGTCAGGTGGTTCGGAACCGCCACCGACATCCACGACCGGCGGCAGGCCGCAGAGTCTCTGCGCTTCATGTCGGAGGCGAGCGAGTTGCTGACTTCCTCGCTCAACTACGAGGCGACGCTTGAGCGACTCGCGCTCCTGTGCGTCGCCGCGCTCGCCGACTATTGTCTGATTGACGTGGTCGAGGACGACGGCGAAATGCGTCGCGTGGCGACCGCGCATCGCGATCCGGCGCAGAAAGAACTCGTGCGCGCGCTCAAGAGTTATCCACCCGACGCGCGGAGAGCAGAGGGCGTCTCGAAAGTGCTTCGCACGGGGCGGCCAGAAATTTCCACAGAGTTGAGCGCGGAGAAACTTCGAGAGTTGACCAGCGACGACGAGCACAGAGAATTACTCAAGCGTCTCGGCCTCAAGTCTTACATGACGCTGCCGCTTCGCACGCGCGGGCGCATCGTCGGCGCGCTGACCTTCGCCGTCACCGGTGAAGCGGCGCGCGCCTACACGGCCACCGATCTCACTTTCGCGCAGGAACTGGCGCGTCGCGCCGCGCTCGCCATTGATAACGCGCGCCTCTACAGCCGCGCGCAGGAAGCCAACAAAGCGAAAGACGAATTTCTCGCCACGCTCTCGCACGAGCTACGCACGCCGCTGACGCCGATTATCGGCTGGCTGCAAATGATCCGCGACGGGCGCATCTCGGCTGAAGACTCGCGCCACGGTCTTGCCATCATCGAGAAAAATTCGCAGGCGCTGACGCGACTCATCAACGACCTGCTCGACATGTCTTCCATCCTGAGCGGCAAGATGCGTATCGAGCGAGCGCCCGTGAATGTTGACGCAGCGCTCAGAGAAGCGGTCGAGACCATCCGCACGCAGGCCGATAGTCGCGGCATCCCCGTTGAAATTTTAGAGTGCGACGGCGACGCGCAAGCCACTGTCTCCGGCGACCGGACGCGGCTCGTGCAAGTCTTTTGGAATCTTCTCAACAACAGCGTCAAATTCTCCGACAAGGGACAGCGCATCACCGTCGGGTGCGAGGCGCGCGACGGCGTCGTGCGCGTGACCGTCGCCGACGAGGGGCGCGGGATGGAGCCGGAATTTTTACCGCACGCCTTCGAGCGTTTTCGTCAGGCCGATAGCACTACGACGCGCGTCTTTGGTGGCTTGGGCATCGGGCTGGCGCTCGTCAAAAGTTTCGTCGAGGCGCACGGCGGGACGACGACAGTCGAGAGCGAGGGCGCGGGGCGTGGCAGTCGCTTCACGGTCACGCTGCCGCGTCTTAACGCTCCGGCGAGCACGGATGTCGTCCCGCCGACGGATGAGGTTGAGCGTTGTGATGCTGAAGTCTGTCGCGTGCTCGTCGTTGAAGACGCGCGCGACACGCTCGACATGCTACAAGTCGTTTTCGAGATGCGCGGATACCACGTCACCACATGCTCGACGGCGGAGGAAGCTCTGCGCGTTGCTCAAACCGCCGCGTTTGATATAATCGTTTCCGACATCGGTCTTCCCCAGATTGATGGTTACGAATTGATCCGACGATTACGCGCCATCCCCCATCTGCGTGACGTTCCGGCGGTTGCTCTGACCGGTTACGCCGCACCCAGAGACGCACAGACAGCGTTCGCCGCAGGCTTCAACGCGCACATCCCGAAACCCGTTGATCCCGCAACACTCGCCAGTGAGATTGAACAGCTTCTGCAACGCAGAACGCGACACGAAGACTCTTGAGTCCAAAGTCTGTCGCCGGCATGTTCCGGCGCTTCGCGTGCGCGAAAGTTTTCTCGGCGCGATTTGCGAAAACTGAAAGTCAGTTTTTTGCGATTCGCTTCAATGTCCCGTTCCCGGTTTTCTTGCATGACAGGCCGCGCCCTTCCTTTTCGCCGGAAGAGCCGAGGATAAAAACGCACATGATCTCGACAGGCACGCAGAATCGTCCTCTTCCACCCACGTTGAACTTTTCCTACCCGCTGATGTCCGGCGGCCACGCAGATTATTCGCCGCCCGCGCCCCTCACGAACGATGCGCCCGAACCCGAAAACGACAGGCCGCGTGCCCTCGTCGTTGACGACGCGCCGGACGTGACCGAGATGATTGCGACGCTCATGCGCTATGCCGGTTACGAAGTGGAGATGGCCTACAGCGCGACGCAGGCGCTCGATGCGGCGCGGCGCGAATCCTTCGACGTGATTATCTCCGACATCGGAATGCCGGGCATGAACGGTTACGAGTTGGCCGAGGCGTTGCGCTCATTTCCGGCTTACACGGAAGTGCCGATGATCGCCGTCACCGGCTTCACGATGTACACGGATCGCGAGCGCGCTCTGCATTCAGGCTTCAACGATTTTCTCACCAAGCCCATCAATCCCGTTGACCTCATTGAACTGGTCAAACGTCTGCGCGGTTGAATGCTCAACACACGCGCGACCCCGGCGAAACATCAATCAAGTTTGAAAGGCGCGGGCATCTGCCGTTTCAGATGCGCCGCGCCTTCGTGTTATTTTGTCGCGTCCCGTAGAAGCTTTGAGTGTCTGTGAGAGGAACGATTTTTAATGGAGAATGTGTCGAGTAATGAAGCGCACGCAGGCGACGACGTAACGGCGATGACGACAGCGGCAGCAACGCCGGAGAACGCGCGCGCGAAAGAGAGACGCATCTTCCTGACCGCGTCGCGAAAACGTCTCCTGACGCTCGTCGCCGGCGCGCTCATCATCGGCGCGGCGTTCTGGGTGCTCCAGTTTTCGACGCAGTCCATCTGCTGCGGCGACTATGATAGTTACTATCACTTTCGCTGGAGCCAGATGCTCTGGGAATGCATTCGCACCGGACACTTCCCGCCGACCTTCGACGCGCTGCCGCTGACGACGCTTAACCCGCGCGACTACGTTGACCATCATTTGCTCTTCCACATCCTGCAAATTCCCTTTACGTGGTTCGCGGACTTTCAGCGCGGGGCTAAAATCGGGACGTGGCTCTTTGCCTGTCTCGCGGTCTTCTCGTGCTTCTGGCTCCTCGTCCGCTATCGCGTGAGCTATCCGCTGCTATGGCTGCTCGCGATGCTCGGCAGCGCCACGCCGTTTCTCTTTCGCATCCAGATGGGCAAGGCGATGAGCGTCTCGATCATCCTGCTCGCCATCGGCATCCATCTACTTTTTCAACGCAAATACCTCTGGCTGCTGCCGCTCGCTTTCGTCTTCGCGCTGACGTATGACATGGTCTTTCTCCTGTGGGTCGCCACCGGCTTCTGGTTGCTGACGACGCTCTGGACGGAGCGCGCTTTGAATCGCAACGTGATGCTCGCGCTCGGCGCGCTGGGGCTGGTGATAATCGGGACGGGACTCGGCTACGTCATCAATCCATACTTCCCGCACAACGTCCAACTCGTCTATGAGCATCTCGCGATGAAGGTCACAGCGCAGGATTTTTCTACGCCTGTCGGCGGCGAATGGTATCCCTATAACACTTGGGAATTTTTGCAGAACTGCGCGGTGGCTGTCATCGCGACCGGCGCGGGCTATCTCGCCTTCCGCGATTCGGACAAGCGCGAGTCGCAGCCGACGCTCTTTCTCCTGCTCTTCTCCACGTTCCTGATGATCGTCAATATGCGCTGGCGACGATTTTCGGAATACTGGCCGCCGTTCGCTGTCCTTTTCGCCGCCTTCGCCCTTGAGCCGTACATCGCACGCGCGCGCGCCTACGTGTCGCACGCGGCGGCGACGACGGATGAAGCAGGCGATGTTGAAGATGTGCTGCCGGACTTTCAGACGGACACAGACGCGGACGCGCCTTCTCCACACTCGATTGAAAATGATTTGCGCGCGCGCAAAAGGTGGGAGTACGCGCTCGTGGGCGTGGCGGCTCTCGCCCTCGCAGCGACGATGAGTTGGTGCGTCTATGTCACGTCGAAGGACATCGCGGGGATGCCGCATCCGAACCTTTATCGCGGCGGGATGGAGTGGGTCGGCCAGAACGTGCCGGCGGGCGAACTCATCTTCAACGCAGACTGGGACGACTTTCCCAAGCTCTTCTTCTATGACCCGCATCGCCCGTGGGTCGCCGGACTCGACCCGACTTACCTGCTCGACAAAAACCCCTCGCTGATGAACGACTACGCGCGCATCGGCAAGGGCGAAGAGGAAAATCCCGGCCCCATCATCCGCGAGAAATTCTGTCTCGGCGAAGGCGACGCACGACGCTGCGCGCGCTACGTCTTTATGGATCGCGAGCACGAAGGCTTTTACAACAACGCGATGGATAGCGGCTGGTTCGAGGAAGCCTACAAGGACGACGACTGCATCATCCTCCACCTCCGCGACGAGAAGGGCACGCCGCCGCCCGACGATGCGCCCGACGATAAAGGCGATGGCGATTCAGATGATAATGACGCGCAGGGCACGTAGCTAGTACGCTATCCTGCCGCCTGCAAATGAATGTGACCAGACATTCACCACAGAGGACACGGAGGAACGCAGAGGAAGAAAAGACCCTGTGCATTACTTTGAGTTTTCTCTGTGTTCCTCCGTGTCCTCTGTGGTGAAAACTCTTTCTTTCAAGTCGCTTCGATTTAGGGCTGCTTCGTTGCGGAGGCCTTGAAGTCGCCCGCTTTGATAATCAAAAGTTTGTCGGGCGTGATGTAGCGACGCACGGCGGCGTTGACCTGTTCGGGCGTGAGCGCGAGTAGTTTCTGGTCGAACGCTTCATCGAACGAGAGCGTGCGCTTGAGGAAGAGATAGCTGTTGAGCGTGCCGGCCAACTCGTTGTCCTGCGCGCGCGAGACCTGTCGGGCTTGCAACAATCCCTTCTTGGCCGCCTCGATTTCATCCGCCGTCAGTCCATCCTTGATCGCGCGCGCGAGTTCTTCCTTGAGCGCGGCTTCGAGCCGCTCGACGTTCTGCGGCGCATAGATCGCGTAGGTGGCGAACGTGCCGTTCTCGTCAATCGGGCTGGCCGAGAGTTGCGAGCCGACGCCGTAGCTGATGCCTTCCTTTTGCCGGATGCGCGCGGCGAGGCGCGAATTAAGAAAGCCCCCGCCGAGGATATAGTTCGCCAGCATCAGCGCGGGATAATCCGGGTTGTCGTCGCGCAATTTCAAATTGAAGCCGGCGAGGAAAAAGGCGTTGGCCTTATCCGGCGTCGGGAAAGAGCGATTGGCAGCGGCGACATCGTGATAGACGGTCGGCACGCGCACATAAGGGCGCGGGCTTTTGAAATCATTGAATAAATCGCCTGTCAGCTTCGACACTTCTTCACGGTCGAAGTCGCCGACAACCGCTAGCTCGCCGTTCGACGCGCCATAGAAATCTTTGTGGAAACGCTTCACGTCGTCGAGCGTGACGGCTTTGATGTTCTCCGTCGCCTCGTCGAAATTCTCCGTGTAACGGACAGAGCCTTTCGGGTAAGGATTCAAGGTGCGTTGAAATTCGACCGACCCGATGGCGTTCGGCTCGTTGCGTTGCGCCTCGATGCCGGCGAGTTGTTCCTGTTTGAGTTGCTCGAACTCTTTCGCATCGAACAGAGGCTCGCGCAAAATTTCCGCGACGAGACGCATCACGGCGGGCAGATTTTCGCGCACCGTCTCGACGGAGGCAAAGGCCTGCGTCGCGCCGCCGCCGACGTTGACCTGCGCCTTGAGGCGCGCGAACTCGTCCTGTAATTGCTGGCGCGTGTGTTTCATCGTGCCGCGCATCAGCATCGCGCCCGCAAACTCGCCGGCGGTCGTGCGATTCATCAAAGATTTCTCATCGCCGAAATGAAGCGTGAGACGCGCGACGACGGACGCGCCGCGCGTCTTCTTCGGCAAGAGCGCGAGTTGAATGCCGTTGGGAGATAACATGCGTGTCGTGCGCGCCTCGATGTTGGCGGGCGACGGATCGAAGGCTTCGCCCAACGCGATTGAAGCGTCGCCCTTGTAATCTTTCAAGAGCGCGTTTAAGCCGGGCGTCGCGGGAATCTCCGCGCGCTGCGGGTTCGCCTCCGGGATGAACTGGCCGAGCGTGCGATTCGACGCCTTGAGATATTTCGCGGCGACGCGCTGGATGTCAGCCGTCGTCACCTTTTTCGTTTCGTCGCGCCCGTAGAACAGCAGACGCCAATCGCCCGCCGCGACGGTCTCGCTCATAATCAGGCCGACGGTCTCGCTCGAATTGAGCGCGAGTTGAAGCTGGCTGAGAGATTGTGTTCGCACGCGGTCGAGTTCTTCCTGCGTGGGCGGCTGCTTGGCGAAATTCTCCACCGTCTCGATGAGTGCGTTGCGCGCATCGTCGAGCGAATTTTCTTTTCGCAAATCAACCGTGAACATGAGCAGGCCGGGATCGTGGAGGTTGAAGGGGAAGCCGTTGACGCTTGTGGCTTTCTTCGTCTCGACGAGAGCTTTGTAGAGACGGCTCGAAGGTTGATTGTCGCCGAGGATGCTCGCCAGCAGTCCGAGCGCGGTTGTATCGCTCTGCGCGGTCGAGGGGATGTGATAGGCGACGATCATATTCTGCGTGTCGCCCGTGCGCCGCACCGTCACGCTGCGCTCGCCGTCCTGCGTCGGCTCGACGGTGTAGAAGATGGGCAGCGTGCGCGTCGGGCGCGGTATTTTGCCGAAGCGCTCCGCAATCAGCGCGAGCGTTTTGGCTTCGTCAAGTTTGCCCGCGACGAGCAGCACGGCGTTGTCCGGCTGGTAGTACATTCGATAAAACGCTTGCAGGCGTTCGATGGGCACGTTCTCGATGTCGGAGCGCGCGCCGATGGGCAGATTCGCGTAGTTGTGCCAATCGTAAGCGGCGGCAAAGACGCGCTTGAAGAGGACGCCTGACGGTTCGTTCTCGCCCGACTCGTACTCGTTCCTGACGACGGTCATCTCGCTGTCTAAATCTTTCTTGGCGATGAAGCTATTGACCATCCGGTCTGATTCGAGGTCGAGCGCCCAACGCAGATTGTCTTCGGAGGCGGCGAAGGTCTCGAAGTAATTCGTGCGGTCGAAGAAAGTCGAACCGTTCGGTCGCGTGCCGTGCTCGGTCAATTCCTGCGGGACGTTCGTGTGATTCTTCGATCCCTTGAACAGCATGTGTTCGAGCAGGTGCGCCATGCCCGTCTCGCCGTAATTCTCCTGCCGCGAGCCGACGAGATAAGTGATGTTGACGGTGACGGTCTGCTTCGTCTGATCGGGGAAGAGCAAAACTTTCAGCCCGTTCGAGGCTAGGCGATATTCCGTGATGCCTTCGACCGACGTGACGCGCTCGACGCCGGGCGGCAACATTGTTGTCGTCGCGGCGCTTGCAACAGGCGCGTTGCTGGTTTGTTGTGATGCGGTATCCGGCGCGACGTTGGCGGCGCGTGCTGCTGCCGGCATCGCTAAAATATTTGTAGCGACGAGCACGAAGGCGAGCGGCAGGGCGCGGCCTTGCGAGAGCGTGCGTAAAATCATTGAGAGAGCCTCCTGAAAAAGCATTTGAAATAATTTGAGACGGTCACAGTATATTCTCTGCAACGTGTAACTCCGAACCGCGCGCCCATTCTTTCAAGGCATCAGCACGAGCTTGCCGAACTGTGCGCGATCCTCCATCAACTCGTGCGCGCGTCGCGCTTCGGCGAGCGGCAGCGTGCGATCAACGACGGCGCGAATTTGCCCACGCTCGATGAACTTCATCGCGTCGAGCAACTCGGACTTCGATCCCATGAACGAGCCGAGCAGCGTCAGATGCCGGTAGAAAAGTTGGCGGATGTCCGTGCGCGCGTCGTAGCCGCTCGTCGCGCCGCAGGTGACGAGCCGCCCGTTTTTCGCCATCGAGAGAATCGAGCCTTCCCACGTCTCCGCGCCCGTGTGCTCGAAGACGACGTCAACGCCGCTTCGCTCCGTCAGACGCCTGATCTCCTTCGGCCAATCCGCGCGCGTGTAGTTGACGACTTCATCCGCGCCAAGCTCTTTCGCCTTCTGGAGTTTCTCGTCAGACCCGGCGGTGGCGATGACGCGCGCGCCGCGCAACTTCGCAATCTGTATCCCGATTGTGCCGACGCCGCTTCCCGCCGCGTGAACAAGTACGTCCTCGCCCGGCTGCACGCACGCGCGCGTAACGAGCATGTGCCACGCCGTCACGGTCACGAGCGGCAGCGCGGCGGCCTCCGCCCAACTCAGATTTTTCGGCTTCGGAATGACGTTGACGGCGGGCGCAGAGACGAGTTCCGCGTAACCCCCGTCGCGCCGGTAGCCGAGAATGTCGTAATGCGCGCAGAGATTGTCCGCGCCTCTTAAGCATTCGCGACAGTGGCCGCAAGAGACTCCCGGCTGCAACATCACCTCGTCGCCCATCCGTACCCAGTCCACAACCTCGCCGACTTCACGCACGACGCCCGCGATGTCGTTGCCGAGTATGTGCGGCAACGGAATTTCAATGCCCGGCAAGCCTCCGCGCACCCACACGTCCAGATGATTGAGAGCGCACGCGCGCACTTCGACCAGCACCTCGTTGGCCTTGATCGAAGGGTCTGGACGGTCTTCGTAGCGCAGCACATTCGCCCCGCCGTGTTCATTAAAGATGACTGCCTTCATGTTTTCGTCTCTCGAATGTGGTGATCGAAGCAACGGCGTCACGCATCTCGAAGCGGGCGATTCGTTGGCGCGAAAACTCTTCTCATGCGAACAGAATGCGTGTATTGTACCAGCCGTTTCGATTCAGCTACACCAGACCCGACGCTCTACCACGTTGACGATTCGACCGCGCCCGACAGCGCGACTCTTGCCCTCCTCGCCGCTCGAAAAAAAACAGACGCCGATGATAGTTTTTGCGGCTCGCGCGCGCATTAGTAAACAGCAAAGTTGGATTAACAGGACAACCGCGTCCGCCGTCGTTGCGAATATGTATCACGCGCAGAGGCTTAACCAATGCCGGCGAGCATCACAAGCGCGGCGGCACGCTTATCTACTGCGGGTTGCAAATGAATGTGACGGGAGATTAACCACAGAGGACTCAGAGAGACACAGAGAGAGACAATCAAAGCTCAGTCTTTCCTCTGTGCCCCTCTGAGTCCTCTGTGGTGAACATTCTTTCTCTCATGTCGCACTCATTCGCAAACCGCTATAAACAGGAGAATGATAAGAATGAAAAATCAGACGATTACGCAAACCTCTGACTCTGAGAAGAGACGCCGTGCGCGCGCACTTTCGCGCGCTCTGACCCGCTACTTTGCGCCCATCGTCGCCGTCCTCTGTATGACGGCGATGGCCGCCGCCTTTGACAAGTCGAAGGGCGTCTATCGCGTGCCTTTCGAGAACGGCACTTCCGTCAAAGTCGTTAGCGATCATCTCAAGCACAGCCCGCCCGGCAGGATTGACATGATCGGCACGGGCGGAAGCGGCGCGTACAAAATCGTCGCCGCCGCAGACGGGCGCATCCGCTACATCGTTGACAACTTCAGCAAGCAGATAGACAGCGACAGCGGCCAGCCCTGCACGAACAACTACGTCTGGATCGAGCACGCCAACGGCGAGTGGACAAAGTACTCGCACATGCAGACGGACTCGACGACGAAGAAGGCCAATCTCAAAGTCGGCCAGTTCGTCAAAGCCGGCACGTATCTCGGCGACGAGGGCAAGGTCGGGTGCGCGAGCGGCAACCACCTGCACTTCGAGGTCGGCTTTCCCAGAGCGACCGATCCGATTGAAACAATCGGCGGATTTCTTAAGGACAACGGCGACAGCAAGCGCAACCTGATCCCGCGCATCTGCGGCATTGACGGCGGCATCTTCGTGAGCGGCGGAAGCTACGATGCGCGCGACGTGCCCGGCAACATCAAGTCCGGCTCCGCCGAAGCCTCATATCACGGAGTGCCCGCGCGTGATTATCAATGCATGGTGGATCAGGCCGTCAGCGCGGGCTATCGCCTCGAATGGGTTGACGGCTTCGACTTCAAGGGCGACACCTTCTTCAATGTCGTCTTTCGCCCCGACAAAGGCGAGACGTGGTCGGCGCGTCATAACTTGAGCGGCGCGCAGTATCAGGTTGAATTCGACAAGCACAAGGCGGCGGGCTTTCGTCTCAAGCAGGTTGACAGCTATCTCGTCGGCAATCAGGTTCGCTACGCGGCGATCTTCGTCAAGGACGGCGGCCCCGAGGTCGCGGCCTATCACGGCCTGCCGGCTGCCGAGCACCAGAAGCGGATTGATGAGTTGACCGCCGGCCCCTGGAGACCGAAGAACATCTCCGTCGTCTCCATCAACGGCGAGCGTTTCTACACCGCGCTCTACGAGAAGGAGAACATCGGCAGCTACGAGGCGAAGTCTTTTCTCACCTCTGAGGAGTATCAAAAACTATCCGACGAGAACAAACAGAAGGGACGCCAGCTTGCCTATCTCAACGCCTACGAGCACAACGGCCAGCCGCGATTTTCCGCCATCTGGAATTCCTCGACGCAGGGCGTTTTCAAGTCGCGTCACGACCTGACTTCGAGCGCGTATCACGACGAATGGGAATCGGCTCTCAAGAGCGGGATGCTGACCCGCGCCGTCACGGGCTACACGGATGGCAACGCAGTCCGCTACGCCGCCGTCTGGAGAAAGTGATTCAACGTCGGCGAGCTTCAAACGCCGCCCGGACGAATCGAAGGGGGCTGTTGACTTCACGGTCAACAGCCCCCTTCGGCGTCGGCAATCATTCCGGCAAAAACTTTCAACTGACCGTTTCAAGTTTAACTTTCGTCTCCGGCGTCGGGCTTTCGGTCTGCTGTCGCGCGTGATAAGACGAGCGCGTCAAGGGACTCGATTCGACGTGCCTGAACCCTAGCTCCATGCCAACTTCACGCCAGCGCGCGAACTCTTCCGGCGTCACGTAACGTTCGACGGGAAGCCGCCGCGCGTGCGGCTGTAGATACTGGCCGATGGTCATAATGTCGCACGATGCGGCGCGCAAATCTTTCATCAAAGCGACCACTTCATCGAACGTCTCGCCGAGTCCCGCCATGATGCCGCTCTTCGTCAACATCCCTCGCCCTTCGCGGTCGCGTCGCTCCGCCGCGCGTTTCAAAAGCGTCAATGTCTGTTGATAGTCGGCGTCCGGGCGCACGCGACGATAGAGGCGCGCGATGGTTTCGGTGTTGTGGTTGAGCACATCCGGCGCGGCGTCGAGCACAGTATGAAGCGCGTCCTCATCGCCGTTGAAATCCGGGATCAGCACTTCAATCTTGCATTCAGGGTTCAGAGCGCGCACCTGTCTAATCGTCTCAGCCCAGTGCGCCGCGCCGCCGTCGGGCAAGTCGTCGCGATTCACAGATGTGATGACGGAGTGCGCGAGGTTCAAATGCTTGACGGCCTCTCCGACGTGGCGCGGCTCGTCGGGGTCGAGCGTGCCAGCCTCGCCTTTGCCGACGGCGCAGAAACCGCAATGGCGCGTGCAGATGTCGCCGCCGATCATAAACGTCGCCGTGCGGTCGCTCCAGCACTCGAAGATGTTCGGGCAGCGCGCCTCTTGGCAGACGGTGTGCAGGTTCAATCCCTCGATCAATTTAAGCACCGCGTTCTGATTCGACGGGTCGCCGATTTTGATCTTCAACCAACCGGGTTTCGGCCCGCCGCGCGGCGGGCGCGAAGAAGGTGTCGGGTTATTGAGAACTATTAACTCGCGACTCAAAATTTATTTATCTCCAGATTGATTTCAAACGTGCGTCCATTTTAACACTCGCGCCGCCGCGTTGTCGCTCGGAGCGTTCGCCGCCCTTCACTTCTCTTCCATGACACGCGCGAGCACGTCTGCATCCACGTTGCCGCCAGAGAGGATAACGCCGACGCGCTCGATACCGGCGGGGAGTTTGCCGAACAGAGCGGCAGCCGCCGTGACCGCGCCCGTCGGCTCGACGAGAATTTTCAGGCGGAACAAAAGAAAACGCATCGCCTCAACGATCTCATCTTCGCTCACGGTCAAAACGTCTTCGGCGTTCGCGCGCAGGATGGGAAAGGTCAGCGCGCCGGGCGCTTGCGTCCGCATTCCGTCGGCGATGGTCGGCGGCGGCGCGATGCAGACGCGCTCGCCTTTGATGAACGACTGGCGCGTATCATCCGACAGTTCCGACTCGACGGGGTAGCAACGTATCTTCGGATTGACGGCTTTCGCCACCGTACTCGCGCCCGCGAACAAACCTCCGCCGCCGCACGGAGTCAGCAGCGCATCGAGGTCTGGCACTTCTTCCAGCAACTCAATCGCGCACGTTCCCTGCCCCGCCATGATTGAGTAGTCGTCGTAGGGCGGCACGACGACAAGACCGTAGAGCGCGGCGACATCACGCGCGACCTGCTCGCGGTCGTCCTGTTGCCGGTCATAAAAAACAATCTCCGCGCCGTAGCCCTTTGTCGCCGCCAACTTCGCGCGCGGCGCGTCCGTCGGCATCACAATCACCGCGCGCACGCCCGCCTCGCGCGACGCCAGCGCGACGGCCTGCGCGTGATTGCCCGACGAAAACGCGACCACGCCGCGCTGCCGCTCATCTTCGCTCAAAGAAAGTATGCGGTTCGTCGCGCCGCGAAACTTGAACGCGCCCGCGCGCTGAAAATTCTCGCACTTGAAAAAGACGCGATGCCCTCCCGCCGCCTCATCAAACGTCCGCGACGTGATGACCGGCGTGCGATGAATGTGCGGGCGGATGCGCTCGTGCGCTTCGTGGATGGAATCAAGAGTCAGCATTTGTCATCTGTTGTTCGAGCAGTAATTCGGCTTCATGGCGCACGGCAGCGCCAAACGTTTCTTCGCTCATGTCGCTAAAGTCTTCATAAGTTGCGGGGTCATGTCCTAAGTAGAGACAACTCCAACGGACTAGATGATGTGGATAGTCAAGGACAGGAATTGTCTGGTAAATCAGCGTGCATCCCTCAAACGGCTCGACCTCGCCACAGAGAATTTTTCCTGCCACATAACGCGTGTACCAGCGTAAGTTTTCTTCAGGTTCGGGCGCGACCCAACCTAATTCTCTGATGCTTCGCTCGAAATAATTCTCCACCTCCGAGGAATACAAGGGCAGGGATAAGCTCGCCAGAATACATAAGCTCTTCGTATCATAGCCGGACTCTAGCATCGAGACTGCCCAGACAACCAAGTCCTCAACAGTCGCACGCGACAGGTATCGCTTCGCAAGTAACTCTCTCGTTTCCGGTGTCATTAAATGCATGTCTCAATCGTGTGAGTGCTTCCCCACGCTCGCGGACTCGTCGCGCGTGTCTGTTGTCATGCCAAACACTTCGGCGAAGCGAGCGATGATGCAGTCCTCAACTTCGCGCAAGGGCGTCTCGCGCCCCAGAATTTCTTTCATCGAAGTGACCGGCTCGCCCTCGCACGCGATGATGAGATCGAAGTAGCTGAGGTCTGTGTTGACGTTCAAGGCGAAGCCGTGCGTCGTCACCCAACGCGAAATGTGGACGCCGATGGCGGCGATTTTGCCCTGCTTCGTGTGGACGCCGGTCAAACCTTTGACGGGAAAACTCTCGATACCGAAGTCGCTCATGGCGCGCATCAACAATTCTTCAAGCTCGCGGACATATTTATGCACATCCTCGCGGTCAGGACTCAAATTGATGATGGGATAGCCGACGACTTGTCCGAGCCCGTGATACGTCATCTTGCCGCCGCGATTTGTTTCGTGGACGGAGACGCCGCGCGCCGCGAGCACATCGGGCGTGGCGAGAATGCCCGCTTCGGTCGCGCGACGGCCAATCGTTAAGACGTGCGGATGCTCGACGAGCAGGAGTGTGTCGGGTTGCTCGCCGCGCTTGACGGCTTGCTCGGTCTCTTTCTGAATTTGATAGGCCGCACCGTATTCGAGTCGTCCGAGACGGCGAACCTTGAGCGTGCGCGCGCGCATCTCGACAGCGTCTCGCGTGTTCGTGGTTGTTGACACTTCGCGCACATTGTAGCAGCCTGTGAAGCACGGAGACGAACAACCAAAAATTGATTCCGAAGGAGCAAGATTGTGAAAGCTTTGTTTGCGACGCTGATGGTCTGCCTGCTATTGCTCGGCTCTAACATTTCGCTCTCGGCGCAGACGCGCGCGCGCCGCTCGACCACACAGAAGCGACGCACGACCGCTTCGTCTTCATCGTCGCATCTCGACGCGACGCAGACGAATGCGGCGCGCATCAAGCTCGGAGATCAAATCAAGAATCTGACAAAATTCTTGTATCTCTACGGGCGTTTCTCGAAAGACCTTGAGTTAACCGGCGCGCAAGCGGGCGCGGATGATACTGCGTCTGCCAAAACGCGCGCTTCCCTGCTCAACACGATTCGCGCCATCCGCGAGGGACTCGACGGATTGGAAGCGCAGTTTCGTCTGACGCCCGGACTCCAGACGCAATACGCGAATCTCTCCGGCGTCGCGCAACTTGCCTCCGATGCTGAGACGGAAGCCTCCGCCAACCATCTCGACCGTGCCGGGCGAATGCTCATCGAAGTCGTCAATCGTCTGACGGATGTGTTGCTGGAAATGTAGGTGGCAGGAGAGGCTAGAGGCTGGAGACTATAGCGGTTGGCGATTGAGTGCGACTTGAGTGAAAGAATTTTCACCACAGAGGACATGGAGGGGCACAGAGGAAAGACGGAGGTTTGATGGTCTCCTCCTGTGCTGCCTCTGTGCCCCTCCGTGTCCTCTGTGGTTAATCTCTGGCCGCATTCATTTGCAACCCGCAGTAGAAGCTAGTTAAAAGCAGTTCGCTTCTTGCCACCCTCTAGTCTCCAGCCTCTAGCCTCTGCATCATCCTTTCTTGTAATACCCTTGTCGTGCGCGAATGCGGAGGTCTGTGCGGGCGGGCGTGGTGACTTTGATCTTGAGGAATTTGCCGGGCGGCGCGTCGGCGTTCGATTGGTATTGCAGTAGATATTGCGCGCGTAGCTCGGCGGCGATTTGACGGAAGATGCGTTCGAGCGCGTCACTTCGCTCAGGCACGTAGGCCGTGCCGCCGGTGGCTTCGGCGACCTGCTGCATCCCGTTTTGCGCGCGCGTGCTGATCTCGTTGAGACGCACGCTGGCTCCGCCCGGATTGATCGAATAGAAAACCGTGTCGGCTCCCTGCACGATGCGTTGCACGCCGGCGACCGCGCGCGCGTGCCGCGCCTGCAAATCTTTGCGCGCCGCAGTCCGTAACTGCTGGCTCGTGCTGCCCGCGCTTTGTGCCTTTTGTTCCGCCTCATATTCTGCAACTGTCTGCTCGCGCACGCTCAAACTGAAATTGTCGTCGCCGTCGGAGATGGCGAGAATGACGCGGCGATGGTTGCCGGGCGTGTTCTCGTTGAGATACTTGGCGGCGAAATTGATCGAGTCGTAAAAGGCCGTCGGCACGCTTTTGGTGGCCGCCGGGATTGCGAGAATCTTGGCGGTCGCCGTCTCGGCGGAAGCGAGCGGCTGCACGAGCAAAGGCTTGTCTGCGATGGTGATGACGGCGGCGCGGTCAGACGATTTCAAAACTTCTTTGAGAAAGCGCGCGGCGGCTTCCTGTTGAAGCGTGAAGAAACCTTTGGCGTTGACGCTGCTCGAAATGTCGAACAGGATGGCGATGTCGAGCGGCACTTGCTCGGCGTCGCCGACCGCCGTCAACTCCTGCGCGCGGCCTTCCTCTTCCAGACGAAAGTCACCCACCTTCAAGCCCTGCACCGCATCGCCGTTCGCGTTCGTCACGGCGGCGGGCACGACGACGAGATTCGATGTCACGCGCACCACTTCATCGTCATCTGCAACAACATCGGCAGGCGTCGGCGTCGCTTTCGGCGCGGGCGTCTGCGGTGCGGGAGACGCGGGAGATGAAGATGGTTGAATGGCGCGCGGCTCGGGCGGGAACGTAGTTGATGTTGTCGTCTGCGTCGCGCTGTTTGTGCCGGATGCGTTTGATGACGACGGCGGCAGGCGCGGCACGACGATGGGCGTCGGGGACAGCGACGGTTTCACGTTCGGGGCGGCCTTCGTCGTGCCGCTCGCGCGCTTGCCTGTGCGTCGTCGCGCGCTCGTTTTGCTTTGCGCCGCGAACGCGCCCGGAGTGAACAGCGTGGACGCGAAAAACACGAACGCGAGAAAGAGCGTCGTGTTATTTCTCAACTCTCTTCGGATGCACATCAAACTTGAGTCTCCCTCAATGCCGGATTAGGCGAAGACTTCGCGCGCGCTAACTTGTCAGCGATGTCGCTCGCGAAAATGGCAGGCGACGAGAAATGTTTCCCGACGCCTGCCACTCTATATCCGATGCGCTGGCGATTGTTATTACTGGCTGTCGCCGCTCGGCGGAGCCGACATGTTCGGGCCGCCCTGAATGATGCCGCGATTGACGAGCACTTTGACTTCGACGCGGCGATTCTGCTGTCGTCCCTGCAAGTTGGTGTTGTCCGCCACAGGGTTCGACTCGCCGTAGCCGTAAGGCGTGATGATGCGGCGCAGAGGGATCTGATGATTCTCGACGAGGTAGCGAATGACCGTGTCGGCGCGTCGCTGGCTGAGGCGTCGGTTGACCTCCGTGCTGCCGTCGGCGCTGGCGAAGCCGCTGACTTCGAGCACGTAACCCTTAGCCTGAAGAGCCTGCGTCGCGATGCTGTCAAGCTGCTGCTTGGAGTCCGGCAGCAGCACTGCGCTGCCCACTTTGAAAAGAATCGAAGTGTTGTTCTGCACCTGATAATCGTCGAGCGCGGAGATGCGTTCGTTCGTCGCGCCGACGCCGGCGACAGCGCGGTCAGCCGTATCCTGCGCGGCCTTCGCGCCGCCACGCGCGGCGTTCGAGACGGCGGCGAGTTCGTCCAACTGGCCTGAGAGGCGTTGCGAATTCTGCTCGACTTCGCCGATGCGGCCTTCCGCCGCGCCGACGCGATTCTCGACCGGCGTGACGTTCGCTTCGACCGTGCGCGCCGTCCGCAAGTCGCTATCCTTGAATCGGATTTTATCGGCGACGAGATTGCCGGACGCATCGCCCGTGCCGTCAACTTCGAGGTTGAGGCCGCGCATGATGGCGGTCATGCCGTAGTTCGTGCCGCTGCGGAGAAAGCCGCCGTTCGTCTTGACGCTCGTGCGGTCGTTGAGCGCGACGGTGGTCTGCACGCCGTTGGCATCCTGCACGACGAAGGTATCCGTGTCGCGGCGTGTGACGACGCCCTTGAGCTTCATCTTCTGGCCGGAAGAGACGGTGCGCGAGTTGGCTGTGGTGTTGGTGGATGTCGTTGATGTCGTTCCCGTCTGTGCCGACGCGAGGCCGCACGTCAAGACGAGAGCGAATGCCAGCAAACTGATTTTCCTTGAAACGTGATTCATCTTTTCAATTCTCCATTTGCGAAAGTTGTCGGGAAGCTTTGCGCCAATGTTTCCGAGCCGACACTTGCGTTGAACTCTTTGCGCCGCACCGCGACTGCCAGTTCAACGACTGTCTCTGCATCTCAATGCGCCCTGCTTAATTCCCGCTCATCGGTTATCACCTGTTCAGCGAGGTGATCTGTTGTTTGATTACTTGAATCGCCCGAATTTTAACGATGCGTGCGGGCAAGTCAAGACGCTGTGATGGAGAAAAGCGCGTTTTTGTTGCGTCAAACTTAAATATTACCGAATCGTCACTTGACCGCAACATTCTTCGCCGACATGAGACGCATTCAAGACGCCGCAAAAACGCAGAAGCCCGCACGAAGTCAGGGCATGAAGCCATGACGCTCTGTACGCCCTGACTTCGTGCGGGCTTCTGCAAGACAGTCGCACTCTATTGAACACTGCTCTAGACGATTGCATGGATGTTTGAGCGACCCGTGACGTGCATCGTCTCTAACCAAGGGCACGAACCGCTTTTTCATAGGCCGCCGAAAGCTCATTCTGATTCGTCACGCAGATGTCGAGGTCGCGCAGCAGCCCGTCGCTGACGCCGTACACCCAGCCGTGTATCGTCAACTCTTGCCCCTTGCCCCAGGCGTTCTGCACGACCGTCGTCTGGCTCACGTTCAAGACCTGCTCGATAACGTTCAACTCGCACAGCCTGTCCAGACGCTCCGCCTTATCATTGATTTTTGAGAGCAGCGTCTCGTGTGTGTGCATCACGTCCTGTACGTGGCGCAGCCAGTTATCTATGAGGCCGAGTTGCAGATTTTCCGACGCCGCTTGCACGCCGCCGCAGCCGTAGTGCCCGCACACGATGACGTGTCTGACTCGCAGCACGTCCACCGCGTATTGCAGCACCGACAGGCAATTAAAATCCGTGTGGACGACAACGTTCGCGACGTTGCGATGGACGAAGAGTTCGCCCGCGCGCAGTCCGACGAGTTGCGTCGCCGGCACGCGACTGTCCGAGCAACCGATCCACAGGTAATGCGGAGACTGTTGCTGTGACAGGTGTTGGAAAAACTCCGGGTCACGAGCCTTAATGCCTTCAGCCCACGCCCTGTTCTTCTCAAGCAGTTCTCTCAAGTTATCCATGACAGCAAATTGTAGCGACGGGTGACGCGAAAGCCTAGCGCTTTGTTCGTCCGCTGTGGGAAGCACGTCAACGAATCAGAGGCATGACTCAAGTGGCTTAAATTGCTATGCCTCTGATTCGTTGACGTGCCTTATTTCAATTACTCACGGCTGGCCTTCGGGCAGGCCTTGCGCGCGGAGGCGTTGGCGGGCGCGCTTGACGCCCTCCTGCAGCTCGTTCGGTTTGGACGGCGCGACTTCGCCCTCGGCTTGCCTCGTCAGGCTCGCCGTGAGCGCTGCGCCGTGCTGCGCGGCGAGATGCGCGACGACGTGTTGCAGTTTGGAGATGGGCGGAGCCGGGCGCGGCGTTGTGCGCGTCAGCAATCCGCCGAGATGATTGGCGTGCGTGACGCGCGCTCCCATGTCGGGGATGCTGCCGTCGGCGCGGCGGCAGAATTTGAGCAGGATGGTTTTGATGAGCGAGGTGTGGTCGAAGACGACGTGCGAGATTGCGTTCGCCTCAGCCCACGGCGAGACGATGAAGGCCGGCACGCGCACGCCGTAGCGTTGGAAAGCGGGGCGGTCGTCTTCAGCCGGCGGCGGCGGGACGTGGTCGTAGAGTCCGCCGTGCTCGTCATAGACGACGACGAGCAGAGTCTTGTTCCACTGCGGGCTGCTGGCGATGGCGTTGTAGAGTTTGAGAACTAATTCCTGACCGGCCATAACGTCCGCCGGCGGGTGGTCGTCGTTCTCATTCTTGGTCGAGTGCGTGAGCGGGTCGCCGAAGTCGGGGTCAATCCACGAGACGGCGGCGAGTTTGCCCTGCGCGGCGTCTTCGAGAAAACTGTTGCCGCCGAGATCGCTGTGACGGTCGAAGAAGGAGAAGTGGTCGAACTTCAAATGAAGCGGCGGGCGATACTGGCTGTCTATCAAGCGCAGCGTGGCCGGCGAGCGATGCGCGTACCAACGCCACGAAATTTTCCCCGCGCTCAGATGCCGGACGAACGACGGCAAATCGTAAACCGGAACGGTCTTATTATCTTTCTGGCCGCCGGATTGTCCCGTGATGGAGTAGAGACGGTTCGGCCACGTCGCGCCGTCAACGGAGCAGAACCAGCGATCACACACGCACGAGTCGCGCACGAGTTGATCATAGGTGGCGAGCGTCGCGCCGTTGTAGTAATTCATCACGAGGTCAACTTCCGGGTCTTTCGGACACTTGCGCGCGTAGTTGCTGACGAAGCCGCCGTTGTTGTTGCTCAACTGCTCGGCCACGCACGCGCCTTCGTGACAGGGGTCTTGATTCTTGTGGAACGTCGTCTCGGTGCGCCGCTTCGGGAAATAGTCCACACCCTTGTAGGTGTTGTGCATCTCTTTGGTCAGGCCGTCCACATCCGTGCGCCCGTTCTCCAAAGTCAAATAACCGAGCACGTGGTCGAACGAGCGATTCTCCATCATCAGCACGACGATGTGCTCGATCTTGTCGAGATTGCCGAGCGTGGCATCGGGCGCGACGGCCACAAACGAAACAGGCTTGGCAGCAGCTGCGACAATGACGCGCGCTTTCTTCGACGCGGGCGATGAGACGCGCTGACGCGATGCTCCTGCCGCCTTCTTTTGACCGCTTCCTGCTCCGATCTTTTTACGAGAGGCGGCGTTGCGTTGCTTAACTGCCTTGACTGTCTTCACAGGCACGCTCTTTTTAGCGGGCTTGCTCTTTTTGGTTGGCATGATTTTGCTCCTTACGTTGTGAGTTAGTAAGTCGTTGTGTCTGAGATGCGCGCGAGGTCGGATGTGATGGCACGGGCCAAGCTACAAAAGCGTGATAGCCATCATCGCCGATGGGTGAACATACGCGCTTCACAGTGATTTTTGCAACTCAAATTATGAGAGACACACGAGGCATTTGTGGCGCGTGGATTTTTGCGTCTCACTCGAAGCTGAGGCTGCGGCGTTGAGAAGCGTCAGACATCAAACATCTCGCTGATGTCTCCGAAGCTCACGGCCTCTTCGACGAACGTGAAGGTGCCGTGCGCCTGCATCTCGCGCGCTGCTCGCAGAATGGCTCCGAGCGCGGCGCGTGAGAGTGCGCTGCCGACGCTGATGCGCTTGACTCCAATCTCGGAGAGTTCCGACAGATTCAAATGCAAGCCTTGCAATCCCGCGATCACGTTGACGGGGCGATCAACCGAGCTGACCAAAGAAGCGATGTCCTCTCTGCTCGTCAGACCCGGCGCATAGAGCACATCCGCGCCCGCTTCCTGATAAGCCTGGAGCCGCTTGATCGTGTCTTTGATGTCCTGCCGCCCGACGAGATAATTTTCCGCGCGCGCCGTCAAAGTGAAATCGTAGGGCAGCGCGTGCGCCGCATCAGCCGCCGCACGGACGCGCTCGATTGCCAGATCAAGCTCATAGATCGGTTGCTCCTGCCGTGAGGTGGCATCTTCGATTGAGCCTCCAACGAGTCCCGTCGCGGCGGCGAGCCTGATGGTTTCCGCGACCGTCTCAGGACTATCGCCGAAACCGTTTTCGAGGTCGGCGCTGACGGGCAAATCGGTGGCCGACGCGATCTCCGCGACGTGCGTCAACATCTCTGCGCGGCCAATCGTGTTGTCCCTCTGCCCGACGGAAAAGGCGTATCCCGCGCTCGTCGTCGCCAAAGCCTCGAAACCGAGTTGCGCCAGCAGACGCGCCGTCCCGACATCCCACGGATTCGGAATGATAAACGCGCGCTCACGCTCATGCAGCGCGCGAAAGACGTTTCCCTTCTCAGCCTGAGTCAACATTCAAAGCCTCGTGTCAGAGAGTGTGATGTGGAGTTTGTCATTCGATGCTCGATTTAACCGGCGAGCCATCAACGTCAGAAGATAAGCGACTTGCTGATGGCGAGTCTGTTTGAACGAGTAGTTAGACGGTGCGAGCTATTATCTCATCTTTGGAAAATAATAAAATCCAATGGCAACTACGATTGCTGGAATGACTACCGCAAATGGACTCCACAAGCCTACTTTCATTAACGCCAGTTGACAGATTATCACCGCCAACGTGTAAAGGAGTACGCCCCATTTCCGCATCTTCCACATTCCGATAAAGCAGACGAACCCGATCAGAGCGTTAACAACGAAGTAGAGTGTAAACAATGAGCCGAACGATCTAACCATCGGCGAGAACGCCATTGGGATTGAAGCTACTGCGCCTATCAAACCAAGAATACAAATTATAGTGATAGCGGTTGGTCTGGTGCTGTTTTGATTATCCATGACTTTTACATGCTCCTTATCCTCTAACGCGAGGAAGCATTACGCGCCGTGCGGCATGACGATTAAGTCGTGCCGCACGGCGCGCAGGAGGCTGTTGACAACTTGACCATTTCCCGCCGCCGGTCAGATTGTAAACTGGCCGGCTTCGACAGGGCAGTAGCAATCTACAAATCGTGCGCGAGTTCGTCATGTAGCTCGGCGCGCTGAAGTGTGTCCGTGTTTCTTATCTTAATACGCGGACATGCCAAATCAAATGCTCTGGCAACCCAAAACGTTTTAGGTTGGAGGAAAATTCGATGTCTTACCCGCAACGCATGGCTCGCTACAACCCGCCCGCTGCTCAACCGCCCGTGCCGAAGCGCATCGTCGAACGGTTCGACCCGGGCCGCCTCGCGCGCTACAACCCGCCCGCCGCAAACGTCGTCACAGACGCGCCGGTCGAGCAGGTTGACACGCCTCGCCGCCTCGCGCGCTACAACCCGCCCGCCGCCGCGCGGACGCCTGCCGGTGACGAGAGATTGAGCGGCGACGGAGGTGCGGAACTCGGAGCGCGTCGGATGCCGAAGCCTCCCGCCATGCCCGCCGACGCTCACGCGCCCGCGCCGAACTCGGCATCTGACACCGTAGATGATCTCCTTCAAACGACGCCAGCGACGAGGCCGCGCTATGCCACCGGGACGCAGCTTGAGCGCGACGAGCAAACTCTGCGCGACCTTGAGACCTCTCCTGTGCGCGACGAGAACGGAGCGTTGAAGAGCGTCGGGCTAGGCGCGCTCAATGCGGGTGCTGCCGGCGCGCGTTCCGGCTCGCTCGGCTTCGCGCTCGGCTCCATGTTAGGCGGCGGCGCAAGCGCCCTGCTCGACAAATCTCGTGATGAAAAACTTCAACGTCAACAGGACATCATCACGCAATCGCAACGAGTTTCCGATGATCGCGCGGCGGAGCATGACCGTCTCGCGCGCGATGCTTCTGTGGCCGCGACGAACCTTAAAAACACGCAGGCCGACGACGTGCCGAAAAAACGGGACGAAGCCGACGCTAAAGCTGCCGCCTCTGCCGCTGCGGCACAGAAGCGCACCATCTTCTCGAATCTCAAACTTTTCAGGGGCACGAAGCTTGACGCGAACAATCCGACGCATCTCGCGCTCTTGCAGCGCGCGGCTGATGCCGGAATTGAGGTTGACCCGGAGGCGTGGAATGACGACCGGAGCAACGTCGTGCCCGTCACGATCACCGACCCGAACGACCCTACTCGCACCCGCCAAATCTTCTGGAACAAGGTCACAGGCTCGGTCGCGGCGAACTTTCAAAAAGGCTATCAACAGCCCGTCAACGCATCGGGCATGACGACCACGCAAGAGCGCACGGACGCCGACCGCGACGCGGCGCGCGTCAATGCGGAGCGTCAACGCGGCGTGCAAAACGCTCTGGCTCGTGCGCGCATCGGACAAGGTAATCAACGCCTCGATCTGGCTCGCGCCGCACAAGACAAGTCGCTCGACAAAGAGACGCGCACGGAGGCGGCGGCTGCTGCCAAGCTGCGATCAGAGGCCGAACGCTGGCAAGAGGCCGCCAATGCCATCGGCTCCCGAACGAAATATAAAGACCCTGTGACGGGCGAAGAGAAGGAGAGCGGGAAGGCGCTCAATAAGCGCGACGAGTACGCGGCGCGCGCAGCCTCGCTGCGCCAGCAGTTGATGGACACGCACGGTTATATGTGGGCGTCTCCTGACGGGGCGGGCGGCCCGACGATGGGCGTCGAGCAGTTCAAGTCGCTCTTTCCGAACCTCGGCGGCAACTTCACGGGCGAGGCTCAACGTCTCGGCGTGACGATTTCCGACGCGGGCGCGATGCAAGGCCCCGTCCATCGTTCGCCGCTGCAACGTGCCGCTCCTGCGCGTTCCTCTGCCGCTCCTGCTTCGACTGGCGGCGGCGCACAGTTTGGCGAGGATGAGATTCGCGCCCGCGCTCGTGCGAAAGGTAAATCAGAAGATGCGGCGGTTGAGGCCGCGCGCCGCGCCGGTCTGTTGAGGCCATAACGCCATGCCTGACGAACTTGACCATCTGCTCGATAGTGTCCCGTCGTCGTCTTCAACGATGACGCCACCACGCGCGCCGCGTGCGGTTGCTGCTGCTACTGCTGCTCCGCGCGTCCGCGCCGCCGCTGCTCCCGCTGCGCTGTCGTCGGACTGGCGCACGCTCGAAGGCTTCGCCGAAGGGCAAGGCTTCCACGTCACCTCGACGACGGGCGGACGACACAACTCCGGCTCGGCGCACTACGCCGGGCGTGCTGTTGATGTCAGGACGCGCGACAAGACGCCCGAACAAATCGCCGCGCTCGATGAGTCGGCGCGCGCTGCGGGCTTTGTGGCGAGAGATGAGCGCACACGTCCGCCGGGACAAAGCGAGTGGTCGGGGCCGCACTATCATCTTGAGGCGCGTTCTGCTCCCGTTGGTGGCGCTGGCGATGATCTCGACAAAGTTCTCGATGCGGTTCCGACTGCCGTGCCTGCCGACGATCTCGACAAGCTGCTCGACACCGTGCCGCCTGTCCGAACTGCCGCCGATGACGACGTGGTGAGTACGCAGACTTCCGCACCTCGCTATCAAGCAAGCGCGCTGCCTTCTGATCCGCATTCTCTGCCGCGTCTTTCGCTGCCCGCTCAACCGAACCTTGAAACCTACGCAGGCCGACAACAACGTGACGCCATCAACGCGCAAAGCTCGAACCCGGACGCGCGGCTCGTCCTCGACGTGCATCTGCCGCACGGCGCGCGCGATTGGTCGCAAGTGGATGATAAGGGCGCGGTGCGCGCGGGCGTGCTGCAATATGCACAGACGAATGACATCCCTGTTGGCTACACTTCCAAGTGGCTCGAACAGCACGCCGACATGCTGCACTTCACGCAGAACGGGAAACCTGTTCAGCCCGTAGATTTAATATATCCCGACAGTCCGCACTACGATGCGGAACGCCGCACACTTCGCGTTTCAACGTCGTTGCCAATCTTTAAGAAATTGAAAGACGATTTCATGGCGAGTCTTCCAGCCGCCGACAAGTTCGGAGAATGGCTGTATGGCAAAAGCGAAAGCGGCGGCGAGAAGATGCTCGACGTGGCCGTGCCAGTCGTTCACGGCGCGGCGAAAGTTGCTGATGTTGTGTCGCGTCCGCTCGCTGCCGTTGATGCGAACTTCTGGTCAAAGGTGAACCGTCCCGGCCTCGTCAATAAGTTGGAAGCACTTTCTAATCCGCTCGATACACACGCGCTTGCTGCCGGTTATGACGCGCTCAAAGGTGAGACTCCATCGGACGCGCACAACCCGATTGCCGAGGCGGTGCGAAACAATCCGACGTTGAAAGCGGCGGGCTTTGATTCCCTTGGGGCGGGCGTTACGGAGGCTCTGACCTCTCCGTCTAATCTCGTGCTGGCCGGCGCTGGCAAAGCCGGCGTGGAAGCTCTCAAGGGCACGCGCGCGGGCGCGCAACTGGCCGAAGCGATGGGCGGAGGCGTTCGTCTCACGGAATTCTTCAATCGAGGCGGACGAGTCTTAGACATCGAACGCGCGGCGACGACCGGCACGAAGGCTGCCGGTGCTGTTGCTGATGGCCTGCTCGTGACGCTCAAGGATGAGGCGGGCAACCTCTCGCACGTCAACACGGCGACGGGCGAAGTCAGCGAAGTAAAAACGCTGCCGCGCATCATGGGCATGACAGTGCCCGAAGCATTGGAGAAGCATCCCAAGCTCGAAGAGTATGTGTCTCGCTCGCTCCAGAACGCACAAGAGCGCGCTGCATCATTCGAGGCCGAAGCAGGGCGCGCTGATCTGCCGGATGACTACAAAAAAACTCATGCTGTCCAAGCCGCCCGCGCACATGACGAAGCCGCATATCTGCGCGACGTGCAGGCCGCGATAGAAGCTCACCGTAACCCGTCGCCCGCGCCTGACGCGAACGCTTCCGGGTGGCAGAAGTTCCCGGCGGAGAGCGATTCGCTGAACGTGCCGCGCGCCTCCATGCCGCAGATCAAGAGCGAGCATCGCGGCGCGATGGTGCAGTTCTTCAAAGGTCGCGGCATCACGCACCAGCTCGAAGAGGTCGCGCCCGACACTCTGCGCCCCTCGCAGGCCGAATTCTCGCCGGAGAAGGTGGACAAGGCGCGCGGCTTTGAAGGCACGCCCCGGCGCATTCTCGTGAGCGCGGATAACTATGTGGTGGACGGCCATCATCAATGGCTCGCTTCACTCGTTGACGCGCCCGACAAACCGATCCCGGCGATTCGACTCGACGCGCCCGCTCATCAACTGTTGATCGAGGCGGCGCGCTTCCCTTCTTCGGGCGTAGATGAAGCCAGCATTACGGCTGCTGCAAGTTCTCCCGTTGACGCTGCCGCATCATCGCCGCCGCTCCATGAATTCCTCTCTGACCTGTCGGGCAATTCTTCGACGGCTGCCGCGCCTCCGCGCACGCTTCGTAGCGTGGCGGCGACTGTCGGGCGCACGACCTCCGACGTTATCAATCTGCCGAAGAGCCTCAAGTCCACGCTCGCTTTGCACGGACCCTTCCGTCAGGGCATCCCTCAAGTGTTGGCTCATCCCACATTCTTGAAAGATGCTCTCAAGACGGAAGTGCGCGCCTTCGCTTCTGAGGAAGCGTCGCAAGCGTTCGCGCGCGAGATTATTTTGAGGCCGGACTTCAAGGTGATGCAGGAGTCGGGGCTGTTCCTGCCGTCCACGCGCGATCTGGAGTTCGGCGGCCATGCTCCCGTCTCGATGAGAGAGGAACGGTTCGCCTCTCGGCTCGCGGATTCAACGCCGGGCTTGCGTCGCATCGTGCGCCCGTCGGAACGCGCATATCATTCAGCGATGGACTCGATTCGCGTTAATGCGTGGGACAACTACACGCGCGATCTGGCGAGCAATCCGAACGTGACTCGCGAGACTTACAAGGCTGTCGCCGATCTCGTGAATATGACGACCGGACGCGGGACGTTTCCCTTGCTCGACCGCTCGGTCACTGGCCGGAAGATCATCGCCGCTCTTAATAATCCTCTGTGGTCGCCGCGCGCGATGGCGTCGCGCTTCAACATCCTTTCGCCTTATAAGCTCGTGATGAACGCCGCGAACCCGGCGACGCGCCCGGTGGCATGGCTGCAACTGAGGGACGGGATGCGCGCCGCGACGACGTTGGGGACGACCATCGGGCTGCTGTCGCTGACGCCCGGCGTCAAGGTCGGCGTCAATCCTTTCGCGAGCGGGTGGGGGAAAGTCTCAATCGGAAATCAACATTACGATCTGCTCGACGGCATCCCGCCGACGGCGGCATATCTGGCGAAGATGTCACACGCTTTCTACCTGAAGGCCAACGGCAAACCCGTCAAGCCGGGACAAGATTCCCTCTCGTTAACGAAAGACTTCCTGCGCCGTCGCCTCGCTCCTGCTCCGGCGACGGCTGTTGATGCACTGACGGGGAAGACTGCCGCCGGTGAGCCTTTCACGTACACACACGCCGCCGTTGAAACTTTCGCGCCGTTCATCGCAGACGATGTTTATAAAGCGTATCTCGATTCTGGGATGAGCGGCGTGTTGAAGGCGGCTCCGGCAGGTGTGTTGGGCATCCCTGTGAGTTCCTACAAAGAAAAAACGCCGCGCTTAAACTATGGCGGCTCGCGCTCCTCCTACACGGGCAGCGAGCAAACGCCTGTCCCTGAGACGCCTGCCACGCTCGGCGCGCAGTTCCGCTCGGCGCGCGACGCTGATAGCCCCCGCGCCGCCGTCCTCGTGACTCCCGGCGCATCTTTGCCGAAGGGCGCACGGCCCAACGGCTTCGCCCGTCTCCGGCTCGCTGCCGGCACTCTGTACGTTCATCGCAGGAAAGCGTCGGCGCTTGGCCTGACGCCCGGCACACGGCTCAGAGAGTTCGTCACCCAAAACGGTTTTGAGTCGCTGATCGGGAAAGTCGCGCCCGTCGCCGACACTTCGCGGGGCGCGGCGCTTCGCACCGAGGACGCCGACGGCGCTGAACTTTCAACATCCATCGTGCCGACGATGGAAGACGCACACGCGCAGGCCGCCGAAGACCGCGCGCAATTTCCGCAGGCGACGAAGCAAGTTTTATTACCGGCTCACGCCGCCGCCGCTGCCCGCCGCCGGCGTGCGAGTCATTCGTAATTCATCATCCATCGGAGGCAAAAGACGCCCATGTCCGCATCATTCTTTGAAGACACCCGCACTCCCCTCTTCGACCGCTGGCTCGACGAGATCGCAGAGCTTCGCGAGCGGGAGCGCCGCCAACCCGTTAACCACGATTCGATAGTGAGCGGGGGCTATCAGCAACGCTCGGAATTGCTCGCCCGGCTGCGGAGCGAAGTCAATTATCACCCCATCCCGCCGCGCGGCTACGAGTCTCATTTGCAGACGCTTCTGGACGGGGCGCATGACCGGGCGCTTTCGACCCATCCCGACCATCAACCGGCGGCGGCGCGCCACAAAGAGCTGACCGCACGCCGCGAGCAATTGGAGGCGACGTTGCAGAATATGGACTGGCGGACGCCTCTCCATCATGTGTCGCAAGCGTTCGCGGAACACGAAGCCATCAGGTTTTTGCTCGAAGGTTGCTTCCCCGAACACCTGCTGCGAAAGCCGGACCCGGTCGCCGGGGCGGAAGCGATGCGCGGCCTGCGTGAGACGGCGGTCGCAAACCTGCGAGCGTGGGCTGACCGGCTCTCAGTCGAGCGCGCGCGCATCAGGCTCGCCGTCGCGGAGCTGGAGCAGAGCGGCGCACCGCTCAGAAACGAGATCGGCGGCCTGTCCGCGCCGGCGCGCACGCTCTTTAACGACCTCGCCGACATCATGCGAGCCGGCGAGGACGCGGCGTCGTGCCTGTCGGTCGCCGCACGCACCGATCCACGAAGACCCCGTTCGGCGACGCCGCCTCCTTCGGCTGCCGGCAAGAGTTCGGCGAACGAGTTGCGCGTGCCTATCCCCGCGCTCACGCCCGAATCTACTTACGGTGAGCATCTCGACGCCATCCGCGCGCATCAAGCCAACTTTCCCGGCCTCTATGTGCCCCTGCACATTGACGGACTCGACTGCGACGAGGCGATGAAGACGCGGCTGCGAGAGAGATTTGCGAATGTCTGAACGGGAGGCCGAGGTGGATGGGTTGGGAACTTCGACGGGGCAAGCGGGTTTATATTCGCAAGGTGCGCGATGGCGGGCGTGTCCGCTCGATCTACTTTGCGGCGGGCGAGCCTTCGGAAACTGCGGCCAGAGAAGACCTCGAAAAAAGACTCGCACGGCGCGCAGGTGCAACACAAAAAGAGCCGAGTACTACAGCCGAAGTTGTAGTACTCGCGCCTGAGAGTGTGTCCCCGGCGCACGTCCGCGACGTAGAGAATGAGCCTGTAGCCGCCGAGAAATGCGAAATTGTGCCGGTTAATGAGAGCGTCGAGGCAATTCAAGCGGGAGCCGAACCGCAACCCGACTTCGTGCAGAAGTTTCTTGAAGAGCTGGCACGCAAGGGCGACTGGCAGGCGAGAGAGCTATTGCGCTCGCGCTCGTGACGGCGCTTCAGCGCGCTTGGCCGGTTGGCCGGTTGGCCGGTTCTGTCCGTTATTTTCGGGGACGAGGTCAAGTGATGAGTGCCACCTAAAACGTTTTAGGTTGTCAGTTTCCGGGTGCGGCTCAATCCGAAGAACGACAAGCAGCAGCCGTTTTTGTTTGACAATCTGCTGACGGCAAGTTGAGACTATGAAATGGATTTATCTGCGTCCTCTCGTTCCTTTTTGCGTGCATCTTGAAGTAGATTCTTCTTCGACAGTGCCGCGAGAAAAAACTTCATTCCCATAAAGTACACTACAGTTCCCATTGCTCCGAGAAGAAAGCTAATTCTATTATTTAACTTATCGAGGGTGATACTATCTTCATCAATTATCACTGCGATAAATGCAGCCGAGCCTAAAATATAGAAAATTGCAGATCTGATCATGTCATGTATGGCGTTCAACGACACCATAGTTTGCTCGTGGGGTTTTCCAATTAAACTGCTTAATTTTTCTTGCCTGGCAGCTTTTCTCTTTTCTGATCTATTCCTCCATATATCTGAAACTCTTCCTATGTAGTCATCAAAGTTATCTCTAAGATAAGCACTGAACAGATTTATCACTATGCCCACAAGAACAACACTGAGCCACCAGTAAATTGAGCCAAGATTTGTTAAGAAGTCTTTCATAGAGTTGCACAAGGTTATGCGTCAATGAACAGAGGCGACGATTTGGAAGCATCGCCGGCAGATCAATCCAAAAATCGCGTCCAAGACTGACAAGTCTAGAAACTCGGAGCCTAAAACGTTTTAGGTTGTATCATCAATCAGAGCATCAACGATATGACAAAAACAAAACTCTTCCTGGTACAGTTCCTCATCGAAGCTGATGTCACTAACTGGCCTGAGTTTGACGAGGCCGCCGCGTCGGCTCATTTCACGGCGGCGCTCAAATTATCGCAGGAAGATAAGAAGGTCGGGGTTCAGGTTTACCTGCTGGCAAGGAAGCCGGATGACGAGGGTGACCTGACAGTGGAGCAGTATGAAGATCGCGGCTATGACGTGGAAATATGTCAGAACGCGCACACCGTCGGGACGGATGTGCCCGCTTATTTCGCGATGGTCGGCAATCCACAGGCCAAGACATACGCCTTATCAGTGGTGGGCAGTAACTGTGCGACAGTAGAAGAGGCCAAAGCTGCCGCACGGTTGAATGTAGACCGGCGAGTCGCCCGGCAGGAGCGCAAAGATGGCAAGAAGGAATGAAGGGGCAAGGTGACTGCCCTGCCCCTCTTTTGTCTGATTGGTCACGCGCTCTGAGGCAAACCGCTATCGCCTCAACACGGTGCGCGGCTTCGGTTGTGGACGGCAGACTCTCGGCGTGCGGCATGGTTTGCGTCTCATGCTGCACCGCCTTCTTCCGCGTTCTCGATCAGCACGACGCGCCCGTAGAAGCAGTCAATATTCATATCCCGCGAATCTATCTCCCAGACCGACGCGCCGTTCTCTTCGCGCTTCACCGTCACGCGCGCGAAGGTGAACCCGCCGGATTTAAGTCCACATAGCACGAGGTCGCCGCGCTCGCCTTCCCCTTTGACGACATGTACGCTCAGGCGCATGTCAGCGCGGCGCACGTCTCGCATGGCTCTCAGGTCGGCGAATTGGATGACCTCGCCGGTCTTTGGCTTCGCCGGTGTCGCTTTCTTCGTTCTCGGCATCAGCGCGCACCTCCTTCCGGCGCGCGTCGCTCATAGAAGAGTTCCAGACCGCGCGTGATGAACGGCGCGCCGTCCGTGATTTCGTTCAGCGCGCCGCCGGTGATGTCAGAGAGTTCGTCGGAGAGCGCGGTGTAGATGCGATGCGGCACGCGCGGATGATTGAGCACGGCGCTGATGTGCGCGGCGAGTGCTTCCAGTGAGTCTTGAGCCTTCGGTGTGACGCCCTGCTTTGTGCGCGGGCTGGTGTTGGGTTTATTCTTCATTAACTTTTTCCTTCCTTTGCGGGCTGGTAAAAGGTTGAGGGGCTTATCTCTGTTAGCGCAGAGATAAGCCCTGCTTGCTAGTGCGAGACGGCAGCGCGCATCTGGCGGACAGCGCGCAGGAAAATAATTAGAGCCGCCGCGTGTTTGCAGACCATCGGGACACGTCGCCCGAAGTGCGGCGTCCCGGCCTCACAGCCACACGTCACAAATAACTTGCCGTCCTGACGCTCGATGCGGACGGGGTAGCTATGGCCTTTGCTCTTGTTGGTGACAATCCATAGACCGGGTTCGTGACGGCGAATTGATTGCGGCTCTTGGTTGAGTCGTGCGGCTGCTCGCTCGAACTGCTCTCTGCGTTGAATCTGAATCATGTTCGGCTTCCCTTCTCTGCTGCGGAATGACTTACCAACACAAATACTTATAGCACGATATAAGATTACATGCAACATAATTCTTCATCGTGCTATAACTTTTCTTCCCTTTTCTTTTATTTCGTGCTATAGGTTTTCTACATGGACATGGTTTCAACTAAAGAGGCGTTGGCGATCCTGCAAAAGCGGGGCTATGAAGTACCGTATCCAACACTCGCATTATGGGTGCGTGAAGGTAGGTTTGAAGGCGCGAAGCTGGAAGATAATCCGCGCGGCGCGGTGTGGCATATTCCGCGCGCTGCTGTCGAGAAGTTTCAGCCGCCGGAGCGTGGCCGTCCTAAAGTTGAGAAGCCAGCTACTACAAAGAAGCCTCGCAAGCGCAAAGCTACGTGAGTGAGTTGAAGGCTTTTGTTCGTGGTGAGTCGCCGAAGGCGACATCTGCGGGATACTCGCATGATGGGATACTTGAATTCAACTTGTAAGTGCAACGAGTGGTAGTTTGAAGAATACCTCGTTCG